>NZ_SWAR01000034.1 GCF_006386545.1 Methylibium rhizosphaerae | reverse complement strand
CATGCGCCCCCAGGGACCCAAGCCCTGCGGGTGATCCCAGGAAACGGGCGCCCTCCGCGTTGCAAATGCTCAGCGGGGGAGTCGCCCCGCTTCCGCTTTGCGCCTTGATGGCGCCCGTTTCCTGGGTCACGTGAGGCTCCAAATAGCGTTAACAGGCCCTAGAGGATGAGCCCTTCGTGCTGCTCCAGCAGCGCCCGCCGCGTGGCCGGGCTTTCGAGCTGGCTGAGCCACCACGCGAGGGCCAGGCCGGGCCGCTGCCCGGTGTTGCGCCAGGCGTAGTTGAGCCGGAAGGCAGGACGCTCGACTTCGGTCTCCTTCTGCACCAGCCGGCCGGCCTCGACATGCCGGCGCACCAGCGGCTCGGGCAGCGAGCCGCAGCCCAGCGCGCGCAGCAGTGCCTCCAGCTTGGCTGCCATCGAGGGGACGGTGAGCACGTCCTGGCCGGGCAGCACGCCCACGGTGATGGGCGCGAGGTCCCGCGCGGTGTCGGCCACCGCCACGATGCGGTGCGCGGCGATCACGGTCGGCGACAGCGGCTCCTTCACTGCGGCCAGCGGGTGGTGCGGCGCCACCACGAACACGAACTGGATGGGCCCGAGCGTTTCGCAGTGCACCGACGGGGCCGGCGTGTGGTCGCCGGTGCCGATGGCGATGTCGGCCTCGCCGGAGAGCAGGGCCTCCCAGGTGCCGGACAGCACCTCGTTGCGGAACTTCAGGCGCGTGGGCGGGCCGGCCTGGTTGCTGCCTTCGGGGCGGATCTCGTAGAACGCCGCCGTGAGGTCGAACAGCGCGCGCGGGGCGATCACGTTGTCCACCGCCAGCGTGAGCTGCGTTTCCCAGCCGGTGGCCACGCGCTTGACCCGGTTGGCCACCGCGTCGATCTCCTGCAGCAGGCGCCGGCCTTCGTTGAGCAGCTCGCGGCCGGCCTCGGTGAGCTGGGCCTGGCGCGAGCGGCGGTCGAACAGCAGCACGTCGAGCGCGTCTTCGAGCTGGCGCACGCTGTACGTCAGGGCGGACGGCACCTTGCCGAGTTCGCGGGCGGCCGCGGCAAAGCTGCCGGTGCGCGCGATCATGTCCACCATGGTCAGGGCTTCGGGGGTGAGGGCGTTTCGGCGATCCGTCATGTCGCGTCCGTTGAGGCGTTTTGAATGATGCCATCAAGGCATCTCGCTCCTGCGTGCCGGGGTGGCTCCTACATTGACTCCATCGAGAGAGCGCAAACGAAAGGAGCCCGAATGATCACTCTGCGCAAGTCCAGCGAACGCGGCTATGCCGACCACGGATGGCTCAAGAGCTTCCACAGCTTCTCGTTCGCCGACTACTACGACCCGGCCCACATGGGCTTCGGCAACCTGCGCGTCATCAACGAGGACCGCATCGCGCCTGGCACCGGTTTCGGCACGCACGGGCACCGCGACATGGAAATCATCAGCTATGTGCTCGAAGGCGGCCTCGGCCACCGGGACAGCATGGGCAACGGCGCGACCATCCAGCCGGGCGACGTGCAGCGCATGAGCGCCGGTACCGGGGTGCGCCACAGCGAGTTCAACCACGCACCGAACGACACCACCCACTTCCTGCAGATCTGGATCCTGCCCGACGAGGCCGGTGTCGCCCCGGGCTACGAGCAGAAGCACTTTCCGGAAAGCGCCAAGCGCGGCCGCCTGGCCCTGGTGGCCTCGCGCGAAGGCGAGGCCGGCTCGGTGAAGCTCCATGCCGATGCGAAGCTGTACGTCGGCCTGTTCGAGGGCGACGAGCGCGCGAGCCTCTCGCTGGGCGAGCGGCGCCTGGGCTATGTGCACGTGGCGCGCGGCTCGGTGGTCGCCAATGGCCGGCCGCTGCAGACCGGCGACGCGCTGCAGCTGACCGGCGAGTCGTCGGTCGAGCTGTCGGGCGGGCAGGGGGCCGAGGTGCTGGTGTTCGATCTCGCACGCTGATTCAACCTGACTCACAACGACGGAGGCACTGATGAGCAACCACGACGTCAAGCTGCTGGCGATGGCCGGCAGCTCCCGCAACGGCGCCTTGAGCGGCAGGCTCCTGCGTGCCGCGACGGATGCGGCGCGCGAGGCCGGCGCGGAGGTGACGCTGGTGGACCTGCGCAGCCTCGCGATGCCGGTGTACGACGGCGATCTCGAAGCGAGCCAGGGCGCGCCGGATGGCGCCCGCCAGCTGCGCGACCTGTTCGCCAGCCACGACGCGCTGCTGTACGTCACGCCCGAGTACAACGGCTTTCCGACGCCGCTGTTCATCAACGCCTTCGACTGGCTCTCGCGCGTGGCGGCCGAAGGCGACAAGCCCTCCGGCCTGGCGGCCACGGCGCTCAAGCCGGCAGGGCTGCTTTCAAGCTCGCCGGGCCCGCTGGGCGGCCTGCGCAGCCTGAACTTCACCCGCCAGTACCTGTCGATGGCCTTCGGCATGCTGGTGGTGCCGCAGCAGTTCGCCCTCGGGCAGGCGCACAACGCCTTCGACGAGGCCGGCGCGCTCAAGGAGCCGAAGCAGCAGCAGATCGTGGCCGGCGTCGTGCGGCAGTTGCTGCAGGTGGCCTCCGGCCTGCGCGTGGCCAGGCCGTAGGGCGCGGCGCGGCATGGCGCTACAGTGACGCGCCATGAACACCGTGCTGCTGCTCATCCGCCTGCTGCCCTGGTACGAGTGGCTGGCGCTCGTTTGGTTTTTCGCCGCCTGGGCGGGCTATGCCAACTTCGCGAAGCGCCGCGCCACGGTGCGCCCGTCCATCCTGGCGGCCACCAACCGCATCCGCCGGCAATGGATGCTGCAGACCACCAAGCGCGAGGTGCGGGTGGTCGACGGCGTGGTGGTGCAGAACCTGTCCACCAGCCCGAGCTTCTTCGCCTCCACCACCATCCTGATCATCGGCGGCCTGCTGGCGCTGCTGGGCGCCGGCGAAAAGGCCAGCGAGCTGGTGCGCGACCTGCCGTTCGCCGCGCGCACCTCGGCGATGGTGTTCGACCTGAAGCTGGCGCTGCTCACGGCCGTGTTCGTGTATGCCTTCTTCCGCTTCACCTGGAGCATGCGGCAGTACACCTTCGGCGCGCTGCTCATCGCCTCGGCGCCCGAATACGCCGAGTTCGATGCCGGGGCCGCCTCGCGCGAGCAGTTCGCCGACAAGGCCGGCCGGGTGATGGGCATGGCCGCCGAGACCTTCAACGACGGCCTGCGGGCCTACTACATGAGCTTTGCCGCGGTCGGCTGGTTCTTCTCGCCGCTGGCGTTTGCGCTGGCGACCGCGGGCGTTGTGTACGTGCTGTACCAGCGCGAATTTCACTCCGAGGTGCTGGCGGTGCTCGCCTCCGAGTGAGGCCGCAGGCCGGGGTCGAGCCCCTCGCGCTCGTCGAACACGAAACACTCGCCGTGCCAGTGCCGGCCGCCCACCTGCTCGAAGTACTTGAGGATGCCGCCGTCGAGCTGCAGGGTGTGCTCGAGTCCGGCCTCGCGCATGAAGATGGCGGCCTTCTCGCAGCGGATGCCCCCGGTGCAGTAGCTGACGATGGTCTTGCCGGCGAGCTCTTTCTTGTGGGCCAGCAAGGCTGCCGGGAAGTCGCTGAATCTCGCGAGACGCCAGTCGATCGCATGGTCGAAGGCTCCGGCATCGACCTCGAAGCCGTTGCGGGTGTCGAGCATCACGACTTCCCGGCCTTCGTCGTCATGGCCGGCGTCGAGCCAGCGCGCCAGCGTGGCGGCGTCCACTGAAGGCGCCCGGCCGCTTTCCGGGCGTATCGCCGGGTGGTTCATCCGGATGATCTCGCGCTTGCACTTGACCAGCATGCGCCTGAAGGGCTGGTGCTCCGACCAGCTTTCCTTCACTTCGAGATCGGCGAAGCGCGTGTCGGCATGCAAGGTGTCGAGGAAGCGGCGCACCTCGCCCGGCGCGCCGGCCAGGAAGAGGTTGATGCCTTCTTCGGCCAGCAGGATGGTGCCCTTCAGGCTCAGGGCGAGGGCGGTGTCGAGCAGGCGTTCGCGCAGCGTCTGCAGGTCGGGCAGCGTGACGAACTTGTAGGCGGCGATGTTGAGGATGGCGGGCACGCGCGCATTGTAGAAAGCGCCCGGGTGGCTATCTTTGGAGCACACCGCAGGAGACCGCCATGCTCGCCACCGCCCCTGTCACCACCATGCTGCCGGTCATCGACATGGCACGCGCGCGCGACTTCTACGAGAACAGGCTCGGCTTCGTGGCCGGCGGGCTGAAGGCCGACGGCAAGTTCGCCTACCGCTGCGCGGGCGGCGCCACGCTGGCGCTGTTCCCCAAGCCCGAGGGCACCAAGGCGGAGCACACGGCGGTGAGTTTCCAGGTGCAGGACATCGACGCCGCCATCGCGGCGCTGAAGGCCAGGGGCGTGGTGTTCGAGGACTACGACTTCCCCGACTTCAAGACGGTGAACCACGTGTGCGTGCTGGGCGCCGAGAAGGCCGCCTGGTTCAAGGACACGGAAGGCAACTTTCTTTGCATCCACCAAGACATCGCGTGAAGCGGTGAACAGTGCGGGCCCGCGCCGCAGCGGGCGGGGCGTGGCCAGCTTCCTACAATGCCGCCCATGCCTTTTGTCCACCTGCGCACCCACACCGAGTTTTCCGTCGTCGACGGCACCCTGCGCATCGACGACGTGGTCGATGCCGCCGCGGCTGACCGCCAGCCGGCGTTGGCGCTCACCGACCTGAACAACCTGTTCGGCGCCGTCAAGTTCTACAGCGCCGCGCGCAAGGCCGGCGTGAAGCCGGTGATCGGCGCCGACGTGCTGATGGAACCCGAAGGCGGTGACAAGCACCCGAGCCGGCTGCTGCTGCTGATCCAGAACATCGACGGGTACAACAACCTGTCGGAGCTGCTCGCGCTCGGCTGGACGCAGGGGGTGCAGAGGGCCCAGGCCAACATCCGCTGGGAATGGCTGGAGCGCTACAGCAAGGGGCTCATCGCGCTGTCGGGCGCCGACCTGGGCGCCGTGGGCCGTGCGCTGCTGGCCGGCGACGCCGCACGCGCCGAGGCGGCGGCGCAGAAGCTCGCCGCGCTGTTCCCGCAACGCTTCTACATCGAGATCCAGCGCGCCGGGCTGGCCAGCAACGAAACCCATGTGCGGGCAGCCGTGCCGCTGGCGGCGCGGCTGCAGCTGCCGGTGGTGGCCACCCACCCGGTGCAGTTCCAGACGCCCGACGACTTCGAGGCGCACGAGGCGCGCACCTGCATCGCCGAAGGCGAAACCCTCACCAACCCGCGCCGCGTCAAGCGCTTCTCGCGCGAGCAGTATTTCAAGACGCAGGAGCAGATGTGCGCGCTGTTTGCCGACCTGCCGTCGGCAGTGGCCAACACCGAACTGATCGCGCAGCGCTGCAACCTGAAGCTCACGCTGGGCAAGCCGCAGCTGCCCAACTTCCCGACGCCGCTGCTGGCCGACGGCACGCGCATGCCGATGGAGGACTACTTCCGCCAGCTTTCGCACGAGGGCCTGAACGAGCGGATGGTGCACCTGTATCCCGACGAGGCGGAGCGCGAGCAGCAGCGCCCGCGCTACGTGGAACGCCTGGACTTCGAGATCAGCACGATCCTGAAGATGGGCTTCCCGGGCTACTTCCTGATCGTGGCGGACTTCATCAACTGGGCCAAGAACAACGGCTGCCCGGTGGGCCCGGGGCGGGGTTCGGGCGCCGGTTCGCTGGTGGCCTATGCGCTGAAGATCACCGACCTCGACCCGCTGCGCTACAACCTGCTGTTCGAGCGCTTCCTGAATCCGGAACGGGTGTCGATGCCCGACTTCGACATCGACTTCTGCCAGGCCAACCGCGACCGGGTGATCGACTACGTCAAGGACAAGTACGGCCGCGAGGCGGTGAGCCAGATCGCCACCTTCGGCACCATGGCCGCCAAGGCCGCGCTGCGCGACGTGGGCCGGGTGCTCGGCATGGGCTACGGCCACGTCGACAGCATCGCCAAGCTCATTCCTGCGCCGCCCGGCAAGACCGTCACCTTGAAGCGACCGGGCGACAACCCCGACTCCGGCGTGATCTACGCGCGCAAGGAGGCGCCCGAGATCGAGCAGCGCGAGGCAGCCGAGGAAGAGGTGGCCGAGCTGCTGGCGCTGGCCGAGAAGGTCGAGGGCATGGTGCGCAACATCGGCATGCATGCCGGCGGCGTGCTCATCGCGCCGGGCAAGATCACCGACTTCTGCCCGCTGTACATGCAGCCCGGCAGCGACTCGGCGGTGAGCCAGTACGACAAGGACGATGTCGAGGCCATCGGCCTGGTGAAGTTCGACTTCCTGGGCCTGGCCACTCTCACCATCCTCGAGATGGCGAAGGAGTTCATCGTCGCCCGGCATGCGGACCGGAAGGACTTCGCCTTCGAGAAGCTGCCGCTCAACGACCGGGCCACCTACCGGCTGCTCTCCGAAGGCAAGACGGTGGCGGTGTTCCAGCTGGAAAGCCGCGGCATGCAGGGCATGCTGCGCGACGCGAAACCCAGCGTGTTCGAGGACATCATCGCGCTGGTGGCTCTGTACCGGCCGGGCCCGATGGACCTGATCCCCAGCTTCTGCGCCCGCAAGCACGGCAAGGAAGAGGTGACCTATCCGCACCCGCTGATGAAGGAGGTGCTGGAAGAGACTTACGGGATCATGGTCTACCAGGAGCAGGTGATGCAGGTCGCCCAGCGCCTGGGCGGCTACTCGCTCGGCGGCGCCGACCTGCTGCGCCGCGCCATGGGCAAGAAGAAGGCCGAGGAGATGGCCAAGCACCGGGTGCTGTTCGCCGAAGGTGCGGCCAAGAACGACATCAACGCGGACCTCGCCAACGAGATCTTCGACTTGATGGAGAAGTTCGCGGGCTACGGCTTCAACAAGTCGCATGCGGCGGCCTATGCGCTGCTGGCGTATCACACGGCCTGGCTGAAGGCGCACTACCCGTCCGAATTCACCGCGGCCAACATGAGCGTCGCGATCGACGACACCGACAAGCTCAAGATCTTCCATGACGACGCGGTGGCGCTCGGGCTCACCTTCGAGCCGCCGAACATCAACACCGGCACCTACCGCTTCGAGCCGGTGGGCGACAAGGTGGTGCGCTATGGCCTGGGCGCCATCAAGGGCACGGGGCAGGGCGCCATCGAGTCCATCGTCGAGGTGCGCAGCCAGGGCGGCCCGTTCCGCAGCTTCTTCGACTTCTGCGCCCGCATCGATCGCAGCCGCGTCAACAAGCGCGTGGTCGAGGCGCTGGTCAAGGGCGGGGCGTTCGATGCGCTGCAGCCCGACCGCGCTGCGCTGCTGGCCAGCATCTCGCTGGGCTTCGACTACGCCGACACCCAGGCCGCGCATGCCGACCAGGGCGGCCTGTTCGACTTCGGCGACAGCGGCGGCCACGGCTCGTCGACGCAGGAGCCGGAGCTCGTGCCGGTGGCGCCGTGGAGCATCAAGGAGCGGCTCACCCACGAGAAGACGGCCATCGGCTTCTATCTCTCGGGCCACCTGTTCGACGAATACGAGCCCGAGGTGCGGCAGTTCGCCAGGCGAAAGATCGCCGACCTGGTCGACAGCCGCGAGCCGCAGATGATGGCCGGCATCGTGAGCGACCTGCGCTTCGTCAACGGGCAGCGCGGGCGTGTGGCGATCTTCAAGCTCGACGACAAGACCGACGTGATCGAGGCGGTGGCCAACGAGGAGCTGATCAACGCCAACAAGGAGCTCTGGAAGGACGACGAACTGCTGATCGTGCAGGGCAAGGTGCAGCCCGACCGCTTTTCGGGCGGCCTGCGGCTCAACGTCCAGCAGGCCTGGGACCTGGGCACCTCGCGCTGCCGCTTCGGCCGCTACCTGCGGGTGGCGGTCAACGGCAAGGCGCCGCCGGTGGCCGATCTGCTGAGGGAGTTTCCGCCGCGGCGGCAGAACACCGAGCAGGGCGACCTGGTGCAGGGCCTGCCGGTGCGGCTGCTGCTGGAGCGCAGGAACCCGGTGCTCGCCGCCCAGGGGGAACTCGACCTGGGCGAAGAATCACGCTTCTTCCCAAGCGATGCGGCATTGGCACGCTGGCGTGACGGATCTCACGGACAGTCGGCCGTGGTCGTCTACGAATAACCGCTCCGACACGTCTGCTGACACTTTTGCTACCGGTAAAGATGGGAAAATTGCCCACTCTTGTCGGCGGCCTGGTCGCCCGAGACGTTGAAACTGCGTGTTCCCACTGAAGGACCGTTCATGAAGAAGCAAGCTTTCGCCCTTTTGCTGGCCGCGGCTGCCGTGGCTCCCGCCATGGCGCAGACCAACGTCGGCGTGTCCGTGTCGGTCAACCAGCCGGGCCTGTACGGCCGCATCGACATCGGCAACGTGCCGCAGCCGCCGGCGCTGATCTTTCCGCAGCCGGTGGTGATCCAGCAGACCCCGGTGGTGATGCAGAGCGCACCGATCTACATGCATGTGCCTCCTGGGCACGCCAAGAATTGGGCGAAGCACTGCGGCAAGTACGGCGCGTGCAACAGGCGCGTCTATTTCGTGCAGGAGGGTTGGTACAACGAGCACTACGCGCCGCGGCACAAGGGCGGCGACCACGGGGGCTCGAAGCACAAGGACAAGGGCCACGGCCACGGCAAGGGCCACGGCAAGGACTGAAGCGTCCCGGCCCGCCCATACTGCACAACGGCTCGGGCTGATCCCGAGCCGTTTGCGTCTGGGCGTCCCTACACTGGCCGCATGGTGAACGACAGCAGCCCTTCCAACCTCACCACTGGCCTGATCCTCAC
Source organism: Methylibium rhizosphaerae (assembly GCF_006386545.1). Taxonomy (GTDB): domain Bacteria; phylum Pseudomonadota; class Gammaproteobacteria; order Burkholderiales; family Burkholderiaceae_C; genus Pseudorivibacter; species Pseudorivibacter rhizosphaerae. Next base: position 55,467 of record NZ_SWAR01000034.1, on the reverse strand, counting down.
CGGCGGCGGCGCACGCGCCGCCTACCAGGTGGGGGTGCTGCGGGCCATCGCCCGCATCAAGCGGCATTGCCGCGCAGTGCGCGCCGGCAACCCCTTCCCGGTGATCGCCGGCACTTCGGCCGGGGCCATCAATGCCGCGGCGCTGGCCTGCGGCGCCGACTACTTCGAGAAATCGGTCGAGCGGCTGAGTTCGGTGTGGATGAACTTCCATGCCGACCAGGTGTACCGGGCCGACTCGTTCGGCGTCATCCGCACCGGCGCCAAGTGGCTCACCATGTTTTCGGTCGGCTGGGCGCTGGCGCGCTGGCGGCGTGCACGGCCCCGGTCCTTCCTCGACAACACGCCACTCGAGGCGCTGCTGCGCGACCTGGTACCGCTGCAGCGCATCCCCGAGGTCATGCAGGGCGGCCACCTGCAGGCGCTGGCGGTCACCGCCTCGAGCTACACCTCGGGCGAACACGTGACCTTCTACGACGCGGTGCACGACATCGAGCCGTGGACGCGTTCGCAGCGCATCGCCGTGCGCGACACCATCACCACGCCGCACCTGCTGGCCTCGTCGGCCATTCCGTTCGTCTTTCCGGCGGTGGAGCTGCCGCTGCAGGGCAGCTGGGAATACTTCGGCGACGGCTCGATGCGCCAGGCCGCGCCCATCTCTCCGGCGGTGCACCTGGGGGCCGAGCGCATTCTCGTCATTGGTGCCGGTCGCCTGCAGGAGCCACCGGGGCGCCGGCCGGTGCGCAGCGAATACCCCAACGTGGCGCAGATCGCCGGGCACACGCTGTCGAACATCTTTCTCGATGCGCTGGCGGTGGACGTGGAGCGCCTGCAGCGCATCAACAACACGCTGTCGCTGCTGAGCGCCGAGGCGCGCGCCAAGACGGCACTGCGGCCGATCGACGTGCTGGTGATCGCTCCGAGCGAGCGGCTCGACGACATCGCCGCCAGGCACTTGCAGGACCTGCCGCCGGCGATCCGCGGCATGCTGCGCGCGCTGGGTGTGTCGGGCGAAGGCGCGACCGCGCGCGGCGCGGCGCTGGCCAGCTACCTGCTGTTCGAGGCGAGCTACACCCGCGAACTCATCGCGCTGGGCGAGGCCGACACCCTGGCCAGGCGCGCCGACGTCGAGAAGTTCTTCGGCTGGAAGCGGCCCGAGCGCACTCAGCGAGGTGCCGACGCGGGCGCATCGGGCGACAGCATGCCGGCGCCGCTGGACACCATGCCGGCCCCGTTGACGGTGAGCCCGGCATTCGACAACTGAGCCGCCTTCGCGGCGCGCAGCCCTTTCACGCGTGCCGCGAGGTCGGCCCAGTCCCTGAACGGCCCGTGTTGCGTGCGCTCGGCGAGGATCTGCTCCGACAGCCGGGTGCCGATGCCCTTGACCATCTCGAGCTGGGCCTGGCTGGCTTCGTTCACCTCGATGGCGAGGGCCGCACCGCAGGCCAGCAGGCCGCCCAGCACCAGGGACAGGTTTCGCAGCATCGGCGGCCCCTTACATCAGCAGATGCTCGCCGGCGTTTTCGCCGCCGAGGATCACGTAGTTGACCTTGCGCAGGTCGCCCAATGCCTTGCCGCCGGCATACGAGATCGAGCTCTGCATGTCTTCCTGCATCTCGCGCAGCGTGTCGGCCAGCCTGCCCTTCACCGGCTCCAGGATGCGCTTGCCTTCGACGTGCTTGTACTCGCCCTTGTTGAAGTCGGAGGCCGAGCCGTAGTACTCCTTGTAGAGCTTGCCGTCCACCTCGACCGTCTGGCCCGGCGACTCTTCATGGCCTGCGAACAGCGAGCCCACCATCACCATGGCCGCGCCGAAACGCACGCTCTTGGCGATGTCGCCGTGATGGCGGATGCCGCCGTCGGCAATGATGGGCTTGGTGGCCACGCGTGCACACCACTTCAGCGCGCTCAGCTGCCAGCCGCCGGTGCCGAAGCCGGTCTTGAGCCGGGTGATGCACACCTTGCCCGGGCCGATGCCCACCTTGGTGGCGTCGGCGCCCCAGTTCTCGAGGTCGATCACCGCCTCGGGCGTGCCCACGTTGCCGGCGATCACGAAGGTCGAGGGCAGCATCTTCTTGATGTGCTCGATCATCTTGCGCACGCTCTCGGCATGCCCGTGGGCGATGTCGATGGTGATGTAATCGGCGCCCACGCCCTCGGCGGCCAGGCGGTCGATCACGTCGTAGTCGGGCTTCTTGACGCCCGAGCTGATCGACACGAACAGGCCCTTGTCGCGCATGCGCTTCGCATAGGCCACGTTGTCGAGGTCGAAGCGGTGCATCACGTAGAAGTAGCCGTTGGCGGCCAGCCATTCGCTGATCGGCTCGTCGAGCACCGTCTTCATGTTGGCCGGCACCACCGGCAGCTTGAAGCTGCGGCCGCCGAATTGCACCGAGGTGTCGCACTCGCTGCGGCTTTCCACGCGGCACTTGCGCGGCAGCAGCAGGACGTTGTCGTAGTCGAAGATTTCCATGTGAGTTCCAAGGCTCCGGTTGCAGATGGGCGGGCGGCGCGTTGAGGCAGTGCGCGGCCCAATGGCTGCGAGCGCTTGACTTGGAGACCCGGCGGTCCGGCGAGGCCACGAGCGGGCGTGGTGCGGACACAAAAAACCGGGCGCCAAAATTTGGGCCCGGTGGCGCATTCTACGCCGGTCGATCTGCACGGCGGCTCGAAAAGCCCATGCAGGTTCGCACGCTTCGCTGCACCTCAGCGCTTCGGGCAGGCTTCCTGCGCCACCGCCAGCACGCGTCCGTCGGCCGCCTCGACCCAGCCGATGCCTACCAGTCGCTCGGGCTGCGCGCCTTCGCCGACCCGCAGGGCCCGCAGGTGCTGCACCGGTTTGCGCGGCGACAGCCCGTCCAGCGGCAGCGGCCCGGCCACCGAGCGCACCAGCTGCCGGGCGACGGCAGTGCCCTCCTCTCCGGCTGGGATCCGCTCCACCAGCGCCAGCCAGCCGCTGCTGCCGGCCGGCGCCGGCGCGCCGCGCACCGAAAGCTGCAAGCCGAAGTAGCCGTTCCAGGCCGGGCCGCCTTGAACCTGCAGGCGCGGCGCAGGTGCGGGCTTGTCACGCTGCTCGCTCGCCCCGGCACGCTGGGCGCGTTCGACTGCCTCCGGCAATGCGGCCAGCGACAACGGAGCCGCGTCGCCCTGCGGGCTGGGGACGATCCAGTCGAGCGCCCAGGTGCGAGCCGGCAGTGCCGCCTCGCCGGCGGCCTGCCAGCAGGTCTCGCAATCGGCCGGGACGAACCGCTGCAGCAGGAGCGTTGCGGCGGGCGGGCAGGGGGCCGGCTGGGCCTGGGCGCAGGCGGCAGCAATTGGCAGCAGCCACAGCACGTGGCGCAAGGTCGAGAACACCGCGACTCCTAGAATCCGTGGATGCATTCCGAGCATTCTGTCGAAGACGGCCACGCCGTGCCCGCGGGCCTCCTGGCCAACCTCAACCCTGAACAACTCGCCGCGGTGACGCTGCCGCGCGGCAACTCGCTCGTGCTGGCAGGTGCGGGCTCGGGCAAGACTCGGGTGCTGACCACGCGCATCGCCTGGCTGCTGCAGACCGGGCAGGTGTCGCCGGGCGGCGTGCTCGCGGTCACCTTCACCAACAAGGCTGCCAAGGAGATGCTCACCCGCCTGGGTGCGATGCTGCCGGTGAACGTGCGCGGCATGTGGATCGGCACCTTCCACGGTCTGTGCAACCGATTCCTGCGGGCGCACTGGAAGCTCGCCAACCTGCCGCAGGGCTTCCAGATCCTGGACAGCCAGGACCAGCTGTCTGCGGTGAAGCGCGTCATCAAGGCGATGAACCTCGACGAAGAGCGTTTCGTGCCCAAGCAGGTCACCTGGTTCATCGCGGGCAGCAAGGAAGACGGCCTGCGGCCGGGCGACATCGAGGTCACCGACGGCCAGACGCGCACGCTGGTGCAGATCTACCAGGCCTATGAAGACCAGTGCCAGCGCGAAGGCGTGGTCGACTTCGCCGAGCTGATGCTGCGGGTGTACGAGCTGATGCGCGACAACCAGGCGGTGCGGGAGCACTATCAGCGGCGCTTCCGGCACATCCTGGTCGACGAATTCCAGGACACCAACCGCCTGCAGTACGCCTGGCTCAAGATGTTCGCCGGCCCCGAGAGCAGCGTCATGGCGGTGGGCGACGACGACCAGAGCATCTACGCATTCCGCGGCGCGCAGGTGGGCAACATGTCGCTGTTCGAGCGCGAGTTCCGGGTCGAGCAGGTCATCAAGCTGGAGCGCAACTACCGCAGCTTCGGCAACATCCTCGACGCCGCCAACGAACTCATCAGCCGCAACAGCCGCCGCCTGGGCAAGAACCTGCGCACCGAGGCCGGCCCGGGCGAGCCGGTGCGGGTGTATGAATCGACCAGCGACTTCGCCGAGGCGCAGTGGTTCCTCGAAGAAGCGCGCCAGCTCATCCGCGACGGCTCCACGCGCAGCGAGATCGCGGTGCTCTACCGCAGCAATGCGCAGTCGCGGGTCATCGAATCGGCGCTGTTCAACGCCGGCATGCCGTATCGCGTGTACGGCGGCCTGCGCTTCTTCGAGCGGGCCGAGATCAAGCATGCGCTCGCCTACCTGCGCCTGATCGAGAACCCGAACGACGACACCAGCTTCCTGCGGGTGGTGAACTTTCCGGCGCGCGGCATCGGCGCGCGCACGCTCGAGCAGCTGCAGGACGCCGCGCGTGCAAGCGGCCGCAGCCTCCACCAGAGCGTGGGTGCCGTCACCGGCAAGGGCGGCGCCAATCTCGCCGCCTTCAACGCGCTGGTCGATGCGATGCGGCAGGCGACGCACGGCCTCACGCTGCGCGACATCATCGAGCACACGGTGCAGGCCTCCGGGCTCGCCGACTTCTACCGCACCGAAAAGGAAGGCCAGGAGCGGCTGGAGAACCTGGCCGAACTGGTGACCGCCGCCGAAGCCTTCGTCACGCAGGAAGGTTTCGGCAAGGACGCGGTCGCGCTGCCGGTCGACGAGCAAGGCCCCGGCAGCATCGCCATCGGCGAGCCGCCGGCGCCGGCCGCCGCGGCCACCACGCCCGATTCCGAAACGGGCGAGATCATGTCGCCGCTGGCCGCCTTCCTCACCCATGCGGCGCTCGAGGCCGGCGACAACCAGGCCCAGGCCGGGCAGGACGCGATCCAGCTGATGACCATCCACTCCGCCAAGGGGCTGGAGTTCGACAACGTCTTCATCACCGGGCTGGAAGAGGGCCTGTTCCCGCACGAGAACTCGCTGTCCGACGTCGACGGCCTCGAGGAGGAGCGCCGCCTCATGTACGTGGCCATCACGCGCGCGCGCAAGCGCCTGTACATGAGCTTCAGCCAGACGCGCCTGCTGCACGGGCAGACCCGCTACAACATCAAGAGCCGCTTCTTCGACGAGCTGCCCGAAGCGGCGCTCAAGTGGATCACGCCGCGCGTGCAGGGCTTCGGCTCGGGCTTCGCGCGCGACTACCAGCAGGCCTGGACTCGCGGCAGCGGGCTGGGCTCCATCGTCGGAGCCGGTCGCGTGGCGAGCGAGCCGGCCTCGGTGCAGGCCTCGCGCGAAAAGGGCACGGGCTTCCGGGCCGGCCAGAGCGTGTTCCACACCAAGTTCGGCGAAGGCGTCATCGTGACGCTCGAGGGCAGCGGCGAGGATGCCCGCGCGCAGGTGAACTTCGGCCGCCACGGCATGAAGTGGCTGGCGCTCAGCGTGGCCAAGCTGACTCCCGTCGACTGAGGGCTGCGGCTTGCGTGCCGCTTCCCGCGTCGAACTGTCACGGGACCGACACGGGTTCGTAACAGGCGCTTCCTAGCATGCGCGGCGTTCACAACGACACCCCACGCAAGGAGTACCTCATGTCGTATCTCACCGACCGCGCTCGTGCCGAGGCGGCCGCCGCCAAGGGCCGCACCGAAGTCGACCACGTGCCCGGCCAGATGTTCGAGGACGTGCTGCAGCAGGCCAGGATGCAGCGCCGCGGCCTGCTCAAGGGCACCTTCGGCGCCTCGCTCGCCGCCGCCTTCGGCAGCACCGCGCTGACGGCCTGCGGGGGCGGAGACGACGACGCTCCGGCCGCGCCTTCGGTGAGCTACAAGGTCGAGTTCGACGGCGTGGCCGCGGTGACCGGCGACAGCGTCGTGGTCCCCGAGGGCTACACCGCGGAGGTGCTGTTCAGCGCCGGCGACGCAGTGGTGGCAGGCGCCACCGCCTACACCGGCACCTTCCTGGACTCCGCCGGCACCGAGCAGATCGCCGGCGGCAACCACGACGGCATGGAGTTCTACGAACTGCAGGGCGTGGACCCGAACAAGGGCGGCCTGCTCGCCATCAACCACGAACTGCCGGACTACCAGATCCTCTTCACCGGCGGCACCTACAGCGCGGCCACGGCCACGGCCGAGCAGAAGAAGATCGCGTTGTCGGCTGTCGGCGTGTCGGTGATCGAAGTGGCTGCCGGCGCCAACGGCAAGTGGGCGGTGAAGGCCAACTCGACCTTCAACAAGCGCTACAGCGGCAACACCGTCTACAACGTCACCGGCCCGGCTGCCGCCACGGTCGGCGCCACGGTGGTGGGCATGCTCAACAACTGCTCGAGCGGCCGCACGCCCTGGGGTACCTACCTCACCTGCGAGGAAAGCACCGACAACTACATCGACCCCACCCAGGCCGAGATCGGCTACGGCTGGGTGATCGAGATCGACCCGTACGGCACCCTGACGGGCGTGCCGGCCAAGCGCACCGCGCTGGGCCGCTTCGATCATGAGAACACTGCCTACATGCTCGACGCGAACAACAACGTCGGCATCTACATGGGCGACGACGGCACGCCGGGCTGCATCTACAAGTTCGTGCCGAGCAACAAGTACAACCCGGCCGACCGCGCCGCGAATGCCAACCTGCTGGACACCGGCACGCTGTACGCCGCCAAGTTCAACGCCGACGGCACCGGCCAGTGGGTCGCGCTGGTGCAGGGCCAGAACGGCCTGGTGGCCGGCGCACAGGACCCGGGCAACTACACGCAGAGCGTGACGCCGCCCACCCCGGTGACGATCGACTTCAACACCCAGGCCGACGTGCTCATCAACACCAAGGCGGCCGCCCGCGTGGCCGGCGCCACGCTGATGGACCGTCCGGAGTGGATCAGCATCGGGCCGGACAAGCGCATCTACGTGACGCTCACCAACAACGGCGGCCGGCAGGTCACCGACACGGCCAACCCGCGCGTCACCAACTCGCACGGCCACATCATCCGCTGGACGGAAGACGGCAACACGCCCACCGCCACCACCTTCAAGTGGGAGATCTTCCTGCTGGGCGGCGACCCGCGCCTGACCGCCAGCAACCTGCGCGGCAACATCAAGGGCGACACCTTCTCGAGCCCCGACGGCATCCGCGTCGACAGCCAGGGCCGCCTGTGGGTGCAGACCGACGCCAGCGCCGGCACGTCGATCACCAACACCTTCGGCAACAACTCGATGTACTACGTGGACGCCGAGACGCGCCAGTCGACCCGCTTCCTGGTGGGACCGAACGGCTGCGAGATCACCGGCCTCACCTACACGCCGGACCTGAAGACCTTCTTCATCAACATCCAGCATCCCACGGGCACCTGGCCGTCGAATGTGCAGGGCAACACGCTGCCCCCGCGCTCGTCGACCATCGTGGTGCGCCGCACCGACGGCAAGCCGGTGGGAGCCTGAGACAACAACAACCAGAACAACGAGTGGTCAGGCAGGGGTGCAGCCCTGCCTTCTGCGGGCTGGCGGTTTGCCGGCCCTTTTTGCTTTTTGCGGCCGTGGGCTGCGGGGGCGATCAGCGCGCCGCGGGGTGGGCGCCGGCCGGACGCTCGTCCATGTAGCCGCGGCCGTCCTTCACGCCCTTGCGGCCGAGCACTTCCCAGCGCGCGCGTTCGCCAACCAGCCGCGCCAGGAACTCCAGCTCTTCGTCGGTGTGGTTCAAGGCGGCGGCCGGCGTGATGAGCCGGCCGCCCTTGGGCTCGACCTCGGCCCAGAACGACTGGTGGTAGTCGGCCTGCGACAAGACACTTTCGCCGCGCGTTTCGAGCGCCACGGTGCCGTAGCAGTTGCAGAAGTAGCTGCGGCCGTCGGGCCGCACTTCGGTGTAGACGCCGGTGCCGCGGATGCCGGCGGTGAGGGTGGGCGTGCTCACCAGCCGCTGGCCGCCACGACCCCAGGCCGAGACCACGCCGCCGGTCAAGAGGCGCAGCAGCGACACGAAGTTGAGCGAACGGCCGCGCTCGACCCGCAGCCGGGTGTTCTGCCGCAGGTGGAAGGCGGCCGCGCCGATCACGAACACGAGGGTCGAGCCCGGGCCGGTCTCGACCGTGTCGCCGCTCTGGATGCTGTCTTCGCGGCGCAGGCGCTGCCCGTTGCCGAGCACGTCGCCGGTCATCTGCACGATGTTGGACAGGCCCTGGGCCTGCACGGCTGATGCGCCGCCGGCCGCTGCGAAGGCGGCGGCGGCCCGAAGGACGTCTCGCCTGCGCGTCCACAACAGCTCCGAGTCCCGGAGTCCTTCAAGTCGGTGGGCTTGCTGGCTCATCGCGGCTCTCCTCGCCCATATCGGACGGCGGGCTGAAACTGTCGACGAAGGTGAAGTACAGCGAGGCGTAGAAGACGGTCGAGAACATGAGCGCCGCCGGCATGACCGCGAGCGGCACCAATTGCGGCTGGCCGATGAAGACGAACAGCATCGTCGTGACGGCGCCGAAGGTCAGCACCACCACGCTCCAGGCCAGCCCGAAGCCGATGAAGGCGCCCAGGTTGCGCCAGCAGGCCACCGCGCTGAAGAACAGCGACTTCGTCACCGGCACGCCGCCCCAGTGGATGAGCGCCGGTGCGTGCCAGAACACCAGCGACAGCGGCACGATCAGCGCGAGCCGCAGCAGCAGGCTGAATTGCAGCTGCGGGTCTTCGATCAGCGCGCGATCGGCGCTGCGTGGCCGGCTGGCCGCAGGCGACTGGTCGGCCGGGGTGTCGGGCGTCGCCGGCTGGGCATCGGGCGCCGAAGCGGGTGCACCCTGCGGCGTGCCCTGCTGGGCCTCCTCCCAAACAGCCTGCTGCCAGCGTTCGAGCCGGTCACCGTCGATCGCGCTGATGAGCGCCACGACCAGCACGACGGCCAGCGTGTACAGCACGCCCAGCTTGGCAAACTCCACGCGCCTGGCGCGGCCGGTTCGCAGGGGCTCGAAGAACACGTCCGGCAGCGGGGCACGTCCGCGCAAGGCGCGTTCGGTGGCAAGCACGAAACCTGCCGACACGAGCGGCAGCGATGCGAGGAACAGCACCGGTCCCAGCCAGGGCAGCACCAGCAGCAGCAGCTCGCCGAACATGAACATCATGAACAGCCCGGTGAACGCCAGCGGGTAGCGGAAGAACACCCGAAAGCCGCTGCGCACCCACAGCACGCCTTCGCGAAAGCCCGCGTGCTTGAGCTTCATTCGGCGCGCAGGTAATGCCACGGCGTGCCGACGCGCTCGCGCAGCACCCGCTCGAAATGCGTGGGGTCGTGGGGCTTGAGCATCGAGGCCTCCCGCGGCAGGTGGAAATCCCACAGCCGCGAGATCCAGAAGCGCAGCGCGCCGGCGCGCAGCAGCGCCGGCAGCAGGCGCAGTTCGTCGCCGCTCAGTGCGCGTTCGCCGTCATAGGCGGCCACGAAGGCATTCGCGCGCTCCTCGTCGAGCCGGCCGGTGTCGATGTCGATGCACCAGTCGTTCAGGCACACGGCGATGTCGAACAGGAAGGCGTCGCAGCCCGCGAAGTAGAAGTCGAAGAAGCCGGTGAGCTCATGGCCTTCGAACATGACGTTGTCGCGGAACAGGTCGGCATGGATGGGCCCCTTCGGCAGCGCCTTGTAGGCGGCCGTGCCGGCCAGCGCCTGCTGGAATGCGAGCTCCTCTTCGATCAGCGCGCGCTGCGGTGCATCGAGATAGGGGACGACCACCGGCACGGTTTCCTGCCACCACGCCAGCCCGCGCAGGTTGGGCTGCTCGCGCGGATAGTCGCGGCCGGCTTCATGCATGCGCGCCAGCATGGCTCCCACCTGCTCGCAATGCTCCACGGCGGGCGCGAGCTGGTGGCCGCCCCGCAGCTTGTCGACCACCGCTGCCGGCTTGCCCTTGAGCGTGAGCAGGATCTCGCCGGTGCCGTCGGCCTGCGGCTCGGGCACCGGGATGCCGTGCCGGGCCAGGTGCTTCATGAGGTGCAGGTAGAACGGCAGCTGCTCGTGGGTGAGCCGCTCGAACAGCGTGAGCACGTAGGCGCCGCGTTCGGTGGTGGCGAAGTAGTTGGTGTTCTCGATGCCCGAGGTGATGCCCTTGAACTCGAGCAGGCGCCCGAGCTGCAGGCTCGTCATCAGCTTGGCGGCTTCGTCGAAGCCGACTTCGGTAAAGACCGCCATGGTGCCGGCGGCCTAGAACGTGAGGATGTGCCAGACGCGCTGGCCGGCCACGCCGCGGCTGCCGCTCTGGCTCAGGTCGCGCGAGCCTTCCGCCGGCAGCACCTCGTAGGGAACCGTGGTGCCAACCTTGGGCGTGACGGTGATGCGCCGCACCTCGCCGCGGATCCTGACTTCCTCGACCCGCGAACCTTCGTCCTCGATCTTCGTGTGCTGCACGGCGGGCTCGTTGGGCAGCGTCGCCGCGGGGCTGGCCGCGGCCGGCTGCTGGGCCCAGGCGGGCAGCAGCGCCGCAGCCCCGGACAAAGCCAGGCCGCCGACGATCTGGAGGGCGAAAGTGCGTGGGCTCATGGAAAACGATTGTAGGCGCGGGCTTACACCTCGGCGGGCACAATCCGGCGGATGAATACTCCTGCTGAATCGACCCTGCTGCTGGTGGATGGTTCCAGCTACCTGTACCGGGCCTTCCATGCGATGCCTGACCTGCGCAACGCGGCCAACGAGCCCACCGGTGCCATCTACGGGATCATCAACATGCTGCGCAAGCTGCGCGAGCAGTTCCCGGCCCAGCATGCGGCTTGCGTGTTCGATGCCAAGGGCAAGACATTCCGCGACGACTGGTACCCCGAATACAAGGCGAATCGGGCCCCCATGCCGGAGGCGCTCGCGCAGCAGATCGAGCCGATCCACAAGGTGGTGCGCCTGCTCGGCTGGCCGGTGCTCGAGGTGCCGGGCATCGAGGCGGACGACGTCATCGGCACGCTGTCATGCCTGGCCTCGGCGGCCGGCCAGCGGGTCATCATCTCCACCGGCGACAAGGACATGGCGCAGCTGGTGAACGAGCAGGTGGTGCTCATCAACACGATGAGCAACGAGTCGCTCGACATCAACGGCGTGAAGGAGAAGTTCGGCGTGCCGCCGGAGCGCATCGTCGACTACCTCACGCTGGTGGGCGATGCGGTCGACAACGTGCCGGGGGTGGACAAGGTCGGCCCCAAGACGGCGGTGAAGCTGCTCACCGAACACGGCTCGCTCGAAGGCGTGATGGCCGCGGCGGCCGGCGTGAAGGGAGCGGTGGGAGAGAACCTGCGGCGCGCGCTCGACTGGCTGCCCACTACGCGCAGGCTGGTGACCATCAAGTCGGACTGCGACATGGCCGAGCACATTCCCGGTTTCCCCAAGCTCGACGACCTGGGCTGGCGCGAGGCCGACCGCCCGGCGCTGCTGGACTTCTACACGCAGTACGGTTTTCGCACCTGGAAGAAGGAGATGGAGGACGCGCTCGGAGGCGCTTCCTCGCCCGCGCCTGCCGCCGCTGCGCCCGCGCCGAACCGGCCGGCCCAGGAGTCGCTGTTCGACGATGCGCCCACCCATGTGCCGCCGGCGATCGCGAACAAGCACTACGACACGGTGCTCACGCAGGAAGCGTTCGACGCCTGGCTCGAAAAGCTGCAGGCGGCGGAGCTGGTGGCGCTGGACACCGAAACCGATTCGCTCGACCCGATGCGCGCCCGCATCATCGGGCTGTCGTTCAGCACGCAGACCGGTACCGGCTGCTACATCCCGCTCGCGCACACCTACCCGGATGCGCCGGCGCAACTGCCGCTGGACGACGTGCTGGCCCGGCTCAAGCCGTGGCTCGAGGACGCCTCCCGCCACAAGGTGGGCCAGCACATCAAGTACGACGCGCACGTGTTCGCCAACCACGGCATCACCGTGCGCGGCTACAGGCACGACACCATGCTGCAGAGCTACGTGCTCGAGGCCCACCGGCCGCACGGCCTCGAGAGCCTGGCGCAGCGCCATGTGGGCCGCAGCGGCCTGAGCTACGAAGAGGTGTGCGGCAAGGGCGTCAACCAGATCCCGTTCGCGCAGGTCACGGTGGAATGCGCCACGCAGTATTCCGGCGAGGACAGCGACATGACGCTGGACGTGCACCGTGCGCTGTGGCCTCAGCTCGAGGCGCAGGCCGGCCTGCGGTACGTGTACGAGCAGATCGAGATGCCGATCTCGGAACGGCTGCTGCGCATCGAGCGCAATGGCGTGCTGATCGATGCCGCGCTGCTGCAGCGGCAGAGCCAGGAGCTGGCGCAGCGGATGATGGCCCTCGAGCGCGAGGCGCACGAGCTGGCGGGCCAGCCCTTCAACCTGGGCAGCCCCAAGCAGATCGGCGAGATCCTGTTCGGCAAGCTGCAGCTGCCGGTGGTCAAGAAGACGGCCAGCGGCACGCCTTCCACCGACGAAGAGGTGCTCGAGAAGCTGGCGGCGGACTTTCCGCTGCCGGCCAAGATCCTCGAGCACCGCAGCCTGTCGAAGCTGAAGGGCACCTACACCGACAAGCTGCCGCTGATGGTGAACCCCCAGACCGGGCGCGTGCACACCAGCTACGGCCAGGCGGTGGCGGTGACGGGGCGCCTCTCGAGCAACGACCCCAACCTGCAGAACATCCCGATCCGCACGCCGGAGGGCCGGCGCGTGCGTGAAGCCTTCATCGCGCCGCCGGGCCGCGTGATCGCATCGGCCGACTATTCCCAGATCGAGCTGCGCATCATGGCGCACATCTCCGGGGATCCCGGCCTGCTGCGCGCCTTCAGCGAAGGCATGGACGTTCACCGCGCCACCGCGAGCGAAGTGTTCGGCACGCCTCCCGACGAGGTGAGCGCCGAGCAGCGGCGCTATGCGAAGACCATCAACTTCGGCCTGATCTACGGCATGGGCGCCTTCGGGCTGGCCTCGAGCCTGGGCATCGAGACCAAGGCGGCCCGCGACTACATCGAGCGCTACTTCGCGCGCTTCGCCGGCGTGAAGCGCTACATGGACGAGACCCGCGTTGCGGCCAAGGACAAGGGCTATGTCGAGACGCTGTTCGGCCGGCGCATCTACCTGCCCGAGATCAACAGCCCCAACGGCCCGCGCCGCAGCGGCGCCGAGCGGCAGGCGATCAACGCGCCGATGCAGGGCACGGCGGCCGACCTCATCAAGCTCGCGATGATCGCGGTGCAGGAGGCGCTCGACGCCGCGGGCAGGCAGTCGCTGATCGTGATGCAGGTGCACGACGAACTGGTGTTCGAGGTGCCGGAGTCCGAGATCGACTGGATCAGGACCGAGGTGCCCAAGGTGATGGCTTCGGTGGCGCAGCTGAATGTGCCGCTGGTGGCCGAGATCGGGTTCGGTCCGAACTGGGACGAGGCGCACTGAGGGCCTGTCACCAAAGCTTCATCCGCCGGACGCTGCGGCGTCATGCTGCAGCGCAACGATGCGGGTCCATGCGATGGACTCCTTCGATCGTGAAGCGGGCATGGAGCGGCTGGGCCGGCCACGGCGCGGCAGCTCTGCAGGCTCCCGGCGTGGCGTGGCCGGTCACTGACGAGGCGGCGTCCGACGACAGGCCCGAGTCCGGAGGCCAACGCTATCGCAGCGTGTGGATCTCCGACGTGCACCTCGGCACGCCCGGCTGCCAGGCGCATGCGCTGCTCGACTTCCTGAAGCATGTCGAGAGCGAACACCTCTTCCTGGTGGGCGACATCATCGACGGCTGGCAGCTGCGCCGCAGCTGGTACTGGCCGCAGGCCCACAACGACGTGGTGCAGAAGCTGCTGCGCAAGGCCCGCAAGGGCACGCGGGTGGTGTTCATCCCCGGCAACCACGACGAGTTCGCGCGCAAGTACCTCGACCACAACTTCGGCGGCATCGAGGTGGCCGAGGACTGGATCCACGAGACGGCCGACGGCCGCAAGCTGTGGATCACCCACGGCGACCTGTTCGACGGCGTGATCCAGTGCGCCAAGTGGCTGGCCTATGTGGGCGACTCGCTGTACGAGTTCACCCTCAAGCTCAATCGGCACTTCAATTCGCTGCGCGCCCGGCTCGGGCTGCCGTACTGGTCGCTGTCGAAATACCTGAAGCTCAAGGTCAAGCGTGCGGTCAGCTTCATCGGCGACTTCGAGATGGCGGTCGCACGCGAGGCGCGCAAGCGCGGCGTGCAGGGGGTGGTGTGCGGCCACATCCACCATGCCGAACTGCGCGACATCGACGGCGTGCTCTACGCCAACGACGGTGACTGGGTCGAAAGCCTCACCGCGCTGGTGGAGCACCAGGACGGCCGGCTGGAGATCCTCGACTGGAGCGACCGTGCTTCGGCCGCGCGGCGCCGCAAGGCCGGCCTCGAAGAGGAGCCGGCGCCGCAACGGCTGGCGGCGATGGCGGAGCATTCCCGATGAAGATCGCGCTGGTCACCGATGCCTGGAAACCGCAGGTCAACGGTGTCGTGACCACCCTGGTCGAACTGGTCGGCGGCCTGCAGCAGCGCGGCCACGAGGTCGAGGTGATCGAGCCGTCCGGCTTCCGCCGCTTCCCGTGCCCCGGCTACCGGGAGATCGAGCTGGCCTGGCGGCCGGGGCGTGAAGTCGCCCGCCGCCTGACCGCCTTTGCGCCCGAGGCGATCCACATCGCCACCGAAGGTCCGCTGGGCGGCGCGGCGCGCAGCTTCTGCCTGAAGCAGGGACTGGCCTTCACGACCGCCTTCCACACCCGCTTTCCGTACATCCTGTCGAAGGCGCTGCACATTCCGGAGTCGTGGGGCTATGCCTGGTTCCGGCGTTTCCATGCGCCGTCGTCGGGTGTCATGGTGCCGACCGACGGCATGCTGAGGCAGCTTCAGGCCCAGCGGTTCTCCCGGCTTCGGGCCTGGTCTCACGGGGTGGACCTGGGCCTGTTCCAGCCCGTCCCGGGGGCCGACCTGGGCCTGCCTCGCCCGGTGTTCCTGTACGTGGGCCGTGTGTCCTACGAAAAGAACCTCGAGGCCTTCCTGCAGCTCGACCTGCCCGGCAGCAAGGTGGTGTACGGCGTCGGGCCGCTGCTGCCCGACCTGCAGCGCAGGTTTCCCCAGGTGGTGTGGCGGGGGGTGGTGCCGCGCGCCGAGCTGCCGTCCATCTACAGCGCCGCCGACGTCTTCACCTTCCCCAGCCACTCCGAGACCTTCGGCCTCGTGATGCTGGAAGCCATGGCCTGCGGCACCCCGGTGGCCGCGTTCCCCGTCGACGGGCCGCTCGACGTGGTGGGCAGGAGCGACGGCGGCGTGCTCCACGACGACCTCCGCGTCGCCTCGCTCAAGGCGCTGGAAGTCCCTCGGGACCGGGCACGAGCCAGGGCCGAGTGTTTCGACTGGAGCAGCGTCTGTGAGCAGTTCCTGGGCCATCTGGTGCCAACCCGGCGGCTATTGCAGGCACCCGAGCGCTGTCACGAATCTGTCGCCGAACCGTCATAAACTGAATTCATGGATGCCGAAGTGAAAGCACCGGCGACGACCGGCCTGACCTTGCTCAACCGTGAGCGGGCGATCCTGGAATTCAACCGCCGGGTGCTCGCGCAGGCTCGTCGCGAAGACGTGCCGTTGCTGGAGCGGCTGCGCTACATCTGCATCGTGTCGTCCAACCTCGACGAGTTCTTCGAGGTTCGGTTTGCCGACTACCTGGAGGCCTCGCGCCTGCCCACTTCGGCCATCACGACCCGTGAGCTGGCTGAAGTGGCCGCCGCGGCCCACCAGCTCATCGACGACCAGTACGCCACCTTCAACGACGAGGTGATGCCGGCGCTCAAGCGCGAGGGCATCTGCATCGTCAACCATGCCGAACGCGACGAAGCCCAACGCCGCTGGGTCGACCAGTTCTTCCAGAAGCAGGTGCGCCCGTTGCTGGTGCCGGTGGGGCTCGATCCTGCTCATCCGTTTCCGCTGGTGGCCAACAAGTCGCTGAACTTCATCGCCAAGCTGGGCGGGCGAGACGCGTTCGGGCGCGACAACTCGATCGCCATCGTGAAGGTTCCGCGCGTGCTGCCGCGCGTGATCCGCCTGCCCGAAAAGCTGGTGGAGCCCGGCACGCAGGCCTTCGTGCTGCTGTCCAGTGTGATCCGCGCCCACCTCGAAGAGCTGTTTCCCGGCCGCAGCGTCGAAGCCTTTTCGCAGTTCCGCGTCACGCGCGACTCCGACCTCGACGTCGACGAAGAGGACGTGACCAACCTTCGCCAGGCGCTGCGCTCGTCGTTGTCGACCCGGCATTTCGGCCAGGCCATCCGCCTGGAAGTGGTGAACACCTGCCCGAGCGAGCTGAGCGAGTTCCTGCTGCAGCAGTTCGGCTTGCCGCAGGCGGCCTTGTACCGCGTGAACGGGCCGGTCAACCTGGTGCGGCTCAACCAGCTGATCGACCAGGCCGAGGCGCCGCAGCTGCGCTTCACGCCGTACGAGCCGGCCTGGCCGCAGAGCCTGCCGCGGGAGGGCATGTCGATGTTCGAGCGGCTGCGCCGCGGCGATGTGCTGCTGCACCACCCGTTCGAAAGCTTCGACCCCGTGGTGCAGCTGCTGCGTGAAGCGGTGGCCGACCCCGAGGTGCTGGCCATCAAGCAGACCATCTACCGCACCGGCAGCGAGTCGGTGCTGATGGACCTGCTGCTCGAGGCCGCCCGCCGCGGCAAGGAAGTCATGGCGGTGGTGGAGCTGAAGGCGCGCTTCGACGAAGAGGCCAACATCAACTGGGCCGAGCGGCTCGAAGCGGTGGGCGCACAGGTGGTGTACGGCATCGTCGGCCTGAAGACGCATGCCAAGCTGCTGCTCATCACGCGGCGCGAAGAAGGCCGCCTGCGCCGGTACGTGCACCTGTCCACCGGCAACTACAACCCCAAGACGGCGCTGTTCTATACCGACGTGGGCTACCTCAGCGCCGATCCCGAGCTCACGGCCGATGCCGACACGGTGTTCCAGCAGCTGGCCAGCCTCACCAGGCACCGGGCGCCGCGGCAGCTGCTGCTGGCGCCGTTCAGCCTGCACCGCCAGATGTGCACTCTCATCGAACGGGTGGAGCAGGCGGCCAATGCCGGCAAGCCGGCACGGATAGTGGCCAAGCTGAATGCGCTGACCGACGAGGTGCTCATCAAGGCGCTGGTGGCGGCGGCACAGGCCGGCGCCAACGTCGACCTCATCGTGCGCGGGGCCTGCATGCTGCCGCCTTCGGTGAAGGGTCTCACGGAGCGTGTGCGGGTGCGCTCGGTGATCGGCCGCTTCCTCGAGCATTCGCGCATCATGTACTTCCGCTGGGGTGCCGGCGAGGACGACGAAGCGCTGTACCTGTCGAGCGCCGACTGGATGAGCCGCAACATGTTCCGCCGCATCGAGATCGCGTGGCCGGTGCGCGATGCGGCGTTGCGGCAGCGGGTCATCGACGAATGCCTCGTGCCCTATCTGCACGACGGCCGCGACGCCTGGCTGCAGCAGTCCGACGGCAGCTACCTGCGTGTGGGCACACAAGGAGTGAGCGCCCAGCATGCGTTGATGACGCGCTTCAGCCGCTGAAGGAAGAAGGAGCCCGGTCGTGGATCTGATCCTGTGGCGCCATGCAGAAGCCCACGTGATCCGCGAAGGGCAGAACGACCTGGAGCGTGCACTAACCACCAAGGGCGAGCGCCAGGCCCAGCGCATGGCCGAATGGCTGAACCAGCGCCTGGCCGAATCGACCCGCATCCTGGTGAGCCCGGCGCTGCGCGCGCAGCAGACTGCGCAGGCGCTGGAGCGGCCCTTCAAGACCGTTGCCGCGCTGGCGCCCGACGGCGGCGTGGAGGCGCTGCTGAAGGCGGTGCGCTGGCCCGACGCGACCGAGCCGGTGCTCGTGGTGGGCCACCAGCCGACCCTCGGGCTGACCGCGGGCCGGGTGATGACGGGCAGCGAGATCTACTGGCCCATCAAGAAGAGCGCCGTCTGGTGGCTGCGTCACCGCCTGCGCGGTGACGCGCCGCAGGTCGTGCTGCAGGCCGTACAGGGACCGGACCTGCTGTAGCAGGCAAGCGCGCCGCTCAGTGGCGTGACTGCGAGGCGGCGCGCCGGACGCTGCTTCCCGCCACCTTCTGCTGCCGCGAGGCCAGGGCGGCATCGCCTTCCAGCATCTCGCCGTACTCGCCCATCAGCTGCTGCTTGCGTTCGGCCAGCTGCTCGCCCAGGGCGTCGAGATCGAGGTCGGTCTTCTTCACCTTCGGGAACAGCTCGTCCTGCTCTTCCTTCACGTGGTGCCGCACGTATTCGCCAAGCACCTTCACCTTGGCGTCGTACAGCGGCTCGTCGGGCTGCATGCTCGAGATCTGCGCGATGAGCTCCTTGGCGCTGGCGTGCTCGACCTCGGCCTCGTCGAGCAGGTCCTGATCGTCCATCGCCTCGCGAGCGGCGGTGTAGAAGATCTCTTCCTCGATCTGCGCATGCACCGTGAGCTCGGTGCAGATCTGCTGCGCCAGTGCGCTCTTCTCTTCGGCGCTGCCTTCTTCGGCCAGCTTGTCGTACTGCTTGAACAGCTTGTCGACCTGCGCGTGGTCGGCCTTCAGCAGGGCGATGGCGTCCTGCGACGCGGGGTTCTTGCTCTGGGCCATGTGCGACTCCTGTGGGTGTTGGGGGCAGCATTCGCTGCCACACAAGATTCGCGCGCGCTTCATGGCGCCGCTACAGGCGCAATGCCCGCGCAGTCGTCGGCATCTGCCTACAGGGTTTGCGCTCAGCGCGCCTGCAGCGCAAGCCGCAACGCGCCGCTGCGGCTCCAGGTCTCGACTTCCTCGTTGAGCAGGTGCAGGGTGCGCGGGTGGGTCTCCGCCCAGGAGGCCTGCAGGCGCAGCAGCGCACTGCGATTCGAGCGGTCGAGTCTTGCCACGCCGGCCGGCACATCGCTGCGCGCATGGCACAGGATGCTGGCCAGGCGCAGGCACATCACTTGCCAGACCAGCGCGTCCTGGGTGAATGCTGCCTCCAGCTTGCGCAGTCCGCCGCGCTGACCCAGCACCAGCTCGCCCAGGCGACGCTGCTGGCTCTGCGAAAAGCCGGGCGCATCCACATGGGCCAGCAGGTAGGCGCTGTGCCGGTGGTGGTCGTGGTGCGACACCATCATGCCGATCTCATGCAGCGCCGCGGCCCAGCCCAGCTCGCGCACCGATTCGAGATCGGCCTCCGGCCAGGCGTCGGCATACAGCTGCAGGGCCAGCGCCTGCACCCGTTCGGCCTGGGTTTCGTCGACACCGAAACGGCGCTGCAGCTCGCGCACCGACGCGTCGCGCATGTCCTTGTGGCGGGCGCTGCGGGCTGCGTCGAGGCGTTCGTCGAGGTCGAAGATCACGCCTTGCCGCAAGGCGCCGCGCGTCGCCTGCAGATGGTCGATGCCGAAGTGGACCGCGAGGGTGTACAGGATGGACAGCCCGCCGCCGAGCACCGCACGCCGCTCGGGCTTGAGGCCCGGCAGCAGGATGTCGTCCTGGTGGCCGGCCGCGAGGCATTGCTCCATGCACCAGCGCAACCCCTCGGGCGTGATGCTGCCGTCCTTGCTGATGCCGTTGGTCACCAGCAGCTGCGCCACCGCACCCACGGTGCCGGACGAACCGAGCGCCTCGGTCCAGTGCTCGCGGGCGAACAACTCGAGGGCTTCCTCGAGTTCGGCGCCGGCCGCCACCTGCGCCGACCGGAACGCGGCCTCGGTGAAGCGGCCGTCGCCGAAGTACTTGAGCGACAGGCTCACGCTGCCGACCTGGAAGGATTCGGCGCGGGTCGGATGCCGGCCGTGGCCCAGGATCATCTCGGTGGAACGCCCGCCGATGTCCACCACCAGGCGGGGTTTGTCGGACGGCTGCAGCCGCGCCACTCCTGCGTAGATGAGACGGGCCTCCTCGCGGCCGGAGATCACCTCGATCGGGTAGCCGAGTACCGTGCGCGCCTGCAGCAGGAAGGCGTCGCGGTTCCTGGCCTCGCGCAGCGTCTGGGTGGCCACTGCGCGCACCTGGTGCGGTGCGAAGCCCTTCAGGCGTTGCGCGAAGCGGTCCAGGCAGGCGAGGCCGCGGCGCACGGCCTCGGGAGTGAGGAAGCCGTTCTCGTCGAGCCCGCCGCCCAGGCGCACGGTTTCCTTGAGGTAGTCGATGCGCTTGTAGCGACCGCCACGGGGCAGTTCGGCGATCTCGAGGCGAAAGCTGTTGGAGCCCATGTCGATGGCGGCCAGGAGGCCGGGCCAGCGCGAGGGGGCTTCGAGGGAGGTGGCCGCGCGCAGCGGATCGACCGTGGATTCCATGCGCGGATTGTCGGTGCATTTCATGTCCGAACCGCCGGCGGAGCTCGCGCTTGACACGGTTGATAACATCGACGGTGCAGCAGCCGTGCCTCCTGGCAACCAACAGAGGCGCGGTTTTTTCTTTGGCCCGGGACTCTTTCGATGACCCTGCTCTACATCGTGCTGGCCACGTTCGCCGGCGGCGTGCTTTCGGTCGTGATCGCGGCAAGCCTCACGGTCACCGTGCTCAGCAAGCTGGTGCAGCACCTGGTCAGCCTGTCGGCCGGCGTGCTGCTGGGCACCGCGCTGCTCAACGTGCTGCCTGAGGCGTTCGAGAGCGGCAAGGCCGACACGCATGCCCTGTTCGTCACGCTGCTGGCCGGGCTGCTGTTCTTCTTCCTGCTGGAAAAGGCCGAGCTCTACCGCCACAGCCACCACCACGAAGGCGACGACCCGCACCATCACCACCACCACGGCTTCGACGCCGAGCAGGCCGGCCGGGGCGGCTGGAGCGTGCTGCTGGGCGACAGCATCCACAACTTCTGCGACGGCGTGATCATCGCCGCCGCCTTCCTCACCGACGTACACCTCGGCGTGGCCACCGCGGTGGCGGTCATCGCGCACGAGATTCCGCAGGAGGTGGGCGACTACATCGTCCTTGTCAACGCCGGCTTCACCCGTGCCAAGGCGCTGGTGTGGAACGCGCTGTCAGGCCTGGCCGGCGTGCTGGGCGGTGTGCTGGGCTACTTCATCGTGGGCCCGTGGGAATCGCTTTTCCCCTACCTGCTGGTCATCGCCGCCAGCAGCTTCATCTACGTCGCGGTGGCCGACCTCATTCCGCAGCTGCAGCGGCGGCTGTCCGTCAAGGAGACTGCGGTGCAGATCGCGTGGCTGGCCGCCGGCCTGCTGGCCATCACGCTGGTGGCCACGGGCGGCCACGGCCACTGACGGCCCGCGCGCCGCACTCGCGCTTCAACTGGACAAGGCGCCCAGCCAGTCACACCGCAGCCGGGCGCTGCGGTGCAGGCGCACCCGCAGCCAGCGGTAGAACTCCGGCGCCAGGTAGCCCAGCAGGCACAGCGGCACCAGGGCCGCCTGGTCCAGCAGCAGGGCGGGCGCCAGGCCCACCCAGCCCAGCAGCCACAGCGTCAGCACGCCGTCGAAGACCTGGTATTCGAGCGGGTGGTCGCGCCGGTGCGACACGTGCCAACGCTTGAGATCGCGAAGCTGGTTGAGGGTCATGACGCTCTCCTGCCGCCCATGGACTGCCTTGGCAGCCCTGACGCGCAGTGTAAGTTTGGAGTCAGCGAAATGCACCCCCCGAACGGGGCAGCCTGGCTTTTTTGCGTTGACGGACGTCAAGGCTTCCCGGCACGCCGGCTGTGGCCTTCGAGCACGGCCAGCGCGAGCTCGGTGGCTGCGGGTGCCAGCTGCGGCAGGTGGCGGGCGCCGCGCCGGCGCAGGCATTCGCGCACCATCTCTTCCAGGCCGCCGGTCAGGCCCAGCAGCGGCTCGTCGGCAATCGGCCCGAGCTCCGGTTCGCTGCGTTGGCGCAGCGCCCAGAGCGCACGCCATTGCGCCACCCATTGCGACAGGACCCAGGCGCGCTGGTCCAGCCCCTGGCGGCCCGCGCCCAGCGCCTCGATCGAAAAGGCCCAGGCCGCGTCCGGCTGGCTGGCCAGCGCCCGCAGGTAGGCCTCGATCGCCACGCGGGTGCGGGCGCGCCAGTCGTCCTCGGGCACATTGCGCATGGCCTCGCGGATGGCGCCGAGCAGGCTCTGCATGCCTTCGACGTAGGCGGCCATGAAGCAGTCCTCGATGTTGGGGAACTGCTCGTAGAAGGTGCGGCGCGAAACGCCGGCGATGGCGATGACATCGGCCACCGTGGCCGCCGCATAGCCTTTCTGTGCCACCGCCTGCGCCACGGCACCCAGCATGCGGGTGCGTTGCGAGGTGGCCACCGCTTCCTGGGTGAGCGGATGACGCCCGCCGCGAGGCAGCTTCAGCGGTGCAGATGAACGTGGGGCTCTGGTTGCCGGCATGATTCAAAAACGATAGCATACCGGACGGAAACAACAATGTTTCTCAAATGGCCGTGGCCGGGGGGTTCTGCAATGACGCTTGTTGCCTGTGTGCTGGTGGCGCTGGTCGCGCTGCTGCACGTCTACATCATGGTGCTGGAGATGGTGATGTGGGAGCGGCCTCTGGGCCGTCGCGCCTTCGGCCTGACCGAGGAGTTCGCCCGCGCGACCAGGACGCTGGCCGGCAACCAGGGCCTCTACAACGGCTTCCTGGCCGCGGGCCTGGTGTGGGGCCTCATCCTCGGCCTGCCCGCCGGCCGCGGCGTGATGCTGTTCTTCCTGGGCTGCGTGATCGTGGCCGGCGTGTACGGCGCGGCCACGGCGTCGCGCAAGATCCTCTTCGTGCAGGCGCTGCCGGGCGCAGTGGCGCTGGCGGCGTTGCTGCTCGCCTGAACTCAGGCCGTCGGATAGGTGCCCGGCAGCAGGATGCTCCTGTCGACCTTGCGGATGTCGGTGTGGCCGCAGAAGGCCATCGTGAGGTCGAGTTCCTTCTGGATGATCTCCAGGCATCTCGTGACGCCGGCTTCGCCCATGGCACCCAGCCCGTAGAGGAAGCTGCGGCCGATGAGCGTGCCGCGCGCGCCGAGCGCAACGGCCTTGAGCACGTCCTGCCCCGAGCGGATGCCGCCGTCCATCCAGACCTCGATGCGGTGGCCCACCGCTTCGACGATGGCCGGCAGCGCCGCGATGGAGGAGGGCGCCCCGTCGAGCTGCCGGCCCCCGTGGTTGGACACGATCAGCGCATCGGCGCCGCTGTCGGCAGCGAGGCGGGCATCGTCGACGTCCATGATCCCCTTGAGGATCAGCTTGCCGTCCCAGCGCTTCTTGATCCACTCCACGTCGGCCCACGACAGGCGCGGATCGAACTGCTCGGCCGTCCATGAGCTGAGCGAGGAGAGGTCGCCCACGCCTTGCGCATGGCCGACGATGTTGCCGAAGCTGCGGCGCTTCGTGCCCAGCATGCCGAGGCACCAGCGCGGCTTGGTCATCAGGTCGAGGATGTTGACCAGTGTCGGCTTCGGCGGCGCCGACAGGCCGTTCTTCAGGTCCTTGTGGCGCTGCCCCAGGATCTGCAGGTCGAGCGTGAGCATCAGCGCCGAGCAGCGCGCCGCCTTGGCGCGGTCGATCAGGCGCAGGATGAAGTCGCGGTCGCGCATCACGTAGAGCTGGAACCAGAACGGCGCCGTCGTGTGGGCGGCCACGTCCTCGATCGAGCAGATGCTCATGGTCGACAGCGTGAAGGGGATGCCGAACTTCTCGGCAGCCCGGGCCGCGAGGATCTCGCCGTCGGCGTGCTGCATGCCGGTCAGGCCGGTGGGCGCGATGGCCACCGGCATGGCCGCGGCCTGGCCCACGAGCGTGGTCTGCGTGGTGCGGCCTTCCATGTTGCACGCCACCTTCTGGCGCAGCAGGATCTTGCGGAAGTCGCTTTCGTTCGCGCGGTAGGTGCTTTCGGTCCAGGAGCCGCTGTCGGCGTAGTCGTAGAACATGCGCGGCACGCGCTTCCTGGCCAGCACGCGCAGGTCTTCGATGTTGGTGATGACGCTCATGGGGGTTGTCTCGTCTCGCTCTTGCTTTTGCTCAGCTATCGGTCGCGGCTGGATGCTCGCGCAAGCCGACTCAGTCGTCGCGGAATTTTTCTCCGGCGACACCGGAAATCGCCGCCAGCCCGGCCTGCGCGACGCTGTGGCAGGCCTGCTGCAGCCAGGCCGCAAATTCGGCCGCCGCCCCTTGGGCCGAGAACGGCATCAGGAAATACAGGTTGACCGGCGTGGCCAGCACCCGCTGGGCGGGCTCGAACAACGGCACCAGCGCACCGCTCAGCAGCCAGTCGCGCGCCAGGCTGGGCCGCGCCAGTGCCACGCCCTGGCCGCTGACCGCGGACTCGAGCGTGAGCCCCAGGTCCACCAGCTTGGGGCCGCGCGACGGCTCCGGCCACGCCAGACCGGCGGCCTCGAACCACCGCACCCACGGCTCCAGCGGCGTGCGCAGCAGCGGCGCGTGTTCCAGGTCCGCAGGGCTGCGCATGGCCGGCAGCCGGCTGAGGAGCAAAGGCGCAGCCACCGGCAGCACCACGTCGTGCATGAGCACGGTGCCATCATCGGCGGACGCATCGCCATTGCGCACCTCGATGTCGGTCTCGGCTCCCGAGGCGGCGCTCACGAAGGGGATGCTCAGCATCACCTCGAGCTCGACATGCGGATGCACCTGCGTGAAGCCTGCCAGTTGCGGCACCAGCACCTGGCGGGCGAAGGTGGGAGGCGTGGTGATGCGCAGGCGCTGCTGCCGCTGCACCGCGCGCCGGTGCAGCGGCACCTGTGCGAGCAGGCCGAGCGCGGCGCTCACCGAGGCGAGATATTCCTTGCCCTCGGCGGTGAGTGCCAGCACCTTGCCGCTGCGCACCAGCAGCGGCGTGCCCAGCAGTTCCTCGAGCGTGGCCAGGCGCTTGCCCACCGCGCTGGCGCTCACATGCAGCTCGTCAGCGGCGCGCTCGAAGCTGCCGAGCCTGGCGACGGCTTCGAAGGCGCGCAGCCCGTCGATCGAAGGCAGGCGCAGGTCGGCAGGCGGCGGAAGAGGGCTCATGCGGGGCACTCTAGCAGCGCCGTTGCGGGGCGCCAGCCTCAGCGCTGGCGCAGGCTTTCCAGCACGCCCAGCACGATCTCCAGCGGCGGTTCGCGTGCGGCGGCGGTGCGGCGCAGCGCCACGCCGAGCCGGCGCCGCAGCGCCGGGCGCAGCGGCCGGATCTGCACCTGCGCCTGCAGCTGGGCCGCATCGGCGCTGGGCTCCAGCGGCAGGACCGAGGCACCGTAGCCCGCCATCACCAGCTTCTTGATGACCTCGTCGTAGTTCAGCTCGATGCGGGCTTTGGGCGCATAGCCGGCCTTGGCGAACCATGCGGCGGTGAGGCGCGACATGTTGGTGCTGCTGTCGTTGAGCACCAGCGGGCGCTGGGCCAGCCATTGCGGCGTGACGGTGGCCGGGGCTTCCCAGCGCGGCGGCAGGTAGGCGGCCATCGGGTCACTGCGCCAGGGGCGGATCTCCAGCCCGACCTCGGAGGCGAGCGGCAGTGAAACGATGCCGATGTCCAGGCTGCCCTCACGCAGCCGCTGCGCCGCCTGCAGCGAGCCGGTGATGCCGAGCTCCACGTCGATGCCGGGGTGGTGCTGGGACAGCCAGTCGAGCGCGGCCGGCAGCAGGTGGGTGACGACGACGGTGGAGGCGCCCAGGCGCACGCGCCCCACCAGCCCCTGCGCATGGCGCTTCACCAGGTCGGCCGCTTCCTGCGCGTCATGCAGCAGCGCTCGGGCACGCTCCACCAGTGCGGTGCCGGCGGCCGTGGGCCTGACGCGCCGATCCGAGCGGTCGAGCAGCCGCGCGCCCAACCGCGACTCCAGTTCGCTGATGTGCAGGCTCACCGTGGGCTGCGACAGGTGCAGCGTCCTCGCGGCGTTCGAGAACGAACCGAGGTCCGCGATGGCGACCAGGGTGCGCAGCTGGTCCAGGTTCAGCGATCTCATCAGGCTTCCTGATGGAATGGTTCAGAAGATGCAACTTCTCAGATGGTACGCCGTGACGCACCATGCAGGCATCGAAACCGACCGCTCCTGCGCCACGGAGGCCAAGATGAAGCTGATCGACCTGTTGCTGAGCTGGCGCCGCCGCCGTCAGGACCGTGAGCTGCTGCGTGGCATGACCGACCGGGAGCTGTGCGACCTGGGTATCGGCCGCGGCGAGATCCCGGCGCTGCTGCAGGAGGGCAGGCCCCTCAGTAGACGCGGCGCTTGCGCGGCGTGAAGTTGAGCTGGCCGTTCAAGGTGGTGGCAGCGCCGCCCAGTGTCACGCGTTGTGCCGCCTGGTCGGCGAACTGCTCCGGGTGCCACGGCACCACGTCGGCCGGCCCGTCCGGCAGGCCCTCGAGCGTGGCCTTCCCCTGGGCGTCGGTCCGCGCGAACCAGGGCGTGTCGCTCACCAGCACATAGCCTCGCATCGACGAGTGCAGGTGGCAGGCCAGCGCATAGCGCCCGGTCTTCTCGAGGCCGGGTTCCAGCGCCTTCTGGGCCTGCGGCGCGATGCGCACCTCGAAGTCCTGGGCACCTGCGGGCGCCGTGCCGCGGATGTGATGGTCGAACCCGTCGCGGTTCGAGAAGCGCAGGGGCGTCCCGGGCACGACGATGGTGAGGAAGGGCTTGAACTGCATCTTCTCCTGGTCGACCACCACGCTGGCCGGCAGCGCGGGCTTCAAGGTCGAGGCGATGAGCGGGCGCACCAGCACGGCCACGTCGGGCGCCGGCTGGCCGTCCTTGTCGAGCACCGTGATCGTCAGGGAGGCCGCCTGCGCGGCCCCGGCGGCGGCCAGCATGGCCAGTATGGCCAGAAGGCCGGCGCCGGATCGAATGGCTTTCATGGCGCGGGCTCCTTCAGGCAGCTCGACCATGGCGTGAGCAGCAGCTTGCCGCCCTGGGCATGGGCGGCAGGGCCGGCAAGCACTGCGCAGGCCGCAGCGGCGAAGGCGGGTAGGGCGGCAGCAGGGCTGCGACCGCCGGTTCGCGTTGAAGACATACAGGCGCTCCGTGGTGGGGACGCCTGTAGCTACGCTGGAGGACACCGGCCGGATGCAGCCGGTGTGTGAAGTGCGTCACGCGAGGCCACGGCTCGGGGCCGTGGCTCGTGTGCGAGGGGCGCGTCAGGCGAGCTGGCGCGCCACTGCAGCCGCCAGCGCGACGCTGGCAGCCATGAGAACGATGACCCAGTTGGGCAGCGACGCGGCGGGAACGCGGCGAACGCGCGGTTGGTGACGTTGCTTGTCAGTCATGTAAGCCTCCTGCAACCGACCTGGGCCTGCATCGTTGCGTTTCACACGGATGGGGCGGACACGAAGGTCGGTGCAGCGTTACAAGCGGGTTTCGTGCCAGCAGGAGGCCGGGGCAACCCCTCAAACCGGTGGGCGCCAGGCCGGTGCCAGGGCGGCCAGCGTGTCGCGAGTCATACGCCGCCAGGCGTCCGGTCGAGCGCGGGCCGGCGCCATGCGGCCGTCGATCAGCAGCAGGGCAAGACCGTGCACCGCGGCCCAGGCAAGCGCGGCGTGCGGGTCGCTGCTGTCCCGGGCGGGCTCGGTGCCGCGTGCGGCTGCCACCGCATTGGCGAGCTCGGCCCAGGCGGCCTGGGCTGCATCGCTGAGCAGCGGCATGTCCATGTCGGTCTGACCACTGCGGAACATGAGCTGGTAGCGCGCCGGGTGCTCGAGCGCGAACGCCACATACGCCTCGCCTTGTGCCTGCAGCCGGGCCACCGGGTCAGCCACCGTCCTGGCTGCTGCTTGCAGGCGCTGGGCCAGCGCCTCGAAGCCGCGCGCAGCGTAGGCCGTGAGCAGGCCCCGCGTGTCGCCGAAGTGGTGGGCCGGGGCGGCGTGCGACACGCCGGCGCGCCGTGCGCATTCGCGCAGGCTGAAGCGCTCGGGGCCGGCCTCGGCGAGCAGGTCTGCGGCGGCCTGCAGCAATGCCTCGGCGAGGTCGCCATGGTGGTAGGGCCGGGGGGCGGCCTTTGCTGTGGAGCGGGGCATTCGGAGTGCTTTATCTTGACAATGGAAAGATAAGGGCCTAGATTGGCGCCTGTCAAGTCCGATGCCCCCACTTCGAGAAGCACTGCCATGACGATCCGCAAAGACCTGCTCCGCTGGCAATACGCCGACTACGGCAACAAGCACCGCAGCCGCATCAACCTGTGGCTGCACATCGCGACGGTGCCTCTGTTCTGGGGCGGCGCCGCAGCGCTGACGGCTGCCGCACTGGGGTGGGGCGGCATGTCGATGTGGCTGCTGGGACTGGGCGGGTTGCTCGGAGCCTTCATCGCTCAGGCGGCGGGGCACAAGACCGAACCTGAGGCGCCCGAGCCCTTTCTGGGGGCAGGCGACTTCTTCTCGCGCTTCGTGGTCGAGCAGTTCGTGACCTTTCCGCGCTTCGTGGTTTCGGGCGGCTGGCGGCGGGGCCTGGGCCGGCGCCCATGACGGCCAGCCTTCAGATGAACAACCCGGGCGTGTAGGGCGCCTGCGGCTCCTCGGCACGCGGCGTGTCGTCGGCGAGAGCGGGCGAGGCACCCTTCTTCTTGCGCTTGCTTCGCTGCGCGGCCTCGAGCGCTGCGGCCGCATCGGCTGTCTTCAGCAGGGAGCCCATGCGCACGCCCAGCAGCCGCAGCCGCTTTTCGAGCGGCACGCGCTTGAGGCACTCGCCCGCCGCCCGGCGAATGGCCGCGAAGTCGCTGGTCCACACCTCAAGGGTGTGGTCGCGCGTAACGGTCTTGAAGTCGTCGTACCGCAGCTTGATGCCGATGGTGCGCCCCACGTAGCCCTTGCGCTGCAGGTCTTCGGCCAGGTGCTGGCACAACTGCGTGAAGATGGACGACAGCGCGGCGCGGTCACGCACTGCATGCAGGTCGCGCTCGAAGGTGGTTTCGTGGCTCATCGACACCGGCTCGCTGTGCGTGACCACCGGCCGGTCGTCGATGCCTCGCGCTGCGCGGTGCAGCCAGATGCCGTAGCTCTTGCCGAACTGCTCGACCAGCCAGGCGGGCTCGCACCGCGCCAGCTCGCCGACGGTGGTGATGCCCAGCTGCTGCAGCCGCGCGCCTGCCTTGGGGCCGATGCCGTTGATGCGGCGTACCGGCAGGGGCCAGATGCGGGTGGGGAGTTCGTCCGCGGCCAGCACGGTGAGGCCGTCGGGCTTGTCGAGCTCGGAGGCGATCTTCGACAGCAGCTTGTTGGGCGTGATGCCGATCGAGCAGGTGAGGCCGGTGGCCCGCCGCACGCTGTTCTTGATCTCCTGCGCCACCGCGCGCGCGCCGCCGAGCGGGTCGTGGCCCACGGTGTCTTGCGCGCCCGGCACGTCGGTGAGGTCGATGTAGATCTCGTCGATGCCGCGGTCTTCGATCACGGGGGCAACTTCTGCCACGGCCGCCTTGAACAGGCGCGAGTAGCGGCGATAGGCGTCGAAGTCGGTGGGCAGCAGCACCGCATCGGGTGCGCGCAGCGCTGCCTTCATGAGCCCCATGCCGGAGTGCACCCCGAAGTCGCGCGCGGCATAGGTGGCGGTGGTGACGACACCGCGGCCGGTGTAGTCGCGCAGGCGCGCGAAGCGACGGGTGCCGTCGGCCAGCTCTTCAGGCTGGTGCCGTCGCCCGCCGCCGATGACCACGGGCTGGTTCTGCAGCTCCGGATAGCGCAACAACTCGACGGACGCATAGAAGGCGTCCATGTCGAGGTGGGCGATCAGGCGGCGGCTTTGCATGCGGCTCGGGTGGACTTGTCTGCTGCGTCCGCAACGGTTGCCGGACGAGCAGCAGGCTGGCTAAGATGTCATGCCGGGCTGTATTTTCATACAGTACCTGGCGCAAAGCCAGCACTTCGTCGTGGCTCGCTTGAAAGGTCGCCTTGGTCGCAAGGCGCTCGTTGTCTATCATGCGCGCCGCGGCAAGCATCGACTGGCGCAACACACACGACACCGTCCTGGCTTCTGCTGCCCTGGCGTTGATCGTGGTCAGCGGCTTGCACACCTGGTCCATGCTGTCTTCGTGAGGGGTTGGGGCACACGCTTCAGGAGAGCACATCCATGTTCGATCACGTGAAGTTCGGAGTCAGCGACTACGCCGCGAGCAGGGCGTTCTTCCTCAAGGTGCTCGAGCCGCTCGGCGTGACCGTCGTCTCCGAGGGGGAGCCCTCCTACGGCGTCGAACTCAGTGCGGATGGCAAGTCCTCGTTGTGTCTTTGCCAGACCGAGGAAAGGCCAGCGCACCTGCACATCGCGTTCGTTGCCGAAACCCGCGGGCAGGTCGATGCCTTCCATCGCGCCGGCCTGGCAGCCGGCGGCAAGGACAACGGTGCGCCCGGCTTGCGCCCGCACTACCACGCGAACTACTACGCCGCCTTCGTCATCGGCCCCGATGGACACAACATCGAGGCGGTGTGCCACAAGCCCGACGCGTGAACCGACATGACCATACGTCTTGCCGCTTGCAGCTGCGGCCAGCTCACAGCACGGGTCACCGGCGAGCCGCTGCGGGTGTCCATCTGCCACTGCCTCGCCTGCCAACGGCGCACCGGCAGCGTCTTCGGCCAGCAGGCCAGGTTCCGTCGACAAGACGTTTCGCCTTCGGGCACCTCGTCGTTGTACGTGCGGGTCGGTGACGAAGGCTCGAAGGTCAAGTTCCACTTCTGCCCGCAGTGCGGATCAACCGTCTACTACGAGCTCGAAGGGTTGCCGGACCACCTGGCCATCCCCGTCGGCGCGTTCGCCGATCCGAGTTTTCCGGCGCCGCGTGTGTCGGTGTACGAGGAGCGAATGCACGGCTGGGTGGTCCCGCCTGCGGACGCCGAGCACATTCCCTGAGTGTGCCGTTGCGGCACGGGTGCGGTAGCATGCCCGGCGCCGCGCAAAGCGGCAACGTCGCTCGGACGGTTCCGGGCGCTTACGTGAGCACCACATGACCGCTTCATCCCAGGGCAAGCGCCGCTTCGCCCGCATCGATCGCCTGCCTCCCTACGTCTTCAACATCACGGCCGAATTGCGGCTGGCTGCCCGGCGACGCGGCGAAGACATCATCGACATGAGCATGGGCAACCCCGACGGCGCCACGCCCGCGCACATCGTGGCCAAGCTGGCCGAGGCGGCGCAGCGGCCCGACACGCACGGCTACTCGGCCTCCAAGGGCATCCCGCGGCTGCGGCGCGCCATCTCGCATTGGTACAAGAGCCGCTACGACGTCGACATCGACCCGGACACCGAAGCCATCGTCACCATCGGCTCGAAGGAAGGGCTGGCCCACCTGATGCTGGCCACGCTCGACCGCGGCGACACGGTGCTGGTGCCCGACCCGAGCTACCCGATCCACATCTACGGCGCGGTGATCGCCGGCGCAGACATCCGCTCGGTGCCGGTGTCGCCCGAGGTGGACTTCTTCGCCGAGCTCGAAAAGGCCATCCGCGGCAGCTACCCCAAGCCGAAGATGATGGTGTTCGGCTTCCCGTCCAACCCGACGGCCCAATGCGTGGAGCTCGAATTCTTCGAGCGGGTGGTGGCGCTGGCGCGCAAGCACGAGATCCTGGTGGTGCACGACCTCGCCTATGCCGACATCGTGTTCGACGGCTGGAAGGCCCCGTCGATCATGCAGGTGCCCGGCGCCAAGGACGTGGCGGTCGAGTTCTTCACCCTCAGCAAGAGCTACAACATGGCCGGCTGGCGGGTGGGCTTCATGGTGGGCAACGCCGACCTCGTGGCGGCGCTGGCGCGCATCAAGAGCTATCACGACTACGGCAGCTTCACGCCGGTGCAGGTGGCGGCCATCGCCGCGCTCGAGGGCGACCAGCAGTGCGTGAAGGACATCGCCGAGCGCTACCAGAGCCGGCGCGACGTGCTGGTGAAGGGCCTGAACGAAGCCGGCTGGCCGGTCGAGACGCCCAAGGCCTCGATGTACATCTGGGCCCGCATTCCGCAGCCTTACCGGGCGCTCGGCTCGCTGGAGTTCTCGAAGCAGCTGCTGGCCAAGGCCAAGGTCTCGGTCTCGCCTGGCATCGGCTTCGGCGACCAGGGCGACGAGCATGTGCGTTTCGCGCTGATCGAAAACGAGTCGCGCATCCGGCAGGCTGTGCGCGGCATCAAGGCGATGTTCCGCGCCGACGGCGTGGGCGCGCCCAGGGTCGCTGCCGACAAGAGCGCCGCCTGAGGGTGCCGGCAAAGCGCCAACTTCGTCACGGCTTCTGCGGGGCCGTGTTCGCGGCTTGGCGCAAACCCTTCCCTCAGGGTTTCATCTCGATACGATAGACACCACAAATGACAAGGCACGCCCTGCGCATGAACCGCGGGGCCTGCGCAGCGAGGGGCGTTCGACCCCTCCATCGCGCCGGCGGCCAAGACACGCGTGCCCTGGTTCTTTGCTGCGTGTGGCTGGGAGGCCACGGAACAGGAGCCTTATATGCACGTCATCACCGTGTCCCGCTCGCTGAGCGACCGCAATGCAGAACCCCGTGTGGTGCTCGGCACCGACGCGGCACAACGCGCCTTCGTCGGGGTGAGCCGCGGCGAACCGCCGGAGCTGCGCGCCTTCGTGTTCGTGCAGGTCGACCGTGTCACCGCGGCCGAGCTGGAGCGCGGCGCCGTGGACCTGCGCACGCTGATGGACGAGCGCTGCTGCGGCCTGGTGGTGCGCGCCTGCGGCGACGGACTGCCTGGCGAAGTGATGACCGGCGTGGTGGTGAACCTGGGCGCCGGTGGTTATCGCCCGGCGCCGCCAGCCGTGCCCGCAGCGGTGGCCGTGCCCGTCTCGCGAACGAGCCGCATCCCCACCAGCGTGTAGCGCGTCTGCGGCGAGTTCCAGTTTCGGAACGACGCCCGGGCGTACAACGCCCAGGTGTGCCAGGAGCCGCCGCGCCGCACCCGCACCGAGCCGTCGTCCGGGCCCTGCGGGTCGTCCTTCGGCGATCGTGCGTAGTAGTGCTCGCCGTACCAGTCGGCCACCCATTCCCAGGCGTTGCCGTGCATGTCGTAAAGGCCGAACGCGTTCGGCGCGAAGCTGCCCACCGGGGCGGTGAAGGCGAAGCCGTCGTGGCCGGGCAGCGCGAGCGCCTGCCATTGCGGCCAGTTCACCGCGGCGTCGGCATCGAAGGTGTTGCCTGACTTGAGCAGCGACAGGGGATCGTTGCCGCCTTGGTAGCGCGTGCCGGTGCCGCCGCGGCAGGCGTACTCCCATTCGGCTTCGGTGGGCAGCCGGTGGACCACGCCTTCGGTGGCGCTCAGCCAGCGCGCCAGCGCCACGGCGTCGTTCCAGGTCACGTTGACCACCGGGTGGTCATCGCCCTGCGCGAAGCCGGGGGCGCTCCACGAATACTTCGGGTCGCGGCCTTCGAAGGCATCGCCCCGTGCCGACGCGGCAGGGTCGTATCGCCGGTTGTAGCCATAGCCGCCGGTACCGTCGGTGATGGACTCCGGCGTGTAGCCCGAGGCAGCCAGGAAACGCCGGAACTGCCCGACCGTTACCTCGTGCTGCCCCATGTAGAAGGGGCGCGTGATGCGCACCTTGTGCGCCGGCGCTTCGTCGCCGAGCGACTCGAGGCGGCGGCGCTCGTACTGCGTGTAGTCGCGCGCCAGGCTCTCGGGCGACTCGTCGCTGCCCATCACGAACTCGCCGGCAGGCACCAGCACGAACTTCATGCCGAGCGAGTTCTCGACCTGGCGGGGCGGTTCACCCGCCTGCGCGGCGAGACCGAGCAGCGGCAGGGTCCAGGCCAGCGCAGCGTGCAGCAACGGTTGCATGCGCGGCAGGTTAACGGGTGGCCACCATCGCACCGGGTGGCGCCGCGTGCGGATTGGCGTTCGGTGTCGCGTGAACGAAACGCACCACGTCGTCGAGCACCGGGGCGATCCAGCGCAGCGGCCGAGCGAACGCGCCCACAAGGGTGGCGTGGCTCGCGCCGTCGTACCACTTCAGCGTGACGGGTGCGCCCGACGCCTGCAGCAGGCCCGCCATCTGCGCCGTGTTGCGTTGCGGATCGACCAGCTCGTCCAACGGCGCGGCGCCGAGGAAGGCGGGCAGTCGTGATTGCGCGGCATGCTGCAGCGGCTGCGATTCGGCCGGTGTGTCGGGGTGGTGGAACACCGGCTGCACCGTGGCGCTCCGGATGGGCAGGAAGTCGTAGGGGCCGGCCAGGCCGATCCAGCCGGCCAGCTGCCGCGGCGAAAGATCCTGCCCCGCGAGCCAGCGCGGATCGAGCGCCAGCATTGCGGCGTTGTAGGCGCCGGCGCTGTGGCCCATCACGAACACGCGCGTCGCATCCACCTTCCAGTGGCTGGCGCGGCGCATCGCCTGGGCGAGGGCCATCGCGGCGTCGTTCAGGAACTGCGGGTAGCTCACCTGCGGGTACAGCCGGTAGTCGGCCACCACGGTGACGATGCCCCGGGATGCGAGCGCTTCGCCGACATACCGGTAGTCGGCCTTGCGGCCCTGCGTCCAGGAGCCGCCGTAGAAGAACACCACCATCGGAAAGCCGGCGTCGGGAGCCGCAGTGCCGGCGTCCGGCTGGTAGAGGTCGAAGCGCTGGCGCGGGTCGGTGCCGTAGAAGATGTCGGGCGTGAGGACGTGGCTGCCTTGCGGCACCAGCACGCTCAGGGCGCGCGACGGTGCAGAGGCGGCCAGCGCCAGCAGCACGCAAAGCGCCACCAGGGCGGCGAGAACGAGGCGGGGCAGGGACATGGGCGGAACTACGCAGCGGACACCGCAACGGATGCAGGCTGCGCCGCATTACACCGGCCGGCGTGCCGAAGCGCAGCCCCGCGACTGCGTGGAAGTGCGTCGCGGGGCCGGCCCCAGGGAGGGGGGCTCAGGCGGCGCCGAGCCGCGCCCGGTGCCGGGCGATCTGCTGCCGCACCTGCACCGGCGCGGTGCCGCCCAGCACGGCTCGGGCGTTGAGCGAGCCGCGCAGCGTGAGCACGTCGAACACGTCGGCGCCGACGGCGGCATGGAAGCCCTGGAGCGTGGCCAGCGGCAGCTCCGCAAGGTCGACGCCTTGCTGCAACGCCTGCTTGACCGCGTGGGCCACCACCTCGTGCGCGTCGCGGAACGGCAGGCCCTTCTTCACCAGGTAGTCGGCCAGGTCGGTCGCGGTGGCATAGCCCTTGAGCGCCGCGCGCTCCATCGCCTCGGCCTTCACCGTGATGCCGCCCACCATCTCGCCCATGATGCGCAGGGTGTCGCGCAGGGTGTCCACCGTGTCGAACAGCGGCTCCTTGTCTTCCTGGTTGTCCTTGTTGTAGGTGAGCGGCTGGCCCTTCATCAGCGTGATGAGCCCCATCAGGTGGCCCACCACGCGGCCGCTCTTGCCGCGCGCGAGCTCGGCCACGTCGGGGTTGCGCTTCTGCGGCATGATCGACGAGCCGGTGCAGTAGCGGTCGGCCAGGTCGATGAAGCCGAAGTTCTGGCTCATCCACAGCACGATCTCCTCGGCCAGCCGCGAGACGTGCACCATGGTGATCGAGGCGAACGCGGCGAATTCCATCGCGAAGTCGCGGTCGCTCACCGCATCGAGGCTGTTCTGGCACACGCCTTCGAAGCCCAGAGTGCGCGCCACGCGCTCGCGGTCCAGCGGGTAGCTGGTGCCGGCCAGCGCTGCGGCGCCCAGCGGCAGCTGGTTCACGCGCTTGCGCACGTCGGCCAGGCGCTCGGCGTCGCGCTTGAACATCTCCACGTAGGCGAGCAGGTGGTGCGCAAAGCTCACCGGCTGCGCCACCTGCATGTGGGTGAAGCCGGGCAGGATGGTCTCGACGTTGCGCTCCGCCACGTCGACGAGGGCTGCCTGCATCTGGGTGAACAGCGGTGCCAGCGCGTCGATCTCCGCGCGCAGCCACAGCCGCACGTCGGTGGCGACCTGGTCGTTGCGCGAGCGGCCGGTATGAAGGCGCTTGCCGGCGTCGCCCACCAGCTGCGTGAGGCGGGCCTCGATGTTGAGGTGCACGTCCTCCAGGTCGAGCTTCCATTCGAAGCTGCCGGATTCGATCTCCTGCGTGATGGTGGCCATGCCGCGCTGGATGGCGGCATGGTCGTCGGCGCTGATGATGCCCTGCGCCGCCAGCATCTCGGCATGCGCCAGGCTGCCCTGGATGTCGGCACGCCACAGTCGCTTGTCGAAATCGACGCTGGCGGTGTAGCGCTTGACGAGCTCGCTCATCGGCTCGGAAAACAGGGCGGACCAGGCTTGCGCCTTCTTGTCGAGTTGGTTGCTGCTCATGATGGCTGGACGGGCGGCGCAGGTGCCGAGAACAAGCGGTCACCATACCGCTTGCGGCGCCCGGTGGGGGTTGGAGACAATGGATTGTAGGTAGCCCCACACCCCATGCCCGAGCAGACCGCTTCCTCCACGCTGGACCCTCACACCCGCCCGGGCGATCTGCGCGGCAGCACGGCTTTCGGCAACACCATCCTCGATGCGCTGCCGGCGGCCGGCCCGCTCGGGCCCGGCTCGCCTTTCGACGTGTGCCACGTCGGCGTGGTGCTGCGTGCGGTGCTGTTCGTGCACGGCGTGGTGGCCATCGGCGTGGCGTTCGTGAGCGGCGACCTCGTCGACTGGTTCATCGGCGTGGCCACCGCGTCGGCCGTCGCACTGCCTGCGGTGCTGCTGTGGCTGGTGGTGGCCTGCGTGGGCAAGACGCGTCTGACCAGGTTGTCCGAAAGCTGGCAATGGGTCGCCGCAGTGGCGCTGGGCGCCTTCTGCGGCTTGTATGGCTGGTGGCAGCTGCAGCTGTCCGGCGTGATGCCCCTGGACGAGTGGCGCTGGATCGCGCCGCTGCTGGCGGGGGCCGCCATCTCGGCGGCCATCTTCCACTGGCTGCGCCTGCGGGCTCGGGGTGCATTGCCTGCGGCCACCGCCGCGAGGCTGGCCGAACTGCAGTCGCGCATCCGGCCGCACTTCCTGTTCAACACGCTCAACACGGCCATCGCCCTGGTGCGGCTGGACCCCGGGCGCGCGGAAACAGTCCTGGAAGACCTGTCGGAGCTGTTCCGTGTGGCACTCACCCATGGCGATGCACCGGTCACGCTCGGCGAGGAGGTCGAGCTGGCGCAGCGCTACCTGGCCATCGAGCAGATCCGCTTCGGCGACCGGCTGAAGGTGCAATGGGAGCTCGACGAAGGGGCTGACGATGCGAAACTGCCGCCTCTGCTGCTGCAGCCGCTGGTCGAGAACGCCGTCAAGCACGGCATCGAGCCAGCCCCGGCAGGCGGTGTCATCCGCGTGCGCAGCCGCGTGAAGCGAGGCCATGCCGTCGTGTCGGTGACCAATACGCTGCCCGCTGTGCCCGGCCTGCCCGGCCATGGCATCGCGCTGCGCAACGTGCGCGAGCGGCTGCGCCTCATGCACGACGTGGCCGCGCAGTTCGAGGCCGGCGTTCAGGGCGACACCTATCGCGTTCAGATCGTCGTACCGCTGTAGAACAATCAACCAGGGAGGAGCAGGTTCGATGCTGCGTGTGCTGATCGTTGACGATGAGGACCTGGCGCGTTCGCGCCTGAAGCTGCTGGTGGCCGACTGCGTGGATCCGCCGGCCCAGGTGGTGGCCGAGGCCCCCAACGCCTCCCAGGCGCTGGCCTGGCTGGCGATGCACAGTGCCGACGTGCTGCTGCTCGACGTGCAGATGCCCGGCCTGGTCGGCACGGAGCTGGCAGCGCGACTGAAGCTCCAGGCCAACCCGCCGGCCGTCGTGTTCGTCACCGCGCATGCCGAACATGCGCTCAAGGCCTTCGAGCTCGACGCGGTGGACTACCTGACCAAGCCGGTGCGGCGCGAGCGCCTGCAGGCGGCGCTTGCGCGCGTGGCGCAGCGCCGTGCCAAGGCGACGCCCGTGCCGGCGGCCGGAGGCGACGAGCCGATGCTGGTGGTCAGCGACCGCGGCCGCATCGTGCGCGTGCCGGTGCACGAGGTGCTGTATCTCAAGGCGGAGCTCAAGTACGTGACGCTGCGAACCGCCGTGCACACCTATGTGCTCGACGATGCGCTCACCGACCTGGAGCATCGACTGGGGGCGGACTTCCTGCGCGTGCACCGCAATGCCCTGGTGGCGCGCCGCGCCGTACGAGCACTCGAGCGCCGGCCCCTCGAAACGCCCGGCGAGGACGAAGCGGCCGAAGGCTGGGCGGTGCGGGTGAGTCCCACCGACGAATGGCTGGCGGTGTCGCGCCGGCAAGTCGCAGCCGTGCGAGAGGCGCTCGTGGGTAGTGATCAGTGACCTGTCACTGGTCACTGATCACCAGTCACTGCTGAAAGGAAAGGCTATCGAACCACCAGCACCGGAATGGTGGTGTGCGTGAGCACCTTCTGGGTTTCGCTGCCGAGCAGCAGGGCGCTCATGCCGCGGCGGCCGTGCGAGGCCATCACGATGAGGTCGCAGCCCTGGGTCTTGGCATGTTCGATGATGGCTTCCCAGGGGTGCAGGGCTTCCACCGTGTGCGCGTCGCAGGCCAGGCCCGCCTCGGCGCATGCACTTTTCACCGCGTCGACGTGGCGCGCGGCGATCTGCTGCTGGGTGTCGTAGAACTCCTGCGGCGGCACGGGCTGCATCTCGGAAATGGCGCTGTAGGGGAAGGGCTCCTTCACGGCCAGCGTGCTGACCTTCGCGCCCAGCGTCCGGGCCAGGGACACGGTGGCCGAGACGGCTTTCGCGGTGATCTCGGAGCCATCGGTGGGAACGAGAATGTGGCGGTACATGCTCACCTCCATCAGCGGACACGCGGGAGTGCGGTCCTTCGATGATGCTCCGGCACTCGCCGTTTGTGCAGCTTGATCTTTGTCAGCGATTCCACCGAGCGGCCGTCGGCCCAGGACTACCCCTTGGCCACCGGACGCGCCGGATCGGCGCACCACTCGCTCCATGAGCCGGGGTAGAGCGCCGCGCCGGTGAGCCCGGCGGCTTCCATCGCCAGCAGGTTGTGGCAGGCGGTGGCGCCCGAGCCGCACTGGTGCACCGCCTCGGCCGGCGGGCGGCCTGCCAGCAGCAGCGCGAACTCCTCGCGCAGGCGCTCGGCCGGCTTGAAGCGGCCGTTGCTGCCGAGGTTGAGGATGAAGGGGCGGTTCAGGGCGCCAGGGATGTGGCCGGCCACAGGGTCGAGCGGCTCGATGTCGCCGCGGAAGCGTTCGGGCGCCCGGGCGTCGACGAGCCGCACCTTGCCGAGCTGCTGCTGCAGCGTGCCGGCATCGACCATGGCCACCAGCGGCTCGCGCGCCGGGTAGGGCGGCGCGCCGCGCGGCACGACGGTGGCGGACTCGAGCGGCAGGCTTGCTTCGGCCCAGGCGTTCGCCGCGCCGTCGAGCACTGCCACGAGCGGGTGGCCCAGCCATCGCAGCATCCACCAGACGCGTGCGGCAAACATGCCGCCCTGGCGGTCGTAGACCACCACCGGCGTCACCGGAGTGATGCCCAGGCGGCCGGCCGTGGCGGCGAAGGTCTCGCGGTCGGGCAGCGGGTGGCGGCCGTTGCGGCCGGTCTTGGGAGCGCTCAGGTCGCGGTCGAGATGCACGTACAGCGCCCCCGGCAGGTGTCCCTGCGCGTAGGCGCGTTCACCCGCGGCCGGATCGGTGAGGTCGAAGGTGGCGTCCAGCAGCACCAGCGGCGTGCCGGCGGCCTTCAGGCCGTGCAGCGTTGCGGCGTCGATCAGCGGGGTGGGGAAATGAGGCATCGCGGTCATGATTCCAGCGTCGAGTTGGGAGCGTCCTTGGGCGCCACGGCCAGGCGCAGGCGCGCGGCGCCAATGCCTGCCGCCACCACCAGCA
This sequence comes from Methylibium rhizosphaerae, assembly GCF_006386545.1. Classification (GTDB taxonomy): domain Bacteria; phylum Pseudomonadota; class Gammaproteobacteria; order Burkholderiales; family Burkholderiaceae_C; genus Pseudorivibacter; species Pseudorivibacter rhizosphaerae. The sequence goes on along the minus strand of NZ_SWAR01000034.1, from coordinate 15,622 downwards.
CCATGCCCCCCAGCGCCATCCAGGTGAGCGGGTCGTCGAACAGCAGCACACCATACAGGCAGGAGAACGCGATGCCCAGATACTGCATGCTCGCGTTGACCAGGGTCTTGCCGATGGCATAGGCGCGTGTCATGAGCAGTTGCGCCACGGTGGCCGACACGCCCACCGCCAGCAGCAGCGCCACCCCGTAGAGGCTGTGGGCATGCAGCCCGCCGGTGGCCAGCGTAACCAGCGCGCCGGCCGCCACGCCCCCCAGCGAGAAATAGAACACCACCCGGTACTCGGGTTCGCCGACGCGGCCCAGGGCGGTGATCTGGAGGTAGGCCATGGCCGACAGCATGCCCGACAGGAGACCCATCAAGCCGTGCCAGAGCTGGTCGCGCTCGATGGTGGGCCGCAGGATCAGCGCCACGCCGACGAAGCCGACCAGCACGGTGCCGATGAGCCTCGCATCCACCCGCGAGCCGCCCAGCATGACGGCGCCGCCGATGAGGAACAGCGCCATCCACACCGACGACATGTAGTTCAGCGTCATCGCGGTGGCCAGCGGCAGGTTGCCGATGGCGTAGAACCACAGGCACAGCGCGCTCACGCCGGTGAGGCTGCGCCAGAAGTGCATGCCCGGCACGCTGGTGGCGAGGCTGCCGCCGCGCACGCGCGCCAGCGTGGCGATCATCGCCGCACCCACCAGGCCCCGGTACATCACGATCTCGCCCGCACCGTAGAGCGCAGAGGCCAGCTTGACGCACACCCCCATGCTGGCGAACAGGAAGGTGGCCAGGAGCATCAGCAGGGGTGCGGACATGTGGAGAGCAGGTTCCTATCCGGTGCAGCAGCACCATTGAGGCGCAGCGAGCCAGTGGACGCCGCGGATCCGGCTTTGCCGGTCCGCCGGCGTCGCCCCCTCGAGGGGGAGCGCCGAAGGCGCTACAGGGGGGGGCCCATGACCTTGCGGTACCACTCATGGAAGTGCTGCATGCCGTCTTCCATCGGGCTCTGGTACGGGCCGACCTCGTTGTCGCCGCGCTCCATCAGGGCACGCCGACCGGCGTCCATGCGCAGGGCGATCTCGTCGTCCTCGACGCAGGTCTCCATGTAGGCAGCCTGCTGCGCTTCGACGAACTCGCGCTCGAACGCATGGATCTCCTCGGGGTAGAAGAACTCCACCACGTTGAGCGTCTTCTGCGGGCCGCGCGGATGCAGCGTGGACACCACCAGCACGTGCGGATACCACTCGACCATCACCGTCGGGTAGTAGGTGAGCCAGATGGCGCCCTGCAAGGGTGCCGTGCCGCCGCGGAAGTTCATCAGTGCGTCATGCCACTTCCGGTAGACCTCGGAGCCTGGACGGCCCAGCGCCTGGCCGCCGGCATTGGCCACGCCCACCGTCTGCACCGAGTAGTTGCGCCCCATCTCCCAGCGCAGGTCTTCGCAGGTCACGAAGTTGCCGAGGCCGGGGTGGAACGGGCCGACGTGGTAGTCCTCCAGGTAGACCTCGATGAAGGTCTTCCAGTTGTAGTCGCACTCGTGCAGGTGGGCACGGTCGAACACGTAGCCGCTGAAGTCGAGTTCGGCATGCGGGCCCAGGCCGGCCAGCTCGGCGCCGATGTCACGGCCGTTGTCTTCGAACAGCAGGCCGTTCCAGTTGCGCAGCTTGTAGTTGTTCAGGTGCAGGCACGGGTCGTCGGCGAAGTGCGGCGCGCCCACCAGCTGGCCTTCGAGGTCGTAGGTCCAGCGGTGCAACGGGCAGACGATGTTGGCCTTCGTGTTGCCGCGTCCCTTGAGCATGACGGCCTGCCGGTGGCGGCACACGTTGGAGATGAGCTGCACGCCGTTGGGCGTGCGCACCAGCGAACGGCCTTCGCCTTCGTGCGACAGCGTGTGATAGTCGCCGACCTCGGGCACCGAGAGTTCGTGCCCCAGGTAGCGAGGACCGCCATGGAAGATGAGTTCGAGCTCCCGCCGGTAAAGATCGTCATCGAAATAGCTCGAAACGGGCAGCTGCGTGCGGCTGCGTTCGAGGGCTTCCAGCGTGATGCTCAGGTCGGACATGATCCCCAGGATCTCCAAAAACCGATGTCAAACCCCCACCCGGCCGAGCCTGCGTTCTGGGCACGGCAATTGGGTGAGACGGGACGCCACAGGCGAACCGGCGATTGTACCCACGCGGGTGCGGTGGGCCAGAAGGTCGCTCCGGTGCCAGGCCGGTTGGAGTGTTATCCCCAAAAGGAGGGCGTGCGGCACTACGTCGGGGCATGGCCGCTGACTACAATCGCGCTTTCACAAAACGAAATGTCGAACAGCTCTCTTTCCGCCTCGGCGGCCGAACCGGCGACCTATGAGGACGCCCTGGCCGAACTGGAACGCCTGGTTGCGGCAATGGAGGCAGGCCAGCTGCCGCTGGACCAGCTGCTGCACAGCTACAAGCGTGGCGCCGAGCTGCTGAACTTCTGCCGCGGGCGGCTGGAAGCCGTCGAGCAGCAGGTCAAGGTGCTGGAAGACGGCCAGCTCAGGCCCTGGACCGAGGTCTAGGCCCTGTCGACGCGACGACGCTTACCTAGCCGATGAAACGCGACGCTTTCGAATCCTGGGCCCGCAGCGAGCTCGATGCGGTGGAGGCCGCGCTCGATGCCTTCGTGCCCGCGCAGACGCCCGCCGGGCTCGGCGAGGTGATGCGCTATGGCGTGCTCGACGGCGGCAAGCGCCTGCGCCCGCTGCTCGTGCTCGCCGCGGCCCAGGCGGTCCATGGCCAGCGCGAGGCCGCCATGCGCGCCGCCTGCGCGGTGGAGCTCATCCACGCCTATTCGCTGGTGCACGACGACATGCCCTGCATGGACAACGACGTGCTGCGGCGAGGCAAGCCCACGGTGCACGTGCAGTACGGCGAGGCCCGCGCCATGCTGGCCGGCGACGCGATGCAGGCGCTGGCCTTCGAGGTGCTCACGCCCGAGGGCGGCCTGGTGCCGCCGCAGCTGCAGGCCCGCCTGTGCGGGCTGCTGGCCCGTGCCGCCGGCCATGCCGGCATGGCCGGCGGCCAGGCGGTCGACCTCGCCAGCGTGGGCCAGCCCCTGTCGGAGCAGGCGCTGCGCGACATGCATCGCCGCAAGACCGGCGCGCTGCTGCAGGCCAGCGTGCTGATGGGCGCCGCTTGCGGCGACACCACGCCGGCCGCATGGGAGGCGCTGTCCGACTACGGCGCTGTGCTCGGGCTGGCCTTCCAGGTGGTGGACGACATCCTCGACGTCACCCAGGCCTCCGAAACGCTGGGCAAGACCGCCGGCAAGGATGCCGACAACAACAAGCCGACCTACGTGTCCCTCATGGGCCTGGAGCGGGCCTCCCGTTACGCCGGAGAGCTGCGCGAACAGGCCCAGGCGGCCCTGGTGCGCAGCGGCCTGGTCGACGTGGTGTGGCTGAGCCTGCTGGCCGACAAGGTCGTCGACCGCCAATCCTGAACGCGATGATGAACCACCCTCTGCTCTCCACGATCGACAGCCCGGCCGACCTCAAGCGCCTGGGCCGCGCCGAGCTCCAGCAACTGGCCTCGGAGCTGCGCGACTACGTGCTGCAGAGCGTCTCCAAGACCGGCGGCCACCTGTCGTCGAACCTCGGGACGGTGGAGCTCACCATCGCGCTGCACTACGTCTTCGACACCCCGCATGACCGGCTGGTGTGGGACGTGGGCCACCAGACCTATCCGCACAAGGTGCTGACCGGCCGGCGCGACCGGCTGAGCACACTGCGCCAGCTCGGCGGCATCAGCGGCTTTCCGCGCCGCGACGAAAGCGAGTACGACACCTTCGGCACCGCCCACTCGTCGACCTCGATCTCCGCCGCGCTGGGCATGGCCACGGCCGCGCAGCTCAAGGGCGAGAACCGCCACACGGTGGCCATCATCGGCGACGGCGCCATGACGGCCGGGATGGCCTTCGAGGCGCTCAACAACGGCGGCATGCCGCATGCGGGCAGGGTGCCCAACATGCTGGTGGTGCTCAACGACAACGACATGTCGATTTCGCCGCCGGTGGGGGCACTCAACAAGTACCTCGCCCGGCTCATGAGCGGCCGCTTCTACGGCGCCGCGCGCGAAGGCGCCAAGGCCGTGCTCAAGAACGCGCCGCCGCTGTTCGAGCTGGCGCGCCGCTTCGAGGAGCATGCCAAGGGCATGGTGGTGCCCGGCACCATCTTCGAGGAGTTCGGCTTCCACTACGTGGGCCCGATCGACGGCCACGACCTCGATGCGCTGATCCCCACGCTGGAGAACCTGCGCGACAAGCCGGGTGCGCAGTTCCTGCACGTGGTCACGAAAAAGGGCTACGGCTACAAGCTGGCCGAGGCCGACCCGATCAACTACCACGGCCCCGGCAAGTTCGACCCGGCGGTGGGCCTGCAGAAGCCGGCCACGCCGCCCAAGCCCACCTTCACCCAGGTGTTCGGCCAGTGGCTGTGCGACATGGCCGAAGCCGACAAGCGGCTGGTCGCCATCACACCGGCCATGCGTGAAGGCTCCGGCATGGTCGAGTTCGAGAAGCGCTTCCCGGAGCGCTACCACGACGTGGGCATCGCCGAGCAGCATGCGGTCACCTTCGCGGCCGGCCTTGCCTGCGAGGGGCTCAAGCCGGTGGTGGCGATCTACTCCACCTTCCTGCAGCGTGCGTATGACCAGCTGATCCACGACGTGGCCATCCAGAAACTGCCGGTCGTGTTCGCGCTCGACCGCGCCGGCATCGTGGGCGCCGACGGCGCCACCCACACCGGCGCCTACGACGTTGCCTACCTGCGCTGCATCCCGCACACCAGCATCCTGGCGCCCGCCGATGAAAACGAGTGCCGCCAGGCCCTCACCACCGCATTCCGGCAGGACCATCCGGTGGCGGTGCGCTACCCGCGCGGCAGCGGCGCGGGCGTGGCGGTGCAACCCGAACTCACCGAGCTGCCCTGGGGCCGCGGCGAGGTGCGCCGCCATGGCAAGCGGGTGGCGATCCTGGCCTTCGGCACGGTGCTGTATCCGGCGCTGCAGGCAGCCGAGCGCCTCGACGCGACGGTGGCCAACATGCGATTCGTGAAGCCGCTCGATGTCGAGCTCGTGAAGGAGCTGGCCCGCAGCCACGAAGCCATCGTGACGGTCGAGGAAGGCTGCACCATGGGCGGCGCCGGCAGCGCGGTGGCCGAAGCCCTGCATGCCGCCGGCATCACCACCCCGATGCTGATGCTCGGGCTGCCCGACGAATTCGTGGAGCACGGCGACCCGGCCAGGATCCTGGCGCTGTGCGGGCTCGATGCCGCGGGCATCGAGCAGTCGGTGCTCAAGCGCTTCGGCGGCAAGCTCGCGCTGGTGCGCCCGGCCGCCGTCAACGGTTAACCCAGCTATCGCCCCGAATTTCCCATAGCCCCCGCGCGAGACGGGGGCAGGCGAACGATGCGATCCTTGGCGCCCTGGCGGAGCGACGCGGCCCGAGGCCCCTGGCCCCAAGGTGCCGCCCAACATTGCGTATGAACGACCTGACCCATCCCCTGACGCCGGTCCTGCAGATCCCGGACACCCAGAGCGAGCGCGACGAACGCCACCTCGCCATCCAGCGTGTGGGCGTGCGCGACCTGCGCTATCCGCTGCAGCTGCGCGTGGGCGAAACCGTGTCACCCACCGTGGCCACCTGGTCGCTCGACGTGGCGCTGCCGGCCGAGCAGAAGGGCACGCACATGTCGCGCTTCGTGGCCTGGCTCGACGGCCTGAACAAGCCGCTGGACGCCGGCGCGCTGCGCGAGGAGCTGGCGGCCATGCTCGAGCGGCTGCACGCGAGCGAAGGCCGCATCGAGGCGCGCTTCCCGTTTTTCATCCGCAAGCTGGCGCCGGTGTCCGGCGTTGCCAGCCTGATGGACTACCAGGGCGCCTGGATCGCCGAGCGCCGCGCCGGCGAGACCCGCATCTGGGCCGAGGTGGTGGTGCCGGTGAAGAGCCTGTGCCCCTGCTCGAAGGAAATCTCCGACTACGGTGCGCACAACCAGCGCTCGAACGTCACCATCCGCGTGGAGCTCAAGCAGGCCATCGGCTGGGACGAACTGGTGCGCTTCGCCGAAGAAAGCGCGTCGAGCGAGATCTGGGGCCTGCTCAAGCGGCCCGACGAGAAGTGGATCACCGAGCGCGCCTACGAGAACCCGAAGTTCGTCGAGGACCTGGTGCGGGACGTGGCGTTGCGCCTGAATGCGGACCCGCGCGTGGGGCGCTATCGCGCGACGGTCGAGAACTTCGAGTCGATACACAACCACTCGGCATTCGCCATCATCGAGAGGGAATGACGGCCCCTCGTCCGGCGAGTACGCCGGCCGATCCCCCGGGGGGATGCGGGCCGGCTTGGGAGCGGCCCGGCGCGGCGGCCCAAAGCGATGACACTCAAGGCGACCGCCGTGCCGTCACCAGGCTGCGTCTAGATGACTTCGAGGCCGGCCGATCCCTCCAGCACCTCTCCGATCACCGCCGCCCGCTCGAACCCGTCGCGGCGAAACGCCGCCAGCACCTCGTCCACCGCCTCGGGCGCACACGACACCAGCAGCCCGCCGCTGGTCTGCGGATCGGTCAGCAGCGCACGCTCCACGTCTGCAAAGCCCTGCGGCAGGTTGACCTCGGCGCCGTAGCTCGCCCAGTTGCGGCCCGAGGCGCCGGTCACCAGGCCCTGCGCTGCCAGTTCACGCACGCCTTCGAGCACCGGCACCGCCGACCAGTCGATCCGCACCGTGCAGGCCGCGCCGCGCGCCAGCTCCAGCGCGTGGCCGGCCAGGCCGAAGCCGGTCACGTCGGTCAGTGCATGCACGCCGGGCAGCTCGGCCAGCGCAATGCCCGGCGTGTTGAGCCGCGTGGTCGTGTCGATCATCTGCCGGTAGCCCTCGGCCCCGAGCTTTTCCTTCTTCAGGGCGGCTGACAGCACGCCCACGCCCAGCGGCTTGCCCAGCACCAGCCGGTCGCCGGGTTCCGCATCGGCATTGCGCTTCACCCGCGACGGGTGCACCAGGCCCAGGGCCACCAGCCCGTAGATCGGCTCGACCGAGTCGATGCTGTGTCCGCCGGCGATCGGGATGCCGGCCGCGCGGCACACGCTTTCGCCGCCGGCCAGCACGCGGGCGATGGTCTCGTGCGGCAGCACGTTGATCGGCATGCCCACCAGCGCCAGCGCCATGATCGGCCGCCCGCCCATCGCATAGACGTCGGAGATGGCATTGGTGGCGGCGATGCGCCCGAAATCGAACGGGTCGTCGACGATGGGCATGAAGAAGTCGGTCGTGGCGATGAGCGCCTGCTCGTCGTTGAGCCGGTAGACCGCCGCATCGTCGGCCGTCTCGATGCCCACCAGCAGTTCGGGCGGCATGGGCAGTCGGGCGGTGTCCTTCAGGATCTGCGACAGCACGCCGGGTGCGATCTTGCAGCCGCAGCCGCCGCCGTGCGACAGAGAGGTCAGCCGGGGAGGAAGGGCCGGGGAGGTAGGGGCGCTGTTCATGCTGGTGTTGCGATGGGGTGCGCGATGCACAATGCGCGGGATGTTTGCCCTCGACACCGCTGCAGCCGTTGACACGCCGGCCATACGCACGGCAGGGCGCGAGCTGTTGTCGCTGGCCTTGATGGACGCGCGCAATCATACGTTGCGCCTGTTCGCGGCCTACGAAGCGGCGCTGGCGGAGCGCGGCTTCGTGGTGCCCAAGCGGCCCGAGCTGGAGCCGCCGCTGTGGCTGCTGGGCCACCTGGGCTGGTTCCAGGAGTTCTGGATCGCGCGCAACGTGGAGCGCCATCGCGGCGCTGCCTGCGATCCCTCGCGGCCCAAGCTCGCCTCCATCGAGTCCTCGGCCGACCGCTGGTACGACCCGCGTTCGGCGCTGCCCATCCGGCGCTGGGACCTCGACCTGCCCGACCTCGAGGCGACCCGCCACTACCTGGTCGACACGCTCGAGACCACGCTCGACCTGCTGGCCGGCACCGAGGACGGCGATGACACCCTCTACTTCTACCGGCTCGCCGTGCTCTATGAAGACGGCGTCGGCGAGGCGCTTGTGCGCATGGCCCAGACGCTCGGCTTCGCGGTGCCGGTGCCGCCGGCGCCGCAGGCGGTGCCGCTGCGCGACGCCCTGAGCGTGCCGGCGCGGCGCTGGCAGCTCGGCACCGGGCCCGGCGGCTTCGCCTTCGACCATGAGCAGCCGGCCCACGAGGTGGCCGTGCCGGAGTTCGAGATCGATGCGCAGCCGGTGTGCTGGGCGCAATATGCCGAGTTCGTCGAGGACGGCGGCTACGACGAGCGCCGCTGGTGGACCGGCGAGGGCTGGGACTGGATAGAGGCCGAGGCGCGGCGCTGCCCCCGCCATGTGGAGCAGCTGCGCCAGGGCGTGATGGCGCACCGTTTCGGCCGGCTGGCGCGCGTGCCGCTCGAGCAGCCGGTGCTGCATGTGAGCGCCCACGAGGCACAGGCCTGGTGCCGCTGGGCCGGGCGACGCCTGCCGACCGAGGTGGAATGGGAGCTCGCCGCCAGCACGCTGGCCAGCCGCGGTTTCCGATGGGGCGAGGTGTGGGAATGGACGGCCACGCCCTACCGGGCCTACGCGGGTTTCGCCGTGGCGCCCTGGCGCCTGCAGGCGCCGCAGTTCGGCACGCACCAGGCGTTGCGTGGCGCCTCCTTCGCGACACGCGGGCGGCTCAAGCACCCGCGCCACCGCGCCAGTGCGCCCCTGGTGCGCGACGACCTGTTCTGCGGCTTCAGGTCCTGCGCGGCCTAGCGGTGCCCCGCAGCTTGCGGTAGATGGTGTTGCGGCTCACGCCCAGGCGGCGTGCTGCTTCCGACACGTTGCCCTGCGCCTGTTCGAGCGCTGCATGCACGCTGGCCATCTCGACGTCATGCAAGGTGGCCGCCGCCCCTGTGCGCAGCGCCTGCTGCGGCGCTGGTTCCGCCTCTTGCAGCAGAGAAGGCGGCAGGTGTTCGGGCAGCAGCACGGGCGCATCACCGGCCAGCTGCACCGCCACCTGCAGCGCATGGACAAGCTGGTGCAGGTTGCCCGGCCAGGCCAGCCGCTTCAGCACGTCCTGCAACGCGGGGCTGATCGCCGGCGCCCGACTTTCGCCGCACACCCTGGCGAGGACTGCGCCGGCCAGGGCGACGATGTCGGTGCGCCGGCGCAGCGGCGGCAGCTGCAGGGCAAGGCCTTCGACCCGGAACAGCAAGTCGTCGCGGAACCGGCCTTCGCGCACCAGCGCATGCAGATCACAGCGGGTGGTGGCGAACACCGCCCGGCCGGGGTCCGACGCGATGCCGTGGACCACCCGCCCCTGCAACGGCAGCGGCAACGCCTCGATGTCGTCGAGCAGCAGGCTGCCGCCTTCGGTGCGCGACAGCGCCGCCTGCAACACGGCCTCGAGCTGCCCGGGCGGCAGGGCGGCGCAGCGCAGCACCTGCCAGGGCTGGCTCCGGCGGCGCGAGGCATGGTGCACCGCATGGGCCAGCCACTCCTTGCCGGTACCGGTCTCGCCGCAGAAGAGCAGGGGCACCGCCGTGCTGTCGAGCAGCAGCTTGAGCTGGTGCACGACGGTGTGCATGCGGGCATCGCCGGTGTCGAAGTCGTCGAGGCCGAGCGGCGCGGGGCCGGCCGGCGCCAGGCTGGCCGCTGCCGGCGGCGGCGCTGCCGGCAACGCCGCTTCGCGCTGCGCAGGCCGGCCGTAGTGGCTCTGCACATGCAGCACCGTGCCGCCCGGCCGGGTGATGGTCATCGGCACCGGCAGGGGCCGGCGGGCCAAGTCGATCGCCTCGCCCACCGAAACGCCGAACAGCGCCTGGATGGGGTGCATGCGCAGTGCCAGCGCCGACAGCTGCAGCAGCTCCTGGGCGCTGCGGTTGGCCCCCAGGCAGCGGCCGTCGTCGCCCACCGCGACGATGCCTTCCATCAGCGTGCCCAGGTATTCGGGCCGGGTGTGGAAGTGCAGGCGCAGCACGTGGCGAAAGTCGTCGGCCAGCCAGTGGTTCTCGATCATGCGGGCCGACATCTTGACCAGCCCCATGGTGTGGCGGTGGTAGGAGCGGTGGTCGCCGGTCACGTCGAGCACGCCCAGCACATGGCCGCGCGGATCGACGATGGGCGTGGCCGAGCAGGTGAGGAAGTGGTTGGCATGCAGGTAGTGCTCGTCGGCATGCACGAGGGTGGGCAGCTCGTCGACCAGCGCGGTGCCGATCGCGTTGGTGCCCTTCGACGGCTCCGACCAGTTCACGCCGGGCGCCAGCGCCACCTTCGCTGCCCGCTCGAGGAAGTCGTCGTCGCCCACCGCATGCAGGATGGTGCCGCGCGCATCGGTGAGCACCACCATGCTCTGCGTGTTGACGATCTGCTCGAGCAGCAGGTCCATCACCGGCGCCGCGTGGGTGAACAGCCGCTGGTTGCGCTCGCGCGCCGTCGCCAGGTCGGCGCGCGGCAGCCGGGCGAGGTCGAGCGACTCGATGCGGCTCAGGCCCTGGGTGGTGCAGCGCAGGTGCGACGCTTCGATGCGCTGCAGGTGGGCAGGATCGCGCGGCAGCATGGACGCCGCCAGCGGCGCGACCAGATCGCCGCGCCGGGCTGCTACGGAATGTCTCGGACTCATGGCCATGTGCTGCCTTGTGCCGTGGACGATCCGGCCATGCTAGGCCAATCGCTGCGGCAGCGCAGGGTGGTTGACCCTAGCAGCCTGCCGGGAGCGCCTACGCCGCCCTCAGCAGCTCGCAGGCGCCCGGTGCCACGCCAGGGCGCCCGATGCAGTGGTATTCGAAGCCGAGGCTGCGCATCAGTTCCGGTTCGTAGAGGTTGCGGCCGTCGAACACCAGCGGTTGCTGCAGCGCCGCGCGGATGCCGTCGAAGTCCGGCGTGCGGAATTCCTTCCATTCGGTGACGATCACCAGCGCCTGCGCGCCGTGCAGTGCGGCATGGGCCGACTCGCAGAAGGCGAGCCGCGGCGTGCCGTCGAGCACGCGTTGTGCCTCCTTCATGGCCACCGGGTCATAGGTCTGCACACGGGCGCCGCGACGGGCCAGCTCGGCGATCAGCGTGCGGCTGGGGGCCTCGCGCATGTCGTCGGTGTTGGGCTTGAAGGCCAGGCCCCACACCGCGAAGGTCAGGCCGCCCAGGTCCGGGCCCAGCCGCTCGACGATCTTGTCGGCCAGCACCAGCCGCTGCCGGGCATTGATGGCCTCCACCTCGCGCAGCAGCGAGAGCGGGGCACCGGCCTCGCGGGCGGTGGCCATCAGGGCCTGCAGGTCCTTGGGGAAACACGAGCCGCCCCAGCCGCAGCCGGCATACAGGAAGTGCGAGCCGATGCGCGGGTCGGAGCCGATGCCCAGGCGCACCGCCTCGATGTCCGCACCCAGCCGCTCGGCCAGGTGCGACAGCTCGTTCATGAAGCTGATGCGCGTGGCCAGCATCGCGTTGGCGGCGTACTTGGTGAACTCCGCGCTGCGCAGGTCCATCATCAGCATGCGGTCGCGGTTGCGCACGAAGGGCGCATACAGCGCGCGCATCAGCAGCAGCGCGCGCTCGTCGTCGCCGCCCACCACGACGCGGTCGGGCCGCATGAAGTCGGACACGGCGGCGCCTTCCTTCAGGAACTCCGGGTTGGAGACCACCGCGAAATCCACCTGCAGGCCCCGGCGCTGCAGTTCTGCGCGCACCACCGAGCGCACCTGGTCGCCGGTGCCCACCGGCACGGTGCTCTTGTCGATCACGACCTTGTAGTCGGTCATGTGCCGGCCGATCTGGGCCGCCGCCGCCAGCACCTGGCCCAGGTCGGCCGAGCCGTCCTCGCAGGGCGGCGTGCCCACCGCGATGAACTGCAGGGTTCCGTGGCCCACCGCATGTTCCACACCAGTGGTGAACTGCAGCCGCCCGCCGGCCATGTTGCGCGACACGATCTCCTGCAGGCCGGGCTCGTGGATCGGCAGTCCGCCGCCTTGCAGCAGGGCCACGCGCCGGGGATCCACGTCGAGGCACACCACATGGTTGCCCATCTCGGACAGGCAGGCGCCCGTCACCAGCCCCACGTAGCCTGCGCCGAAGACGGTGATCTTCATGGCCCGCCAAGGTAAGGGCGGGCCATGAAGGCGGCATGACAGCGCCGCGAACGCCGCGTGACGCCGCGTGACGCCGCACAGGCTACACGTTGCTGGTCGCCCGCACCTCTTCGATGCTCGTCACGCCCATCAGCACCTTCTCGATGCCGTCCTGCCGCAGCGTGCGCATGCCTTCGCGCAGGGCCGTCTGCTGCAGCTCCTCGGCGCGTGCGCCGGTCTGGATGAGGCGCCGCAGCTCGCGGCTGATGGCCATCAGCTCATGCAGGCCGGCGCGACCCTTGTGGCCGGTGTGGCCGCACTTCTCGCAGCCCGGCCCGTGGAAGTGCATCAGCCTGCCGTCGCGGCCGAAGCGCTCGAGCCATTCCTTCATCACCGCGTCGCGCGAGAAGCGCGCGTCGCCGGGGGGGCACACATGCAGCCAGTCGGCCATCAGTTCGTCGACCTCGTCGGTCGTGGCCTCGCGGGCGACAGTGCAGTGGCTGCACAGCCGGCGCACCAGGCGCTGCGCGAGCACCACCAGCAGCGAGTCGGCGAAGTTGAAGGGGTCCATGCCCATGTCGAGCAGGCGTGTCACCGTCTCGGGCGCGCTGTTGGTGTGCAGCGTCGAAAGCACCAGGTGGCCGGTGAGCGAGGCTTCGATGCCCATGCTGGCGGTTTCCTGGTCGCGCATCTCGCCGACCATGATCACGTCCGGGTCGGCGCGCAGGAAGGCTCGCAGCGCCTTGGCGAAGGTCCAGTCGATCTTGGCGTTCACCTGCACTTGGCGCAGCCCCGGCTGGGTGATTTCCACCGGGTCTTCGGCCGTCCAGATCTTGCGTTCGGGCACGTTGATGTGGCTGAGCGCCGAATGCAGCGTGGTGGTCTTGCCCGAGCCGGTGGGGCCGACACACAGCACCATGCCGTAGGGCCGCTCCATCGCCTGCTTCAGGTTCGCGAGGTTGTAGGGCGACAGGCCCAGCTTGTCCATCGGCAGCGGCTTGGCCGAGGCCAGGATGCGCATCACCACGTCTTCCAGGCCGTTGGCGGTGGGAATGGTGGCCACCCGCAGCTCGATCTTGTGCTGCGGCGAGATCTTGGCGAAGTTGATCTTGCCGTCCTGCGGCTTGCGACGCTCGGAGATGTCGAGGTCGGCCATGATCTTGACCCGCGCGATGGCGGCGCTGCGGTAGTTGTGCGGCAGCTCGAGGTGGGGGCGCAGGATGCCGTCCTTGCGGAAGCGGATCTTCATCTTGTCGCGGCCCGGGTAGCTCTCGATGTGGATGTCCGAGACGCCCTGGGTGTGGGCCTCGATGATCATCTGGTTGATGAGCCGCACCAGCGAGTTGTCGCTCTGCTCGATCTGCCGGTCTTCCTCGAGCTGGACCGAGTTGGCCTCGTTTTCCTTCTCGAGCGAGGCCACCAGCTCGTTGCTGTCCACCGGGGTGAACTCGATGGGCGCGGCGAGGTTGAGGTTGAAGCGGCCCGAGACGTCGGCGCCGATCTTCTCGTAGGCGCCGCGCACCGCCTCGTCGATGCTGCCGTGCCTGGCGAGCACCGGCACGATCTTCATCTGCGAGGCGAACTCCAGCTCGTCGATGGTGACCCGCGCGCCCGGGTCTTCCATGGCCACCACCAGCGAGCCGTCGCGCACGAGCAGCGGCAGCACCTTCAGGCGGGCGGCCATGGCATACACCACCTTGCGCAGGGCCTCCGGCTCGATGGGGAAGTGCTTCAGGTCCACCACCGGGTAGCCCATCTTGCGCGCGAGCGCGGCCTGCAGGTCGTTGCGCGACACCAGCTTGAGCCGCACCAGCAGCTCGCCCAGTGGCACGCTGCGGTCGCGCTTCTGCTCGGCCAGCGCATCGTCGAGCTGCGCCTGGGTGATGAGCTCCATCGCGATCAGCGCTTCGCCGATGCGCACCATCGGCATCCTGCTCTGCTGCTCGATGGCGGCCAGCAGCTGCTCGGGCGAGACCACGTGCCTGGTGACCAGGATGTCGCCCAGCTTCTGGCTGCGCAGCTGCTGCTGCATGTCCACCGCCTGCTCCACCTGCTCGGGCGTCGCGGCCTGCGCCTGCACCAGCATTTCGCCGATGCGCGGGCCCAGCTCGAACGAGGTGTAGTTCTCGCGCGGCACGAACATGCGCTGGATGCGGCCGCTGAGGCCGTCGTCGGCCGGCGGAAACAGGAACAGGCCGAAATCGGCTTCGACATGGCCGATGGTCTGGCCGGCCAGCTCGCCGCCGCCCGCCAGCAGCACCCGGAAGGTCGAGACCGGCCGATGGCCCAGCATGTCGGCATGCGGGTCGCCACCCCTGGGCCCGCCGCCGGGCTCCAGCGGCTCGGTGATGGTGATCTGCCGGAACTGCGAGAAACGCAGCGGCAGCGTGGTGCGGGCCGGCGGCACCTGCACATGGGCCACGCCTTCGTCGGGCACGAAGAAGATGAGCCGCCCGCGGGTGAGCTTGCCGTTCAGGCCTTCGATCTCGCAGGCTTCGGCCATGCGCTGCTCCTGGGCGGCCGGGTAGCTGGCGAAGGGCGGCGTGGGCCAGCGGTAGCTGGCGTGCCGGGCCTTCTCGGGCTCGGCGCCTTCCGGCTTGCGGAAGGTCCACATCAGGGGCTGCGGCGAAAGGTCGGACATGGGCTGGCTCGGGCAGGGCGGACGGTCGGTCGTCCACCTTGCATGCTAGGCAGGCCGGGGCGGCACGAAGGCCTGAATAGCGCCGCTTTGCGGCGCCTTCTCAGCGCTCGCGGCCCATCACCGCGTCGGGCAGCCAGGTCACGATGCCCGGGAACAGCGTGATGAGCGCGATGCAGACCACCAGGCACAGGAAGAAGGGGACGGCGGCACGGGCAATGGTGTTGCTGTCCTTGCCGGTCATGTTCTGCAGCACGAACAGATTGAAGCCCACCGGCGGCGTGACCTCGGCGATCTCGACCAGCAGCACGATGAAGATGCCGAACCAGATGAGGTCGAAGCCCGCCTTCTGGATCATCGGCAGCACCACCGCCGAGGTGAGCACGATCATGCTGATGCCGTCGAGCGCGGTGCCGAGCACGAGGTACACCAGCACCAGTGCGGCGATCAGCGCATAGGGGCTCAGCTGCAGGCTGTCGACCCACTCGGCCAGCTCGCGCGGGATGCCGGTGAAGGCCATGGTCTTGGTGAGGAAGGCCGCCCCCGCGAGGATGAACATGATCATGCAGCTCACCCGGGTTGCGCTCTGCAGGCCTTCCCAGAAGTTGCGCCAGGTGAGGTTGCGGCTGGCGGCCGCGATGAGCAGCGAGCCGAGCACGCCATAGGCGGCGCATTCGGTGGCGGTGGCCCAGCCGGCCACCAGCACCCACACGATGAACACGATCAGCAGGCCGCAGGGAATGAGGCTGCCCGAGCGGCGCAGCTTCTCGGCCAGGCTGGTGGGTGCCTCGGCAGGCGGCACGCGCTGCGGATTCGCGAGGCTCCACCAGGCGATGTAGCCGGAGAACAGCAGCATCAGCAGGAGGCCGGGCAGGAAGCCGGCCAGGAAGATGCGGATGATCGACGCATCGGCCGCCACCGCATACACCACCATCGTGATCGA
>NZ_SWAR01000033.1 GCF_006386545.1 Methylibium rhizosphaerae | reverse complement strand
GGCTTGGGTCCCTGGGGGCGCATGCCGTCGTTGCCGCCTCGTTGTGTGCAGGGAGCACACCGCCTCGGCGGCGCCTAGGCCTGCGCCCCCAGGGATCCAAGCGTGAGGCTCCAAATAGCGTTAACAGGCCCTAGCCGAGCGCACGAGGTTGCCGGCTTCGAGGGATCCGGCTTCGCCCCCTCGAGGGGGCCCGTCAATCGGGTTTGATCCTGGCCCGCTCGATCACCGGTTTCCAGCGCTTCTGCTCCTGGGCGATGAAGGATGCGAACTCGGCCTGGGTGCTGCCCACCGCCAGTGCAGCATCGGCGGAGAGCCGCTCCAGCGCGGTCGGCTCCTTCACCGCCCGGGCGGCCGCCGCCGCCAGCTTGTCCACCGCCGCCTGCGGCAGCGATGCGGGTGCGAGGAGCCCGTACCACTGCGTCATCTCGAAGCCCGGGAATCCCTGCTCGGCCACGGTGGGCACGTCGGGCAACTGGGGGATGCGCTGCGGCGTGCCGGTGGCGATGCAGCGCAGCTTGCCGGTCTTGATGAACTGCAGCACCGCCGGCGCGCCCACCGAGGCGGCGTCGAGCCGGCCGGCGAGCAGGTCGGTGAGCTGCGGGCCGGTGCCGCGGTAGGGCACGTGCGTGATGAACACGTTGGAAGCCATCTTGAGGTACTCGAAAGCCAGGTGGCCGGCGCTGCCGTTGCCCGCCGAGCCGTAGTTGAGCTTGCCCGGCTTCGACTTCGCCAGCGCGACGAATTCCTTCAGGTTCTTCACCGGCAGGTCAGGGTGCACGAGATAGAGGCTCGGCACCTTGGCCAGCAGCGACACCGGCTTGAAGTCCTTGCCGGCGTCGTAGGGCAGCTTGTCGAAGATGTACGGGTTCACCGCCAGCGTGCCGATGTGGCCGAGGATCACGGTGTGCTGGTCGTCGGCCCGCGCCACCTCGCCCATCGCCACGTTGCCGGCGGCGCCCGGCTTGTTGTCTACGTACACGCTCTGGCCCAGCAGCTTGGTGAGCTCGGCCGCGGTGGCGCGAGCCACGATCTCCGAGCTGCCGCCAGGGGCGAACGGCACGACGAAGCGCACCGCCTTGGCAGGCCAGGTGGCCTGGGCCCATGAGGGCAGGGCCGTGCCGGCGCTCAGGGCCAGCAGGCGGCGCCGGTTCAGTGAAGGCGTCTCGAGCATGTTGTCTCCTCTTGGGTGTTGTCGAGCCGGGGCCATGCTGCGCCAACCCACCTTTCGAATGCCTTTCAGGAACCACTGGGTCTCGCTGATGCTTTCCCCGATGGCCAATGGCGGTGCGCGCCTGCATCCTGCGGGCCATGCGCATCCTCCTTGCCGAAGACGAACACGCCCTGGGCGAGTGGCTCACGCGGGCACTCGAACAGTCGGGCCTGCGCGTCGACTGGGTCGACGACGGGCGGCTCGCCGAGCGTGCCCTGGCCAGCCACGACTACGACGCGCTGGTGCTCGACCTCGGCCTGCCGGGCCAGGGCGGCCATCAGCTGCTGCAGAAGCTGCGCGCGCAGGACCGGCGCCTGCCGGTGCTGGTGCTCACCGCGCGCGACTCGCTGGCCGAACGCGTGAGCACGCTCAACGAAGGCGCCGACGACTTCCTCGCCAAGCCCTTCGCGCTGGCCGAGCTGGAAGCGCGCCTCACCGCGCTGGTGCGGCGCGCTCGGGGCATCGAGCATCCGCGCTTTGCCTGCGGGCCGCTGGTGTTCGATGCGGTGACGCGCCAGGTGTGCTGCGAGGGCGAGCCGCTGGCCCTCTCGCCGCGAGAACTCGCCGTGTTGAAGGCGCTGCTCCAGCGCAGCGGCGAGCCGCTGTCGAAGCAGCAGATCATCGACCGCGTGTTCTCCGACGACGAGGACGTGCTGCCCGCCGCCGTCGACGTGCTGGTGCATCGGCTGCGCAAGCGGCTCGAGAACACCGGCGTGCACATCCAGACCTACCGCGGGCTCGGGTACGTCCTTGAAGCCGTTGCGCAGCCTGGGCCTTAGGACGCAGCTGCTGGCGCTGCTGCTGCCGGCCATGCTGGCCATCACCGCCGCCGAGCTGTGGCTCACCCGCGACGACGCGGTGCAGGCGGCCAACGCCGCCTACGACCGTTCGCTGCTGGGGGCCATCAAGGCGCTCGACCTCAACGTCTCCACCGCATCGGGCGGTCTCGCGGTGGAGCTGCCCTACCGGCTGTTCGAGTTCTTCCAGCTCACCGCCACCGGTTCGGTGTACTTCCGAGTCGCCACCACCGACGGGCTGGTCGAGATCGGCAGCCCCGACCTGCCGCAGCCGCCTCAGCCGCTGGCCATGGGCGTGCCGCAGTTCTACGACGCGCTCTACTTCGGCGAGGCGGTGCGGCTGGGCGCCTACATGCGGGCGCTCGACCGGCCGCTCGGGCCCGGCGGCGCGCAGCAGATCGTGATCCAGGTGGCAGAGAGCATCGAGTCGCGCCGCCACTTCACCAGCGGTTTCGTACGGCGCACCGCGGTGCGCGACGTGCTGATGCTGGCGCTGATGAGCGTGGCGCTCGCGGCGCTGCTGGCCCTGGCGCTGAGGCCCCTGGTGCGTCTGGCCGCACAGGTGAGGGCTCGCGCTGCCAGCGACCTGCGCCCGCTGGAGGCGGGCAGCCTGCCGGCCGACGTGGAGCCGCTGGTCGATGCCGTGAACCAGCAGCTCGCACGCACCCAGGCGCTGGTGGAGCAGCGCCGCAGCTTCATCGACGACGCCTCGCACCAGCTGCGCACGCCGCTGGCCACGCTGCGCACGCAGCTCGACTACGCGCTGCGCGAGCCGGATCCGGCCGCGCGGCAGGCCACCCTGCTGGCCTTGTCGACGCAGCTCGACCATGTGACCCGCAGCACCAACCAGCTGCTCGCGCTGGCGCGCAGCGACGCGGCGCCGCTGCAATGGCAGCGCTTCGACGCGGGCGAGCTGGTGCGCGAGCTGGCGGTGCAGTTCCTCCCGCCGGCGCGCGACAAGGGCCTGGACTTCGGCATCGAGCTGCCGGCGGGTCCGTGCCTGGCCGAGGGCGATCCGGGGCTCCTGCGGGAGGCGCTGGCCAACCTCGTGCACAACGCCGTCACCCATGCGCGCGCCGGCGGCGAAGTCACGCTGCAGGCGGCGGCCGACGAGCTGGGCTGCAGCCTGATCGTGCAGGACGGCGGCCCGGGCCTGCCGCCCGAACTGCTGGGCCGGCTCGGCGAGCGGTTTGCCAAGGGTCGCGGCAGCAGCGGCTCCGGGCTCGGGCTGGCCATCGCGCAGTCGGTGATCGAGCGGCACGGCGGGAGGCTGCGGCTCGAGCCGCGCGAAACAGGCGGCCTGCGCGCCGCGCTGTGGTGGCCGAGGGCCGCAGCATGAAGCGCCTGATCGCCTGCTGCACCGCCGCGTCGCTGCTCGCTGCACCTGCCGCCGCGCCGGCACAGGTGGCGGGCCCGGCCGAGTGCATCGTGCCGGCCAAGCCCGGTGGAGGCTTCGACGCCACCTGCAAGCTGGCCCAGGCCATGCTGGCCGACGCGAAGCTGCTGAAGCAGCCGATGAAGACCACCTACCTGCCCGGCGGCATCGGCGCGGTGGCCTACAACGTGATGCAGCAGCAGCGCCCGGCCGATGCCGGGGCGCTGGTGGCCTTCTCGAGCGGCTCGCTGCTCAACATCGCGCAGGGCAAGTTCGGCCGGTACGTGCCCGGCAGCGTGCGCTGGGTGGCTGCCATCGGCACCGACTACGGCGTGATTGCGGTGCACCGCAAGTCGCCCTACGACACGCTGCCGCAGCTGATGGCCGCGCTGAAGGCCAACCCGAACAGCGTGGTGTTCGGCGCCGGCGGCACCATCGGCAGCCAGGACTGGATGAAGGCCGCGTTGCTGGCCCGCGCCGCCGGGGTCGGCCACCGGCTGATGCGCTTCGTGGCCTTCGAAGGCGGCGGCGAGGCGCTGTCGGCGCTCGAAGGCGGTCATGTGCACGTGCTGGCCGGCGACGCAGCCGAGGTGGGCCAGCAGCTGGCCGCGGGTGCGCCCATCAAGGTGCTGGCAGTGTTGTCGGATCGGCGGCTGGCGGCGGGCGCGGGGCGGCTGGCAGACGTGCCGACGGCGCGCGAGCAGGGTTACGACGTCCGCTGGGCCATCGTGCGCGGGCTGTACCTGGGCCCGAAGGTGAGCGAGGCGGCCTACCGCGAGTGGGTCGAGGCCTTCGAGAAGGCGATGGCGGCTCCCGGTTTTGCCGCGCGGCGCGCAGCGGCGGGCCTGCACCCGAGCGGCCTGACCGGCCCCGAGCTGCAGGCCTTCGTGGAACGCAGCCTCGGCGAATATCGCGCCCTTGCCGCGGAGTTCGGCCTGCCGGTGCGATGAAGGCCTGTGCCGGCCCGAGAATGGCGGCATGGCACTCGACATCCAGACCCTGTTGGTCCTGATGATGACCAACGTCTTCGTCATCGCGCTCGCGCTGCCCGCCATCATGGGCTGGCAGGTGAGCACCGCTGCGCGTTTCGTGCTCGGGTCGGCCGTGGCCCAGGGGCTGGGCTGGCTGGCCTTCCTGGTGGCGCCTCGCATCAACGACCGCTGGCTGTCGACCCTGTCGATGGCGCTGCTGAGCGGGAGCTTCGTGTCGATGTGGCATGCCTTGCGCCACTGGCTCGGACCGCGGCCGGGGCGGCGCCTGCTGTGGCTGGCGGCAGGGCTCACTCCGGTGGGCTATGGGCTGGGCTTCGAGAGCTATGCCTTCCGGGTCGGCTGGTCGAATTTCGGCCTCGCGCTGCAGATGTGCCTCGTGTGCCTGGCGGTGGCCTGGCCGGCGCCGCATGCCAGCCGCCGCTGGCGCACGCTGGTGTTCGTGTGCCTCGCCGCGATGGTGGTGGTGACCGTGTGGCGCGGCGTGCTGGGGGCCTTTTTCACCGAGCTGTATCCCTACTACCGCGCGCCGCACCCGGTGAACATCGCCGCCGCGGTGCTCAACCACCTCGCGCTCATGCTGTGGACCATGGCCTTCCTCGTGGCCTGGCGCGAGGAGGCCGAGCGCGAGCTGCGGCGCCAGGCCGAGACCGACAGCCTGACCGGCCTGCTGAACCGGCGCGTCTTCGCCGAACGCGCCGCCGACCTGCTGGCCAACGCGCGCCGCTACGGCGAGAAGCTGGCCGTGGTGATGATCGACATCGACCACTTCAAGCAGATCAACGACCGGCATGGCCATGCCGTGGGCGACCATGCGCTGAGCCTGCTGGCCCAGGTGCTGCGTGCCAGCGCGCGGCGCGGCGACCTCGTCTGCCGCTACGGCGGCGAGGAGTTCTGCGCCGTGCTCTGGCATGCCGATGCGCATGCGGCGGCGTGTTTCGACGACCGGGTGCGCTCGGCGCTGAAGCTGCGCCTGCGCGAGGTCGACCCGGCCGTCGCCTTCGACTTCAGCGCAGGCGTCGCGGTGCGTACCGACGCCGACACCTCCATCGAGGACCTGCTGCGCCGCGCCGACGCCGCGCTGTACGCAGCCAAGGCCGAGGGCCGGGCCCGCATGGTGAACGCTCAGCCGCTGGTCCAGCCGGTGTAGGCCCCGGCTCACGCGCCGCGTCCGCAAGCATCGGGCGAAACTGCGCGCTGCCGGTGTGCGGCACACTGCGGGCCGGACATTCCCAAAAGCGAGGTCGGCGTTGCGCCTGCTCCTGATCGAAGACGACGAGATGATCGGCGACAGCCTGCGGCTGGCGCTGCGCCGCCACGGCTTCGCGCTCGACTGGGTGCGCGACGGCCAGGCGGCCGAGGCGGTGCTGCGCAGCGAGCGCTTCGATGCGGTGCTGCTCGACCTGGGCCTGCCGCAACGCAGCGGCGTCGAGGTGCTGCGTTCGCTGCGTTCACGCGGCGACACCACGCCGGTGCTGGTGCTGACGGCGCGCGACACGCTGGCCGACAAGGTGGCCGGCCTCGATGCCGGGGCCGACGACTACCTGATCAAGCCCTTCGAGCTCGACGAACTGCTGGCACGGCTGCGCGCCGTGGGCCGCCGCGCATCCGGCCGGGCCCAGCCGCTGCTGCAGGTGGGCGAGCTGCGGCTCGACCCCGGCACGCGCGAGGTGAGCGTGGCCGGACGCCCGGTGGTGCTGTCGGCCCGGGAGCTGGCGCTGCTGCAGGCGCTGATGGAGCGGCCCGGCGCCATCCTGTCGCGCGCGCAGCTCGAAGACCGGCTGTATGGCTGGGGCGAAGAGGTCGAGAGCAACGCGATCAGCGTCTACATCCACCAGCTGCGCCGCAAGCTCGGCGACGAGCTGATCCACACGGTGCGCGGCGTCGGCTACTACGTCGGCCCGGCGAAGGCATGAGCCGCGGCGCGGCCACGGCGCCGCCGTGCGGGGCGTGCCGATGAACATCGTCGGTTCGCTGCGCCTGCGGGTGTTCGCCTTCCTGCTGGCACTGGCGAGTGTGGCAGCGCTGGGCGTGGCAGGGGCCACCTATGCCAGCGTGCGGGCCGAGACCGACACGCTGTTCGACTACCACCTGCAGCAGATGGCGCTGTCGCTGCGCGACCAGGGCGACATTCCCGAGGAGGAGCGCGTCGCGCTGCGTGACCCGAACCTGCACTACGTGGTGCAGATCTGGTCGCTCGACGGCCTGGAGATCTACAGCTCCGAGCCGGCGCCGCTGCTGCCGCCCCGCGCGGTGGTCGGGCTCAGCACCACCCAGGTCGGCGGGGAGGTGTGGCGCGTCTTCAGCGCCGTCACGCCGCGCAGCGTGGTGCAGGTGGGCCAGCCGGTGGCGGTGCGCCGCACGCTGGCCACCTCGGCTGCCGGGCGCAGCGTGCTGCCCATCGTGGTGGCCGCGCCGCTGGTGGCGCTGGCCATGTGGTGGCTGGTGGGCGCGTCGCTCAGGCCGCTGTCGCGGGTGGTGCAGGCGGTGAGCGAGCGCCAGCCCGACGCCCTGAGGCCGCTGTCGGCACAGGGGCTGCCGTCGGAGCTGCAACCGCTGGTCGAGTCTTTCAACCTGCTGCTGTTGCGGCTGGACGAAGCCTTCGGCGCGCAGCGAGCCTTCGTGGCCGATGCGGCGCATGAACTGCGCTCGCCGCTCACCGCGCTGAAGCTGCAGATCGGGCTGCTGCGCGATGCGGGCGACGAGGCCGAACGGCAGGATGCCGAGCGCCGCCTGCGGGCCGGCGTGGACCGCGCGGCACACCTGGTGGAGCAGCTGCTCGCACTGGCGCGCGCCGAACCCGGTGCCGGGGCGGCCCGGCGGCCGGCCGACCTCTCGGCGATCGCCCGGGAGGCGGTCGCCGACGCGTCGGCCCTCGCCGCCGAACGGGGCGCGACGGTGGTGCTCGACGCGCCGGCCGCGCTGCCGCTTGCGGGCGATGCGCAGGCGCTGCGCAGCCTGTTGCGCAACCTGCTGGACAACGCGCTGCTGTATGCCGGGCCGTCGCCGCAGGTGCGGGTTTCCGTGAAGACGCAAGGTGCAGAGGCGGTGGCGCTGGTGGACGACAACGGTCCCGGCATCCCGCCGGCCGAGCGCGAGCGCATGTTCGACCGCTTCCACCGGCGCGAGCCGGGGCAGGGCAGCGGCAGCGGCCTCGGCCTGGCCATCGTGAGGGCCATCGCGCGGCAGCACGGCGGCACGGTGGCCCTGCTCGATGCGCCCGGGGGCGGGTTGCGGGCGCAGGTCACGCTGCCGACCGGTGTTTGACGGGCCCCTAACGTTGGCCTAACTTTCGCCTCACCGAGCGATCACCTCGGCTTCCTACAGTGCCTCGCATGGTCGCGTTGCGGCCATGCGTCTGCGAAAGGAGAGCCGATGAAGACCACACTCATTGCCAGCGCCTGTGCCGGCGTGCTGGCCGCGGCCACGGTGGCTGCGGCTTCGGCCGATGCACTCTCGCTGCCGTCCTGGCTGCAAGGCGGCAAGCCTGCCGCAGCGGCGCCGGCCGGGCAGCAAGCCCAGCAGCCGCCGCTGGCGCCCCTCGCGCCGGGCAGCGTGCCGAACTACCGCGCCATCGTGCAGGCCTATGGCCCCGCGGTGGTGGGGGTCACCGTGTCGGGCCTGCACGATGCCAGCAATCGCGACGACGAGCCTTCGCTCGACGAGGACCCGTTCTTCCGCTTCTTCCGCGGCGTGCCGGGGCTGCGCATGCCGCCGCGCGGCGCGATCCCGTTCCGCGGCCAGGGCTCGGGCTTCATCGTCAGCGCCGACGGGCTGGTGCTCACCAATGCGCACGTCGTTCGCGACGCCAGGCAGGTGACCGTCAAGCTGGCCGACCGGCGCGAGTTCAGCGCCAAGGTGCTCGGCAGCGATCCGGCCACCGACATCGCGGTGCTGAAGCTGGACGCGAAGAACCTGCCCACCGTGCACCTGGGCGACCCGAAGGCGGTGCAGGTGGGCGACTGGGTGCTCGCGATCGGCGCGCCCTATGGTTTCGAGCAGACCGCCACCCAGGGCATCGTGAGCGCCAAGGGCCGCTCGCTGCCGGGCGACTCCTACGTGCCCTTCATCCAGACCGATGCGGCGGTGAACCCTGGCAACTCCGGCGGCCCGCTGTTCGACGCGGCGGGCAACGTGGTGGGCATCAACGCGCAGATCTACTCGCAAAGCGGCGGCTTCCAGGGCCTGGCCTTCGCCATTCCGGTGGACGTGGCGCTGCATGTGAAGGACCAGATCGTGGCCAAGGGCCGCGTGGACCACGCGCGCCTCGGTGTGGCGCTGCAGGACCTGTCGGCGCCGCTGGCCGAGTCGTTCGGCCTCCAGTCGCCCGACGGCGCGCTGGTGTCGTCGGTGTCGCCGGGCGGCAGCGCGGAGCGCGCGCAGATCCGGCCCGGCGACGTGATCACGGCCATCGACGGCGAGACGGTGCGCAGCGCCGGCGACCTGTCGGGCCGCATGGGCCTGGCCAAGCCCGGCGAGCAGGTCACGCTGTCGGTATGGCGTGACAAGTCCCGCCGCGACGTCAAGGTCACGCTGGGCCGCATGCAGCCCGACAAGGCTCAGGCTGCGGCGGGCGACGGCGATGCGTCACTCGGCATCGCGGTGCGTCCGCTGCAGCGCGACGAGATGCGCGCGGCCGGACTCGACCACGGCCTGCTCGTCGAGCAGGTGTCCGGCAGTGCCGAGCTCGCAGGCATCGAGCCGGGCGACGTGGTCGTCGGCCTCAACGGCAAGCCGGTGCGCAGCGTCGAGCAGATCCGCGACGTGCTCAAGGCCCGTCCGCGGCATGTGGCGCTGCTGGTGGTTCGCAACGGCCAGCAGATCTTCGTGCCGATCGAGCTTTCCCAGGGCTGACCGCCCACTTCCCCAACCCACCCACTTCACTCAACAGCAAAGGGCATCGTTGTGAAGCCATTCCGAACCACTCTCGTCGTTGCCGTCGCCGCCATCGCGTCGTCCTGGGGGGCCGCGGCCTTCGCGGCCGACCATGCCGCGCACTGGACCTACCAGGGCGGAAACGGTCCCGGCCACTGGGGCGGCCTCGACGAAAAGTTCGAGGCCTGCCGCCTCGGCAAGAACCAGTCGCCGATCGACATCCGCGACAAGGACGCGGTGAAGGCCGAGCTGCCCGCCATCGAGTTCGACTACCACGCCTCGCCGCTGAAGATCGTCGACAACGGCCACACCATCCAGGTCAACTACGCGCCGGGCAGCGGCATCACGGTGGGCGGCAAGCGCTACGAGCTGGTGCAGTTCCACTTCCACAAGCCCAGCGAAGAACACCTGAACGGCAAGGCCTACCCGATGGTGGCGCACCTCGTGCACCGGGCCGGCGACGGCACGCTGGCGGTGGTGGGCGTGCTGCTGAAGCAGGGCGCCAAACAGGCCGCCCTGGCCAAGGTGTTCGACAACCTGCCGGCCAAGGCTGGCGAGGAAGTGACGGTGGCCAACACCGAGATCGACCTCAACGCGCTGCTGCCGAAGAGCCGCGCCTACTACACCTTCGCCGGCTCGCTGACCACGCCGCCGTGCAGCGAAGGCGTCACCTGGTTCGTGCTGAAGGAGCCGTCGAACATCTCCGCCGCCCAGCTCGCGAAGTTCGGCAGCCGCTATGCGATGAACGCCCGTCCGGTGCAGCCGCTCAACGGCCGCACCGTGCAGGTCAGCCAGTAGACGCCGGCCTCAGGCCGCGGCGCCGGCGAGCGCCGCGGCACCCGCGGGCACGCCCTGTGTGCGTGTCTGCGTGGCAGTGGCCCCGCGCGGCGTGGGCGTTGCCTGTGCCGCAGCGTCGCCCGACACGTCGGCCGCATGCAGCTTGAACGCATTGACCGCCTCGACCAGCCGCGCCGCCTGCTGGTTGAGGCTTTCGGCGGCTGCCGCGCTTTCTTCCACCAGCGCGGCGTTCTGCTGGGTCACCTGGTCGAGCTGCGCCATCGCCTGGCCCACCTGGGTGATGCCGCTGCTCTGCTCGACGGTGGCGTTCGAGATGTCGTTGATGAGCTGGCTCACCCGCTGCACCTGGGTCACGATGTCCTGCATCGACCGGCCCGCCTCGCTGACCAGCCGCGTGCCGTTTTCCACCTTCTCGGCGCTGTGGCCGATGAGCGACTTGACCTCGCGTGCCGCATTGGCCGAGCGCTGCGCCAGTGCGCGCACCTCACCGGCCACCACCGCGAAGCCGCGGCCCTGCTCGCCGGCGCGTGCGGCTTCCACCGCGGCATTGAGCGCCAGGATGTTGGTCTGGAAGGCGATGCCGTCGATCACGCCGATGATGTCGGCGATCTTGCGTGACGCCTGCGAGATCTCCTCCATCGTCACCACCACCTGATCGACCACCTTGCCGCCGTGGCCGGCCGCGCTGGCCGCACCGGCGGCGAGCTGGTTGGCCTGCTGCGCGGTGTCGGCGTTGTTGCGCACGGTGCTCGTCATCTGCTCCATCGATGCGGCGGTCTGTTGCAGGTTGCTGGCCTGTTCTTCGGTGCGCTGCGACAGGTCGGCGTTGCCGGCGGCGATCTGCCCGGCGCCGGTGGCGATGCTGTCGCTGCCGTTGCGCACCCGCGCCACCACGTCCAGCAGGCTCGAATTCATGCTGGCCAGTGCCTGCAGCAACTGACCGGCTTCGTCGCGCCGATCGCCGCTGTCGATGTGCGATGTGAGGTCACCGGAAGCCACGGTGCGTGCCACCTGCACCGCCTCGTTGATGGGCCGGGTGATCGATCGCGTCACGAACCAGGCGGCCGCGGCCGCCAGCAGCGAGCCCGCCAGCGCCGCGGCGAACATCATCATCTCGCTGCGCTGCACCGTGGCGGCGGCGTCTTCGCCGGCCTTGCGCATCAGGTCCTCCTGAAAGTCGGCAAATGAGGCGAGCACCTGCAGGTAGTGCTGCTGGGCCGGGCGCACCTTGGAGACGAGCTGCGTTCGCATGCGCACGGCATCGCCGGCGCCGACGGCCTGCAGCATCGCATCGAGCTCGCGCACGTAGACGGCCCGCGCCTCCATCAGCTTGGTGAAGTGCTCACGGCCCTGCTCGGTGGTGATCTGTTTGTCCAGCTTCTCCAGGGTCAGGCGGATGGTGTCGCGCGACTCGGCAATCGTCTTCTGCTCGGCGGCGCGCTCGGCGTCCGTCTCGACGATCACCAGCGCGGCGGCCGATCGTGCGATCTGGTTGACCGCATCCTTGATGTCGGTGGCCCAGCGGACCTTCGGATAGCGGTCCTCGTTGATGAGCGCCACGTCCTCGTTGACATGGTCCAGCCCCAGCTTCGCCAGCACCAGCAGCGCCAGCATCACGGCCACGCACAGTGCGAAGCAGATGCCCAGGCGCATGCCGATGCGCAGGTTGTTGAACGTCTTCACCTTGTCTCCTGGTAGTCGGCGAGAAGCGCGCGCCGATTCGCGTTCCGCGTTCAACCACCGGGTCGCGGCAACCCCGAACACCACCGCTCCCTGTCCATTTCCGTAGTTCAATCATTGCTCTGCTCATTTATGAGCAAAGAGCGGAATTGATGATCAATTCCGCGTCAGTTCTGCGAATCGGCGCGCAGAGCGCAGGAGCACTTCTCCCTAGTTGCTGGGCGCAGCGGGCAGGCAGATAGTGGTGACCGAGGGCCGGGTTGCTCCCAGCCCATGCGCAGAGGGTTCAAGTCGAGCGGCAGGAGCCGTTTGCTTGAGAGGAGACGCATCGTGTTGCCAAGAACCTGCTCAGCCTGTGCTGCCGGCGCGGTGGTGCTGGCGTTCACTGAAACCATGGCCCAGCCGGTGCCGGCGCAGACGGAGGAGTCACGCGAGGCGAGGCTGCCGCCGGTCACCGTGACCGGCGTTCGAGCCAGCATGATTTCCGCGCAGCAGGTCCGGCGCGACAACCTGGGCATCGTCGATGCCGTGGTGGCCGACGACATCGTGCGCCTGCCCGACCACAGCGTGGCCGACGCCCTGCAGCGCGTGGCCGGCGTGCAGATCACGCGCGACCGCGGCGAGGGCGGCGTGGTGGTGATCCGCGGCCTCACCCAGATGGAAACGCTGCTCAACGGCCGTGAGGTGTTCACCGCCGGCACCGGGCGCGCGCTGGACTTCTCGGACATTCCGGCCGAAATGATCTCGGCGGTGCACGTGCACAAGACGTCGTCTGCCGACCAGCTGGAAGGCGGGCTGGGCGGCACCATCGACCTGCGCACGCGGCGGCCGTTCGACTTCGCCGGCCGCGAGGTGGCCCTGTCGGCCCGCATGGTGCATGGCGACCTGGTGCGCAAGGCCAAGCCGCAGGTGGCGCTGCTGGCGAGCGATCGCTGGAGCCTGGGGGCCGGCGGAGAGTTGGGCGCCCTGGTGAGCCTGTCGCACCAGCGCCGCGCCTACCGCGAAGACCAGAAGAGCAGCGGCGCGCCGCGGGCGTGCGACAGCACCTCCGCCGCCGGCACGGCGGGCATACCGGCCTGTCCGGAGCTGGTGCCCGGCCGCAAGGTCTATGCGCCCAACGCGACGTCGGAGACGCGCAGCATCGGGGAACGCGAGCGCACGGGCTTGAACGCCGTGCTCCAGTGGCGGCCGTCGCCTGCCCTGGAGCTGTATGCCGAGGGCAGCTTCGCGCAGTTCAAGACCATCCAGGACTCGTACCAGATCAACGCCAGCATCGGACTGAACACCGGCTTCCAGCCCGGCAGTGTGGAGCTGTTCCCCGGGACGGACGACGTGCGCCGCGTGACCTGGACCAATGTGCCGGTCTCGGTGCTGAGCTTTGCCCGCGATACGGTGGACCGCACGCGGCAGTTCGCGCTCGGCGGCAACTGGAAGCCGGGTGATGCGTGGCAGGTCAAGAGCGACCTGAGCCACACGCAGAGCTTCAACCACCTGTTCTTCAGCGGCCCGACCCTCAGCGCCACGGCTGCGGCTTTCACGCATGACGTGTCCTCGCGGGTGCCGGGCACCAGCGTTTCCGGTACCGACCTGCTGGACCCGGCGAACTTCACCTTCGTGAGCAGTGCCTATCGCGTAAGGCCCTTCGAGGGCTCGCTCACCGCATGGCGGATCGATGCGGAACACGACCTTGGCATGGGCATCGCCGAGTCCGTCTCGGTAGGGCTGCGGCTGGCACGCCGCCGGGCCGACAACGGAGCAGGCCTCACCTTCGGAGACGCTTCGGTGCCCGGCGGCCTGCCGGCCGCGAACCGGCCTGATCTCGTGATGCCCAATCCCTACGGCTTCATGCCCGGCGAGGACTCGACGAGCCTGCGCGACTTCCTGGCCGGCAATCTGGCGCTGGCGCGGGATCCGGTGGCGTTGCGCACGGCGCTCGGCATCACCGGGCCGCTGCCGTCCGGCGGCAGTCCGCTGTCCTTGTGGAGGTTCGACGAGCGGACCTACAGCGCCTACGTCAGCACCGACCTGAAGGCGCCGCGCATGCCGCTCGATGGCCGCGTCGGCGTGCGCGTGGTGCGCACGCATGAAGGCGCCTCGGGCTTCCAGTCGGTGCCCAGCGCGGGCGGCGTGGCGCCGCTGGAGGTGGACAGCCGCTACACCGACTGGCTGCCCAGCTTGAGCCTGCGGTATGCGGTCGAACCGGGCCTGGCGCTGCGGGCCGCCGCAGCGAAGACGATCACCCGCCCGAATTTCGACCAGTTGTCGCCTTCGCTGTCGCTGCTGCGCAACTCCGTCGACCCGTCGCTCAACCAGGGCTTGTCCGGCAACCCGGCGCTGGAGCCGGTGCGGGCGGCCAACGTCGATCTGGCGGTCGAGCGCTACTTCGGCGACACCACCGCGGTGCTGGCCACGGTGTTCTGGAAGAAGGTCGACGGATTCGCCACGACCGTCAGCCGCGACGAGGTTCACGACGGCGAAACCTATCGCGTGAGCCGCCCGGTGAATACCTCGCGGGGCAAGGTCACAGGGGTGGAGCTGGGCTATCAGCAGTTCTACGATGGCCTGCCGGGCGCATGGAGCGGGCTGGGGCTGCAGGCGAACTACACCTATGTCGACGGCAAGACCGTGCTGGCGGGCACCGGCGAGCTTCCGCTCCAGAACCTTTCGAGGCACAGCCTGAACCTGATCGGCATGTACGAGAAGGGCCCGGTCTCCGCGCGGCTGGCCTACAACTGGCGCGACCGCTATTTCAGCGGCCTCACCGGCGTGGTGGGTGTCGGCTCGCTGCCGTCCTACGTGGCGGCGTACGGCTGGCTCGACGCGTCGCTGCGCTGGCGCTGGAACGAGCGGGTCACGTTCGCGGTCGAGGGCACCAACCTCCTGCGGACCTTGCGACATTCGTATTACGAGACGCAGACCCGCCGGCAGCACGCCTGGTTGAATGACCGGCAGATCAGCATGGCGGTGACCGTGCGCCTTCACTAGGGCCCTGTGAACGCCAGGCGTGAGGGTCCCCCGGATGGCCGTCGCGACACCGCCGTGCGGGGCAGGGGATTCGAAGGACTTCCTGCCTTGGCTCGGCTTGGTGTTGCTGCTGGTGGGCATGGTCACGCCGGCGTGGCCGGCCGCCAGCGCGCTCGAAGCCTGGCGAGCCGACGCCGCCCGGGTGCGGACCCTGGCCGAAAACAACGTGCCGCGCGCCTACGAGGAGGCCCGGCGCCTGCAGGCCTCGCTGCCGGCCGACGCGACGCCGGCCGACCGGGCCCGGGTGCTCAACCTGCTGTCCCGCGCCGAGACCTACCTCGGGCTCACCGAGGAAGCGGCCGCGCATGCCGGGCAGGCCTTCGAGCTGGCGGCCCGGCACGGCGACCGCATCGGCCAGGCGGAGTCCGACCTCAACGTCGCCCTCAACGCCATCAACCAGGGCCGGCTCGATGAGCTGGTGCGCGCCACCCAGCACAGCGTGACCGTGCTCGAGGGCGTGACCGACCGGCCCGAGCTGCTGGGCGAGGCCCTGCTGCGCACCATGGTGATGTACCGGCGCTTCGAGCAGTACAACGAAGCGGCGGCCATCGCCGTGCAGGCCATGGAGATCGCGCGGCGCTCCGGTCAGCCGCTGGCCATGGCCTTTGCCTACCAGGGGCTGGCGATTGCCTACGACCAGAGCGCACGCCCGCAGGAGATGGTGCAGCACTATCAGCAGATGCGCGAACAGGCACGTGCGGCCGACTCGCGCCTGATGGAAGGCCTTGCGATCTCGGGGCTGACCGGCGCCGCGCTGCAGCGCGGCGCCCATGTCGATGGCGAACGCCTGGCGCGCGAGGCGGTGGCGCTGTTCAGGGAAGTGGGCGCTCCATATGCCGAGGCGTTCAGTCTGTACGGACTGGCCGCCCACATGGCACGCCAGAAGCGGTACCGCCAGGCGATCGAGACCGTCGATCTGGCGATGACCATCTTCCGCGAGCGGCCCAACCGCATCGGCCAGTGGTTCGGCCTCAACTTCATCAGCGAGAACCGCCAGGCCATGGGCGACGTGGCGGGGGCTCGCGCGGCGGCCGAGGAGGCGTATGCGTTGGCCCGGGGCCTGGGCATTGCGCTGTACCTGAGCGGCAGCGCGAACCGGCTGGCCGACATCGCGGCGGCCGCCGGCGACTACCGCCGTGCGTATGCGCTGCGCAGCGAGGCGCGGGCGCACACCGACAACGCGGCGCGCGAGCGCGCCAGCCAGCGCATGGCGCAGCTCATCCGGCAGTACGAGAGCGAAGGCAAGCAGCGCGCGATCGACGAGCTCACGCGCCGCAACGAGCAGCAGACGGCCGAACTGCGGCAGCGCGAGCTGCAGCAACGCTGGCTGTGGACGGTGCTGGCGGCCGTGGGCCTCGCGCTCGCGGGCACGGCGCTGTTCATGCACCGGCTGCGCCTCGCGCATCGCCGGCAGGTGGCGCTGAACGACCAGCTGCTGAAGTCGGAGAACGACGTGCGCGCGCTCAATGCCGAGCTTGAACAGCGTGTGCAGGCCCGCACCGCCGAGCTGCGCCAGCAGGCTCGCTACCTGCGCACGCTGATCGACATGCTGCCCATGTGGGCCTGGTTCAAGGACACGCACAGCCGCTACCTGGTGGTGAACCAGTCGCATGCGCGGGCGCGCGGCCATGAGGTCGCGACGATGGTGGGCAAGACCGATCAGGAGCTGCTGCCCGGCGACCTGGCCGAGCGCCAGCTGGCCGACGACCGGGACGTGATGCTCTCGGGCCAGCGCAAGACGGCCGAGGAATACGTGAGCAGCGAGGCCGGCGCGGCCTGGATGGAGACCTACAAGGCGCCGGTGCTCGACGAGGACGGCTCCCTGCTGGGCATGGTGGGAGTGGCGCGCAACATCAGCGATCGCAAGGCCGCCGAGGCAGCCCGCGAGGCGGCGCTCGAAGAGGCCAGCCGGCTGGCGCGCCAGCGCACCGAGTTTTTGGCGCAGATGAGCCACGAGCTGCGCACGCCGCTCAACGGCATCCTCGGCTTCGCCCAGATCCTGCAGCGCGACCGCCAGCTCGACGAGCGCCAGGCGCGCGGGCTGCGCATCATCGAGGAAAGCGGCCAGCACCTGCTCACGCTCATCAACGACATCCTCGACCTGGCGCGCATCGATGCCGCCAAGCTGGAGCTGTACCCGGGCGACGTGAACCTGGCGACCTTCCTCCAGGTGGTGTGCGACATCGTGAGGGTCAAGGCCGACGAACGCCGGCTGATGTTCCACTTCGAAAGCGCCCGCGACCTGCCGCAGGCGGTGCGGGTCGATGAGAAGCGGCTGCGGCAGGTGCTGCTCAACCTGCTGTCCAACGCGATCAAGTTCACCGACCACGGGCAGGTCAGGCTGTCGGTGTCGAAGGTGGCAGCTTCCGCGCCCGGGCAGGCGAGGCTGCGCTTCGAAGTGCATGACAGCGGCATCGGCATGAGCGAGTCGCAACTGGCCCGGCTGTTCCGTCCCTTCGAGCAGGTGGGCGAAGCCAGGCGACGCGAGGGCGGCAGCGGGCTGGGCCTTGCCATCAGCCGCCAGCTGGTGCGGCTGATGGGCGGTGACATCGAGGTGCGCAGCCGTCCCGGCGAAGGCAGCGCCTTCTGCTTCGAGATCGAGGCGCCTGTCGTGGTGCAGCATGAGCCGCATCAGGCCGACACCCACGCCGTGCCGATCGGCTACGAAGGTGGGCGCCGCCGCTTGCTGGTGGTGGACGACGTGGCGCAGAACCGGGCGGTGCTGACCGACGCGCTCGGCATGCTCGGCTTCGAGACGCTCGAGGCAGCCGACGGCGCCCAGGCGCTCGAGGTGGCGCAGCGCTCCATGCCCGACCTCGTGGTGATGGACCTCACGATGCCGGTGATGGACGGCCTGGAGGCCACCCGCCGGCTGCGGGCACGCTACGGTCCGGGCCTGCCGGTCATCGCCACCTCGGCCAGCGTGACGCCCGACAGTGCCTTGCACAGCCGCGAGGCCGGCGCCGACCTCTTCATCGGCAAGCCGATCGACCAGACGGTGCTGCTCGAGGCCGTCGCGCGGCTGCTGAAGCTCACCTGGGTGCTCGAGCCGCTGGCCGCGGCGCCTGCCGGGGAGGCGGCGTTCGACGACGCAATGCTGGTGCCGCCTCCGCCCGCGCAGATCGCGGTGCTGCAGCGCCTGGCACGCACGGGCAACATGCGATCGATCTGCGAGGAGGCCGACCGGCTGAAGATGCTGGACCCTCGGTACGCGGCCTTTGCGGCGCGCCTGCGCTCGCTGGCGGAGGGCTGCCAGTCGCGTGCCATCGCCGCCCTGGTGCAACGCTACGCAATCGAGCAGGCATGAGCCGGCCGAGCGCCGGGCCGCCCCAAGCCCGCAGCCTCAGGCATTGGCCAGCGGACCGCGGAAGCGGTAGCCGACCTTCTGCTCCGAATGGATGGGCAGCGCGGAACTGGTGGCGCGCTCGATGCGCCGGCGCAGCCGGTAGATGGTGGCGGCCAGCAGGTTGTCGTCTTCGGTGCCCGGGTCGCGGCCCAGACGCAGGCACAGGGCGGCTCGTGTCACCGGTGCGCCTTCGGCGTCGAGGAAGCACTCGAACACCGCGATGTCGTTGTCGCTGAGGTCGATGCGTGCGCCGTCGGGCGCGATGAGCTGGCGCGCCCCGCGGTCGAGCCGCCATGCTGCGGCATGGGTGCGGTTGCTCTCGATGCGGCGCTGCACCGCCTCGATGGCCAGCGCCACCTGCTCGAGCCGCACCGGCTTCATGAGGTACATGTCGGCGCCGGCGCGCAGCACCGACTCGAAGACGTCGGGCCCTACACGGCCGGACACCACCACGACGCCGGCGTGGCTCCTGCGGCGCGCCAGCCGCACCAGGTCCACGCCGTCCACGCCGGGCAGGCCCAGGTCCACCACGTAGAAGTCGAAGCTCCAGGCGCCTGCCGTCGTGAGGAAGTCGTCGCTGTCGGCGAAGGTCTGCACGCGCACGCCGCGTTGTTCGAGATGCTGCGCCAGGTAGTCGGCGAACTCGGCATCGTCGTCGACGACGGCCAGCGTGGCGGGGAGCGTGGGGGGCGTGCTGCGGGGCGTGCTCACACCTCGATGCCCTGGGGAATGACCATGCGGACAATGCTACCGCGCGGTATGTTGGGCAGGATCTCCAGGCTGCCGCGATGCAGCTCGACCACCCTGCGCACGATGTGCAGCCCCAGCCCCGCGCCCGCCA
Source organism: Methylibium rhizosphaerae (assembly GCF_006386545.1). Lineage (GTDB taxonomy): Bacteria > Pseudomonadota > Gammaproteobacteria > Burkholderiales > Burkholderiaceae_C > Pseudorivibacter > Pseudorivibacter rhizosphaerae. The sequence goes on along the minus strand of NZ_SWAR01000033.1, from coordinate 47,256 downwards.
CGGCGCCGACGTTGCTGCCGCGCGAGCCCTTGTCGAACACGCGGGGCAGCAGCTCTGCCGGGATGCCGCTGCCGGCGTCGCGCACCTCGAACAGCAGGCCCAGCGGCTCCTCGCAGTCGGCCACCCGCAGCAGGACGGTGGTGTCGCGCGGCGAGTAGGCCAGCGCATTGGTGAGCAGGTTGCACAGCGCCAGGCGCATCAGCACCGGCAGCACGTGCACCGTGCGGGGGGCGTCGGTGCGCTCGACGTCGATGCGATGGCGCTCGTCGGCCGCGACGTCGTGCACCACCAGCCCGAGCAGCGTGTCGAGGTCGCAGTCGACCGCAGCCTCGGTGTGGCCGGAGGTCAGCATGGTGGCTGCAGCCAGTGCGTTGTTGAGGGTGCCGATCACGTGGTCGAGCACGTGGCGGGCCCGCACCAGCGGCCTGCCGATCCCGTTGGTGGGCGCATCGCCCATCGCGGCGATCGCGGCCGAGGCGCTTTCAAGGGCCGCCGACGCGTTGTTGAGCGGCTGCCTCACCTCGTGCGACAGCAGGTGCAGCATCTCGTCGCGTTCGGCCAGCATCTGGTCGCGCTCGTCGAGCAGGCGGCGCAGCCCGGCCGACTCGCCTTCGGCGCGCGCCCGGATCGCGCGCTCGACGGCCAGCTGCTCGAGCTCGACGTTGGTGCGCAACAAGGCCGCCTGGGCGCGCTCGCGCGCCTGCACCTCCTGCTGCAGTCTGGCGTTCTGCCCGGCCAGCTCCCGGCGCAGCGCATACAGCGCCACGTGGGTGCGGATGCGCGCCAGCACCTCGGCGCTTTCGAGCGGCTTGGTCACGTAGTCGACCCCGCCGGCCGCAAAGCCCTCCAGCTTCTGGCTCAGCTCGTCGAGCAGGGTCATGAACACCACCGGGACGTCGCGTGTCTCGGGCAGCTGCCTCAGGCGCCGGCAGGCCTCGAATCCGTCGATGCCCCCGGGCATGTGCACGTCCATCAGGATGAGGTCCGGCCGCACGAACAGCGCGCGCTCGATGCATTCCTCGCCGCTTTGCGCCACCACCACGTGGTATCCCTCCGCCTCGAGGCATTCGACCAGCACCCGCAGGTTGGCGGGCTGGTCGTCCACGCTCAGGATGGTGGCGGACAGGGGGGCGGCGGATTCGGCGCTCATCGCCGCGCCACTATGTCACCGCCGCGGGCGCCCGGGAATCGGGGCCGCTGCTGGTATGGCGAAGGACCTGCGCATCGGCAGCCTGAGCCCCAGGCCCCGGTTTGCCGCTACATCTGCGTCGCCAGCCACGGCGACACCGGCAGCTCGCCATGCGACCGGTCGCCGGCCGCGGCTGCCGCATAGATGCGGTGCAGCTCGCGCCAGCACTCGGGCACCTCGCCATGCACGGCCTGCTGGTAGCGCTCCTGCGCCACGCGCGCCGCCTCGTACTGGCCACTGGCGAACTTCAGCCGCGCGTCGATCACCATGCCCACCGGATGCTCGTGCAGCCAGGCCCCCTGGCCTCGCAGCATCTTGCGTGCGCCAGCCACGTCGCCGCGCTCGAGCAGCAGCCAGGCCGAGTCGAGGCAGGCATAGGCCTGCCACATGCCCGGCTGCCCGCCCAAGGCGATGCCCTGCAGCTCGGCGCAGGCACGCGCATGGTCTCCCAGCGCGTGGTACTTCAAGGCCCTGCAATGGCGCAGTGCCGTCAGCAGCTCGAGGTCGTCTTTCGCTTCCGGCAGCTGGCGCGCAGCCTGGCAGGCCGCTGTCGCCTCCTCGTACCGGCCGGTGCGCACCAGGGCGCGGATGAGCCAGGGGGCTGCCTCGTGCGCCTGCAGCCAGATGCCCAGCTCGCGGCTTTGCGCAATGGCTGTCTGGAAGCAGGGCACCGCCTCGTCGAGGCGGCCTTCCGCCACAGCGAGGTGGCCCGCAGCCATCCAGCGGTAGGGTTGCGCGGCAGCCGGCAGCACCGCGTCGAGTTCGGCCACCGCGCCGGCGACTCGCGCCACCTCGCGCGGCAGCCGCAGCTCTCGGTAGATGAGGCACAGGGTGTCACCGGCCGAAGCCGTGCGGAAGCGTTCGGCCAGCGAGTGCGACATCACGAAGGACTGCTCGGCATGCCGCGCGGCGTCGTGCAGCAGCCCGAGCCCGAGGCTGGCATGCGCGAGGTTCACCGCGGTAAGCGCGAAGTAGCTGTTGAGCCGATGCTCCTCGCACAGGCGCACCGACTCGCGACCCAGCTGCACCGCGCGCATCAGTTCGCCGCTCTTGGCCGCCAGCAGGGCCGAGTTCAGCATCCAGCCGAGCCGATGCACCTGATTGCCGGTGATGTGGCACAGCTCGCGTGCGCGGTCGAGCTGCTGCGCCGCGGTGTCGAAGTCGAGCCGGCTGATGGCGATGGACGAGCGGGTCAGCACCGCAGTCACGGCGCAGTCGTGCAGGTCGCAGCGCAGCGCCGCTCCCAGCGCCTGCTCGAGGTGGTGCTGCGCCTGCGGATAGTCGCGCTTGTGGTGGTGCGTGAGGCCGAGCGCCAGATGTACGCGCGCCAGCGAGGCTGAGTCGTCGATCACGGCCGGCTCCTGCAGCAGCTGCTGGCCCTGCACCAGCGCGTCTTCCGCGCCCAGCGCGGCAAGGGCACTCAGCTGCTCCAGCCGTACCGGCAGGTTCTCGGGCTCGATGTCGAGCACGAGCTGCAGCAGCCCGGTGGCGATGAGCCACTTCTGCTCGCCGGCTGCCTGGAAGGCCTGCAGCAGCGCACGGTAGGCCAGCGGGTCGTTGGACTTCAGCGCGATGTCCAGCGAGCGCATGCGGTCGGGGAACAGTGCGGCGTCGACGTCGCGTGCGATCTGCTGGCCCAGCGGCACGAGGTCGGGGCCGCTGCGCGACAGTCGCCTGAGCGGCGTGGGTCCGACCGTGCAGTCGATGCGGAAGCCGTCGGGATCGCTGGCCACTTCTGCATGCAGCACGTGGCGCACGCCGAGCAGACGCACGATGTCGTCCATGCGGCGTTCGGTCGACGAGCGCGGGAAGGGCAGGGTGCCGAGTGCGGCCAGCAGTGAGGCGGCGGGCGTGATGGACAGGCGATCGTCGGAAGCCAGGTCCTTGGCCACCATGGACATCAGCCCGAGGCCGATCCAGTCGAGCGCCGGCTGCCCGGTGAGGTTGTCGAAGGGCAGCAGCGCAATGCCGACCCGCCGCTCGCGCGGCGTGGTGACGGCGGGGGCGGCTTCACGCGCGACCGCGAGTTCAGCGCTGTTCGACAGCGTGCCCACGAACCGGTAGCCGGTGCGGTGCACGGTCTTGATGAGCGTAGGCTGGCTGCCGTTGTCGCCAATGGCGCTGCGCGCCTTCATGACCGCCCGCGCGATGACACCCGGCGTCACCGGCTCGTGCTTCCACACCACGTCGAGCAGCTCGTCCTTCGACACCACGCGGTCGTGGTGCCGAATCAGGTAGGTGAGCAGCTCGAAGGGCTTGGGCTCGATCTCCTGCGCGCGGCCGCGAAGCAGGACCTCGCGGCGCAGCGGCAGCACGCGGCACTCGGCGAATTCGAAAACGGGCTCGGTCATGCCCGTACCAGGGTCGGTCCGGAGTCCTGTGTCCTCATCAGGATGGGGAGACGGCACCCGCAGGCACCTTTCAATACTCGGTAGGTGAAGTCGCGGTCATGCTACTGGGGTGCCATTTGCAAAGCATGATGAAACCATGACGGCTGCCGTTTGTGCCGAAAGTTGCGGCGCTGGAGCGACGCTTCGCCCGCCGCGGCCCATGCGGTGCGGGGTTTCGTGCGATCTGATGCGCCCCGGCGCTTGCGTGCTGCCGGCCTGGAGGAGGAGGCGCAAAGAAAAAGGCCTTGCCGCAACTGTGTTTGACGGCAAGGCCTTCGGCTGTGTGGTGGAGACGAGGAGGATCGAACTCCCGACCTTCGCATTGCGAACGCGACGCTCTCCCAGCTGAGCTACGTCCCCGAAAGGCTGAAATTCTAGCCTATCAATCCAGGCCGTTGCGGCGCGCCAGTTCGGCAAACAGCGCCGAGTGGTCCAGCTGGCCCAGGCCGTGGTCGATCGCCTCGCTGTACAGCCGTGCGAACAGCTCGGTCACCGGCGCCTCGAAGCCCAGTTCCTCTGCGGTGTCGAGCGCATTGCGCAGGTCCTTCAGCTGCACCGTCATCGCGCCGCGCTTGGCGAAGTCGCGCTCGACCATGCGCTGGCCGTGCACCTCGAGGATGCGGCTTTCGGCAAAGCCGCCGCGGATGGCGTTGCGCACCTGGGCCATGTCGGCACCGCCGCGCGCGGCCAGCAGCAGCGCCTCGGCCACCGCGCCGATGGTGATGCCCACGATCATCTGGTTGGCCAGCTTGGCCAGCTGGCCGGCGCCGTGCGGGCCCACGTGCGTGGCGCGGCCGAACGCGGCGAACACCGGGGCGGCCCGGGCGAAGTCGGCCGCGTCGCCGCCGGCCATGATGGCCAGCGTGCCGGCCTCGGCCCCCACCGTGCCGCCGGAGACCGGGGCGTCGAGATGGGCCACGCCCCGGGCCTGCAGCGCCTGCGCATGCTCGCGCGCCTCGCGCGGCTTGATGGAGCTCATGTCGACGACCAGCGCGCCGCGTGGCAGCGCAGAAGCGGTGCCCAGGCCGAACAGCACCTCATGCACCACGCCGCCGTGCTCGAGCAGCGTGACCACCGCGTCGGCCTGCGCCACCGCGGCGGGCGCACTGTCGGCCACGCGGGCGCCATGCGATGCCAGCGCCTCGGCCTTCGCCCGCGTGCGGTTCCACACCGTCACGTCGAATCCGGCTTGACACAGCCGCCGGGCCATCGGCGCGCCCATGAGGCCGGTGCCGAGCAGGGTGATCTTCTTCATGGTGGGACTCATCCGGTGGTGCCAAGCGAGCGGGCAGTGTAGAAGCGCGCTTGGCCGACCCTGAAGCAAAGGAATCATGTCCATGCCGCAAGCATTCGACCCCGCCTGGCTCGACGGGCAGTACAACAACCGCGCGCGCATCCCGGAGCACCCGCAGATCTTCGCGCGCTGGGCTGCCGACTCGGCCCGTGCGCGGCAATCGCACGCCTGCCGGCTCGATCTGCCCTACGGCGATGCGCCCGCCGAGACGCTGGATCTGTTCCTGCCGCCGCGGCCGGATGCGCCGGTGTTGGTGTTCATCCACGGCGGCTGGTGGCGCAGTCTCGACAAGGCCGACCACTCCTTCATCGCGCCGGCCTTCGTGGACGCCGGCGCGATGGTGGTGGTGCCCAACTACGCGCTGGCGCCGGCGGCGAGCATCGAGCAGATCACGCTGCAGATGGTGCGTCTGCTGGCCTGGACCTGGCGCCATGCCGAAGCGCATGGCGGCGACCCGCGGCGCATCGTGGTGGCGGGGCATTCGGCCGGCGGTCACCTGGCCGCGATGATGCTCTGCTGCCTGTGGCCGGCGGTGGCGGGCGACCTGCCCGCCAGGCTGGTGCGCTGCGCGATGTCGATCTCGGGGGTGTTCGACCTGGAGCCGATCCGCCACACCCCGTTCCTGCAGGGCGACCTGCGGCTCACGCCCGAGGCTGTGAGCCGTTTGAGTCCGGTCAACCTGCCGGCACCCGGCGGGGTTCTCCATGCCTGCGTGGGCGCCGACGAAAGCGAGGAGTTCCTGCGACAGAACCGCCTGATCCGCGATGCCTGGGGTGAGTCGGTGGTGCCGGTGTGCGAGGCGGTGGCCGGGCGGCACCACCTCGACGTGCTGGACGAACTGGCCAAGCCGCAGGGGCGGCTGTTCGGGCTGGCGCAGCAGCTGCTGGCGCGCTGAGGGGGATGTCTCAGCCTTCGCCGCGGCGCTGCCGTGCGCGGGCCAGCGCAGCCTCGATCACCGCACGCTTGCGGTCGATCTGCTCCGGGTCGGTGAGGCGCGTGTGCTCTTCCAGATGGGCCAGCTTCAGCTCGGCCTTGGCGGCCAGCCGGTCTTCGTTCTCGCGCCGGGCGCGCTCGACGCGCATGCGATGGAAGGCATGGCGCTCGCGGGCTTCGTTGGCCTGCGGCTGCGACCAGGCCTGCCAGCCGCTGGCGCCGGGTGTCACGTTCTCGAGCGAGATGCAGTCGACCGGGCACACCGGGATGCACAGTTCGCAGCCGGTGCACAGCGGCTCGATCACCGTGTGCATCTGCTTGGGCGCGCCGACGATGCAATCGACCGGGCAGGCCTTGATGCACAGGGTGCAGCCGATGCACCAGTCTTCGTCGATGACGGCCAGCATGCGCGGGCCTTCGTGGCCGTTGGCCGGGTTGAGGGGCTTGGCGGGGCGGCCGGTCAGCTGCGCCAGCCTTGCCACGCCTTCGGCGCCTCCGGGCGGGCACTGGTTGATGTCCGCATCACCGGCCGCCACCGCTTCGGCATAGCTGCGGCAGTCCGGGTAGCCGCAGCGGGTGCATTGCGTCTGCGGCAGCAGCGCGTCGATCTGCTCGGCAGTCACGTGAGGCAGCGAAGGCAGGGGGCAGCCTACTTGTCGTACTGCGTGATGAAGCTGCGGATCTCGGGATAGGCCTTCTCGCGCCAGCGGCGGCCCGAGAAGATGCCGTAGTGGCCGGCGCCCTCGAGCGTGTAGTGGCGCTGCTTGCTCTTCGGCACGCCGGTGCACAGGTCGTGCGCGGCCTCGGTCTGGCCGGCGCCGGAGATGTCGTCGAGCTCGCCCTCGACGGTGAGCACGGCGGTGGTCTTGATGTCCTGCGGGCGCACCGGCTGGCCCTTCACCTTCCAGGTGCCGTTGACCAGGGCGAATTCCTGGAACACGGTGTGGATGGTGTCGAGGTAGTACTCGGCCGGCATGTCGAGCACGGCGTTGTACTCGTCGTAGAACTGGCGGTGGGCCTCGGCGCTGTCGTCGTCGCCGCGCACCAGGTCGAGGAAGTAGTCGTAGTGCGAGCTCAGGTGGCGGTCAGGGTTCATCGCAACGAAACCGCTGTGCTGCAGGAAGCCCGGGTACACCCGGCGGCCGGCGCCCGGGTAGTTGGGCGGCACGCGGTAGATCACGTTGTTCTCGAACCACTCGTAGCTCTTGTTCATCGCCAGGTTGTTCACCGCGGTGGGCGACTTGCGGGCGTCGATCGGGCCGCCCATCATGGTCATCGTCCGCGGCGTCTTTTCGCCGGCCGATGCCATGAGCGACACCGCGGCCAGCACCGGCACGGTGGGCTGGCACACCGAGATGACGTGCACGTCGTCGGCGCCGATGTGGCGGATGAACTCCTGCACGTAGTGGACATAGTCGTCCAGGTGGAAGGGGCCGGCTTCGACCGGCACCATGCGCGCATCGATCCAGTCGGTGATGTAGACCTTGTGGTCCTGCAGCATCGTGCGCACCGTGTCGCGCAGCAGGGTGGCATGGTGGCCCGACAGCGGCGCCACGATCAGCACCGTGGGCTGCGCACGCATCTTGGTCAGCAGCTTGGCGTCGTCGGTGAAGCGCTTGAAGCGCAGCAGCCGGCAGAACGGCTTCTCCAGCGCCAGCTGCTCCTGCACCACCACCTCGGTGCTGCCCACGTGGGCCGAAGTGATGCCGAAGGCCGGCTTTTCGTATTCCTTCGTGAGCCGGTGCATCAAGTCGAAACCGGCGGCGACACGCTGGGCGCCGGGAGCCTGGGCAAAGGGAGACAGCGGGTGGCTGTACAGCTTGGACGACGCGCTTGCGAACTCGGCAAACGGGCTCAACCAGGCGCGTTGGGTTTCGTACAGCTGATACAGCATCGTGAGCTCCGGGGGGTTGGATGCGCAACCGAGGTGGTGCGCCGCAACATTCTATGAAGGCCGCCGCCGGTCCGCACGTCTGGCTAACCGGGAAAACACGTACCAAACCAGTCCAAATCAAAGAAAAAGGGCCCCAGAGGGCCCTTTTTCGCAGGCAGCGCGTCGTTCAGACGACCGCGGCGATGGCCTTGACCACCGCGTCGATGTTCTTGTCGTTGAGGGCCGCGACGCAGATGCGACCCGAATCGACGCCGTAGATCCCGAACTCGCTGCGCAGGCGCTGCATCTGCTCCTTGGTGAGGCCGGAGTAGCTGAACATGCCCTTCTGCGAGGTGATGAAGGAGAAGTCCTGCTTGAGCCCGGCGGCCGAGAGCTTCTCGACCAGGGCGGTGCGCATGGCCTTGATGCGCACCCGCATGCCGGCGAGCTCCTCTTCCCATTGCTTGCGCAGCGCGGGCGTGGTGAGCACGGTGGCCACCACCTGGGCGCCGTGGGTGGGCGGGTTCGAGTAGTTGGTGCGGATCACGATCTTCAGCTGGCTCAGCACGCGAGCCGCTTCTTCCTTGCTTTCGCACACGACGCTGAGCGCACCCACGCGTTCGCCATAGAGCGAGAAGCTCTTCGAGAACGAGGTGGAGACGAAGAAGTCGATGCCGGCGGCCAGGAACTGGCCGATCACCGCACCGTCCTCGGCGATGCCGTCGCCGAAGCCCTGGTAGGCCATGTCGAGGAAGGCCACCAGGCCTTGCGCCTTCACCGTGTCGACGACCTGTGCCCATTGCTCGGAGGTGATGTCATAGCCGGTCGGGTTGTGGCAGCAGGCATGCAGCACGACCACCGTGCCGGCCGCGGCCGCCTTCAGCGCGCCCAGCATGCCGTCGAAGTTCACGCCCTTCCTGGCCGCGTCGTAGTACGGGTAGGACTCGACCACGAAGCCGGCACTGGTGAACAGCGCACGGTGGTTCTCCCAGCTCGGGTCGCTGATCAGCACCTTGGCATCCGGGTTGACCTTCTTCAGGAAGTCGGCGCCGACCTTCAGGCCGCCGGTGCCGCCCAGGCCCTGCACCGTGGCCACGCGGCCGCCGGTCACCACCTCGCTGCTGTCGCCGAACACCAGGCCCTGGACCGCCTTGTCATAGGCGGCGATGCCGTCGATGGGCAGGTAGCCGCGCGCCTTGGGCGCCTCGGCCATCTGCTTTTCGGCCGCCTCCACGCACTTGAGCAGCGGCAGCTTGCCGTTTTCGTCGTAGTAGACACCCACGCCGAGGTTCACCTTGTTCGGGTTCGGGTCGGCATTGAATTGCTCGTTCAGGCCCAGGATGGGGTCACGGGGCGCCATCTCGACGGCGGCAAACAGCGAAGCCATGGAAGGTCAGTCCTTGTCAGTGGTCAGGGGAAGGGGAATCGGCTAGTCTCGTCGGCCGCCCTGCCGATCCGCGTGATCCGCGCGTGTCCAGGCAGCTTTGTGGCGAGCGGAACTGCCTCAATTTTAAGCCCCATGCCCGACCTCACCGAAGTCAACGCTCCCGACGCCGGCGCCGCCAAGCCGGGCCAATTCGTCAGCTACCCGGATTCGCCCTTCCAGCTGTTTCAGCCCTACCCGCCGGCCGGCGACCAGCCCACCGCCATTGCGCAGCTGGTCGAGGGCGTGCGCGACGGCGAAGTGTTCCAGACGCTGCTGGGCGTCACCGGCTCGGGCAAGACCTACACGATGGCGAACGTGATCGCGCAGCTGGGCCGCCCGGCCATCGTGTTCGCGCCCAACAAGACGCTTGCCGCGCAGCTGTACAGCGAGTTCCGGGAGTTCTTTCCGAAGAACGCGGTCGAGTACTTCGTCAGCTACTACGACTACTACCAGCCCGAGGCCTACGTCCCGCAGCGCGACCTGTTCATCGAGAAGGACAGCTCCATCAACGAGCACATCGAGCAGATGCGGCTGTCGGCCACCAAGAGCATCCTGGAGCGGCGCGACACGGTGATCGTGGCCACGGTGAGCGCGATCTACGGCATCGGCAAGCCTGAGGACTACACCCAGATGCGCATGATCGTGCGCACCGGCGACAAGGTGGGCCAGCGCGACATCATTGCGCAGCTCATCACCATGCAGTACACGCGCAACGAGATGGACTTCTCGCGCGGCACCTTCCGCGTGCGCGGCGACACCATCGACGTGTTCCCCGCCGAACACTCCGAACTCGCCATCCGCATCGAGCTGTTCGACGACGAGATCGAGTCGCTCTCGCTGCTGGACCCGCTGACCGGCCGCATCCGCCAGAAGGTGCCGCGCTTCGTGGTCTACCCGTCGAGCCACTACGTCACGCCGCGCGAGCAGGTGCTGCGTGCCATCGGCACCATCAAGGAAGAGCTGCGCTGGCGCCTCGACGAGCTGGTGAAGGCCGGCAAGCTGGTGGAGGCGCAGCGCCTGGAGCAGCGCACCCGCTTCGACCTCGAGATGCTGCAGGAGGTGGGCCACTGCAAGGGCATCGAGAACTACACCCGCCACCTGTCGGGCGCCATGCCGGGCGACCCGCCGCCCACGCTGGTCGACTACCTGCCGAAGGATTCGCTCATGTTCCTGGACGAGAGCCATGTGCTCATCGGCCAGCTGGGCGGCATGTTCAACGGCGACCGGGCGCGCAAGACCACGCTGGTCGAATACGGCTTCCGGCTGCCGTCGGCGCTGGACAACCGGCCGCTCAAGTTCGAGGAGTTCGAGACCAAGATGCGGCAGGTGGTGTTCGTGTCGGCCACGCCGGCCGCCTACGAGCAGGAACACGCCGGGCAGGTGGTCGAGCAGCTGGTGCGGCCCACCGGCCTCATCGATCCGGTGGTGACGGTGCGGCCGGCCACCCACCAGGTCGATGACGTGCTGCAGGAGATCCACGACCGTGTGGCCAAGAACGAGCGGGTGCTCATCACCACGCTGACCAAGCGCATGGCCGAGCAGCTCACCGACTACCTGGCCGACAACGGCGTGAAGGTCCGGTACCTGCACTCCGACGTGGACACCGTCGAGCGGGTGGAGATCATCCGCGACCTGCGGCTGGGCACCTTCGACGTGCTGGTGGGCATCAACCTGCTGCGCGAGGGCCTCGACATCCCCGAGGTGTCGCTGGTGGCCATCCTCGATGCCGACAAGGAAGGCTTCCTGCGGGCCGAGCGCTCGCTCATCCAGACCATCGGCCGGGCGGCCCGCAACGTGAACGGCCAGGCGATCCTGTATGCCGACCGGATCACCGACTCGATGCGCCGAGCCATCGACGAGACCGAGCGCCGCCGCGCCAAGCAGGTCGCCCACAACGAGGCGCACGGCATCACGCCGCGCAGCGTGCAGAAGCAGGTCAAGGAGATGATCGACGGCGTCTATTCGGCCCAGGCCAAGGACGACCAGAAGGCCCAGCAGGCCGCCGAGATCGAGGCGCTTTCGGAGAAGGACCTCGGCAAGCGGATCAAGCAGCTCGAGAAGCAGATGCTCGAGCACGCCCGCAACCTCGAATTCGAGAAGGCGGCCCGCATCCGCGATCAGCTGGCCCAGCTGAAGGACCAGGCCTTCGGTGCCCACGGCAGCGACAACGTCGTGCCGTTCACCGGCCAGAAGTGAGCCGGGGCGGCGGCCGCCGGGAGGCAGGCCGCCGCGGCCGGCGCATCACGCCGCCGGCAGGAAGTCGATCGGGTAGGTGATCGTGATCGGCGGCACGCCCTGCTTGGCGCCGAAGTTGAACTTCAGCACCCGCTCGACGACTTCGGCCGACAAGGTGGGCGAGGCGAGGTCGGTCGACTTCACGGCACAGGCCGACACCTGGCCGTCGGGCTCGATGGTGAGGCGCAGCACCATCTTGCCCTTGAGGCTCGGGTCGTTGCGCAGCTCGCGGTTGTAGATGCGGTACAGCGCCGCCTTGTAGCGGTCGAACACGATCTGGATCTCCTCGTCGGTGCGCGAAGGCGCAGCGCCCTGGCTGAGCGGCCGGGCATCCGCCATCGCTGTGCCGGTGGTGCTTTGCACCTTGGCCACCTTGACGCCGCCGCCGCCCCCGCCGGCGTTGCTGCTGCCGCCGCCCCCGAGGCCGCTGCCCCCGAAGCCGTTGCCGCCGCCTCCGCCGCCGGTGCCGGTGCCGGCACCGCCCGCGCCGCCGCCGCCGTTGCCGTTGCGGCTGATGGCGGCCACGTTGATGCCGCCGCTGCCGGCGCCCACCTGCGACACGATGAGCGAGCGGGTCGTGGCCGTTCCGGGTGCGATCTGGCCGGTGGTCGACACCACGCCCTCGGCTCCCACCTTCACCGGCCCCGAGCTGTCGATCAGCCCGGCGAATTCGTTCTGGTGCGCGAGCACGCCCTTGGTCTGGGCCGACGCGCGCGCCACCTGCTGCGCATCGGGCGTGCCGGTCGGGTTGTCGGTCAGCGGGCCGGGCGGGCGTGCGTCGTTTTCGGCCGCCTGCGCCTGCCGGGCGGCCTGCGGGCTCGCTGACCTGGGCGCCGGCGTGCGGTCGCCGGCCTTGTAGTCCTGCGGCTTGCGCTCCTGCTTCTTCGGCTCTTCCTTCTTCTTGACGATGAGCTCGGCCACATGGTCGGGGATGAACTGATCCTGCCGCTTCTCATGTGCCGGCTTGAACAGGAACACCACCGAACCCACCGACAGCGAGACCAGCAGGCTCGCCAGGAACACCTTGCGATAGCGCCGGTCGTCCTCGCCGTTGCGGGACCACGGCATCACCAGCGGCCGGTACGGGATCTCGGACGGGTCGCGGAAGACATGGAATTCTTGGCGCTGGGCCTCGGCCTCTTCCTCCAGCTCGACCAGCTCGGTGTTGAGGCGGCGCAGTGTGCCGGTCTCGACGTCGATCTCGTGCTGGACCTGCTCGCGGCGCAGCTGGACGTCGGCGACCTTGTCCTCGAAGGCGGCCACCTGTTCGCGCGCCTTCTGCAGCTGCCGGTCCGGCGAATAGCTGGTGATGTCGCGATGCCAGAACAGGTCGGCAGCCCCGGCGGCGTCGAGCTCGCCCAGCGAGTCGAGGATGGTGCCGAGCAGGTGGAACTTGCGTCGTTCGCCCGCGCAGGTCTCGAGCTCGGCATCGAGCTCGGCGCGGCGCTGCTCGAGCACATCGAGGATGCGGCTGACCTTCGCGATGCCGAGCGTCTGCTCTTGCAGGGACAGGGTTGTTGTAGTCACGGCGGGAGATCCCCGTTGGTCTTTACATCTGGTTCACGGCGAAGGAGATCTTTCCGAAGCCGGCATTGCTGCTGGACAGCATGACCTTCTTGAGCACCTTGAAAGGGACGAACTGGTCGGCCACGATCGTGACTTCGGTATGCATGCCGTTCTGGTCGGCGCGCTGCTCGGCCTCGGCCTTGATGCGCTCGATGGCCTGGCGGATCGGCGCGATCTCGAGCTCGTCGCTGGCCACCACCTCGGCCATCGACACCACGCTCTGGCCCTGCACCCGCACGTCGCGGTCGGACAGCACGACCACCACCGACTGCCGCGGCGCGGTGTCCACACCCGAGATCGGCAGGATCACGTTCTCCGGCGGGTCGAGTTCGACGCCGGTGCCCTGGTTGACCAGCAGGTAGAGCACCAGCACGATGAAGATGTCCATCAGGGACGTCAGCATCATGCCGGCCGAGTCGCCCTTGTTTTCCTTGTGCGCCTTGCGGCGTTTGCCCAAGACGATGCTCATGCCTGCACCCCGCTCGGATTGGCTGTCACTTGGTACCTCATGGCGCATCCCCCACCGTCACGTTGGGAAACAGCGTGATGCGAAGCCGCTGCGAGCCTTCGCGCGGTCCGCGGATCTCGACGAACTTGAGCGCGTCCATCACGGCGATCATGGCGGCGTAGCCGATGTCGGGTTCCACCAGCAGGATCGCATCGCGCTTGCCGGGGTACTGGTCCTTCAGCAGCTTGAGCTTCTGCGACAGGCCGGCCGTGTCGTAGCGGTCACCCAGCTTCGGCAGGCGGTCGGTCACCTCCTTGCCGTTGCCGATCTCCAGGCCGTCCTTGCGCACCATGACCTCGATCACCACCGGGGCCAGCTCCTTGCCGGCCTCGGCAGGGCCGCTGCCTTGCGGCGGCATGTTGAGTTCCTGGATGGTGACCTTCGAGAAGACCGCCGACAGCAGCAGGAAGGAGACCAGCACGACCAGGATGTTCAGCAGGGTCGTGAGCTCCAGCTCCTCCGACTCATGACGCTTTCTTTTCAGCATAGTCGTGCAGGTGCGAGATGCGGGCGGTCGCGCCGGCGCGAACGATCATGTTGATCGTCTTGAGGGCGGCGATCTCCAGGCCGGCCACGATGTGGCTGGCCTTGGTGTTGAGCAGCAGGCTGAAGGTGAGCATCGGCATCGCGATCAGCAACCCGGTGGCCGTGCAGCTCATGGCTTCGGAGATCGACATCGACAGCAGGGCCGACTTCTCCGACGGCGCCGCGGTGGCCACCGCAGCGAACGCGCCGATCAGGCCCACGATGGTGCCGAACAGGCCGAGCAGCGTGGCCAGGTTGGCGAACAGCGACAGGTAGGAGATGCGCTTCTCGAACTGCGGTGCGATCGACTGCAGCACTTCCTCCATCGCCAGCTCGATGTCGTTGCGACGGCGCACCACGCCTTCGTTCTCGAGGCCGGCGTTGAGCAGCGTGGCGACGGCCGACTTGTCCTCGCGGGTGATCTCGCGGGCCTTGTCGAACTGGCCTTCATGCAGCAGCGGCTGGATCTGTTCCCAGGTGCGGCGGTTGGCGCGGGTGGCGCGGGTGAGCACGAAATAGCGCTCGGCGACGACGCCCAGGCCGATGAAGCCCACCACGATGATGGGGATCACCCAGATGCCGCCCGCGGCAATGAACCTGATGGCTCCCGAAAGGTACTCCATTGTCAAACTCCTTCGACTGACATTAGTTGCGTTGGCTTAGCTTGTAGAACTCGAGTCCGCGTAGAAACGATGGCTTGTCGATGGGGGCGATCTCCTGGCTCAGCAGACTCGACCTGAAGTCGGTGTCCCTTCCGATTTCCGAGCTCTTCCACGGGATGATGGTCAGCGACTTGGGCGTTTCGCTGTTGCCGACGATGGACATGCCGGAGACCTCCTTGGCCTCGGACTCGGCGGCCTTGACGGCGGGCTTGTCGGCCTTGGGCCTGTCCTGTGCCATGGCTGCGCCGGCGCACAGCAGCAGGCTCGCGATGCAGAGGACCTTCGCCGTCATTGCGGGCCTTTCGCGCCGTTGCGCTTTTGCAGGTCGGCGATCCAGATCTGCACGGTCTTGTCGTTCGGTGCGCTCTCGGCATAGCGCTGGTAGTGGTCGATCGCGCATGCGTAGTCCTTCAGGTACAGGTCGCACAGGACACCCAGGTTCTTGTGGGCCATCGCGAAGTGCGGGTGCTTCGCCAGCGTCTGCTCGTAAGCGGTGCGCGCTTCGGAGAAGCGCCCCGCCTTGCGGTACAGCAGCGCGAGCTCGTTTCCTGCGACAGGGTTGCCGGGTTCGATGGCCAACGCCTTCCTGAGCTGGGCCTCGGCCAGCTCGGGCTTGTCCTGCTGCTTGTGGACGAGCGCGAGGTTGATCGGCGGAATGGGGTTGTCGGGCAGGGCGGCGGCCAGCCTGGCGAAGGCCTCCGCGGCGCGGTCGTACTGCGCGGCCTTCACCAGGGCCATGGCCGCGTCGAGGTCGGCCTGCTGTTGCGGCGTGACCGGCGCGGCCGCTGCCGGGCCTTGCGCCGACGCGGCAGGCGAGGGTGCTCTGGGGGCCTGCGGCGCGGTGGTACAGCCCTGCAAGGCAAGCGCGAGGGCCAGCAGCAGGACAGGAGGTGCCATGCCGGTGCGTGAGTTGGCAGCGGGGGTCATTTCTTGCGGGCTCCCTTGCGGGCGGGGGCCGGGGTCGCCTTCGAGGCGACAGGAGCGGGAGGCGGCGCGCTCTGCTCGTTCTTCGCAGCCGTGCCGTCGCGCGCTTCAGGCGGTGACTGTTCGGCTGCCTGCACGGGCGCCACCGGTTCCTGCACGGCAGGCGCCGGCGCTGCGGCCACCACCACCGGCACGCGCTTTTCGGTGAGGCGGTCGAAGGCGGCCTGGCGGTTGAATGTCTCGACCCAGCCGCTGCTTTCCTCGAACTTCGCAAAACGCGCCGGTAGCAGCTTGGCGAGCTTGGTGAAGCTCCTGTCGACCCACTTGTTGTAGACGCCCAGCTTCACCAGGTCGGTGTTCTTCTGGTGCACCTCGATGGCCTTTTCCTCGAACGGGTAGGCCTGCTCCTCGAGGGCCAGCTCGTACTGCTCCTTCTCGGCCGCGCTCAGGTTGCGCGGCCGCTGCGACTCCACCAGCGAGCGGTTGAAGTCGTAGTACATCTCGGCCAGGTAATAGCTGGCCGCTGCGGTGGTCTCGCCGATCTCGTAGCGCAGGATGGCCTCGAAGCCGTCCTTCACCTGCTTGAGCGCGGTCTTCTTGCGGGCGAGGTTCTTGTCGAAGGGTTCCACCAGGCGGATCTGCGCATAGTCTTCGAACACCGGCTCGGTGAGCACCAGCAGCGATGAGGCCGCGAGGTAGCGGGTGCGGTCGGTGCGGTCCTTGCCGCCGGCCGCATCGGCACTGACGATGGCCTTGAGTTCGGCGTGATGGGCCGCGGTGTCGTTGCGCGACTTCAGCAGGCCCGCCACCTTGAAGCGCGTCTCCACCGCGACGTCCAGCGGCTTGGGGAAGTTCGCGATGTAGCGGCGATAGGCCGCCACCGCCTTGTCGGCTTCGCCGGCCTGCACGTACAGGTCGCCGGCCAGCTGCAGGGCGGCGCTGCGCACTTCGGGGTCCTTCGACTCCGACTCGGCGCGTTCGTACTCGGCGGCCGCCAGCGCGAGCCTGCCGGCTTCGCGGTAGACGTGCGCCACCTTCTTGGTCACCTCGGGCTGCAGCTTGTGGCCCGGGTGGTTGCTGCGGAAGGCGGTGAGCGCCTGGGCCGCGCCGTCCCAGTCCTTGAGCTGGATGAGCGCCGCGGCGCCGTCGTAGTCGGCGTTGGGGCGGATGCTCGAGGTCGGGGCGGCCTGGGCCACCCGCAGGAAGTGCTGCGCAGCGGTCTTGTGGTCGCCCTGCCGGCCGGCTTCCTCGCCCTGCTTGTAGATGGCGGCCGCCAGGTTCTCGATGAGGTTGGTGCGCGCCTTGTCGCCCTCGGCCACCAGCGGCAGCGACTGCACGTAGGCTTCCTCGGCATCCTTGTAGCGGGCGAGCTCGAACGACGAGTGCGCCAGCGTGATCCAGGCCGTGCGGCGCAACGGCTGCTCGGCATTCGGGAACATGGCGATGAACTTGCGGCTGTTCGAGGCCGCCTGGGCGTAGTCCTTCGCCTCGAAGATGTCGTCGATCGCCGCGCTCATCACCGGCGCCGCCTTCTCATGCCGCGGGAAGGTCTCGGCAAACTTGAGCGAGCTGCGGATCGTCTCCTGCACGGCGCGAGGCTTCTGCTCGGCCGCCACCGCGGCCAGGCCCTTGCGGTGCGAATACACCGCGGCGTAGCCGGCCTCGGCGGACTTCTCGTGCGCCGGGTAGTCGTACGCCGTGCGCTCGAACTCGACCGCCGCCTCGGCGAACGAGGCGTTCTCCAGCAGCAGCTCGGCCAGCTGGTGGTTCACCGCCGGGGACTCGGCTTCCTTCGGGAAGGAGGCGAGGTAGTCGCGGTACCAGCGCATCGCCTCGCGGAAGTTCTCGGGCTTGTCCTTCTCGAACTTCTTTTCCTGGTACAGCGCGTGGTAGTGGTTGGCCAGCTCCTTGAGGCTGGCCTTCACATAACCCACCACTTCGGGCGAGTCCTTGATGTCGAAGTGGTGCCAGTAGGGCGACTTCAGCCCGTAGGCGACGACGAATTCCTTGTTGGCATCAATCACCAGCTTGGGGAAGCCGCCGCGCTTGTAGATGTCGATGACGCGGGTGTCGTAGTGCGGCGCGACCTTGTGGAAGGGTTCGCGCTTCACGAAGGCCTTGTAGGTGACGGCTGCGTCGTTGTAGCGCAGCTTGTCGAGGTAGTACTCGGCCAGGTTGCCGTAGACGTTGACCTCGTAGCTGCGCTTGCCCAGCTTGTCGAAATAGGCGTTGACGGCTTCCGAGCCGCCCTGGTTCGAGAACGCGAGGCTGATGACGCGGTAGGTGTCGTCCACCCGCTGTGCCTCGAGCGCGTCCTTGGGCTTGTCGAAGTCGTAGCCGGTCCTGATCTTGTGATCGAGCAGGGCGGTGAAGCGCTGCAGCGCTTCGTCGTACATGTCCTGCTTGTAGAAGGTCCAGCCCAGCTTGTAGAGCGACAGCTCGTAGAACTGCGAGGCGGCGCCCTTGTCCGCGATCGAGAGATAGGCCTTCTCGGCAGTGAGCCACTTCCTGCGGGTGAACCAGTACTCGCCGATGCGGAACTGCACCTCGTCGACGTAGCGCGACTTGGGGTACTCCTTGACGATGCGGTTCATCACGCCCATCGCCTGGTCGGTCATGCCGAGCTCGTCATATGCGCGCGAGAGCTGGTAGAGCACCTGGTCGTTGCGCTCGTAGTGCGGGTGCCGGGCAAGCAGCTTCTGGTAGAGCGCGATCGCCTCGCCGGCTTCGCCCTGCAGCTCGACCGGCGTGCCGTCGGGCGACCCGACGGGGGCCGGGCTCGCGGCCTTGATCGCGTCGGCCTGCGTCGCACGAGCTTCGAAGTCGCGGCTCGATTCCCTGGTGGTCGCAGCTGCGGTCTTGCTCTTCGCTGCGGGCTTCGTGGCGGCAGTCTTTCGGCCTACCGGCCGCGGCGCCAGCGCCGCGGCCTTCGGCTGCACCGCCGCGGCGGCGGCAACCGCCACCGGGGTGGGCGCCGGCGCGGGCGCGGCATCGGCGGCCTCGCGGCGCGCGGCCTTCTCCTGGTTGCGCTTGACGCCCTCCAGCGTGCCGTATTCCTTCTGGATCTTGAGGTCAGCCAGGCGGCGCAGCGCCTCGGGCGTCATGCCGCCTTCCGGGGTGCGTTCCAGGAACTCGCGGTAGCTGTGGATGGCCAGGTCGGTGCTGCCGTCGATCTTGACGTCGGTGAGGTCGGGGCTGCTGCGGCGCAGCTCACCGATGGAGCCGGTGGTGTCGCCGTTGTGCGAGGCGCACGAGGCGAGGGCCACCAGGCAGGGCAGGGACAGGCGGCGCAGGCGGCGGCTCATTTCGCGTCGCCCTCCTGGCTCTTGTTGGCGCGGTCGTAGCTCTCGGCAAGCGCGAAGCGGGCCTGCACCTGGTATTCCTCCAGGCGGGCGCGGCGCTGCTCGAACTCCTGCACCGCCATCGCCTCGAGGATGCTGCCCTGCCGTGCCATCAGGGTGGACACGCGGGTGCGCGCCTCCTGCACCCGACGGCGCAGCGACGCCAGCGGCTTGTCATAGCCCTTGTAGGCCTGTGTCGCCGCCTGGCGCTCGCGCACGAAGGAGCGATGCACGGTGTCGAGGGCCGCCACCTCGGCGTCGAGCGCATGCAGGTTCTTGTAGGCCTGGGTGAGGCGCTCGTTGTAGGTGGTGTGGATGTTCCAGTGCAGCAGGCCCTGCAGCCGCTCGATGCGACGTCGTGTCTGTTCCCCTGCCTCGCTGGTGTCGCGGCCGGCCTTTTCGGCGAGCTGCGCCAGCTGCTCGCGCGCGAGGCGTTCATCGGCGGTCTGCAGGAAGTCGGGGCGCGGCGCCACCAGCAGCTTCTGCAGGCGCTCGTGCAGGGTCTGGCGCTGCTCGAGGCGCAGGCGCATCTGCGAATCGAGCGCCTGGAAGCGCCGGTCCAGGGGCGGCAGCGCTTCGTCGTAGTAGCGCTTGCGCACTTCGATGATCTCCCCGAAGGCGTCGAGCGAGTCGCCCCAGGCGGCCAGCCTGCGGCGGATCTCCTCCAGGTCGAAGTAGTTCTGCAGCGACTCCTGAAAGTCGTTGGAGGCCATCAGCTCGGTGAGGTAGTAGGTCTCGGGCGACTCGGGCAGCTCGCGCAGCCGCACGACCCAGTTGCTGTCGAGCCGGCCTTCGTTGCGCACCAGGGCCTTCAGGAACTTGCCGTCGCGCACGCTCTTGAGCGAGGCATCGAGCTTGGCGAGCTCGCCGCCGAAGCTCTGCAAGGCGGCGGCATACAGCTGCGCTGCCCGGCCGTGCAGCTTGAGCTTGTTGTAGGCATAGGGCGCGCCGAGCATGCCTTCCTGCACGGCCTTGTCGGTGCTGTTGCGCTTGACGAGCAGCGACCAGGGCACGAGTGCCTGCTCGAACCGGTCCTCGGCGGCGTCGGCCCAGCCGGAGCTCAGCAGCGCCTTGCTGGAGTAGGGGCCGCTCACTCGCACGCGGTCGAGGTACTGCTTGGCTTCGGCCGGCCGATCGGCGGAGATGAGATGGTTGCCCAGCAGCAGGTTGGCCTTGTCGCGGATGGCGAGCGTGGCCTCGTCGTCGGTGGCCAGCTGGCCGGCCTTGCCGAGCTCGGTCAGGCCTTCGGCTTCCTGGCCGCTCTGGATCAAGCCGATGCCCAGGTTGTAGCTCGCGTATCCCTCGTAGCCCTTTCGGGCCTTCAGCTCGCGGAAGAGCCGGATGGCTTCCGGGAAGCGGCCGACGTGCAGGTAGACCTGCCCGCGCAGCAGCTGCTCTTCGTCCTTGATCCTTTCGGGGATGCGGCCCTTGATCCGCTCGATGGCCGCGAGGGCCGAGGTGGCATCGCCCTTCTGCATGAAGATGCGCGCCAGCCGCCAGGCCGCCTCGTTGCGGATGGGTTCTTCGACGGCGCCTTCGAGCACCGCCTTGACGGCGCGGCCGGCCTGCTGGTGCATGCGGTACGAGAGCTCGAAATCACCGACCGAGAAGTTCGCCTGGTTCACCCGGTAGTGCAGCGGGTCGAGCTTCGGCTCATCGATGCGGTGGTACTGCCAGAGCTCGGTGTCGAGCCGGCTGATGGCGTCGAGGTAGTGGCCCTGCGCCGCATGGAAGTAGGCCTCTCCCAGGTAGAGGTCCCTGGCGCGGGCCGGCTGCGCCGGTGGCGCCGGCAGCACCAGCGGACTGGCCAGCACCAGCGCCGCGAGGCATAGGGTTCGACGCAGCACGGCCGGCTATTCCTTGAACTGGATGGCCTTGGCCGAGGCTTCGGAGCGGTCGACCACGATCTCGAGCAGCTTGGGCTCCACCGCCTTCTTGAAGCGGTAGGTCGCGACCTGCTGGAAGTCGGTATCGCCGTGCTTGCCGATCACCGCCACCTCCAGCGAATGCTCGCCGGTGCGCACGTTGCCGGTGTGCAGGCGCTGGATGCCGCCGCCCTGCAGGGCCTCGAGCTCCTTGAAGGTGTAGATGTGGTGTGCGGCGTCCTGCCCGTCGATCTTGAGCCGCACGGCGTCGAGGCGCAGCTTGCCGGCGCCCTTGAGGCTCACGAACAGCGACACCTGCGAGTTCGACGGGTAGAGCAGCTTTTCCTCGAGCAGCTGCAGTTCCGACGAGATGGCCAGCACGTCCTTCTTGATGTCCTGCACCTGCTCGTCGAGGCCCTTGAGCTGTTCCCTCGATGCGGGCTGCGCCATGGCCACGCAGGACAGCACGCCGGCGGCGGCAGCCACGAAGAGTTTGTGAAACCTGTCCATATGGGCCATCAAGGGGTTTTCCCGGAAAACGGCCGGAGCCGAATCTAATTCGACTGCCGGATTTCTTGCCAGCGGCAGCCTCATCGGAAATGGCCGCCTTGAATATCTGGCGGGATGCTGCCACAGCTGATTTCGCAGGGATTCAGGGTCTCGTTGTGGGGCGCCAACGAACCGTCACAGACTTGTAAGTGCGGGTGTGTGCATGTTGCAAACTACCGTGAAAAAAATCACGAACGGTGGTCAGCCGGGAGGCGGCGGATCCGCCCCGGTGCGATCCAGCCCGGATTGGGCTGCAACTGGTCCTTCTGATGGGAAAAGTTCCCATATGGAGCGGGACTTTTTGACGAAAAACAGAGCGTCAAAACCCCGGTGCCCCTCGCCCTCTCGGTTGTGAAGTTCTGCACGCTGCAGTGATAGCGCTTACTGACAACGGCGCGTTTTGGCCGCGTCGGCCAGGTTTTTCAACTCGTTGCAAGTCCCCAGGCGGGGGTCCGGCACCGTAGCGGCACCGGCGCAAGACGGGGCAGGAGGCTGCCGTCGGAGCAGGCGCCGCGTCCGGTGGCTTGGCCGCCGCCGGACACAGGTTCAACGTTGGGAACGGGGCTTATGGATTCATTGCAAGCGCATTTGTCGCCTTAAGGGCGGGTGCCAATCCTGTGTATTTCCGATTTTGCTGCGTGGGGCGCGCGAGCAGGGATATTGCTGCGCCCGAATATTTCGAGTGGCCGGTCGGAATATTCATGAGCCGTCTTCTCGAATTTCAAGAAAGTGCCGAACGACCCGGGTGAGCGGGCTCCGGCAAATCAGATCAATCCAACAGACACCAGTTTCGTGACCAGTATTCGAAAGTCGATCCAACGCGCCGGGCTCGTGCTCCTGCGCCTGCTCGCCCTGGTGCTGCTGCTGGGAGGCGGCTCGGCCGCCCACGCGGGCACCGCGTTCTGCCGCGACTACCCGGTGGTCAACGGCTTCTACGTGATCGACGGCAACGATCCGGCTCTCACCCAGGCGACGCTGCCGTCATCGATCAGCATCGACTCCACCGACCAGTTCCGCTGCTACATCAAGAACTTCCCGATCTCGGCGAAGTGGCCCCAGGGGCTCACGTCGACGATCAACTTCGCCAACGGCACCACGGGTCTCGTGATCTTCGAGAACGTGTACTACAGCGGCAACATGGCCTGCTCCAACACGCAGGTCAAGATCTGGTTCGCCAACGGCGCCTACTACGCGCCCGGCAACAACAACGCCTGCCAGGAACTCTTCATCCCGATCGAGGCGGTGCGCAAGCAGACGCCCGGCGCCACCGCCACGATCGGCGTGCCGTTCACCTACACCATCACGGTGCCGGTGATGTACGACCCCGCGACCGGCACCTACCTGTTCCAGCCGTCGGTCAACTCGCTGTCCAACGCCACGATCTACGACGACCTCGCGGCGATCGGCGCGTCGGCCACCTATGTGGGCAACACCGCCTTCCTGGTCAACGGCGGCACGCGCACGCCGATCGGGCCGCTCACGCTCGGCGCCACGCCGGCCACGATGTCGGCGCTTGGCATCCCGGCGTCCGACAACACCCGGCGCATCGTCTTCTCGTCGGACTTCAACCCCGCGCTCACGAACATCGCGCCCGGCACCCAGATCGAGGTGCAGATGACGGTGGTGCTCGACAACGTGCCGGCCAACGTGGCGGGCACGCAGTTCACCAACACCGCCAAGTGGTGGTTCGGCCGCGTGATCGACGGCGTGAGCTACGCGCCGCTGCCCGGCCAGTCGGGGGTGTCCGCGCCGATGACCATCGTCGAGCCCGGGCTCACGCTGCAGAAGAGCACGTCCCTCACCAACCTCAACGTCGGCACTGCCGCGCCGTTCAGGCTCAACGTGCAGAACGCGGGCGCGAGCGAGGCGTGGAACACCACCGTCACCGACGTGCTGCCGGCCGGCATGCGGGCCTTCGACCCGACGCCCACGGTGACCGCACGGGTCTACGCTTCCGACGGCACGACGCCGGTGTCGGCCGTGCTGGTCGCCGGCACCGACTACTCCGTGAGCTACAGCGCCGCCAGCGGACAGCTCAGCCTCACCATGCTGTCGGCCGCGGCGCGGATCGCGCCCACGCAGCGGCTCATCGTCGACTACCAGGCACGGCTCGACGCCGGCGTGGGGCAGGGCCTGTCGTTCACCAACGTGGCGGGCGCCACCCAATGGTTCAACGCCGCGCCGGGCACCGCCGGCCGCCGCCAGTACAACCGGACGCTGACCGACGGCACGCCGGGCGTGCTCGATTTCCAGGACGCCGCCACCGTCACCTCGACGACCCAGGGCTACTTCTTCCTCAAGTCGGTGGGCGACCTGACCACCGCCACGCCGGTGGCCACCGGCGCGCTGCCGGGCGACCGGCTGCGCTACACGCTGCAGATCCAGAACTTCACCTTCCCCCGGCTGGGCAACATCTCCATCACCGACGACCTGGATGCGCTCAATGCGACCGCCGCCTTCGTGCCGGGGTCGCTCGCGCTGGCCGGCAGCAACCTGCCCGCCGGCGCCACGCTGGTCGTCAACCCGACCGGCGGCGCCAAGGGCACCGGCTCGGTCAGCATCACAGGGCTCGAGCTGCTGCAGGACCAGCAGTACCAGGTGCAGTTCGACGTGACCCTGGCCTCCGCGCTCGCCAACGGCAGCAACGTGCTGAACCAGGCCAGCCTCACCGGCACGGATCAGTTCGGCGTCGCCTGGTCCGGCGTCAGCGACAACCCCTACGTCAACGGCCCGTCGCTGCTGGGCGCCGCGGGCGACGCCACCGCGGTGCGCGTCTACGCGCCGGGCGCGCTGGCCAAGGCCAACACCCAGGCCAGCGCCACCATCGGCCAGCCCTTCAAGTACCGCATCACGGTGCCCGCCGCGCCGGTGGACGTGCCGCTGTACGACGTGCGCATCGTCGACAACCTGGCAACGTCGGCGGCCAACCTCGCGTTCGTGAGCGCGAACGTCGTCTCGGGCGGCAGCTGGAGCCTCACCAACACCGGCACGGCAACCAACGTCGTGATCCAGGACGTGGCCACCGGCATCGACATCCCGGCCGGCGGCCAGGCGGTGATCGAGGTCACCGTGGTGCTGCAGAACACCGCCACCAATCGCAACGGCCTCACGTTCACCAACACCGCCTCGTACACCTACAACAAGCTCAACGGCGACAACGCGACACAAGGCATCGGCGGCAGTGCGACCACGCCCGCGATGACGGTGGTCGAGCCGGCCCTCTCCATCACCAAGACGGTGGGCTACGCCGCCCCGGCGGGCAAGGCTGCCACAGCACCGGCCGCAGCCGGCGACGTGCTGCAGTACACGGTGAGCGTGGTGAACAACGGCACCTCGCCGGCCTATGACGCCGACGTGCTGGACCTGCTGCCGGCCAACCTGTCGCTGGTGGCCGGCTCGGCCACGGCCACGATCAACGGCGTGGCCGTCAGCGGCTTCGTGGCGCAGCCCACCGTGCTGCCCGGCGGCGCGCTGGTGTGGGGCGCGCGAAACGGCGACGGCCTGCTCGACCTGCCGGTCGGGGCGACGCTGGTGCTGACCTATCGGGCCACCGTGCTCGCCGCCAACGGCACGCCGATCGTCAACAGGGCCTACACCAACTGGGCCTCGCTCAATGGCGGCGTGGCAGGCGAGCGCAACGGCGCCGGCTGCCCGAGCGTGACCGCCCCCAACACGTATTGCGCCGGGCCTGCAACGGCGACGGTCACCGCCATCGACCCGACGGCACTGACCAAGACGGTGGCCTCCGACAGCTGGGCCACGGCGCCCAGCACTGCGGCCGACGCGACGCTGCGGGTGGGCGATACGGTGATCTACACCCTCACCGCCATGCTGCGCGAGGGCACCAGCGAGAACGTGGTCGTCACCGACACGCTGCCCGCTGGCATGGCCTTCGATGCGGTGGTCGGCATCAACGGCGACACCGCCGCCCCCTATTCGTCGACCGCTCCCTTCACCCATGCCGACTTCGGCGGGCCGGTGGTGAGCGGCAATACCGTCCGCTTCAGCTTCGGCAGCATCGGCAACGCCGTCGACAACAACGCGGCCAACAACGGCTTCGTGATCCAGTACCGCGCCAGGGTGGTCAACACGCTGGCGCAGCTGCCGCCGGCGCAGGTGCTGCGAAACGACGCGACGCTCGCCTACGCGATCGGCGGCGTGGCCGCCACGCCGCGGGCCGCCAGCGCGAACATCAACGTCCGGCAGCCGGTGCTGGCGGTGTCGAAGAGCGCCGCGCCGGCCGGCGGCGACAACGTCCTCGCGGCAGGGGAGGTGGTCACCTACACGGTGGACCTGCGCAACACCGGCAATGCGCCTGCCTACAACCCGCAGCTGCAGGACGTTCTGCCGGTCGGCATGCGCAACGCGGCGCCGGTGACGGTGAGCGTCAGCCTCGTCAACGCCGGCACGGTGCTGCCGGCGGTGGCGCCCACCTACAGCAGCGCGACCGGCGTGGCCGACTGGAACTTCGTTTCCGGTGTGCCGGCGCAGTACGCCATTCCGGCCGGCGAAACGCTGCGCCTGGTGTACCGCGCCCAGGCCGACGCCAGCCTTGGCGCCGGCATGGTGCTCGCCAACCGGGCCCAGGTGCAGCACTACTACTCGCTCGATGCCGCGGATGCGAACGCCGCCTTCCGCAAGGACTACGGCGCCAGCGGCGTCGCCACGGTGCAGCTCACCACCGCCTCGGCCACGGCGCTGGCCAAGCAAGCCCTCGTGACCACCGCGGCCATCGGCCAGCCCTTCACCTACCGCATCACGCTGCCGGCCACGCCGCAGCCCACCGCGCTGCACGACGTGCGGGTGCAGGACGACATCGGCCTG
Source organism: Methylibium rhizosphaerae (assembly GCF_006386545.1). GTDB lineage: Bacteria > Pseudomonadota > Gammaproteobacteria > Burkholderiales > Burkholderiaceae_C > Pseudorivibacter > Pseudorivibacter rhizosphaerae. Next base: position 21,152 of record NZ_SWAR01000033.1, on the reverse strand, counting down.
GCCAGCACCGGCGTGTCGCTCAGCTACCTGGGCGCGAGCGCGCGGCTGGCCTCGAACACCCGCACCTGGGCGACGCTCGCCAACGCCGGCACCGCCACCAGCCTGGTGCTGCACGACGCCACCACCGGCGGCCTCGACGTGCCCGCGGGCGACCAGCTCGTGATCGACGTGGTGCTCGTGCTCAACGACGACACCACCAACAACACCGCCGGCAAGCAATTCACCAACACGGCGAACTACACCTACAACAGCATCAACAACGACGGCAGCACACAGGCCCCCGGAGCGCCGGGCGCCAGCGGCGCCGTCACCATCGTCGCGCCCAGCCTCACGCTGCAGAAGAGCGGCCCCGCCACCATGCGCCTGGGCGTGCCCGGCCGCTTCACGCTCGACGTGCACAACACAGGCGCGGGCACTGCCTGGAACGTGGTGCTGTCGGACGTGCTGCCCAATGTGACGACCGCACCTTCCGGCGGCATGTGCGCCGCGGCGCCCGCCAACATCGCCGCGCGGGTGATGCAGGCCGACGGCGTGACGCCGGTGTCGGCACCGCTGGTGAACGGCAGCGATTTCACGGTCAGCTTCGCCGGCGCGCCCGGCTGCACGCTCACCATCAACCTGAACAGCACCGCGACGGCCATCGCGCCGACGCAGCGCCTGATCGTCAGCTACGACGCCTCGCTCGACGCCGGCACGTCGAGCGGCATCACGCTCACCAACGTGGCCGGCGCCACCCAGTGGCGCAGCGCCAACCCCGCGGTTGCCGGCACCGCCGGCTACATCCACACCACCCGGAACACGCTCACCAACGGCACGCCGGGCGTGCTCGACTTCCAGGACGCGCATGCGCTCACCACCGAGTCGCCGGTGCTGGAGTTCCGCAAGACGGTGGTGAACCTCACCACCGGCCAGAACCCGGGCAGCAACGCACGCCCTGGCGACCTGATGCGCTACACGGTGACGCTGCGCAACGTGAGCCCGCTGGCGGTGAACAACGCCACGCTCACCGACGAACTCGACCGCCTGAATGCGACCGCCATGTTCGCCCCCGGCAGCCTGCGGCTCGTGTCCGCGCCGGCAGGGGTGACGAGCAGCACCAATGCAAGCGGCGGCGCACGGGGCACCGGTGCACTGGACGTGCGCGGCATCAACATCGCCGCCGCCGGGGCGCCCGGCGACTCGGTCGCCGTGGTCTACGAGGCGCGCCTCGCACCCGTCATCACCAGCGGCTCGGTGGTGCGCAACCAGGCGCAGCTCGCCAGCGCGACCAGCCAGACGGTGAACAGCGACGACCCCAACGTCAACGGCGCCGACAACCCGGCCGTGCTCGGCGACGAGGACCCCACCCGCACGCTGATCGCCTCCAGCCCGCTCATGCAGGTGCGCAAGGTCTCGCTGGACGTGACCGGCGATGCGGCCGTGCTGCGCCCGGGCGACCGCCTGCGCTACACCCTCACGATCAAGAACGTCGGCACCGAAAACGCGACCGGCGTGGCACTGCGCGACCTGGTGCCTGCCAACACCACCTATGTGGCCGGCAGCACCACGCTCAACGGCACGCCGGTGCCGGATGTGGGCGGCGCCTCCGCGCTGCAGGCCGGCCTGCAGATCCGCGCGCCGGAAGACGCGACGCCGGGCGCGATGCGCGCCGACAGCTCGGCCGCGGCCGGCAACGTGGCCACCATCACCTTCGAGGTGGTGGTCAACGCCGGCGTGCTCGACGGCACGCTCATCAGCAACCAGGGCTTCGTCAACGGTTCGGGCACCGGCAGCGGCGCCTTCACCGAGGTGCCCTCCGACGACCCGCGCACCCCGGCCGCCAACGACCCGACGCGCGACATCGTCGGCCCGTTCCCCATCATCTCGGCGCGCAAGACGGTGGCGCTGGTGGGTGACGTCAACGGCAACGGCGTGCTCGACCCGCTGGACGTCATCCGCTACACCATCAGCATCGACAACCTGTCGGGCCTGCCCGCCACCGGCGTGAGGCTGACCGACCTGGTGCCGGCCAACACCGCCTACTTGGCCGACACGGTCACGCTGAACGGCGCGCCGGTGGCGCGGCCCGACGGCGGCGTGTCGCCGCTGGCGGCCGGCCTGCCGGTGAACTCGCCCGCCGCGGCCGCCGGCACGGTGGCGCCACGCGCCAGCGGCGTGGTGACCTTCGACGTGCGGGTGAATGCCGGCGTCCCTGGTGGCACCGTCATCAGCAACCAGGGCAGCGTGGCCAGCGCCGAACTGCCGAGCCAGCTCACCGATGCCGACGGCAACAGCGCCAACGGCTTCCAGCCGACCACCATCATCGTGGGCAGTGCGCAGCAGCTCGCCATCACCAAGGCGGTGAGCGTGGTGGGCGGCGGCCCGGCGCTGCCCGGCTCGCAGCTCGAGTACCTGGTGACGGTAACCAACACCGGCGTGGTGGCGGCCACCCAGGTGGTGGTGACCGACAACCTCGGCACGCAGCCGCTGGCGTCTCGGGTCAGCTATGTGGCGGGCTCGGCCACGCTCAACGGCTCGACCGCCGGCGTGAGCCAAAGCGGGGCAGTGCTGCAGGCCGACTACGCGGCCGCCTACGGCAGCCTCGCGCCCGGAGCCAGCGCGATGCTGCGCTTCCGGGTGCGCATCGCCAACGGCCTGCCCGCCGGCACGCTGATCACCAACACCGCCCAGGTGGCCTGGAACTCGCCCGCGCTGCGGGCCTCGGCCAGCGCGACCATCGCGGTGGGCGCCATCGCCGGCGTGGCCAACCTCAACGGGCGGCTGTGGCACGACGCCAACCTCGACAAGCAGCCGGGGGCCGCGGAGGCTCCGCTGCAGGGCTGGACGGTGGAGGTGCTGCGCAACAACGCGCCGATCGGCACGGTGACCACCGACGCCAACGGCCAGTACGCGATCAACGGACTGGCACCTTCGGCGACCGACGCCGACCAGTTCTCGCTGCGCTTCTTCGCACCGGGCGCCGGTGCGCGCACTGCCAAGCTCGGCCTGGCCGACTCGGCCTTCACCAACGGCATGCAGGCCATCAGCGGCATCGTCGCGCCCTCGGGCAGCAACCTGCAGAACCTCAACCTGCCGCTGCAGCCCAACGGCGTGGCCTACAACTCCATCGTTCGCACGCCGGTGGCGGGCGCCACGCTCGAGATGGTTCGCGCGGGCAGCACCATGCCGCTGCCCTCGGCCTGCTTCGACGACCCGGTGCAGCAGGGGCAGGTCACGCCTGCCGGCGGCTACTACAAGTTCGACCTCAACTTCAGCGACCCGTCCTGCCCGGCTGGCGGCGCGTATCTCATCCAGGTGACGCCGCCGCCGGCCTACATGCCTGGGCTTTCGCGCGCCATCCCGCCGGTCTCGCATGCCGACACGGTGTCGTTCTCGGTGCCGGCCTGCCCGGGCACCGCTGCCGATGCGGTGGCGACGACCGCGGCCTACTGCGAATCCCAGCCCTCGGAGTTCGCCCCTGGCGTGGCCGTGCCGGCCGGCAGCCCCGAAACCAACCACTACCTCAACCTGACGCTCAACAACGGCGGCATGCCCGGCACGAGCCAGATCTACAACAACCACATCGCGATCGACCCGCGCCTGGGCAATGCGGTGAGCATCACCAAGGTGGCGGCGCTGCAGAACGTCACGCGCGGGCAGCTGGTGCCCTACACCATCACCGTCAGCAACACGCTGCCGGTGACGCTCACCCGCCTCAGCGTGATCGACACCTTCCCGGCCGGCTTCAAGTACGTGCCCGGGTCCGGCCGCATCGACGGCCAGAGCGTGGAGCCTGTCGCGGCGGGCAACCAGCTCACCTGGAGCAACCTGCAGCTCGCCACCAACGCGAAGCGGGTGATCCAGCTGATGCTGGTGGTGGGCTCGGGCGTGAGCGAGGGCCAGTACGTCAACCGGGCGCAGGTGTTCGCGCCGCAGCTGGCCACCGCCGCCTCGGGTGAAGCCACGGCGACGGTGCGCGTGGTGGCCGACCCCACGCTCGACTGTTCCGACGTCATCGGCAAGGTGTTCGACGACGCCAACATGAACGGCTACCAGGACGACGGTGAACGCGGCCTGGCCGGCGTGCGCCTGGTGACGGCCCGCGGACTCATCGTGACGACCGACGCCCATGGCCGTTTCCACCTGACCTGCGCGGTCGTGCCCGACCCGGACCGCGGCTCCAACTTCATCATCAAGCTCGACGATCGCTCGCTGCCCACCGGCTACCGGGTGACGACCGAGAACCCGCGGGTGCAGCGGGCCACGCGCGGCAAGATGATCAAGTTCAACTTCGGGGCCACCATCCACCGCGTGGTGAAGCTCGACGTCGCCGACGGCGTGTTCGAGCCGGGCACCGTCGAGATGCGCATCCAGTGGAAGCAGCGCATGAAGCTGCTGCAGGACGAGCTGAAGAAGGCGTCGTCCGTGCTGCGCCTGTCCTACCTGGCCGAGAACGAGAGCGAGAGCCTGGTCAAGCAGCGCCTCGAAGCTCTCAAGCGCGAGGTCGCCATGACCTGGAAGCGTGAGGGCGGCCCCTACGACCTGACCGTCGAAACCGAGGTCTTCTGGCGAACGGGAGCGCCTCGCTGAGCGGGTCGAGAACACAGATGCGAAGAACATTCCACATCCTCGCGCTCTGGCTGCTGATGCCGGGCGCCGTGCTGGCCCAGGCGGCCGCGAACGAAGACCGGCCGGTGCAGCCCGGCACGCAGAAGGTCGTGACGGTGCCCGGGCTCGGGCAGGCCGTCGAGAAGCAGCTGCCGCCCGATGCCGAGCTGACCCCGTGGAAGCTCGACGAGAGCACGCTGCCGCCGCTGGTGAAGGAACGCACCGAGGACAAGGAGGTGCTCGAGAAGCACGTGCGGACCATCAAGGTGCAGAACCTGCTGCCGCCGATCTACTTCGACTCGGGCAAGGCCGACATCTCCAAGGATTACGTCGAGAAGGTGCGCAGGATCCTCGACGGCATGAAGGACCGCAGGAACGTGCGCCTGCACCTGGTGGGCCACACCGACAACGTGCAGCTCTTCGGCGAGACGCGCATCCGCTATGGCGACAACGACGGCCTGTCGCGCGAGCGCGCCGGCGTATCGGCGGAGTTCTTCCAGAAGGCGCTGGGCCTGCCGCCCGAGTCGGTCACCTATGAAGGGCGGGGCGAACGCCAGCCGGTTGCTTCGAACGCGACGGAGGCCGGGCGTGCAAGGAACCGGCGCATGGAGGTGGAGGTCTGGTACGACGAGGTCGACGAGAAGCTCGTCACCAAGCAGGTCGTGGTGCAGGAGGATCTCAAGCGGGTGAAGGTGTGCCGCGTCGAGCAGATGTGCCGCATCAGCTACAAGGAAGGCCATGCCAGGCGCATGCGGGTGAAGAACCTGATCCCGCCGTTCCATTACCGCGAAGACGGCGTGGCAGTGACCGAGGAATACCGCCAGAAGCTGCTGCAGGTGCTCAACGACCTGGGCGACAAGCGCAACGTGGTGGTCAAGTTCATCGGCTACACCGACAACGCGCCGCTGGCCGGCCGCGACGAGCGGATCTACGCCGACCATGTGGGCATCTCGAAGGCCCGTGCGCGGCGCCTCGCGCTGGCGCTGCAGGACGCGCTCAAGCTGCCTGCCGCCGCGATCGACAGCGACGGCAAGGGAGCGGCCAGTCCGGTGGCGCCGAACGACACCGAGAGCGGCCGTGCCGCCAACCGGCGGGTGGAGGTGGAGTTCTGGTACGACGATGCCCTGAAGGAGCTGTCGCCCGAGCCGCAGATGTGTCCCGAGCCGCCCGAGCCGGTGACGGTGACGCGGGTGTACCAGTCGCCCAACGTCACGATCAGGCCGGTGGCCTACGAAAACGGCAAGGCGGTGCTGCCGCCGAACTACGCGGCCGACCTGGCCCGGGTGATGGCCGAGATCAAGGACCGCCCGCGGGTGCGCCTGCGTTTCATCGGCACCACCGCCACCGAGCGGCTCGATCGCCGCACGGCGCTCGCCTATGGCGACGACATCGGCCTGTCGACCGCGCGCGCCCGCATGTTGCGCGACGCGGTGGCGAAAGAGCTCGGCCTGGCGGCCGGCCAGGCTGAGTTCGAAGGCCACGGCTACGTGCAGACGACCGACGTCATCAACAACGGCTTCACCGAATCCGAGGTGTCGCGGGTGCAGGCCCAGGTGGTCTACGACGACCAGGCCGAGGTCGACAACCTGGAGGGCCTCGACGTCACCCGCTTCACGCGCGACGTGGCGGTCGCCAACCCGTTCGCGCTCAACCTGATGCGCATCACGGTGGACGGCAAGCCGCTGGACGACCCGGGCAAGAGCATGCCCGACGTGCAGCGTTGCACCGACGTGGCGCTCGAGAAGGCCAGCATCCAGTTCAAGTACGACAACCTGGACGTGAAGCCGCGCCTCAACGTGACCGCCTGGCCGCAGTCGGTGCGATTCCAGGACGACCCCGCCACCGACGTCGTCGACGACGAGGTGCGGTTCCGGGCGTATTCGAACTTCCCCGCGTTCATCGACCGTGCCGAGGTGCGCCTGTTCGACAAGGACAAGTCGGTGCAGGGCGAGCCCCTGGCCGTGGTGGCGCTCGACAAGGAAGGCCGCGGTCGATGGCGTGCCGACCAGCCGTCGTACTCGGCGCCCGGGCGCGACCTGAAGTACGTGCTGCGCGTGTACGACAAGGACGGCCGGTTCAACGAGACGGCCGCGCAATCGCTGTGGGTGATCGACCGCCTGGCAGCCGAGGTGGCCGGCATGGCCGAGATGGATGCCGAGCGCGAGCTCACCGCCGGATGGGGCGAGAGCCGCCTGGCGGTCGAGCACATTCCGCTGCACGGCGGCGCCGTCAAGGTGTTCGGCAACGACATCCCGCCGGGCCATCGCGTGTCGGTGGCGGGGCGCGACGTGCCCGTGTCCGACGACAACAAGTTCGTCGTCGAGGAGATCCTGCCGCAGGGCCTGCACACGGTGGAGGTGTCGGTCCTCGACGCCGACGGCAACGGCGAGATGTACCTGCGCGACCTCGGCCTCGACAAGAACGACTGGTTCCATGTGGCCATCGCCGACGTGACCCTGGCGCGCTCGACCACCAGCGGGCCGGCCAGGCTGGTGGCGCCCGACAACGCGCACTACGACGACAACACCTCGATCGACGGCCGCTTCGCGTTCTTCACCCGCGGCAAGTTCGGCGACCAGTGGAAGCTCACCGCCAGCGCCGACACGCTCGAGGGCCCGTTCGACAAGTTGTTCAGCAACTTCATGGACAAGACGCCGGATGCGATGTTCCGGCGCATCAACCCCGACTACTACTACCCGACCTACGGCGACGACAGCACCACGGAGGAGGCTGCGCCCACCCTCGGCAAGTTCTACGTCAAGCTGAGCCGCCGCGCGGATTACGGCCTGTGGGGCAACTTCAGGATCGGCTACACCGACAACAGCCTCGCCCACGTGGACCGCACGCTGTACGGCGCCAACCTGCACTACGAGCCGCTGTCGCCCACGCCGTTCGGCGAGAAGCGCCTGCTGATCGACGGCTTTGCCGCGCAGCCCGGCACGGTGGCCGGCCGCGACGAGTTCCGTGGCACCGGCGGTTCGCTGTACTACCTGCGTCACCAGGACATCCTCACCGGCTCGGAGCGGGTGCGCATCGAGATCCGCGACAAGGTCTCGGGCCTCGTGGTGGCGGTGAGGAACCTGGTGCCTGTGCAGGACTACACCATCGACCACCTGCAGGGGCGCGTGCTGCTGTCGTCGCCGCTGTCGCCGGTGGCGAGCGACAACCTGCTGGTCGCCAGCGATTTGAGTCCGGGCAACGAGGCCTACCTGGTGGTGCGCTACGAGTACTCCACCGGCTTCGAGGAACTCGACAACGTGTCGAGCGGTGCCCGCCTGCACTACTGGGTGACCGACCACCTGCGGCTGGGGGCGACCGTCAACAGGAACACCGACCCGGGCGCGGAGAGCACGCTGGCGGCCGGTGACGTGACCTGGCGGCTGAGCGCGACCACCTGGGTGAAGGTGGAGACCGGCGCCACCAAGGGCGCCGGCGCCGCAGCCTACGGTTCCAACGATGGCGGCTTCAACTTCACGCCGACCACCAGCACCGGCGTCACGCCGGTGGTGCCGGCGGCCGACGACGCGCGCCACGGGGCGACCCGCGTGGAGGCGAGCGTCGACCTGAAGGACGTGCACCAGGCCGCCAACGGCCAGGTGACCGTCTATCACCAGTCGGTCGAGGGCGGCTATGCAGCGCCGGGCGCAATGGCACTCACCGACGTGAACCAGAAGGGCGGGTCGGTCAGGACGTCCATCACCGAACGGGTGAGCCTGCAGGCCAAGCTGGACAAGCGCGAGCAGGCGTTGTCGCTCGAGACCTCGGCGCTCGAGGTGAACGCCGAGTACCGGCTGAGCGATCGATGGAAGCTCAGTTCGGGTGTGCGCAAGGACAGCCGCACCGACCATTCGCCGGTGGTGCCGGCCACCCAGGTGCAGGGCGACCGCACCGATGTGGTGGTGCGCGCCGGCTACGACTCGCTGGGCCAATGGGCCGCCTACGGTTATGTGCAGGACACCGCGTCGACCACCGGCAACCGCGAGAACAACGGCCGCATCGGCGCCGGGGGCGCCTACCGGCTGAGCGAGCGCTTCAAGGTGAGCGGCGAGCTCTCCGGCGGCGACCTGGGCGTCGGCGCACGGTTGGGCACGGAATACCTGCTGTCCGACAGGACCACCAGCTACCTGAACTACGCGCTGGAGAACGAGCGCAGCGACAACGGCGTGCTGGCCAACAAGGGCAGCGTGAGCGTGGGTGCCAAGAGCCGGTACTCGGACACGACGACCGTCTTCGGCGAGGAGAAGTACACCCACGGCGACGTGCCCGCCGGCCTGCTGCATTCGGCCGGCGTGGAATACAAGCCCGACCAGCGCTGGAACTTCGGCGCGCACATCGATGCCGGCACGCTGCGCGACAACCTCACCGGCGCCAGGATGGAACGCTCGGGCTTCGCGGTCTCGGCCGGCTACGGGTTCGATGCGATCAAGGTGTCGACGCTCGTCGAATACCGGCGCGACCAGGTCCAGTCTCCGATCGACCTGAGCTACTCGAACCGCAGGAACTTCCTCACCAAGAACAGCCTCAAGTACCAGATCAGTCCCGACTGGCGCTTCATCGGCAAGCTGAACTATTCGAAGAGCGACAGCTCGCTGGGCGAGTTCTATGGCGGCAGCTACACGGAAGCGGTGATGGGCTACGGCTGGCGCCCAGTCGAGAACGACCGCCTGAACGCGCTGGCGAAGTACACCTACTTCTACAACCTGCCGTCATCGGGCCAGGAACTGGTGCCGAACACCGCGGTGTCCTACATCCAGAAAAGCCACATCGTGTCGTTCGATGCCATCTACGACCTGACGCCGCGCTGGTCGCTGGGCGGCAAGTACGCGCGCCGGATGGGGCAGGTAAGCCAGGACCGCGTGAACCCGGTGTTCTTCGACAGCACGGCCAACCTGTACATCGCGCGAGCCGACTGGCACGTGGTGCGGCTGTGGGACGTCGCGATCGAAGGCCGCATGCTGTCGGTGGAGCAGGCGCAGGACACCCGGCGCGGCGCACTGGTGGCCGTCTACCGTGCCTTGAGCGACCACATCAAGCTCGGCGGCGGCTGGAACTTCACCGACTTCTCGGACGATCTCACGAACCTGAGCTATACGCACCGCGGAGCGTTCCTCAACCTGGTGGCGAAGTTCTGATCCGGCCGACAATCCGGGCCCATGAAGTACTGCAAGGCTGTCGTTCGTGGAAGCAGGTGAGAAGAGGCTGGGCGTCCTGATGGTGTGCATGGGCAACATCTGCCGCTCGCCCACGGCGGAAGGCGTGCTGCGCCACAAGCTGCGCGCCGCCGGACTGGACGGCCGGGTGCACGTCGCCTCGGCTGGCACCCATGGTGACTACCACGCCGGCTCCCCGCCCGACCGCCGCAGCCAGGCGCATGCCGCGAGACGCGGCTACGACCTGTCGGCCCAGCGGGCTCAGAGGGTCGAGTCGCTGCACTTCGAGCGCTACGACTACATCCTCGCCATGGACGAGGCCAACCTGGAATGGCTGCGCGATGCCTGCCCGCCCCAGCACCAGGCCAAGCTTCGCCTGCTGATGGCCTATGCGCCCGGCGGGGCGCCGGTGGTGCCCGACCCCTACTACGGCGGTCCGGCAGGCTTCGATGCGGTGCTCGACCTCGTCGAGCAGGCCTGCGATGCCTTCGTGAACCATTTGGCGCAGCAGCTATCGCAGGCACCCTCCGGAACTTCCTGAGCCATAACCGACCGAAAAAGTCGGCTTCACGTATAATTGAGTAAATCACTCGGGATCACCCGAGGGTTTCCCCGGGCGTGAAGCCATCGCCGGGCTCTCTCCGGCCGCTTTCGCCACAGGTTCAAGGAGCTTTCGCCATGCGTCTCACTACAAAAGGCCGGTTCGCAGTCACTGCGATGATCGATCTCGCCCTGCGCGAGCACACGGGGCCGGTCGCGCTGGCGGCCATCAGCCAGCGCCAGCAGATTTCCTTGTCCTACCTGGAGCAGCTGTTCGGCAAGCTGCGCCGCCACGAGCTGGTGGAAAGCACCCGCGGCCCGGGTGGGGGTTATTCGCTCGGCCGCAAGGCTGAAGAAATCACCGTGGCCGACATCATCGTCGCCGTCGATGAGCCCATCGACGCCACCGGCTGCGGTGGCAAGGAAAACTGCATGGGCGACGACACCGGCCGCTGCATGACCCACGACCTGTGGGCCAGCCTCAACACCAAGATGATCGAGTACCTCGATTCCATCTCGCTGCGCAAGCTGGTGGATGACCAGCTCGCCAAGGGCGTGTCGATCGAGGAGGCGCCGGTCAAGCGCGCCATCTCGAGCCAGCCGGTGGTCAAGCCGATCAAGGTCACCGCGCCGAACTCGGTGTTCGCTCTGGGCAACGCCTTCACCAAGTAACCCGCTTCACGCCAGCCGGCGCCGGAGGCGGCGCCCACGAGCCAGCAAATGGACATGACCCCGCATTTCCCGATCTATATGGACTACGGCGCCACGACGCCGGTGGACCCTCGCGTCGTCGACGCGATGATCCCGTGGTTGCGCGAGCATTTCGGCAACCCGGCGTCGCGCAGCCACGCCTGGGGCTGGGAAGCCGAAGAGGCCGTCGAGAAGGCCCGCGTGCAGGTGGCCGAACTGATCGGCGCGGACCCGCGCGAGATCGTCTGGACCTCCGGCGCCACCGAGTCCAACAACCTTGCCCTCAAGGGCGCCGCGCAGTTCTACAAGTCGCGCGGCAAGCACCTCGTCACCGTGAAGACCGAGCACAAGGCCGTGCTCGACACGATGCGCGAGCTGGAGCGACAGGGCTTCGAGGTGACCTACCTCGAGGTGCAGGAAGACGGGCTGCTCGACCTGGAGAAGTTCAAGACCGCGCTGCGGCCCGACACCATCCTGGTGTCGGTGATGTTCGTCAACAACGAGATCGGCGTCGTCCAGGACATCCCCGCCATCGGCGCCATCTGCCGTGAGCGCGGCATCGTGTTCCACGTCGATGCGGCACAGGCCACCGGCAAGGTGCAGATCGACCTGGCCAGCCTGCCGGTCGACCTCATGAGCCTCGCCTCGCACAAGACCTACGGTCCCAAGGGCATCGGCGCGCTGTATGTGCGCCGCAAGCCGCGCGTGCGCCTCGAGGCGCAGATGCATGGCGGCGGCCACGAGCGCGGCATGCGCTCAGGCACCCTGCCCACGCACCAGATCGTCGGCATGGGCGAGGCCTTCCGCATCGCACGCGAGGAAATGGGCACCGAGCTGGAGCGCATCCGCATGCTGCAGCGCAGGCTGCTGGCCGGCATTGCCGACATCGAGCAGGTGTTCATCAACGGCCATCTCGAGAAGCGCGTGCCGCACAACGTCAACGCCTCGTTCAACTACGTCGAGGGCGAGTCGCTGATCATGGGCATCAAGGGCATCGCGGTGTCGTCGGGGTCCGCCTGCACCTCGGCCAGCCTCGAGCCCAGCTACGTGCTGCGCGCCCTCGGCCGCAGCGACGAACTGGCGCATTCGTCCTTGCGCATGACCATCGGCCGGTTCACCACCGAGGAAGAGATCGACTACGCAGTGGCCACGCTGAAAGACCGTGTGGCCAAGCTGCGCGAGCTCTCGCCGCTGTGGGAGATGTTCAAGGACGGCGTCGACATCAGCGCGATCCAGTGGACTGCCCACTGAGGAACGCCAGCAGTAGGAGAAAACCATGTCATACAGCAACAAGGTCATCGACCACTACGAAAACCCCCGCAACGTCGGCTCCTTCGACAAGACCGAAGAAGGCATCGGCACCGGCATGGTGGGCGCACCGGCCTGCGGCGACGTGATGAAGCTGCAGATCAAGGTGAACCCGGCCACCGGCGTGATCGAGGACGCGCGCTTCAAGACCTACGGCTGCGGCTCTGCCATTGCCTCGAGCTCGCTCGTCACCGAATGGGTGAAGGGCAAGACGCTGGACCAGGCCGCCACCATCAAGAACACGCAGATCGCCGAAGAGCTGGCGCTGCCGCCGGTGAAGATCCATTGCTCGATCCTTGCCGAAGACGCGATCAAGGCCGCCGTGAGCGACTACAAGGCCAGGCACGGCGCAGCCGCCGAGGCTGCGACGGCAAAGTAGGGCAGCCGATGATGGCAGTCACGCTGACCGAGGCCGCCGCCCGCCATGTCACGCGCTATCTCTCCAAGCGTGGCAAGGGCGTGGGCGTGCGCCTGGGCGTCAAGACCACCGGCTGTTCCGGCATGGCCTACAAGATCGAGTACGCCGACGAGGTGGCCCCTGAAGACATCGTCTTCGAAGGCCATGGCGTCAAGGTGCTCGTCGATCCGAAGAGCCTGCCGTATCTCGAGGGCACGCAGCTCGACTTCGTGCGCGAGGGCCTGAACGAAGGCTTCAAGTTCAACAACCCGAACGAGAAGGATCGTTGCGGTTGCGGCGAGTCGTTCAGGGTATGACGCAGCCTGGGCAGTAAACGAGGCGCGGCCTACGCCGCGCCTTTTTGTTGATCGACATGAAGCTGGATGCCAACGACTTCGAGCTCTTCGGCGTAGCGCCGCGCTTCGAGCAGGAGCGCGCCGAACTCGACGCGCGCTGGAAGGCGCTGCAGGCCGAGGTGCACCCCGACCGTTTCGCTGCCCAGGGCACCGCGGCGCAGCGGGTGGCCATGCAATGGGCCGTGCGGGTGAATGAGGCCTATCAGCGGCTGAAGGACCCGCTCAAGCGCGCGGCCTATCTCTGTGAGCTGAACGGCGTGCCGCTGCAGGCCGAGAAGAACACGGCGATGCCGGCGAACTTCCTGATGCAGCAGATGGCCTGGCGCGAGGCGCTCGAAGAGGCGCGTGGCGAACCGGAGCTCGGCGCGCTGCATGACGAGGTGATGGCCGCGCGAAAGCAGATGCTCGGGCAGCTTGCCACCACACTGGACGACCAGAAGGACTGGCACGCCGCCGCTCAACAAGTGAGAGCCCTCATGTTCGTCGAGCGCTTTGCCCACGACGTGGAGCAGCGCCTGGACGCACTAGGACAATGACAGGCCGCACAGCACAACACCATGGCCCTCCTGCAGATTTCAGAACCCGGGCAATCGCCTGACCCCCACCAGCGCCGCATCGCGGTGGGCATCGACCTGGGCACCACCCATTCGCTCGTGGCCGCGGTGCGGCACGGCGTGCCCGAATGCCTGCCCGATGCCGAAGGCCGCGTGATCCTGCCTTCTGCCGTGCGCTATCTGCCCGGCGGTCGCCGGCAGATCGGCTTCGATGCGCTGGCCGAGCAGGCCAACGATCCGCAGAACACCATCGTGTCGGTGAAGCGCTTCATGGGACGCGGCCTCGCCGACATCGCCGAGCGCGGCAAGCTGCCCTATGAGTTCGTCCAAGCCCCCGGCATGGTGAGCCTGGCAACGCGCGAAGGTGTGAAGTCGCCGGTGGAGGTGTCGGCCGAGATCCTGGCCGCCCTGCGCCAGCGGGCCGAAGACAGCTTCAACGACGACGTGTTCGGCGTCGTGATCACGGTGCCGGCCTACTTCGACGAGGCGCAGCGCCAGGCCACGAAAGACGCTGCCAGGCTGGCCGGCCTGAACGTGCTGCGCCTGATCAACGAGCCCACCGCTGCTGCCATTGCCTACGGCCTGGAGAACGGTTCCGAAGGCCTGTACGCCGTGTACGACCTGGGCGGCGGCACCTTCGACATTTCGCTGCTGCGGCTCACACGCGGTGTGTTCGAGGTGGTGGCCACCGGGGGCGATTCGGCCCTGGGCGGCGACGACTACGACCATGCGATCGCCGACTGGGCCGCGAGCGAGTCGGGCGTGCATGCGGCCACGCCGCAGGACAAGCGTGCCCTGCTGGTGGCAGCGCGCCGGACCAAGGAGGCGCTGACCGACCAGGCCGAAGCCCCGCTTCATGCCGGCCTGAGCGCAGGCTCGATCGACCTCAACCTCACCCGAAGCCATTTCGAAGAGCTGACCAGGACCCTGACCGAGCGCACCCTCGCGGCCGTGCGCAAGGTGCTGCGTGATGCCAAGGTCACCAAGGACGACGTGCAGGGCGTCGTGCTGGTCGGCGGTTCGACCCGCATGCCGCAGGTTCGCGAGGCTGTGGCCCGGCACTTCGGTCGCGCGCCGCTGGTCAACCTCAACCCCGACGAGGTGGTCGCGCTGGGCGCGGCCATCCAGGCCAACCAGCTCGCAGGCAACGCGCAGAACGGCGAGATCCTGCTGCTCGACGTGATCCCGCTGTCGCTCGGCCTCGAAACGATGGGCGGGCTGGTCGAGCGCATCGTCCCGCGCAACTCCACCATCCCCACAGCGCGCGCACAGGACTTCACCACCTTCAAGGACGGCCAGACAGCCCTGGCGGTCCACGTGGTGCAAGGCGAGCGCGAACAGGTCGAGCATTGCCGCTCGCTGGCGCGCTTCGAGCTGCGCGGCATCCCGCCGATGGTGGCCGGCGCCGCGCGCATCCGCGTGAGCTTCCAGGTCGATGCCGACGGGCTGCTGAGCGTATCGGCCCGCGAGCTCACCTCCGGCGTGGAGGCAGCCATCACGGTGAAGCCCAGCTACGGGCTCACCGACGACCAGATCGCCACCATGCTGCAGGAGGGCTTCCGCACGGCCGAGGGCGACATGAAGGACCGTGCGCTGCGCGAGTCGCGTGTCGAGGCCGAGCGCATGGTGCTGGCCACCCGGTCGGCACTCGCCGCCGATGGCGACCTGCTCAGCGAGGCCGAGCGCGCTGCCGTCGAGGTGCTGATCACTGGCGTACTGGAAGCAGCCCGGGGCGAAGACCACCATGCCATCGACGCCGCCATCGAGGCGCTGGCGAAGGGCACCGAGCCCTTTGCGGCCGAACGCATGAATCGCGGCATCCGCCAGGCGCTGTCGGGCCGCAGCGTCGAAGAGGTTTGAACGAAATGACCATCATCAAGATCCTGCCCCACCAGGAATACTGCCCCGAGGGCAAGACGATCGAGGCGCAGCCCGGCACGTCGATCTGCGAGGCGCTGCTCGAAAACGGCATCGAGATCGAACATGCCTGCGAGATGAGCTGCGCCTGCACCACCTGCCACGTCGTCGTGCGCGAGGGTTTCAACTCATTGGGCGAGATGGACGAAAGCGAAGAAGATCTGCTCGACCGCGCCTGGGGGCTGGAGCCCAACTCGCGCCTGAGCTGCCAGGCCATCGTGGCGCAGAAGGATCTCGTGGTCGAGATCCCGCGATACTCGATCAATCACGCCAAAGAGAACCACTGAGCCGCATGACTCGCCAGATCTTCCTGGATACCGAAACCACCGGCCTGAGCCCCGAATCCGGCGACCGCATCATCGAAATCGGCTGTGTCGAGATGGTCAACCGCCGGCTCACCGGCAACAACAAGCACTTCTATCTCAACCCCGAGCGGGCCAACAGCGAAGACGCGGTCAAGATCCACGGCCTGACCGATGAATTCCTGGCCGACAAGCCGCTGTTCTCGGCCATCGCCGACGAGCTGATGGAGTACCTCGCGGGCGCCGAGATCATCATCCACAACGCCGGCTTCGACGTCGGCTTCATGAACGAGGAACTGCGCCGCATCGGCCGGCCCAGGTTCGCGGAGCATGTAGGGCAGGTGACCGACAGCCTGCTCATGGCGCGCGAGATGTTCCCGGGCAAGTCGAACTCGCTCGACGCGCTGTGCAAGCGCCTTGAGGTCGACAACGCGAGCCGCACGCTGCACGGCGCCCTGCTCGACGCAGGCCTGCTGGCCGAGGTCTACATCCGCATGACGCGCGGCCAGAACACGCTGGTCATCGACGTGGCGGAGTCGAGCTCCTCCGAGCAGAGCATTGACGTGCCGCTCGTCGACCTCACGCAGTTCACGCTGCCTGTGCTGGTGCTGAGCGAGGAAGAACGCACGCAACACGAGGCCCTGTTGGCCGACCTCGACAAGGCGAGCAACGGAAAGACGATCTGGCGAGCACTTGTGGCATAATCGCGGTCTTCGCTTTCGGCAGCAGCCAAAAGTTGCAGCCGAAAGGCCCCGGTTTCAAGGAATCGGGCGGTTAGCTCAGCGGTAGAGCACTGCCTTCACACGGCAGGGGTCGCAGGTTCGAACCCTGCACCGCCCACCAATAAAATCAAGCACTTGCAGCGGCCCTCAGGGGCCGCTTTTTGTTCCCGGTGTAAATTCTGGTGTAAATCCAGGCACTGCTCTCTGGGCCCGAACGGGCTTGATGCGTACTGGCGGTTTCGAGTCGCGTCAGCCAATGCGGGCGGTGCGACGGACTGCGCCCCCCGGTGGTAGCGCAGCGGGCAGCGCGAGTTCATGTTCGCGAGCGCCGCGACGTGGCACCGCGCTTGAGTGTCCGCGTGGCGAGGTCGCCCAGCTTGGCCAACGCGTCGCGCTGCGGCTTGACCATCACGTGGGCGTAGCGCTCGGTCGTTTTCACCGAGGTGTGGCCGAGGATCTCTCGCACGACACACAGCTCGACGCCCAACTGCAGCAGGATGGTGGCACAGGAGTGACGCAGGTCGTGGAAGTGCACTTGCGGCATGCCGGCCGCTTCGCGCGCGCGTCGAAAGCCGCTTTTCAGGCCCTCGAAGTTGATCGTCAACGGCAACTTGTCTAGCCAGGGGCGTAGCGCGGGCACGATGGGCACCTCGCGATAGCGCAGCGTCTTCGTGTTGCCGGCCTGGATGCGGACTGTGCGCCGGCCAATGTCCTGGGCCGCGATCTTGCACACCTCACCGCGCCGGCAGCCCGTGAGCAGCGCCACCCAAATCGCGGTGCGTACCTGCTCGCTCGCATGATCGGCAATGGCTTTCACTTGCGACATCGACAGATAAAGAGTGCGCTGGTTGTTCTCGGCGATACGCCTGACGTGCGTGCTGTAGTCCAGCTCGCCGGTGCGTCCCTTCTCCCATGCCATGTGAAGCGCCTTTTTCAGCGCACTCAGGCTGCGATTGACGGTGGCTGGCGCGTAAGCCTGCAGCAGGTCGTCGCGCAACTCGGCGGCGACCTGCCGCGCTTCGGATGCGTGCCGGCCGTCGATCCACGGTCCGAGCCGGTACGCATGAAACTTGGCCGTCTGGGGGCTGCGAAGCGTGGCGGCATGCCGCTCCGTGTAGTCAGCCATCAGTTCGGTCAGCAGCGGATCGCCGGGCACCACAGCAGCACGCTTGCCCTTGGCTGCCTCGAGCGCACGCCTTAGCTCGGCCTCGAGTTTCTTGGCTTCACTCGCAGACGTACCTGCTGGAAGGCGTCG
Source organism: Methylibium rhizosphaerae (assembly GCF_006386545.1). Lineage (GTDB taxonomy): Bacteria > Pseudomonadota > Gammaproteobacteria > Burkholderiales > Burkholderiaceae_C > Pseudorivibacter > Pseudorivibacter rhizosphaerae. The sequence continues at coordinate 3,374 of NZ_SWAR01000033.1, read as the reverse complement.
ATGTAATCGTCGACGGCCGACGCAGACCTCCGCGTGCCAGCGTCCGTCGGGATCCTTTCGGATGGGCATGTGCGTGCTCTGTCAAAGGCCCACGCAGTCACGGCAGCGACGTCGAAACGGCGGCGCGAGCCGACCAGGAGGCTCGGACAACCGTCGCTGACCATGCGAGCCACGGTGCGCTCGCTGACGCGAAGGTGGGCGGCCAGCTCGGCCGGTGTGAGCATGGCAGGAATTGGCCATGCGGGCGCTTCCCCCTCGGGGCCAGGCGGCGGCGAAGGCGTATCCATTTCGCGGTACGCGCTTGCGCTCAGCATTGTCCGAGCGGTGGCAGCAGGTACAGACGTCGTCTGCAGCTGCGCGGGGTGTCTGTGAACATGGCGGGGCAAATGCGCCGGCATACGTGAGGCGTGCGATCGATTGGTGGCATGGTGAATCCTTGTCCTGGCAGAGCGGAGGCTCGGCGGCTGAGCGCGCGGCCACAGGCAGCAAGTGGCCATGGCGCAAAGGGGGCTCGAACGGGTTGCGGACAGGCCCGATGTCGCTGACGCGCGCGCTCCGAGCAAACCTTTGCTCTAGCGTCTGGCAGGCGCTGACGCTCTTGGCGGTGCCTCCGATGCGGGGCCTGATCCCGCCAGCGAGATCGCCCATGCTCATCTGAAATGCGCTCACGATCCGTGCGGTTAACGTCCGCGTCCGGCTGCGGCCAGCAGAGGCCCAGGAGGTGCAGCATCCCAGTCTGCGTGTGGACACGCAGACGCGGGAATGGTCTCTGGGTTCGTTGCTCCCCGTCAAGGCTGGTTCTGCGCCCGATTTAGGCCCGGTTCTGTTGCGCGTCGGGGATTGAAGCGCCCTCTGCCCTCTGGCGAATCGTGCAGGACCATGTGCGCCGCAGGCTGTTCCGCCGTCAGTCCAGGCGTCCGTGCGGACGTGTCTGGCGGGTCCGATCCTCTTGGCAAGCGTTCGACAGGACGCGGTGAGTCCGCCTGCGATGGGCTCGAAGGTCCACCGACCGGAACCGCCGGCTCGATGAACCCCGTTCCGGCTGGATCGGGGCAGCCGCCGAACCACAAGATGGGGCCGCCGTCGCGCAAGCGTCGTGCGCTGCGGCGAGCGGCGGCGGCAACGGGAGCGCAGATGGACGATCAAGGCCCCCAGTATCTGGTCGATGGCGTGCAGCTGCGGCCGAGCGACGCCGGCTGGCAGCAGGCGCTCGAACGGGCCTACGCCGGCGCCGCGAAGCCACTTTGCCTGTGCCGGCACGGCGGCGTGCCCATGTACATCGCGCACTACCAGCAGTTCTTCGTCAAGCGGCTTCCGGACACGGGGCATCGACACCACCCCACCTGTGCGTCGTACGAGCCGCCCCCCGGTCAATCCGGGCTCGGCGAGGTGTTGGGCGAAGCCGTCATCGAGCGCGCGCCCGACCGGGTCGAAGTTCGGCTCGAGTTCCCGCTGACGCGACGCATCGGCCGGCCCGTGGTCCCCGGCGAGCCCGGTGCCGTGCGTACCGAGGTGGCCGCCCGTCGCCGTCGCCTCGGTCTTCGCGGCCTGGCCCACCTGCTGTTGCAACGCGGCGGCTTCAACCGCTGGTACCCGCGCATGCAGGGCAAGCGCACGTGGTACGTCGTGCGCAAGCACCTGCTGGCCGCAGCTCACGAGATCGAGACCAAGGGCGTTCGGCTCGCCGACTTCCTGCTGATCCCCGAGCCGTTCTCGCTCGATGACGCCGCGGCAATCTCCAAGCGACGCGCCCGGGCCATGGCCGTGTTGCTGTCGCCCGGCGAGGACGTGCAGTTCAAGCTGATGCTCGTGATGAGCGAGCTCAAGGAGTTCTGTGCCACCAACATCGACCACCGCATCGTGCTGCGCCACATGCCCGACTGCCCGCTGTACATGGAACGCAAGGCCGGCGAGCGCTTCAAGAAGGTGTTCGAGTGCGAGTATGAGGCCTGGGCCCACCAGCGCTCGGCCGAGCAGGCGGGACAAGCCGACCCGTGGCGACTGCGCTTCCTCTTCTGCGGCCTGATCTACGCCAAGCGCGAGGGCGTGTACTTCGTCGATACGGCGACGCTCGTGATGCTGTCGTCCACCTGGATCCCGCTCGACCATCCGTACGAACAACTGCTGATCGACGAACTGGTGCGCCAGGAGCGGTGTTTCCTCAAGCCGCTGCGCTTCGAATCGAAGCAGGGCGCGACGTTTCCGAACGCAGTGCTGCTCGACACCGGCGACGCGGAAACCCCACTGGACATCGTCACGCCGTTCATGATCGACAGGGACCGCGCGCTGAAGCAACAGGCCCTCGCCAGGCGGGCAGCGGGATGGATCTGGGACATGCGGACGCAGCAGGAGCCGCCGCCGCTGCCGCGTGCGATCCATCATGGGCCGCGGGCGGCGGCTGCGTACACGACGGCGGCGACATGAGCGCGCGCCTGCTCATGTTCCTCGTCTTCGTCGAGGGCTTCGCGTCGCTGGGCATCGAGGTGATCGCACTGCGTCGGCTCGTGCCGCACCTGGGCAGCGCGATCACGGTCACCGCTCCGACCATTGCCCTGTTCCTGCTCGCGCTCACGCTCGGCTACTGGACTGGTGGCCGCATCAAGAGCGGCTACGCGGCCCGTGTGCAGGCTAACTTCCTGATCGCCGCCGGCCTCGCGGGGGTTGGCTTGTCGACCTCTTTCGTGCAGGTCTTGTTTGCGGCGGTCCCGAACTCCGGGCTGGCATTCATCGTCTTCGTCACCGTCGTCGTGTGCCCGCCGGCGTGTCTTCTCGCGCAGACCGTGCCGCTGATGGCCAACCTGGTCGAGCACGAGCGCGCCGGCGCCGCCAGCGCGGTCGCGCTGACCGCGTCGACGGCCGGCTCGGTGCTCGGGGCGCTGGTCATCTCGCTCGGCGTGATGCAGCTTGCCGGCGTGTCGGCCGCCGTGGCGCTGTGCTGCGCAGCCCTGTGCCTAGCAGCGGGGATCCAAGCATCGGTCAGCGCGCGATCGGCAAGCGCTGCGACGGCGGCGATGGCGTCGGCCGCCCTCGTCGCCTGGAACATTGGCGGCCCCTCGCCCGCTGGGCCCGGGCTATACGGACCCCGCGCGCGTGTTCCTGGTGAACAACCAGCAGGCCTCGCTGCTCGATGCGAGCGAGCCGCCGAAGCGTTCGCCCTACATCGAGCGCATGCAGCGGTTGCTGCTCGACGAACTCGGCCTCAGCGGCAAGCAGGTGCTTGTCCTCGGCGCGGGAGGCTTCACACTGTCGGTGGGCGACGCCAGCAATCGCTACACCTACGTCGACATCGATCCGCACATCCGGTTCGTGGCCGAGCGACAGTTCATTCGGGGGCCGATCAACGGCCGCTTTGTCGCCGAGGACGCACGCCGGTT
>NZ_SWAR01000032.1 GCF_006386545.1 Methylibium rhizosphaerae | reverse complement strand
TCATCGCGTACTCGGCGCTGGCAAAGCTGCGTTGAGACATGGTCGTTCAGGGCTGAGGTTCGGTGCACTCACGCATGCATGTGTCGTGCCGGGTTCGGCGAATTGATCAGCGTCTCCTTAGGCGGTCGCTTCAGCACCGTAGAAATACAGGCTGCAACTAGGCAGGTCGTCGGTACTCCGGTCACCGAGGCAGATGGAACAAACGTGGCTGTTCAATCAGCTGCTCCTGACGCACATCTTTCAAACGAAAAATCTGGCTTCGCTTCATCGCACAGTCTTTCGCCAACGAGTCCGCAAGAGGGAGGCCGGTTCATACAGTGGAGATACGTCAAATCATCATCCGTGGCTCAGTCGGGCCGGCGGAGGCACAGGGAGCAAGCAAATGGACTTCTGGAACAACTACTCTTACCAATACCCCGCGGGTTTGGACCCCACCGATCCGGAGGCCTTCGCTCAGGGCTACGCCGCTCGCGCGGGCGGGGCTGGCAGGGGGAACAGTTCGAACTCGGAGATGCCGCCGTCCCCAGGATCGCCGCCAAACACATCGCCTGAGTTGTATGGCCTGCAGGGCGAACGTCGAAATGCAGGTGGGGCCGATGCAGGTATGCAGCCGCGTATGCAAGACGTTCTGGGCCGATTTGGCGCCATGACCTTGTCCAATCCTTCGGACCATGGGGGGCGCATCGACCGCACGCAGACTCCCAATACCCCGTCCGACTCATTCGGGATCCCTGACCCGAGCCGGGCGTATGAAGCGCACGTTAGGCATGAGTTTGCTTCGACAAATTACGGCGTGCCATCTCCGGGAACATTTGTCGATCATCACGCGCTGTGGCAATCCATGCCGCATCCGGAAGGTCAGATCAGTCCGAACATGAGTGTGCCGCCTTGGCAACCTCAAGTGCCCCCGCAGCCCTCGTATGAACTCTCCCCGCTTTGGACCTACCCGCAGTCCATGCCCGTGCAAAGCGACGTCCCTCAATGGGGAGGCGCGCTGGAGCAGGGACAAAGCAGTGCGAGGCGCCCCTCGCGAGCAAAGACACGTCCCTACTACTCTGAGAAGCCCGACCGGCAATCAACGGTCAACCACAACGAAAAGGCCTACTTCCCTGGTGCAGAAGGCAATGAAGACGGGCTCATCGTATGCCGACACCTTGCCACGGCCTGGCTGTTGCAGCACGAGACAGCGGGCAAGCCGAACTATGAAGCACTGGGTGACCTGGATGCGATCGCGCGCAATGTTCCGCGCTGGGTCGAGGACGCGTACAAGAGAGTCCTGAGCCATTCGGCCGATGTCCACATCGTTGAGAACAGCGATTGGCGCAGTTTCGCCGCTGAGCGTTTTCGCGAACTCGAACGCTCGGGCGCTGACTCGAAGCGAATGCTGATCGAGTCGGGGGTGCACACGATGGCGGCGGAGTTCAAGATCAAGCGGGTGCCGGGCATGCCCGCACAGTATGTGCAAAAACTCTACGACCCGAGTCGCACTGCCACGCATAAGCGGGCGAGCACGACCGAAATGGATCGAATTCAGCCAACGTCGATCAGCAAGTTCTTGCCCAACGAGCAGGCATACCAAAACTACTTCGGCGAAAGCGAAAAAGTGTTCTTGGCCGTCGGCATTCCACCCGGCGGAGTATTGAACCTGCCGCCAGAGCATCCGGGAGGATATGAGGACCGGCGACTGAGTGGCCCGCTCCCGCCGTTGGACGAAACTGTCGTGCACCACTTGGTGGCTAACGGTTTCGGTGGCTCACTTCGGGACATCCGGGGCGAGCTTGGAAGGCTCGCGGGGTTGGCGGAGGAGGAGGCGGCTGACCTTCTGGCCGCTCGCAATCTGGAAGGCGACAGCGGCTTGTTTACGGCTGCAGGCAAAGGCTTGGTTGATGTCATCCACGCCTATTGCGACGTCGTGCGCCACTGCCAACTCGACTCCGATTTGCACGCAGAGTTGCTTGCGGGTACCTCGGCGGATGGTGCGCCCGCACTGTTCGCAGCCATGCACCAGGGCTTCGGCGATACGTCGCGTGCGCTCATCCACGGCATTGCTACTTCAGGCCTCGAACCTGCATTGAAAGTCGAGCTTTTGGCTGCTCGCAATGGTGGTGGGGCATCTGCATTGACGAGTGCCTTGTCCAGCGGGCAGGCGCAATCAGCAGCGGCCTTTGTTGAGGGCGTGACGGCTTCCGATTTGTCGCATCGAGAAGTCTTTGCCCTCCTGAAGGGTTCGAATCCTAATGGTGCGCCGCCATCCCTGGCGCTGGCCATGGCCGGCGACAAGCATCTGGCGATCGATGCATTCGTCAACGCGGTGGCGAACGCCCGTGTGCCGCGCCAGATGAAGCTCAAGGTGCTACGTGGAGAATTTCAAGGGCACTCGGCGCTGCAGTTCGCGGTAAGTCGAGGATGTGACGCGGCTGTGGCAGCGTATAGCCAAGCCGTCGAACGCTCGCGTCTTTCTTTCGAGGACAAGGCGTACTTGTTGGGCGCCGGTGGGCCACCAGATAGGCGTTAAACGGCGGGTGTGCAACGCCGCCTCGACTTTCGATCTCGGTCGGCGCGCTCGTAGAGGCGCTGAGGTGACGCCGGACGACGCCGACGTCCATGCCCTCCCGCTCAGGCGCTCGTCGAGACGGAACACCGCAGCGAGCGGCTCGCCGTCCCATCTTGAAGGTTCGTTAGTGCCATAGGAGTCTCGTGCCGGCCGCTGGACATGCGGAGGCATCGGCTTCGTCGCTGTCGCCCGCTGAGAAGGGCGAGCTGCTCGGCGGCGCCCAGAAGCGCCGGCGCATCGGGTAGAGGTGGGTCTGCGCGGCAGACGGTGTTGACCTCCCTCTCCCGCTGGCGGGAGAGGGTTGGGGTGAGGGCCACGCAAGAGGCCTTCGGCGCTTTGAACAAGCGGCCACCCGTTACGCGCAGCCACGCGGCAAGACGGCCCTGACGCCTCCCCTGGCCTTCACGCGGCTCGCGCCGCGCCCCTCACCCCGGCCCTCTCCCGCAAGCGGGAGAGGGAGCGGCGCGGCTTTCTGCCGCGCAGACTCCTACACCTCGGTGATCTCCTGGATCGTGACGCCGGTGTTGCGGCGCAGCGACTCACCCGCCGCACGTGCGGCAGCGTCGGTGAGCGCCTGGCTGATGCTGGCGCCGACCGCCGCCTCCAGCGCCGCCTGCTGCTCGGCGGGTCGCTCGGCCGAGTAGAAGGCCTGCAGCTCGACCATGCGTTGCTGAAGCTCCTGCGGCGTTCGCGGCTCCACCGTGCCGAGCGGCTGGCCGTCGGGTCCGCTGACCAGGCTGCGGATCTGCTCGACGCCCTTGCCGATCTGCCGGCCGCCCCAGTTGAGCGCCAGCTCGGCACCGCGTGCGATGGGGCCAGGCATGGTCATGGCCATCATGGTCATGACCAGGCTCGCGTAATAGGGCGCCGACGAGTCGGCCTCCACCAGGCCGCGGGGTGTGAACGCCTTGGAGATCTTGTCGGCCGACAGGGCCAGCGCCATCACCATGCTGGTGGCTGCCATGCCCTTGAAGCGCTCCATCGCGTCCTGCCGGGTGGCCTGCTTGTTCAGCGCGCCCTGCAGCATCACGGCCGTGACGACGGCACTGTCGGCCGCCAGGTCCACGGTGCCGATCGGGTCGGGCTGGATGAGGTAGACCGTCGAGCCGGTGATCGCCGTGGCGAAGATGGTCAGCGCCAGCTTGGAGGCGAAGTCCGGGTTGGACGAAGGCCCGCGGGGCACCACGACGCCCGCCGCTTCCTGCGCGGCACTGGTGCCGAAGGCCTTGTCCAGCCGTTCGGTGCACAACGCGATCGATTCGAGCAGGTGGGTGCATTGCGAATTGAGCGTGCGCGTGAGCTCCCGGCCGGAGGCCGGGTCGGTGAAGTCGAGGCGGGCCTGCTGCAGCGCGAGGCGCCCCGTTTCCAGCTGACCCCACAGGTGAGAGAGCTGCTCATGCACCTCCTGCCCGACCTGACCCGGCGTGAGCTCGCGGCGCATGGTGTCGGCCCGTTCGCTGAAACCGGCCTTTTCCAGGCCGAGCGCAGCGGCACGCGTGCCCGCATCCAGGGCCTTGCCGAAGCCGCTCTTCACGCTGGTCCAGACGAACGGCGCAATCAGCGCCATCCCCGCCGCCACCGCGAACCCGGCATGGGCGAGCTTGTTGTGCTCCACCGCCTCGGCCTGGTGGCGTACGCCGGGCGTACCGAACTTTTTCGACAACTCGATCGACAGGAAGATCGCATTCAGCAGCCCCGGATAGAAGTGCACCTCGTCGGCATGGCGCCCGAGCTCGCCGCCCATCAGCGGAAAAGGCAGCCCGTCGGCGGTGGGGCGCAGCGTTGCCCCGCCCACGGCCAGCACGGCCTTGCTCGCGGCAGCCACCGTGTAGGCAAAGGTCTTGGCCTGGTTGGCCAGCAGCTTGCTGGGAACCACCACCGGCCAGAGGTTGACCATGTTGGCCAGCGCCTTGGCTATCCGCCCCGCGGCGGAGGTGCCGTTCTCCAGCGGGTGAATGGCCTGCTCGATGGTCTTGATGTCCCGAAGCAGCGCCTGCTGGAACCGCTTCTCGATGCCGTGACCGCCCTCGACCAGTTCGCGCAGGTCTTTCAGCTGCTGGCGGCATTGCGCAAACGTGTACTCGGAGGGCGCCTCCGGATCGCGCCCGCGCAGCATCTGCAGGAACTGCGGATCGTCGGCATTCGGCTGCAGCATGGTGCGCAGGTCGCTCAGCGACCACAGGTTCCTGGCGGCCGAGCTGGCCATCCCCGCGGCGTTCGTGAGGCCGCTCGCCACGCTGCCGGCCACGCTGCCCGCAAAGCTTGCGGCAACGCCACCCACCCATGAGCAATCGGCGGGGGCCATCGGCAGGAGGCCCGGCAGCAGCGGCGCGGGAGAGCGCATGTCCGGCGTCGCCGGCGTCGCCGGCGGCGTGGGCCATGCAGGGCTGCGCGGCGGCATCTCGGACTGCGGCTGCGAGCTGCCTGCGGCCTCGCTGCGTCGGCCCTTGAGGGTGTGGTCGGGGGTGCTCGTGCCGGACGGCGCCGCGGTCGCACCCTGGGTGCGGGGCGGCTCGTCGGCCTGGCGGGGCATGGAGGTCGAAGGTGCGCTGGCGGATGGAATCATCGTGATCCTCTTGTCGAACGCGAGCGGCGCAACGACTGCGCAGTGCCGACTGCCACGCCCCCGCGTTCCCTCTCTGCTGGGTTCTGGAAAGCGCCCTTCGGCTGCCGTGGCGAGGCCATGAGACACCGGGCGCGAGAGTCACGATGGTGCGCCCGCGCGCAGGGCGCACGCCGCCCGGCCCGAAGCGATGGAACCTAGCGCGAAGCCGGTGAGGCAGCGGATTCCGTCGCGGCGTCGCGGTCCGGCTCGAAGTCGCGGGTCGACAGGCCCGGCCGGGCCGCGATGAAGCCGCGCAGCACCTCGACGTCGGTGAAGCCGGTGTCGTCGATCTCCTGCCGTGAAAAGGCCGGGTAGCCGTCGCCGCCTCGCGCGATGAAGCTGCTCAGCGCCAGCCGGTAGCGGCGCGCCGGGTCGATGGGCCGGCCCTGCACCCGCAGCTGCTTCGGCTCGTTGCCTTCCATCGCGGCCGACACGCCGGTGGTCTGGGCATAGGCGCCCGAGCCGGGCGTCATGCGCAGCGCGGCGCGCAGGTAGGTCTCGAGCTGCTCGCCGGACAGCGTGACCACCACGACGTGGTTGCCGAAGGGCAGCACCCTGAGCAGGTGGCCGTAGTTCACCTCGCCCGCGGGCAGCGAGTCGCGGATGCCGCCGCCGCTCACGAGGGCCAGGTCGGCACCGGTCCTGTCGATCATCGAGGCGGTGACGAGCCGGCCCAGGTGGGTGGGGCGGCTGCGCACGTTGCGGCGCTCACCGTCGAAGCCGTCGTCGAGGCGGCCCACCGGCACCAGCAGCTTGTCGGCGCCCTTGCGCTGGTACGGGCCCAGCAGGGCCAGCAGGCCAGCGTCTTCTTCGGTGCGGGTTTCGGGCGGCAGCTTCACCGGCCTGCCGTCGGGCCCGGTGCCGCGCTTCATCAGGTTGACCGGCAGCAGGGCATAGCGCACGAGGCTGAAGCGGCCGGCCTCGTATTCGAAGTCGGCACGGCCGACGTACTTGCCCCATTCCCAGGCCTGCACGATCCAGGCGCCGTTCTGGCGGTCGGGGGCGCAGGGGTCGCCGGGCTGGTAGTCGTCGTTGCGGTGCTGCGCGTCGAGCATGCACACCGGGTTCTGGCTGTGGCCGCCGACGATGAGGTCGATGCCCGGCACCGCGCGCGCCAGCTCCACGTCGCCCGGCGCGCTGACCCCGTGGCGGCCGTCGACGTAGTGGCCCATGTGGGTGGCGGCGACCACCACGTCGGCCTTGCGGCGCAGCCGCGGCACCAGCTTTGCCGCCTCGCCGGCCGGGGCACGCACCTCCACGCCGGGGAAGCGCTGTCGAGACAGGGTCTTCATCGTGTCTTCGGTGGTGAGGCCCAGCACCGCCACGCGCACCGTGCCGAGCCGGAAGATGCGGTAGGGCAGGAACATGCGCCGGCCGCCCTGGTACACGTTGGCCGAAAGCCACGGGAACGTCGACCACTCGAGGCGCTGGCGGCGCATCACGGCCGGCGTGCGGTCGAACTCGTGGTTGCCCACCGCCATGGCGTCGTAGCCGATGGCCGACATGCCCCTGAAATCAGGCTCGGCCTGCTGCAGGTCGGACTCGGGCACGCCGGTGTTGACGTCGCCGCCGTCGAGCAACAGCACGTGGCCGCCCTGCGCCTTCACCTCGGCTCGCACCTCGTCGACCAGGCGCTTGCGTGCCGCCATGCCGTATTCCTGGTCGGCATTGCGCCAGAAGCGGCCGTGGTGGTCGTTGGTGTGCAGGATGGTGATGCGCACCGGTTCGGCCCCAGCCTGCGCGGCGAAGCCGAAGGCCGCTGCGAGAACGAGGAGGGTTCGATTGGCGAGGTTCATTTGCAGCCCTGAAGTGCGATGAAGCGGTTCGCCTGCCGGGGGTGGAAGTTGTCGTCGGCGGCGAGCAGCAGCGTGGCCCGGCCGTCCGGCAGCCGCGGGCCCCAGGCCATGGCTTCGATGTTGTCGGTTTCGATGCCCGCCTTCGCGAGGTCGAGCACCAGTCGCTTGCGCAGGGGCTTGAAGGTGGCGGCCTGCAGCGATGCGGTGCCGCTCACGTCGGTGGCGTCCGCCACGCTCGCTTCGTAGAGGCGAACGGCGAACTGGAACACGCCCTCGTCCACCTCCCGCCCTGAGCGCTCGACCACGAGCAGCGTGCCGGCTTCGGTGGCGAGGATGTCGCTCACGCCGTTGTCGGCCCGCTGGCGCCCGCCGCCGGGCGGCAGGGGAATCGGATCGAGCGGGTAGGCGTACTGGCCGAGCACACGGCCCTCGCGATCGAGGCGGGTGAAGCGGGCGAAGCCGCCTTGCTGCAGCGTGGGCATCGGCCCGTCCTCGACCAGCGGCCCTTCCATCGACACCCACAGCGAGGCTGCATCGGGTGCGAAGGCGAGGCCTTCGATGGTGAGGTTGTCGCGCGCGCCGGGTCCGGCCCCCTTGTGCAGCCGCAGGTTCTGCGGCAGCGGCACTTCGGCGACGAAGCGGCCGTCGCGTGCGGCACGGCGCACGAAGGGGCCGTGGCCGAGCCTGCCGTCCCCTTCGCTCGCCCACACCAGGTCGCCGGTGCGGGGGTCGATGCGCAGGGCTTCCGGGTCCGGCACCTCGCCGCCCTGACCGGCGCCCGGGTAGACGCTGCCGTCGGCCTGCCGCAGCGGCACGACGCCGGTGACCCGCACCGCGTGCAGGCCCGACGCGTCGATGTCGATGGCCGCGGTGTAGAAGCGCGCCGGCGCCCGCGCGGAGCGGTCGTCGCTGAGCAGGTACCAGGTGCCGGTGGCGGCATCACGGTCCAGGCCCGAGATGCCGCCGAAGTGCTGCAGCATGCCCTGCGGCTCGCGCGCGAGCGTGGTGCCGCCGAGGTGCTGCAGGCACAGCGGTTGCGCCGCCTGCTGCGGCCCGGCGCCCCGCGGGCCAGCGCAGCCGGCCAGCGCCGCGGCGAGGGCCAGTGCAGCAGCCTGCAGGACCGGGGCGGTTCGGCGTGTCATGCCCTCATCGTGTCATGCCGCCGGTCAGAGTTCGACCTTGGTCCACAGCACGACCGTGCGGGGCGCGCCGATGAAGTAGCGGCCCACCGTCGAAGGCGAGGTCATCAGCTCGGGCGCGATGCCGGAGATGTACTTCTTGTCGGTGAGGTTCTCGACGTTCAGGCCGAAGCTCACGCGGCTGAAGCTGTACGAGGTGTTCAGGCCCAGCAGCGTATAGGCGGGCAGGCGCTCGTCGACACCGCTGTTGGCCACGCGCGGGTTGGCGTAGTAGCCGGCGCGGCTCGAGACATAGCGTCCGTTCAGCGCCAGCTTCAGGTCGTCCAGCGGGCGCCAGGTGGCTTCGACGAACAGGTTGTGCGGGGCGATGCCCACCAGCTCGGCGCCGTTGCGGATGAAGCCGCGCGCCGGGTTGCCGTTGGCGTCGACGTCGCTCAGCTTGTATTCGCCCTTCTGGTAGGTGTAGGCGCCGTACAGGCGCCATGCGTCGCCCACGCGGCCGCTGTAGGTCAGCTCCATGCCGTGGATGCGGCGGCCCTGGTCGACGTTTTCGGACTGCAGCGTGTTCACGATGTCGGCCGCGACCGTCTCCTTCGAGTCGATCACGAAGGCCTGCACGCCCAGCGCGTAGGTCTCGCCCTTGTGGCGCAGGCCGAGGTCGAACGCATTGGCGGTGTCCATCTTGTTGACCTTGGCAGCGGCGGCCAGCGTGGCGGCCGAGCCGCCTTCGAGCGTGGCATCGGTCACGCTCGCGGCGTTCTTGGCGTAGCCGGCAAACACCTCGGTCTTGTCGGTCAGCGCATACAGCGCGCCCACCTTGGGCAGCACGCCCGAGTCCACCTTGGCCTCGTTGACGAAGTTTCGGCGCCCGTTGGGGAAGGTGGCCGTGGTGCGCGAGTCGTGGATGGGCGCGACGTAGCTCACGTCGTTGTCGAGGTAGGTCACGCCATAGTCGAACTTCAGGCGGCCGTCCATGAAGCTGCTGCGGTTGGCCACATAGCCCATGGTGATGCGGTTGTCCCAGCGCTTGTCCTCGCTGGTGAAGCTGGCCACGCTGCTGTAGGCCGGGCCGGTGGCTTCATCGAGCACCGGATACCAGTTGCGCATCTGGCGGCGGTTGGCCTGCTCGTACCAGGCGCCCAGGCGCCAGTCGATCAGGTCGCTGTGCTTGCGGGCCAGCTCGGCCAGCACGCCGCGGCGATCCAGGTCGTATTCGTTGGCGCGGAAATAGATGCTGTTGGCGTTTCCGTCCATGCCCGGGAAACCGCCGGTGCCCACGCCCGTTTCCTTGCCGATGCCGCTTTGCGTGTGGTAGTAGACCTTGGTGTTGAGCTTCAGGCTGGCTGCCAGGGGCATGTCGACATCGACATAGCTCAGCACGTCCTTGCGGGGGTTGCCCTTCAGCTCGCGGTAGTTGCGGTCGATCGACGCAGTGCCGGTCCAGCGGTCGGTGTAGCCGTCGTTCTTCGGGTCGGTGTTGAACTGGCGCAGCGTCACGATGTTGGTGCCGCTCTCTTCCTTCTTGTCGTTGTAGCCGCTGCGCAGCTTGATCACCGTGCCGTTGTCGAGCTTGGCCACCGCCTTGAAGTCCAGGTGCTCGCGCCCGTTCTTGCCGGCCGGGTCTTCGACGTACGACACCTTCCACTGCTCCTTCGACAGGCTCAGGTAGCTGGTGAGGCCGGGAACGAACTCGCCGCTGTCGATGCGGGCATACACACGGCCGAAGTCGGCACTGCCGGCGGCGGCTTCGGCACGCGCGGCGAAGCGGCGCTCCGGGTCCTGTGTGAGGTAGTTCACATGGCCGGCCAGCGCCTGGTGCGAAGGCGAGCCGATCACGCCGGCCGACTGCGAGACGTCCACGCCCGCCAGGTTGCTGGAGTCGAAATAGCGGGTCGGCACGGAACCGCCGCCCAGCGTGGTGCGGCCGTTGGGCACGCCATCGATCGAGAAGCCGATGCTGTCCTTCGCGAAACCGCGCATGTTGATCGTGCTTTCGAAACCGTCGCCGCCGAAGGCGTTGGACGATCCCATCTGGATGCCCGACACGCGCTCGAGCACCTTGTCGGCGCTGACGCCGGGCGGGTAGTAGTCGAGATCGGCGGCGGTGATCTTGACGTTGGCGCGCGTCTGCCGCACGCCGATCGCCTCGCCGGTGATCACGACCTTCTCCATCGACCGCACCACCGGTGCGGAGGCTGCCGCGGCGGGCGGCTCCGGCGACGAGGGCTCGGTCTTGGCGGCTTCCTGCGCGAACACAGGCAGCACCTGGGTGCTGATCAGGAGGGCCAGCAGGTTGCGTGGCAGGCCGGGAAGGGATCGCATCGTTGTTGACTCCGTGCGCAAAGGCTGTGGGTGGTGTGTGTCGGGTACCTTACGAAACGCGTGATCACTATAGGCCTGGTACGTACCAGTCGTCAATTGATACAAATTCACGATGTGTGAGTTTCATGCAACCCCTCTATGGTGCTCAGAGAGCGTACATTCCCTTGGGTCGCACCATGCTGGCGCTGATTGACATTCTGGTACGTACCACGATACGATGACTGCGCCGTGACGACTTCCGGGCAACATTGAAGACCGACCAGCTCCTCCAGCCCCGAACGGGACACTCCATGGCCACGGAAAGAATCCAGACCACCTCCACGCCGCGCTACCGGCAGCTCGCCGACATCATTCGCGGCGCCATCGAGCAGGGCCTGCTCACCGACAACCAGGCCCTGCCCTCCGAGCGCGAACTGGCCGAGAAGTACGAAGTCAGCCGCGACACGGTGCGCAAGGCGGTGCGCTACCTCGAGGAACGAGGCGTCATCTACAGCGACCACGGCCGCGGCACCTTCGTGGCCCCGGCGCTGGTGCGGCGCATGTCGCGCTTCATCGACAGCTTCTCGCAGGACACGGCGCAGCGCGGCGGCGTGCCGGGCCAGCAGATCCTTGCGGTGGAAAGCGTCGCCGCATCGATGGGCATCGCCGGCCTGCTGGGCGTGGAGCCGGGTCATTCGCTCACCCGTGTGCGCCGCGTGCGCCTGATCGACGATGCGCCGGTCGGCCTGCACGACGCCTATTTCCCGCTGCCGCGCGGCATGAAGATCGACCGCGCGGAGATCGAGCAGACCCAGTCGCTCTACAAGCTGCTGACCGAAAAGTCGGGCTTCGCACCCGCCGAAGCGGTGGAGAACCTCTGCGCGGCCGCGGCCGACGCCGAAGACGCACGCCTGCTCGGCATTGCCGAAGGGTCGCCCGTCCTGCTGTGCGAGCGCATCACGCTGTCCGAGCGGCGCGAGCCGATCGAGTACTGCGTGATGAAGTACGTGGCGAGCTATCGCTACAACACGCGCATCGCCAAGACGAGTGGCATGACATGACCCAACCCCGTTGACATCATGAAGCCGCTGCTGCGTTCCGTGCTCGTTCAACTGGCCTGGCTGGCCGGCCTGTTCGCCGTGCTGTACGGCCTGGCCGTGCTGGGCGAGCGCGCCGATGCGCGGCGCACCGGCGAGGTGAAGCTGCGCGCGGTGCTGTTCATCAACGGCACGCTGGGCGACAAGTCCTTCTTCGATTCGGCGGCCAAGGGCATGCGCGAGGCGAGCGGCACGCTGCCGGTGCAGGTGAAGGTGATCGAAGGCGGCACCGATCCCACGCGCTGGCAGGGCGCGCTCACCGACCTGGCCGACAGCGGCGACTACGACCTCATCGTGACCGGCACCTTCACCATGGTGCCCTACGTGCAGCGGCTGGCCGAGCAATACCCCGACGCGCGATTCGTGGTCTACGACGCGGCGGTCGACTACGCCGCCTGCCGCTGCGGCAACGTGCATTCCATCCTGTTCCGCCAGAACGAGGGCGCCTACCTCGCCGGCTACCTGGCGGCCCGGCTCGACAAGGCCGGCCTGCCCGGCGTACCGCCCGGCAGCGGCCTGGGCGTGGTGGGCGGCATGCAGTTCCCGGTGATCGACGACTTCATCATCGGCTTCCGCGCCGGCGCCCTGGCCGCCGTGCCGAGCGAAACGGTGCTGGCGCAATACGCCAACTCCTTCTCCGACCCGGCCGCCGGCAAGGAGGTGGCCAAGGCGCAGTTCGGCCGCGGCGTGGGCCTCATCTTCCATGCGGCCGGTGCCACCGGCCAGGGTGTCAACGAGGCGGCCCTCGAAGGCCGCCGCTATGCCATCGGCGTGGACATGGACCAGTACGCGATGTACCGGACGTCGAACCCGCAGCTGGCCTCGCGCATCGTCACCTCGGTGATCAAGAACGTGGATGTCGCGGTGGTACGTGCCATCGACCAGGCGCTGCAGGGGCAGCTGGCCTACGGCCGCACGCAGTCGCTCGGCCTGGCCGAGCAGGGCGTGAGCCTGGCGCGCCAGTCCGACGTGCTGTCGCAGGCACCGCCTGAACTGCTGCGTTCGCTCGACGAGGTGCAGGCCGCCATCGCCCGCGGCGAGCGGCGGGTGCCCAGCGCCTTCAGCACCACGAAGGAGCTGCAATGAGCGTGAGCTTGAACGCCACCCCGGCCGTCCCCCTGATCGAGCTGCGCGAGGTGTCCAAGCGCTATGCCAACGGCACGCTGGCCAACGACCGGGTGAGCCTGAGCGTCGAGCGCGGCGAGATCCATGCCATCGTCGGCGAGAACGGCGCCGGCAAGTCCACGGTGATGAAGATGCTCTACGGCCTGGAACAGCCCAGCTCGGGCCGGATCCTGCTGGAGGGCCGCACCATGCACCTGCAGCAGCCGGGCGACGCCATCGCCGCCGGCATCGGCCTGGTGCCGCAGCACATCGAGCTGGTACCCAGCTTCACCGTGGCCGACAACGTGGTGCTCGGCTGTGAGCCGCTGCGCCGCTTCTGGCTGGACCGCCGGCGCGCCGCCGACGAGGTACGTGCCACTGCCGAGCGCTTCGGCCTCGCGGTCGATCCGCTGGCGCGCGTGGAGGACCTCTCCATCGGCGAGCAGCAACGGGTCGGCATCCTGAAGGTGCTGTACCGCGGCGCCCGCATCGTGCTGCTCGACGAGCCCTCGGCGGTGCTGCCGCCGCAGCAGATCGAAGCCCTGTTCGCCGCGCTGCGCCAGCTGGTGGCCGCCGGCCTCACCGTGGTGCTCATCACCCACAAGCTGGCCGAGGTGCGCGAGATCTCCGACCGCTTCACCGTGATGCGCGGCGGCCGTGTCACCGGGCGCGCCCGTTCGCGCAGCGCCACCGAGGCCGAAATCGCCGAGATGATCGTCGGCCGCACCGTGGTGCCGCTGCGGGTGCAGCGCGTGCAGGCGCGGGCGGCGCAGCCGCTGGTCCGTGCGCGCGACCTCACCGTGCTGCACCGGGACGGCCGCATGCCGCTGCAGCAGGTCTCGTTCGACATCGCCGCCGGCGAGATCCTGGGCATCGCCGGGGTCGAGGGCAACGGCCAGGCCCCGCTGGCCGCCGTGCTGTCCGGCCTCGAAGCGCCGGCGCAGGGCGAGGTGCAGCTCGACGGCCGGCCGGTCAGCGGCCATGGCGCGCGTGCGGCACGCGCGGCCGGTGTCGCCGCCATTCCCGAGGACCGCCTGCACGACGGCGTGGCCCCCGGCATGAGCATCATCGACAACGCGATGGCCAACCGCTACCACCGCCCGCCGCTGTCGCGCTTCGGCTGGCTCGACGCCCGTTCGGCTCGCGAAACCGCCGAGAGGATGCTGCAGGAGCATGGCGTGGTGGCCCGCTCGGCCGACGTGCACATCGGCTCGCTGTCGGGCGGCAACATGCAGAAGGTGGTGCTCGCGCGTGAAGTGGCTGCGTCGCCGCGCCTGCTGGTGGCCAGCCAGCCCACGCGCGGCGTGGACATCGGCGCGGCCCAGTCGCTGCGCCAGCGGCTCGTCGCGCTGCGCGATGCCGGCACCGCCATCCTGCTGGTGTCGGCCGACCTCGACGAGCTGCTCGAGCTTTCCGACCGCATTGCCGTCATGTTCCAGGGCCGCATCGTGGCCCACTTCGCGGCCGGCACGGTGAGCGCGCAGCAGCTCGGCCTGTACATGACCGGCCTGCGCGGCGATGCCGGCGCGGCTGCCACGCTGGAGGCGCCGTTCACGCCGCCCGCGCAGATCACCCCCTTCCCTGAAGAAGTTCCGGCGTGACACCCTCCACCACCTCCACCCCCACCTCCGGCACCTCCCTCCGGCAGGCCCTCCAGCTGCCGGCGGCCATCGCGGCCGCGCTGCTGGTCGGCTTTGCCATCACCGCGATGGTGAGCGCAGAGCCCCTGCGCGCCTGCCTGGCGCTGCTGACCGGCGCATTGCCCGACATCCGCCATTCGGCGTCCGAAGGCTGGCAGGTGCACCGGCTCGTGCGCTTCGGCTCGGTGATCGAAGACGCCATCACCCTCACTTTCCTGGGCCTCGCGATCGCCATTCCGTTCCGCGCGCGGCAGTTCTCGCTCGGCGCCGACGGGCAGATGTTCCTCGCGGCGCTGGCCGCCGCCGCGGTGAGCCTCGCCATCGGCGGGCCGTGGTACCTCGTCATGCCGGCGGCCTTCGTCGCGGCGCTGCTCACCGGCTTTGCCTGGGGCTTGCTGCCGGGCTGGCTGAAGGCCCGCCACGGCGCCAGCGAGATCGTCACCACGCTGATGCTCAACCTCATCGCGGTGCAGCTGTACCGGCTCGTCATCACCCAGTGGATGCGCGACCCGAATGCCGGCTTCCTGGTGACGCCGGTGCTGCCCGAGGCCGCCCTGCTGCCCAACCTGCTGGCGCGCACCAACGTGACGGCGATGCTCTTCGCCGTGCCGCTGGTGGTGGCTGCCGGGTGGGCCCTGCTGATGCGCACCACCGTGGGCTACGAGATCCGCACCGTCGGCCAGGCTCCGGCCTTCGCGCGCCAGGTGGGTATGCCGGTCGAGCGCGCGGTGATGCTGTCCATGGCGCTCGGCGGAGCCTTCGCCGCCTTTGCCGGCATGCACGTGAGCAATGCGCTGCTCAAGCGGCTGCCGGTGGACCTGACGCCCGGCATGGGCTTCGAAGGCCTCGTCGTCGCCCTGCTCGCGCGCAACGAACCGCGCAACATCCCGATGGCCGCCTTCCTCTATGCCTACCTGCGCGCCGGCGCACAGGCCATGGAGCGCACCACCGACGTGTCGCGCGAAGTGGTGCTGGTGATCCAGGCCTTCATCATCCTGTTCGTCGTGGCCGAGCGGCTCCTGCCGCGGTGGCAGCTGCCGGCGTGGATGCGGCTTCACGTGAAGGAAGCGCCATGAGCCGGGCCATCTTCACCGCGGTGAACGCTTTGGGATTTCGCCGACAAGGCAAGGGGCACGCATGACCATGGACCTCGCGGGCTGGGCGCTGCTGGCCGCCACGCTGTTCGTCGCGGTGCTGCGGGCCACCACGCCCATCCTCTTCGCCGCCCTGGGCGGGCTGGTGTCCGACCTCGCGGGCAGCATCAACGTCGCGCTCGAAGGGCTCATGCTGATCGCCGCCTTCTTCGGCGTGCTCGGTTCGGTGTACGCGGGCCAGTGGCTGCCCGGGCTTCCGGTATGGGCGCATGCATGGATCGGCTGCGCGGCAGGCCTCGCCGCGGCGCTGCTGGTCACCGCGATGCTCGGCTTCTTCCACCTCGAGCTGGGCGCCGACCTCATCGTGGCCGGCATCGCCATCAACCTGCTGGCCGCCGGGCTCACCGTGTTCCTGCTGGTCACCATCGTCGGTGACAAGGGCTCCACCGCGGGACTGCACAGCCCGTCGCTGCCGTCGCTGCACATCCCCGGCTTCGAAGACCTGCCCGCACTCGACACCCTGCTCAACGGCGACGGCGGCCACGGCCACCATGTGCTGGTGTATGCCGCCTTCCTGGCGGTGGCGGGTCTGTGGGCCTTCCTCACCCGCACCCGCTACGGCACCTGGCTGCGCGCGGTGGGCGAGAACCCGAACGCCGCGCTCGGCGCCGGCATCCCGGTCAAGCGGGTGCGCTACCTGGCCCTGCTGATGAGCGGCGCCCTGGCCGGCCTGGGCGGCATCTACCTCAGCATGGGCTACCTCACGCTCTTCCAGGCCGACATGAGCGCCGGCCGCGGCTTCCTCGCGCTCGCGGCCGTGTTCCTCGGCGCGAGGCGTCCGCTCGGCACGCTGGGCGCCTCGCTGCTGTTCGGCGCCTCCACCGTGCTGGCCACCCAGCTGGGCGCGCTCGACCTGCCCACGCAGGTGGTCTACATGGTGCCGCCCTTCATCACGATCTGCGCGCTGGTCTTCGCCGGCCGCCGCCCCTCTCTCCGAAAGAACAGGACTCCCGCATGAACCAGGATGTGATCCACGACCGGATCCTCGCTTCGCTGTCGCTGGCCGGCATGGGCGACGCACTCGGCGCGCCCACCGAGCAATGGACCATCGACGAAATCGCCGCCGCCTTCGGAGGCCTCGTCACCCGCTTCGAGCAGCCTTCCGAAGACACCTTCGCCGGCGCCAACGCCGGCAAGCGCGCCGAGGTGACCGACGATGCCAGCCAGATGTACTACCTGGCCCGCGCACTGGTCGCCGCCGGGGGCCGGCTCGACCAGGACGGCTGGGTCAACTGCCTGCTCGACTGGGTGAACACCAGCCCCAAGGCCGGCTTCATGGGCCCCAGCACCGCCGGCATCGTGAAGGCCCTGCAGGAAGGCGCCGACACCGCCAGCGTGGGCGTCATCGGCCGCTCGCGCCGCAAGATGACCACCGTGGGCATCACCAACGGCGCCGCCATGCGGGTGGCGCCCGCGGGCCTGGCGCACCCCGGCCATCTCGAAGCCGCCTGCGAGCAGGCCTTCGTGACCTGCCTGCCGTCGCACGACACCGACGTCGCCGTCTCGGCTGCCTGCTCGATCGCCGCGGCGGTGTCGCAGGCGCTGGTGTCGCCGTCGATCGACGACGCGGTCGCCGCGGCCATCGAAGGCGGGCGCATCGGCGAGCGACTGGCGCGCGAGCGTGCCCGCACGGTGGCCGGGCCCAGCTACCTCGCCCGGCTCGACCTGGCCATCGACATCGCGCGCAAGTCCGACGACGACTACGCTTTCATGCGGCGCATCGAGCGCCTGGTCGGCAACTCGGTGCTCGCCGCCGAGTCGGTGCCCGCCGCCGTGGGCGTGCTGGTGTACGCCAAGGGCGACCCGCTGCGCACCATCGCGCTGGCCGCCTCCATGGGCAACGACACCGACTCCATCGCCACCATGGCAGGCGCCATCGCCGGCGCCTGCGCCGGCACTGCCGGGCTGCCGCAGGACCTGCTGGCCGAGTTCCGCGCGGTCAACGAGCCCGAATACGGCCTGGACGCCCTGGCCGGCGGGCTGTCGGCCATCGCCTGGCACAACCTGCAGCGGCAGCTCGCATGACGGTGCCGGCCATGTCGCGTCGCTGGGACCTGCTCGCCCACGGCGACCCGTGCGCCGACGTCGTCGTCGCGCTGGAGGAAGCCTCCCGCTTCGGCGAGAAGGTGGTCGGCCGCCCGCTCGGCATCCATGCCGGCGGCACCACCGCCAACGCCGCCTGTGCGTTCTCGAGGCTGGGCGGACGCGCGGCGGTTTACGGGCGCGTGGGCGACGACGCGCACGCGGCGCTGCTTCGCCAGTCGCTGCAGGACTTCGGCGTCGACATGACGCACCTGCGCACCGAACCGCACAGTGCCTGCGCCTGCGTGATCGCGATGGTGCCGCCTTCAGGCGACCGCGCCATCGTGTACCTGCCGATGCCGCCGTGCGAGCCCGACCTTGCGGACCTCGCCGCGGCGCTGCGGCAGACGCGGGTGCTCTACGCCATGCCCTACGACCTCGAAGCCTTCGCCGACGCCAGCCGCCTCGCGCACGAATGCGGCGCGCAGGTCGCCATCGACCTCGAGGCCGCCGTGGCGCCTGATCGCGACGCGATGCTGCAGCGCATCGCGCTGGCCGACATCGCCTTCTTCAACGAATCCGGCTTCACCGCCGGCACCGGCCGATCGCCCACGCCCGAGGCGCTCGCAGCCCTGTTGGCCGAAAGCCGCCTGCAGGCGGTGGTGGTGACGCTGGGCGCTGCCGGCGCGGTGGCCGCGAGCCGGGAAGGCACGGCCCTGCAGCCGGCCTTTGCACAGCCGCAGGTGGCCGACACCACCGGCGCCGGCGACACCTTCAACGCCGCCTTCCTGCTGGCCAGGCTCGAAGGCCGCGGCCTGCAGGACTGCCTGCGCTTCGCCTGCGCGGCCGCCGGCCATGCCGTCACGGCCGTGGGCGCACGCAGCGCAATGCCCGACCGGGCCGCGGTGGAGCGCATCATTGGCGGCGGCCAGGAGCCGCCGCTCGCGGAGTCCTCATGCTGACCGTCCTCGGATCGATCAACCTCGACGTCTCGGTGCGCAGCGCGCGGCTGCCGCAGCCGGGCGAAACGCTGCTCGGCGGCAACGCCCTGCTGTCCCCCGGCGGCAAGGGCGCCAACCAGGCCCATGCCGCCCGCCGCTTCGGCGTGCCGACCCGGCTGTTCGGCAAGGTGGGGCAGGACGCCTTCGCGACGGCCGCGCTGGCGCTGCTGCGCGAGGCCGGCGTGGACCTCGCCGGTGTGGAAGTGTCGGCCGGCGACCCGACCGGCCTGGCCGTCATCACCGTCGGCGAGGCGGGCGAGAACACCATCGTCGTGGCGCCCGGCGCCAACCATGCAGCGTGTGCCGCCCAGGTGCCCGACACGGTGCTGCACGACTCGCGCGTGCTGCTGCTGCAGCTCGAAGTGCCCTGGCCGGAAAGCCAGGCGCTCGCCTGGCGTGCTCGCCTGGCCGGCTGCAAGGTGGTGCTCAATGCATCGCCGCTGCCGCCGCAGGAGCTGCTGCAGCCGCTCGACGCGGTCGACCTGCTCATCGTCAACGGCATCGAGCTCGAGCAGCTGTGCGCACAGCGCGGCATCGCCGGCGAGGGCCCGCTGCAACGCGCTCAGCGGCTGGCCAGCGCCTTGCACCTGGACGTGCTGGTGACGCAGGGCGCCGCCGGCTCCATGCTCGTGCAGCCCGACGGCCGGCACCTGCATGCCAGCGCCCCGGCCGTGCAGGCGGTGGACACCACCGGCGCGGGCGACACCTATGCCGGCGTGCTGTGCGGCGCACTGGCCACCGGCGAGACACCGGAGCGCGCCATGGCGCTCGCATCCACCGCCGCCGCGCTGGCCTGCCAGCGACCCGGCGCGCAGGCGGCACAGCCGTCGCGCGCAGAGATCGACGAGCACATGAACATGAGCGCACCGGAGGCGGTTGCATGACGCGCCTCATCCTCGATTGCGATCCGGGCATCGATGACGCGCTCGCGCTGCTGCTGGCCTGCGGCAGCCCCGAGCTCGAGCTCCTGGGCATCACCACCGTGGCCGGCAACCGGCCGGCCGGCATCACCGCCGCCAACGCCTGCCGGCTCATGGGCCTGGCAGGCCGCGACGACGTGCCGGTGTTCGCAGGCGCGGTGCGCCCGCTCGCGCAGGCCGAGGCCCGCTGCAACCTCGTGCACGGCGAGGACGGCCTGGGCGGCGTGGTGCTGCCCGCAGGCCGTGCACCGGCCGCCGAACATGCGAGCGATTTCATCGCCCGCATGCTGCTGGCCGAACCTGCCGGCAGCGTCACGCTGGTGGCGGTGGGACCGCTCACCAACCTGGCCCTGGCCGAGATCAAGCATCCAGGCCTGCTCCGGCGCGCGAAGGCGCTGGTGGTGATGGGCGGTGCGGCATTCCGGCCGGGCAACATCACGCCGCTCGCGGAGTTCAATTTCCACGCCGACCCGCTGGCCGCCAGCACGGTCATGGAGTCCGGCCGGCAGGTTCACATGTTCGGCCTGGACGTGACCTCGAAAGCCGTGATGGCGGCCGACTGGATCGAATCCCTCGGCATGCTCGACACCCGCTGCGGCCGCGCCGCACACGCCATGCTGCGCGCCTATGCGCTCGAAGACCCGCTGCTGCACGACGCCTGCCCGGTGGCCTGGCTGCTGGAGCCCTCGCTGTTCAAGGGCGAAGCCTGCACGGTGGAGGTCGACTGGCTCCCGGGCCCCAACGAGGGCCGCAGCTGCGCGCGGCGCCTGCGCAGCGACAGCAGCACCGACGGCGAACGGGTCAACGCGATCGTCTACACCCACGTCGACGGGCCGCGCCTGCTGGCGCTCGTGCGCGAACGCATCGCCACGCTGCCCTGACCCCGGGTCCCGCCCATGGACGAGACCTGCTTCCGTTTCGAGCGCTGCGAGGTGCGCCTGGCCGCCCGCGAGATCGTGCTCGACGGCCGGCTGCAGCCGGTGGAACCGCGGCCGTTCGACCTGCTCGTGTATCTGATCCACCGCCGCGATCGGGTCGTCACGAAGGACGAGCTGCTCGACGAACTCTGGCCCGGCCAATGCCCGTCGCCCGGGGTCATTGCCCGCGCGGTCATGAAGGCTCGCCAGTGCATCGGCGACAACGGCAGGGTGGCCCGGCTGATCAAGACCGTGCACGGCACCGGGTACCGGTTCACCGGCAGCTTGCTGCAGGGCGAGCCGCCGAGCCCTCAGGCCCTGCAGGCCCGGCCGCAGCCGCCGGCCGCCCTGCCGGCGAGCCGTCCCGTACCGCGCGGCCGGGTGCCGCTGGCACT
Organism: Methylibium rhizosphaerae; assembly: GCF_006386545.1. Lineage (GTDB taxonomy): Bacteria > Pseudomonadota > Gammaproteobacteria > Burkholderiales > Burkholderiaceae_C > Pseudorivibacter > Pseudorivibacter rhizosphaerae. The sequence continues at coordinate 45,434 of NZ_SWAR01000032.1, read as the reverse complement.
GCTGCCGTTCGAGAACAGCACCGGCCAGGCCGACCTCGACTGGATCGAGCTGGGTCTCATGTCCATGGTGGCCCGCGCGCTGGAAAGCGATCCGCGGCTGCAACTGCCCGAACTCAGCTCGCTGCTGATGGCGCTGCAGACGCTGGCACCGCAGGCCCCGCCGGAACAGCGCATGGAAGTCGCCACGCGCCTGCTGGGGGCCCGGCATGCGGTGCATGTCGCGGTGTCGAAGGAGCATGACCAGTACGTGCTCGTCTACACCGTGTCGTCGCAACCCGGGCAGCAGCGCCTGGTGGGCCCCGAGCTCACCGGGCTCGGCCAGCGCCTGGCATCGTCGCTCACGGCACTGGTCCTCGACGGCGACGCGGCGCCGGCCAGCGTCGGCTACGAGTCGGCCGACCCGCTGGTGAACGAGGCGCTGGCGCGCGCGCTGCAGGCCAGCGGCGAGCACCGGTGGCGCACGGCGGTCAACCTGTTCAAGGTCGTGCTCGACATCGAGCCGCTCAACACCGGAGCCCAGCTCGAATACCTTCGGGCCCTGTCATTCCTCGGCGACGAAGCCGCGTTCTCCCTGGGTGAGCGGCTGCTGGAGCAGGTCCGCTCCGCGGGCCAGCCCCGCCTCGCCATCGCCGTGCACGAAGCCCTGGCCAGGGCCTACAACAACCGGCTCTCGCCCCAGGGCCTGCGGCATGCCAAGGCACACCTCGCCGAGGCGATGCGCCTGGCCGACGAGCTGAACCAGACGCAGGAGCGGAAGTCCGCCCTGCGCGTGCTGATCGGCATACTCATCCATGAGCGGGACTTCGCGGCCGCGCGGCAATGCCTGGACGAAATGGAACGCCTGCACGACGCCGGCGGCGACGTGGTCGAGCATGTGCGTTTTCTCGGCAGCTTCGGCCTGGCGGCCATGGCGATGGGCGACCCGCAGCGCGGCCTCGACATCTTCCGCAACGTGATCGGGCTCACCGGGCAGCACCGCCTGCAGGATCTGCATGCGATGACGCTGCTCAACGCCGTGTACCCGTGCGTCGATCTCGGGCTGCTCGACGAAGCCGTTCGCAACAGCGAGAGTGCGCTGCCGATTGCACAGTCGATGCGCAACCTGCGGCTGCGCACCATCGCGATCGAACGGCTGAGCCTGCTCTACCGCCAGCGCCGGTCGCTGCCACAGATGCGCCGCCTGATGGCCGAGGCCGACCAGGTCGAGACGAGCGCCCCGGTGCAGAACGCCTTCCTGCTGACGGCCCGCGGCCACCATGCCGCCTGCGAAGGCGCACACGAACAGGCCGCCGACATGCTCGACAAGGCGATGGCGATCTTCCGCGATTCGGAGGCCCTGCTGTACGTGCGGGACGCCATTCCGTGGAGGGTGATCTCGCTGGCGCTGTCGGGCCAGACCGAGGCCGCCGAAACCGCCCGTGCGCAGGCGCTCGAGCTGCCCGGCCTGGGCGACGATCCCACCCTGCATGCGGCACTGGGCCATGGCCAGGCGCTGATGGCTCATTTGCGCGGCGACCGCGAAGCAGCACGCCGCCGGCTGGGGGACGTGGCGGCCACCGCCCCGGCGGGGATGTGGCGCGCCTACGCCTGCCTGGACGGCGCATGGCTGGCCATCGAGGACGGCGAGCTCGACGCCGCCGGCACGCTGCTGGCTGGCCTTGGGCCCTGGCTCACGCAGCACCCTGTCGGCCTGGCGGTGCAGGCCCGCTTCAGGTACGCCAAGGGCGACTGCGCGGCGGCTCTGCAGGCACCACAGGGCACGCCCATGCCCCTCGAGCCCGTGCCCGTATTGCCCACGGCGCTGTGAGGCGGCGGGCGGCCTCCGCCATCCCTTCACTTCGCGCGCAGCAGAAGCTGTTCGCACCGCGCCCCGGGGCCGCCCGCTCGAAACCCTAGATTGGCCGGCAGTAGTAGCTGCTGTGGAGCCACCGCTCCAGACCACCATGGCCATCGATCGCGTCGGCAAGGCATCCAGCACCGCCCTTACCCCTTCGGCGGACCTCCCAGTCGGCAGCAGCTCGGCCAGGCTCGAGCCGTCCTCACAGCCACTTGCGGCCGCGAGCGGCGCACTGCCCGCACGCACGTCGTCGGCACCAGGAAGCCTGCCGCCGCGCGGCAGCGCCATCGCCTCGACGTCCGCCCGGCAGGAGATCGAGCTGGCGGACGTCAACCCTCCCGTGGCGCTCCAGAAGGCGGCCGAGGTCGCGGCCCAAGGCGTGGCCGCTGCGCTCGTCGCGGACAACAGGCCGCCCCTGCAGAAATACGTCGACACGCTGCAGCAGTACGGGGCGACCCGCGAGCAGCTCCAGGCCTTCGAAGCGAGCTTCGGCGCTCACTTCATCCCCTCGGCATCGGCCGGCAAGCAGCTGGCGTCGATGAACGATCACGTCGGTCTCCTGAAGATTCCCGCCTATGACGGCCCGCCCGGCACCCCGGGGGGGCGCACCGTCGTGGCCGAGCAGTTCGCCGTCATCAAGGCGCAGGTGCCGAGCGCGGATGCGGCGCAGCCCGCCGGGGAGCGCTTCTTCGTCAAGGGCTATGGCGACCGGCTGATCGACTTCAGCGCGCTGGAGAAGGCGATGGCGACCCACTCGCCTCACGTCGCCTCCAGCAGCGCGACGACCGCCGCCGGCCACGAAGAACTGGGCAAGGTACAGAACAAGATGGAGACGCCGTTGCGCTCCGAGATCAAGCGCCTGTCCAACGAATCGGAGTTGGTCGCCCGGCGCGACGGCAAGGAGTCCGACACGCCCGTGATGCCGCTGCCGCCCAACGACACCAAGATGGCCTGGCGCGAAAGCTGGGCCAACTCGGAGGCGGCGATGTGCCCGGGCGCAGGGCCGATGCTGGCCAACGGCACGCGCAAGTTCCAGCTCGACTACAACGCCACCGAGAACCGGCTGATCATCTTCCGCAACGACAACGGGAACGCGCCGCGCAAGGAGAGCATCCTGTCCGACAGCCTGCCCGGCGAGGTCAGGAAGCTGGCGCCGGCCTGGTGCGAAGGCCCCACGCTGGCCGAGATCCACGGCATCAAGGGCTGGGAGCTCATGGGCCCGGCCCTCGACCACAAGGGCGTGAAGCAGGGCAACACGCAGCGGCGGCTGCATGCGGCGAAAGAGAAACTCTTCGGCCGGCGGGAGCCCGACCTCGAGGCCGGCGTGTCCGGCCTGCGCGACGCGGTGGTGAGGGCCACGCCCGGCGCGCACATCCGCATCACCACCGAAGACGGTGCGGTGCACGACCTCAAGGTGGACAAAAAAGGCATCAAGCTGTCGCTCGCCAACCCGCAGCCCGCCAAGGCGCACCAGGAATCCATGGCGGCCTTCGGCGGTGCGGGCAAGGTGCAGGCCGATGTGGACGTGTACAGCTACCACGGGCGCGACACCGGCGCGCATGGCAGCAAGACCGGCTTCGCGGACCCCAAGCTCGTCACCTCCACCGGCGATCAGCTCAAGGCCGGCCCGCTGATCAAGGACCACGGCGCGACGCTCGTGCAGGCGGGCCTGCGCCTGGCCACCTTCCAGCCGCTCGTCGACGGGCAGGACCGCAGCAAGCTCGCCCGCGTGGCGAACGCCGTGCTCAACACCGCCTCGAAGTTCCTCTATGTGTGGGCCATGAGCGCCCTCAACGAGAAGATGAAGGGCGGTCAGGACGGCCACTACATGCCGGGCATCCAGCCGATCAGCGCGTCGGGCGCGGGATCGGTGAGCCGCGGGCAGCTGGCCGGGGCGGCCGCGAGCATCGTGTTGGTCCAGGAGGCGCTCACCTTGGCGATGGACGCGGCGTCTCACGCGTTGCCCGAGCCGTGGAAACGCCGGCCTGAAGGCGAGATCATGAGGAACTTGAAGCAATTCGCCGTCCCGATGTGCGAAGAGATGGTGCGCCTGATGATCAACCTGGGCTTGCAGAAAGGCATGGGCATCGCCCGCGGCGGTGCGATCGACTTCGGCACGCTGGCCGGGACCTCCGCCGCCAAGGGCGGCATCGAGCTGTGGCGCCAGCATGCCGGCCCCGACCGCAGCAACCACCCCCTGGCCAACGCAGCCCTGGACGTGGCCCAGGGTGTGCAATACAACGTGGCCCGCGCGATCGGCAACGCGGGCAGTTCGCAGCAGGGCCTGTCGACCGCCACATTCAGCGAGGCCTTGATCAACCGCCTGGTGACGCGCGGTTACGACCAGATCGTCACACCGGGGGTCAAGGAAGGGCTCAACGCGACAGGCGTCATCGGCGCCAACGCCAGCGCCTTCAACGGCCAGCTGTCGCAGGAGTACCACATCGAACACCTGGCGGCCAAGGTGGGCTCGGCGATGAAGGGCATGGTTGACGAGTTGAAGGTCCAAGGTTTCAAGGACCTGCATGCCGAGGCCGGCGGCCTGATGGCCACGCTGCATGCCAAGACCCAGGACGTGGTCGCCGGAGCGGCGAGATGGGAGTCCGGTCCCGAGTTCCACAGCGATCACGTGCTTCGCGCGGAACGAGTCAAGCAGAAACTCAACCGCGTGGACCTTGTGCTGGAGCAGCCGTCGGTGTTGGCGCCGGACTGGCTGAAGGGCCTGTCGCAGCAGCTCGGGCTGATGAAGAAAGCGGTCGAAGCCGAGGTGCAGAAAGACCCGTCGATCCGCGACAACGTACAAAGGGCCGGCAAGTTCGCGACGCTCGATGAGCAGCCACAGCTGGCGCACCTCCAGAAGAACGAGGAACGGTTCGACACCCGCGTCAAACTGGCGGGCGACAAGCTGTCCGCTGCGCAGCACTCCGAATCGGCGGGCGCCTCGCCGCAGGAGACCTCTCGCCTGCTGATGAGCCCCATGACCAACAGCCTGGAGGAAGCCTCCACGCGGCAGCAGAAGTTCGCGAACAAGCAGGCCGAGGCCCTGTACGACCACGTGATAAAGGTGCCCGAAGCGGCCGACCACAGCCTCCGGGAGGACGATGAAAGCATGGGGAAGCGACGGGTGCCCGGCCCGGTGAACGTTGGCTACGACCTGGTGCCGCGCTCGTTCGGCAGCGACGCACGCGTCTCACGCAAGCACACCACCTTCAGCACGCTGCCGCAGTCGAAGACCTACGAGAAGAACTTGCGCATGGCGCAGGAGCCAGGCATTGACTCCATCAAGTCCAAGGACCAGCTGCCGCCGGCCGTGCAGGCCCGCATCGAGATGGCGGTGCGCGACTACACCGTGGAATCGCAGTTCTTCCACTATCCCTTGCGCTGGCAGGTCACCGGCGAGCTGCAGCACGAGCGCGTCGCCCCGGGCATCGACGTGCCCTACAACGTGATGAACCGGCGCGGCAACATCGACGGCAGCAAGAACCAGAAGGTGGACCCGATCGAGGCGCTGTACGTCAACCTCGGCGCGCAGGTGTCCGACAAGTTCCCCACCGAGATGTTCCGCGCGGTGGTCACCGAGGCCGCCTACAAGGCGCGGCTCGAAGGCGGCGAGAAGCCGGGCGACGCCGGCCTGATGACCGTGGGCAGCAGGGGCGTGCTCACGGAGATCCTGTCGGCCACCATGTCAACCCCCATGGCGGCCGGCTTCAACCTGCCGATCTCCAACTACGGCGGCGCCCCGCGCGAGAACAGCCTGCGCATCGACATGAACCAGGAAAGCGGCGTGAACATCGCCAAGTGGGCCGACCTGGTGCAGGGCGAGGTGATCATGATGCCGGGCGCGGTGATGCATGTGGAACTGATCGACGAGACCGCGGGCAAGGGCGCCAAGAAGCCGGAGGCGAACAAGCAGGACATCGGCCAGGTGGTCTACATGAAGGCGGTGGACACCTATGCGCTGGAGCTCGCGCACGACGCCTTCATGGCGTACAAGCATGGAGGCCAGCTCGACAAGAAGCCGGAGGACGGCGCGCTGATGATCGATCCCAAGTCCGGCCACTTCTTCAAGTTCGACGAAAAGAAGAACGACATCGAGGCCATTTCCGAAACCAAGAACTACTTCACCGGCCGGCAGCTCGAGTCGGTGAACGACCAGGGCCAGCCGGGCACCGAGGAGGCCCGCTGGCGCAAGCCCTACACCTCCGACGGCGCCACACGCGCCACGAAGGACGGCATCCACATGGCCATCCTGCGCGGCGACCCGATCGTGCCCTTCCTCGACCAGGCCACCGAGAACGTGCACCACGCCTGGTTCAGCAAGAAGGCGCAGCTGGCAGGCACGTTCAACGTCGAACGTGGCCGTGCCGAAGGCCTTCGGAAGGAAGAGACGCGCACGCAGGCGCGCGGCGTCGCCGGGCAGATCACGCAGATGAATCTCGACACGCCGCTGCGCGACAAGGGCACCGCCTCCACCGAGATGCTCGCCTGGCTGGCCACCAGCATGCTGCGCCAGCCCATCCAGTTGGTGCCGGTGGACGACTCGGGCGCGGCGCCGAAGCTCGGCAACCCGAAGGACGGCACGGTGATCAACCAGACCTACGACAAGGTCGACCTGCAGCATGCCCGCCAGTCCATCACCGGGCGCAATCCACCGCAGGCGCTGCTGATCGGCGTGGGCGAAAGGGGCTACTACGCCGTCAAGCACGATGGCGGCGAGTTCAAGCCGCAAGCGCGCATCGGTGAAGACAAGAGCCTGGGCAACCTGCTGCATGCGGTGGTCCGGGCGGGCTATGCCAAGCCGTCGCAGTATGTGGAGTCCGACGGCAAGCTGACCCCGGACGCCCGTGCGCAAGCCAGCGTGGATGGCCTGCTCGACAAGATGAAGCAGTTCGTCCAGACCGAGTACCTCGTGCTGCAGCAGGCGTTGGTGAAGAAGAACGACGAGATGGACCCCAAGGGCAAGCGCGTGGTCGAGGGTTGAACCGCGGCAGCGCATTGCCTGTTGGCGGGCGGCCGTGACTGTCACGATCGCTTAACGCCCATGTCACGCGGCGGAGGAAAGATGCCGGCGTTCTGCGCCCCCACCTCCGCATGTCCACCGCCGCCGTCATTTCAAGCGCCGACGCAACGCGCTCCATCGTCACCCGTTTCCTTCAGCCGGCCGACGTGCCGGCGCTGCTGGCCCTCGAAGCGCGCCAATGGACGGCCCGCCAGGCCGCCGATGCGGCCACGATGCACAAGCGCATCGATGCCTATCCGCAGCTGTGCGTCGGCGCGTTCTGCGCCGAGACCGGCGCGGCCCTGGCCTCGCTGTTCATGAAGCCGACTTCGCCCGAAGCCGTGAAGCGCGCACGCTGCTGGGAAGACTGCGCCCGCCTCGACGACCAGCCTTCGCCCCGGCACCAGCGCATGCACAGCCTGTTCGGCATCAGCCTCACCAGCGTGGACGGCGCTGCGGCATGGAGCCTGATCCGCTTCTTCTGGCCCCATGCGCTCAAGCAAGGCTGGCGTGACATCTACCTCGGCTCGCCGATGCCGGGATTTCGCCGCGCGTGCGAGCTGGAACGGCAACTTGCCGCCGATCACTACGCGCGCCTGCGGCGCGGTGGCCTGCCGCTGGATCCGCAGCTGCGCTACTACCACCGCAAGGGCTTCAGGAAGATCGTCTCGGTGCGGCCGGGCTACTTTCCGCACGAGCAGTCGCTCGACCATGGCGCCGTGCTGCGCGCCCGCGTGCCGCTGGCCGCGCTGTGGCCGCTGTGGCGCCGTGTGCCCCTGCCGCTGCTGCAGCGCTTCTCCAACCTCGTGACGGCGCTGCTCTGAACACGGTCCGATGCGCACCCCCGCACAGCCCCCGGCGCCCTGGAACGGCGACCACCTGCGCACCCGCTTCTTCGATGCGCTGTCGCTGATGCTGCCCAGCGGCGAAGCCTTCGTGATCCAGGCCGTGGCCGACTGGCTGGAAGACGAGCGCCACGGCCGCGGCGCCCCCGAGGACTTGCGCGTGCAGGCGCGGCAGTTCGTGCGCGAGGAGCAGTCGCACCAGCGTGCCCACCGCCTCTACAACGAACGCCTCTCGCAGCAGGGCTTGCCGGCACGCGAGCTGGAGGCTCGCATCGAAGCCGCGGTCGCCGAGCTGGGCACGCTGGGCCTGCCCACCCGGCTCGCACTCGCCGCAGCCTTCGAGCACCTCACCGCACTGCTGTCGGTCGAGGTGCTCAGGGGCCGGGTCTGGCTGAGCGTCGATGCTGGCGGCCGCGAAGCCAGGCTGTGGCGCTGGCATTGCGAAGAGGAGGTCGGCCATCGCCACGTGGTGCGCGACCTGGCGGCCGCCAGCCGGGTGGGCTTCGCGCGCCGCGCCGGCTGCCTGCTGCTGGCGAGCCTCTACCTCGGCTTCGACGTGGTGCGGCTGCTCACACGGCTGCTGCGGCACGACATGCAGGCCGGCGCGCTGCGCCGCTTCGCGCTCGCGGGCCAGGCCTGCCGCCTTGCCGCGGCCGCGGCGCCGGGCCTGTTGCGCATGGGCCTGGGCTGGCTCGGATACCTGCGCCCGGCGTCGCATCCGGCCGCGTGAACTCGGCGTGAACTAGTACGCGCTCCATCGAGACGTGCGATGCCCGCCGGGCTTCGTCATGAATAGGGCATGCCTCGAACATGACTGCCCGAAGTGGACGCTGCTGAAATGGTGGCCACCTCCACTCCATCTTGTGATGGCGCGTGCCGCCGCTGCGGCGCCGCCAGGCTGCAGTCATGTCTTCTCGATTCTTCAGCGCGTTCGCCCTGCATCTCAGCAGGCGCCTCGCCGCCACCGGCCTGCTCGCTGCACTGAGCGCCTGGGCCGCCTCCGCATCCGCCGCATCGCACGCCAGCGTGGCACCGGCGGACATCTCCTCCGGCGACACCGCCTGGCTGCTCACCAGCACGGCGCTGGTCCTGATGATGACGCTGCCGGGCCTCGCGTTCTTCTACGGCGGCCTGGTGCGCAAGAAGAACATCCTCGGCACGATGACCCAGGTGTTCATTGCCGCGGCAGTCGTGAGTGCGCTGTGGTTCGCGCTCGGCTACGCGCTGGCGTTCGCGTCGGGCAACCCGGCGTTCGGCTTCGTCGGCAAGGGCCTGGATGCACTGTTCGTGCCGCTGGCCGGCAAGGTGCCCGTGCACACGCTTGCGCCCAATGTGCCGTCCTCGGTGTTCGCATCGTTCCAGGGCGCCTTCGCGGTGATCACGGCGGCGCTCATCGTCGGTTCGTTCGCCGAGCGGGTGAAGTTCGGCGTGGCCGCCATCTTCTGCGGCGTGTGGTCGCTGCTCGTGTACGCGCCGGTGGCCCACTGGGTGTGGCATCCCGAGGGCTGGCTCTACGAAATGGGCGTGCGCGACTTCGCCGGCGGCCTGGTGGTGCACGTGAACGCAGGCGCCGCCGGCCTGGCCTGCGCCCTGGTGGTGAAGCCCCGGCAGGGCTGGGGCCGCGAACCGATGGTGCCGTCGAACCTGGCCTACATGCTCATCGGCGCGGCACTGCTGTGGATCGGCTGGTTCGGCTTCAACGGCGGGTCGGCCATGGCGGCCAACGGGGCCGCGGGCCTGGCGATGCTCAACACGCAGGCGGCGGCGGCCTTGGCCGCCGTGGTGTTCGTGTCGTGCGAGTGGCTGCTCAAGGGCCAGGCCACGCTGGTGGGCATGTCCACCGGCGCGGTAGCGGGGCTGGTGGCCATCACGCCGGCTGCGGGGTATGTCGGCGTGGACAGCGCCTACCTGTTCGGGCTGGTGGGCGGCGCGGTCTCGTTCGTGTCGCTCATGTGGCTCAAGCCGCTGCTCAACATCGACGATTCACTCGACGTGTTCGCCATCCACGGCGCAGTGGGCATCGTGGCCACGCTGCTCACGCCCTTCCTTTCGCGGCCGGAACTCGCCGGCCGCGCCGGCCACCCGGAGGCCGAGGCCATCGGCACGCTGGCGGTGCTGGCCTACAGCTTCGTCGTGAGCTGGTTGCTGATGAAGGGGCTGGACTTCGTCGTCGGCGCCCGTGTGAAGCGCGGTGACGAACTCGACGGTCTTGACGTGTCGCAGCATGGCGAACAGATCGAATAGCGAGCGCATCGTGGCTTCGAACATGTCCATGGGGGTGCTGGCCATGCGGCTGCGCCTGGCGCTGCTGCGGCAGAAGGTCACTGCCGACGTCCAGCGGCTGATGACCGACGCCGAATACGCGAGCGCGGTCGTGGCGCTGTGCGGCACCCTCGGCGGCGACTGCGCCGAACTGGCCGAGCAGTTCATGCAGGAGCGCGAGGCGCTGCGAGCGCAGACGTCCGCAACGCCCGCGCCATCGCCAGCCGAGGCGGCAGAGCCTGCCGTGCAGAAGGCGTCCTCGCGGTTTGCCGCGAGCCGGCCCGCGCCGGCCGCCAAGGCCACGACGCCCGCGGAGCTGGGTCGCACGACGACGACCTCCGGCGCAAGCACCGTCACGGGGACGACCGGGTCAGCCGCGGAACACGACCGCGACGACCCCGACAGCCCGCGCAACCGGCGCTACCTCCGCGGCGCGCGCTGAAGCGCCGTTGCGCCGGCGTGCCGCCCGACGATCACTTGAACAGGCCCTTGAAGAAGCTGCCGACCTTCTTGGCGGCCTTCTCCACGCCGTCGCCGATCTTTTCGCCCACTTCCTTGACCTTTTCGACGGCGGTCTTGGCAACCTCCTTGGTCTTGTCGACCACGGTGTTGGCAACCTCCTTGGTCTTCTCGACTGCGTTCTCCGCGAAGGCCTTGGTGCGGTCGAACGCGTTCTCGGCAGCGTTCTTCACCGTGTTGACCGCGGTCTTCACGCCTTCGCTGACCTTGTGGATGGCCTCGCGGTTGACACGCGCGACGTTGGCCCCGAATCGCATCAGGCCGTCGATGTTGATCTCGCCCTTGATACCGGCACCGAGGCCGAGGCCGAGCGCCAGTGCACCCTTGAGTTCGAACTTCAACTTGGTGCGGCCTTTTTCGTCCTTCGCCAGGCCGAGCTTCGCCTTGCCTTCCGCGCCGACACCGTAGAGTCCGGCCACGCTGCCGCCCACGTTGCCGACACCCGCCAGCCCCACGCTGCCCTCGCCTTCGGCCTTGCCGCCGATGAAGGCCGATCCCTTGGCCTCGATGCCGGCTTCTGGCGACATCCTGCCGGTCGCGGGGTCCGGCGTGAGGCGCCAGCCGGCCTTGAACCCGGCACCGAGCTCGCCGCCGGTGAACACGCGGCCTTCGCCGGCAATCTCGGGCGACAGGTTGATGGGCGCACCGAAGATCTTCGGCTCCCAGGTCACCGGCCGGTAGCTGCCGCCCACCTCGCCGAACAGGCCGGCACGCACCTCGGCTCCGGCGCTGATGTTGGTTTCCTGCGGCTTGAACTTCATCTTGCCGCCGGCGCTCGACTCGAAGCCGGCCAGGGCGTTGCTGCGCACCGTGGCTTCGCCGCTGCCGGGCAGGTCGAAGACATTGGCGAACTCGGCGCGCGTGCCCATCCCGAAGGAGGCCGTGCCCCCCTTCTTCGCTTCTTCGGTCAGCGTCCACAGCCCGCGGTTGGTCTGGGTATAGCCTTCACCGCCGTTCAGCCGCTTCACCTGCTCGTGGCCCGCGTGCCAGGCGTCCCGCTGCACCTCCACGTTCGAGAACGCCCCCTCGCGAAGCTTGGGCGTGTAGTTGCCGTACTGCGTTTCCGCGCTGAGCCCCCCGCGCTTGAACTCGGGGTCTGTGAAGGGCTTCTTGAGGAAGCTCTCGCCCCCGTCCGAGCTCGCCTTGCCGGAGCCGCCGTCGTTGCCTAGCTTCTCGCGCTCGTTGTCGCGGACCTTGGTCTCGTAGGCCTTCTCGTTCAGCCAGTCGGTCGCGCGGCCGGCGTCGAGGTGGCCCTTGTTCTTGTCGTAGTACTTGTCGCGGTCGTAGGGCTTGGGCTGCTCGCCGAAGGCTTCGGCCTTCTTCTTGTTGGCCTCAGCGTCCTCGGCCTTGAAGTGTTCCTCGAGGGTCCTGGGATTGGCGGGACCGTCGGCCTTGCCGGCGTCTTCGCCGCCCTTGTCCTTCTTCAGCCGCGGGTCCTTCGGCTTGTCGGCGACGCCCGTCTCCTTGTTCCAGAAGTCGTACTCCTTGCCTTTGGGCCGCTCTTCCCAATCGACAGGACTGTCGGCGTATTGATCAGCGTTCTCGAGCAGGTGCTTGCCTGCCATCTGGCGCTGGATGCCGCTGTCGAGCGGCCCGTTGAGGATCCGATCCAGCTTGCTGAGGTCAGCAGAAGGATCGGGTTGCCCCAGTGGTGGAACGAAAGTGGTCGTGCCGCTCTCGACACGGGAAAAGTTGGCAGACATGTGGATCTCCGGTTGTAGACCGAGGCAGTCTCCAGAGCGCTGGGGCACCGGCCGCGGGGTTGCACGAAGCGATGCACCACCAACCGAAGGTCAGCGCACCAGCGGATCGGACAGCACGAATTCGATGCAGCGCCCGGGCGCCATCGCCTTGCCCGGCTCCGGCTCGGCCGTGCCGCGCACACGCGCGGTGAGGCGTTCAGCGCCCACGCCATGGGTGGCCAGGACGCGCAGGCTCGAACGGGCCCAACCCAGGGCCTGCCGCGCCGCCGCGCCTTGCGTCGCGCCGCTGTAGCCGATCACCTGCACCTGCACCGAGGGGTGCGGCGCCAGGATGCCGGCCATGTCTTCGGCGAACCGCTGGAAGTCCGGCTGCAGCCTTTCGCCGCGGCGGTCGAGCGCGTCGGCCGCGTCGATGCGCAGCCTCAGCCGGTTGTCGGCGGTGCGCATGAGCTCGACATCACCGTTGCTCAGCGCGGCCTGCTGCAGCGACCGGGTCACCACCGCCAGGGCATCGGACCAGGCATTGCCGTCCACCACGTTGACGCGCGTGAGGGTGAGGGGCGGCTGTGCCGCCGGCGGGGATGCCGCGGGTCGCGCAAGCGTTTCGGTGCGCACCACCTTTCCGCCGCAACCGGCCAGCGCCAGCAGGCAGGCGACCAGCGCACAACGCGCGCGCCGGCCCGGGCCGATGTTCAACTCGCGCATGCCATGCCTCCGTTGCCGGCAGGTGCCGGGCGACGGGGCATCGATGTCAGATCGCCTGGATCGACCGCGTCACACAACATCGGCAGGCGCTCGACATCGAAATCGAAGCTCCTGCGCCGGGAAGTCGCCTGCGAGTGCGCCCATGCCGGCGCTGCGGCGGGCAAGGGCTGCCAGCCTTCGGGCATGCGGTGCGAGGCCAGCGTGAGCAGCATCTCGCCCCCGAGCAGCTTGAGCTCGCGCTCACCCAGCACGCCTTGCAGCCGCGGCAGCAGCTCGAGCTGGTGACAGCGCGCGTAGCGCAGCATCTCCTGTTCGAGCTTGAGCATGGCCGCATGGCCCAGCGCGTCACCCCTGCGCAGGCGCCCGAGCGCATCGCCGGTGCGCCGCCTGAGGCGCCGCTGGTGTGCGAGGAGTGCCGGCCGCAGCGCAAACGCGACCGCGATCAGCGCGGGATAGAGCACACGCTCTTCCGCATGCAGATAGGCCGTGATGCGCCCCCCGAGGGCCAGCCCGCGCAGCGCGCGCCTGGCGTCATCGGCGGGCAGCGTGGCATAGGCTCGAAAGTCGCCGGTGATGCGGTTCAGCTCGCGATGGATGAGGTCCAGCACGTTCATGGTGAAGCTCCGTGCTGCCGCTAGGCAAGCGGCACCATCACCGTGGTGTGCCGGGTGATGCCAGGGATGCCGGCACGCGGCACCGAATCGAAGGCCTCGTCGTCGTCGCCGGGTTGCACGAGGTCTTCCTCGCGCATGAGGGCGCGCACACGGTCGGCGCGGTACTGCACCAGGCACCAGCGCCCGTCCCAGCCTTCGCGCACGCCGGTGGAAACCACGGTGGCAAGGCGGCGGGGGCTGCATTCATCGATGCCCGGCGCGAAGACGACGCTGCCGTCCGCGAACAGGCCGCGCGCCGGCAGCATCGAGGAACCCGAAGGGGTGGGAATCCGCACGCGGGGGTCCTGCATGAACTGCAGCAGCGCATCGAGCACGGAGTCGGCGTGACGTGAGGTGTGGAACATGGTGGTGCCTCGACTGGGGGGTGACGGGGGCGCCACAAGGCGCCTGCTCTTCACCCCCAGTGTCGAAAGCCGCAGCGCGCACGCACGGCCGGCATGCGAAGCGTGGAAGCCCGACGCGAAACGCCGCCACACGCATCGGCCGCTTCGCCGGCGGCGGCGCCGCTTCGCGTTGCACTGCGCCATGTCGGCGCCGGCCGCCTAGCCTTGGCTGGAACAACACACCCCGATCTGAACGATGAACAGCGAAGAGTTCCTGGCCACGGTTCTTGCGCCCGCAAACCCAGAAGAGCAGCAAGAGGTGCTGCTGTCGCTGCTGGACCGGCCTTATGCCGAGGCACAGGCCCTGCCGACGGAAACCGAGCGGCGCGACGCGCACTTGAAGTACGTCCTGCGCACCAAGGAACTGATCGAGACGCTCGTGGGCGCCGACCTGCTGGCCCGCGCGGCGAACCTGCAGGCCACCGGGCAGCTGGAACCCGCGGCGATGCCGGGCCTCGGCAACATGGGCGACATGATGCAGCGCTTCCGGCTCGCGCATGCCGGAGGCAGCTACTTCTTCTCCGCGCTCCAGAAGGTGCGGCAGCTGTACAGCCACCGCGTGGCGCGCCGCGAGTTCCGCGACGAGCTGTGCGGCAACTACCCGTGGCGCGACGTTGAACATGAAGAGGTGCACGTACGCCCGGTCGGCGCGCACAGCGCACCTTCGGCGCTGGGCCATTGCTACCCCTGGACGCTGGTCGAGCCCTACACCCGGGCGGGCATGGGCCGGCTCGAGCGCGCGGCGCTGTATCAGTCGCGGCTGCTGGTACGCCAGCTCATGGCGGAAGACCTGCAGTCGCCCGATGAACAAGGGCTCATCGGCCAGCGCGGTGTCTTCGCCAGGACCGCAATCCAGGCGGGCACGTGCGTGGGCGTGTACGGCGGCCAGATCCTCGATCGCGCCGACCTCTTCATCCTGCAGGACGACCGCTACCTCATCAGCGCCTCGGCGACGCCCGGAGAGAAGGGCATCAACGGCGAGAACATGATGGCCGTCATGAACACGCACTACCTGCTCGACGAGCAGGGCCTGTTCGCGGGGCATCCGCACACCGGCTACAACGTGGAGCCGGCCGCATTCGCGGTCGAGACGAGCCGCGGCGAGCCGCTCATCATCCATGCCTACTTCGCGACCTGCGACATCGACGCGGGCAGGGAGCTGCGGTGGAACTACAACTCAGGGCGTCTGTCTTCGCCAGCGGCGTGACGAGGCAGTCGACCAGACGACGGCGGACCGCCTGATCATCCGGCCGCGGCGCCGAGCTCCATCCGGTCGCGCCCGCCGGCCTTGGCGCGGTACAGCGCCTCGTCGGCGGCGCGCAGTGCAGCCTCCGTGTCGGCCTCGGCCGGCAGGTCGACAGCGCCCATGCTGAAACTGAGCCGCTCCTGCTCCGGCATGCCCGCCACCGGGCTGGCCTGCAGCACTCCGCGCATGCGCTCGAACAGCGGCAGCAGCTCGGCGGCACGCGCACGCTGCAGCACGAGCAGGAATTCCTCTCCCCCCAGGCGCCCCATCACGTCGCCCTCGCGCAGCGCGCGGCTGCAGGCCTGCGCGAAGGTGACGAGCGCAGCATCGCCCGCGGCGTGGCCGTAGCGGTCGTTCACGCGCTTGAAGTGGTCGATGTCGAGCATCGCGATCGCGCGGCCTCCACGCCGCCTTGCAGCGGCGTCGTTCAGGGTCTCCAGGATCGCGCGGCGGTTCGGCAGCCCGGTGAGCTCGTCGACCTCGGCCAGCCGCTTCAGGCGGGCACGCAGGCGGCGCTGGCGCACCAGGTGCACGCCCAGCCCGGCCAGCACCAGGCCCGCCAGGGCAAGCAAGGACACCAGCGCCAGCATGCGCATGCGCTGCACTTCCTGCTGGCCTCGCAGCAGCTGGTTCTCGGCCTCCTTCTGGGCGATGGCGTAGCGCTCCTGCAGCTCGGTGGCAAGGCGATGGTTCTCGTCGCGCAGGCGGCGCTGCAGCGCGTCGGCGTACGCGCGCGACGCCGCCGCCGTGCCGGCAGCGTCCTGTACCGCGGCGCGGGCCTCCATCGCGACGCGGAAGTACGGCACGTCCGTCTTCGGCAGCGCCAGCCGTTCACGCAGCGGCGCGGCATCGGCCAGCACCCGCAGCGCCTGCTCTGGGCGATGCAGGCCGACCAGCGCTTCGGCTTCCATCGTCGCGGTGGCCACCACCAGCTGGTCGATGCGGGCCTCGGCGAGGGCGCGGTGCGCTTCCTGCAGGTACCGCAGGGCCAGTGCCGGCTTGCCGTCGCGCAGCTCGATCTCGCCCTGCAGCCGGCGGATGTATGCCAGGGGGGCGGGCAGGTCCAGCGCCCGCAGGAGACGCTCGGCCGCCGCGGCGTCGCGCCGCGCCCCTTGCCAGTCCTTGGCCGCGATGCGTGCGCCCACCAGATCGTGCAGCGAGGATGCGGTCTGGTAGGGGTAGCGCTGCGGGTCGAGCCCGGTCACGGCCTGCTGGGCCAGCTCGACCGAACGCCGCACGGAATCCGTGTCGTCGTCACGCTCGCGCAGCACCCACGAGAGGCTGCTGCGCACCCCTGCCAGCGCCAGCGTCTCGCCCGCGGCCGCGAATGCCGCCTCCGCCTCCCGGCCCACCTCCAGCGCGGCAGCCCTGCGGCCATCGTTGGCGTGGATCATGAGAAGCGTTGCCAGCAGGCGCGGCACGCACCATGTTTCGGTGCCATCGCGCGCCTCCTGCACGGCCGCAGCAGCCTTCTCGGCAATGCTCGCCCAGCCCTTGGCCTCGTGCCACGTGATCGTGCTCGTACCGCCGGGAACGAATTGACCTGATCAGGCAGAAAGCTCAGCCAAGCTCCGTTCGCACTGAGCTTGTCGAAGTGCAGCGCAGGCTTCGACAGGCTCAGCCCGAACGGACTCGGGTGGCCAACCGGGCTTTGTGCCCCATCAGGCGAATTGACGTCGTTGGCCTGTTGACTGACGTCAAGACAGCAGGTCTTGGAATCGTTCGCCCACTTCCCTGAAAGCCTGCATGCCGGCAGCCCCGATTCGGTCGAGTGCAGTGAACCAGGTGTTGGCCTCCGCAGCCAGCGCGTCCGAAGGCCCGAGGTTGCAGCGGCGCAGGGAAAGCGAGGTGATCGAGGAGCTGGCCTCCAGAGCCTCTGCGCCCTCAGCCCCGATGTGGTTGCCGCTCAGGTCGAGCGTGATGAGCGAGGGGCTGGCCGCCAAAGCCTTCGCGCCCGCCGGCCCGATGGCGTTGTCGGTCAGGGTGAGCGAGGTGATCGAGAGGCTGGCCGCCAGGGCCTGCGCGCCCGCATCCCTGACGGAGTTCCCGCTCAGGTCGAGCGTGGTGATCGAGGGGCTGGCCGCCAGAGCCTGCGCGCCCGCCGGCCCGAGGTTGTTGAAGCTCAGGCGGAGTGCGGTGATCGAGGGGTTGGCCGCCAGAGCCTGCGCGGCCGCGGCCCCGATATTGTTGGAGCTCAGGTCGAGCGTGGTGATCGAAGGGCTGGCCGCCAGAGCCTGCGCGCCCGCAGTCCCGATACTGTTGCGGCTCAGGTTGAGCGAGGTGATCGATGTGCTGGCCGCCAGGGCCTGCGCGCCCGCAATCCCGATGATGTTTTCGCTCAGGTCGAGCGTGGTGATCGAAGGGCTGGCCGCCAGAGCCTGCGCGCCCGCCGTCCCGATACTGTTGCGGCTCAGGTTGAGCGAGGTGATCGAAGGGCTGTCCGCCAGAGCCTGCGCGCCCGCATCCCCGATGTTGTTGTCGCGCAGGTCGAGCGAGGTGATCGAGGGGATGGCCGCCAGAAGTTGCGCGCCTTCATTCCCGATGCCTTGCACGCCTTCACCTTCCACACTGCGGCTGCCGCGCAGGGTGAGCGAGGTGATCGAGGGGTTCTCCGCCAGATACCGTGCCAGAAACCGTGCCTCCGCGACACCAAGTCCTTCGGCAGTCAGATGGGTGATGCGAGCACCTTTGAATGCCGTCAACGCCGGGATCAAGTCTTCTGGCTTTCTTACCACCAGCTCCTTCACGTGCTCCGCGGCAATGGCAGCGGACGTCTTGGAAGTCAGGTGATACGCCCCCAAAGTCGCTCGATCCATACGACTGGCGATCTCGGACCACAAATCGTTTGGCAGGCTCGGTGTCACGGGGAGTTCGGCACGCGGACGCTCTCCGCCCTCCTCGGTCTTTCCGGTCCTGCCATTCAGCGGCAGATGGCTGTCCAAACGCGGTGCCGGCGTTGGCTTGGCATTGACGGGTGGCGCGCCACCGGCGTTGCTGGTTGGCGCATTGGAAAAGCCAGTTCTTCTCCTCAATACGTTTTCCATCGGGCGTCCTTCCACTCCAACGTGCAGGGGACACCAGTGGGCCGTAGGTGCCTCCAATTCACGGGGTTCCCAGCGAACTGACGAGTCGGAATCCGAAGAATCCGTTGCGGGCCGAAGTCCGCGGTCGCGCTTCACCGCTCTTCGGTCGGGGCCGGATCGCCGCGGGAGGGAGCCGCAGGCGGCTCCGGCTCGACGGCCGGGCGTATGACAGGCGCCCAGATGTCGTAGTTGGGTTGGTTGAGCAGTTGATCGAAGGCCTGCAGCACCTGGCCCGCGACCTCGGTGCTCGTCGCCGCCGCGACCGGTTTCCCCATCGACCGGGCCACGCCGGCCAACTCGATGAACAGGGACTGGACGGGCCAGCTGACGGTGCGCCGCCGCGCGTCGTCGAGGAAGTCGCCACGCAGGTTGGGCAGCACGCTGCTGTCGGCCGTCTGGCTCACGTCTTCGCTCTCCCACTTCTCGCGCACGACGTTCTCAGCGGCGCGGGTCAAGGACCCGAGGGCGTTGTGACGGGACAGGCGCTGCTGCACATGGTCGGCCACCTCCGCCAGCCAGCGCGCCTGCACAGCGTCGAACTGCCACCGCGTGTCGTTGGCCACGGAGCCGAAGTGCGAGTCTTCGCGCAGATGGGCGACGGTCCGCATCCAGCCGTCCATGATCACGTCGTCGTGGCGCAGACGGGCGTCGCTGCCAATCGACTCCGCCCAGGCATGGTCCATGAAGTGCGATTTGGCGATCCGCGTCATCGCGGGCGGCTCCTGCACGACGGCGCGGGCATTGGCAACCGTCCGGGCATGCTCGCCGCAGTTGCCCGCGCCGTAGTAGCGCGCGGCCACCACCCTGGCCAGGAATTCTTTCGCCCGTTCTGCCGACGCCTCCGAAGGAAAGTGCTCCTGCAGCTTCTGGCCGAAATCGGCCGGCCAGCACTTCTTGAGCAAGCCCATGTTGATGTTCTTGCGCAGGCTGGCGCCGGCTGCGTCGAAAGCCGGCGTGAAATCCATGGACCGGAGGAGGAAGTCCGCGGCATCGCGCTGTAACTGCACCGCCACGTAGGCCTCGCCCAGGCTGGCCCGCAGGTCTGCACGGACATTGCCACGCCCGAGATGGAGCGCGCTCACCCCCGCGTCGATCGCCTGCTGACCGTCCACCAGCGACCGCACCGTCCCGCGGTCGTCCACCGTGCGGCCGGTCGCGGTGCGCGCCAGCAGATAGGCCGCGACGGACACCTCGGCCGGCGTCAGCCGTTCGCCCCGCCCCTGTGCGAGGCCTGCGGCGGCTTCGGCCGCAGGGGTGCCCGCTTCGTGGCGATGCGGGAGGCGCTGGCGCGGCGCCAGCGAGGCGGCCGTGCGCGACACGGTCGAGGGCAAGGACGGCAGCGGCGGCGGCGTGGGGAGCTGGCGCGCGGGGCCGGCCGCGGACGGCGGCGGCGCGGCCGGGGCGGCCGGCGCGGCCGGCGGGGGGAAAGTGAAGGCCGGCGCCGTCGGGCTCTCGGCGACGGAAGGCCTGGAGATGCAACCACCCATCGCAGCTCCTCAGTCCAGGGTCTCGTCCATGTCGTCCTCGCCGCCGTCAGGCCCCTGCCACCTGCTCCAGCGACATCAGCGAGCGGTCGAAGTCCCACAGGTCGTCGGTGGACTGGCAGAGGAAGTCGCGGATCTGCGCCTGCTTCTGCATCGCTTCGTCGGCCAGCGCGTCGTTGCCGGGCTTGTATTCGCCCATCTGCACCAGCGGCTCGATCTCGTCGTACTTGGCCATGAGCTTGCGTAGCTTGCCGGCAGCGGCCTGGTGCGGCTTGGGCACGATCTGCGACATCACGCGGCTCAGGCTGCCCAGCACGTCGATGGCCGGGTACTGGTTGCGCGCCGCGATCTTGCGCGACAGGATCATGTGGCCGTCCAGGATGCCTCGCACTTCCTCGGAGATCGGGTCGTTGCCGCTCTCGTCCTCGTACAGCACCGTGTACAGCGCGGTGATCGAACCGTGCGCGCCCATGCCGGCACGTTCGAGCAGGCGCGGGATCTCGGCGAACACCGAAGGCGGGAAGCCGCGCCGTGCCGGCGGCTCGCCCGCAGCAAGGCCGATCTCGCGCTGGGCCCGTGCGAAGCGGGTGAGCGAATCCATCATCAGGAGGACCTTCAGGCCCCGGTCGCGGTAGTACTCGGCCACCGCAGTGGCCACGTGCGCGGCCTTGGCCCGCTCGCTCGAAGAACGGTCGGAGGTGGCACACACCACCACCGAGCGAGCCATGCCGTCCTCGCCCATGATGATCTCGATGAACTCGCGCACTTCGCGGCCGCGTTCGCCGATCAGCGCGATGACGCTGATGTCGCACTGCGTGCCGCGCGCCAGCATGCCCATCAGCGTGGACTTGCCGACGCCGGCCGGGGCGAAGATGCCCATGCGCTGGCCTTCGCCCAAGGTGATGAGGCCATCAATAATCTTCACGCCGGTGGGCAGCGGGCGCTCGATCATCTCGCGCTCCATCGGCGTGGGCGGCAGCGCGAACACGGGGCGGTACTCGGTGGTCTTGACCGGGCCCTTGCCGTCGATCGGGCGGCCCAGGCTGTCGATCACGCGGCCGAGCAGCGCGTCACCCACCGGCACCGACAGCACCTGCCCCAGCCCTACCACGCGCGTGCCGCCGCGCACGCCGAGGATGGAGCCGAACGGCGAGAGGATGCTGCGCCCGCCCGAGAAACCGACGACCTCGGCCGTCTGCAGCACGGAACCGTCGTCGTCGAGCACCTCGCACAGCTCGCCCAGGCGGGCATCGAGGCCGCTCACTCGCATCAAAGTGCCGATCACTTCAGTGACCTTGCCGGTGCGGCCCACCATGGAGGCGGAGGCCAGTTCGGCTTCCATCAGCCGGGTGAATTGGTTCAGGTCGCTCATCGTCAGGTGTCTCGGTTCGCAGCGAGCCTAGGGCCGCGCCGCGACGCCCCGGCGCCATCGGCCGAAGCCTGGGTTCGTCTCGCGAAGGACGCCGGTCGTCAGTCGCCCTTCTGCAGCGCCTCGCGCAGCGTCAGAGACGGCGTCGCCGGCTGGGCGGCGGTACTGCTTTCACTGGGGAAGTGGAAGCTGCCGCCGGCGGAGCCGTCGGTGTCGAAGCGCATCGATGACCGGGCGGAGTCGATGGCCGGCAGCCTGCCGGCCGCGATGTTGGCGAGCGACGGCCCGCTGGCCAGGTCCGGCGAACTGCCGCCGCCGGAACTCTGGAACGACGTCTGCGGCGACAGCTGCGGCGACGCCGGCACCATTTCCTGTCGAGACAGAAAGCGGCTGAGGGGCCGCGCGCGCAGGCCCTGTTCCGCCAGCGCCTGGGCCTGTGCGTCGGTGCGTACCTGGCTGCGCACGGCGGAATGGGCCTGGTAGGTCTGGTTCACCGGCTTGTAGCTGGCACCAAAGAGCATGGCCACGCCGAAGCTCGACAGCGCGGTGCGCAGGTTCGACGGCACCATCAGCGAGGCGAGGTCGGCCGCCGTGGCCGCCGTGCCGTTCCAGGCCATGCGGGTGGGCGAGTGGTCGAGCAGGCGCGAGATGTCGACGTTCTCGCGGAAGGGACGACCGGCGGCGGCGGCCGTACCGAGGGCCTGCGACAGCTCGGCAAAGTCGATGAGCCAGGCGGCGAACAGCTCCGCCTGTGCGGCGGCCTCATCCGTGGCGTCCTCCACATCCCAGCGCCCGCTCAGGATCGGCCGCCCGGCCAGCCGGCCGACCGCCACGCCGGCGAGGGCCAGCAGGTCGAGGTTGCCGGCCAGCACGGCTGCCGTCTCCTGCGCACCCAGCGCGGTGGCCGGGCCGATGTCGGCCGACAGCACCAATGCGTGGCCTTCGATGTCGGCCACCACGGCGATGCTGGCCGGCCCGACGCGAAGCGAGCCCTGCGCCAGCGCCTGCCGCTGCGTAGCAGCGTCCCCACCCAAGGCTTCGACGGTCCGGCAGACCAGCGTCTCCATGGCGGCCGTGAAGGCGGGTTGCGCCATGGATGCCGCGATCGCGGCGTCTGCGGCCGCGCCCGGCTCGGGGCCGGCCGGCTCGCGTGCCCCGGGCGTCGCTGCGGCCCGCGGCTCGACCAGGCCGTGCACCAGACCCTCGGCGGTGCAGAGCAGGCCGAAGAGGCTGCCGCACAGCATCAGCGGATCGTCGCAGTGGGCGGGCGGCACGCGCAGCACCAGCAGCGCGGCGCCTGCGTCGTCGATCGCGAAGGCCCAGGGCGCCAGCAGCATCAGCGACCCGTTGGCCCCCAGCAGCACGTCGCACCAGCGCTCCTGCGCCACGCCGGCTGGCCGCTCCACGCGGGCCACGGCGAGCCAGTCATCGGGCTGGTGGCTGCGCGGCTGCACGCACAGCAGCACATCGTTCAGCTGCAGCTGCCCGCTGCGGGCGAAATCCCGCGCCACGGCGGGGTCGGCCCCGAGAGCGACGGCCGCGCCGTGAAGCCAGAGGGACGCTGGATCGCCGGCGTCCGGCGGTGCCGCACGGCCTGGCGTGGCGGGGATGCTGAGGCTGGACATGACTGCTCGTCCTTGCGGTTGGAGTTCGACGACTCCGACCGGCTCAGCCTAGGGATGCCGGTTTTCGGCCGAGGCCGGTGCGCGAAGCGATGTGCCTTCGGGCGAAGCCGCGGCCCCTCGCCAAGGGGGCTCAGGCCGACTCAGGGTCGTAGGCTTCGTCAAAGACAGCGTCGTCGAAGCCGTCCTCATCGAAGCCGTCCTCATCGGGCACGGCCGAGGCAGGCGGATGGGCCAGCCGCGCGCCGTCGCCAGGCGCGTCGCCGTCGACGATTGCCTTGCGCACCGCACGGTCCATCGCGGCGCGCAGGCCCTCAAGCTGGGTCTGCAGGCTGGCGTCGAGGATGCCGACCTCCGACTCGAACACGCAGCCGCCCGGCGGCAGGGCCGTGTCCACGTTGACTTCGATGTGCAAGCCCTGCGTCTGCAAGGCCGCCAGCGATTCGATGGCCGCGCGTGCGTGCTCGTAGTCCTCTGCGTTGACACGCAGCGCGAGCGTGGAGGCACCGCGCGCCAGGCCCTGCACGCTGCGCAGCGCGCGCTGGTACAGCGCCTCCCGCTGCTCCGTGTGCACGATGCGCTCGACCGCAGCGGTCACGATGGTGGCGAGCTTCTCGTGCATGTTGCGCAGCACCTGCGCCTTGTCGATCACGCTGCCGGTCTGCTGCTCGTGCCATTCGAGCGCGGCCTGGCGGCGGCCGGCGTCGTAGGCCTCGCGGCGTGCGCGCTCGGCATCGGCGCGGGCGCTTTCCAGCAGGCGTGCCGCTTCCTGGCGCGCCTGCTCCAGCAGCGCCTGCGCCTCGACGCGTGCCGCCGCGAGGACCTGCTCGCGCTGCTCGTCCATGGTGTGGCGCAACGCATCGAGTTCGGCCACGCCGCCGGCCATGGCGGCGGGCACGATGCCGTCTTCGACGCCGACGCCGCCGGCATTGCCGTGCAACCAGATCACCATGCCGCATCCCTTTCGAACAGGTTTTCCATGCGCAACAGCGCTTCGTGGGTCGGCACGTGCACCGGCAGCATCGCGCGCGCCCTGCTGGGCACGGGCCACCGCGCCGGCAGCGCCAGGCGCACCAGCCGGCGCAGGCTGCGGTGCGGCAACGCGCCCGCGTGCAACAGGTCGGCAAAGCCCACGCAGGCCCATTGGATGGGCACCCAGGCGGCCACGTGGCCTGGCACTGCCGGGCCTTCGTGCGATGAATCACGCAAGGCGTCCACGGCCGGGCCGAGCGCGCTTTCCAGCGACTGGCGAGAGTGCCGCTCGACACAACAGCGCAGCACCCCGGGGCGGCTCAACAACGCGAGCGCGCACAGGCGCGACAGCAGTTGCAGGCGGTCTTGCAGGGCCAGCCGCCCCCCAGGGGTGGTCAGCGCCTGCAGGCCAGGCAGAGGGCCGCACCAGCGGCGAAACAGTTGCAGCATCACCCGGCGGCGCGCCGAGCCCTGCGGCAGCTGCTGGAAGAAGGTGCTGTCGCCGGTCAGGGCCTGCCAGCTGGCATCTGCTCCATCGGGCAGGTGGTCGATCCGGTACTGGAAGGCCAATGCCAGACGCGCGAGGCCGGCGGCCTCAAGCGCCTGCGAACCGGCCCCTGCGTCGGCGGCATTCATCGCTTGTCTCAGGCAGCGGTGCCTGCATTCGCGGTGGGCTGGGGCGCGGGCGTGTCGCCCACCTTCGGCAGCTTCTGCGCAATGCCCGGCGGCAGCCAGGCGGGCCGGCGCCACACCACCCAGGCAGCGCCGCCGAAGAGCAGCAGCACCACGGCCAGGCCGATCCACCAGCCCAGGTACGAGGATTCGGGCGGCGGCGCCGGCGCCACCATCGCGCCGGGCACGAGCGTGACCGACACGTTGTCGTACGAGAGCCCCTCGACGCTGCGAGCCACCATGTTCTTGATGGCGGGCGTGAGCGCGGTGAGGTTGGCCTGCGGGCGGTACTTCACGAACACCGACGCGCTGGAAGGCTTGGCCTCGGGCGCGAGCGGGTCGTTGTTGGGCAGCACGATGTGCACGCGCGCGGTCACCACGCCGTCGATCTGCGTGAGCGTGGACGACAGCTCCTGCGACACGCCGTGGATGAAGCGCACGCGTTCTTCGGTGGGCGTGGAAATGAGCCCTTCCTTCTTGAACATGTCGCCCAGGTTGACGTGCTTGTCCTGCGGCAGGCCCTGGGCGCGCAGCACCGCGAGGGCGCGCACCACGTCGTCCTGCCCGACCTTCACGCTCCAGGTCTTGCCGTCGGGCGTTTCCTTCGCGGCGGAGATGCCGCTTTCGAGCAACGCCGAGACCATGCTGTTGGCGTCGGCCTCGCTCTGCTTGGTGTAGAGGTCGGTCTTGCAGGCGGCGAGGCCCACCGCCATGCAGGCGATGAGGGCCATGCGCAGCAGCCGGGCAAGCTGGTCTCGAAGGGTCATGTCGTTCTCCGCGAGGCGGGTGACTGCGTCACTGGTTTTTCATCAGCGTCTGCAGGCCGCTCTTGGTGCTCTGCGAGATGTAGACGCCGGCGTTGAACTGCACCTGCACCATCGCGAGCTGGTAGGTGAGATCGATCTGCCGCGAAGCCAGCTCACTCGGGTTCATCGCAGGTGCCTCCAGCGAAAACGAGCGAACCTTGTCGAAGGTCTGGCGCAGCACGCCTTCCTGCGCCTGGAGGAAGTGCGAGACGGTCGAGCGCGAGCCCGCTTCGGTGTCGTGCGGCGTGGGCGCGGCAGGCTGCTCCTGCACCATGCGGCTGAAGCGGTCGGCGAGGTTGCCCAGGGCTTCGGGCCGTGTGGTGGCCTGGTCCATCACCTGGGTGGCGGTCACTGAACCGATGGCGGAGACGGTCATGGGCGAACTCCTTGTGTGGCGGTGCTGCGTGCCGCTCAGGCGCGCAGGAATGCCGCGTGGTGCATCGAGCGCGGGTCGTAGTCGGCGAAGCTGGCCGCCGGCGCCGAGGTGGACTCGGCCTCTTCGGCGGGGCCGCCGTCCTTGCCCATCAGCAGCCTGACGAGGCCACGCGCTTCGTCGGTCGAGTTGCCCTCGAGCACTTCGTTGGCACTGACGCTCCAGCCGGCGTCGCCCACGGCGAACTGGCAGAAGGCCATGAGCGCCTTGCCCAGGCTCCAGTTGCTGGCGGTGGCGTCGAGCTTGTGCAGCGTGCGGATGGCGTCCTGCCAGTGGCCGCGCTTGATGGCGATCCAGGCCTCGAAGGTGTCGAGTTCGGCCAGCCGCGGGCGCAGCACGCGCACACCGGCCAGCACGGTCTCCGCATCCTCCAGGCGGTTGTGCGTGATGGCCGTGCTGATGACTTCGATCAGCGCGGCAATGAAGGGCTTGCGGGTGAAAAACGGGTCCATCGTGCGGTCTCCAGGTGGGAGGAATTGCCTGTCCTCAACGGAACGCGTTCCGCTGAGGACAGGCATGCAGCCGCCTGGCTGCATGCCTTGCGAAGGCGCGGGTTCAGAACGCCCGGTTGTTGCCGGTGTTGAAGATGCTGTAGAGCGCCATGCCCTGGTTCACATCCTTGGCGGTCATGTTCTCGCCGCCGTTGGCGAGAGCCCAGCTGCGCGCGGCTTCCGGCGTCATGTTGCCCAGCAAGGCCGAGGTGTTCACCGAGTTCGGGGTGAAGCCGGGGGTGGCGGCCAACGGGGTTCCGGTGGCACCGGCCAGTGCGGTGCCTGCCGCAGCGCCCACGGCAGCGCCCACCTGGGCACCCGGAGCGCCGGCGATGGCATTGCCGACGGCCGCGCCGATCTGGCTGCCGGCCTGCGCCAGCGGGGCGGCGCCCAGGCCCACGGCCGGGCCCACGCCCAGCCCGCCGTTGGGAGCCAGTGCAGCGCCGGCAGCGTTGCCCGCCGCGGCGCCCAATCCGGCACCCAGCGCAGCACCCGGAGCGCCGCCCAACGCGTTGCCCAGGGCCGCGCCGATCTGGCTGCCGGCGCCGCCCAGGCCGCCACCGGGGAAGCCGTTGGCCAGTTGCGAGGCCGGCCGGTTCGCACCCAGGCCGCCGTTGCCCAGCGCCTGGAGCAGCGGCGTCATGGACTGCAGCAGTTGCGCGAAGCTCTGCAGCAGGCCGCCGAGGCCATTCAGGCCGCCGGCACCGCCCAGGCCGCCCAGGCCGCCAGCGCCGCCGGCGCCGCCCGCTTGCGAGGGGCCGCCGATGCCTGCCGGATTGGCCTGCTGGGCGGAGCGCAGCAGGTTCATCAGCAGGGCGTTCATCAGTTGCGTCATCTGCGAAGCAGCGTCGAGGCTGCTCGCGATGGCGTTGAGCGCCGGGCCGCGGTTCGAGACGTTGAAGGCCTGGGCCTGGTTGGAAACAGCAGAGACTGACATCTTGATTTCCTTGTGTTGATGAGTGATGAGGCGATCAGACGTGCCGGCTTCGACACTGCCGCGCCGGCACGCCTGGACGGATTCCTATCAGGCCAGACCCTTGATGGCTTCGCCGATGGCCTTGAACATCTTGGCCAGGGCTTCGTTCATCTTCACGATCATCTGGATGAGGCCCATCTCGGTCTGGAACTTCATCTGCATGGCAGCCGTCTGCTGGATCTGGGCCATCATGTCGGTACCGTCCTTGGACGCTGCAGCCGTACCTGCCGCGCTGAGTTGCGCGCCGCCGTTCTGAAGAGCGGTGGTGCCCGAGCTCATGCCGATGCCGCCGGGGTTGAAAGACATGGTTATCTCCTAGGAAAGATGCGGTAGGACCGCGTGGGTGGTGCCGCCGGATAGCGGCGGGGGGGTTACATAGAGGCCGACCATCGGCCCCTTCAGGGAACTCAGTGCGCCTGCTGCAGAGCAGACAGGAAGGTCAGGACGCCATTGGCTGCTTCGCGGGCGCTTTGCTCGGAGCTGGTGGCCAGCACGTTGTCGAGCCAGCTCTTCCACTCGGCGTCGCCGCCCAGCATCAGCGAGACAGCCATCGCGACCTTCGCGTTGTCGTCGTCGGGGTGCTGTTCGACATAGCTGCCCAGCTGGTCGCGGGCATAGCCCACGTCGCCGCCCATGCCCACCGCGATGGCGCGGCACATGCGGTAGAAGCTCGGGTCGTCGAGCGTGGCCTCGACCGCGGTGTTGACGATGTCGGCATCGTCCTTGCTGCGGTAGATCGCGCCCAGCAACCCGATGGTCATCAGGTTGCGATACACCTCGGGGTAGCCGGACGCCGGCGCCACGGCGGGCGCGGCGTAGGCGGCGTGCTGCGTGTAGGTGTCGTACATGTGCGTACTCCTGCTTGCTGTGCGGCGGCTCAGACGGCCAGCGATGCGTTGTGCAGCGTTTCCCACACGTGGCGCACGATGCGCTGCGACGCGTGGAAGCCTTCGATCAGCTGGGTGACCAGCTGGCGCTCGGTGGCGGCGGCGGTGGCCAGCATCGCTTCGGCGGACTTCGCGACGTCTGCGAAGTAGCCGAGCAGCGCACGGGCACGGTCGCCGGAGGCGTCTTCGGCCAGCGACTTTTCCAGGTTGGCCAGGTCGCCGAATACGGTTTGCTCGAGTTGCTCGTTCATGGTCGGAAGTGCTCCGTGGATAGGGGTTGTCAACGGGTGGGAACCGCCGGCGCGTCGCTCAACTCGACGATCGGCTCGGGAGAAAGTGAAAGGTGCTTGGCGCCGTCGCGCGTCTGCACGTACTGCAGACCGTCGGTGGACAACATCGCGCCCACCGGCACGCTGTCGGGCGCAGGCGATTCGTCTGCAGCCACCTCGATGCCGCGCACCAGCGGAGCCAGATCGGCCGCGATTCGCGTGGTGGCCGCCCGCACCTTGTCGAGGTACATCGCGCGGCCGCCCACCACGAACACGCCGCGGTCGCGATAGCTCACCGTGAGGCCGGGCGTACCCAGCGCATCGGAGATGCTCTGCGCGATCTCCGGCACCGCGGCGTACTTGTGTTCGATGAGTTCTGCCGGGAAGCGCGAGAGCAGCTGGCGCAGGGCCACCGCGTCGGCGCTGTCGGCGAGCAGCCCTTCGACGATCACGCGCTCGCCCGCCGGGCGCACCGAGATGCCTTGCAGCGTGGTGCCCGACACCGCGCGGTACACCCGGCCCACCAGCGGCTCGGGCTGCACCTTGTCCTTTGCGGCCTGCGTGTTGTGCCACACCACCGAGGCAAAGGCGCCGCCGACGGCCAGCGTGGCCACCGCAGCGAACACCACCGCGGCGCGCGCCACCCGCGAGGGCCGGGCTTCCTTCACTGCCTCGGCCATCTTCTTGACCGGGCGCATCAGTCGCTCGAGCAGCTCCACGTCGGAAGGCCACGCCACATCGGCCGGGCCCACGCACAGCACCACGTCGCCGAAGCGTCGCGGCTCGAAGTCCACGAAGGACTCCGGCGTCGCGGCGCCGCTGGTGGCGTCTGCGGCGTCAGCTTGCTGCGTGTTGGCGATGGTGACCAAGTTGCCTTCTTCCAAGAGTTCCAGGTTCAGGGGTTCCGCCTGCCAGTCGACGAGCTGGATGTCTGCTTGCTCGTCTGCGGCGATGCGGTACTTCGATGCACTCAACAATAGGTCCACCCCTGCATGCCGACCGGTCAATACGCGAAGCTGCTTCATGATTTGCGAACCTCTCAGCGGTTGTTGTTGCGGGCGACGCGCTGCGTGCCGCGTGCGTCGCCGCCAAGCGGCTGGGCAGCGGGCTCGCCTTGCGGTTCGACGGCGGGAGCAACCGGGGCCGGGAGTGCCGCGGCACCTCCCACCAGCTTGGGCGTGATGAGGAACAGCCGCTCGGTGCGCGTGGAGCGATTGCCGTTCCAGCGGAACAGGCCGCCCACCAGCGGGATGCTGCGCAGCCCCGGCACGCCCGACTGCTGGTCGGTGCTGGCCTCGACCATCAGGCCGCCGATGAGCAGGCTCTCGCCTTCCCTGACATGGGCCTCGGTGCGGATCTCCGTCTTCTTGAGCACCGGCACCTGGTCGACCGAGCCGGCTTCGAAGTTGCCGTCCTCGATGTAGAGCGACATCTTGATCTGGTTGCCGCCCTCGCCAGAGACGACCTGCGGCGTCACCTGCAGCAGCGTCCCGGCTTCGATCTGGAACAGCTTCGCGTCGAGGTTGCCCGCCACCCGGATGGTGGCGACGCGCTTTTCCTTCATCACCGCAGGCCGGTTGGCCACGCCCAGCACCGAAGGCTTGGAGACCACGCGGGCCTTGCCTTCGCCCTGCAGGGCATTGATGCGCATGAGCAGCTGCCGCCCGGCGTCGGCCACCAGGGTGCCGATGGTGTAGGTGCCGTTGCCGAGCAGGCCCTGGCCGCTGCCCACCTGTGGCGGCGCGTCGCCAGGCGAGTTCACCGAGAACTGGCCGCGCGAGCCCTGCACCGACCAGTCGATGCCGAGCGAGCGCACGTTGTCCTCGCTCACGTCGATGATCATGGCCTCGAGTTCCACCAGCACCGGCCGCTGGTCGAGCCGGCGGATCAGCGCCTCGTACTCGCGCATGCGGTAGGCGCGGCCCTGCACGATGACCGAGTTGGTGCCTTCGTCGGCCTCGAAGTTGGGCTGGTCTTCCTCGAAGTTGACGGGGCTGCGCAGCGAGCGCGTGCTGATGCCTGCGCCCGACTTGTCAGGCGGGGGCAGGCTCTCGTTCGATGCGGACGGCAGGTCCGGCATCATCTTGCCGCTGCCGTACAGCGCCTGCATCGACTTGATCTTGTGGCTCACCGGCCGCGACCCCTGCGAGTCGCCCGCGCCGGCTTCAGCGCCGGTTCGCGAATACAGCCCGCGCAGGATCGACGCGACGCCGGGCACGTTGACCTCGCCCAGCCCGCGGTCGCCGGCCGAGGCGAAGCGCAGCGGGAACACCCGCACCACGCGCTCGTTGCCTTCGCTGGCGCCCTGGTCGAGCGAGTCCAGCGCCTGCGCCACCAGCTCGATGTGACGCGGCGGCCCGTAGACCAGCAGCGTGCGCTGCGCGTCGTCGAACTTCAGCGCAAACCGCTTGTCGCCGAGGTTGAGCGACTCCAGCAGGCTGGTGACCTCCTTGCGGCTGTAGCCCTTCAGGCGGAACAGCCGGCTTTGCACGGCCTTGGCCGGGTAGAAGTAGAGCGCCGTGCCGTCGTGGTACCAGAGGATCCCGTAGGCCTTGGAGATGGCGCTCAGGAAGTTCTCGGGCGTGGTGTCGAAACTGGCATTGACCACGCCTTCCACACCGTCGCCCACCACGCCGGGCAAGCCCTGGCTGGCGGCAAAGTCCTGCAGCACGTCGGCCAGGCGCCGGCCTTCGGCGCGATAGACGAAGCGCTTTTCGCGGCCGCCGCGTGCGACAGCGCCGCGCAAGGCACGCGTTTGCGGCGCGGCCTGCACCACGCTGCCCTGCGTGGCCTGTGCGTGGGCTTCGCCCGCAGCACCACACCATGCCGCGGCCAAGGCCACGCAGGCGGCTGCCACCGCACGGCGGCGGTAAGTGCAAGCCGCTTTCATCACAGCGACTCCGCGTCCGGATCGTCCTCGTCGGGCTCTTCTTCCTTGAAGAAGTTGTCCATCGCCTCCTTCATCATCCCCTGGCCGGCATTGAGCGTGTTGGCGGCGAACTGGCCCAGCACCTTCTGCATGTCGCTGTTGTTCACGCTGCCCGACCCGCCGGTTGCAGCCGGCCCGCCGAGCCCGGCCGCCCCGCCGGAACCGGCGGACCCGTACGCAGGCGAACCGCCGCCACCCGGCTGGTTCGCATACGAGGTGATCATGTTGAAAAGCTCCTGCGGCGAGACGCCGTAGTTGCTGGCCAGCTGACTCAACAGCTGCTCGAACGAAGCCGCATCGTTCGGTTGCGCCGACGGTGTGCTGGCGTAGCTCACCGGGCTCGCGCCACTGACTGACATAGTCATGGTCCGCTCCTTTTGGATTGATGACCCCTGGAGCCTAGGGAGGTGCAGCGGCCACTCCTCACAGCCAGGCGAAGCCGGGTGCGCCACCGCGAAGCGCGACGTCCGGTTCGCATGCCAGGACGCGGCTTCGCCGCGGGCGCCACACGCCCGCCTGCGCTCGCCAACACTGCCGCATGCACAGGCCGCCACGTACCGCGACGGCGTGCACCGGATCACCGATCGACCGCCCGGCGGTCACCACCAACAGGAGTCACTTCATGCAA
This sequence comes from Methylibium rhizosphaerae, assembly GCF_006386545.1. GTDB lineage: Bacteria > Pseudomonadota > Gammaproteobacteria > Burkholderiales > Burkholderiaceae_C > Pseudorivibacter > Pseudorivibacter rhizosphaerae. Next base: position 13,640 of record NZ_SWAR01000032.1, on the reverse strand, counting down.
GCTGCCCAATCTGCCGCCAACGCGATGGCTGGCTATACCGACCTCTTCGCATCGCTGCAGACGGTGCAGGCCACAGTGCAGGAGCAGATCGAGCGCTTCAACGTGCTGATGGCCGAGATCAAGGTCGTCGGCAATGCCCGGCAGGACGAGGAAGGCACTCGCATCGTCGGCAACATCGCGCTCAAGCTGCACCGCGTGCATACGCTGCTGTGCGGCGGCGAGATCGCCGCGACCGACGTCGCGGTGCCCCAGCCGCAAGTCGCTCCGGCCGGCAGCGCCGCCGAGCTGGACCTCCACAGCGCGCTGAACGAGTTCTCCTCGCTGCTGGCCACCAGCCAGCGCACTTCGCAAGAAGTTGCCGCCCTGCTGGCCTCTGCCACGGAAGAGCTCGCGCAGCTGCGCGCTGCAGCCAACTGAGCGGCCACCGGCCATGGACCGCCGTCGTCGTCGCACTCTCTGGCACGCCGCCTGCCTGACCGCGCTGTCCATCGGCACCGGCAGCGAGGCCGCCGTGCGCTGGCGCTGCGACATGCTCGACGGCACCCAACGGGTGGCCATGCAGGACTTGTCGGTGCGCTTCAGCGCCGCCGTGCGCAGCTGCAGCGCCTTCGAAACGCAGGAGCCGGCCGCCAGCGAGCCGGTACTGCGGGCAGACGGCCGCCTGCCCGGCTTGCCGGACGTGCAGCAACCCTTCATCGCCAGCTTTCCGCTGCGCGCGCCTGCGCTGGAGCTGGGAGCACCGCACCTGCAGCACATGGTCACGATGGCCAGCCGCCGCCATGGGCTGGACCCACGCCTGGTGGGTGCGCTCGTGCACGTGGAGTCGGCCTATCAGACGCGGGCGCGCTCACCCAAGGGCGCCCTCGGGCTGATGCAGATCATGCCGGCCACCGGCGCACGCTATGGCGTGGGCGCCGCACGCGACCTGCTCGACCCGGCCACCAACATCGACGTCGGCACGCGCTACCTGCGTGACCTGCACGAGATGTTCGACGGCCGCGTCGAGCTGGTGCTGGCGGCCTACAACGCCGGCGAAGGCGCGGTCAAGCGCTACGGCAACCGCATCCCGCCCTATCGCGAAACGCAGGACTACGTGCAGAAGATCCTGCGGCTGTACAACGGCCGCTGACGCGCGGGCCGGCTCTCGGCTCGCGTGACTCCGATCACGGCAGTCGCCAGCCTCGACAGGCGGCCGTCATGCCTTCGCCATGACTGCTGCGGCCCGGCGGCCAACACTTGAGGGGACGTGATGCGCGACGGCACGCAGCCATTGCGCCATCAAACCCATCTCCACTCTTTCACTTTCGGGGGCAAGGATGCATGAGTCGGTGAAACGGCTCGCCCGCGTTGCGACCGGCCTGGGGCTGCTCTGGGTCGCAGCGACGGCAGCAGCCAGCGACAGCGGCGACGACCCGGTGTCCACGATCGTCGGCGCCGGCGGCCTGTGCCTGGGCGTCAGCGGGTCGGGCGACGCCGTCGGCGCCATGCTGCTGGCCCAGGACTGCACCGGCAGCGTCTTCCAGAAGTGGCGGTTCGTGAAGGAGTCCTCGGGCGACTACCTGCTGGTCAACGCCGGCAGCGGCATGTGCATCGACGTGACCGCCGGGTCCACCTCCAGCGGTACCGTCCTGCAGCAATGGGGTTGCAGCGGCGGCACCTACCAGAAGTGGACGCTGGCCGACCAGGGTGCGGGCCGTTTCTCGATCACGTCGAGGTACAACAAGCTGGTGCTGAAGGGTCCGGGCACCGGCGGCCGCGCCGGCGTGGAGCAGTGGCCCTGGTCAGGTGCGAGCAGCCAGCTGTGGACCGCCCCGACGGCCAGCGTCGTCGTCGCGAGCCCGGGGCCGACGAACAACTCGCTGGTCACCTTCAGGTCGGTGCGCAACGGCAGCTGCCTCGGAGTGGAAGGTGCCAGCACCGCCAGCGGCGCCAAGGTCAAGGCGCAGTCGTGCGGCAGCACGTCCTTCCAGCAGTGGAAGGCCTTGAAGAACGCAGGCGGCGAGTATCAGTTCGCGAACGTGGGCAGCGGCCTGTGCATGGACCTGCCCGACGCCTCGATCGCACCGGGCACGCCGATCCGGCAATGGGACTGCAGCGGCGGAAGCTGGCAGAAGTGGCAGCTCAATGGCACCGGCCGCGGCCACTACTACGTGACCTCGAGACTCAGCGGCCAGGCCCTCGATGAAGATCTCCATGACACCGCCGGCAGCGTCATCCAGCGGGCGTACAGCGGCAAGCCGAGCCAGCAGTGGCAGATCACCGCTGCCGATGCGCAGGCGCCCTCGGACGCCCGGCGCCGCGACCTAGGTGCCGAGAAACCGGCGCACCGTTGAGGCCACCGCGCCGACCGTCAGGTCGAAGGCCATGCGGCCGAGGCGGCCCACGGCCATCCGAGTCAGCGTCTTCGCCTGGCATTCCGCCGCTTGCGTGCGGGCCTCCAAGGCGATCATGGTCGCGGGGTCCGTGGGGCCATCCGCCTTGAGCTGCTCATGCAGCGCCTCCGTCTGGTTCACCCACGTGCTCAGCTTTTCCTTCACGGCTTCCCTGTTGGCCAGGAGATCGGCCACCGGCGTCTTCGCCAGGCTGGCGGCGATGACCCTGCTGGACTCCCTCACCTCTTGCAGATCCACGAAGAGCTGCGAAGCGGCCGCCGACACGGCGTCGAGTCGCTGCAAGAGACTGGCCGGCGACAGTGGCGCCGTCGGCGAGGCGGGCTCGGCGCTCCCGATGCCGACGAGGCGTGCCGTCTGGACGGCCAGGCCCCGGGCTTCGGGCGGCAGCGAGCGGAAACCGTCCTGCACGCCTTGCTGCAGCAGCGCGGCTCCTCCGCCTTGCAGAAGGGCGTTGACCTCGTTCGTGGCGGCCTGGACCTGCTGGACGGACTCCCGAGACACCCGGGGGGGTGACGCGGCAGGCGCATTCGAGACCCTCGGTGACAGGTCGGCATGGCCGGGCGACCGCGGCGATTCGGGTCGCGAGGTCTCATTCGTGTTCTGAACTTCGGCCGGCCTGGCATTCGCGGTCGCGCCGATGCGGTTGATGGTCATTCTTGGTATCTCCCTTGCTGACAAGTCGCCGTTCGCAACGGCGCGATCACGCCGGCGGCATGCCTCCCGCTTCCGCCGCCCCGCGCAGCGTCTGCGTCGGCGTCTCGTCGAAGCGCGTGCGGTAGTTGTGGACCAGCGTGGAACGGTTCTTCACGCCCCAGCGCGATGCCACCTCCAGCACGCCCGCATCGCCGGCCTGCCGTTGCAGCTCCTGGTGGATGTTCTCGACGCGACGCGTGCGAATCAGCTCGGCGGGCGTCACGCCCAGGTGCGCGCGGAAGGCCAGCTGCAGCGCCCGCTCGGTCACGCCGACGTGGGCGGCGACCTGGCGCACCGAGAGGTTCTCGTCGGCGAGGTGCTCCATCATGTACTGGTAGGCGCGGCGGTAGCGCAGCGGCAGGCGCATCTTGGCGGCGTCGCCGGCGTCGGCCTGCGCCGCCTGCTGCAGGAAGGCCGGGGTGCGGCTCACGCCGGCATAGCTCTGCAGCGCCTGCACGGCCTGCTGCGTGTGGTGGCGGTACATGCGCAAGGCATCGATGTGGCGCCCCTGGTGCTGGTGGAGCTTGGCCAGGCAGTACTGCAGCTCGAGTGCGTGGCGGCTGCGGCGCATCTGCTGCTCGTTGAACGTGAGAGGCGCCAGCAAGTCGGCGGCCGCGCGTGCCGCGCCGCGCCCGATCAGCATCAGCGCGCCTTCGATGCGTGCCTGGGTTTCGGTTTCCGCCATGCGCCGCTCGCGCAGCCACGCGATGGCATCGGTCACGCGCGCGGCGGCCTCGGTGCCGACACAGTCCTTCGACAGCATGCGCTGCAGGAAGCGCATGCGCATCGCCACCAGCGCAGACCAGGACTGCACCGCCTGCGCCGCGGCGCCGAGCTGCTGGTGCAGCAGCGCGTTGTCGAGCAGCTCCGCGGCGCCTTCCTTGAAGACGGCCCCCAGTGCATGGTCGTCCAGCGCCTCGCCTGCGCGTTCGCGATGCAGCATCGACAGCTCGAGTGCCACGCACTCCACCAGCTGGGCGAAGCGCTCGTCGGCCAGCCCGGCGGCCAGCGTGCGTGCCACGTCGATCGACTTCAGCGCGCTGCGGCAGTCGCCCGCCCGGTGCATCGCGGCGGCGGCCTGGACCATGGCTTCAATGCGAGCCTCGACCGGTGCACGGGCATCGTCGGCCACGGCCCCGCTGCACTCGAGCGCGCGGCCCGGGCGGTTGAGATGCAGCAGCATCGCGGCCTGGTCGATCGACCCGTACCAGCGCACCATGTGGCGCGAGATGGCTTCGTAGCTCTTGAGCTGGCGCTGGAACAGTTCTTCAGCGTCCTCTTCCCTGCCGCAGGCGAGCATCACGCGGCCGAGCAGCTGGCCCAGCGCCGCGCGCTGCGGCGCGGCCTCGTCCGATGCAGGCAGGCGCTCGATGCGCTCGCACCCGAGGCGCAATGCGCCGGGCAAGTCGCCCTCCAGCACCAGCTCGGCGATGTCGCGGTGCAACGAAACGGCTCTCAGTGATGTCAGTGCGAGCGAAAGCATGGGGTACTCCAGGGGTGCCAGTCAGTGGCGTTGTCGATGGAGTTGATGCTAGGTTCGCCTCGCCGGTTGAGGATTCACAACCTCTCTACGAAATCCTCACGAATCCTCTCTTCGTTGCTCATCACTTTCACAATCGCGTGGCGGCGAAGCGCGATGAGCAGAAGCGGCAAGGCCCGCCGTCGCGAGACGGGCGGGCCTTGCTCGGGGCCGCGCCGCAGCGGCGCAGCGAAAGAGATGCGTTACTGCGACACCTTCTCGACGCCCTTGCCGATACCCGTGATCGCCTTGGCCACCTGTTCGTTCATGCTCTTGTGCAGGTTGATGATGGCCGACTGCGTCGTGAACTGCATTTGGATCGCGGTCATCTCGGCCATGGACTTCATCGAGTTCTCGGCATCGGTCTTCGCCTTGCTCGTGCCCTCGGTGCCGGTTTCCCGGGTAATGGCCGCCAGGTCGGGCGTCTTGTCGCCACCGGGGCCACCGGCCGGGCCGAGCGCAGCACGCGGCGCCATCTCCGCCGATGCAGAAGCCCTGGCCGTTGGAATTCCGTCGGGAGCGCCTCCCGCGGGCGCGGGGGCAGGACCTTGCGGCTTGCCTGTTTTTTCGAACGCGTCGATGTTCTGGCGCATCTGGCCGTCGATCTTCGCACTGACGTTTACGTTGCTGATACCCATGACTACTCCTGGTGAAGATTGCGGTGGTCGATAAAAGCGCCCCTCAGCGGGGCATGTGAGGTCGTTGGCTTCAGTCTTTCGACGTGGCCTGCAGCCCCTGTTTCCACCGCGCCGCGAAGGCAGCAACAGTGGCCTGCATCTCGCCGGCCGAACCCGAGAGGAGCGCCCGGGCCACGACCCTGGCGCTGACGTCGCGGGCCAGCTGCTCCGCCGGCGGCGTGAGCTGGAGTGCGGGTTCCTTGAGCACGTAGCGTGTCACGCAGCGCGCTGAATCCTGCAAGGTGTTGCCGGCGAGCACGACCTGGGCGTTCGAAGCGTCGGCTCCCAGCCCACAACGGTGGCGATCGATGAACTCCTTGAATCGCGGCGACTCCGTCATGACCACCACGCCGCGCACTGCCGCCGGCGTCGCCTGCGAAGAGTCCGCGATGAAGCAGCGCGACATGTCGATCACGAGCCGCTGGCCCGGCACGTCGAAGTACAAGGGCTGCCCGCGCGGGTCTCCCAGCACCTGGGTGGCGCTTTCGGCGATCCGCCGGTAGTTCGCCGTGTCGACGTAGACATGGTCGAACCGGCCTTTCAGGAACAGGTTGATCTCCGGGCCGTGCAGGACGCCGCGGCCCTGCATGAGCTGGCCCAGCCGCAACTGCAGCGCCTGGATGCTGAAGTAGCGCATCGACAGCAGCGAATCACTGCCATCGAGCACGCTTGCGGCCGGCTTCCAGATGGTGCCCATGCCGGCGTTGAGTTCGCGCACGCTGTCTGCGGACATGTCTTCCGCGGCGCGCGCGACGGGCGGGTACAGCATGGTGTGCGGCTTGAGCAGCAAGGCGCCCCGCTGGGTGTTCTGGTGAGCGACAGATGACATCTGTATCGTCTCCGGTTGGTCGAGTAACGCTGATGCAATGGAGCATCAGCCCATGCAAGTCGTGGCGCCTATCTGGATGCGAAACGCCATGGGAGCAAGCGAAGCCAAACGCACTGCATCTCAATGGATGGTGGGCAGCGTGGTTCGCTGCGCAGCCTCGCCGTACAGCAATGCCTGCAACATGACCGTGCCCAGGCCGGCCGCGATGTCCAGCGCCGTGGCCGCATCCAGGGCGCTGTCGATCCATGCGAGCGACTCGATCTGCAGCAGCCCTTCGGACGACGTACCCAGGTACCAGCCGAGTTCGGCCAGCACCAGGGACTGCACGCTCAGCACGTGGCGCACTTCGGCGCCCATCACTTCTTCGCTCGAAAGCGGCAGGAGCGTTTCGGTACGCACGGCGGGCTGGCCGTCCATGAGCTGGAGGCGGCACATGAAGCCGGACGGACCGGTGATCAGGCGCGGGGCGACCAGGCCAGCGCCTTGTGCCGGCGACAGCCCCAGGTGCGTGGCCAGTTGCGAGAGGAAATCGACTTGCGCCGGCGTCATCGGCGGCAGCGCAGCAGTGCCAATCCTCTTCCTTGCCACTGCGGCGATGGCTGGTTCCATCAAATAGCCTCCTGTTCGGATGGCTACAAGCGTATGAATCCTGCCGCTGCCCGCAGCATCCGGATGCGCAGCATTCGACTGCGCAGCGAAGCGTTGGGACAAAAAGAAACCCCGGGGCAGGCCCCGGGGTGGAAGCCGGGCCCTTGGAGGAAGGAGAGGATCAGCACAGCTGAAGGCCCGGAGTCGCAGCAGTTGACGTCGATCAGACTGCCGAGGCGCAGGATGCAGCTTTCCCGCCGAAAGATCATGACGGCGGGCTGATCTTTCGCTGACAGAAGAGAGAACGAGAAGCGGACGCGCGCACTCAGCGCGACGGCGGCTTCAGCCAGGCCGTGAGGTCCCGACCCATCGACTGCAGCGCGAGCTGCGGCTTCACCTGCTCGAAGAAGACGGCCACCAGCATGACCAGCATCAGCAGCGCGACAGCGCCCTTGATGGGCTGCCCCAGGTTGTTGGGCTCGAGCTTGTCGGCGGTCTTGGCAATGAGGCCGATGCCGACGTCGATGAGCAGCAGCACCATCACCACCGCGCTCGATATCTTGACCACCGCCTGCATGTAGTTCGACACCTGCACCTGCAGGAAGCGTTCGAGCAGCTGCGACCACTCGGGCATCAGCTTGTCCAGCGGCCACCAGTGGTACGACTCGAACAGCAGCCCCACCAGCACGATCATGCCGCCCAGCAGATAGAAGCCGCAGATCGCCAGCTGCGACAACAGGTTGCCCACCGGCGTGCTCTGCTCGCCGCTCAGCGGGTTGGTCTGCTGCACGTTGTTGTAGCCGGCCTGGTTGTCGATCATCACGCCCACGCCCTCAGCGATCCAGAACACGGTGGAGATCGCATAGCCGAGCAGCAGGCCGATGAGGCCTTCCTTGGCGATCATGGCCAGCAGCGTGATGGTGGGCACGTTGTCGACCACATGCAGCGGCTGCCCCGCCGCGATGAAGATGCCGATGGTGAGCGCGATGCCGTTGCGCACCACGCCCTGCAGCAACTGGTCGTTGCTGACCGGCAGCACCAGCATCGCCACGTAGCCGCGCAGGCTGCACAGGGCCAGCAGCGTGAGCAGGCTCTTGGTCGATTCGCCGAGGTGGATCAGCGCATCGGTGCCCGCGAAGGGATCGCCTGCGACCGCCATGTCAAGCCGCCTCGGCGTGTGCAGCGACAGCACGCTGCGCGGCCAGCAAACGCGCCACCGAAGCCTCTTCGGCCTCTTCGTCCTGCTGGTCGTCCTGCTCGGCCTGAATGGCCTGGAGTGCGGCTTCGAGCCGCTGCCTGCAGCTTTCGAGCTGCTGCTCGCCACGCTGGCGCGCCGCCTGGGCCGCCTTGACCTGCTGGCGTGCCGCCTCGACCTGCTGCTCGGCCTGCTGAACCCGGCGGGTCGCTGCCACGGTCAGCTGCTCGGCGTCGGCCAGCAGGTGCTGCAGCGTCACCACGTCGCTGGCGCGGAACCCCTGGGTCGCGGAGGCCATGCCGATCAGCTTGTCGCGCTGAGCCTCTTCTTCGGCCCGGCAGCGCGCCTCGTCTTCGATCACCTTCGACAGGTTGTCGACTTTTTCACGAAGCTGCTGGCGGCATGCGTTGACCGCCTCGTCGAGCTGGCCGAGGCGGCGCTCCTTCAGCTTGACGAGCGTGCGCCAGCCCTTGGGGGTGCTCATGGTGGTTCCTGCTGCTTCGCCGGTGGATTGATTGGCTGCGGCCAGCATGACGCGGCTCTTGTCCAACGCGCGTCAAGCACACGAACACACGTGCGCGACTGCGAAGCGACGCCTCCCCGAAAAATGCCGCATGCCTGCAGAAAAGGACACGCTTTCCGACGAAGCATCACAACCGTAAGAAGTTCATCAAATGTTGGTCATGCGGGCATCGGCTGCATGTTTGATCATCCTCAAGACGGTCGTCGCAAGGCAAGACGACCGGCCCCACGAAACGAGATCCACCATGCGTTTGCAGCTTTCATCGACACTCTTCTGCGCAGCCCTTCTTTTGGCTGCCCCGCATGCCGCGACGGCCAAGGACAAGGTCAACGGGGAACCCATCGTGATCGGCCAGTCGGCACCGTTCTCCGGTCCTTCCGCGCAACTGGGCACGGACTTCAACCGCGGTGCGCGGGTGTACTTCCAGTCTGTGAACGACAACGGCGGCGTGCACGGCCGCAAGATCGAGCTGCACGCCAAGGATGACGCCTACGACCCCCGGCAGACCGCCAAGAACACCACCGAGTTTCTTGAAGACGGCCGCCTCGTTGCGCTGTTCGGCTATGTCGGCACGACGACGTCCATGGCCGCGTTGCCGCTCGTCAATGCCGCACACGTGCCGTTCTTCGCGCCCGCATCGGGGGCCGAGATGTTTCGCCATCCGATGAACCGCAACGTGTTCAACGTGCGCGCCAGCTACCAGGACGAGGCGGACTACATCGTCGACCAGCTCACCGTCACCGGCATCAAGAACATCGCCGTCTTCCACCAGCACGACGCCTATGGCGAAGCCGGCCTGGACGCGATGACCAAGGCGCTGACCAAGCGCGGCAGCAAGGTGCACGCCTCCGCGACGGTGGAGCGCCACAGCACGGAAGTGGCGGCCTCCGCCAAGAGCCTGCTCGCGGCCAAGCCGGGCGCCGTGGTGCTGGTCAGCACCTACGGCTCGGCTGCCGCCCTCATCAAGGAGATGCGCCAGGCGGGCTACGGCGGTCAGTTCGTCAGCATGTCGTACGTGGGCGGCAATGCGCTGGCCGACGCGCTCGGCCATGCCGGCGTGGGCGTCATCATCTCGGAGGTCGTGCCGTTCCCGTGGGGCGAGTCCACGCCGCTGCAGCGCGAGTACGGCAAGGCCATGCAGAAGGCCGGTGAAGTGCGCCTGAGCTTCGGCTCCATGGAGGGTTATCTCGCCGCCAAGACGCTGGTCGAAGGGCTGCGCAGGGCCGGGCCGGACGTCACACGCTCCAGGCTGATCGCAGCGCTGGAGACCTTGTCGAACTGGGATGCCGGCGGCCCGCGCATCTCGTTCTCGCACGACAGCCGCATCGGCTCGCGTTTCGTCGAGATGACGATGATCGGCACCGGCGGCCGCTTCGTGCACTGACTCGAGCGCGCTCCCTGCTGCCGTCAATGAGCCACTGCCGCAGCCGTCAGTGCCGCAGCGGCTGCGCGGCCGATCCGTCCGCCGCGGCAACCCACGGCAGCAGGGTCGTGCGCAGCTCCCTGGGCAGCATGCGCCGCGCGATGGTCTGCGCCAGCCCGCTCGGAGCCTCGCGCAAGCCGCGCCAGCCGCCGCCTTGCAGCGCGGCCAGCGCGTTTTCCACCACGGAGAGTGTCTGCGGGTTCATGCGCCCCACCGACAACAGCGCGGACACGAGGCTGCGCCGGGCTGCCAGCATCGCTTCGTCGAGCGGCCGATCGTTCGCGCGGCGGCTGGTGCAGGCCTGCAACGTCCAGCCTGACAGGCAGGCGGCGATGGACTCGCGCGACCTCGGCACCACCGCAAAGGCTCCGTTTCGGCGCGCCCACAGGGACTGTGTCGGATGCACCTGGCTCGACAGCAGGAACAGCAGCACATGCGGATCCTCGGACCGCAGCTGGCGGGCCAGCTGGGTACCCGTGGTCCCGCAGGGCAACGGCCCGAAGTCGGCGACGACCCGCGCGTGCCGCCGCTGGCGCCACAGCCGCAGGCCCTCCTCGGCGGACGTGGCGACGTCCGCCCATTCGATCTCGCCAGGCGCGACTTCGCGCGTGACCAGGAGCGCCCTGTTCATCTGCGGGGGTGCCGAGCCGCTTGCTTGCTTGTGCCTCATGCCGCTTCACAAAGATGTCGCGCCCCGTCAAGCGCAGGCGCAGGCGAATGGGGCCCATCGTGAACGCAAGCAGGCCACTCGGCTTGCCGCAGGCGAAGTGCTGCCCATGACCGCGAAGCGACCACCGCTGGCAACCCGCATCGGACCGTCATGAATTCGTCAGGGAAATGACAAGCATGGGGCGCCAACCCACCGCAACATTGCCGGCAATCCAGCAACCCCCATCGATGCAGAGGAAGGTCGTGCAGACGGAACTCTCGAGGAGACATCGAGCCTCCGATGAGGCGGCTGCCTCTCGTGGCCGGGAGCCAGGGCGCGGCCGGGCCATCTCGTCGGCCATCGGGCTGATCGCGCGAGTGGCCCTCTTGTCCATGCTGGCCCACGCCATCCACGCGAAGGCGTCGGCTGTACAGCCGGTGAACACCCTGGAGCTCGAGGTCGGCAGCGGCCCGGTCGCCAGCGCGCTGCTTGAGATAGGGCAGCGCTACGGCGTGATCATCTCGTTCCAGCCCAATCTCGTCGAAGGGTGTCGCACCGCGGCGCTGCGCGGGCGCTTCACGCTCGACCAGGCGCTGGATGCGGCCCTTCGAGGCAGCGACCTTGCAGCCGACATTGCGGCCGAGGGGATCGTGACCGTCAGGCGCGTGAGCCGTGCGGAGGCACCAGCCAGGACGGCGCTCGCCGCCGAAATGGCGCAGCCCGGTCGTCAGGAAGCCGGCGCGCCGCGCACCGTCGAACTGCAGGACGTCGTCATCCAGGCCAAGGCGGATCCTTCGTTGGGTGGTAGTGAAAACGGTTTCATGCCTACGGTGAGCGACGCAGCCACGCTGCACGACACGCCGCTGTCGCGCGTGCCGCAGGCGGTGTCGGTGGTGACGCAGGACATGCTGGCCGCGTCGCAAGTTCGCACGCAGTTCGAAGCGCTCGGCTACGCCACCGGCGTCACGTCGTTCGGCGGCGGCACATGGGGGTTCGAGTCCGCCACCAAGGTCCGCGGCTTCCCTGCACCACTCCTGCTGTCCGGCCTGGGTTCGTATCGCACGGCCGTCCCGTTGGAAAGCGCGGCCATCGAGCGCATCGAAATACTCAAGGGCCCGAGCGGTGCGGTGGGCGGCGTCACGGAACAAGACGGCCGGGGCGGCGTCATCAACATCGTTCGCAAGCGGCCCTACGCCGGGCAGAAGCCGGGCGCATCGCTGCAGCTCGATTCCCGCGACGGCGGCGTCCTGCATGCGAACGCCGACGTCGGCGGCGGCGAGGGCGAAACGCTGTGGCGACTGGTGGCCTACGGCTCGCGCGGCCGCGACCGTGCAGCCGCCGCCGAGCCGGTCCGCGCCGGCGGCATGCTGGGCAGCCTGAGCCATCGCACGGCCGATCTCTCGACCACGCTGACCCTGCAGCACGAGCGACGGCGGGACCCGCCGCCAAGCCTGGCCAGGAACCACCTCGACAACGAGACATCCACCTACGCGGTCTCGCCGGAAGAGACTGCACCGGTATCCCGCGAAGACGGACGGCGGTCGCGCGTCGACGACGCCGAGGTGGACGTGCAGTGGCGCCTGTCGAACCGATGGCGCCTCGGCGCCCGGGCGCGCTGGGAGCGCGCCGGGTTCGACATGCGCAGCTACCAGTACGCCCCCGACGTCGCGGAGGTACAGATGGCGCGCATGGCGGTCAAGGCACGGGCGAAGTCCTGGCGCTGGAACCTGCTCGGCGACCTGGAGACCGGCCCGGTGAAACACAAGCTGCTGGTCGCGACCGACCTGCGCCATCACCGGCAGGTGCTGCAGTACACCTCCGCGAGCTGGTACGCGGACCCCGCAACCTTCGAGCCGGGGCAGACGGAACTCGCGTCCACGCCGGACCATGGCAGCCTCGCGCTGGTGGACATGGGGGAGAGCTTCAGTGCCGAGCGGGGCGTGATGCTGCAGGACCAGCTGCGCTTCGGTGATGCGACCGTTCGCCTGGCGATGCGGCGATCCCGCTACCGGGACACGCGGTTCGGCGCATCAGACGAGCGCAAGTTCGCCGGGCGCAGCTGGGACGCAGGCGCCAGCTACCGGCTGCTGCCCGACGTGACGGTGTATGCAGGCGCGCAGGCGGCCATCGAAGCCAGCCTCTACGCCGGGCAGGACGTCGACAACCTCGCGGTGCCGCCCGGCACGTCGCTGCAGCAGCAGATCGGCACGAAGTTCGATCTGAGCGAAGGCCTGGCACTCACCCTCGAGGCCTATCGGCTGCGGCAGCACAACGCTCTGTACTTCACCGTCGACTCGAGCTACGACATGCATCCGACCCTCGTGCCGGGCAAGGCCTCCACCGGCGTCGAACTCGAGCTTGCCGGACGCGCCGGCACGGCGCTGGACATTTCCATCGGGCTGAACGTGATGCGCACGCGGCAGCAGCAATTCGCCGCCTCCAACCAGGTCTACTGGTGCCCCATTCTTGCGACGCCGCAACGCTCGATGCACCTGCTGGCCGACTACCGGCTGCCTCAAAGCCTGGTGACCGGCACGAGCATCGGACTGGCGTTGCGCGCGCAATCAGGCAGCTGGGTCATGCCGCCCGACCCCGACGGGATGTCGCCGGCCTCGTGGGTGCCCGGCGGCGCGCAGCTCGATGTCTCCTCGACGCGCCGCGAAGGGCATTGGTCGTTCGGCATCACGGTGCACAACGTCTTCGACAGGCGGCTGTACAGCCCCACCCTCGACACCAGCTTCGTGCCTGTCAACCGTGGCCGCAGCGTCTCGTTGACACTGCGCTACCAGGGCTAGGAGCGTGCGCGGCAGCAGCGCGTGACCGACTCCCTCTCCCGCGTGCGGGAGAGGGCTGGGGTGAGGGTGCGGCGCCACACTCGGGCAGTGACTGATGCGCGAGCCAAGGCGGCTCCGTAGAGTGCGCCGCCATGGCGAGCTACCTGCCGTATGAACCTCAGCAACAGATGTTGCTGCCCGAGGCGTTGCAAGACTGGTTGCCCGAAGGGCACTTGGCCTACTTCATCAGTGATGCCGTCGATGGCCTGGACCTGAGCGCGTTCCACGCCCGCTACAACAGTGGCGGCCCGCGCAACCAGCCGTTCCACCCGGCCATGATGGTCAAGGTGCTCGTGTACGCCTATGCCAGCGGCGTG
>NZ_SWAR01000031.1 GCF_006386545.1 Methylibium rhizosphaerae | reverse complement strand
TGCCCCAGCGTGGCCAGCGAACTCAGGCTCAGGCCCTGGCTGGCGCCACTGACGAATGCGACCATGGTGTCCTCTTTTCTTGAAAGCTGTCCCGTCGCGGAGCGCGGCTCCGCCTCTTGGGCACGCTATCGAGGACTTCGGCCTGCGGTTTAGTGGTTCGCCGAAAAAACTCGGCAGGCAAGTCAGCCCGCCGCTGCGTCGATCGTGCACGAACGAACGTGCAAACAAAAACCGCCAAGCGCGTGCGTGCTTGGCGGTTTCGGATGCCCCGGAACTTTTGCGGAAGTCCGGGGCGGTCAAATGGTGGAGCCGGGGGGAATTGAACCCCCGTCCGCAAGCCATCCTCAGGCAGATCTACATGCTTAGCTCGCTGATTTGATTCTCACGCCGCGGTCGCGCAGGAGCACGCTACCAACGACGCCAGTCACTAGATCTCGTTCTGCGCTGCGTGACCAAACTCAGAACCAGCCGATGTGAATGACCTCGCAGCGCTTGCGCGCCCAGCCCATCGGCCAACTGTTGCGAGGCTCACCGGTGTTTAAGCGGCGAGGGCGAAACGTTCGTCGTTCGCAGTTACTTTGTTCCAGTGGATTTACGAGCGTACTGGTGCTCGGCATGCACCGCGCTGATTCCGCACCCACGTCGAAACCAGGTCGGCCCCTTGTTCGGGATTGTAGTTCGCTAACCTTGGGGCCCCGGCCGAGATTGCAAGGCCGGCATCGATCATTCGATCAGTTCGAGCAATGCGCCCGGCTCGTGGATCACGGCGTCTGCTTCCCATTGGGTCACGTCGGAGTCCTCGCCGAGGTAGCCGTAGCCCGCCGCAATGGACGGCATGCCGGCGGCACGGGCGGCCTGCATGTCGCGAAGATCGTCCCCCACGTAGACCGCCTGCGCCGGGGGCAGCGCCAGGCGGCGGCAGGCTTCCAGCAGGGGCTCCGGGTGGGGCTTTGCATGCGGCGTGGTGTCACCGGCGATGACCACCGAAGCGCGCTGTGCCAGAGACAGGCCCCTCAGCACCGGCAGCGTGAAGCGTTCTGCCTTGTTGGTCACGACGCCCCACCGCAGGCCCCGGCGTTCGAGCTCTTGCAGCAGTTGTGACACTCCGTCAAACAGGCAGGAGTCCACATCCAGCGCGCGCTCGTACTCGTCGAGAAATTCGTCACGCAAGGCTTCAAAGGCCCCGTCCCCGGGCTTCACCTGCAAGCCGGCCTGCAGCATCCCTCTGGCGCCGGCAGATGCGAGCGGTCGCAGCACCTCAATGGGCAGAGGATCCAGGCCTCGGCGCTGCCGCATGCGATTGAGGGCACCGCCCAGATCGGGAGCAGTGTCCGCCAGGGTGCCGTCGAGGTCGAACAACACCGCTTGCACTCGCCAACGCATCGTCATGGTTTGCGGCACGCCAAGAGGTAGTTGACGCTGGTGTCGGCCGACAGCCAGTAGCGCTGAGTGAAGGGGTTGTATTCCATACCCCGCATGCTCACGACGTCGAGCCCGGCCTGGCGGCAAGCACTCGCCAGCTCGCTGGGACGGATGAACCGCGCGTATTCATGCGTTCCCCTGGGAAGCAGCTTCAGCACGTACTCAGCCCCCAGGATGGCGAACAGGAAGGACTTCGGATTGCGGTTGAGCGTCGAAAAGAACAGCCAGCCGCCCGGCTTCACCAGGCGCGCACAGGCATCAATGGTGGAGGCGGGTTGCGGCACATGCTCGAGCATCTCCATGCATGTCAGCACGTCGAATTGCCCCGGCCGTTCGGCCGCCAATGCTTCGGCCGAAATCTCGCGGTACTCGACACCCGTGGTCATCGCTTCCATGGCATGCAGCTGTGCGACCTTGAGCGATTTGCCGGCGAGGTCGATGCCCAGCACATTTGCGCCGCGGCGCGCCATCGAGTCGGACAGGATGCCACCGCCACACCCGATATCCACCACAGTCTTGCCGGCCAAACCAGCTTGCTGGTCGATCCAGTCAAGGCGCAGCGGGTTGATCTGGTGCAGCGGCCGAAACTCGCTGTTCGGGTCCCACCAGCGATGCGCCAGTTCACTGAACTTGGCGAGTTCGGCGGGGTCGACGTTTGCGTTTGCGGTACTGGACATCAAAACATGGTAGCTGATGGATGAGGCGTGCTCCGCGAGGCGGCGCGCCGGCAAGCCAAAAAACAAAAACCCCGCCGAGGCGGGGTTTCGAGAGAGCGAGCGTAGCTCTGATCAGCGACGGGTGCGCGTGCCCACCACTTCGATTTCGACACGGCGGTTCTTGGAGCGGCCTTCGTCGGTCTTGTTGTCGGCGACGGGCTGCTTCTCGCCCTTGCCTTCGGTGTAGACGCGGTTCTTCTCGACGCCCTTGCTCGTCAGGTAGTTCTTGACGGCGTCAGCACGCTTGACCGACAGCTTCTGGTTGTAGGCGTCGCCACCCACCGAGTCGGTGTGGCCGACCGCGATGATGACTTCGAGGTTGATGCCCGACATCTTGCTGACCAGATCGTCCAGCTTGGCGCGGCCTTCCGGCTTGAGCGTGTCCTTGTTGAAATCAAAGAACGCATCAGCAGCGAAGGTGACCTTCTCGCTGGTCGGCGCCACCGGGGCAGCAGCCGGCGCAGGCGCAGGAGCAGCAGCGGCGGGGGCGGGGGCCGGAGCGGGCGTGGGAGCAGGAGCAGGTGCGGGCGCAGGAGCTGCGGCGACGGGCTTGGGCACGCCATCGCAACCCTGAACACCGGTGGCGGGAGTCCAGTTGGCATCGCGCCAGCAGAGCTCGTTGGTGCCGTTCTTCCACACGTTGTTGTCGACGTTACGCCAGTTGTCCACCGACTGAGCGAAAGCGGTGGAAGCCGAGGCAGCAAGCGCGGCAGAAGCAAACAGCATCGCCACCTTGTTGAGTTTCTTCATGATTCTCCTCTCAAGAAAGCCGCAGCCGGGGCTGCTTAAGACGTCCAAAGGTGCAGAGCGAAATCGGACGGACGAAAACACAAAAAACCCGTGGTTTCACGGGCTTTCAGGACCGACAAATTCATTGTGCCATACGGGTCCTGATGGACAACTTTTTGGCAGTTGGGCTGGCAGACGCCTTGCTACTTGTTGCTTCATCGCTACAGCGGCCGCCAATTAGAATCGCCGCTTGCTTCGCTCTGCACACATCCGGTTGCAGAACGCCCTGCCGATTCAGGCGCCGACGCGCACCCCAGCATGACCCAGTTCGCCAAGGAAACTCTTCCCATCAGCCTCGAAGAGGAGATGCGCCGTTCGTATCTCGATTACGCGATGAGCGTGATCGTCGGGCGGGCGCTCCCGGATGCACGCGACGGCCTGAAGCCGGTGCATCGGCGCGTGCTCTTTGCGATGCACGTGCTGAACAACGACTGGAACCGTGCCTACAAGAAGTCGGCCCGTATCGTCGGCGACGTGATCGGTAAGTACCACCCGCACGGTGATACGGCGGTGTACGACACCATCGTGCGCATGGCTCAGGACTTCTCGCTGCGCCACATGCTGATCGACGGGCAGGGCAACTTCGGCTCGGTGGATGGCGACAACGCCGCGGCGATGCGCTACACGGAAATCCGTCTCGCCAAGATCGCCCACGAAATGCTGGCCGACATCGACAAGGAAACCGTCGATTTCGGCCCGAACTACGACGGCTCCGAAAAGGAGCCGCTGGTGCTGCCCACCCGGCTGCCCAACCTGCTGGTCAACGGCTCGGCCGGCATCGCGGTGGGCATGGCCACCAACATCCCGCCGCACAACCTCAACGAGGTGGTGGACGCCTGCCTGCACCTGCTGAAGAACGGCGAGGCCTCCATCGACGAGCTGATGGAGATCATTCCGGCGCCGGACTTCCCGACCGCAGGGATCATCTACGGCCTGAACGGCGTGCGCGAGGGCTATCGCACGGGCCGCGGCAAGGTGGTGATGCGCGCCAAGTGCCACTTCGAAGACATCGGCAAGGGCGAGCGCCAGGCCATCATCGTCGACGAGATCCCCTACCAGGTGAACAAGAAGAACCTGCTGGAGCGGATCGCGGAGCTCGTCAACGAAAAGAAGATCGAAGGCATCAGCCACATCCAGGACGAGTCCGACAAGTCCGGCATGCGCGTGGTGATCGAGCTCAAGCGCGGCGAAGTGCCCGAGGTGGTGCTCAACAACCTCTACAAGCAGACGCAGCTGCAGGACACCTTCGGCATCAACATGGTCGCGCTGATCGACGGTCAGCCGAAGCTGTGCAACCTGAAGGACCTGCTGGAGATCTTCCTCGAGCATCGACGCGAGGTCGTGACGCGTCGCACGGTGTTCGAGCTGCGCAAGGCACGCGAGCGCGGTCACGTGCTCGAGGGTCAGGCGGTTGCGCTGGCCAACATCGATGAGTTCATCTCGATCATCAAGAACTCGCCGACGCCCCCGGTGGCCAAGACCGAGCTGATGTCGCGCAGCTGGGACTCGTCGCTGGTGCGCGAGATGCTCGCGCGCGCTGAAGCCGACACCCCCGGAGGCCGCGAAGCCTTCCGCCCGGAAGGCCTGCCCGCCCACTACGGCATGCAGCCCGACGGCCTGTATCGCCTGTCCGACGACCAGGCGCAGGAAATCCTGCAGATGCGCCTGCAACGCCTCACCGGCCTGGAGCAGGACAAGGTCTTCAGCGAATACAAGGACGTGATGTCACAGATCGCCGATCTGCTGGACATCCTCGCCAAGCCGGAGCGCGTCACCTTCATCATCAGCGAAGAACTCGTCGCCCTGAAGCAGGAGTTCGGCCAGACCAAGCTCGGCGCACGCCGCAGCGTGATCGAGCACAACGCTCAGGAGCTGGGCACCGAAGACCTCATCACCCCGGCCGACATGGTGGTGACGCTCAGCCACAGCGGATACATCAAGAGCCAACCGCTGGCCGAGTACCGCGCGCAGCGGCGCGGTGGGCGCGGGAAGCAGGCCACGGCCACGAAGGAAGACGACTGGATCGACCAGCTCTTCATTGCCAACACGCACGACTACATCCTGTGCTTCAGCAATCGCGGGCGTGTGTACTGGCTCAAGGTGTGGGAGGTGCCGCAGGGTTCGCGCAACTCGCGCGGCAAGCCCATCGTCAACATGTTCCCGCTGCAGGCCGAGGAGAAGATCAACGTCGTGCTGCCGCTGACCGGCGAGTTCCGCAGCTTCCCGGCCGACCACTACGTGTTCATGGCCACCGCGCAGGGCACCGTCAAGAAGACGGCGCTCGACGAATTCTCCAATCCGCGCAAGGCCGGCATCATCGCGGTCAAGCTCGACGAGGACGACTACCTCATCGGCGCGGCGCTCACCGACGGCAAGCATGACGTGATGCTGTTCTCCGACGGCGGCAAGGCGGTGCGCTTCGACGAAGACGACGTGCGGCCGATGGGCCGCGACACACGCGGCGTGCGCGGCATGATGCTCGAGCCCGGCCAGAGCGTGATCGCCATGCTGGTGGCCGAAGACGAAACCCAGAGCGTGCTCACCGCCACCGAAAACGGCTACGGCAAGCGCACCTCCATCGTGGAATACACGCGCCACGGCCGGGGCACGAAGGGCATGATCGCCATCCAGCAGAGCGAGCGCAACGGCAAGGTCGTGGCCGCCACGCTGGTGCGGCCGGACGACGAGATCATGCTGATCACCGACAAGGGAGTGCTGGTGCGCACGCGGGTCTCCGAGATCCGCGAGCTGGGCCGCGCAACGCAGGGTGTCACGCTCATCGCGCTCGACGAAGGTTCACAGCTCAGTGGTTTGCAGCGCATCGTCGAGAACGATGCGGGGGACGGCAATACCGACACCGGGGAAGCAACAGCGCCCGGTGAGGAGAACGCTTGATGAAGAAGTTGTGGTGTGCGGCGGCCCTGGCCGCCGTCACGGTGGTGGTGCCCGCCCATGCGCAGAGCAAGAAGGAACTGGTGCAGAAGATCCTGGTGCAGCAGCAGCCGGGCATCGAGGCGCTCGCCCGCGACATTGCCCGCGACACCGCGGGCCGCGTGATGGACGCCTCCATCGCCGGCCTGCAGCAGGTGCCTGCCAGCAAGCGCGAAGAGGTTGGCAAGGCCATCCAGGCCGACGTCAAGAAGTTCTACGACGAGACCGACGCACTGCTGCGCGACCGTGCCGTGAAGCTGAGTGCCGCCACCATCGGCGCGACGCTCGAGGAGAAGTTCACCGAAGACGAGCTGAAGCAGCTGCTCGCCTGGTTTGAATCTCCGGTCAACAAGAAGTACCAGCAGCTGGGCCCTGAAATGCAGAGCGGTCTGGCGCAGAAGCTGGTGGCCGACACCAAGCCGGCCGTCGAGCCCAAGCTGAAGAGCCTCGAACAGTCGATCAGGAAGCAGCTGGGCGTGCCGGCCGCGGCGGGTTCGGCGCCCGCCGCGTCGCCCAAGCCGGCGCCCAAGACCAAGAACTGACCGCCCGCGCAGCCGCTCTCCCGGAGCGCGGGCACCTCCTTTTGGACGTGAGTGAAGGTGAGTGAGATGACACGGGCCTACAACTTCTCGGCCGGCCCGGCCGCCCTGCCCCAGCCGGTGCTGGAGCAGGCAGCCGCCGAAATGCTCGACTGGCACGGCAGCGGCATGAGCGTGATGGAAATGAGCCATCGCGGGCGCGAGTTCACCTCGATCTACGAGCGCGCCGAAGCCGACGTGCGGGAGCTGCTGGCGGTGCCGGCCAACTTCCGCATCCTCTTCATGCAGGGCGGCGGGCTGGGCGAAAACGCCATTGCGCCGATGAACCTGTCGCGCGGCGGCAAGGTCGACTTCGTGGTCACCGGCTCGTGGTCGCAGAAGTCGCACAAGGAGGCCGGCCGCTACTGCGACACCCAGGTGGCCGCCAGCAACGAGGCAGACCGCCACACCAGCATGCCGGCACCGCAGGCCTGGAAGCTGCGCAGCGGTCTTGCCTATGTGCACGTCTGCAGCAACGAGACCATCCACGGGGTCGAATTCCAGACCCTGCCCGACCTCAAGGCGCTCGGCTGCGATGCGCCGCTCGTCGTCGACTGCTCCTCGCACATCCTCTCGCGCACGATCGACTGGTCGCGTGTGGGCATGGCCTTCGCCGGCGCCCAGAAGAACATCGGCCCGGCCGGCGTGACGCTGGTGTTCGTGCGCGACGACCTGCTCGGCCACGCATTGCCGATCTGCCCCTCGGCCTTCGACTACAAGACCGTGGCAGACAACCAGTCGATGTACAACACGCCGCCCACCTACGGCATCTACATCGCCGGGCTCGTGTTCCAGTGGATCAAGCGCGAAGGCGGCGTGGCTGAAATGGAGCGGCGCGCCATCGAGCGCTCGCAGATGCTCTACGACTGCATCGACACCTCCGGCTTCTACGTCAACCGAGTGGCCCGCGAAGCCCGCTCGCGCATGAACGTGCCCTTCTTCCTGCCGGACGACGCCCTCAACGAGCCCTTCCTGGCCGGCGCCCGCGAAAGGCGGCTGCTGCAGCTCAAGGGCCACAAGAGCGTGGGCGGCATGCGCGCCTCGATCTACAACGCGATGCCGATTTCGGGGGTACAGGCCCTGGTGGACTACATGCGAGAATTTGCCGCTCGCCATGGCTGACTCACAAGACACCTCGCCCCCCGATCTGCTGGCCCTGCGCGGGCAGATCGATGCTGTCGATCGGGACCTTCTCGCGCTGCTGAACAAGCGCGCCTCGCTGGCCAAGGCCGTGGGCGAACTCAAGAAGAAGGAAGGCTCGGTGGTGTTCCGCCCCGAGCGCGAGGCCCAGGTGATCGACGGCCTGAAGGCCGCCAACCCCGGCCCGCTGCTGACCGAAAGCGTGGCGCCGATCTGGCGCGAGATCATGTCGGCCTGCCGCTCCCTCGAAACACCCACGCGGGTCGCCTACCTCGGGCCGGCGGGCACCTTCAGCGAACTCGCGGCACTGGGCTATTTCGGCTCGTCGATCGTGCAGGTGCCGTGCGCCAGCATCGACGAGGTGTTCCGCATGACCACCGCCGGTGCGGCCGATTTCGGCGTCGTGCCGGTCGAGAACTCCACCGAGGGCGTGGTGGCGCGGTCGCTCGACCTCTTCCTCACAACCCCGCTGTTCATCATCGGCGAGACCAGCCTGTTCGTGCGCCACAACCTGCTGCGCCGCGAAAACTCGCTCGAGGGCATCAAGGCGGTGTGCGCCCATCCGCAGGCGCTGGCGCAATGCCACGGCTGGTTGAGCTACCACCTGCCCGACGTCGAACGGCGCCCGGTGGCCAGCAACGCCGAAGGCGCACGTCTTGCTTCGCTGGACCCGAGCCTCGCGGCCGTGGCCAGCGACCGCGCCGGCAGCGAGTTCGGCCTGCACGCGCTGGCGCCGGCGATCCAGGACGACCCGCACAACCGCACCCGTTTCGTCATCGTGACCCACCCCGACCGCCATCCGCAGCCCAAGGCCTCCGGCCACGACTGCACCAGCCTGGTGGTGTCAGTGACCAACCGCCCGGGCGCGGTGCACGACATGCTGGTGCCGCTGAAGGAACACGGCGTCTCGATGACCCGCTTCGAGTCGCGGCCTGCCCGCACCGCCGACCAGTGGGAGTACTACTTCTACATCGACGTGCAGGGCCACCCCGACCAGCCCCAGGTCGCCACCGCCCTGAAGGAGCTGCGCGACGTGTGCTCCTTCTTCAAGCTCCTCGGCACGTATCCGCTCGATACGCACTGACGCCGCGCGCTTTCGACCATGTTCAACCAACTCGGCGTCATCGGCTGCGGGCTCATGGGAGGCTCGTTCGCGCTGGCTCTCAAGCGGGCCGGCCTGGTCAAGCGCGTGGTCGGCTACAGCAAGTCGCCGTCCACCACCGAAAAGGCCCGGAAGCTGGGCGTGATCGACATCGCCGCCGAATCGGCGCTGCTGGCCGTGTCGGGCTCCGACATCGTGCTGATGGCCGTGCCGGTGGCGGCCAGCGAGGCCACCTTCAAGGCCATACGCCACCTGGTCGAGCCGGGCGTGCTGTTCATGGACGTCGGCTCCACCAAGCGCGACGTGGTCGACGCGGCCCGCCGCTCCCTGAAGGAGCGGGTCGGCTCGTTCGTGCCGGCCCACCCGATCACCGGCAAGGAAGTCGCCGGCATCGACCATGCCGACGCCCTGCTCTATTCCGGCCGCCAGGTGATCCTCACGCCGCTGCCGCAAACCGATCCGGAGCTGGTGCAGAAGGCCACCGACGTGTGGGCTGCCATCGGCTGCCAGGTGCTGCGCATGAGCCCCGAGAACCACGACGCGGCGTTCGCGGCGGTGAGCCACCTGCCGCACCTGCTGGCGTTCGCCTGCTTCTCGGCGGTGGCCAAGCAGCCGGCCGGCAAGGACTACCTCTCGCTCGCGGGCCCCGGCTTTCGCGACTTCACCCGCATCGCGGCCAGCGATCCGGCGGTGTGGCGCGACATCCTCATGAGCAACCGCGAAGAGATCCTCAAGCAGTCGCAGCGCTTCCGGCACACGCTCGACGCACTCGAGCACGTCATGAAGACCGGCAACACCGAAGCGCTGGAAGACCTGATCCGCAGCGCCTCGGAGGCTCGCGCCACCTGGCAGATGACGAGCACCAAACCCGGATCCAACCGCTGAAGCGGGCGACACGGTCGCCGGCAGGTCCACGCCTTTCCCATGTATTCCACCGCCTTCCTCGACCTGCCGCCGCTGCAAGGCGCCGCCGGCACCGTGCGCCTGCCCGGCTCGAAAAGCATCTCCAACCGCGTGCTGCTGCTTGCCGGCCTGAGTGAAGGCACGACGCAGATCCACGACCTGCTCGCCTCCGACGACACCCGCGTGATGCTCGATGCACTGCGCGCGCTGGGCTGCCGCGTCGACGAACGCGCCGACGCCGTGGCCGTCACCGGCATCGGTGCGCGGCTGCAGGTTCGCGAGGCGGACATCTTCCTCGGCAATTCGGGCACCTCGGTGCGCTCGCTCACCGCGGCACTCGCCGTGCTGAGCGCCACCCAGGGCGGCCGCTTCCAGATCCGCGGCGTGCCGCGCATGCACGAGCGCCCGATCGGCGACCTGGTCGATGCGCTGCGACCGCTCGGCTGCCCGATCACCTGCCTCGCAAAAGAGGGCTTCCCGCCGCTTCTGCTCGGCGACGGCGCCGCCCATTCGCTGCAGCTGGACACCCCGATCCGCGTGCGCGGCAACGTGTCGAGCCAGTTCCTCACCGGCCTGCTGCAGGCGCTGCCGCTGGCCGCCTCCAGCCGCGACGTCGAAATCGAGGTGGTCGGCGAGCTGATTTCCCAGCCCTACATCGCCATCACCCTCAACCTGCTCGAGCGTTTCGGCGTGCTGGTGCGCAACGAGAACTGGTCGCGCTTCGTCATCCCGGCCGGCAGCCGGCTGCGCTCGCCGGGCGTGGTGCACGTCGAAGGCGACGCCTCTTCGGCGTCGTATTTCGTGGCGCTGGGTGCGCTGGCCGCCACCGGCGACGCGCCGATCCGCATCGAAGGCATGGGCGAAAGCTCGATCCAGGGCGACGTGCGCTTCGTCGACGCGGCGGTCGCCATGGGCGCGCGCGCCAGCTTCGGCCCCAACTGGGTCGAGGTGTCCCGCGGCGCCTGGCCGCTCAAGGCGGTCGACCTCGACTGCAACCACATTCCCGATGCCGCCATGACGCTGGCGGTGATGGCGCTGTACGCGAAGGGCACCACCCGCCTGACCAACATCGGCAGCTGGCGGGTCAAGGAGACCGACCGCATCGCCGCCATGGCCACCGAGCTGCGCAAGCTGGGGGCCGTGGTCACCGAGGGGCCCGACTCCATCGAGGTCACCCCGCCGGCGGCCTGGCAGCCGGCGGCCATCCATACCTACGACGACCACCGCGTGGCCATGTGTTTCGCGTTGGCCGCCTTCAACCCGCTGGCAGGGGCCCGGGTCCCGGTGCGCATCCTCGACCCCAAGTGCGTGGCCAAGACCTTCCCCGACTACTTCGAGACCCTGTTCAGCGTGTCCCGGGCCGAAGCAGACGACATCCCGGTCATCACCGTGGACGGCCCTACCGCCTCCGGCAAGGGCACCCTGGCCAGCGAGGTGGCTGCCCGGCTGGGCTACCACTTCCTCGACAGCGGAACGCTCTACCGGGCCACCGCCCTGGCGGCCCTGCGCAAGGGGGTGGCAGCGACCGACGAGTCCGGACTGGCAGCCCTTGCCCGGCAGCTGCCGGTGCGCTTCGAAGGTCAGACGCTGCTGCTCGACGGCGAGGACGTCACCCAGTCCCTGCGGGAAGAGGCTGTCGGCAACCTGGCATCGAAGATCTCCGCCTTCGCCGCCGTGCGCGCCTCGCTTTTCGAGCTGCAGCACGGCTTTCGCCGTCTGCCCGGGCTGGTGGCCGACGGCCGCGACATGGGCACCGTGATCTTTCCCCGGGCCCGCCTCAAGGTCTTTCTCACGGCGAGTGCCGCCGAGCGCGCCGAGCGACGGCATAAGCAGTTGATTTCAAAGGGAATTTCCACTAGTATTTCCGACCTTCGCGCTGACTTGGAGGCGCGCGACGCCCGGGACAAGACCCGCAGCGTCGCCCCCTTGAAGCCCGCCGAAGATGCACGCCTGCTGGACAACTCAGGCCTGTCGGTCGAAGCCTCGGTCGAACAGGTCCTGCAGTGGTGGCAGGAGTGCCAGGCGTTCGGTTGAGTCCACAAGACGCTTCCGCGCGCCGCTCCGGGTTCCGGCTCTTCCCCACCTGCGCTAGCCAAGCGCGCTGAGGAGCCGGTTTTCGACAACCAACCGCCACTTCGTGGCAATCACCGCCGGCGTCCGCCGGCACCAGGAAATCTCAATGTCACAGTCTGCAGTCGCCTCGTCGCAAGGCATGGAATCGTTTGCCGCCCTGTTCGAAGAATCGCTGAACCGCTCGAACATGCGCGCCGGCGAAGTCATCACCGCCGAGGTGGTGCGCGTCGAGCACAACTTCGTGGTGGTCAACGCCGGCCTCAAGAGCGAGGCGTACGTGCCGGTCGAGGAATTCAAGAACGACCAAGGCGAACTCGAAGTCCAGGTCGGCGACTACGTGTCGGTGGCCATCGACGCCATCGAAAACGGCTACGGCGACACCATCCTGTCGCGCGACAAGGCCAAGCGCCTGGCCTCGTG
The DNA here is from genome assembly GCF_006386545.1 of Methylibium rhizosphaerae. Lineage (GTDB taxonomy): Bacteria > Pseudomonadota > Gammaproteobacteria > Burkholderiales > Burkholderiaceae_C > Pseudorivibacter > Pseudorivibacter rhizosphaerae. Next base: position 59,544 of record NZ_SWAR01000031.1, on the reverse strand, counting down.
GCTGTCGCTCGAGCGCTCGCTCGACTCCGGCGAGTTCGTGCAGGGCACGGTCTCCGGCAAGGTCAAGGGCGGCCTCACCGTGCTGGTGAATGGCATCCGCGCCTTCCTGCCCGGCTCGCTGCTCGACACGCGTCCGGTCAAGGACATGAGCCCGTTCGAGGGCAAGACCATGGAGTTCAAGGTCATCAAGCTCGACCGCAAGCGCAACAACGTCGTGCTGTCGCGCCGTGCCGTGGTCGAAGCCTCCATGGGCGAAGAACGCGCCAAGCTGCTCGAAACCCTGCGTGAAGGCGCCATCGTCAACGGCGTGGTCAAGAACATCACCGAATACGGTGCGTTCGTCGACCTGGGCGGCATCGACGGCCTGCTGCACATCACCGACATGGCATGGCGCCGCGTGCGTCACCCGAGCGAGGTGGTCACCGTCGGCCAGGAGCTCACCGCCAAGGTCCTCAAGTTCGACGCCGAGAAGAACCGCGTCTCGCTGGGCCTGAAGCAGATGGGCGACGACCCCTGGGTCGGCGTGTCGCGTCGCTACCCCACCGGCACCCGCCTGTTCGGCAAGGTCACCAACATCGCCGACTACGGCGCGTTCGTTGAGATCGAACCGGGCATCGAAGGCTTGGTGCACGTCTCCGAAATGGACTGGACCAACAAGAACGTCGCCCCCAGCAAGATCGTCTCGCTGGGCGACGAGGTCGAAGTCATGGTGCTCGAGATCGACGAGGACAAGCGCCGCATCTCGCTGGGCATGAAGCAGTGCAAGCCCAACCCCTGGGACGAGTTCGCCCAGAACCACAAGCGCGGCGACAAGCTCAAGGGCCCCGTCAAGTCGATCACCGACTTCGGCGTGTTCGTGGGCCTGGCTGCCGGCATCGACGGCCTGGTGCACCTGTCCGACCTGTCCTGGAACGAGCCGGGCGAAGCCGCGGTGCGCAACTACAAGAAGGGCCAGGAAGTCGAAGCCGTCGTGCTGGCCATCGACGTGGAGCGCGAGCGCATTTCCCTGGGCATCAAGCAGCTCGACGCCGACCCGTTCACCAATTACACGGCCGTCAACGACCGTGGCATGACGGTGACCGGCAAGGTCAAGTCGGTCGACCCGCGCGGCGCTGAAATCCAGCTGAGCGACGAAGTCACCGGCTACCTGCGCGCTTCGGAAATCTCCCGCGACCGCGTGGAAGACGCCCGTAACGTGCTGAAGGAAGGCGACGAAGTCACCGCCCTGATCATCAACATCGACCGCAAGACGCGTTCGATCCAGTTGTCGGTCAAGGCCAAGGACAGCGCCGAGCAGCAGGAAGCCATGCAGCGCCTGTCGGCCGAGAACACGCGCGAGAACGCTGGCACCACCAGCCTGGGCGCGCTGCTCAAGGCCAAGCTCGACAACCAGAACAACAGCTGATGCTGTGCAGCGGGGGCTTCGGCCCCCGCTTCTTCTGGCCCTCTTCCCACACACACAGTAATCGCCAAGGATTTATGACCCGATCCGATCTCGTGGCCCTGCTGGCTGAACGTTTTGGCCAGCTGACGCACCGCGATACCGAGTTCGCCGTCAAGACCATCCTGGATGCGATGTCCGATGCGCTCGCCCGTGGGCACCGCATCGAGATCAGAGGATTCGGCAGTTTCTCGATCAACCGCAGGCCGCCTCGCGTGGGCCGCAACCCGCGTTCCGGTGAGCAGGTGATCATTCCCGAGAAGCTCGTGCCTCATTTCAAGCCTGGCAAGGCGCTGCGCGAATCGGTCGATGCGCAGATCCCGGTCGTGGACGACCCTCTGCCCGAGGCCGACCGCACGACCGACCCGAAGTCGGGGCTCTGAGCCTCTTCGAGGCGAGCTGCACCCGCAGCAGACCCTAGAATCGCGCTGGCATGCGCGCCCTCACCTGGCTCTTCCGAGCCGCCATCTTTTTCGTTCTCTTCGCCTTCGCGCTGAACAACCAGCACGAGGCAGCCCTGCAGTGGTTCTTCGGCCACCAGTGGCGTGCGCCCATGGTCTTCATCGTGCTGGCGGCGTTTGCGCTCGGTTGCGCATTCGGCGTGCTGGCGATGGTGCCCAGCTGGTGGCGCCATCGCCGCGAGGCCCAGAAGCACCATCGCCCTGCCATCCCGGTGCCCGGCGAAACAGTGACGCCGCCCGCCACCGACCTCGCCCCCCTGGAACACCCGCCCCGCGATGGACTTTGACCTGCAGTGGCTGCTGCTCGGCCTGCCCGTGGCCTTTGCGCTCGGCTGGCTGGCCTCGCGCCTGGACTTCCGCCAGTGGAAGCGCGACGAGCGCGACTCGCCGAAGGCTTATTTCAAGGGACTGAACCTGCTGCTCAACGAGCAGCAGGACAAGGCGATCGACGCCTTCATCGAGGCGGTGCAGCAGGACCCGGGCACGTCGGACCTGCACTTCGCGCTCGGCAACCTGTTTCGCCGCCGCGGCGAATACGAGCGCGCGGTGCGCGTGCACCAGCACCTGCTGGGCCGCGCGGACCTCGCCCCCGCCGAGCGCGAACGCGCCCAGCACGCGCTGGCCCAGGACTTCATGAAGGCCGGCCTGTTCGACCGCGCCGAGGAAGCCTTCAAGGCGCTCGAAGGCACCGCCTTTGGCACCGATGCACGCCTGTCGCTGCTCACGCTGTACGAGCGCTCGCGCGACTGGCGTGCGGCCGTCGAGACCGCGCGCCAGCTCGAAAGCACCGGCGCCGGTTCGTTTGCCGCGCGTGTTGCCAACTACTGGTGCGAGCTGGCCCTGGAAGCGGATGCGCGCCACCAGCCCGACGAAGCTCAGGCCGCGCTGAACCGCGCCCGTGAAGCAGCACCCCAGGCCGCCCGCCCGCTGGTGCTGGCCGGCCAGCGTCTGGCCCGCCAGGGGCGGCACGACGCCGCGCTCGAAGCCTGGAGCGAGCTGATGGCCATCAACCCGGCGGCGTTTTCGCTGGTGGCCGGCGACTATGCCGCCAGCGCCGTGGCCTGCGACCAGCAGGCACGTGCGCTCGAACGCCTGAAGAGCCTGTACGCACGTGCGCCTTCGGTCGACGTGCTGCAGGCGCTGACGCGGCTCGAGACCGACCCGCTGGCGCGCCGCGAGCGCCTGGTCTCCCATCTGCGCAGCCAGCCGACGCTGACCGCGGCGCTCGGGCTGCTGCAGGAGCGCATGACCAGCGAGCGGCCGTTCAGCGCAGCCGAGATCGAAAACCTGCGCCAGGCCATCGGCACGGCCGCCAAGCCTCTGCAGCGCTACCGCTGCGCCGCCTGCGGCTTCGAAGGCCAGCACTATTTCTGGCAATGCCCAGGCTGCCTGAGCTGGGACAGCTACCCGCCGCACCGGCTGGAGGACCAGTGAACCAACCCATTCCGAAAGAACGCCTGGCCCAGGCGCGCGTGCTCGTGGTCGGCGATGCCATGCTCGACCGCTACTGGTTCGGCGCGGTGGACCGCATCTCGCCCGAGGCGCCGGTGCCGGTGGTGCGCGTCAACCGCGAAGAGGAGCGCCTGGGCGGCGCTGCCAACGTGGCGCTCAACGCCAAGACCCTGGGCGCCCAGGCCACGCTGCTCACCGTGGTGGGCGACGACGAACCCGCCCGCAAGCTCAAGAGCCTGCTCGAGCGCGACGGCGTGGCCACGCTGCTGGGCAGCGATCCGCAGCTCTACACCATCGTGAAGCTGCGGGTGATCGGCCGCTCGCAGCAGCTCATACGCGTCGATTTCGAGAACACGCCCGACCATGAAGTGCTGGCGCAGATGCTGGCCGACTACGAACGGGCCCTGCCCGAGCACGACGCGGTGCTGTTCTCCGACTACGGCAAGGGCGGCCTCACCCACATCCCGCGCATGATCGAGCTCGCCCGTGCGGCCGGCAAGCCGGTGCTGGTGGACCCGAAGGGCAGCGACTATTCCCGCTACGCCGGGGCCACCGTGATCACGCCCAACCGCGCCGAGCTGGCGCAGGTGATCGGCGCCTGGTCGAGCGAGGCCGTGCTGCACGAACGCGCCCACGCGCTGCGCCGGCAGCTTGGCCTCGAAGCCCTGCTGCTCACCCGTTCGGAAGAGGGCATGTCGCTGTTCGATGCGGCCGGCGAATTCCACGTGCCGGCCCAGGCGCGCGAAGTCTTCGACGTGACCGGCGCCGGCGATACCGTCATCGCCACGCTGGCGGCCATGCTGGCCTGCGGCTTGCCGCTGCGTGAAGCGGTGGCGCATGCCAACCGCGCCGGCGGCATCGTGGTCGGCAAGTTCGGCACGGCCACCGTCAGCTACGAGGAGTTGTTCGCATGACCCGTGTAGTCGTCACCGGAGCGGCCGGTTTTAGTTCCGGCATAACTTGCTTTCGCAAGTTAGCCTCCTCTGAAACCGGCCGGAGAAACCCATGCGTGTAGTCGTCACCGGAGCGGCCGGTTTTATCGGCGCCAACATCGTCCAGGGACTCAACAAGCTGGGCATCGACGACGTCATCGCCGTCGACAACCTGACCCAGGGCCCCAAGTTCAAGAACCTGCTGGGCGCGCGCATTTCCGACTACTTCGACAAGACCGACTTCTACGCCCGCTTCGCCCGCGGCGAATTCGGCAAGGTCGACGCGGTGTTCCACGAAGGTGCCTGCTCCGACACCATGGAGCACAACGGGCGCTACATGCTCGACACCAACTACCGCTGCTCGAAGGACCTGCTGGACGCCTGCATGGCCCAGGGCACTCGGCTGCTGTACGCGTCGTCGGCGGCCACCTATGGCGCAAGCTCCACCTTCCGCGAGGAGCCTGCCTTCGAGCATCCGCTCAACGTCTACGGCTATTCGAAGCTGCTGTTCGACCAGGTGGTGCGCCGCCACCTGGCGGTGTCGCCGGTGCAGGTGGCGGGCTTTCGCTACTTCAACGTCTACGGCCCGCGCGAGCAGCACAAGGGCCGCATGGCCTCGGTGGCCTTCCACCACTTCAACCAGTTCCGCGAGAACGGGCAGGTCAAGCTGTTCGGCGAATACGGCGGCTACGGCCCCGGCCAGCAGCAGCGCGATTTCGTGTTCGTCGACGACGTGGTGGCGGTGAACCTCTGGTTCTTCGAGCACCCTACCGCGCGCGGCATCTTCAACCTGGGCAGCGGCAAGGCGCAGCCTTTCAACGACGTGGCGCATGCCACGGTGAACGCCTGCCGCGCGCTCAAGGGCGAGGCGCCGCTGTCACTCGACCAGCAGGTCCAGCAGGGACTGGTGGGCTACATCCCCTTCCCGGAAGCGCTGGTCGGCAAGTACCAGTGCCACACCCAGGCCGACCTCACCGCGCTGCGCAGTGCCGGCTGCGAGCACGCGTTCGCCGACGTGGCGACGGGCGTCAGGCGATACGTGGAGTGGCTCGCACAGCAGCCGGCCTGAGGCAGCGCCTCAGGCGATGCACGTGCGGTTCTTGCCGGTGCGCTTGGCTTCGTAGAGCGCTTCGTCGGCGCGGTCGAGCGTCTCCTCGACCCGCTCACCCAGGCGAAACACCGTGACCCCGGCCGAGAAGGTCACGAAGGTCTGCTTGTTCTCGTGCATGAAGAGCTCGGCCGACAAGGCCCGCTGCAGCCGGGTGAGCACCTGCTGCGCTTCGGTGACCGGCGTGTCGGGCAGCAGCACCACGAACTCCTCGCCGCCATAACGCGCCAGCGTGTCGCTGGGCCGCAGCGCCTGCTTCACCCGCTGCGCCAGGAATTTCAACGCCTCGTCGCCGGTCGTGTGGCCGAACTGGTCGTTGAGCTTCTTGAAGTCGTCCACGTCGATCAGGCCCACCGCCAGGCTGCCCGAGCCGTCGCTGCCGGCGCGCTCGACGCGTGAACGCTCCACCTCGAAGGCCTGCAGCATGCCGCGCCGGTTGGCCACCTGGGTGAGCTGGTCGGTCGACACCTCGTCGGACAGGCGCTTGAGCTCGGCCTCGAGCTGGCGCACGCGTTCGGACATCTGCTCGGCCATGGTGTGTTCGGCCTGCAGGCGCTCCTGCGTCTGGCTCACCACGCCGTGCACCGTGCGGGTTTCCTCGACCATCTCGCGCACCACGCCGGCCAGGCTCTCCAGCGAATCGGCGCTCTCGATCACGTCGGCATAGCGCACAACGCTGTCCTGGAAGCGCCCGGTGTGCGTGCCCAGCTCGGCAATCTCCTGCAGCATGCGGTTGATCGACAGCTTGAGCGCCTCGCGCGCCTGCGCCCGCTCGATGCGCAGCTGCTGCTGCCGCATGCGCGTGCCATGCAGCAGGTCGCCCACCGAGCGCACGCTGCGCGCGGTGAGGCCGTCGCCGAGCTGCGTGCGCATCGCATCGCACTGGCCACGCACCCATGAGTCGTCCTCGGCGAGGTCGGTCAGGCCTTCGGTCAGCTCGTAGCAGAGCACGCCGAGCTGGGCGACGAGGTGGTGCCGATGCTGCAGCACCCGCTGCGCCTGCGCACAGGCCTCGGCCACTTCGCTGGCCAGGGCCGCATGGGCAGCGCCGGGCGGCTTCAGCTTGTCGGTCAGCGCCCGCAGCACGTCGGCCGCCTCGCGGCCGCGCACTTCGGTCGTGGGCAGCGCGCACTGCACCGTGGCGCCCAGGTCCTGCACGATGCGCGACCAAGCGCCCACGTCGACCTGCGGCTCGAGTGAGATCGTCGTCAGCGGCGGGGCCTCGGCGGCAGGCGGCGCCGCGCCGGCCGCCGGGGTCTCCAGCAGCGCGCCGAAGTCGGTGGCCGACATCGGCGCCGGTGCGCTGGGCGAGGTTTCGAGCGAGCGGTCGTCGGCGGTGTCGGTGTCCCAGCTGCCGATGAGCTGCTGCAGCCGCTGCTGCAGCTTGGCCGGGTCGCTGCGGCTGCCGGCGAGCACGCGCTGCAGGCTGTCCTTCTTGCGCGCGGCCGTCCAGTTGCGGCCGCCGCGCTCCACGCCGCGCACCACCCGCTCGATGAGCGCGGCCCAGGCATGGGCCTGCACGCCGGCGTCGTCACCGGCGGCGGCCGGGCGCTCCTCCGCCACGGACTCCTCACCGGCTTCTGCCCGATAGGCACGCTGGTAGTTCTCGGGCGTGGGCTCCTGCCGCTCCATCACCAGGCGCCGCAAGGCGGCCTTGGCCAGTTCGGCAGGGGACAGTTCAGCGGCACGCGTCGGCGCGGCGCGTGTGGGGGCGTTCATAAACAGGACTTCAGCTGACGGGGGAATTGCGTGCGCCGCGTGAGGAGGCCACGTGCAGGAGATCGGCATCGCCGTCGCCGGCCTTGCCGATCCAGGGTGCCTTGCGAGGCAGCACCGTCTGCCGGAGCCATTCCTCGAGTTCGTCGGGCGGCAGGGCCTTGCTGAACAGGAAGCCCTGCATCACGGTGCAACCCAGGCGATTGAGCACTTCCATCTGGCGCAGGTTCTCCACGCCTTCGGCCACCACGCGCAGGCCGAGCGAGCGGCTCAGCGCGATGATGGCGGTGACCACCGCCGAGCTCTGCAGCGTGACGCCCAGGTCGCGCACGAAGGAACGGTCGATCTTGAGCTCGCTGATCGGCAGCGCAGTCAGGTAGGCGAGCGACGAATAGCCGGTGCCGAAGTCGTCGATCGAGATCTCCACGCCGATCTCGTTGAGCCGGTGCAGCGACGGGATCACGTTCTGCAGGTCCTTCATCAGGCCTGTTTCGGTGATCTCGAGCTCGATGGAACGGTGCGGCACGCCGTAGGCGCCCACGGCATGGTGGATGTGCTCGACGAGGTCGGTGCGCTCGAACAGGCGGCTGGGCAGGTTGACGGCGATGGACGCGTCGAAGCCGATGCTCTGCTGCCAGATCTTGGCCTGGCGCGCCGCCTCGCGGATGGCCCATTCGCTCATCGGCGTGATGAGGCCGGTTTCCTCGGCCAGCGGGATGAAGTCGCCCGGCGGCACCAGCACGCCGTTGCGCTGCCAGCGCATCAGCGCCTCGGCACCCACCATGCGGGCCGAACGCACGTCGACCTTCGGCTGGTAGTGCAGCACCAGCTCGTCGCGCTCCAGCGCCTTGTGCAGCGCGCTTTCGAGCTCGAGCTTCTCGCGGCCCTTGCCGGCCAGGTGCGGGCGGTACAGCGTGGCAGCGTTGCGGCCCTGAGACTTGACCGAGTACATGGCCACGTCGGAGTTGCGCAGCAGGTCGGCCACACTCATGCCGTCGCGAGGGAACAGCGCGATGCCCACGCTGGCGGTGACGAAGCATTCCTGGCCGCCCACGAAAATGGGCTCGCGCATCACGTCGAGGATGCGCAGCGCCACCCGTTCGGCGTCACGCTCGTCGGCCACTTCGGGCAGCAGCGCCACGAACTCGTCGCCGCCCAGCCGGCCCACGGCTTCGAGCGTGCGGTGGGAGCGCGAGCCCGTGGACTCGAGCGAGCTCTCGATGACCTGGTCGGAATGGCGTACGCAGGAGCGCAGGCGGCGCGCCACTTCCATCAGCAGCTCGTCGCCGGCGCCGTGGCCCAGCGTGTCGTTGATGATCTTGAAGCGGTCGAGGTCGATCAGCAGCAGGCCGACCTGGTGGTTCAGCCGCTTCGCATGTTCGAGGGCGCGCTCAGCGCGCCAGATGAGCTGGCGGCGGTTGGGCAGGCCGGTCAGTGCGTCGAAGTTGGCCAGGTGCTTGATCTTGTCTTCGGCGATGCGGCGGTCGGTCACGTCCTGCACGATGCCGGTGTAGCCGGACAGGCCGCCCTGCTCGTTGAATTCGGGCTCCGCCTCGACGTGCACGATGCGCTGGCGGCCGTCGAGCAGCGTGACCGGGATGTCGGTGCACAGCACGGTGCTGTGCTTCACGACCTCGTGCAGGATGGTCATGAAGCCGTTGCGGTCGTCCTCCGGCACCATGCGGCTGAGTTCGCGGAAGCCCAGCTTGTCGCCCGGCCCGAGCCCGAACACGCGCAGGCCCTCGACCGAAAGATTCAGCCCGCCTTGCGTGCGCCGCCAGTCGAAGCTGCCCATGCGGGCGAGGTCCTGGGCGCGCGCCAGCTTGGCCTTGCTGCGTTCGAGCTCCTGGCGGGTGCGCGCCGAGCGCAGCAGGTAGCGCAGCCGGCCGGCCAGCAGGCTCCACTGCGTGGACTTCACGAAGAAGTCGGTCGCGCCGGCTTCATAGGCCCGGGTGATGGAGGCATCGTCGTCCAGCCCGGTGAGCATGAGCACCGGCAGCGACTCGAAACCCGGCAGCTGGCGCAGCTCGCGGCAGGTCTCGAACCCGTCCATGCCGGGCATCATGGCGTCGAGCACGATGACGTCGGGCAGCCAGTCGGCCAGCAGCTGCAGGGCCCGCTCGCCGCTGGGCGCCTCGGTGATGGAAAACCCTCGCTCGCGCAGCGCGATGGAAGTCAGCAGCAGGTTGACTTCGTCGTCGTCGACCAGCAGCACCCGCGGCGACAACAGCGGGTCTTCATCGGCGAACGACTGCGAGGCATTCATTCTCAGCGGGCTTCCAGCAACGCGCGCAGGCTGTCGAGAACGAGCTCGATCTCGGAGCGCATCGCATCGACGCGCGCCTCCAGGTCGGTGCTGGTTCCCTGACGGATCATGTATTCGATTTCGGCACAGATCTGGGACAACTTGATGGCCCCGATGCTGGCGGACGACGACTTCAGGGTGTGGGCCACATGCCGCACGCCGGTGAGGTCGCCGCTTTGCTGCGATTCGATGAGCTGCGGTACCAGCCGGGCCACCGAGTTGTCGAAGGCCTTGAGCACGCGATCCATCAGCTGGTTCTCGCCGGTCGGGTCGAGCTCGCGCAGCCGCTGCAGGGCCTGGGCGTCGAGCACTCCGGTGTCGGCGCCGCTGCGCGGCACTGGCGCCGCCGGTGCACCGCCGGAGGAAGAGGACTCGCCACCTTCGGCAGCGGAGACGGCGGATGGCAGGCGCTTGGTCAACATGCCCAGCAATTGACTTTGTCTGAAGGGTTTGGAGAGGTAATCATCGAAGCCTAGCGCCAGAAAGCGCTCTTCGTCGCCACCGAGGGCATTGGCCGTCACGGCCACGACGGGTGTGTGGGGCGGGGTGACGAATGCGAAACGCCCGCCGGGCCCCTTGCGGAACCAGCCTAGCGCCTCCACGCCATCCATGCCGGGCATCTGGATATCCATCAAGACCAGATCGAATTTTTTCTCGCACAGCGCCCGCAGACCCTCGAGCGCCGAACCGGCCACCTGCACGCGACACCCCAGACGCCGCAGCATCTGGCCGATGACCTCCTGGTTGACCGGGTTGTCCTCGATCACGAGGATGTGCCGGTTGAGGCGCGGCGTCAAGGCGACCCCCTCGGTGCGGGGGACGGACACGCCAAGTATGGCCTGTCTCAGCTCGGCTTTGCGCAAGGGTTTGGCCACAAAGCGGTGGAAACCCGCGTCCTGCGCACGCCGAGCGTCGTCCGGGGACGACACGGACGACAACATGACGAGCTTGAGGTTCCCGTAGCGGCCGTCCTGCGTCACCGCGCGCGCGAAGCCCAGGCCGTCGAGGCGCGGCATGTTCATGTCCACCAACGCAAGGTCGAAGGGCGGCTCCACCGGGCCGTACTGGCCATGCAGGATCTCCAGCGCATGCAGGCCGTCGCGGGCGAGCGTCACGCGCATGCCCCACGCGCCGAGCATGTTCTCGAGCACCGTCCGGTTGGTCTCGTTGTCCTCGACGACCAGCGCATGCAGCATCGGCATGCTGGCCGCATCGAGCTCGCCCAGGTCGGTGCCCAGTGCCACCGAGCGCAACGGGATCGAGAATCCGAACACCGACCCGACGCCCGGCGCGCTGCGCACTTCGATCGTGCCGCCCATCAGCTCGACCAGCTGCTTCGAAATCGCCAGGCCCAGCCCGGTGCCGCCATAGCGCCGCGCCATGCCGCCGTTGGCCTGGGTGAACGCGTTGAACAGGCGCGGCAGCACGTCTTCAGTGATGCCGATGCCGGTGTCGCGCACCTCGAAGCGCACCAGCGTGTGCTCGCCCTGGTGCTCGATGCAGCGCACGTCGACGACCACCTCGCCGCTTTCGGTGAACTTGAGCGCGTTGGCCACCAGGTTCGTCAGCACCTGGCGCAGCCGCAGCGGGTCGCCGTTCACCCAGGCCGGCAGGCCGGGCAGCTCGTGGAAGCTGAGCTCGATGCCCTTCTCGTGCGCACGCTGTGCCAGCAGCTCCAGGGTGTCCTCGACCACGCTGCGCAGCACGAAGTCGGTCGGCGCGAGCTCCAGGCGGCCGGCCTCGATCTTCGCGAAGTCGAGGATGTCGTTGATGATCTCCAGCAGGCTCTCGCCCGAGCGGTACACCGCCTGCGCGAAGCGCCGCTGCTTGTCGGTGAGCGTGGTGCCCAGCAGCAGCTCGGTCATGCCGAGGATGCCGTTCATCGGCGTGCGGATCTCATGGCTCATGTTGGCCATGAACTGGCTCTTGGCCTGGCTGGCGGCCTCGGCCGCGTCGCGGGCGCGCGAAAGCTGCAGTTCGTGTTCGCGTTCGGCGGTGATGTCCGAGGTGAGGCCGTACACATGCACTTCACCGCTCGGCAACTGCTGGGCCCGGGTGCGCTGGCGCAGCCAGCGTATGCCACCCTCCGGATGGCGGATGCGGAAGCAGATGTCGGTGGGCTCCAGCCGCTCCTCCAGGTCGCGCCGCGGGTCGAGCAGGTGGCGGTCCTCGGGCAGCACCAGCTTCATCAGCGCCTGCGGATCGGCCTGCACCTCCTGCTCGCGCAGCCCCCAGATGTCGTGGGTGCGCGGCCCGAGATAGAACATGCGGTCGCGCTCGGGCGTGGTGACGAACACGCAGTCGTCCATCGACTCCACCAGCTCGCGGAAGCGCAGCTCGGACTCCATCAGGTCGAGCTGCGCCTTGCGCCGCTCGGTGATGTCGCGCACCAGCGAAATCAGCAGTCGCGGCCGCCCGTCGGCGTGGCGCAGCGCGAAGTGGCGGGCATTGATGAGCCGGTCGCCGTTCGGCGCGGCAAACACGAAGTCGTGCTCCACCGTCGTGCGACCGTCGATCGCCTGCCGCATCGCAGGCTCGGTGGAGCGCAGCACCGGGCGGCCGAGCGCCGCCTCGACGGTGCTGCCGACCACCTTGTCGCGCTTGACGCCGAACTCCGCCTCGGCATACCGGTTGATGCTGACGACGCGGAAGTTCTCCGGGTCGAGCACGAACAGGCTCACCGGCAGGTTTTCGGCCAGCGCCTCCAGGTGCTCATGGCTCTGCTGGATCTGGTGCTCGCGCTGGCGGCGCAAGGTGATGTCGGTGAACAGGCACAGCAGCTGCGGCGCGCCGCCGCCTTCATCGACCATCTGGATGGCGTCGATCTCGCCCCAGTAGCGGCTGTGCGCCACGCCCGCCCGGCGCAGCCCCTCGTATTCGAGCCGGAACACCTCGCCGCGCCGGATGGCGTGCCGCAGCCGTTCGCACGCCGGCGCGTCGACGCCGTCGCGCTCCAGCACGCGGCACAGTGTCTGCCCCAGCAGCGCCTCGGGCTGCCAGCCGGTCACTTCGGTGAAGGCCGGGTTCACCCACTCGACCACCCCTTCGCGGTCGATGATGGCCACGCCGCTGGCGATGCGCTTGGCCACCTGGGCCAGCCGGCTCAGCTGTTCCGCATGCGTCTCGAACTGCGCCTGCGCCGCTTCACGTTCGGCCACCAGGCCCAGCTGCACGCGCGCCACGTCGAGCAGCGCGAGCAGCTCGTCGGGCTCGTGACGCGGGTCATAGAGCTCCAGCACCGCACGAGGCTGGCCCGACAGCGCCACCGGCAGCGATACCGCCCGCGCGGCCCAGTCAGGCCGCCAGTCGGTGCCAGCGCCATCGGACGGACCGAGCTCGCGCAGCACCGGCTTCTGCGTGGCAATGGCCTCGCGCGCCGGACAGCCGCTGCGCCCGGCGCTCCACAGCGCGGACACGTCGATGTGATCGGCCCACACCGTCTCGGCCTGCGGCCAATGCCGCACCAGCGCAGTCTCGCCGTTCCAGCCGTCGACCCACAGCCGCGTCACGGCCCGCGCCTCGAGGTGGTGTGCCAGCACGGCACCCACGCCGGTCAGCGCCTCGCCCAGCGACGCCGCCCCGTGTGCGGCTTCGCTCAGCGACTGCGCGATCGCGAGCCCGGCGGCACGTGGCTTGCCGCCGGTTGCGGCAGGAGCTTGCGGCTGTTCTGCTGCCGGCAGCTCCCTGGCGCGCCGGCGGCACCAAAAGAAGGCGGCAGCCAGGAGCAGGAGCAGGATGATGGGAATCAGCATGACCGTCTTGTGGGCGGTGTCGGCCGGCTGCCACGACGGTGTGCCGACCCAACGCTCGTCGGAAATTGTCGTTGTGTAAGCCGAGCTTTGGGGTTTCTCAGAGGGGGATTTCGGACTGCCCCCCGCAAACTTGAGCCGTCATTTCCAGCGCCCGTGATTCCTTCACGCAACGCGCCCGCGATCCGCCAAAAACCGACTCCTACAATCGCTTACATGTACCGCGCCGACGACCGCTGGCCCCCTCCCCGTCGCGGCCTGCTGCTCGCTTCGTTCACCGCTGCAGCACTGGCGCTGGCCGGCCTGGCGTGGGCCTGGCTGTCCATTCCCCCTGCGGCCGACGGCAACTCGGCCACCGCGGCCGCCACGGCATCGCAGGGACTCGATTTCGCCTTGCTGGCCGCGCTGGCGGCCGCGGCCGGCTTCGGCTGCTGGTGGATGTTGTCGCGCAGGCGCACGCAGGCCAAGCCGCTGGATCCGGCGCTGCAGCCTCAGCAGTTGCTCAGCCTGCTGGACGTGTGGTTCTGGCAGACCGACCGCGATCACCGCGTGGTGCGCTGGCGCGCGCCCGGCGGCTCTGCCTGGCCCGAACCGCCGCTGGGCAAGCCTCTGCACGATGTGCTGCGCCAGGCCGACGCCGGCTCGCGCGACACGCTGCAGCACAGCCTGCAGGCCGAAGCCGACCTGACCGACTGGCCGCTCCTGCTGCCCGGCGCCGACGGGCGCATGCAGCCATGGCTGCTGCGATGCCGGCCGCGGCTCGATGCCCAGGGCCGCTTCGGCGGCCATGACGGCACGCTGCGGTGCATGGCCACGCCCCCCGCGGCGACCGCCGCCCCCGCGGGCATCGCGGCACAGCTCGACGCCTGCGCACAGGCTGCGCTGTGGGCCGAGGCCGATGCCGGCGCCCCCGGCGTGCTGAAGCTGCGCCATGTGAACGCCGCCGCGGCCGAACTGCTGGGCGCTGCGCCCGACGCACTGGCCGGCCAGCCGCTGGCACGCCGGCCGCTGGCGTCCATGGCCGCCGATGCCGCCGAGCAGGAATCGTTCAGCTACACCGTGTCGCACGACCTGCGGGCCCCGATCCGCGTCGTCGAGGGCTTCACCAAGATCCTCAAGGAAGACTACGGCCGCGTGCTCGACCGCATCGGCAACGACCACCTCGACCGGGTGCTGGGCGCCGCCGCCCGCATGAACGGCATGATCGACGCGATGCTCGCGCTGTCGCGGCTGTCGGCCAAGCCGCTCACCTACCAGCCGGTGAACCTGTCGCAGCTGGCCGGCTACGTGATCGAGGACCTGCGCCGCCAGCAGCCCGAGCGCCATGCCGAAGTCCGCATCGCGCCGGACGTGCACGCCCACGGCGACCCGATCCTCCTGCGAGTCGCGCTCGAGAACCTCCTCGGCAACGCCTGGAAGTACACGAGCCGCTGCAGCGGCACCACCCGCATGGAGTTCGGCGTCGAGGAACGCCCGCTGCCGACACGCCCGAACTCGTCGCGCACCTGCCGCGTGTACTTCGTGCGCGACAACGGCGCCGGTTTCGACATGCGCTTTGCCGAGCGGCTGTTCGGCGTGTTCCAGCGCCTGCACAGCGCCAGCGACTTCCAGGGCACCGGTGTCGGGCTGGCCACTGTGCGCCGCATCGTGCAGCGTCACGGCGGCGAGATCTGGGCCGAAGCCGAAGTCGATCGCGGCGCGACCTTCTACTTCACGCTCGGCTGAGGGCAGCGCCGCCGGCCGTGCCGCTTCAGGGGCCGGTGCCGCCCACCAGCGCCAGCCGCTCCATCGCCGCGAGCAGCTGCTCGCAGCTGTCCTCGAGTGAGCGAGCGTCGGCCTCGGCCAGCCGCCGCAGCTTCTCGAGCGCCTGCGCCCGCGACAGCGAATAGCGGTGCATCACCAGGCCCACCGCAATGGACACCACATGCGCCAGGGGGTCGTTGCCCGCCTCGCCGTGCGCGCCTTCGCTGCGCTGGAAGGGCACGGCCTCCCGCGCGCCGCGGCGGCCCATGCCCGCGAACGCCGCCTCCACCGCCGGCACGATCTGCCGGATGTCGAGCGGCTTCACCAGGTAGGCCACCGCGCCGAGCGCCTTCACCTGGGCCACCGTCGCATCGTCCGAGAACGCCGACAGGAACATGAAGGGCATCTGGCAGTACTCGCGCAGGTAGGCGGCCACGTCGAAGCCGCTCTTGCCTTCCATGCGGATGTCGAGCAGCGCGAGGTCGGGCTTGTGCTCGCGCGCCAGCAGGATGGCGTCGTCGCCGTTGTCGGCGTCGATCACCTCGTAGCCGGCCTGTGCCAGTCCGTGCGTCAGCGTGGCCAGCACCAGCCGGTCATCGTCGACCACGAGGATCCTGCCCTTGGGCACTGCGGCGGCACACATGGGCGGGATTGTGATGGAGCGGCTGTCGGGGGCCAAGCGGCTTCGGCCCGTCACGGCGCCGGCGTGATCTTCTTCACGCCCGGCGGCACCAGGCTCACGCTGGCCACCACCCGGTCGCCGCGCTGGCCCAGCGCCAGCGTGGCACTGCGGCGCGGCAACAGGGCCCGGATGAGGCCGATGCCCGACACCCCGCCCGGAAAACTGTCGAGGCTGAAGCCGTCGGGCAGCCGGCCGACGTTGCTGACCTCGATGCGCACACCGCCATCGCCTGCGGTGAAGGCGCAGCCGATCTCGCCGGCCTCGGCGCTGTGCTTGATGGCATTGGTGAGCAGTTCGTTGAGGGTCAGCGCGATCGGGATCGACTCGGCCTCCGGCAGCCCCCAGTCGCTGGTCGCCTCGCCGGCCACTGCGAGCGCGATGCTGCGGCCGAAGGTGCGCTGCACCGACGCGGCAATCGCCTCGACCACGCTGCGCAGCGGCAGCGGACCGCCCGCGCCGACCTGCAGGCCGTAGACCTGCGCGATCGCCTGCACCTGCCCCACCACCTCGGCAATGACCGGAGCCACCTCGGGCTTCTTCGAGGCGATCTGCTGCAGCAGGCCGGCCACCCCTTGCAGGTTGTTCTTGATGCGGTGGTGCACTTCCTTCACCAGCATCTCGCGCTGCGCGATCGCTGCTTCGAGCCGCGCCTGCTGCGCGGCGCGCTGCTCGGTCACGTCGGTGGCCACCAGCAGCAGCTGGTCGGGCGCTTCGCCGGGCCTGGCCAGCGGCAGGTAGCGCGCGTCCCAGTGCTGCATGCGGCCGTCCTGCAGGCGGCGGTATTCACGCTGCGTCACCTCGCTGGAGCCCAGCGCGGCCTCCATGTCGGCGCGCAGGTGCCGCGCCGCCTCGGCTTCGTACAGCTCCTCGGGCGCTTTGCCTACAACGTCCTGCTGATGGTGGCCGGTCACCGCCGCCGCGATCTTGTTGATCTGGAGCACCCGCAGCGTCTTGGCGTCGCGCAGCGTGATGGCCAGCGGCGCCATCTCGATGATGCGCTGCAGCGAGGCCTGCGCCTCGGCGATGCGCGCCTCGGCCTGGCGGCGGCGCGAGATGTCGAGCAGCGCATAGGTGAGCTGGCGCGCGCCGGTGTCGGTGCGGGTGGCCACCGCATTGCCCACCACCCAGAACTCGCGGCCGTCGCGCCCGCGCATGCGGCATTCGAAGTTGTGAGCCTGTCCCTCGGGCAGCTCCTCGAGCAGCTGGGTCTGCTGGAACGGGTGTCCTTCCTCGGGCGTGGCCACGGTGGCGATGGGCTGGCCGATGAAGTCCTGGAGGTCGCCGCCGAACATGCGGCGCGCCGAGCGGTTCATCCATTCGATGCCATCGGCCCCCACGTTGACGATGCCGACGAACACCGAGTCGAGGATGGCGCGCGTGCGATGCGCCTGCAGCGCCACCGCCTGCGCCAGTTCCTCCAGCTCCTGCTGCTGCGTCTTCAGGCGGGTCACGTCCGAGAGCACCGCAATGGCCTCTGCCACGCCGCCCATGGGCGCCATGCGCCGCACCGACAGCGCATACCACTGCGCCGGCCGGCCCTTCAGGGTGACCTCGATCTCGGTCTCATAGACACCCGACTCGCCCAGCGCGGCTTCGCTTTCGGCGACCACGCGCCTCCCGGCCGGGTGGCGGCCGAACAGCTCGCCGATGCTGCTGCCGGCAATCGCGCCGGCCGAAAAGCCCAGCATGCGTTCGAAGCGGCGGTTGCAGCGCACCAGCGTGTTGCCCCGCAGGTAGGCAATGCCGGCCGGCGAGCTCTCGAGGATGGTGGACAGCTCCCGCAGCAGCTGCTCGCTGCGCGCGCGGGCCTGCTCCTGCTCGGTCACGTCCAGCGTGACCACCGAGGTGGTGCGCTGGCCCGACGCCAGCTGGCCCGGCTCCACACGGGTGAGCAGCCAGCGGGTGCCGTGGTCGGGGTGGCGGATCGCATAACGGGCCTCGGCCCGCTCGCCGCGCTTGACGGCCTGCTGCACCCGCTCGAATTCCGCCAGCGATTCGGGCAGCACCACATCGCGCCCGATCGCCTGCAGGCTGGGCGCAGCGCCTTCTGCCGCGCTGCTCCCCTGTTCGTCGGTCGCGCCGGGGGCGGCCGGCCGGCTGCGCCGCGTGCCCATGCCCGACTCCTGGAAGGTGGCCAGTCCCACGCCGGCGGTATCCACCAGCGTGCCCAGCTGCAGCTTGGCAAGGTCGCGTTCTTCTTCGGCGCTCAGGTCTTCGACCACGCACATGTAGCGGCGCCGGCCGCCGCGCTCCTCGTAGCAGCGCAACAGCCCGCGCAGGCGGCGCATGCCGCCCTCCGGATCGGGCACCCAGCCTTGCGACTCGATCGGCGGGTCGCCCGGCTGCAGGCTGGTGAGCAGCCCGCTGCCCTGGCCTTCGCCGGCCTGCCAGCCCAGCAGCTGCTGCACCGCCGCCGACGCCTCGGACAGCAGCACCGGCACGTCGCCCACCAGCGCCTCGAAGGCGGTGTTGGTGCGCACCACGAGGCCCGAGTCGTCGAACATCACCATGCCGGCCGGGCTCAGCTCGAACCAGTGCTCGAGCTCGTGCACCGAGCGGTCAGCCTGTTCGCGCGCGACATGTTCGGAGGTGCAGTCCTGCAGCACGGCGAGGTAGAAGCGCTCGCCGTTCGCGCCGATGAGCACCCGGCGCGCGGCGCGGTACCAGCGCTCGCGCCCGCCCGCGTCGGTGATGCGCCGCTCCACCATCTGCGGCAGCTCGCCGATGCCGCCGCCGTGCAGGAAGCGCGCGCGGTCGGCCAGCACCGCGGCGCGGTCCTCCTCGGGCTGCAGCAGCACCGGGTCGAGGCCGATGAGGCGCTCGCGCGGAAAGCCGCTGAATTCGACATACGCGTCGTTCACCTCGACATACCGGTAGTGCTCGTCCTGCAGCGTCACCGGGAAGGGCGAGGTCCAGAACATGCGGTAGACCTGCTCCCACTCGGCAGTCATCGCCACCGCCGCGGGCAATGCGGCCACGCCGTGCGGAAGGCTCTGGCGTGCAGGCGAAGGCAGCCGCAGGGCCCACAGCCGGCCGTCCAGCGGTTGCAGGCTCGGCGGCTGCGATGCAGCAGCGTCCATCGGCAGCTCGCCGGCGCCGCGGCGCCCGGCCAGCACCTCATGCACCGCATCGACCAGTGCAGCGTCGAGCTGCTGCGCAAGCTGCCGCAGCAGCGTGCCGGGTTCGCAAGGCAGCAACCGCAGCGCCGCGGTGTTGGCGAACTTGATGCGGCCAGCACCGTCCAGCACGAGCACGCCGTCGGACAAGCCGTCCAGGAAGGCGGCCGGCAGTCCGAGGGTCATGACAGCACCCCGCTCGCCGCATACGGCGAGCGACCCTCCGAGAGGGTCGGGCCTTGCTTGGGGCGGCCCGGCGCGGCGGCCCGGGGGGATGACAGCACCCCGCTCGCCGCGTACGGCGAGCGACCCTCCGAGAGGGTCGGGCCTTGCTTGGGGCGGCCCGGCGCGGCGGCCCGGGGGGATGACAGCACCCCGCTCGCCGAGTACGGCGATCGACCCTCCGAGAGGGTCGGGCCTTGCTTGGGGCGGCCCGGCGCGGCGGCCCGGGGGGATGACGACACCCCGCTCGCCGCGTACGGCGAGCCGCGACGCGATGTCATTCGAGCGAAGCGGCCGCAGCCAGCGACTTCAGCAGCGCGCGGTTGATCTCTGCCGAGCCCATCATCAGGTTGTCCGAGGCCTCGCGGATCGCGTCGAGCGTGTCGCCTTCGACCGCCTGCACCAGCTTGAAATAGGGCTGGTAGGGGCCGCTGCCTTCGGCCAGCACGGCATACACACGCTCGGGCACCGGAATGGTCTTGAGCAGCTCGGAGAACGGCTGCTTGAACATGCGGTCGAGCAGCGAGAACACGCCGCAGATGAACATCTCGTTGCGCATCTCGTCGTCGCCCGACGAGCGCACCAGCTCTTCCATCATGAGGCCGCGGCGCACGGCGGCGAACATCACCGGCTTCAGGTTCGCGTCCTTGCTGGCGGTGGCCAGCAGCAGCGCGAGCCAGCGCTTCAGGCGGGTGTAGCCGAGCATCATGATGGCGTGGCGGAACGAGCTGATCTCCACCGACAGGCCGAAGGCGGCCGAGTTGATGTAGCGGATCAGCTTGAACGCGAGCGTCGGGTCGCGGCGCAGCGTGTTCTCCAGCTTGTCGATCGGCTCGGCCTTGTCCACCCGCTGGATCAGCTCGACGATCACCTGCAGGTCGTGCTGCGCCACCGGCTTGCCGGCGGTGGCCTGCATCACCACGTCGTCCATCGGCCAGCCGATCACCGCGGCGGCGCCCCGCTTGAAGCTCGCCTCCATGTCGACGAGCGTGCGCACGCCCGACTGGAAGTAGGTGACGCTGCGGCTGAACGCCGCGCCGGCATCGGCCGCCTCGCCCTGGCGGCGGTCGTCGGCCAGGTCGATGATCGAATGCTTGAAGCAGGGCAGCACGTCGCGCGGCACCTCGCGCACCGGGCGGCCCTTGATGAGCAGCATGTTGCCCGCCGAGTGCAGCGCCTGGATGTGGGCGGCGTTGCTCTCGTCGCTGGCCATGAAGGCCGGCAGCTCGACCATCACGTTGGGGCTCGGCCGTGCGGCCATCAGCTCGTGCAGCAGCGACTCGGACAGCACGTTGAGCGACACCTTGCCGCCGTCCTCGGGCCACACGTCGGCCACCGCATTGAGCAGGCTCGCCGCATTCAGCGGCGTGCCCGGCACCAGCGGGAACACGGTCAGGCGGGTGGCGCTCACGGCGCGGTTGCGGTCGATGATGGGCGAGTAGCTCATGGCGAGCTGGCCCAGGATGCTGTTGTCCATGCGTGTGCTGTCGGTGATTTCGGTGTCGCGTGCGCCCATTCGTGTGCCTGCCAGTCCCTGCTTGTTGATTGGAAGCGGCTGAGTCGTCGATCAGCCGTTGATGTACTGGAACAGCGACATGCGCTGCACCATCGAATAGGCCTTGAGCGCGGCATCGTAGCCCGTCTGCTGTGCCTGGAAAGTCGAGATCGCTTCGACCATGTCGAGATCCTCGGCTTCGGAACGGGTGGTCCGCACCGCCAGCGTGTGCTCGTCGAGGCGGTCCGCCACGCCGTCGATGCGCTTGAGGGTTTCGCCGGCCGAGGTGCGCGCCGACTGCAGGCGACCCATGACCTGGTCCACGTCGCGCAGCGCGAAGCCCACCACCTGGGCCGGCAGCTCGCCGTTCTCCAGGCCGGCGATGGCGGTGTCCAGCGCCTCGAAGACCGACAGGTCGGTGGTCGACGGCCGGGTCTCGAACCGGTCGCCGTCGGCCGGCGCGCCGGTGAGGGTGAGCGCCATGCCGTCGATCTGGATCGCCTCACCGCTCTTGAACGCCATGTTGGTGAGCGCGGTGGGCGCGCCGTCGCGCAGCACGCTGTAGGTGGTGGTGCTGTTCGGCGTGCCGGGCGTGACGGTGAACTGGATCTCGTAGGTGCTGCCGGTGATGGCGGTCGGGTCGGTCACGGTGCCCGGATTGATGGCGGCAGTGCCGTTCTGCTGCAGCGCGCGCGTCTCGAACACGCCGTTGCCGCGCCGTGCCTGCAGCCAGATGGCCTGGCCGTCCAGCGCCATCGGCAGCGGCTCGCCGGCCGACACGTTACCCTGCCCGCCCAGCCCCTGGAAGCTCACGCCGGCGGGCGTGTCGATGAAGGGCGGCGCGGCCGAGCCCTGGCCGCCGAACAGGAAGCCGTTGCCGCCGTCGGGGCGGTTGGCCACGGTGAACAGCTGGGCCCGGATCTCACGCAGCTGCTGGGCCTGGATGCGGCGCTCGGCGTCGCTGTAGCTGCCGTTGCCGGCCGCCACCAGCGCCTCGCGGGCCTGCTGCAGCAGGTCGTTGGCATCGCCCAGCGCGCTTTCGGTGAGCACCATCGCATTGCGGCTGGCGTCCACCGCCCGCATGCTGGCTTCGTTGCGCCGCTCCGCGGCCAGCATGCGCTCGGCCCGCGCCGCGGCGGCCGGGTCGTCGCTGGAGCGGTTGATGCGCTTGCCGGTGGTGAGCTCGAGCTGGCCTTCGCTCATGGCCTGCTGGCGGCGCTGGAGCTGGTCGATCGCAGTGTCGTAGCTGTTGGCGGTGCTGATTCTCATGATGTTTCCCTGGCCTACTTCGCCATGTCGAGCAGCGTGTCGAACACGGTCTGCGCCACCTGCAGCACCTTGGCTGCCGCCTGGTAGCTCTGCTGGAACTGGATGAGCCGCGCGGCCTCCTCGTCGAGGTTCACGCCGGCCTGGCCGGCGCGCATGGCCTCTGCGTTCTCGGCCACCGCCGACGAGATGCTCGACGCCGCCTTGGCGCTTTGCACCCGCGTGCCGATGCTGGCCATGGCCTGCGCATAGGCCGAGGTGATGGTTTCGCCGGGCACCACGGCGCCGCCGCCCAGCACCTGCACGCCGACCATCGCCTCGTCGCGCAGGTTCATCAGCGCCACGGCGTTGCCGTTGTTGGTGGCGGGGAACTGGGTCTGCCGCACCGAGAAGCTGTCGCCGGTGCGCGGCACGCCGTTCAGCCGCAGCTCGAAGCCGTTGAGCGCGATCGGCTGGTTCGCCGTCCAGGTACCGGAGCCGCTGGACACCACCGCATTGGAGGCATCGCGCAGCTCCCAGGTGTAGGCGCCGGTGTTGCTGGTGAAGCTGATGTTGGCGGTGAGCGCCGGGTTGATCGACGAGTTCACCACCGCCAGCGACGCCACCGTGGCGCTGCCGGTGTTGTTGGGGCCGACGGTGCTGATCACCGGCGAGGCCGCTGCGAGGCCCTTCGGGTCGTCGAGGATCCGCTGCATGTCCTGCCCGGCCATCGCCACCGGCTGCAGCAGGAAGCGGTCGTTGGGGCCGGGTGCCGGCGCGCCGACGTTGACGGTGAAGCCGTCCACCGTGTCGCCCGGATTGATCTGTCGCGCCAGCCCGTCGGACAGGCGGGTGAGGATGTAGCCGCCGGGCGTCGCCGGATCGCCGCGCAGCTCGTAGTCGCTCGCCTGCAGCTGCGACGCGTCGGCGATCGCCACCGACACCGGCACTGCAGCCGTCGCGTTGTTGACGTTGGCCAGCACGCGCGGCGCGCCGGTGCTGAACAGCGGCGCGCCGGCGCCTGCCGGCTGGCGCAGGTCGAGGCCGAACGACTGCTGTTCGTTGACGCGCGCCGAAAAGGCCGCCGCCATCTGGCCCAGCAGGTTGCGCGCATCGGACAGGTCGCCCTGGAAGCGCAGCAGCCCGGCGATGGTGCCGCCGGCCAGCACGCTGGGCGGCACCACCCGGTCGCCGCCGGCTTCGCGGATCGAGATGCGCGACTGCGTCTGGTCGAATTCGCCCGGCTGGACCACCAGCTCCAGCGCCTGGTTCGACAGCACCAGCCGCTGACCGCCGCCGATGAACAGGCCCAGCGTGCCGTCGTCGGCCTCGATGGTGGTGACCTGCATGTACTGGTTGATCTCGCTGACCAGCTGGTCGCGCTGGTCGAGCAGGTCGTTCGGCGTGTGGCCCAGGCCCTTGGCCTGCGCGATCTGCTGGTTGATGGTGGCCACCTGCTTGGCCAGCGCATTCACCTGCGAGACCGCATTGCGGATGTCGGCATTGGTGCCGACCTGCAGCTCGTTGATCTGGTCGCCGGCGGCGCGAAAGCGCAGCGCCAGGTCCTCGGCCCGCGCCAGCACCACCTGGCGCGCCGACGGATCCTGCGGGTTGTTGGCCACCTCGACGAACGCATTGAGCATCTCGCCGGCCGCGAAGCCCAGCCCGCCCTCGCCGGTGGGGAAGACCTTCTCCAGCTCCTGCAGCTGCTGCAGGCGCGTCTCGTCGGCCGCCGCCTGCGAACGCGACAGCGCCGCCTCCTTGGTCAGGAAGGCGTTGTGCGCCCGCGTGATGGTGTCGATGTTCACGCCCTTGCCGAAGAAGCCCGCGCCGGTGAACTGGCCGCCGGCGGTGGACAGCTCGACCTGCTGGCGCGAATAGCCGGGCGTGTTGGCATTGGCGATGTTGTTGCCGGTGGTCTGCAGCGCCGCGTAGTTGGCGAACATCGCCCGCGAGCCGATCGACAGGAGACTCGATCCCATGGTGTGCGGCCCCTGTTATGCGGTGAGCGTGCGCTGCAGGCGCAACGTGGTGTTGATGACCCGCGACAGCTTGTCTGCATAGGCCGGATCGGTGGCGTAGCCGGCCTTCTGCAGCCCCTGCGTGAAGCCCTGCACCGAGTCGCCCTGCGCCACCACCTTCGAATAGCGGGGGCTGTCCTTCAGGAGCTTCGCGTAGTCGCGGAAGGCCGCCTCGTAGGACTCGTAGGCGCGGAACTTCGCCGTCACCTTGCGGGGCTGGCCGTTCACGAATTCGGTGGTGGTCACCTCGGCCACGTCGCCCTTCCAGCCCGCGCCGGCCTTGATGCCGAACAGGTTGAAGGAGTTCGAGCCGTCGCGGTGGCGGATCTCGCGCCGCCCCCAGCCCGACTCGTGCGCCGCCTGGCCCAGGATGTAGGCTGCCGGAATGCCGGTGTCGGCCTCGGCCGCCCTGGCGGCCTCCTGGTGTTCGGACACGAAGTCCTTCGCGGCGCCGCTGCCGCCGCTGCCCACGCTGCCTGTGCGGGCGGTGCGCGCCGGCGCGTTGGCGGCGGCCGCGGGCGGCACTGCGGCGGTGGTCACACCGCCAAGCTGCCGTTCCAGCTGCCTGGCGATCGCCTCGCTCAGCCCGCCGGGCATGCCGGTCATCTTGGCCGCGAACTGGTCGTCGAGCATCTCGGTGCCCATCTTCGTGCCGGCGTTGTCGAGCCAGCCTTCGCCCAGCGTGCCCGAGCGCATGCTCTTCATCAGCTCCTGCATGAAGAGGGCCTCGAACTGCCGGGCCGCCTCCTTGATGGCAGCCTTGGGGTCGCGCGACGCAGCGCCGCGCAGCGCGTCGATCGACGCGCTGCCGTTCGGATTGAAGGTGACGCCTGAAGCCATCAGATCACCTCGAGCTCGGCGTTGAGCGAACCCGCCGCCTTCATGGCCTGCAGGATCGCCAGCAGGTCCTGCGGTGTGGCGCCCAGTGCGTTGAGCGCCTTCACCACGTCGGTCAGCTTGCTGCCGGCCGGCACGTTGATGAGCGAACCCCCGTCCTGGCGGATCTGGATGTCGGCCCGCTCGCCCACCACCGTCTGGCCTTGCGACAGCGGCGCCGGCTGGCTCACCACCGGCGTGGAGCTGATGGTGACCGACAGGTTGCCGTGGGCCACGGCACAGGGCCCGAGCGTGACCGACTGGTTGAGCACGATGGAGCCGGTGCGGGCGTTGATGACCACCTTGGCGGCCGGCGCGGCCAGCTCCAGCGGCAGGTTCTCGATCTCGGCCAGGAAGCTCACCCGCTCGTCCGGCGTGGCCGGCATGCGCACCCGGATCACCCGGCCGTCCATCGCCTGGGCGACACCGTCGCCCATCTTGCGGTTGATGGCGCGCGCCACTTCGCGCGCGGTGTTGAAGTCGGCCGCGTTGAGGTCGAGCTGCAGCGAGTCGCCCTGGGCCAGCGGCGTGGGCACGGCCCGCTCCACGGTCGCGCCGCCCGGCACGCGGCCGGCGTTGAGCGTGTTGATCTGCACCTTGGAGCCGCCTTGCGAGGCGCCAGCGCCGCCGATCACGACGTTGCCCTGGGCCAGCGCATACACCTGGCCGTTGGCGCCCTTGAGCGGCGTGGCGATGAGCGTGCCGCCGCGCAGCGACTTGGCATTGCCCATGGACGACACGTTGACGTCGATGACCTGGCCGGGCTGTGCGAAGGGCGGCAGCTGCGCCGTCACCATCACCGCGGCCACGTTGCGCAGCTGCATGTTGGTGCCCGGCGGCACGGTCACGCCCATCTGCTGCAGCATGGCCTGCATGCTCTGGGTGGTGAAGGGAGTCTGGGTGGTCTGGTCGCCGGTGCCGTCGAGGCCGACGATGAGGCCGTAGCCGACCAGCTGGTTGCTGCGCACGCCCTGCACGCTGGCCACTTCCTTGATGCGGGTGGCGGACTCGGCGGTGGCCGGCCACCACAGCGCGGCGCTGGCGGCCAATGCACTCAGTGCGACGAGAAAACGGACAAGACGATCGAGCGGCGACTGCATGGTGGCAAACCTCTGAGGCTTGTCACCATTCTTGATTTCTTTAGAGCGGCAGAACGTTCAAAAAGAACCTCGCCAACCAGCCTATTCCCTGCGCTTCGGCCTGCTGGCCGCGGCCACGGTGCTCGATGCGCACGTTGGCGATCTGCGCCGAGGCCACGGTGTTGCCCGAGACGATGGCGCGCGGGTCCACCTGGCCGGAAAAGCGCAGCACATCGACGTTCTCGTTCACGCCGATCTGCTTTTCACCGGCGATCACGAGGTGGCCGTTGGGCAGCACGTCGATCACGGTGGCGGTGATGGTGCCCGAGAAGTTGTTGCTGCTTTCGGTGCTGCCCTTGCCCGCGAAGGTGTTGGACGACGAGCCCGAAGCCGAAGCGCGGGCGAACGAATTGGGGTTGATGCCGGGCAGCGCGGTGATGCCAGCCTCCAGCGCGCCGGTCTTGTCCACCGTGCTGGTGGACTTCTGGCTGGCCGTGACCTTTTCCACGATCTGCACGGTGAGCGTGTCGCCCACCAGGCGCGCGCGATGGTCTTCGAACAGCGGCCGGTAGCTGGTCGCCTGGAAGATCGCGCCGTTGTTGATCTCCGGCTGCGGCTGCACCTGCGGGCGCGCGGCCATCTGCTCGGGCATGTCCACCTTGGGACTCAATGCGCCGCAGCCGGTGAGGACCGCGGCGAGTGCGAGGGTGGTGGCGTGGAAGGTTCGCATTTGTCTCTTGCAGTGACTGGTCACCAGTCACTACTCACAGCTGCCCGAGGCGCTGGAGCATCTGGTCGGAGGTCTGGATCGCCTTCGAGTTGAGCTCGTAGGCGCGCTGGGTCTGGATCATCGCGACCAGTTCCTCGACCACGTTGACGTTCGACGTCTCGACGAAACCCTGTGCCAGCTGGCCCAGGCCGTTGCTGCCGGGCGCGCCGGTGTTGGGCGTGCCCGAGGCCGCGGTTTCGGCGTAGAGGTTCTGCCCCTTGGGGTCGAGGCCGGCCGGGTTGACGAAGCTCGCGAGCTGCAGCTGGCCCACCGCCTGCGGCGTGGCCTGGCCGGGCAGCGCCACGCTCACCGTGCCGTCGTCGGCGATGGTGATGCTTTGCGCATTGGCCGGGATGGTGATACCCGGCTGCACGACGTAGCCGTTGTTGGTGACCAGCTGGCCCTGTGCATCGACCTGGAATGCGCCGTCGCGGGTGTAGCCGGTGGTGCCGTCGGGCAGCTGGATCTGGAAGAAGCCGTTGCCCTTGACTGCGAGGTCGAGCGGGTTGGTGCTCTGCTGCAGGTTGCCCTGCGAGAACTGGCGCGTGGTGGCGGCAGCACGTGTGCCCAGGCCCACCTGCAGGCCGGTGGGCAGCTGCGTCTGCTCGGAGCTGTTGGCACCCGCCTGGCGCAGGTTCTGGTACATGAGGTCCTCGAACACGGCGTGCGAGCGCTTGTAGCCGTTGGTGGCCGAGTTCGCGAGGTTGTGCGAGATGTGGTCCAGCTGGGTCTGCTGGGCTTCCATGCCGGTCTTGGAGATCCACAGGGAACGCATCATGGTCGTACTTCCGGGAGTGATGGCCTGGATTCTTGGCCTTGGAGCGGCGGAGCTTTAGCCCGAATAGAGGCTGGAAGGGCGGCTATCTTTGCCTTCGACCGGCCCCCTTTTGCGTCGGGTGGCTCCCAACTGCTTTCGTGCCGTTTCATCTTGTCGTTTGGAACAGCCCGAAAGCAATCAACCGGAAGACAGCAGCTTCGCAGCCGCCTGCTCATCCGCCTCGGCGGTCTGCACCATCTTCATCTGCGCCTCGAACTGCCGGGCCGCGGCGATCATCGCCACCATCGTCTCCACCGGGCTGACGTTGGAGCCTTCCAGCGCTCCGTCCTGCAGCCGCGCATTCGGATCCGCCGGCAGCTCGCCTTCGGGTGCGCGAAAGAGGCCGTCGGTGCCGCGCTCGAGCGCCGCCTCCGGCGTCACCAGCTTCAGCCGGCCGACCGGCAGCACGGTGCCGTTGGGCTGCTTCACGGTGACCGTGCCGTCCGGCGCGATCGACGGCGTGGTGTTGGTGGGCAGGGTGATCGGGCCGCCGTCGCCCAGCACCGTCAATCCGTTGCCGCTGCTCACCAGCACGCCTTCGGCATTCACCTGCAGCGAGCCGGCCCGGGTGTAGGCCTCGGTGCCGTCGAGCCCCTGCACGGCCAGCCAGGCATTGCCCTGCATCGCCACGTCGAGGTTGCGGCCGGTGGCCGTCACGGCGCCGGCGTCCGGGTTGTAGCCGGTGGTGGTTTCGAGCGCATAGACCCGCGTCGACGCACCGTCGCCTTGCACCGGCACTGCACGAAACGCCTGCAGCTCGGCCCGGAAGCCGACCGTCGAGACGTTCGCGAGGTTGTTCGACAGCACCTCCTGCCGCTGCATGGTGGCCTTCGCCCCCGACATCGACAGATAGATCATCCGATCCATGGCTTTGCTCCTTCGTCGCAGTGACTGGTGACCAGTGACTCGTGACTCGTGAATTCACAAGTCACCAGTCACCAGTCACTGGTCACTACCGCAAGTTGACCAGCGTCTGCAGCACCTGGTCCTGCGTCTTGATCGTCTGCGCGTTGGCCTGGTAGTTGCGCTGGGCGGTGATCATGTTCACCAGCTCGGCGGTCAGGTCGACGTTCGACTCCTCCAGCGCACCGGCCTGCAGCACGCCCATGTTGCCGTCGCCCGGCACGCCAACCACCGCGTCGCCCGACGCGTAGGTGGCGTTCCAGGCGTTGCCGCCCATGGGTTGCAGGCCCTGGGCATTGCGGAAGGTGGCGATCTCGATCTGGCCGGCCGGCTGCGACTGCCCGTTCGAGTAGCGGGCCATGATGATGCCGTTGCCCTCGATCGTGATGCTGGTGAGCTGGCCCGGCGCATAGCCGGTCTGCGTCAGGTTGGTCACGCCGAAGCTCGCGCCGTACTGCGTGGCGTTGTCCATGTCGAACGGAATCGCCAGCGGCGTGGCGATCAGCGCGCCCGACGAGTTGGTGAGGCCGGCCGGGATGTTGATGGTGGGCGGGTCGGGCACGAAAGTCGGGGTCGTGCCGCCGGCGTTGAAGGTGGCCGAGGTGACCGGCAGCGGCGCGGCTGCGGTGCCGTTGACGGTGCTGCCGTTGGCGGTGACGTACACGTCCCAGGTGCCGTTGCCGGTCTTCTGGAAGTAGTAGGTCAGCGAGATGTCCTGGCCGAGCGCGTCGTAGGCCGTCACCGAGGTGGCGTTGTTGTAGGTGGTCGGGTCGTTGAAGTCGATGCCCCCGCCGGCCGGCCGGGTGACGGCGGCGCGCGAGTCGAGGTTCAGCTCCATCGTGATCTGGTCGGTGGCGCGCGGCGCGATGCCCACCGTGGGCAGCTGGATCGGCGTGGCCTGCGCCGGCACGATGTTGCCGGTCGCGTCGGCGCGGTAGCCCAGCAGGCGCTGGCGCTGGTTGTTGACGATGTAGCCCTCGCGGTCGATCTTGAACTGGCCGTTGCGGGTGTACATCGTCGGATTGCGGCCATCGCTCACCTGGAAGAACCCGGCGCCGTTGATGGCGATGTCCATCGGGTTGTCGGTGGTGGTGACGTTGCCCTGGGTGAACTGCTGCGCCACCGCGGCCACCTGCACGCCGATGCCCACGCTGTTGGTGCCGGCGCCGGTCATCGAGGTGGCATACACGTCGGCGAACTCGGCGCGCGCCACCTTCGAGCCGAAGGTGTTGGCGTTGGCCACGTTGTTGCCGATCACGTCGAGGTTGCGGCTGGAGGCGCTCAGACCCGAAAGACCTTGCTGGAAGCCCATGCTGATTCCTTGTTGGTAGCGGTGTGTTGGTTCTGGCGGCGGTTCAGGAGAACGCCTTGATGTCGCTGTAGGCCACCGTGCGGCCGCCCAGCAGTTCGAGCGAAAGCTTGTCGCCGGCGGTCGACACGGCGTTCACCACGTCGCCCACCAGCGGGGTGGTGCCCACCTTCACCGCACCGGTGGTGGCGGTCACGCGGAAGCGCAGCCCGCTGTTGTCGGTGACGCCGTTGGCGGTCCATTCGAAGCCGTGGCGGCCGGCGCTCTGCGCGCCCAGCTGCAGCGTGTCGATCACCCGGCCCGAGGGCGACAGGATCTCGACCTTCACGTTGTCGGCAGCGCCGGCCAGCTCGAAGCCGGCGGCCCCCTTGCCGTTGGCCACCGCGAGCGTGTCGCCCTCGAGCAGCACCTTGCGGCCCACCAGCGAAGCGCCCTGCAGCGCCTGCATCTGGGTGAACTGGCTGGTCATCGACTCGATGCCCACGTTGAGCTTCTCGATGCCGGAGACGGTGCTGATCTGCGCCATCTGGCTGGTGACCTGCGCGTTGTCCATCGGGTTCAGCGGGTCCTGGTTCTGCATCTGCGTGACCAGCAGCTTCAGGAACCGGTCGGCGGCCTCGCTGGTGGCGTCGGCCTTGCTGCCCGAGCCGGCGTTGAGCGCGGCATACGGGTTGGTGGTGTTGTTGACCGCAGTCGTCATCGCCAGTCCCTCTTCCTCTTACTCTTCAAGAGCCCATTTGAAGTGTCTTGAGCAGCAGCGTCTTGGCCGTGTTCATCACTTCGATGTTGTTCTGGTAGGAGCGCGAGGCCGAGATCATGTTGACCATCTCCTCCACCGCGTTCACGTTGCTGTAGGTGACGTAGCCCTCGCCATCGGCCTGCGGGTGCTTCGGGTCGTGCACGCGGCGGCCGGCGGTCTGGTCTTCGGTGACCTGGCTCACCTTCACGCCGGCGGCGCCCACGTCGCCCATCTGCACCGTCTGGAACACGACCTGGCGCGCCTTGTAGCTCTGGCCGTCGGGGCCGGCCACCGTGTCGGCGTTGGCCAGGTTGGAGGCCACCGTGTTCAGCCGCTGGCTCTGCGCGCTCACCGCGCTGCCGGCCACGTTGAAGATGCGGAGCATGGACATCTGCGACTCCTTTGATGTCTTACTGGCCGGTGATGGCGCTGAGCATGGTCTTGACCTGCCCGTTGATGAAACGCAGCGTGGCCTCGTACTTCACCGCGTTGTCGGCGAAGTTGGCGCGCTCGCGGTCCATGTCCACCGTGTTGCGGTCGAGGTTGGTCTGGCTGGGCGCGGCATACAGCAGGTTGGCCTCGGCGCGCGCGCCCGCGGCCGGCGCGATGTGCCCCGGCTGCGTGGCGGCCATGGCGCCGGCGACCGGCATCTGCCCGGTGGCCTGCTTCAGTGCGGCGGCGAAGTCCATCTCGCGGGCCACGTAGCCCGGCGTGTCGGCATTGGCGATGTTGCTGGCGATCAGGCGCTGGCGCTCCGAGCGAAGCACCAGGGCCTGGCTCTGGAAGTCGAGCGTGTTGGTCAATCGGTCCAGCATGGCGTCACCTGCCCTTTGGGGGCTTTGAGCGGAATGGCTGGCATTCTTTGACCGCGGCCGGCAAAACATTAGCGGGAATAAGGGGCGTTCTTTCGGCCATTTCCGGGCCACCCGCCGGCGCGAACGCTTCTACAGTGAGCGTGTGATGAAGTCCCCGTACCTGCCCGCTGCACTGTCCTACCTGCTGGTGGCCATCGTCCTGATGGTGGCCGCGGCGGCCGCGCGTGCGCAGACGGCTCCGCCGCCGGACACGGCCGACGAACTGCGCGCGCTGCTGTCGCGCGAAACGAAGTCGGCCCCGGCCGGCACCCGTGTGGAATTCACGATCGGCCAGCTCGACGCACGCCTGAAGCTCGCGCCCTGCCAAAAGATCCAGCCCTACCTGCCGGCCGGCACCCGCCTGTGGGGCAGGAGCCGCGTCGGCATGCGCTGCGTGCAAGGCCCGGTGCACTGGAACGTCTACCTGCCGGTCACCGTCAAGGTGTATGGCCAGGCCGTGGTGGCGGGCGCCAGCCTTGGCCAGGGCCAGCAGCTCGCCGCCGCCGACCTGCGCCTGGCCGAAGTCGACCTGGCCGAGGAGCCCTCCCCCGCGCTGCTGGATCCGGCCGCCGCCGTGGGGCGCCCGCTGGCGCGTGCGCTGGCCCCGGGGCAGACGCTGCGGCAGTCGCACCTGAAGGCACGGCAATGGTTCGCCGCCGGCGAAACGGTCAAGCTGGTGGCGCAGGGCCCG
This sequence comes from Methylibium rhizosphaerae, assembly GCF_006386545.1. GTDB lineage: Bacteria > Pseudomonadota > Gammaproteobacteria > Burkholderiales > Burkholderiaceae_C > Pseudorivibacter > Pseudorivibacter rhizosphaerae. The sequence goes on along the minus strand of NZ_SWAR01000031.1, from coordinate 27,819 downwards.
GGTTTCGCGGTGTCTTCCGAGGGCCAGGCGGTCACCCCCGGAATAGAGGGTCAAGCTGCGCGGGTGCGTACCGATAACGGACGTATCGTGACCGGCACCCCGGTCGGCGAGCGGCAGGTGGAGATCCGCCTGTGACGCATGAACGAAATGTTGCAAATGGGTCCTCAAGTCTTCCGGCCGCAAGCCGAAAGCCCGAAGGACATGTTTCGGCCGCGTCAGGCCGGAAGGAGCGTTAGATGAAGATCGGCAACAACAACACCCCGGCGCCTGCGCAGGCCACGGGTGCGGTCGCGCGCGGCGCGGCACAGGAAGCGGCCCCGGCTGCGGCCAAGCCGCAACTGCAGGCGGCCGAAGCCGGTTCTGCTGCGCCCGGGAGTACCACCGTGAAGCTCTCTGCCACCGCTTCCAGCCTGCTGTCGGCCAGCAGCGGCGACTTCGATGCCGACAAGGTCGAGCGCATGCGCCAGGCCATCGCCGACGGCAGCTTCAGCGTCAATGCCGAAGTGATCGCCGACAAGCTGATCGCCAACGCACAGGAACTGCTCGGCAAGTCCTCGCATTGAACCGGCCATGATGATTCCCTCCCCCGGCAGCCCCGAAGGCAAGGCCCTGGAAGACGCCAGCGCCAAGGCGGCGAGCCAGGCGCTCGAAGGCCTGATCGCACGGGTGGAGACCCACCTGGCCGCCCTGGGCGACGCGCTGCTCCAGCGCGACAGCCAGGGCATCGAAACCCACGCCAGCGAGCTGCACCAGGCGCTCGCGCGGGCGCTGGACGGCTTCACCCAGGCCGCCCGCCAGGGCCATGTGCCGCGCCCCCTGCGCCACCGGCTGGCGCAGGCCAGCGGCCAGATGGCCGCACAGCGCGAATCGCTGGCACGCGCCACCGCCGCGCTCGACCGCGCGATCGACGTGCTGATGCCGCGCCAGCACGGCGGCGGCGTCTACTCGGCCCAGGGCCTGACCAGCGGCCCCAGGGCCGGCGGCTCGATCAAGGCCTGAGCGGCCTGTCCACTCTCGGCGCCGTGCGCGCCGCCCGCTACTCCGCGTCCCAATCGGCCTGATACCGGCTGACGTCGATACCCGCGTCCACCAGCGGCTTGCGGTTGCGCTCACGCGCGATCTTCGGGCTGGCCAGGATGAAGCCGCGGATCACGTCCTCGCGGGTCACGACCCGGCTGCGGCCCGCAAGTTCTTCTGCCACCCGCACCACCTTGCGCCGCGCCAGGCTGCGAAACAGCGCCGGTACCGCCTTCAGCAGCTGCTTGAGCAGCGCATCGGCATCAGCCTGCCAGGTCAGCACCGTGGGCAGCTCCGGCGGCGTGTCGTATTCGTCCTCGGTGAGCGCGCGCCACACGGTCAGCAGGTTGCCGTCGGCGTCGCACACGGTCGCGCAAAGCGTCATCTCCGGCGTGCGTGCCACATCGTGGACCAGCGCGCAGCCGCCAATCGTCAGCAGCGCATCGAGCACGGCATCCACGTCCGCCACCAGCAGCCGCAGGCAGGCGTTGTGCTCGGTGCGCTCGACCTCCACCAGCCGCAGGCCCACCGTGCCGCCTGCATCCAGCTCGAGCCAGCCCGCGCCCTGGGCGCGCTGCTCGAAGCCGAGCAGGCCGCCATACAGCGCCTGCGCGCGGGAAAGGCTGCGCACGGGCAGCCGGACATGGGTCACGCCGAAAACGGCAGGCGCGGGGTTCATGAGGCAGTTTCCTTTTGGCAGCGATGCCACGCGAGCGATGCAGCAGGGGCCGTCTCCGGCGCCATCCTGTTCATGGGACTGTCGTTGTGGGTCAGCAGGCCGATGTAGCCCGTTCGCCGCCCTGGCCGGGGCTGCCGGGACGCGGCAAGGAGGACTTCACGCGGGCGACGGCCGGCGCGAACGCATGGAGGAAATCGATCTGCGCCTGCGACTGCACCCAGCCGGGGTGGCAGCGGCGGACCTGCTCCAGGCACTGTTCGCCGCCGAGGCGCCCTTCGCGTTGCCAGAGCCAGTAGGCCGCGAGCGTCGTGCCGGTGCGGCCCAGCCCGGCGCGGCAATGCACCGCAATCACGTCGCCGCGCGCCAGCGATGCGTCGATGCGAAGGCACAGCGAGATGGCCTGCTCGATGCCGGGCGGCTGCATGTACACCATGGGCTCGTGTTCGACCTCGATGCCGTGCGGCGCCGCCAGGTCGGCCCGGAACGGCCGGTCGGCCACCGAGATGAGCCGGGTGACACCCACGCGCTGGAGCAGGTCGAGGTCGTAGGCCGGCGGCTGCACCAGGCCCGGCCAGGGCGTGCCGGCGAGCCGGCCGGGCAGCAGCCAGGCAAACCGGCTGGGGCCGAGCGTACGCGGCGCATGCGTCGGGTGGAGCAGCACCACCGCATCGGCGACGCTGTGGCTGTGGCCCAGATGGTGCATGGCCACCAGCAGCGAACGGTCGCGGCCTAGCTGCCGCAGCACCGCCAGCACCGGCTCGGCCTGCGCGTCGGACAGGCCGGCGGTGGGTTCGTCCACCAGCAGCAGCGGCGTGGCCACCCTGGCGCGGCGCAACAACGGCACGAGCCGCTGTTCGGTCAGCGGAAGCTCCACGACGGGCACGTGCAGCTGCAGTGCGAGCGACTCCAGCCCCAGCGAAGCCAACCACCCGGTGAGGTGCGCCTGCTGCTGCGCGGCAGTGAGGCTGGCGCGCTCGGGCCAGTCGTGCACCAGGTTCTCGAACACGCTCGACAGCGGCAGCCGGGCCTTCTGCATGACCAGCGGCGGGCGCTCGCCGGGCACCGCGTAGTCGATGCGGCCCTCGATGCGAACGGACGGGTGGCCCGCGTTTTCGCCGGCCAGCGTGCGCAGCAGGGTCGACTTGCCGGCGCCGCTGGGTCCCAGCAGCACGGTGACGCCCCGCGGCGGCAGGTCGAGGTCGACACCTTCGAGTACCGAACGCTCGCCGTAGGCCACGCACAGCCCTCGCAAGGTCAGCACGTTCACGGGTGCCTCCTCATGCCAGGCAGGGCTTGCTCCTGGGCCAGCGTCAGCACCTTCGTCTCGAAGGCGGCCGCGTCATCCGGGCGCGATACGGCCGCGGCCGGGGATCGACTTTCGTGGAGCGCGGCGGGAGGGAAGGCCGCCGCGTCGACATGCAGGTGCCGCTGCCGCGACATGACTGCATTCATCGCTTTCGCGGCCAGGGTTTCGAACGTCACTTACTACCTCGTCGGACTGGTGAAAACTGTATGCACCGGTCCGCCCCGAGACATGATCGCCTCATGACGGGATTCAGCCGCAATCCTTGCGGCCCGTGCGTTCGTCACGGGCGCGCCCGGAACGGACAAGGGCACCGCGAGGTGCCCTTGTCCGTCCTGTGCCGCGAGGGCTGGTGTCAGTTCGCCCGCGGCCCTTCGTCGCCGCCGCGCAGGAAGCGCGCCGCCGAATCGCCCTGGCTGCCGCGCGGGTCCAGCAGGTCCAGGACGCCGCCGGGCGCCGGCCGCTGCCGGCCCAGCGACAGCGGATCGACCTGGCCGTCGTCCACCCAGGCGCCCAGCACCCGGTGGGCCGCACCGAACGGCGCGCCGACCTGCGGGCCGCGGTGCTGCGGGTCGAGCCAGTAGCGCTGCTGCATGGCCAGGTCGGGGTCCAGCGTCGCATGGGCGGGCACCTCGACCACCGGCAGCAGCGGCCGGTCGGCCACCGGCCCCTTCGCCGCGATCGCCACGCCCTTGAGCGCCAGCTCACCCTGCACCGCATGCACCCGCGCGCCCAGCCGGTTGGCCAGTGCAAGCGAGGTGGCATCGGCCCAGCCGCCCGTGCCCTGCGCCCGTTCGCCGGCGTGGCCCACGTAGAGCACCACCTCCTGGCCCGGCCGGTAGCCGGCCGACCGCATGTCGGCCACCAGGCGGTCCAGGCTCGGCAGGCGGGCGGCGTCGGCCATCACCACGAAGCCGTCCGCCGGCGCGGCCACCGCCACGTCCTGCGGCGACACCGGCCGGCCGCCGACGGTGACTTCGCCGTCGCGCAGGTAGTTCAGGTCGGCCGTGCGCAGGCCCTCGGGCCGCGTCTCGAGCGGTCGCATCCAGGCAGCCGGGTCGAAGTTGCCCTCGATCTTCTGCAGGATCTTCTGCCGGTAGGTGAGCGTGCCGGCGCCGGGCGCTTCGTCGCCCTCGGGCCGGGCGAACCGCTGCGCCGGCGTTTCGTAGACGGCCACGTAGCGCTCGGGGCGGCCGTCGGGGAAGGCATCGCTCTTCACCGGCGAGCCGCGCTCGCGCACCAGCGCGATCGGGCCGCGGCCGGCCATGGTCTCCTGGCTGCCCAGGCTCGGGCCGTTGCCCTTTTCAGGCGCGTGCAGGGCGCCGTCCACCGGCGAGACGGCCTCGGGCGCGCCGGCATGCACCCGTGCATAGAACGCCGGCACGGGCTCGCCGCGCGCGGCCAGCATCTGCGCGGCCTGCGCCATCAGGTCCTGCTTGGCGGCCATGTTCACCACGCCGCCCGGGAAGGCCGACCCCTTGCCGGGGTTGAGGTAGGTCGAGAACTGCCACACGTCGCCGAGCGCACGCAGCTCGGCCTCGCTCATCTGCCCGGCAGGCTTGCGCCCGGCATACACCTCGGCCGGCGCGGTGCCGATGAAGCCGTCGCCGAGCAGCGGCTCCTTGTGGATGGCGATGATGCCCTGGGGCGTGCGCGGCAGCGCCGAGCCTTCGGGCGGGTAGATCACGAACGCGATGCGCGTGCCTGCCTCGATCTCGCGCACCCACTTGGCGGCCATGCCGTCGGCGCCCAGGCGGTTGAACTCGGGGCTGAACTCGCGCAGGCCGGGTGCGGCCCCGGCGATCGCGGCGCGGGCGTTGTCGAGGCTGAAGCGCTCGAGGCTGACCGCGCGGTCCTCGACCTGCAGGTGGCGCGGCGCGGGAGCGGGCGGCTCCTCGACGCCGATCCAGCGCGACGGGTCGTCCTGGGCCTCGATGCGGTCGCTGATCTTCTGCCGGTAGGCCAGCGTACCCGCGCCCTCTTCGGTGAAGCGCTGCGACGGCGTCTCGAAGATGGCCACGTCGCGTTGCGGCCTGCCCTGCGGGAACTCGGGGCTGGGCAACGGCGAGCCGTTCTCGCGCACCAGCGCCAGCGGCCCCTTGCCGGCCATGCTCTCCTGGCTGCCCAGGCTGCGCCCGTTCGCCGGTTCGCGCGGCCGCAGCACGCCGCTGGCGTCCACCGCCTCCGGCGCGCCGGCATGCACGCGGGCGTAGAAGGCATCGATGCCCGGGTCCTGCTGCAGGGCCAGCGCCATCAGCTGGCGCTTGGCCGCCATGTTGACCGACCCTTGCGGGAACACCGAGTCCTTGCTGGTGACGTCGGGCACGAGGTAGGTCGAGAACTGCCACACGTCGCCCAGCTCGCGCAGGCCCTCGCCGCTCAGCTCGCCGGCCGGCTTGCGCCCCACATAGGCCTCGGACGGCAGCGTGCGCACGTAGTTGTCGCCGATCAGCGGCTCCTTGTGGACGGCGATGATGCCCAGCGGCTTGTTGCCCAGCGCCGAGCCCTCGGCCGGGTAGATCAGGCAGGCGATGCGCTTGCCGGCCTGCATCTCGAGCACCCACTTGCGCGCCATGCCCTCGGCCCCCAGGCGGTTGAAGTCGGGGCTCACCGCCAGCTGCTGAGTGAGCTGCGGCAGCACCTCGGCGGCATTGCGCACGTCGAAGGGCGCCAGGCGCACCACACGGTCTTCGATGCCCAGGGTGAACGGGTCGACGAACTCCTCGCGCACCCAGGCACCGCGGTTGCGCAGCGTGTCGTTGAAGGGCGAGTCCAGCTGCGGCCCGCGGCCGTCGTCGCCGAGCCAGTAGCGCGCCTGCGCCGCATGGTTGGGGTCGGCATGGGCGGCGGGGCTGTTGGCCGAGACGTCGGTCAGGGGCAGGTGCGGCCGCTCGACCACCGCGCCCGCGTCGTCGAACTCGACGCGCTGGCCCAGCGTGATCTCGCCGCGCATGGCATGCACGCGCGCGCCCAGCTGGTTGCTCAGCGCCAGCGCGACCGAATCGGGCAGCGGCGCGTCGGGGTCGGCCCGGTCGCCGCCGCGGCACACCAGCAGCGCGACTTCCTGGCCGGGGCGGTAGCCCCGCGCGGCCAGCCCCTGCGCGATGGTGGCGGCGTCCGGCAGGTTCGCCTCGTCGGCGATCACCAGCGCCATCTCCGGCGGCACCGCCACCTCGATGTCGGCCGGATCGACCTTGCGGCCGTTGAGGGTGACCTCGCCATCGCCCAGGTAGTTGAGGTCGGCGCGACGCAGTCCCGCCGGGCGCTGCGGCATCAGTGCCGGCGCCTGGCCAGGCTGCGCTTCGGCCGCTGCCGGCCGCAGCCCCTGCAGCAGCGAAGTCAATGCATGCGCCACCGGCCGGCGCACGTGCGCGGTGTCGCGCAGCGGCGCGTCAGCCCCCTCCAGGTACTGCTGCCTGAAGGCCGCCAGCGACGATCGTTCGGCGGGCCCTGCCGCGCCCTCCAGCGTCTTGAAGAGCTGCTGCAGCTGCCCGGCGCCGCCCTTGGGCAGGATGGGCGTGGGCCCGTTGAGCGAACGTTCGAGCAGGCCTGGCAGCCAGCCGGGCACCTTGACGGCTGTGGCTCTGTCGCCCGCGCCGAACCGGTAGTCCTGGTAGCCGCCCTTGCGCACCGCCTTGGCCGCCGAAGGCGCCGGGGTGCTGAGCTGCACGCGGAACTCCATGCTGAAGTTCACCGGCGAATAGCGGCTGAGCGCGCGCCAGACCGGCGCCACCATGGCGGTGTAGCGGCCCGATGCATTGCCGTACGGCCGCCCGCGCCCGCCGGTCAGCGCGTCGATCATGTTGCCGATGTTGGCCACGTGGTGCGGCGACGGACGCGAATACTGGAAGCGCTCGGGCAGCCGCTGGTAGGCCGCCTGCTTGAGGCGGTACAGCGCCCCCATGGCCGCGCGTTCGGGCGCGTTGTCGGCGAACACCACCCACACGTTGGTGGTGTCGGGCGCCGGCACGCGCATGGTCTTGCCGGTGAGGTCGGTCTCGGTGGTGGTGAGCGGCTTGCCGGGGATGGCGGTGCGGTGATGGTTGCCGCCCGACCGCGGGATGTAGACCAGCGTCTTGCCCGGGTCGATGCTGCCGTCGGCCACCATGGCCTTGACGGTGGCCGCATCGGCGTGGCCGAGCAGCCGCGACTGCTGCCCCTCGGGCACCACCACCTGCACGCGGTATTTTGCGTCGCGGAAGACCTTGGCGTACTGGTCGAAGAAGTTGCCGGGCACCACGTCGCCGGCGCCGGCGGCGTCCTTCAGCATGATCTGCGTGCGGCGCTCGACCGAGGGGCTGATGATGAAGCCGAGCGCCTTCACCAGGGCCGGCGGCATGGGCGTGAAGCGGTAGTCCTCGATCACCCGGTCGTACATCAGGCTGTCGTTCAGCTTCACCTGGCCGTCGGGCGACTGGTCGGCCGTGCGGCCGAAGAAGTCGCGTTCGCCGTCCTTCAGTTGCATGCGCCGGCCCTGCAGGTCGACGCTCACCGTGAGTTCGACCACCCGCCCCGAGCCGTCGGCCGCCGGGCCCAGGTCGCGCGCCTTGCGCACCAGCGTGCCGTAGCCGGGGGTGCCTTCGCCGAACAGGTCGGAGCGCACCACGCCCATCAGCTTGTTCGAGAACACAGTGAAGATCGTGTCGCGCTGCACCAGGTGCACACCGCCCTGCATGGCGCTCAGGCGGCGCAGCTCGTCGGGCCGCACGGCCACCGAGGCCTGGGTGCCCAGCGCGTCCTTCAGCGGCGCGGTGCGCAGGCTGGTGATGCTCTCGCCGGCACCCCGCAGGATCTCGCGCCAGCGGGTGCGGGTGCCGAGGCCCGCGCTCACCGAGCCGACGGTGGGCTGAGACACGCCCGGCACGTAGGTGTTGACGCGGCCGCGCACCGTCATGCCCACGCGGATGTCGGGCACCGGCCGTTCCTTCAGCACCATGCGCGGGTGCATCGCGATGTTGGTCAGCGTGCCCGAGACGCCCTGCAGCGACGCGGCGATCACCTCGCCCTTGTTCATGCCACGGCCCTCGTTCACGTAGGTGGCCAGCTGCATGGTGCCCAGGTTGCCCACGCCGTCGTTGACGAACTGCGCGGCCACGCCCGGCGCCGACAGGTTGCGCACCGAGGGCTGCGGCGCCGGAGCGCCCGAGGGCACGGCGCGGAACTTGAGCGGGATGGCGCCCGACATCGCCCCGGTGACCGGTGCCGTGAGCAGGCCCGAGGCGGCGTTGACCACCGTGGCGCGCAGGTGCTTGTCGGCTTCTTCGCTGCCGAGCTTGCCGTCCAGGCCCAGCCGCAGCACCTCGACGCCGATGCGCCCGGCGCCATCGGCCCCCTGCGCCGCCGTTCCGTAGCCGGCGCCGACCAGCGCACGCTGGCCGAGGTTCAGGCCCTCGCGGCCGCCCAGCCGCGCGGCGATGGCGGTGCTGGCCTTCATGCCGGCGCCCAGGCCGCCGGCCGTCACGGCGTTGGAGGCCAGGTCCACCGTGTCGTCCTTGACGGCGCTCCAGACGTCCTTGCCGGTCACGCCGCCCTTCCAGGCCTGCTTCACGCCCAGGCTCACCACCGAAGAGTGGCCATCGGCGTTCATGTCCTCGCCCTTGCGCATGGCGTTGACGTCGTTGCCCACGTCCCACACGGTAGCCACCGCCATCGACGCGCCGATGCCGGCCGCCAGGTTGCCGCCGGTGAGCAGGGTGGTGCCGATGCCCGCCACCATGATCGCGGTGGTGCGCGCCGCCTCGTCGACCACCGCCCAGTTGCCGTCGCTGTCCTCGATGTCGTCGGCATGCTCGGCCGCTCCCTGGCCGTAGCGGCCCATCAGCTCGGCCCGCTTGTCGGCGAACTCGCTGACGGTGATCCGGTCGTTCTCGAGGTCGTCGCGCAGCGATTGCAGCGCGTCGCGCTGCTCCTCGGTGTATTCCTTCGCATCGTCGGACGCATCGCCGAACATGGCGGACCAGCCATCGCGGATGAAGCTGTGGCGGTCGATGCCCTTCTCGATGTTCTCGAGATCACCGCTGATGAGCTTGTCGTCCTCGGCGCCCTGCCCGGCCAGCTGCACCTTCGCGTTCTCGAGGGTGTCCAGCGCCAGGTCGAGCTGCTTCCCTTGCTTCGTGCCGGTGAGGATCTCCTCGCGCTGCTCGATCAGCGCATCGGCCATGCGCGGGTTCGTGGTGCGCGTGCCGGCCAGCGTGTCCAGCTCCTGCTGCAGCTTCGGGTTCGCCTTGGCCCAGCGCTCCTTGTAGGCCTGGGCCGCTTGCGCGTCCTCGCTGGCGTCGGCGTTCTCGATCACCGTGATCTGGTGGCCCATGCCGGCCAGGCGCTCGCGGTTGTCGTCCGCATAGTCGCGCTGCGCATCCTCACGCTTGGACTGGTAGGCGCGCTGGTCGGCCGGCAGCGACAGCATGTGGCTGTTGCGCTTCGCATCTTCGGCGTCGAGCAGCTGGCCGATGCGCAGGTCGGCGATGCTCTTTTCGGTCTGGTCGATCGTCTGCTGCTGCGGCGCGGCCCCCTCGAAGTCTTCGGGGTGGGCGCGCGCCCAGTCGGCTTTCTGCCGCTCGAGCAGGTCGAGCTGGCCCTGCAGCAGGTGCTGGTCGGCCGCCTTCTTGTCTCCTGAGGCTTGCTTGAAGGCCACGTTGGCGCGGTACAGGTCGTCGCGCGCGGTATTGCGCGCCAGCCAGGCGTCGCGGTGCTTGAACTCGCCGCCGGTGGAGGTCTGGCCGCGGCTCTCGTCGAAGAACTCCTGCGACTGCTCGAATGCCTTGCGGGCCGCCTCGTCTTCTTCCTGGGCGTTGCGGTACATGCCGTGCCCCGGCGGCTTCTTGCCCTCGGCCTTCAGCTCCTTGGCCTGCTGCTCCGGCACGCTGCCCCAGGTCCAGACGTCTTCCTTCCAGCGCTGGTATTCGGCTTCCAGCGCCGCCTCGGCTTCGGCGTCGGCGGCCTTGGCCGCGCTCAGGTCGCGCGTCGCCTCGAGCAGCACCACGTCCTTGGCGGCCGAGTCACTCAGGCGGTCCAGCTGGTCCACCACGCCGATCACCTGGTCGAACAGGGCGGCGGCCTCCTTCTGCTCCTTGCTGCCCGGCACGCCATAGGTCTTGGCGAGGTAGAGGTCCGAAGCCAGCTTGTCGGCCTGCGACTGCTGCTGCGCGATCTGCACCTGCGTGGCCTTGCCCTGCTGAACGCTGGTCTGCTGCTTCAGCGCGTCGTGCTGCTGGACCAGCGCCTTGCGCTGCGCATGCAGGTCGCTCGTCGGCTCGCCCATCCTGCTGTAGAGCCGGATGGTCTGGTCGAGCGCGCGGATGCGCTGGCCCACGCCGGCGGCATGCTCGCGCTTCTGGTCGACGAGCGAATACGCATAGCCCAGGCCGCCCTTCACCTCCTGGACGCTGCTCCTGCCCTTGTCATCGACCACGGTGACCTTGAACACCTGGTCCGGCCCGATCACGCGGCGTTGCGCGGCGTCGTTCTTGTGGTCGTAGGTCTCGATCACCATGGTGTTGGTGGCCGGGTCGTAGAGGCGGCGCGTGCTCACGTCGCCGTTGTCTGAAGTGGGCGCCACCACCTCGACGGTGCCCTCGTCCAGGCTGTCGAGCACGCCCTGCTCGCTGATGCCGAGCTCCTTGGCGACCTGCGCCACCGTCTTGCCGTCTTCGAACAGCCCCTTGCGCACCGCCTGGGTGTTCGCGTCCTTCGCCTGCGGCTCGCCTTCGAGCGTGCTGCGGCGGCCGCTTTCGGCCACGAAATCGACCTGCCGGGTGCCGTCGCTTTCGATGGTGGTCTCCACCCGGCTGCCGTCGGCCCTGAACTCCTTCACCGTGGTGTGGCGGCCGGCCAGCACCAGCTCGTCGCCCACGTGCAGCACCTTGCCTTCGAGCAGCTTCGGGTTGAGCGCGACCAGCTGCTCGGGCGTGAGCCCCGCCTTCTTGGCAATGCCCAGCGGGCTTTCGCCGGCCTCCACGCTGTGGGTGACCGGCGCGCCGAGCAGCTCGGTGGTGGTTTCGGTGCGGCGTCCGTCGGCGCCCACCACGATGTCGGTGCGCGTGCCGTTGCGGGTGTCGATCACGTGGGTGACCGTGTCCCCGGTCTTCGCATCCTGCTCGGTCTGGCGGATCTGGCCATTGCCGTCTTCGGAGGCCGAGACCTTCTGGCGCCCGCCGGGCGCGCCGGCGTCGGCATAGGAGCCTTCGACGCTCACCACGTCGTGCTGCAGGTCGTGGCTGTAGGTGACCTCCGTGCTGCCCTGCTTCAGCCGGGTGATCTGCACCTCGCCGCCGCCTGCCTCCTCGGACGTGATCTCGATGCCGGCGCGGCGGGCCTCGGCCACCAGCTCAGCCTGGCTGATGCCGCGGTCCTTGGCCACCTGGGCCACGCTGCTGCCTTCGGCGATGGCCGCGAGTGTGCGCTGCACCGGCGTACCCTGGCCCTCGGCCTGCTTCGGAAACGGCGCCACCTGCAGCAGTTGGTCCAGCGGCGAGCCGGTGGCATCGCTGCCGTCCTTCGGTGCATCGCCGCCGAACAGCTCCTGCTGCACCTCGACGCCCATCGCGTCCTTGAACTTGTCGCGCAGCGCGTCGGCCTGCGTGCGCAGCTCGGTCGCGCTCGGCGCATCGGCAGCCGGTGCCTTGCCCGGCGCCGCGGCCTCGGCCTGCACGGCTTTCGTCTCGGCCTGCTGCCACTGCTCGTACTGGTCCGACAGCGCGGAGGTCTCCTTCGCCTCGTCGAACCGCGCCTGTGCCTTCTCGACCTTGCGGTCGGTCTCGGCCGACGACTTGCCGTCGCTCTTCTGCTCGCGCTTCTGGTCGACCTTGGCCTGCAGCAGCTCGGCGTCCTTCTCGTGCAGCTCGGCTGCCGCGCTTTCCTTCTTGAGCCTGGCGTCCTCCAGCTGGTATTGCTGGCGCTCACGGCGCGCTGCGTTCTGGTCTGCGAGCTTCTGCGTGCGATCGGCCTGCGCCTCGGCGGCCTCGGCGCGCTTTTGCGCTTCCTGCGCGCGCCGCTGCGCTTCGAGTGCGCGCTTGCGTGCAGCCTCGGCCTGGCGCTGCGCTTCGCGCAGCCGAGCCAGCAGCGCCTCGAGCTGGCGCTGCAGTTCGGCGGCCCGGTCGGCCGCGTCCGAGCCGCCCCCTGGCTGGGGGCCGCCGCCGTTCGGCTGGTGCCGGGGCGCAGCCACCGGCACCGGCATGGCACGAACGCCGCCTCCGCCCATGTCGACCGGGAACGCACACATAGGTTTTCCTTTCTGCAGCGGTGCAGGTGATTCTGTTGAGGCATGCCGCCGGGCAGCGACTCCGGAGATCCGTAGTCCGTCGCGTGTTCGCATCAGGCTGCGGCGGCTGCGAAGTCCTTGCCGCAAACGGCGATTTGCCAGTCGTGGCGCGGCTTTGCGGCCCGGGGACAGCGCGCCGACTGTGCCGCCCGCGATCTCGTGCGTCCATCGACGATGTGGCGCGTGCCATTACCTGATGTAATGCCCCGCCATGCGCATCCGCTCTCCGTCACTGCCTGAGCTGCATGCCTTCGCCAACGTGGTCGAGACAGGCAGCTTCTCGCATGCCGCCACGCGGCTCGCGGTGACGCAGGGTGCGGTGAGCCGCGCGGTCATGCGGCTGGAAGAGCGGCTGGGCCTGGAACTGCTGGAGCGCCACCCCGCGGGCGTGCAGCCCACCGCCGAAGGGCGGCTGTACTTCGACCGCATCCATGCGGCGCTCGCGCAGCTCGAGTCGGCGGTGCCGGCACGGCAGGTGCGCGGCACGCCCGCTTCGGAGCTGCGGCTGGCCGCCATCCCGTCGCTCAACATGCGCTGGCTGGTGCCGCAGCTGCCGTCGTTCCATGCGCAGCATCCGCACGTGGGCATCGTCTTCAAGCCGTACGTGAAGGACGACGACTTCCGGCGCGACGACGTGGACTGCTGGATCCAGACCCGGGCCACGCACCACAGCCGCTGGCCACCGCATGTGCGCGCCACCTACCTCGTCGGGCGCGAGATCGTCGCCATCTGCCCGCCGGCCTGGCGCGAGCGCATCCGCACGCCGCAGGACCTGCTGAGCCACCCGCTGCTGCACCATGTGAACTACCCCGACAACTGGGCCTTGTGGCTGCGCACCCAGGGGCTGGCGGACGCCGCACCGGAGCTGGCCGCCGGCTTCGACCTCGCCGCCGGGCTGGTCGAGGCAGTGGCCGCCGGCATGGGCGTGGCCGTGGTGCAACGCTGCATGATCGACCACGAACTGGCGCAGGGCCGCGTGGCCATGCCGGTGGCGGGCTCGGCCTCCACCGGAAGGGGCTACTACCTGTGCGTGCCGCGCGCGCGCCCGGAGCCGCCCGCGCTCGACGCGTTCAGGCGCTGGCTGCTGTCGCGCGCCGAGGCCGGCAAGGCCGCATCAGCGCTCAGTGAAAGCGCTCCTTCGCGAAGTGCCCGTGCTGTGCAGGGCTCATGAGCTCGTGGAACTGGTCGCGCGACATGCGCAGCAGCCGCTGGTGGTCGCCGCCTTCGAGGTAGATCACGTCGTTGGTCTCCAGCGCGTCGTCGACCACCGTCTCGACGCCCCAGGCCATGCCCACCGGCGGCAGCGCGCCGCGCACGCAGTCGGGGAACACGCTCGCGATGCGGTCCTCGTCGGCCAGGCGCAGCTGCCTGCGGCCCAGCATCTCGGCCAGCTCGCCGACCTGCACCGTCTTGTCGGCCGGCAGCACCGCCATCACGCAGCCGTCGTCGTCTTCGAGCAGCACCGACTTGGCGAGCTGCCGGGGCAGCACGTGGGCGGCACGCGCCGTCTCGGCGCTGCTGCGGCTGGGCTCGTGCGCGTGGATCTCGTAGCGCGCACCACACTGGTCGAGGTAGCTGGACAGGCGGGTGGGAATCGACATGGCAGCCTCCTGTTGCAAGGTGGTCTGAAGAGGTGCCAAGTTTGCGCCGCCCGCAGGGGTGGGCGGCGCTATCGCCACAAGCCCGAGGGGGGCTTGGGCGAGGAGCCTGGGCTCAGCTCTTCTGGGGACCGCCCAGCAGCGCGTCGCGCGTGCTGCCGCGCACCTTGGGACCGATCCAGATCTTCATCATCATGGGAAAGAAGGCTTCGCCCTTGATGGTCTCGCCGATCTTGGCGCCGTTGAGGCTGAACTCGGTGGTCTGCGTGGCCGGGTTGTAGTCGACCATCACGAGATCGCCCTTCAGCACCTTCTGGCGGTTGCCGAACACCGTGCCCAGCTGCGCCGTCTGGATGATGTTGGCAGCGAACTCCTCGGTCGGCACGTTCTGGCGGATGCGGTCGAGCATCGCGTTGGACAGGTCGCGCGCCGACACGTCGCGGGCCATGTAGAACTGGATGCGCTTGGGGCCCTTCTCGGACAGTGCCGCTTCGGCGGTGGTCTGCTTGCGCGGCAGGTAGAAGCCCACGATGGTGGACTTGGCCGACAGCACGCTGGAGATGCCGACGCCGTTGAGCACCAGCGGCTGGCCGTGCACGGTGGCGGTGTCGGCGAACTTGAAGCCTTCGAGCACGACCTCCTGGGCCATGGCATTGACGCTGGCAGCCAGCGCACAGCAGGCAGCCGCAAGGGCCGCGAAGAATCGTTGGAGGGACATGGTGGGGTACTGCACTCGTCGTTCGTTTTGCGGGTGCGGCATTACAGCGCGCGCACCCATGCGGTGCCATAGGGAAGGCGCTCTAGACCATGGCCCCTGTGACGGCTGCCACGTGAATCCGGCGCATGCGCTGGCACCATGCCGCCCTTGCTGCAGACCAGGCCCCTCGGCCTGCGACGCACCGCTCCACACCACCCACAACAGGACCTTAGATGCCCGTTCGTTCACCGGCCCGCGCCCTCGGCGCACTGCTGCCCACCCTTTGCCTGCTCGCCGCCGCGCCCGCCTTCGCCACCGAAAGAGGCCAGGTGCGCGCGCTGCTCGGCGCGCCGTCGTACGAGCTGGCCACGCCGCAGTTCCCCGGCGTGTACGGCCAGCTGTGGGTGCAGCACTACCGCGCCGACAAGGTACGCGACGACAACGGCGATGAAGTCGCGCAAACCCTGGCCACGCCCGCCGGTGCACTGCCGGTGCAGGTGAAGGCCGAGGTGCGCGCCGACGTGCTGGTGCCGCGCCTCACTTACGTGACCGAACAGATCGTGTCCGACGGCCGCCTGGGCTTCTCGTTCGCCCTGCCGATGGTGAAGCAGAGCACCCGGGTGAGCCTGAGCAGCACGGTGCCCGCCGGCTTCCCGGTGCCGCGGGCAACGGTGGACGCCGCGCTGGCGCAGGAAGGCGTACGCCGCTCCGGCGAAGAGACCGGCCTGGCCGACACCGAACTCGCCGCCTTCGTCGACTGGGCGCAGGACGAGTCCCGCTTCGTCGCCGGCTTCGCGGTGGTCGCGCCCACCGGCGACTACGACGCGCAACGCGCGGTGAACGCCGGCGCCGGCAAGTTCTGGACGCTGCGCCCGCTGATCGTGGCCTCGCGCGTCTGGGAAAGCGGCTTCGAGGTGGGGCTGCGTGCCACCTACTCGTTCAACACCCGCAATCGCGACACCGACGTGCGCTCGGGCCAGTACCTGCATGCCGACTGGGCGGCGATGTACCGCGCCACCGACAGCTGGCGCCTGGGCCTGCAAGGCTATGTGCTGCAGCAGACCACCAATGACCAGGGACCGACGGTCTCCGCGACCGGCGACAAGGTGCGTGCGCTGGCGGCCGGTCCGGTGGTCGGCTACCTGGCCGAGAGCGGCACCTGGGGCCTGGACTTCAAGGCCATGCAGGAGTTCTCGGTACGCAACCGCCCCGAAGGGCAGGTGTACTGGCTGCGCCTGAACGTGCGGCTGGACTGAGCAGCCCGCACGCCAGGCGAACGAAGAACGGCACCTGCGGGTGCCGTTCTTCCTTGGCGCGCCAGCCTCAGCGCGCCGCCAGGTAGACCGCCGGCTCGGCCGACAGGCCCTGCTTGACCTGCAAGGTGATCTCGTCGGCCAGCGCTTCGTCGGCGCCGGCCTCGAGTGCGTCGAGGGCGCGGGCGACGACGGCCTGCGGCGTGGACTTGGGCATGTCGATGCCGTGCGTGAGATCGGTGTCGACGAAACCCATGTGCAGCGTGAGCACCTGCGTGCCCTGCGCGCGCAGGTCGTTGCGCAGTCCGTTGCTCAGGCTCCAGACGGCTGCCTTGGACACCGCATAGTTCGCCAGCAGCGGGCCGCTGATCCAGCTCGCAATCGACGCCACGTTGAGCAGTGCGCCGCCGCCGTTGCGGGCGAGCACCGGCGCAAAGGCCTGGCTCACCCGCAGGACGCCGAGCACGTTGGTCTCGAAATGGCGCCGCAGCACCTCTTCTGCGTCGGGCGAGGTGAAGCTGCCCGTCACCGCGATGCCGGCGTTGTTGATCACCAGCGTGGCATCGGCCGCCGCCCGGGCCGCGGCGGCCACGTCGTCCGCGGAGGTGACGTCGAGCTTGAGCGGCGTGACGCCGGGCAGGCTGATGCCGGCCGGATTGCGCGCCGCCGCATAGACCTTGCGGGCGCCGCGCGCCAGCGCAGCCTTTGCGAAGGCCAAACCGATGCCGCGGTTGGCCCCGGTGACGAGGACTGTGGCGTTGTCGAGTTTCATGATCCAGACCTTTGTATGATGATCGTCATATTTGCCGGCGAGCAGACGAGAGGGCGACGCACCGGCGCGTCGTTCAGCCGGAACGGCCGGGTTCGTATTGGTCGACGAGGCTCTTGCGGGTGCTGGCCAGCACCGCCTTGCCGGCCTTGCCGCCGAGCGTGCGTGCCAGCTGCAGCGCGCCCACCATCGTGGCGGCCACGACCGGCGCCAGGGCGGCCTGCGTGCCTTCCGGCAGGGCGCGGCCCACGCCGTCGATCAGCAGGCGCACGCTTTCGCGCGCCTCCTCGAGCACCGCATCGCCCTGGCGGGGCATCTCGCCGGCCAGCGCGGCCACCGCACAGCCGCATTCGGCGCCGCCCATCTGGCGGTCGTCCAGGTAGGCCTCCACCAGCGCGGCGAAGCGGCCCATGCCCTTGCCGATGTTTTCAGCGACCAGCGCGTTGAGTGCCTGCGCGGTGTCGCGCCGGGCATGCTGCATGGCCTCGACCAGCAGCGCATCGCGCGAGCCGAAGTGGGCATAGAAGCCGCCGTGCGTGAGGCCGGCCTCCTTCATGATGTCGGCCACCCCCACCCCGTGATAGCCGGCACGCCGGATGGCGCGGGCGGCCACCTCGACGATGCGGTCATGGGTGATCTGCTTGCGGCTGGGCTCGTTCGACATGATGACCATCATATTATGGTCGTCATACGGCGCCGTCAAGACAATCTTCGTCAGGCGCCGCGACGCTCCAGCACGGCCACGTTCACTTCGGTGCGCAGCTCGAAGCCCAGGCTCTCGTACAGCGCGATGGCGGTACTGTTGCTGCGCCAGGCGTGCAGGAAGGGCTGCTCGCCGCGCGACTGGATGTGGGCCGCCACCGCCGCCGACAGCCGGCGCGCGAGGCCGCGGCCTCGAAAGTCAGGGTGGGTGCACACGCCGCTCACCTCTGTGTAGCCCGGCAGCCGCAGGCGCTCCCCGGCCATCGCTGCCAGCCGGCCGTCGATGCGCACACCCAGGAACCGTCCCATCGTGTGGGTGCGCGCGAGGAAGGGGCCGGGTTCGGTCAGGCGGGCCAGTGCCAGCATCTCGGGCGCGTCGGCGTCCGAAAGCGGCTCGATGCCGTCGAACGCAGCCTGGCCCGGCAGGCTGCGCGTGGCCAGCATCTGCACGCCGCGCGCTTCCTTCACCGCCACGCACTGCACGGGCACCGCGATCGGCGGCACCTGCAGCACGAAGACCTGTTCGCCGGGCTGCACGAGTTCGGCCAGCGCAGCCAGCGCGGCCGGGCTGTCGTCGGCCGCCGAGGCGAACAGGTTCACGTCGCGGGCGAACCGGCGCGCCAGCGCGGTGCCGATGGACAAGGGTTCGTGGACGCTGCGAAGGCTGGCCCAGACGGGATGGTCGAGCGGGTGCATGGCCCGCATGCTACTGCCGCCGCGGCGCGGCCGGCAGGTCAGAAGCCGAAGGCCAGCCGCACGCCGCCCCAGTGGCGGCCGTTCACCGTGATGGGCGCGGCCACTTCCTTGAGCAGCACGAAGTTGCCGCCGCCCATGTCGCGGCGGTAGGTCTGCAGCAGGAAGGCGCGGGTGTTGCGGCCGGAGGCCAGGCCGGTGCGGTCGTTGAAGATGCGGCGCCAGCGGCTGTTGGCGGTGTTCCAGGCGGTGTCGCCGGCACGCTGCGGGTGGCAGTACTTCTTGTTGTGGGTGGCGATGTAGCCGTTGCGGTCGGCCGCGATGCAGAACACGATCTTGGGCGACAGCGTCAGGACCTTCTCCTGCACCTGCGGGAACAGCCGGTCGGCCAGGTCGATGAAGCGCGTGGTGTGCTGCTGCGGGCTGGTGCCGGGAACCGGCACGTAGTGCTCGTCGAACAGCGCGGCTTCGGCAATGGTGCCGGTGCGCAGAGAGTCCTCGAGCAGCTTGGAGATCTGGCCGGCTGCGTCCTGCGCGGCTCGGATGAACGGGGTGTCCTGCGTCTCGATGCCGCAGGTGGCCACCTGCTCGATGAGGTGCTCGCTCACGCGCAGGAACGACTCGCTGCGCGACATGGCCGTGTCCAGCGCCCGGGTGGTCTGCTGCATCTCGCGCTCGAGCTCGCGCATCTGGCCGGCCAGGCCGCTGCAGATGCTGCGGCTCTCGTCGGCCGCCGCGTTGATGCGCGACACGCCCTCTTCCACCTCGGCCAGCGCCACATGGAAGGTGCCGAGCTTGCCGCGGCCGGCATCGGACTGGATCTCGCTGGCCAGCGCCTCGATGCGCTGGTCGAGGTCGCCGACCGTGCTCATGATCTGCTTGGACGAGGCTTCCACCTTTGCCGAGAGGTCCTTCACGGCGTCGGCCACCACGCCGAAGCCCCGGCCGGCCTCGCCGGCGCGCTTGGCCTCGACCGAGGCGTTGAAGGCGACCAGGCGCGTCTGCAGCGCGATCTGGGTGATCTGGCTGGCCGCCTCGGAGACGTGCCGCAGGGTGTCCACGACACCCACGAATTCCTTGCCCACGCCCTGCACCACCTTGCGGGCGCGCGCCACCGACGCGAGGCTCTGGGCGGTGGTGCCGGCGATCGCATCCTGAGACTTCTGCACGCCGCCGACCTGCACGCTGAGCTCGGCCATGGCCTGCACCTGGCGTACCGACACCTTGTTGGTGTCTTCCATGAGGCCGCGCACCTCGCAGGCGTCGCGCCCGAGGTCGGAGGCCTGCTTGGCGATGGAGCGCACCGCTTCCATCGCAAGATCACTGCCCAATCGTCCGCCCTGGGGTTCGACGGCCGCGTGGTCGGCCGCAACAGGTCGATTCGCCTTGAACAAGGAAAACATCGGGGCTGCTCCTCTTTCTTGTCTCGCGTTCGGCAACCCTGTTTATCGGCTCACCACTCGCGCAGCTTGACCCTCAGGCGCGCGATGGTCTGGCTGTGCAGCTGGCAAACCCGTGATTCCGTCACGCCGAGCACCGCGGCGATCTCCTTCAGGTTCATGTCGTGCTCGTAGTACATGCTCATGACGTACTGCTCGCGCTCGGGGAGCGTCTTGATGGCCTCGACCAGCGCCGAGCGCATGCGCCGGTCCTGCAACTGCGCCAGCGGGTTCTCGCTCTCGTCGGCCACATGCCGGTCCAGGTAGTCGGCATCGCCGTCGTCGCCCGACATGTCCTCGAGGTAGACCAGCTGCGTGCCGCGCACCTTGCCCAGGAGCTCCTGGTATTCGGCCAGCGAGATGCCCATTTCCTTGGCGATCTCGCTTTCCTGCGGCGCACGGCCGAGCTTCTGCTCCAGCTTGTGCACCGCGCTTTCGATGGAGCGCTGCTGCTTGCGGGTGCCGCGCGACAGGTAGTCGGAGCCGCGCAGCTCGTCGAGCATCGCGCCGCGGATGCGCTGCGTGGCGAAGGTCTCGAACTGCACGCCCTGCGCCACGTCGAAACGGGACAGCGCATCGGTGAGGCCGATCATGCCGACCTGGATCAGGTCGTCGAGTTCGACGTTGGCGGGCAGCTTGGCAATCATCTGGTGCGCGAGTCGGCGCACCAGCGGGCTGTACTGCTGCAGCATGGCGTTGACGTCGAGGCGGCCTTTTGCGGTGTACATACGCGGCTCTTTCGCTTCGGGGTCTATCGGTCGGTCAGTTCATCACCGGCGCGCGGTGCAGCGAAGGCAGCGCCGCGGCTCGGGTGTGCATCAGGGTGTCGAAGCCGGAATCCAGCGGCGCGCCCGAGGGCAGCTGCAGCCAGGCGGCCGGCAGCAGCTCGGCCACCAGGCGGCGCAGCGCGTCGCTCGGTGCGTCGGCGGCGGCTTCGGCCGGGTCGATGCAGACGAAGTCGTGCAGCACCGCCCCCAGGAAATCGTCGGCGCACTGCGCCAGCCGGTCGGCCACCAGGGCTGCGCGCTGCGACTGCGGCATGGCTGCCAGCAGCAGGTCGTGCACCATCACGCCGCAGCGGGTGGCCAGCAACTTGAGCGCGGCATAGGCATGCGTCACCGCCTCCGGGCGCTCGTCGCACAGCAGCACCGCCCGCGGGGCGTCCACGCCGGGGGCGCGGTGCGCGAACATGCGTGCGAGGTCGCTGGCCGGGGCATGCAGCAGTACCACGTCGGCAAACGGCGCGGCGTCGGCCACCGCGGCCAGGAAGTTCTGCGTGGAGCCGCCGGCGTCCACGAAGCGCAGCGGCAGGCCGCGCGCGCTCAG
The DNA here is from genome assembly GCF_006386545.1 of Methylibium rhizosphaerae. GTDB lineage: Bacteria > Pseudomonadota > Gammaproteobacteria > Burkholderiales > Burkholderiaceae_C > Pseudorivibacter > Pseudorivibacter rhizosphaerae. Next base: position 7,084 of record NZ_SWAR01000031.1, on the reverse strand, counting down.
GTAGCTCACCTGCGCGGACAGCCGCTCCAAGCCTTCGGCCAGGTCGAAGCGGGCCAGCTCGGCCGGCTCGGCCGCGCGCTCGCTCGCATCGACCACCAGCGTGTGCAGGTTCAGCTCGCCCAGGGCGGTGCACAGGCGTTCGAGCAGCACGCCGCCGAACACGAGGTGCGGGTTCGAAACCACCGGCACGAACCGGGTCTGTGCCTTCGCGAACATCTGGCGCAGGCCGGCGGCCTGGTCCATCGGGGTGGGTCTGTCCGTCGTCACGGGCATGTTGGTCTGCTGTGGTCGGTCGTTCAGAGGGCGCGCTGGCTGCGCGCGGCGGCGGCACCCTGCGGTGCGGCAAACACGAGGTTCACATCGTTCGCATCGAGCTTGTAGGCCGGGCTGCCGCCGGCGCGCAGCGCGCGATGCACCAGCGCATGCGACGACAGGCGGTGCCAGTCTTCCGGCACGCGCTGGCCGTTGGCCACGCCCACCACCTTGAGCTTGTGGCGGATCAGCGCGTCGAGCGCGGGGCCGAGCTTCACCGCCTCGTCGAGCTTGGACAGCACGATGCCGCGGCAGGTGGGAGCGCGGTACGAGACCATCACGTCCTCGATCGTTTCGCCCTGCGCGGCGGCGTTGATGACCAGCAGCTTGTTGATGCTGCGGTGTGCCAGCATGTCGAGCAGCTCGCGAGTGCGCGTGTCGCGCTGGGCGAGGCCGGCGGTGTCGATCAGCACCATCTTCTTGGCCGACAGCAGGTCGAGCAGGTCCTCGAGCGCGGTGCGGTCGTGCGCGGTGTGCACCGGCACGCCCAGGATGCGGCCATAGGCACGCAGCTGTTCATGGGCGCCCAGGCGGTAGGCGTCAAGCGTCACCAGCCCGAGGTTGGCGGCGCCGTGCTTGGCGGCAAAGGCGGCGGCCAGCTTGGCGGTGGAAGTGGTCTTGCCCACGCCGGTCGAGCCGATCATGGCGTAGACGCCGCCCTGGTCTTCGAGCGCCGCTTCGGCGTCGCCGGTGAAGAGGTTGCGCTCCAGCACGCTGGCGGCCCATTCCTGCTCGTTGGCCACTTCGCCGGGCATGCCGGCGGCCAGCTTGCGGATGAGCGCGGGCGAGAAGCCGCAGTCCAGCAGCTTCTGGGTCAGGCGGGCCTGGCCGGGCGAACGCTGCAGCTTTTCCATGAAGGCCAGCGCGCCGAAGCGGTCCTCGATCAGGCCCTTCATCGAGCGCAGCTCGTTCATCATTTCCAGCTGCTCGGCGGCAGCGCGCGCGGCGGCCGCCGCAGCGGCCTGCTGCTGATGTTGCTGGTGCTGCTGCAGCTGGTGCGCAGCAGCGCTGCTGTCGGCCAGCGACAGGTGGGTGGACGGGTGGTCGCGGTAGTTCACCGCTTCGCGCAGCACCGGCGGCTCGCCGCGGCGGGCGGCCGGCACGCGGGTGGCGCCGATGGTGATGTCGTCGAGCTCGGGTTCCATGGCGGCCGCGGCGGCGGCATAGCCCTGCACGGGCGCGGCGGCCTGGATCTGCTGCTGGTGTTGTTGCTGCTGCTGCGCGACCTGGCGCTGCGCCAGGCGCTGCTCGATGGCGGCCGGTGTGGCCGGCACCGGCGGCAATGCCGCCTGCTCGGCGGCGGCCTGGCTTTCGAGTGCGGCCTGGCGGCGCTTGAGCATGCGCTCGCGCACGTAGTCCTGGAACGACAGCGTGCTCATCGCGAGCTTTTCCACGTCTTCGTCCACGCCAGGCGCTGCGCCGGGCCGGGCGGCTGCGGTCTTGGCAGCCGCCTTAGCAGGAGCCGGCCGCGCGGCAGCCTTCTGCGGCGCCTGCTGTGCGGGTGCGGAAGCCCCCACGCGCTCCAGCGCCGCCACCGTCTCCGGTGCCATGGCGAGGATCTCCACGCCTTCGGCACAGGGCTTGGTCGACACGATCACCGCGTCATCGCCAAAGGCCTGGCGCACCAGGGTCATCGCATCGCGTGAAGTGCGGCCGGTGAAGCGTTTGACGTTCATTTGTGAGCAGTGACCTGTGACGGGTGACTAGTGACCGGTGCCGGTTGTGGCGCCTGTGACCGTTAAGCACATTTGTGCCTTGTTGTCATTGTTCCGGGACGGCGTCGGAACTTGAGTCAGATAAGCGGGGTAAGTCGCACCCTTTTCGCTCACTTGCCAACCCCGCCAGAAGCAGCGTGGGAGTGGACGCCGCCGATCCGGCTTTGCCGGTCGGCTGGGGTCGCCCCCCTTGAGGGGGGAGCGGCGGCGCCGCTCCGGGGGGTGGGCTCAATTCCCTCCAATGATGGAGCCGATGCGAATGGAGTGCGTCTCCGGGATCTCGCTGTGGCAGAGCACGCGCAGGCGGGGCGCGGCGCGCTTGAGCAGTCGCGCCATGGCCGGGCGGATCGGGTCGGGCACCAGCAGGCAGGCCGGGTGGCCCATGTCTTCCTGGCGCTTGCAGGCGTTGGCCGCGCTGCGGGTGAGCTGGTCGGCCACGCCCGGGTCGAGCACCGGGCCGCCCTGCGAGGTGAGCGCCTGCGTGAGCAGGCGCTCGAGGTCGGGTTCGATGGCAATGACGTCGAGCTCGCGCACCGGGCCGTAGATCTGCTGCACGATGGCCGGCGCCAGCGTGATGCGCAGGCGCCGCGCCAGCTCGTCCGGCCCGGCCATGCCGCCAGCCCCGGCCGATTCGGCCAGCGCCTCGACGATGGAGCGCATGTCGCGGATGTGCACGCCTTCTTCGAGCAACAGCTGCAGCACCCGCTGCAGCGTGGCGATCTGCACCGTCTTGGGCACCATGTCTTCCATCAGCTTGGGCGCGAGCTTCGTGACGTGTTCCACGAGCTGCTGCGTCTCCACGCGGCCCAGCAGCTTGGAGGCATGCACCTGCATCAGGTGCGACAAGTGAGTGGCCACCACGGTGGACGGGTCCACCACCGTGTAGCCGGCCATCTGCGCCGGCTCGCGCTGGCGCTCCTCGATCCAGGTGGCCGGCAGGCCGAAGGCCGGGTCGGTGGTGGCCGTGCCGATGAGCGGCGTGCTGGCATGGCCCGGGTTGATGGCCAGGAACATGCCGGGGAACACCTCGCCCTCGCCCACCACCGCGCCGCGCAGCGTGATGCGGTAGCCACTGGGCTTGAGCTCCAGGTTGTCGCGGATGTGCACCGCCGGCGGCAGGAAGCCCACGTCCTGCGCGAATTTGCGGCGCACGCCCTTGATGCGGCCGAGCAGGTCGCCCTGGCGTTCCTTGTCGACCAGCTGGATGAGCCGGTAGCCCACTTCGAGGCCCAGCACGTCCACCGGCTGCAGGTCGTCCCAGGTGGCTTCGGCATTCGGGTCGGCCTGGGCGGGCGCCGCTGCCGGCGTGTCCTTCGGCCGGTTCTTCTCGGCCACTTCGCGCTTGTGCATCCACCAGGCCAGGTAGCCCAGCAGGCCGCCGATGAACAGGAACACCAGGTGCGGCATGCCGGGGATGATGCCGAGCATGCCGATCACGGCCGCCACGATGGCAACCGACTTCGAGGTCTTGAACATCTGCCCCAGGATCTGGGTGCCGACGTCGTTGTCCTTGCCCACTCGCGACACCACCATCGCCGCGGCCACCGAGATGAGCAGCGCGGGGATCTGCGCCACCAGCGCATCGCCGATGGCCAGCAGGATGTAGGAGCTGGCGGCCTGGCTCATCGTGAGGCTGTGCTGCGCCACGCCGATGATGAAGCCGCCGATGATGTTGATGAACAGGATCAGGATGCCGGCGATCGCATCGCCGCGCACGAACTTCGACGCACCGTCCATGGAGCCGAAGAACTCGGCTTCGTTGCCCACCTCGGCGCGGCGGCGCTTGGCTTCGTGCTCGTCGATGAGCCCGGCGTTCAGGTCGGCGTCGATCGCCATCTGCTTGCCGGGCATGGCGTCCAGCGCGAAGCGCGCGCCGACTTCGGCAATGCGCTCGGCGCCCTTGGTGACCACCACGAAGTTGATCACCACCAGGATCGCGAAGACGATCAGGCCGACCGCGAAGTTGCCGCCGATCAGGAAGTGGCCGAACGACTCGATCACCTTGCCCGCCGCGCCGGTGCCGGTATGGCCCTCGAGCAGCACCACGCGGGTGGAGGCCACGTTGAGCGACAGGCGCATCAGCGTGGTGAGCAGCAGCACCGCCGGGAAGGCCGCGAAGTCCAGCGGCTTGACCATGTAGGCCGCCACCATCATGACCATCAGCGCCATGGCGATGTTGAAGGTGAACAGCAGGTCGAGCAGGAAGGGCGGCAGCGGCAGCACCATCATGGCCAGCACCATGATGACGAGCACGGGGATCGCCAGGCCCTTGATCATGTGGGCGTTCGGTCCCAGCCATGCCTGCATCTGGGCGAGCATGGGGTTGCGCGGCTGTGCGGCGAATGTGTTGGCGGCCATGGTGGTGGATTCTTCCCACCGGGCCGCCAGGCTTTAGTCGGATAAGAGGGCGCGGGACGGGCTTATTCGTTTTCGGCCCGGCGGCGCGTGCGTGACGGATTGCACGGCTGGCGGTCAGCTCAGCCTTCTTCGGCCGCCTGCGCCTCGACGGCCGCCTTCTTCCTCGCATCGTTGTGCGGGTCGAGTTCGGCCGGCACCAGCAGCTCGGGCAGGTCGCCGGGCATCGGCGCCTTGCCGCTCATGGCCGCGCGCAGCTGGAACACATAGGCCAGCACCTGGGCCACCGCGCTGAACAGCGTGGCCGGGATCTCCCGGTCCAGCTCGGCGTGCGCATACAGGGCACGCGCCAGCACGGGGGCCTGCAGCACCGGCACCTGCGCCCCCTTGGCCACGTCGCGGATCTTCATCGCCAGCAGGTCGGCCCCCTTGGCCACCACCCGCGGCGCCGACATCGTCTCGTCGTACTTGAGCGCCACGGCGTAGTGGGTCGGGTTCATGACCACCAGGCTGGCCTTGGGCACCTCGGCCAGCATGCGGCGCTTCACGATCTCGCGCATGCGGGCCTTCATCTTGACCTTGATCTCCTGGTTGCCCTCGAGCTGCTTGAATTCCTCCTTCATTTCCTGATGGCTCATCTTCAGGCGCGAGGCATGCAGGAAACGCTGCAGCGGCACGTCGATCAGGGCAAAGGCGAACAGGGCCAGCACCAGCAGGCCCACGCCGCCCAGCAGCTGGTCGCCCACCGCCGACAACGCGGCCGGCAGCGAAAGGCCCAGCGTGGCGGCAAAGCCGTCGAGGTTGCTCTTCAGGTAGAAGCTGCCGATGGTGCCCAGCACCAGGGCCAGCAGGCAGCTCTTGAGGGCATCGGTCAGCTGCTGCTTCGACAGCAGCCGGGGCAGGCCGGTGATCGGGTTGAGCCGGGAAAACTGCGGGGCGATCGCCTTGGTCGTCCAGTTCCAGCCGCCCGACATCACGGCGCTCACCGAGGCGATCACCATGATCAGGAGCCCGAGCGGCAGCACCACCCACAGCAGCTGGGTCGCGGCCACCCCGAGCCGTTCGCCCATCGAGGCGGTGGAAGCCAGCGTGCTGGCATCGAAGCGCAGGGCCGAGGCGAGCCCGTCCTTCAGCCAGCCGGTCAGCCTGGGCGCCACCGCCACCATGAGGCCGACGCCGGTGGCCACCGCGGCAAAGTGCCCCAGGTCGCGCGAACGAACGACCTGCCCCTCTTCGCGCGCCTTTTCCAGCTTGCGTTGTGAGGCGGGCAGGTTCTTGTCTTGCGACGAGGAGGAGTCGGCCATGGCGGACAGCGAATCGGGCGAGCGTCGGTTGACTTTGACGCTATCTGGAGCCGGATTCTTCCGCGGTCACAGCGGTGCCTTCGCCGGAAAAGAGCCGAAACCGGTGCCTTTCCCCGGTGATTGGCGGGTCGGCCGCCTTCCTGTCCAATGTGCAGGCGCCCCGACTGCGCGAACCGACGACCGACCGCACATGACCCTCTCCCTCCACGAAGCTTCCGTTCCCGTCTTCACCCGCTACCTCCACCAGCTCTCCGCGATGCTGGCGCTCGGCGAGCGCCATGCGGCCAGCCGCGGCCTGCATTCGAGTGCGCTGCTGCAGGCCCGCCTGTCGCCCACGATGTACCCGCTGTTCAAGCAGGTGCAGATCGCCGCCGGCTTTGCCCTGCGTGCCTGCGCGCCGCTGGCGGGACAGCCGGTGCCGCAGTGGGGCGACCCGGACGAAAGCTTCGAAGGGCTGCAGCAACGCATCGCCGACACGCTGCGCTTCCTGCAGCAGCTTTCGCCCGAGCAGATGCACGACGCGGCCGACCGCGTGCTCAGCAGCCAGGCGGGGCTCGAGGCGGTGGAACTGCCCGGGCGGGCCTTCCTCACCCAGTACGCGCTGCCCAACTTCTTCTTCCACCTCACCACCGCCTACGCGATCCTGCGGCATCTGGGCGTGGGGCTGGGCAAGGGCGACTACGACGGCTTCCACGTCTACGCCCGGTGAAGGTGCTCGAAACACCCCGGCTCACGCTGCGCCGCCTGGCCGAAGGCGACGACGCCTTCATTCTCGAGCTGCTGAACGAGCCGGGCTGGCTGCGCTACATCGGCGACAAGGGCGTGCGCTGCCTCGACGACGCCCGGCGCTACATCTCACAGGGGCCTATGGCGATGTACGAACGCGTCGGCTTCGGGCTGTGGCTGGTGCAGCGCACGGCCGACGGCGTGCCGCTGGGCATCTGCGGCCTCATCCGGCGCGACGGGCTCGACGATGTGGACATCGGCTTTGCCTTCCTCGCGCGATACGGTTCGATGGGCTATGCACACGAGGCGGCTTCGGCCTGCATGGCCCATGCACGCGAGGTGCTGCGCCTGCCGCGGGTGGTGGCCATCACCGTGGCCGGGAATCAGGCGTCCATCCGCCTGCTCGAGAAGCTGGGGCTGCGCTTCGAGCGCGAAATCAACCTGCCCCATTCCGGCGAGCCGCTGCGGCTGTACGCCGGCGGCGGCCCCGGCTCCTAGGGCCTGTTAACGCTATTTGGAGCCTCACGCTTGGATCCCTGGGGGCGCAGGCCTAGGTGTGATGTTCCACAAGGTTGTTCATCCGTCCCTGCTCTGGGATGCTGGTGTTTCCACACGCCCAGCAACTCGGATCAGGAGAACGGATGAACAGCCACAAGCATGCGAGATTGACGC
>NZ_SWAR01000004.1 GCF_006386545.1 Methylibium rhizosphaerae | reverse complement strand
GTGACAACGTGACCATCACGGTCAAGCTGATCGCCCCGATCGCCATGGAAGAAGGCCTGCGCTTCGCCATCCGCGAAGGCGGCCGCACCGTCGGCGCCGGCGTCGTCGCCAAGATCGTCGAGTGACATGGTGCCCCCGGGTGCTCGCGCCTGAACGGCGCTGGGCACCCACCCCCGAGGGGTAAGCCTTGCCTTGGGACGGCCCGGCGGCAAGGCGCCCTTCGGCCACACGGTCTTCGTTGCAGCCCTGGGGGCTGCAACACTGCTCTTTAGGAATCACCATGCAAAAGCAAAAGATCCGCATCCGCCTCAAGGCGTTCGACTACAAGCTGATCGACCAGTCGGCCCTCGAGATCGTGGACACGGCCAAGCGTACCGGCGCCATCGTCAAGGGTCCCGTGCCCCTGCCGACGCGCCTGCAGCGTTTCGACATCCTGCGCTCGCCGCACGTGAACAAGACGTCGCGCGACCAGTTCGAGATCCGCACCCACCAGCGCCTGATGGACATCGTCGACCCGACCGACAAGACCGTCGACGCGCTGATGAAGCTGGACCTGCCGGCTGGCGTGGACGTCGAGATCAAGCTGCAGTAAGCAGTGCTCTGAAGGCGAGGCGGTTGCGGGCAAATCCGCGTCTGCTACAATCGCCGGCTCTTCACAAGGTGGCTTCGCGCCGCCTTGATGAAAACCAAAGCGCCGTGGCCCCAGGGTCACGGCTTTTAGTCAGCCCAGCCAATCGATGTTGGGCATTGGAGAAAAACCATGAGTCTTAGCAATCGTCTCGGATTGCTGGGCCGCAAGGTGGGCATGATGCGCATCTTCACGGACGACGGCGACGCCGTGCCCGTGACCGTGCTGGACGTGTCCAACAACCGCGTGACCCAGGTCAAAACCGTTGAGACCGACGGCTACAGCGCCCTGCAAGTGGCGTTTGGTGCGCGCAAGGCTTCGCGCATCACCAAGCCGGAAGCCGGCCACCTCGCCAAGGCGGGTGTCGAAGCTGGTGAGCTTCTCAAAGAATTCCCCGTCTCCGCAGAGATCGCCGCCGAATACAAGGCTGGTTCGACCCTGCCGGTGACGATGTTCGCCGCAGGCCAGGTGGTCGATGTGCAGGGCACCTCGATCGGTAAAGGCTTCACCGGCACCATCAAGCGCCACAACTTCGGTTCGCAGCGCGCATCGCACGGTAACAGCCGCTCGCACAACGTGCCTGGCTCGATCTCGATGGCGCAGGACCCGGGTCGTGTGTTCCCCGGCAAGCGCATGTCGGGCCACATGGGCGACGAGACCGTGACGACGCAAAACCTCGACATCGTGCGCGTTGACGAAGCCCGTCAGCTGCTGCTGGTCAAGGGTGCTGTGCCTGGCGCCAAGGGTGGCTTCGTCACCGTGCGTCCGGCCGTCAAGGTCAAGGCCAAGAAAGGAGCCAACTGATGCAGCTCGAGCTCCTGAACGAACAGGGTCAGGCCGCCTCCAAGGTGGACGCCCCTGACACCGTGTTCGGCCGCGACTACAACGAAGCGCTGGTGCACCAGGTGGTGGTGGCCTATCAGGCCAACGCCCGCCAAGGCACACGCGCCCAGAAGGACCGCGCCACCGTCAAGCACTCGACGAAGAAGCCGTGGCGCCAGAAGGGCACGGGTCGCGCCCGCGCCGGTATGACCTCCTCGCCGCTGTGGCGTGGGGGCGGTCGGATCTTCCCGAACAGCCCGGACGAAAACTTCAGCCACAAGGTCAACAAGAAGATGTACCGCGCCGGCATGGCCGCCATCTTCTCGCAGCTGGCCCGCGAAGGCCGTCTGGCCGTGATCGACTCCATCAAGGTCGACTCGCCCAAGACCAAGCAGCTGGCCGCCAAGCTGAAGGCCATGAACCTCGACCACGTGCTGGTGATCGCCGACCAGGTCGACGAAAACCTGTTCCTCGCGTCGCGCAACCTCGCGAACGTGCTGGTGGTCGAGCCGCGTTATGCCGATCCCCTGTCGCTGGTCTTCTACAAGAAGGTGCTGGTGACCAAGGCCGCGATCGAGCAGCTCAAGGAGATGCTGGCATGAGCGCTCAGCCTCAAAAATTCGATGAGGGCCGCCTGGCCAAGGTGCTGGTCGCGCCGATCGTGTCCGAAAAGGCCACGTCGGTCGCCGAGAAGCACAACCAGGTGCTGTTCAAGGTCCTGCGCGACGCCACCAAGCCCGAGATCAAGGCCGCCGTTGAACTGATGTTCAAGGTCGAGGTCGAGAGCGTTTCGGTGGTCAACCAGAAGGGCAAGGTCAAGCGCTTCGGGCGCTCCATCGGTCGTCGCGACCATGTGAAGAAGGCCTATGTCTCCCTGAAGGAAGGCCAGGAACTCAACTTCTCCGGGGAGGCTGCGTAATGGCCGTCGTCAAAGTCAAACCGACCTCGCCCGGCCGTCGTGCCGTGGTGAAGGTGGTGCACAAGCACCTGCACAAGGGCGCCCCCGAGGCGTCTCTGCTGGAGCCGCAGAAGCAGAAGTCGGGCCGCAACAACAACGGTCACATCACGATGCGCCACAAGGGCGGTGGTCACAAGCACCACTACCGCGTGGTCGACTTCAAGCGCAACAAGGACGGCATTCCGGCGAAGGTCGAGCGCATCGAGTACGACCCGAACCGCACGGCCCATATCGCGCTGGTGTGCTATGCCGACGGCGAGCGTCGCTACATCATTGCGCCGCGTGGCCTGGAAGTGGGCGCGACCGTGCTGAGCGGTGCCGAGGCCCCCATCAAGGCCGGCAACACGCTGCCGATCCGCAACATCCCCGTGGGCTCGACGATCCATTGCGTCGAGATGCTGGCCGGCAAGGGCGCGCAGATCGCACGCTCGGCAGGCACCTCGGTGACGCTGCTGGCTCGCGAAGGCTCGTACGCTCAGGTCCGCCTGCGCTCCGGTGAGGTCCGCAGGATCCACATCGAATGCCGCGCCACGATTGGCGAGGTGTCCAACGAAGAGCACAGCCTGCGCCAGTACGGCAAGGCCGGTGCGAAGCGCTGGATGGGTATCCGCCCGACCGTTCGCGGTGTGGCGATGAACCCGGTGGATCACCCGCACGGTGGTGGCGAAGGCCGCACCGGCGAGGGCCAGGTTCCGGTTTCGCCCTGGAACACCATGACCAAGGGCTACCGTACCCGCAGCAACAAGCGCACGCAGACGATGATCGTCTCGCGTCGCAAGAAATAAAAGGGAACGAACATGTCTCGTTCACTGAAGAAGGGTCCCTTCGTGGACCACCACCTGATCGCGAAGGTCGAGAAGGCCGCCGCCATCAAGGACAAGAAGCCGATCAAGACGTGGTCGCGCCGCTCGACGATCCTGCCCGAGTTCATCGGTCTGACGATCGCCGTGCACAACGGCAAGCAGCACGTCCCCGTGTACGTGACCGACCAGATGGTCGGCCACAAGCTGGGCGAGTTCGCGCTGACCCGCACGTTCAAGGGTCACCCCGCGGACAAGAAGGCGAAGAAGTAAGGAGCGGCGACGATGGAAACCAAAGCAATCGTTCGCGGTGTGCGCCTGTCGGCCGACAAGGGTCGCCTGGTCGCGGATCTGATCCGCGGCAAGAAGGTCGATCAAGCGCTGAACATCCTGACCTTCACGCAGAAGAAGGCCGCCCTCATCGTGAAGAAGGCGCTCGAATCTGCCATCGCCAATGCCGAGCACAACGACGGTGCCGACATCGACGAACTCAAGGTCAAGTCGATCTATGTGGAGCAGGGCGCCACGTTGAAGCGTTTTGCCGCACGCGCCAAGGGCCGCGGCAACCGCATCAGCAAGGGCACGTGCCACATCTTCGTGACCGTCGGCAACTAAGGAAGACCATGGGACAGAAGATTCATCCGGTTGGCTTCCGCCTGCCCGTGACGCGCAACTGGTCGTCGCGCTGGTATGCGTCGAGCCGCAACTTCGCCGGCATGCTGGCCGAAGACCTGCAGGTTCGCGAGTTCCTGAAGGCTCGCCTGAAGAACGCCGCCGTGTCGCGCATCCTGATCGAGCGCCCCGCCAAGAACGCCCGCATCACCATCTTCTCGGCGCGTCCGGGCGTGGTGATCGGCAAGAAGGGCGAGGACATCGAGAACCTGAAGGCCGAACTGACCCGCCGCCTCGGTGTGCCGGTTGCGGTGAACATCGAAGAAGTGCGCAAGCCTGAAATCGATGCTCAGCTGATCGCCGACTCGATCACCCAGCAGCTCGAAAAGCGCATCATGTTCCGCCGCGCGATGAAGCGCGCCATGCAGAACGCCATGCGCCTGGGCGCCCAGGGCATCAAGATCATGTCCGCCGGCCGCCTGAACGGCATCGAAATCGCACGCACCGAGTGGTATCGCGAAGGTCGCGTGCCTCTGCACACCCTGCGCGCCGACATCGACTACGGCTTCTCCGAAGCCAAGACGACCTACGGCGTGATCGGTGTGAAGGTCTGGGTCTATCGTGGTGACCGCCTCGCCAACGGCGAAGCGCCGGTGATCAAGACCGAGGAGCGCGAAGACGACCGCCGCAATCGCCGTGGCCCGCGCAGCGACCGCCCGAGCGGCGATCGCCGCCCGCCGCGCGGTGGCCCGCGTGGTCCGCGTACCGATGCCGCCCCGGCTGATGGCAGCGACAAGCCTGCCGAGGCCGCTGCCGGCGCCGCCGCAGATGCCGGCAAGCCCGCCGTCAAGCGCGTCCGCAAGGCCACGCCGGCCGGCGGCACCGCCAAAGGAGAATAAGCAATGTTGCAACCCGCTCGTCGCAAGTTCCGCAAGGAACAGAAGGGCCGCAACACCGGCATCGCCACCCGCGGTGCCAACGTGTCGTTCGGTGATTTCGGCCTCAAGGCCACCGAACGCGGCCGCATCACGGCCCGCCAGATCGAAGCTGCACGTCGCGCCATTTCGCGCCACGTGAAGCGCGGCGGCCGCATCTGGATCCGCATCTTCCCGGACAAGCCGATCTCTCAGAAGCCTGCTGAGGTCCGCATGGGCAACGGCAAGGGCAACCCCGAGTACTACGTCGCCGAGATCCAGCCGGGCAAGGTGCTGTACGAAATCAACGGCGTGCCCGAAGCGCTCGCTCGCGAAGCGTTCACGCTGGCTGCCGCCAAGCTGCCGCTGCGCACGACTTTCGTCGCGCGCCAGATCGGCGCTTGAGGCAAGGAGAAAGACATGACCAAAGCCTCTGAACTCCGTGGCAAGGATGTGGCCGCGCTCGAGAAGGAAGTGAGCGAGCTGCTGAAGGCCCATTTCGGCCTGCGCATGCAGAAAGCCACTCAGCAACTGGGCAACACCGCCACGCTGGGGAACACGCGCCGCGACATCGCCCGCGCGAAGACCATCCTGGCCGAGAAGAAGAAAGGAGCTGCGAAGTGAACACGCAAGCTCAAGCCGAGAAGAACACCCGCACGCTGGTCGGCCGCGTGGTCAGCGACAAGCGCTCCAAGACGGTCACCGTCCTGGTCGAGCGTCGCGCCAAGCACGAGCTGTACGGCAAGATCGTGGCCCGTTCGCGCAAGTACCACGCTCATGACGAAAAGGGCGAGTACAAGATGGGCGACCTGGTCGAGATCGCTGAAGGCCGGCCGATCTCCAAGACCAAGTCGTGGGTCGTGACCCGTCTGGTCGAGAAGGCCCGGGCCGTCTAAGCGGTACGCGGTTCGAGGGTCATTGCGACCTGCCGAGCCTGAAGACCGGTGCGCTGGAATACTGGCGCCCCGGTCTTTTTCCTTTCCACTCTCAGGAGAAGCGTGATGTTGAAAGTTGGTGACAAGCTGCCCAGCGGCACCCTGCAGGAGTTCATCGAGGTCGAAGGAAACGGCTGCTCGATCGGCCCGAACAGCTTCGACATCGAGAAGGAAACGGCTGGCAAGAAGATCGCGATCTTTGCGCTGCCCGGGGCCTACACGCCAACCTGCTCGGCCAAGCACGTGCCCGGCTTCGTGCAGGAGGCCGACGCGCTGAAGAAGGCGGGCGTGGACGAGATCTGGTGCGTGTCGGTCAACGACGCCTTCGTGATGGGCGCCTGGGGCCGCGACCAGAAGACCGCCGGCAAGGTGCGCATGATGGCCGACGGCAGCGCCGACTTCACCAAGGCGGCCGGCCTGACGCTGGACCTGACCTCCAAGGGCATGGGCGTGCGCTCGCAGCGCTACTCGATGCTGGTGGACAACGGAGTGGTCAAGACGCTCAACATCGAGGCGCCCGGCAAGTTCGAGGTGAGCGACGCCGCCACGATGCTCAAGCAGGCGCAGGAAGTTCGCTGATCCTGCATTTCTGGCTTTGCAGTGGCTTGACAGCTGCTGCAAAGCAGAAGACAATTCAAAGCTTCGCCGGATTTCGTGGGTGCCGTTCGGCGGCCACGGGTTTCGGATCCGCCTTACGCGGTGGCGCCCATGGCGCTCCGACACGGGCCCAAGACTGACTGCGACGAGCGCCACGGTGGCTGCCCGCGCAGGAAAAGTTGGGGACAGACATGATCCAAATGCAATCGCGACTCGATGTCGCTGACAACACGGGTGCCAAGACCGTCATGTGCATCAAGGTGCTGGGTGGCTCGAAGCGTCGTTACGCCGGTATCGGCGACATCATCAAGGTCAGCATCAAGGAAGCTGCGCCGCGTGGCCGCGTCAAGAAGGGCGAGGTCTACAGCGCTGTGGTCGTGCGCACCGCCAAGGGCGTGCGCCGCCAGGACGGCTCCCTGATCAAGTTCGACGGCAACGCCGCCGTGCTGCTGAACAACAAGCTTGAGCCCATCGGCACCCGCATCTTCGGCCCGGTCACCCGCGAACTGCGGACCGAGCGCTTCATGAAGATCGTGTCGCTGGCGCCTGAAGTGCTCTAAGCGTCCGTCGGCAAAGGACAGGTCATGAACAAGATTCGCAAGGGCGACCAGGTCATCGTGTTGACCGGCCGCGACAAGGGCAAGCGCGGCACCGTGTCGGCGCGCATTGATGCCGACCACCTGCTGGTCGAGGGCGTCAATGTCGTCAAGAAGCACGTGAAGCCGAACCCGCTCAAAGGCACGACTGGCGGCATCGTCGACAAGACCATGCCCATCCATCAGTCGAACGTGGCGATCTTCAACCCCGCAACGGCCAAGGCCGATCGCGTGGGCATCAAGGTGGCGGCCGATGGCACGAAGACCCGCGTCTTCAAATCCAACGGCGAAGCCATCAAGGCTTAAGACGAGGACATCATGGCTCGTTTGCAAGAGTTCTATCGCGAGAAAGTGGTGCCGGGTCTGGTCGAGAAGTTCGGCTACAAGTCGGTGATGGAAGTGCCGCGTCTGACCAAGATCACGCTGAACATGGGCGTGAGCGAGGCGGTGTCGGACAAGAAGGTCATGGAGCACGCCGTCGGCGACCTGACCAAGATCGCCGGCCAGAAGCCCGTGGTCACCAAGTCCCGCAAGGCCATCGCCGGTTTCAAGATCCGCGAGAACGTGCCCATCGGCTGCATGGTCACGCTGCGTGGCGTGCGCATGTACGAATTCCTGGATCGTTTCGTGACGATCTCGCTGCCGCGCGTGCGTGACTTCCGTGGTATCTCGGGTCGCGCCTTCGACGGCCGTGGCAACTACAACATCGGCGTCAAAGAGCAGATCATCTTCCCCGAGATCGAGTACGACAAGATCGACGCGATCCGTGGCCTGAACATCAGCATCACGACGACCGCCAAGACCGACGAAGAGTGCAAGGCGTTGCTCGCTGCATTCAAATTCCCGTTCAAGAACTGAGGTGTCACGTGGCAAAACTCTCGATCAAGCAACGTGAGCTGAAGCGCGAAGAACTGGTGGCCAAGTACGCCAAGAAGTATGCCGAGCTCAAGGCCATTGTCGCGGACACCAAGAAGTCCGAGGAGGAGCGTTATGCCGCTCGCCTCGAGCTGCAAAAGCTGCCGCGCAATGCAAACCCGACCCGTCTGCGCAACCGCTGCGAACTGACCGGTCGTCCGCGTGGCACCTTCCGTACGTTCGGCCTGGCCCGCAACAAGATCCGTGAACTGGCCTTCAAGGGCGACATCCCCGGTGTCGTCAAGGCGAGCTGGTAAGCCAGCTAGGACACGAACAGGAGAAATCCAATGAGCATGAGTGATCCTATCGCCGACATGCTGACCCGCATCCGCAACGCGCAGATGGTCGAGAAGACCGCCGTTGTGATGCCGTCGTCGAAGCTGAAGGTCGCGATTGCCCAGGTCCTGAAGGACGAGGGCTACATCGATGGTTACGCCGTCAAGGGCGAGGGTGGCAAGCCCGAGCTCGAGATCGCGCTGAAGTACTACGCCGGTCGTCCGGTGATCGAGCGCCTGGAGCGTGTGAGCCGTCCTGGCCTGCGCATCTACAAGGGCCGTCACGACATTCCGCAGGTCATGAACGGCCTGGGCGTGGCGATCGTGACGACCCCCAAGGGCGTGATGACCGACCGCAAGGCGCGCGCAGCCGGTATCGGCGGCGAAGTGCTCTGCTACGTCGCGTAAGGGAGGCCGAAACATGTCCCGCGTTGGAAAAATGCCGGTCGCCGTCCCGCAAGGCGTGGACGTCGCGATCACGGCCGAACAGATCAGCGTCAAGGGTTCGCTGGGTACGCTGGCGCGTCCCGCTCACCAGCTGGTCGCGGTCAAGAACGAGTCTGGCAAGCTGACCTTCACGCCGGCCAACGAGTCGTCTGAAGCGAATGCGATGTCCGGCACGATGCGTGCGCTGGTGGCCAACATGGTCAACGGCGTGAGCAAGGGCTTCGAGAAGAAGCTCACGCTGGTTGGCGTGGGTTTCCGTGCGCAAGCGCAAGGCCAGAAGCTGAACCTGCAGATCGGTTTTTCGCACCCGGTGGTGAAAGACATGCCTGCAGGCATCAAGGTCGAGACGCCGTCGCAGACCGAAATCGTGATCAAGGGTGCGGACCGCCAGGTGGTGGGCCAGGTCGCTGCCGAAGTGCGCGCGATCCGTCCGCCCGAGCCCTACAAGGGCAAGGGCATCCGCTACGCCGATGAAAAGGTCTCCCTCAAAGAGACCAAGAAGAAGTAAGGAGCGCAGTCATGTTGAACAAGAAGGATCAGCGCCTGCGTCGTTCCCGCCAGACCCGCGCGCGCATTGCCCTGCAACGCGTGGCCCGTCTGACGGTGTTCCGTACCAACCTGCACATCTACGCCAGCGTCATTTCCGACGACGGCACGAAGGTGCTGGCTACCGCTTCGACGGTCGAGAAGGAAGTTCGCGAGCAACTGGGCGCTACCGGCAAGGGTGGCAACGCTGCGGCCGCGACCCTCATCGGCAAGCGCATTGCCGAGAAGGCCAAGGCCGCCGGTGTGGACAAGGTCGCATTCGACCGTGCGGGCTTCGCCTACCACGGCCGGGTGAAGGCCTTGGCCGAAGCCGCGCGTGAAGCCGGCCTCCAGTTCTAAGCGTCAGCCGCGAGAAGGAATTCGAAATGGCAAAGTTTCAACCCAAGGTGGCTGACGAAGGTCGCGACGACGGTCTGCGCGAGAAGATGATCGCGGTGAACCGCGTCACCAAGGTGGTGAAGGGAGGCCGCATCCTCGGCTTCGCCGCACTCACCGTGGTGGGCGACGGCGACGGCCGCGTCGGCATGGGCAAGGGCAAGGCGCGTGAAGTGCCGGTCGCCGTGCAGAAGGCCATGGAGCAGGCACGCCGCAACATGATCAAGGTGAGCCTGAAGAACGGCACCATCCACCACAACGTGGTGGGTGAGCATGGTGCGGCCCGTGTGCTGATGGCACCGGCCAAGCCCGGTGACGGCATCATCGCCGGCGGCCCGATGCGCGCCATCTTCGAAGTGATGGGCGTGACCGACATCGTGGCGAAGAGTCACGGTTCGACCAACCCGTACAACATGGTGCGTGCCACGTTCGACGCGCTGAGCCGTTCGACCACCGCGGCCGAGATCGCGGCCAAGCGCGGCAAGACGGTCGAAGAGCTCTTCAACTGAGCTGGCAGACCTGGAGAGACGTCATGTCCGACAAGAAAACGCTCAAAGTGAAGCTGGTTCGCAGCCCCATCGGGACCCGCGAATCGCACCGTGCCACCGTGCGTGGCCTGGGTCTGCGCAAGCTCAACAGCGTGGCGGTGCTTGAAGACACCCCCGCCGTGCGCGGCATGATCAACAAGGTGAGCTACCTGGTGCAGGTGCAGTAAGCGCCGCGCCTCGGGGAACCCTATGCAACTCAACACCATCAAGCCTGCCAGCGGTGCCAAGCACGCCAAGCGTCGCGTGGGTCGCGGCATCGGTTCGGGCCTGGGCAAGACGGCCGGTCGCGGCCACAAGGGCCAGAAGTCGCGTTCGGGCGGCTATCACAAGGTCGGTTTCGAAGGCGGCCAGATGCCGCTGCAACGCCGTCTGCCGAAGCGCGGCTTCAAGTCGCACCTGCTGAAGTTCAACGCCGAGATCACGCTGGCCGAGCTGGACAAGCTGGGCGCGGCCGAAGTCGATGTGCTGACCCTCAAGCAAGCCGGCCTGGTGCCCGAGATCGCCAAGGTGGTCAAGGTCATCAAGTCGGGCGAGCTGACGAAGAAGGTGGCGCTGAAGGGTATCGGCGCAACGGCTGGCGCCAAGGCGGCCATCGAGGCAGCCGGCGGTTCGCTGGCTTGATCGACGCTCACTGAACAGGCTTCAAGGACTCCTGCGTGGCAACCAACGCGAATCAACTGGCCAAGAGCGGCAAGTTCGGCGACCTCCGTCGCCGGCTGGTCTTCTTGGTGCTGGCGCTCGTGGTCTACCGCATCGGTGCTCACATTCCGGTGCCGGGCATCGACCCCGCCCAGCTGCAGCAGCTGTTCAAGGGCCAGGCGGGCGGCATCCTGAGCCTGTTCAACATGTTCTCGGGCGGCGCGCTCTCGCGCTTCACCGTCTTCGCGCTGGGCATCATGCCCTACATCTCGGCCTCGATCATCATGCAGTTGATGACCTACGTGGTGCCGACGCTGGAAGCGCTGAAGAAGGAAGGCGAGGCGGGCCGTCGCAAGATCACGCAGTACACGCGCTACGGCACGCTGGCGCTGGCGATTTTCCAGTCGCTGGGTATCGCACTCGCGCTCGAAGGTTCGCAGGGCCTGGTCATCAGCCCGGGCTTCGGTTTCCGCATGACGGCGGTGGTGAGCCTGGTGGCCGGCACGATGTTTCTCATGTGGCTGGGTGAGCAGATCACCGAGCGCGGGCTGGGCAACGGCATCTCGATCCTGATCTTCGCCGGCATTGCGGCGGGCCTGCCGAACGCGATCGGCGGTCTGTTCGAGCTGGTGCGCACCGGTGCCATGAGCATCATCGTGTCGATGTTCATCGTTGCGCTCGTCGCGGTAGTGACCTACGTGGTGGTGTTCGTCGAGCGGGGCCAGCGCAAGATCCTGGTGAACTACGCCAAGCGGCAGGTGGGCAACCGCGTCTATGGCGGGCAGTCATCGCACCTGCCGCTGAAGATCAACATGTCGGGCGTGATCCCGCCGATCTTCGCGTCGTCGATCATCCTGCTGCCGGCCACCGTCGTGGGCTGGTTTGCCACCGGCGACAGCCTGCGCTGGCTGAAGGATCTGGCCGGCCTGCTGTCTCCCGGCCAGCCGATCTACGTGATGTTGTATGCGGCAGCCATCGTGTTCTTCTGCTTCTTCTACACGGCGCTGGTGTTCAACAGCCGTGAGACGGCGGAGAACCTGAAGAAGAGCGGTGCCTTCATTCCGGGGATCCGCCCGGGTGATCAGACCGCTCGCCACATCGACAAGATCCTGTCGCGACTGACGCTCGGGGGCGCGGTGTACATCACGCTGGTGTGCCTGCTGCCGGAGTTCCTGGTCCTGAAGTACAACGTGCCGTTCTATTTCGGCGGCACCTCGCTGTTGATCATCGTCGTGGTGACGATGGATTTCTGGGCCCAAGTGCAGTCGTATGTGATGTCTCAGCAGTACGAGTCGCTGCTGAAGAAGGCCAATTTCAAGGCCGGCTGAACGGGGACGGTGACGACGCAGACCTATGGCGAAAGATGACGTCATCCAGATGCAAGGGGAGATACTTGAGAACCTCCCCAACGCCACCTTCCGTGTGAAGCTGGAGAACGGGCACGTGGTGCTCGGTCACATCTCCGGCAAGATGCGCATGCACTACATCCGCATCCTGCCCGGCGACAAGGTGACCGTGGAGCTCACGCCCTACGATTTGAGTCGTGCTCGCATCGTCTTCCGGGCGAAGTGAGCGGTGAGTCGCCAAGACCCGGAAGAGCGTAAGAGGTTTAGGAGAAGATCATGAAAGTAGCCGCATCCGTCAAGCAGATGTGCCGCAATTGCAAGATCATCCGCCGCAAGGGTGTGGTGCGAGTGATCTGCACTGATCCGCGCCACAAGCAGCGTCAGGGCTGAGCCTGCGCCACGCGCGACGACAGAGTTAGAGGACAAACATGGCACGTATTGCTGGTATCAACGTTCCGCCCCAGAAGCACACCGAGATCGGCTTGACCTACATCTACGGTATCGGGCGGCCGACCGCGCAGAAGATCTGCACGGCCTGCGGGATCCCCTTCGACAAGAAGGTGAAGGACCTCACCGACAGCGATCTCGAAAAGATCCGCGAAGAGGTGGGCAAGCTCACGATCGAAGGTGACCTGCGCCGTGAGGTGTCGATCAACATCAAGCGTCTGATGGACCTGGGCTGCTATCGCGGCTTCCGCCATCGCCGTGGCCTGCCGATGCGCGGCCAGCGCACCCGCACGAATGCCCGTACCCGCAAGGGTCCGCGCAAGTCGGCCGCGGCGCTCAAGAAGTAATCAGCGGTGCTCACCGTCGCAACGCTCGAAGATTGAAAGAGAACCAGCATGGCTAAAGCACCTGCGAACACCGCCGCCCGGCGCGTCAGCAAGAAGGTCCGCAAGAACATTGCGGACGGCATTGCGCACGTGCACGCGTCGTTCAACAACACCATCATCACGATCACCGACCGCCAGGGCAACGCGCTGTCCTGGGCTTCCAGCGGTGGCCAGGGCTTCAAGGGCTCGCGCAAGTCCACCCCCTTCGCTGCCCAGGTGGCCGCTGAAGTGGCTGGCCGCGCCGCGCAGGAGCAGGGCATCAAGAACCTGGAAGTGCAGATCAAGGGCCCCGGCCCGGGTCGTGAGTCGTCGGTGCGGGCGCTGGCTGCGCTGGGCATCCGCATCACGATGATCTCCGACGTCACGCCGGTGCCGCACAACGGTTGCCGTCCCCAGAAGCGTCGTCGCATCTGATATTTACCCGCCGAGGGAAGTCGTCGGGCTGGCTCTTTGCCGTTTGCGATAGAATCCCCGGTTCCCCGTCGCCGGCGGGCGCTTTGCGCCGCGCCGGCGGTTTTACTGAAGTCCTCGCTGCGTCGAGGTTTTCATAAGCCCACCGTCTGAGCGCCTCCAACAACACTCGCCAGACTCGCGCACAGTGCTACGGCGCTCGTGCGTCAGATTGACCAAGGACACACAAAGTGGCACGTTACCTGGGACCCAAGGCCAAGCTGGCCCGCCGTGAAGGCACCGACCTCTACCTGAAGAGCGCCCGCCGCGCGATCAGCGACAAGGCCAAGTTCGAATCCAAGCCCGGCCAGCACGGCCGCACCTCCGGCTCGCGCACGTCCGACTTCGGCCTGCAGCTGCGCGAGAAGCAGAAGGTCAAGCGCATGTACGGTGTGCTTGAGCGCCAGTTCCGCCGCTACTTCGCCGAAGCCGAGCGCCGCAAGGGCAACACCGGCGCCAACCTGCTGCTGATCCTCGAGTCGCGTCTGGATAACGTGGTCTATCGCATGGGCTTCGGTTCCACCCGCGCCGAAGCGCGCCAGCTGGTGTCGCACAAGGCCATCACGGTGAACGGCGAAGTGGTGAACATCGCCTCCTACCTGGTGAAGGCCGGCGACGTGATCGCCGTGCGCGACAAGTCCAAGAAGCAGCTGCGCATCGCTGACTCGCTGAAGCTGGCCGAGTCCGTCGGCCTGCCGGGCTGGGTGCAGGTGGACAGCACCAAGTTCGAAGGCGTGTTCAAGAAGGCTCCGGACCGTGACGAGTTCGGCGCGGACATCAACGAATCGCTGATCGTCGAGTTGTACTCGCGCTGATCCTGATTCCGCCATGCCGGCCCGCGGCGGCCGGTGTGTGCACGCAATCGCCTCGTTGGCCGGGCCGGGGCGAAGCCAAACAGCCCGGTTGGTCCATCAGCCTTATCGGCGTAACGAGCCGAGGGTATTGACAGGAACAAAGCTCAATGCAAACCAATTTGCTGAAACCCAAAGCCATCAATGTGGAGCCGCTGTCGGCCACCAAGGGCGAGCATCGCGCCAAGGTGACGCTGGAGCCTTTCGAGCGTGGCTACGGCCACACGCTCGGCAACGCGCTGCGCCGGGTACTGCTCTCTTCGATGGTGGGTTACGCGCCGACGGAGGTGACCATCGCCGGCGTGCTGCACGAGTACTCGACCATCGACGGCGTGCAGGAAGACGTGGTCCACATCATGCTCAACCTCAAGGGCGTGGTGTTCAAGCTGCACAACCGCGACGAAGTCACACTGGTGCTGCGCAAGGAAGGTGAAGGCCCCGTCACGGCCGGCGACATCCAGACGCCGCATGACGTGGAGATCATCAACCCCGACCACGTGATCGCCCATCTGTCGCAAGGCGGCAAGCTGGACGTGCAGATCAAGGTCGAAAAGGGCCGTGGCTATGTGCCGGGCAACCTGCGCCGCTACGGCGACGAGCCCACCAAAGCCATCGGCCGCATCGTTCTCGACGCCTCGTTCTCGCCGGTCAAGCGGGTGAGCTACACCGTCGAAAGCGCCCGTGTGGAGCAGCGCACCGACCTCGACAAGCTGGTGATGGAGATCGAGACCAACGGCGCCATCACGCCGGAAGAAGCGATCCGTGCATCGGCCAAGATCCTGGTGGAGCAACTCGCCGTGTTCGCGCAGCTCGAGGGCAGCGACCTCGCCGCCTTCGACCAGCCGGCCGCCCAGCGCAGCCAGCAGTTCGACCCGATCCTGCTGCGCCCGGTCGACGAGCTCGAGCTCACCGTGCGTTCGGCCAACTGCCTGAAGGCCGAAAACATCTACTACATCGGTGACCTGATCCAGCGTACCGAGACCGAGCTGCTCAAGACCCCGAACCTGGGTCGCAAGTCGCTCAACGAGATCAAGGAAGTGCTGGCCTCGCGTGGTCTCACGCTGGGCGCCCGCCTCGAGAACTGGCCCCCGCAAGGTCTCGACAAGCGCTGATTCGATCTGAACTGATCTGAAGAAGAGTGGGCGGCCGCAGCGCCGCCCGGTGCACCCGGCAGTACCTGATACGGCTGCCGGTTTTTGATAAGGAAAGGAAAGCACCATGCGTCATCGTCAAGGTCTGCGCAAGCTGAACCGCACGTCCGAGCACCGCCTCGCGATGCTGCGCAACATGACCAACTCGCTGCTCACGCACGAAGCCATCAAGACCACCCTGCCCAAGGCCAAGGAACTGCGCCGCGTCGTCGAGCCGCTGATCACGCTGGCCAAGGAGCCCACGCTGGCCAACCGCCGTCTGGCTTTCAACCGCACGCGCGACCGCGATGTGGTGACGAAGCTTTTCGACGAACTGGGTCCGCGCTACAAGGCACGTCCGGGCGGCTACACCCGCATCCTGAAGATGGGTTTCCGCGTCGGTGACAACGCGCCGATGGCTTTCGTCGAGCTGGTGGACCGCCCCGAGCCCACCGAAGCTGAAGGCACCGAAGCCACTGCTGAGTAAGCACTGCTGCCTGGCGCGCCGCGCCACCCGGAAGAAGGCCAGCCCAGTGCTGGCCTTTTTGCTTTCTCACGGATGAGTGGCGGGCCCTTGTGATTTGTTCTGCACCACTGGCGGACGCACAACAAACCGTGCTAGAATAGCTCTCTTCTGACGCGGGATGGAGCAGTCTGGTAGCTCGTTGGGCTCATAACCCAAAGGTCGAAGGTTCAAATCCTTCTCCCGCAACCAAATTCAAAACGCCCACATGCCTGTGGGCGTTTTCATTTCCGGCCCTCGTACGTGCGGTTTACGACTGCAGGTCCAACGGCAGGGGCAACTGGCGATCAGCCAGGAACTGGCGCACCGCATCCACATGCGTCCCGGCTTCCTGCACGGCACGATGCAACTCGTCTGCGCTGACGTCCAGGACCTTGGTCCAGTAGGACACGTCCAGCACGCCCGTGAGGTTGATGTTGCGCTGGTCCCACCCAAACGCGTCGATCTGCGGTCGGATCATCTGCAGCCTCCTTTTTGCGCGAAGCTGAGTGAGCAAGGGGCATGCCCGTGAGGCGGCGCCTTTGCTTCCTGTGAGCACATGGAACAGACCGAAATCTGCCGGCAAGAACTGCTGGCAGCGTGCAACCCTTGCCGGTCCTGGCGCCGGCGGGCATGGAGACTGCCGGTCAAGGCATCGCCCGTGAGGAGACCGCCATGCCCCTGCCCCGACACCTGCATTCGACGCCTCCACCGCCGGAGCATCGGATTCCCAAGCCACCCGACAACAGGGAGCGCCATGACCAGCCGGTGCCGGTGGACCTGCCGCCTGAGCCGGTGCTTCCCGAGCCCACGCAAGACGCTCCTTCGCATCGCGTCATCAGCCACCGGCTGCCCGCCGGCGTGAGACGTATCCTGCACTGATGGAAGAGGGAAAAGCAGCTCAGGCGGGCCGCGTGGTCAGGTCGGAGACGAATCCTGCGTCGCGTCGGCCGCGTGTGGGTCGTGCGCGGCGCCGGACTCGTGCGCGTATTCCTTGAGCCGGTTGTAGAGCGTCTTCAGGCTGATGCCCAACGCGGCCGCAGTCTTTTCCTTGTGGTTGCCGAAGCGCTGCAGTGTCGCCAGGATGAGCGTCCTCTCGGCCTGCGCGAGTGGGGTGCCCACCTTCACCGTGACGAACTCGCCTTGCGCGGTGACGACCTTCGGCGCGTCGAACTGCAGCCAGGTGTCGCCGATCTCATTGCCCTCTTCCATGAGGTAGATGCGCTGCACGACGTTGCGCAACTCCCGCACGTTGCCCGGCCACCGGTACCCCTGCATGCGTTCGATCGCCGCCTGGTTGAACCGCTTGTGCTGGCCTTCGCGCTTGCAGATGTCCTGAAGGAAATGCTCCGCCAGCAACGGGATGTCCTCACGCCGGTCGGACAGCGGCGGCAGGTGGATCGGAAACACGTTGAGCCGGTACAGCAGGTCTTCGCGCAGCTTGCCCTGCGACACAGCCTGCTCAGGCACCCGGTTGGTCGCGGCGATCACCCGCACGTCGGTCTCTTGCGACTGGGTGGAGCCCACCCGCATGAAGGTCCCGGTTTCCAGCACGCGCAGCAGCTTGACCTGCAGTTCGGCCGGCATCTCGGTGATCTCGTCCAGGAACAGCGTGCCGCCGTGCGCCCGCTCGAAGAAGCCCAGGTGCTGCCGGTCGGCCCCGGTGAAGCTGCCCTTCTCGTGGCCGAAGATCTCGCTTTCCATCAGGTGCGGCGAGATCGCGCCGCAGTTCACCGCGAGGAAGGGCTGCTTGCGGCGCCGGGAGAGGTCGTGGACCATGCGCGCCACGACTTCCTTGCCGGTACCGGACTCGCCGGTCACCAGCACCGTCACTGCCGTGCCGGCCACGCGGGCGATCTGTTCATACACCCGCTGCATGGCCGGCGAGCGGCCCCACAGCAGTCCGAAGCGGCCGGTGCGCTCGTACTCGGCGCGCAGATCGGCAATCTCGGCCTGCAGTGCCGAGGGCCGCATCACCCGCGACAGGATGCCTTGCAGCTGCTTGATGTTGAACGGCTTGACGAGGTAGTCGGCCGCTCCCAGGCGCAGGGCCTGGATCGAAGTCTCGAGGCTCGCATGTCCGGTGATCAGCACCACCTCGGTGTTGGCGAGCGCATTGGGCTGGTCGAAAAGCTCCATGCCGCTGCCGTCGGGCAGCATCAGGTCGAGCAGCACGATGTCGGGCGTCTGCAGCGCCAGCTGCCGGCGCGCCTCGCGCAGGTTCTTTGCAGTGGCGACAGTGAAACCTTCAGCCGCAATCAGCGCGGCCATCATCTCGGCGGAGTCTGCGTGGTCTTCAACAACGAGAGCGTGTCCCATGGTGACTCCCTTCTACGAATGCATGTAGGTGTTTTCGATCTGCAGGCCGGCGGGAGCCGCCTGCAATTCATTATGGGCGCGGCCTGCGAGCAGGCGCGATGCAACCCGCGAAGGTTCAGGGTGGCACATCGGACGCCTTGGTCTGCAACAGCTTGTTGACCACGACCACCAGCTGCTTGGGATCGACCGGCTTGCCAATGTGTTCGTCGAATCCGGCGGTGAGCGCGCGGTCGCGGTCCTTGTCCGTCACGAAGGCGGTGAGGGCCACGCAGATCATCGGCGTGCGCCTGGCCTGGCGCTGCTCCAGCGCGCGCACGCGACGCAGCAGGCTGTAGCCGTCCTCGTCGGGCATCGCAATGTCGGAGATGAGCACCTGCGGCTGGTGCTCGGCCGACACCGTCTCCAGGTAGGCGTACACCGCGGCGACCGACGAAAACGCCACCGTGCGCGCCTGGTGGCGGCCCAGCAGCAGCTCGAGGATCTGCCGCGCCTCGACGTCGTCGTCGACGATCGCGATGCGGCAGCCCGCCAGCAGCTGGCCGGCGATCCGCTCGTCGTCCGGACGTCCCGGTGCTTCGCCGGGCGCGGTGCCGTTGTGGCGGCCCACCGGCAGCTCGATGGTGAAGGTGGCGCCCTGTCCCGCGCCGGGGCTGCGCGCCTTGAGGCTGCCGCCATGCAGCTCGACCAGCTGACGTGCCAGCGCGAGCCCGAGCCCCAGCCCGCTCTGGCGCCGCGTGGAGGCGTCGGCCGCCTGCCGGAACGGGTCGAAGATGCGTGGCAGCAGGGCGGGCTCGATGCCGATCCCGGTGTCGTTCACGCTGATCAGCACGGTGCCATCGCGCCGGCTGGTGCTGACTTCCACCCTGCCCAGGTCCGGCGTGAACTTCACCGCATTCGACAAGAGGTTCACCAGCGCCTGGCGCAATCGGTCGGGGTCGGCATGCACCGTCTCCGCCAGCACGCTGTGCTGCACCCGCAGTGCTATCTGCTTGGCCGCCGCCGCCGGCCTCACCACGTCGACCGCCTGCTCGATCAGCGGTGCCAGTGCCGCCGGCCTCAGCTCGAGCTTGATCTTGCCGCGCAGCAGCCGCTGGGTGTCGAGCATGTCGTCCACCAGCTGCGCCTGCGCCTGGGTGTTGCGGTCGATCGCGTCGAGCATGCGCAGCTGCGAATGGGTGAGCTCGCCGGTCTGCCGCAGCACATGCGCCCAGCCGCGGATGGCGTTGAGCGGCGAGCGCAGCTCGTGCGACACCACGGCCAGGAACTCGTCCTTGGCAGAGGCCTGCGCCTCGGCTTCGCGGCGCGCTTCGCGTTCCAGCGCCAGCACCACTTCGCAGCCGGTGTCCCACACCTTGCGTTCGGTGATGTCCTCGACGATGCCGCCGATGCAGGTGACCGCGCCGCCGGGCGCGGTGTGCAGGTGGAACCGGCGGTCGCGCACCCACACCGGCGTGCCGTCCGGGCGGCGTACCCGGTACTCGCGCACCGGCTCCTTGTCGCCGGCCCCCGCGGTGGGGCGGTAGAACGGCTGCGGCAGCAGCACCGGTGCCGGCGTGATCACGCCCTGGTTCCACTTCAGCGGATCGGCCTTCAGCGCTTCCACGCTCACGCCCCACAGCGACTCGAACGCCGGGCTCACGTAGAGCAGCTCGCCGCGGTCCGCATCGGCGATCCAGAACACGTCGTCGCTGCTGTTGGCGAACTGCGCAAAGCGGTGTTCGCTCTCGCGCAGCGCTTCAAGCGCAGCCTGCTGGCGTGTGATGTCGTAGAAGATGCACAGCACGCTGTCCACATGGTCGACGCGGTCCGCCTCGGGGATCAGGCGGCAGACGTAGTGCCGGCTGGGCGCGACGTTGTGGACGGTGAACTCGCAGCGCTGTGCTTCGTTCTGCGCGAGCGCCAGCAAGGCGGCCGGCCGCAGCGCGGCGGCCGCCACCGCGGGCAGCCCGGCTTCCTCGAAGGTGTGGCCCACCAGTTGCGGGCGGGGGCGGTCGAAACATCGCGCGACCGCGTCGTTGGCGTAGACGAAGCGCAGCTGCCGGTCCAGGCGTGCCACGCCGTCGGGCGAGTTCTCCACGAGCGTGCGGAACTCGCGCTCGCGCCGGTCGAGGGCGAGTGCCGCGCGCTTCTGCTGCTCGATCTCGGTGACGACGCCGGCCCACAGGCTGACCTCGCCCCCGGCGCCGAGCACGGCCTTCATGCGGATCAGGTGCCAGAGAAACTCGCCGCGGGCATTGCGCAGCCTGAACTGCGCTTCGAAGGAACCACCGTCACCACGGGTGGCCTGCCAGCGCCCGGCCAGCACCGCATGGTCGTCAGGGTGGACGAGGACGCCCCACTCGGACTCGAGGCTCTTGGCGTCGGCCGCGCCGGTGTAGGCCAGCCATTGACGGTTGACGTAGGCGGCGCGCCCGTCAGCAGACGCCACGAACAGCAGCGTCGGCACGGTGTTGGCGAACTCGCCGATCGCGAATCCGCCGAAGAGATCATCCGGCGCGGTATCGAGCGCGAGGATCTTGGTGTGCGGAGGGCTCAGCACAGGACCTTGGATCGCAGTCACGAAAACTCGCCAATGAAAAGGATGGATAAGGCTCGGGATTCCTGAAGGGGCGACGGTGCTGCCCGCAATCGCAAGCCAGCCGCCCCGGCATCGAAAGCGCAAATTGCGTGCCCATGCCGCACGCTCGCGCGAGGCGCCGCCCGGCATGCGGCGCAGGCACTGGCGTTGCTGCGCAACACCATCGCAGGAGCACCTCGATGCGCTCGCCATACACGGCTGCCGGGAGGTAAGCCCTGCCGCTGGATCGGTATTTCCTACAGAGCTCATCCGCCCAAGACATGTCCAGCTGGGCATGTGCGTTGCCGCCTCCTCGACACAGAAGTTGCGCAGCAGCCGTTGCGCAGCCGCCTGGTTGTCCATCGCACTCTGAAAGGATTCCTCCGCCATGAACGCAGCAATATCAGGCGGCGCACGCATCGACACCAATGCCAGCGGGCCGGGCCCCCGATTGATGACGGCCTCGACGCTCACCGGCGACAAGGTCATCAACCGCGAAGACGAAACGCTGGGGACGGTCGACGAGATCATGCTCGACGTACCGCGCGGCAAGATCGCCTACGCGGTCATGTCGTCGGGCGGCGTGCTGGGCATGGGTGAGCGCCTCTTCGCCATCCCCTGGCATGCCCTGGTGCTCGACACCGACCGCAAGTGTTTCGTGCTCGATGCCCCGCGCGAGTTGTTCGACAACGCCCCCGGCTTCGACAAGGACCATTGGCCGAGTCAGGCCGACGAGCAATGGCATCGCAGCGTGCACGCCTACTACCGTGCCCCGCTGTACTGGGACTGAACACTGAACATTCCGCAGGGACCCACATGATCTCCACCATGAAACTCCTCTACCTCGCCGCCGGCGCCGCGGTGCTCACCAGCGTGGGCATGAACGCCTGGCGGCGTGCCGAAGCGGCGCGCAACGACACACCGAAGGCGAAGCCGGAACCGCTGCAGCGCTGGGAAGGCGAAGGCGGCGCGGTGCCGGTGGCCGCCAACAAGACGGCTCAGCAGGTCGAGCCGCATGTGTCGGGTGACCCGGAGCCGGATGCGTCAGCGCGCGGCAGGCCCGACGACACCCTGCCCTGAGGGCGAGGCACGAGGGGCGCTGCGTCGCGCCCGCCGCCCCCGCTGTTGCTCTTCCAGCAAGGCGAGGAAGCGCCGCTCGCAAGCGCCAAGTCCGCGCGGCAGTGAGCGCGCGGCGGCCTCCGCCGGCAGCGCCGCGCGCGAGGCGAGCCGGCCGCTTTCGAACCACGCGAGCACCTGCGGGTGCACGTACGAGCGCCGGCACACCGCCACCGTGTGCTTGAGTTCACCGGCCACTTCGGCCAGCACCTCGTTGAGTACGCGCCTGGCGGCGTTGGCCGAGGCCGGCGGCTCACAGCGCTCGAGCCGGGCGAACGCGAGCACGCTGGCATGCCAGGTGCGAAAGTCCTTGGCCGAGAAGTCGCCGCCGCCGGGCATGTGCGCGCGCAAGTAGTCGTTCACGTCGGCGGAGCCGACCGCGCGTTGCTCGCCGGTCGCCGCGTCCACATGCTGGAACAGCTGCTGGCCGGGCAGGTCGTGGCAGCGCCGCAGGATGCGTGCGATGCGGCTGTCGGTGATCTCGAGCTCGTGCGGCACGCCGCTCTTGCCTCGAAAGCACAGGCGTACCGTGCTGCCGTTCCAGCGCGCATGCCGGTCCTTCAGCGTGGTGAGGCCGAACGAACCGTTGTGCCGCGCGTATTCGGCGCTGCCCACGCGTGCATAGGTCGTGTCCAGCAGGTGCACGAGCGTGGCCACCACCTTCTCGCGCGGCAGGCCGGGCAGGGCGAGGTCGGCCCTTACCTGGCGTCGCAGGCGGGCCAGCGCGCGGCCGAACAGCGCCATGCGGCCGAACTTGTCGCCGTTGCGGCTGGCCAGCCAGTCCGGGTGGTAGCGGTACTGCTTTCGCCCGCGGGCGTCGCGGCCGGTGGCCTGCAGGTGCCCTTGGGGCCACGGGCAGATCCACACGTCGCGGTACGCCGGCGGGATGGCCAGCGCGCGGATGCGCGCCAGCCGTGCTGCGTCGCGGATGCGCCGGCCGGCCTCGTCGAAGTAGACGAAACCGCTGCCGCGCGCCTGCCGCCGCCAACCGGGCATGGTGTCCGACACGTACACCAGCCCCTTCGGAGCGGTCTCGGTGGGGGCGGCGGCCTTCAGGGCGTCGATGATGGCGCGCTGGGCGGCAACGGTGCAGGCGCTGGCGCACCGTCACCGCTCCCGGTGCTGGTCGAAGGTGTGGGCGGCGTGACGCCACGCTTCTCGCAGCCCGAAACACCCGCGGCTGCGACGCAGGCCAGGCACACGGCCGCCAGCGAAACGGCAGCGCGTCGCATCACGCACCCACCCGGTTGCGCAGCGCCTTGATCTGGTCGTGATTGCGCTGCACGCCGTGGAACTGGCGCTCCACCATGCTGCGCACATCGGGCGGCAGCGGCTCTTCCAGCGCCTCGCGGTAGCGGTCGAGTGCGACGTCTTCACCGCGCTCGCACTCCTCAAGCATCGCCACGTCGTCATAGCGCGAGACCGAGCTGCGCAGCGCCACCCAGCCTCGGTGCAATGCACCGCTGGCGGTGCCATGGCTGGCGGGGCGGCCGCCGCACTGGATCACCTGCGTCTGCAATTCGGACGCCGCCTGGCTGCAGTCGGCGGCGCGCGTGGCGAACAGGCTCTTCAGCTCGTCGGACTCCGCATGTCTGGCGCAGCTTTGAAAACCTTGCTCACCGTCCTTGCAGGTTTCGATCAGTTCGTTGAGTACTTCCACGACGTGGTCGTTGCGCATGGGCGTTGCCTCCAGAAGGATGTTTCGGACATCGCGAGCCACAGGCACGGGGCCCGCAGCGGCATCCCGATTGCGGCAGACCGCGTGCCCGAGCCGCGCCGGGCCTGGGCTGGGCGTCCGACGGCACGTGGCTTGCCCCATGTCCACACCTCTCCTTGCGCCCCGTGACCATTCTTCACGCGGCGTTACTCGCACGTCTGGACCGGAGCAAATACATGGGTGCTGAACTTGCAGTGGTGTTGCACGGCGTACAGCCCGCCACGTGGCGGGCGTGCCAGCGGGTGATCGACGCGATCGGCGACGTGGCGGCCTTGCCGCTGACGCTGG
Organism: Methylibium rhizosphaerae; assembly: GCF_006386545.1. Taxonomy (GTDB): domain Bacteria; phylum Pseudomonadota; class Gammaproteobacteria; order Burkholderiales; family Burkholderiaceae_C; genus Pseudorivibacter; species Pseudorivibacter rhizosphaerae. Next base: position 351,887 of record NZ_SWAR01000004.1, on the reverse strand, counting down.
CGCTCGCACCCGGTGCCATGAAAGACGAGGGCAACACCGCTTTCATCGACGAAATGCAGGAACGGCTCGAATGCGGCGACGAACTCGCCGCGGCGCAGGGCAACGAGCGCGAAGCGGCCGACGATGAAGCCGCCATCGCCCGGGTGCGGGCGGCGCTGCGCTGGTTCGCCTCGCGCCGCTGGCCGCTGCTCGGGCTGGTGGCCGAGCGCAGGGCGATGAGCCCCGCCTTCCGCCGGGCCCTGTGCTCGACGCCTCTGCGCTACGCGATCGAGCCGCAGCACATCTACGCATTGCCTCAGGGCAGCCCGGTGCGCAGTCGCCGCCTGTCGTATTCGGGCGACGGCATGTTCGACCGGCTGGCCAGCCTGGGCCGCAACGCCATGATCGACCGCACCGAGGTCGAAAGCGGCCCGCTGCTGCGCTTCGAGCTGCAGCCCGGCGATGCCGACGACGCCATGGTGCGGCGCGACTGGCAGCGCCGGCTCGCCTGGCACCTGCAGTACCGGCAGGGCCGCACCATGGCCGACGTGATGCGGCGATGGCAGTGCGAGAAGCAGCCGGCCTGAAGCTCGGATGGCGGTCACGCCGCGCCTTCCAGGTGGGCGTGTCGGCCGTGAAGTTGTGGATCGCCGAGGAAGGCGCGCAACTGGGCGCGGCGATCGCGTTCTATTCGATGTTCGCGATGGCCCCGCTGCTGGTGATCGCCATCGCGCTGGCGGGCGTCATCTTCGGCGTGGAAGCGGCGCGCGGGCAGATCGTCGGCGAGATCCAGGGCCTGGTCGGGCGCGATGCCGCGCAAGGCATCGAAAGCATGATCGCTTCGGCCTGGCGCGAAAACAGCAGCGGCACCGCCGGCCTCATCGCCGTGGGCACGCTGCTGGTGGGCGCCAGCGGCGTCTTTGCACAGCTGCGCACTGCGCTCAACCGCATGGGCCGCGTGGAGACGCCGGCCTCGGTCATCGGCGCCTTCCTGCGCGCGCGGCTGATGGCTTTCGCGCTGGTGCTGGGCTTCGGCTTCCTGCTGATCGTGTCGCTCGTGGCCAGCGCGGTGCTGGCCGCGGTGAGCGGCTACCTGCAGAAGCTGTATCCCCTGCTCGCGCAGCTCATCGGCATCGTCGACGTGGTGCTGTCAGCGCTGCTGCTGAGCACCGCCTTCGCGGCCTTCCTGCGCTGGCTGCCCGACAGGGCGCCGCGCTGGCATTCGGTGGCGGTGGGGGCGGTCACCAGCGCGCTGCTCTTCGCGGTGGGCAAGCACCTGATCGGGCTCTACCTGGGCCGTGTCAGCGTGACCTCCAGCTTCGGGGCGGCCGGCTCCTTCGCAGTAGTGATGCTGTGGGTCTACTACTCCACACAGATCCTGCTGCTGGGGGCCGCAGTGGCCTGGACGCTCGAGGGCGTGCGCCCGCAGGCGCACGCCGTGGACGACACCGCAGAGGAACGGGGCTTGCCGCCCACCGGTTGATGCGCCGCAGCCTGCGGCCCGGAGCCCCTGCCATGTCGAAGACCTCTCGAACGCCGCAACGCACCTCGCCCATGCCCCCTTCGCCGCAGGCCACGCCGCCGGCGCGGCGGCGCTCGCCGGGCGGTGCCACCACCCAGCACCTCGCCGGCGACGACGGCGGCGTCGACACACGCCTGCCGCATGAACACGACGAATCGTCCGACAGCCAGGAGACCGCTCCGCGCGAGGTGATCAGGCGCGCCCACGACGACCTGGCCGAGGGCCGCAGCGATACCGACCGCGGGCCGGTGCTCGACGAGACCTACGAGCGCACGCTGCGCGGCCGGCGCTGAACTTCTTGCCGCAAGCGATCGCTTCTTTGCATGGGATCGAGCCTGCTTGTCGCTCGATTGCCTACCCAAAACCGACGTAATGCACGGCTGCATGCGGTGATCCGCATGCGGTACTGAAGCATGGCGATACAAGTGGGCTCTGCTGCGAGTCCGGCACGGGTGTTGCGTTAAGCAACCCACTGTGCGGGGAGGCCCATCGGGCAGTCCGGGGCGCGGGAATCGTGGAATCTCGCAGGAGAAGGAATGCAAGCACAGACGCTGCGTGCTGAACAAAAGCAGCATCAGACGCTCACCCCCAGGCTGCAGCAGGCCGTGCGCCTGCTGCAGCTCTCGTCGCTCGACTTCGCACAGGAAGTGCGCCAGGCCGTCGGCAACAACCCCTTCCTCGAAGAGGACAGTGAAACGCGCTCGCCCGCGCTCGAGGCGGCGCAGCAGCCGGCAGCCGAGCCCGAGGTGCCCTCGACGGCCAGTCCCGAAAGCTTCGAGCCGCTCGAGGAACGCGGCCTGTGGGCCGGGCGGGGCGAGGCCCGCCTTGCGCCGGCATCGTCTTCAGGCGACACCGACCTGATGGACATGATGGCGGCCGACGTGTCGCTGCGTCAGCACCTGCACGGCCAGACCAGCGTGATGCCCCTGTCGCAGCGCGACCGGGCGCTGGTGGGGCTGGTGATCGAGGCGCTCGACGATGACGGCTACCTGCGGGTGGGCCTGCCGGACCTGGCCGAAGTGGCCGAGCTGTCGCCGCCGCTCGATCTCGACGAGCTCAACGTGGCCTTGAAGCTGGTGCAGTCGCTCGACCCCAGCGGCGTGGGCGCGCGCGACGTGCGCGAATGCCTGCTGCTGCAGCTGCGCCAGTTCGAAGACCCGGCAGAGCGCCAGCTCGCCTGCCGCATCGTCAGCGAGCAGCTCGAGCGGCTGGCCATGCGCGACGTCCCGCACATGGCGCAGGCGCTGGGCTGCAGCGTCGCGCAGGTCGAGGCGCTGTGCGAACGCATCCGCCATCTCGACCCGCGGCCCGGCTGGCGCTTCGGCTCGGCCGATACCCGCTACGTGACGCCCGACGTGATCGTGCGGCGCGGCAAGGGCGGCCACTGGATCGCCGCGCTCAACCCCGACGTGGTGCCCAAGGTCAAGCTCAACCAGGCATATGCGGAGCTCTTCCAGAAGTACCGCGACTCGAGCCATTCGGCGCTGGCTGCCCACCTGCAGGAAGCGCGCTGGACGCTGCGCAACGTGGAGCAGCGCTTCACCACCATCCTCGACGTGGCCAACGCCATCATCCGGCACCAGCTCAACTTCTTCGAGTACGGCGCGCTGGCCATGAAGCCGCTGGGCTTGCGCGAGATTGCGCAGGAACTGGGGCTGCACGAATCCACCGTCTCGCGCGTCACGAACAACAAGTACATGTCCACGCCGCTGGGCGTGTTCGAGCTCAAGTACTTCTTCTCGCGCGCTCTGCCTACCGCGAGCGGCGGTGCCTGTTCGGCCACCGCCATCCGCAGCGTGATCCGCGAAATGATCGAGGCCGAAGATGCGGCCGATCCGGTGTCCGACGCGCAGATCGCGCGCCAGCTGGCACGCCAGGGCCTGAATGTGGCCCGGCGTACCGTCACGAAATACCGCCAGATGATGCGGCTGCCGGCGGTGGAGAAGCGCCGGCGCCACGCTTAGGGACTTCGGGTCCCACCGCGGGCGGCACGCCTCGAAAACGTGCTGCCTTCTTTTTTACGAGGGCCTTCACATCGGCGCGCCGGCTGTGATGGTCGGGCTCGGGATGCGCGCGCTGTCCGGCAAACCCTGCGCGGGCGTGTCGTAGCGACCCTGGGCCCAGCGGCCCTCGATGTCGGTATCGAACGGTTCCTCATGCGGCCATGTCATCGCGAACCCCTGCCGGAAGCGCTGTGCCATTGGGGGCGGCCGGTGCGCGCCGGCACGGGCCGGGTCGGGCCATCTTCGGCGGCGGCTTCGTCCAGGCCCAGGTGACGAATCGCTTCGTGCAGCGTCTGCCGCGTGCCCGTGTAGCCGGCCCACGGGTCGCGGCCTTCGAGGTCGCGCAGCCGCTGAGCGAGGTTGCGGATGTTCCACTGGTTGGCCGCGCGAAGCTCGACCAGCTCTTCCCAGGCGATCGGCACCGAGACAGGCAGCATCGGCCGGGCGCGTGCCGAGAAGGCCGCCGCCGACGTGGCACCCCGGCTGTTGCGCAGGTAGTCCACGAACACCTTGCCGACACGATTGCGCGGGCCGGCCTTGGCCGAAAACCGTTGCGGCAGCGTGGCCGCCATGTGCTGGGCCACCGCCTTGACGAAGGCCTTGGCCTGCTCCCAGGTGTGGCGCCGCGCGAGCGGCACCACCACGTGCAGGCCCTTGCCGCCGCTGGTCTTCAGGAAGCTGACGAGGCCCAGCTCGTCGAGCAGCGTCTTCGTGAGCTCGGCCGCCTCGACCATGCGAGCCCACGGCAGGCCGGCACCGGGGTCGAGGTCGAACACCACCCGGTCGGGTTTCTCGATGGATGTGTGCACCGCATTCCAGGTGTGCAGCTCGACGGTGCCCATCTGCGTCGCGCCCACGAGGGCGGTCGTGTTGTCGATCACCATGAGCGGCGCATGGCCCGGGTCCAGCGAAACGTCGAGCTCGCGCAGCCTGGGAATCGAAAGCTGCTGCAGGTGCTTCTGGAAGAACAGCTCGCCTTCCACGCCGTCGGGCGCACGCACCAGCGCCACCGGCCTGCCTTTCAGGTGGGGCAGCGCGTGGGCCGCCACGCTCTCGTAGTAGCGCGCGAGCTCCAGCTTGGTGGCGCCCGAGGCCGGATCGATCACCCGGTCCGGGTGAGTGATGCGCACGCCTCGCACGGCGGGCTCGGTGCTGTGCTGTCTGCTTGCCATGGCCTGGCCCGCTCAGGCCCGGGCGCGGGCGCGCTGGGCGGCCGGCCTGCGTGCCGAGGTGGTCTTCTTGCCGGCGGCACTGCGGCGCGCCTTCTTTCGCGGCGCGGCTTCCGCGGCCCCGTCCTCTTTCGCTCCTGCCTTGCCGCCCAGGCTGCGCTTGAGCAGCTCGGTGAGGTCGATGACTTCGGCGCCGCCGCCTTCTTCTGCTGCGGCCGGCAAGGGCTCGACGCGCCGGGCCTTGCCTTCCTTCAGCTTGCGCTGCACCAGCGCCATGATGTCGTCCTTGAAGTGGTCCTCGTACTGCTCGGGCTGCCACTTCTCGCTCATGTCGTCGATCAGCTGCTCGGCCATCTGCATCTCGCGTTCACCGGGCGCGTCCTTCTTGCTGCCGCTGCCGCGCGGCAGTGCGAGGTCGTCGAGCGAGCGCAGCTCGTCGGCCCAGCGCAGCGTGTTGAGCACCAGCGCATCGCCCATCGGGATCAGTGCCGCGAGGTGCTGCTTCGACTGGATGACCACCTGCGCGATGCCCACGCGCCGCTTCTTTTTCAGCGCGTCGCGCAGCAGCCGGTAGACCTTTTCACCGCGTGCCGCCGGCGCCAGCACGTAGGGCCGCTCGAAGTAGACCGGTGACACGTCGCCGGCATCGATGAAGGCCTGGATCTCCACCGCCTGGGTGGCGGCCGAGTTGGCGGCACGGATCTCGTCGTCCGACAGCACCACGTACTTCCCGTCCTCGACTTCCAGGCCGCGCACGATGTCGTCCTTCGACACCTCGCGGCCGGTGGCCTTGTTGACCCGCTTGTAGCCCACCGGCTTCATCGAGCGGCGGTCGAGCCAGTCGAAGTCGATGCTGTGCTCCCGGGCGGCCGGGTACAGCCCGACCGGGATGTGGACCAGCCCGAAGGTGATGGCGCCTTTCCACAGCGCACGCGGCATTTGTTGCCTCCTGTAGCGGATGTCTCCACTGCACGGCGCAATTGCCGTTCCCGCGGGCAGGCACGTTGCCTGCGACGCACCGGAAGGAGCGCAGGTGTCAACCCGCGAAGAAAGGACTCCCCATGTCGCTCACCACCTTGCTGTTGATCGTGCTGGTGCTGCTGGTCGTCGGCGCGCTGCCCACCTGGCCCTACAGCAGCTCCTGGGGTTACTACCCCAGCGGCGGCCTGGCCCTGGTGCTGGTCGTGCTGCTCGTGCTGTTCCTCATGGGCAGGTTGTAGCGGCCCGGCCTGTAGCGTTTGCCGCAAGGAGGCACCGGGCGCTGTTCAGGCGCCCGGCCATCGCGCGCCCGCCGCGCCGGCATCTGCCGGCGCGGGCACAAGTCAAGTCACTTTCACTTGGCCAGCACCACCGTGGGCAGCCACATCGAGAACGCCGGCACGTAGGTCACCAGCAGCAAGGCCAGCAGCAGCGCCCCGTAGAACGGCGCGATGGTGCGCATCACCGTGCCGACCGACACACCGCCGATCGCACAGCCGATGAACTGCACCGTGCCCACCGGCGGCGTGTTGAGCCCGAGTGCGCAGTTGATCAGCAGCATGATGCCGAACTGCACCTCGCTCATGCCGTAGTGCATGCAGATCGGCAGGAAGATCGGCGTGCAGATCAGGATGGTGGCCGCCATGTCCAGGAAAGTGCCGAGCAGGAACAGGATGATGTTGACCAGCAGGAAGATCATCCAGGGGTTGTCAGTCATCGCCCCCAGCATGCGCCCGGTGAGCTCGGCCACGCCGTACAGGCTGATGAGGTAGCCGAAGCTGGCCGACACGCCGATCAGCAGCAGCACCACGCCGGTGGTCTTGACCGCCTTGGCCGCCGCCTTGAGGAAGTCCTCCCACTTCAGCGAGCGGTACACCAGCACGGTGAGCGCGAGCGCATAGATCACCGCGACGGCGGCCGACTCGGTGGCGGTGAACACGCCCGACAGGATGCCGCCCAGGATCACCACCACCACGAACAGCCCCGGCAGCGAAGCCGCCAGCGACCGCGCGACGATGCTCCAGCCCGGGAAGGTGCCGGCCGGATAGCCGCGCTGGATGGCCACGTAGTAGGCCGCGCCGAGGTTGCACAGCGTGAGCAGCACCGCAGGCAGCAGGCCGGCGAGGATGAGCGCGGCGATCGACACCTTCCCGCCTGCGGCCAGGGTGTAGATGATCATGTTGTGGCTGGTGGGCATGAGCGCGCCCACCAGTGCCGCATGGGTCGTCACGTTGACTGCATAGTCGGCGTGATAGCCCTCGCGCTTCATCATCGGGATCATCACCGAGCCCATCGCCGACACGTCGGCCACCGGCGAACCGGCCACGCCGCCGAACAGCGTGCAGGCCACCACGTTCGACATGCCCAGCCCGCCGCGGATGTGGCCCACCACGCTCTTGGCGAAGGCGACGATGCGGTCGGCGATGCCGCCGTACATCATCAGCTCGCCGGCGAAGATGAAGAACGGAATGGCCAGGAACGAGAACGCGTTCATGCCCGAGGTCATCTGCTGGAACACCACTTCGAGCGGCAGTCCTTCGTAAAGGATGGCCGCGATGGCCGCCAAGCCGATCGAAAACGCGACCGGCACCCCGAGCACCAGGAAGGCGAGGAACGAAAGGCTGAGCAGGGTCAGTGCCATGAGGGCTCCACGGCGCGGCCCTGCACGAGCGCGATGAGGTGTTCGATGGAAAACAGCACGATCAGCACACCCGCGATCGCCGCGGGCCAGTAGCGGAGGGATTCGGAAACGCCCAGCGTGGGCAGCTTGTAGTCCATGACCGAGATGCCGAGCATCAGGCAGTACCAGGCCATCAGCGCGCCGAAGCAGGCCACCAGCACATGGATGAGCATCTCGAAGCGCAGGCGCTGCTTCTCGGGCAGCAGCACCAGGAAGGACTCGAGCCCGATGTGGCCGGCGTCGCGCACGCCCGCGGCCACGCCCAGCATCGTGACGTACAGCACCAGCAGCAGCGCGAGGCTTTCGGCCCAGGTGGGGGTGCTGTTGAGCACGTAGCGGCCGAACACCTGCACTGCCACAGCAACGATCAGCAGCACCAGGCCGACCACGCCGACCCACATGCACCAGCGCGCCAGCGTGGCGCAGATTCTTGTGTACATAGAAGACTCCGGCGCGCCCGCTGTCCGGGCGCGCCGCCCTCAGGTGGTTATTGCGTTTCCTGGATGCGCTTGACCAGGTCGAGCAGCTTGGGCTCGCGCAGGAACTTCACGTACACCGGCTTCACCGCATTGCGGAACGAGGCCTTGTCCACTTCGATGATCTCGGCGCCGGCGGCCTTCACCGTGGCCAGCGACTTGGCCTCGCGCTCGTCCCACAGCTTGCGCATGTGGGGCACCGAGTCCTTGGCGGCCTGGCGCAGCGCCTTCTGGTCGTCGGGCGAGAGGCCGTCCCACACCCGCTTCGAGAACAGCAGCACCTCGGGCGCCATCGAGTGCTCGGTCTTCGAGTAGTACTTGGCCACCTCGAAGTGGCGCGAGCTCTCGAACGACGGGTAGTTGTTCTCGGCCGCATCCACCAGTCCGGTCTTCAGCGCCGTGTACACCTCGCCGAAGGGCATGGGCGTGGCATTGGCGCCCATCGCCTCCATCAGCGCGACCCACAGGTCCGACTGCTGCACGCGGATCTTCATGCCCTTGGTGTCTTCCACCGTCTTGACCGGCTTCTTCACCGTGTAGATCGAACGCGCGCCGCTGTCGTAGTAGGCCAGGCCGACGAAGCCCTGCGCCTCGCAGCTCTTCAGGATCTCCTCGCCGATCGGGCCGTCGAGCACCTTGCGCATGTGCTCGGTGCTGCGGAACAGGAAGGGCATGGTCGGCACGATGGTGGCCGGGCAGATGTTGTTCATCGGCGCGATGTTGACCCGCGCGATGGCGATGGCGCCAAGCTTGGTCTGCTCGATCGTGTCCTTCTCGTTGCCGAGCTTGCCGTTGTTGAACACGTTGATCGAGTGCTTGCCGCCGGTCAGCTTCTTGAGCTGCTCGCCCATGAACTTGACGGCTTCGACGGTGGGGTAGCCGTCGGGGTGGATGTCGGCCGAGCGGAACTCGATGGCCGAAGCCAGTGCCGGCAAGGCGAGCGCCAGCGCGGCGGCGAGGGAGGTCTTCCGGTTCATGTCGCTGTCTCCGTCTGTGGTGTTGGAGCTGGGGTAGGGCGCTGCTCGCTTCAGCCCGCGTAGGCGGGTTCCACGAGGCCACGCACCCCTGGCCGGCAGGCGAACACCGCGCCGGCCAGGGGTTGTGCCAAGGCGCCGTCGCCGTCAGGGCGTATCGACGTCACGTACAGGGTGTCGAGCTGCGCGCCTCCGAAGGCGCACATCGAGGGTTTGGCCACCGGCAGGTCGATGCGCCGGTCGAGCCGGCCGCCCGGCGTGTAGCGCAGCACTGCGGCGCCGTCGTTGGCGCAGATCCAGTAGCAGCCGTCGGCATCGACCGCCGCGCCGTCGGGCCGGCCGGCGGGCAGCTTGTCGATGAAGGCGCGCTGCCTGCTTGCGCGACCGGTGTCGGGGTCGTAGTCGAAGGCCCACACCGTGGCGACGGTGGCGTGCGAGTCGCTCGCATACAGCGTGCGGCCGTCGGGGCTGAAGGCCAGGCCGTTGGGCACGATCATGTCTTCGAGCAGCGGAGGTGCCCAGGTGCCGGCGTCGAGCCGGGCGAGCCGTCCGTTGCGCCGGGCCTGGGCCGGGTCGGGGAACATGCTGCCGACCCAGAAGCGGCCCTGGCGGTCGCAGCGGCCGTCGTTGAAGCGCTGCGGTGCGGGATGCTGCGCGGCGGCCAGAAGCCGGGGTGCCAGCGTTTCGCCGAGTTCGAAGGCGTAGACGCCGGTCTGCATGGCGGCGATGAAGCCGCCGCTGGCGCGCGGCGCGATGCAGCCCACCGGCTCGGGCGTGCTCCAGCGGGTGGTGCGGCCGGCGGAGGGGTCGTGGCGCCATACGGCCTGGCCGCTGATGTCGACCCAGTGCAGGCAGGCATCGCGCACGTCCCACAGCGGACTTTCCCCGACGCGGCAGCGCACGTCCACGGCGACCTCGACGGCAACGCTCACGGCTCGCGCTCCTCGCCGAAGGTGGGGAAGGGGCCCACGCCGACGAAGCTGCCGCCCTGCAGGCGCGCGGTCGCCGAGGCCGGGTCGCGTTCGTAGTCGGGCAGCGGCTGCGCCAGCACCTGGGCCGCGAAGGCGTCCGACGAGTCCTGCGGTACATAGCCCACCCGCCGGGCCGGAGCCGCGTTGTCCCACCACGCTGCCGAATTGGCCGACACGCCCCACACGATGCTGCAGCCGACGCCGGGCGCCGACAGCGAGCGCAGCACGAGCTGGGTGAGATCGCGCAGGCTGATCCAGGTGGACAGGCCGCGCTTGTCCGCCGGTTGCGGCGTGGCGCTGCCGATGCGCAGGCACACCGTTTCGATGCCGTGGCGGTCGAAGTACAGCTGCGCCATGTGCTCGCCGAACAGCTTGCTCACGCCGTAGTAGCCATCGGGCCGGGGCGGGTCGGTCACCTGCAGGCGCTCGCTGCGAGGGTAGGCGCCGGTGCAATGGTTGGAGCTGGCGAAGACGATGCGGCGCACGCCGTTCACCCTTGCCGACTCGTACAGGTGGAAGATGCCCAGGATGTTGGCCGAGAGGATGGGATCGAAGGGTGTCTCGACCGACACGCCGCCCAGGTGCACCACCGCGTCCACGTCCCGCAGCAGCGCCAGCATGCCGGCGCGGTCGGCCAGGTCGCAGGCGACGAAGCTTTCATCGGGCGCCCAGGGGCCTTCCATCGGCTTCAGGTCGGACAGGCGCAGGTGCTGGCAGGCCGAGCGCAGCGGGTCTCGCAGCGCACGGCCGAGCGTGCCGGCCGCGCCGGTGAGCAGCAGGCGGGCGGGAGCGGGCGTAGCTTTCATGGATTCCATAGTGATACGTTGTCGTACAACTCCGCCAGCGTATCGAAATGGAGCGCCAAGACGTCTAGGGGAAACCCACCGATGCGCCAGAGAAAAAGTTGGGCAAGGGCTTCCGTGCTTGAAATGATGTTGTCTGACAACGACCCGGAATGGGACTCCGGGTCGATCCCGGTGGCAAGTCGGTACGCCTTTCGCAGAGTATCGAAACATCGTTCCAAATAAATCCTGGGGAGTCCATGGAGCCCAACCGACAGCGGGTCGCCCTGTTCGGCGAGTGCATGCTCGAGTTGCAGGGGCAGGCCTTCGGCACGCTGCAGCAGACATTCGGCGGCGACACCCTCAACACCGCCGTCTACCTGGCGCGGTGCGGCGAGGCGCGGGGCATCGACACGACCTATGCCACCGGCCTGGGCGACGACCCGCTGAGCGACGGCCTCGTACAGCGCTGGACGGACGAAGGCGTCGCAGTGGACCTGGTGCGGCGGGTGCCGGGCCGCATGCCCGGGCTCTACATGATCGACGTCGACCCGAACGGCGAGCGCAGCTTCAGCTACTGGCGCGACACGAGCGCAGCCAGGGCCTACTTCGACGCCGCCGAGCCCTCGCCGCTGGAGGCCGCCTGCGACACGCTGGACGCGCTGTACCTGAGCGGCATCAGCCTGGCCATCCTGCCGGCGGCCGGGCGCGAACGCCTCTTCGGGCTGATGCGCCGGCTGCGCGGGCGCGGCAAGCCGGTGGTGTTCGACAACAACTACCGGCCGCGCCTGTGGCCGCGACACGAGGAGGCGCTGGCCGCCTATGCCGAGGCCTTCGAGCTGGCGACGCTGGCGCTGGTCACGGCCGACGACCACCAGGCGCTGCATGCGTTGCCCGGCCTGGAGGTGGCGGTGGCCCGGGCGCTGGCGCTGCCTTGCCCCGAGGTGGTGGTCAAGCGCGGCCGGCAGGCCACGCTGGTCCGGTGCGGCCGGGAGCCGCTGGTGGAAGTGCCCACCGAGCCGGTGGCCCGGGTGATGGACACCACCGCCGCCGGCGATTCCTTCGCTGCCGGCTACCTGAGCGTGCGGCTGCCGGGCGGCAGCGCGCAAGATGCGGCGCTGCTGGGCAACCGGCTGGCCGCACGGGTGATCCAGCACCGCGGCGCGCTGATTCCCCGCGAGGCAATGGCCGACCTGATGCAGGCCCCCGGCGCCGCCGCGTGATGTTTTTGGCGCCGCAGGCAGCCCCGGTGGGCTGGGCCGCGGCGCTGCCATGGCACGATCCGGCGGATGCCGGCCTGCCCCATGACATACATCGCCGCGGCGCGCCGCTTCCTGTGCCTGTGGCTGCTCGCGCTGCCATGGGCCTGCGCGCTGGCGGCAAGTGCCTGGGAGCGTGACGCCGTCCCGGTGTTCCGGCACGTCAGCCTGCCCGGCGACATCGTGCCGGCCGCGATGCTGCAGGACCGCGAAGGCCTCATGTGGATCGCTTCGCAGACCGGCCTCGCCAGCTGGGACGGCTATGGCTTTCAGCGCTACGTCGCGGACCCCTCCAAGCCCGGTAGCCCGTCGACCGGCTACGTCAACGTGCTGCACGAGGACCGCCAGGGCCGCCTCTGGCTGGGTGCGAACGGCGGCGGCCTGGGGCGGCTCGACAAGACGAACGGCCGCTTCTGGACCCTCGGCGCAGGGCCTCGGGGGCTGAGCAGCCCGCGGGTGCTGGCGCTCGCCGACGATGCGGCGGGCCGCCTGTGGGTGGGCACCGCTGCCGGGCTCGACCAGCTGGAGCTCGCCACCGGCCGTGTCGTGGGGCGCCATGCGGAAGGTTCCATCCCGCCCGGCCTGCCGGTGCAGCGGGTGTTCGCGCTGCTCGCCGATCGCGGCGGCCATCTGTGGGTCGGCACGCGTGAAGGGCTGTACGTGTTGCGCGGGGGCGCCGCTGCCTTCGAGCCGGTGCCGCTGGAAGGCCGGGCCCGGGCCGCCGTCGAAGTGCGGCGGGTGGTGCAGGACAGCGCCGGACGCATCTGGATCGGCACGCGCGCCACCGGCGCCTTCGTGATCGAGCCTGGTGCCGCATCGGCCCGCCCAGTGCGCGACACCGAACGCAGCGACGGCAAGGGGCTGGAGACCCAATGGGTCGCTGCCATTGCCGAGGCAGGCGACCATGAGGTGTGGCTGGGCACCTGGGCTCAGGGCATCGTGCAGGTGGACACGCGCACCTGGACGACCCGGCAGCTGCGCCATGAACCCGACGTCCCGGCCACCCTCGCGAAGGACAACGTGCCGGTGCTGCTGCGTGACCGCAGCGGCCTCATGTGGGCCGCCGGGCCCAGCCTGCTCGATTCGCATGATCCCGGCCAGCGCGTCGTGTCGGCGTGGTACGGCGGCGATGCCGGTCTGCTCGGCGGCGCCCGCACCGGGGTCACCGCGCTCCTCGCGCAGCCCGATGGCAGCGTCTGGCTGGGCAGCGGCGGCGGCGGCATCGACATCGTGGCGGCCGATGGCAGGGCCAGGCATCGCCTGCTGCCGCAGGACGGCCAGCCGGGCAACGCGCTGCCCGCCAGCATGGTGCTGCGCATGGTCGGCGCGCCGGACGGCAGCGTGTACATCGGCACGGGCCTCGGGCTGTACCGGGCGCGGGACGGCGGCCGTCGCGTCGAGCGGGTGAAGGTCCGGGGCCTGGGCCAGAACTCGCTGGTCAGGTCGCTGTGCGTGGCCGGCGGCCGGCTGTGGCTGGGCGGGCAGGAGGGGCTGCACAGCATCGACCTGTCGGCCAATGAGCCGGTGGCGCAGCCCGCCGGCGACCCGGCGTTGAAGCGCGAGGCGATCACCGCGCTCGGCTGCCACGACGACGGCTCGCTGTGGGTGGGCACCTGGACCGGGCTGCTGCGCTACCGGCCCGACACCGGGCGCGTCGAGCGGCCGCAACTGGAGGTGCAGGGCGTTGCCGGCCTGTCGAGCAACATGGTCACGGCCATCGTGCACGACAAGCGGGGCCGGCTGTGGGCGGCCTTCTATGGCGGCGGCGTGTTCATCGTCGAGCCCGGCGTCGACGGCTCGGCACCGAGGGTGCGGCACGTCGGGCATGACGAGGGCTTGCAGAACAACGCAGCCAACGCCCTGCTGCTCGACGCACAAGGGCATGCGTGGGTGAGCGCGGACAACGGCATCCTGCGCATCGACCGCGACACGCTGGACACGGCATTGCTCCAGAAGGCCGACGGCGTGGGCCAGCGCGTGTACTACACGTCGGCGGCAGCGGCCACGCCTGCCGGCGAGCTGCTGTTCGGCGGCGACGGTCTGGCCGTCGTGCACCCGGATGGATTCCAGCCCTGGCGTTTCAAGGCCCCGATCCGGCTGGCCGACGGCGACGGGCAGCCGGTGGAGGCTTCGGGCATCACGCTGGGCCCTTCGCAGCGTGCGGTCCAGGTCAACTTCGCGCTGCTCGACTACTCGGCCCCGGAGCGCACCCGCTACGCCTACCGGCTGGTGGGCCTGGAAGAGTCATGGACGGCGTCGAGCGCCGAATTGCGGGCGGCGCGCTACACCAACGTGCCGCCCGGCGAATACACGCTGGAAGTGAAGGCGGCGAACCGCTCCGGTGAATGGACCACTGCCCGCTGGCCGCTGCACGTGCAGCCGGCCTGGTTCGAGACCACGGCCTTCCGGGCCGCCATGCTGGCGCTGGCGCTGTTGCTGGTGGGCTCGCTCGTCCGCTTGCGCACGCGACTGCTGCAGCAGCGAGCCGCCGAGCTGCGCGAGCAGGTGTCGCGACGCACGCAGGAACTCGAATTGCGCACCGAGGAGCTCGATGCCTCGCGCAAGGCGCTGCGGGAGTTCGGTGCGCACAACGCCCGATCGCTCGAGGAGGAGCGCAAGCGGGTGGCGCGCGAACTGCACGACGAGCTGGGCCAGCAGCTCGCTGCCCTGCGCATGGAGGTGTCGGTGCTGCGCATCCGCACCGGTTCGGGGGAGGCACTGGCGCCGCAAAGCTGGCAGCAAATGCAGGAGCGGGTCGACCGGCTGGTGGCCACCGTGCGGGGCCTGGTGTCCGACCTCAGGCCGCCGGCGCTGGATGGCGGCCTCTCTGCCGCCATCGACTGGCTGGCCGCCGAGTTCACCCGCAGCACCGGCCTGCCGTGCGAGGTCGACGTCGACCCAGCGGCCAACGACTTGTGCCCCGACGTGGGCATCATGCTGTTCCGCATCACGCAGGAGTCGCTCACCAACGTGCGCAGGCATGCGCAGGCCACGCGTGCGAGCGTTGCCTTGCACGCGGAGGGTGACGAGTGGTGCCTCAGCGTGACTGACGACGGCGTGGGCTTCGATGCCAGCAGCCCGCGCACGGGCTACGGCCTGCTCGGGATGGAAGAGCGCGCCGGCCTGCTCGGCGGCACGCTGGACATCGACAGCGCGCCGGGCCGCGGCACGCGGGTGCGGGTGCGGGTGGGGCCGGCGGCAGGGCCGGCCGTCAGCCGGCCGCGGTGATCGCGCGCAGGCCGTCGACCAGCCGGTCCAGTTCGGCCAGCGTGGTGTGCAAGGCCGGCGTCACCCGCACGCACTGGCCGGCTGCCGGCCCTTCGCGCCGCACGGTGAGCACGCCGTGCTCGTCGCGCAGCCGTCGCACGAGGGCTTCGTTGTCGGTTTCCGACGTGCGCCCTGCCAGGCGGAACGAGGTGATGCCGCCGCAGGAGAGTGCGTCATCGGGCGTGAGGACCTGGACGCCCGGCAGCGTGCGGGCCCGCTGCACCCAGTGGTGGCGCAACGCGCGCAGCCGGGCTTCCTTGGTGGCTGCGCCGATGTGCCGGTGCAGCTGCAGCGCCGCCGGCAGTGTGAGCCAGGCGGCGAAGCTGGGCGAACCGGTGTGCATGCGGGAGCGCACGTCGTCTTCACCCCAGTCGCGGTCGCCGAACCAGCGGTCGATGCCGGCGACCGCCCCCCGCTTCACGTACAGGCAGCCGTTGCCCAGCGGCGCACCGGCCCACTTGTGCAGGTTGAAGCCCGCATACGGCGCGCCCAGGTCGGGCGCGTCGAAGTCGAGCTGGCCCCACGAGTGCGCCGCATCCACGATCACTTGCGCGCCCGCTTCGTGCGCGAGTGCAGACAGCTCCCGCACCGGCATCACGAGGCCGGTGCTGTGCGACAGGTGGGTGAGCAGCACGAGGCGGGTGCGCGGGTGCTGCGCCAGGGCCTGCGCATAGGCGGCGATGACCCCTTCGCGGCTGGCCGGCTCGGGCATGGTGATCTGCACCGGCACCACCCCGCGCCGCTCGCGCAGCCATGCCATCGCGTTGCGGGTGGCCGGGTAGTCGAGGTCGCAATACAGCACCGTGTCGCCCGGCGCCAGGCGGTTGAAGCCGCCGATCAGCGCGAACATCGCCTCCGAGGCACCGCGGGTGAGGGCGACCTCTTCCGTGGCGCAGCCCAGCGCCTGGGCCACCTGCTGCCGCACGCCTTCCTGCAGGGCGGGCCAGCGATCGCGCACGAGCAGCGTGTTCTCGCGGTTCACGCGATCCGTCCAGTGATGGAACATCGCCTTCACCGGTTCGGCCATCACGCCCCAGTAGCCTTGCTCCAGGTTGGCCGGCTCGCGCGCCACGTCGTACAGGCGGCGCACGAGGTCCCAGTAGTGCTCGTCATGGGCCACGGCCGCGCCCGGGGAGGGCGGCAGCTCGGCGAGGGCGGATTCGAAGGCGGGCAGGCGGAAGTCGAGGTCTTGCATGGCCGCCGACTTTAGCCGCCCCGCAGGCAGCCTCAGAACCGATAGCTGGCGTAGAGCAGCCCGCTCGTCTGCGACTTGTCGAACACCAGCGGGCTGTCGCCCGCGTCGCCCTGCAGGCGGCCGAACGACAGCCGCGCACCGAGGTTCCAGTGGGCGTCGAGCTGGTAGTTGAGCGTGCCGGACAGACGGACCAGGCCCACGCCGGCGCCCGGGTCGTACACCGCGCGGCCAGAGCGGGCCGACTGCTGCGCGTCGATCCCGAACACGGTGCGCATGTAGCGCTGGTTGCCCCAGGTGAGGCCCGGCCCCACGGCGAGCGACCAGCGGTCGGCCGGCTGGAACATCGCCTCGGCTTCCAGCGACACCAGCGTGCCGAGGTCCTTTCCGCCGATGTCGGGTGCCACGCCGGCGCTGAGCTTGTAGCGGCCGAAGCCGTAGCTGGCGAACAGGTGCGCCCGCTGCGTGCGTTCGATGTCGCCGAGCCCTGCCAGGCGCGGGTCGTCGTTTTCCTCGCGCAGCTTGCCGATGTCGGAGCTGATGGCGGCGCCCAGACGCAGGCCGCCGGCTTCGTAGAGCGTGGCACCGATGCCCAGCGGGCCGCCGCCAGGCACCGGACCGAGGAAGTAGCGGCCGTAGCTCGCGCTGAAGATCGGCACGGCGCGCGTCTTCTGCTGGTCGCTGCCGGGGAACTCGGGCACGCTGGCGACGGCGGCGCCGAGGCTGAAGCGCCATTCGTTCGAAGCCGGCTCCTGGGCCTGGACGGCGGGCGACACGGCGGCCGCAGCCAGCAGCAGGCGCGACAGGGTGGTAGCACGAGGCATGGGTGTTCTCTCCAATGGGTTGGATGCGGATGCGCTTGAGGGGGCAGCGCCCGCGAGCCGCGGACGCCGGCGCGCATGCTGGCCCGCGGTCGTTAAGCCGTCTTTAACGCCGCATCGAGGTCGAGCACCAGCGCCGGGTCGAACGCGCGGTTCTCCACTTCGCCATGCAGCACGTAGCCGCGCGGGTTGGCCACGACGCGGGTGCGGCCGATGCGGTAGTCGAAGCTGTCGTGGGTATGGCCGTGCAGCCACAGCACCGGCTGCCAGCGCAGGATCTGCGCCTCGAGATCGGACACGAAGCAGGTGTTGATGGGCGAGCCGGCAAAGCGCGGCGCAATGCTCCGGCGCGACGGCGCGAAATGCGTGACCACGACGGTGGGCCCGTCGTGCGGCTGCGCGAAGCGGGTCTCGAGCCAGGCCACCGAGCGGTCGAACAGCAATTGCGCCACCGCGGGCGAGAAGGGCTCCGGAAAGTCCGGTGCGATGCGGATGCGCGAGAAGTCGCGCATCAGCCGCATCGACATCGCCAGGCCCTCGTCGCGCTGCTGCGCCGATTCGAACAGGCGATGGTCCGACCACAAGGTGCAGCCGAGGAAGCGCACGCCCGCGTGATGCCACTCGTCCTGCTCCAGCACCCGCACCGGGCTGCCCTGCGCCAGATCGCGCAGCCGGTGCATCGCGCTCGCGAGGTCGCTGCCGTAGAACTCGTGGTTGCCGGCGACGAACAGCACCGGCCGGGCGCCATGCTGCTGCGCGCACTCGCGCGCCCAGGCGACGGCCGTGTCGGGGCGGCCCAGGTCGCCTGCCAGCACGACCACGTCGGCCGGCGTGGGCGCAAGTTCCAGCGGCTGCAGGGACAGGTGCAGGTCCGACAGCAGGGCGATCTTCATCGACGGCCACTTCTCCTGCTCGGTGCGACTCGCGCATTCTGGACCCGCCGGGGCCGCAAGCAGCAAGCCGCAAGGCATGGAGCTTGCCGAATCCCGGCATGCGACCCGATGCTTCTGATGTGGCGGTACCGGGCCGCGCAGCATGGCTGCGGGCTTTGGTGTGCGTGTGGTGCGCGGCAGTGCCGCTCCGCGCGCATGCGCAACAGGAGGCAGCCGGCGATGTGCCCGGCTGGATGCCTTCCACCGGCTTCGTGCAGTACGGCGAAACCGACACCGACACGCGCGCGTTCACCGCCGGCGTGACCTGGCCATGGCAGCGGCGCTGGTCGCTCTGGGGCGGTGAAGTGGGCGGCTACTGGGAGCTGGCCCTGGGCCACTGGAGCGCACCGGCGGCGCTGAACGGGCGCGAGTCGGCCGTCGTCACGCAGGTGGCGCTCACGCCGACCTTCCGCTGGCGTCCGAGCGGCGGCGCATCGCCCTGGTTCGCCGAAGCCGCCATCGGTCTCACTTTCACGATGCCGGTCTATGAAAGCCGCGACAAACGTTTCAGCACGGCTTTCAACTTTGCCGACCACATCGCCGTCGGC
Organism: Methylibium rhizosphaerae; assembly: GCF_006386545.1. Classification (GTDB taxonomy): domain Bacteria; phylum Pseudomonadota; class Gammaproteobacteria; order Burkholderiales; family Burkholderiaceae_C; genus Pseudorivibacter; species Pseudorivibacter rhizosphaerae. The sequence goes on along the minus strand of NZ_SWAR01000004.1, from coordinate 333,333 downwards.
CGCAACTTCGGCCCGCAGGGGCGGCATGAACTGGCGCTGCGCTTCGAGCACTTCTCGAACGGCGGCATCAGCCACCCGAACCCCGGCGAGAACTTCCTGCAGCTGCGGTACTCGTTGCGCTGGCGCTGAAGCCCGCCGCCTCAGACGGCGCAGCCTGCCTCGATCGCATCGCCAGGGCCCACCGGCTCGGGGATGCTGTAGCCATACCGCACTGCGATCATCTCCGCGAGGATGGACACCGCGATCTCCGGTGGCGTGCGGGCGCCGTTCTTCAGGCCGATGGGGCCGTGCAGCCGTGCGAGCTGCTCATCGGTCACGTCGAAGTGTTCCTTCAGCCGAGCACGCCGCTTGGACTGGTTGACCCGCGAGCCGATGGCGCCGACGTAGAAGGCTTCGGACTTCAGCGCCTCCATCAGCGCCAGGTCGTCGAGCTTCGGGTCATGCGTCAGCGCCACGATGGCGGTGTGGCCGTCGGGCTTGAGTTCGGCCACGGTGTCGTCGGGCATGCTGCGCACGAGGCGGGCGCCGGGCACCGTCCAGCCGCTCGCGTATTCATCGCGCGGGTCGTTGATGATCACTTCGTAGTCGAGCGCCTGCGCCATCTGCGCGAGGTAGTGGGTCATCTGCCCTGCGCCGATGATGAGCAGGCGCCAGCGCGGCCCATGCGTGGTGATGAGCTGCGTCTCGCCGAGACGCACCAGGTCGCCGCCGTCCGGGGCGTCGAGCCGGACCGCGCCGGTCTTCAGGTCGAGCGTGCGCTTCACCAGCTCGCCCTGAGTGAGCCGCTCGAGCAGCGCCGGTACCAGCGACGATGCGGACAAGGGCTCCAGCACCAGCTCGAGCGTTCCGCCGCAGGGCAGCCCGAAACGGGTGGCCTCCTCGGCGCCCACGCCGTACACCACCACCTGGGGCGCAGCCAGCTGCAGGGCGCCGGCGCGCACCTTGGCGATGAGGTCGTCCTCGATGCAGCCGCCCGATACCGAACCCGCCACCTGGCCGTCGTCGCGGATCGCCATCACCGAGCCCACCGGCCGCGGCGCCGAGCCCCAGGTGCGGGTGATGGTGCCCAGCACCACGCGGTGCCCGGCGGCTTGCCACTGCACCACCTGGCGCAGGATGTTCAGATCGACGTTGTCCATGACGACAGGTGCCCCTCGCAGGCATGCGGCCGGTGCGCCAAAACGGAACAGGTGAGGCTGCAATGCCGGCCGAATTGTGGCCGCGCCTCGTCCAACCGGCGCCCGGGTAGGGGTTTTTGCGCGGCAGAACGGCGCAAGGCGGCGTCCTAGGATGGCTCGCGCTTCTCTTTCTTCTTGCGATCCGCTCCACAGCCAACAAGGCCGCGGTGAAACACGCTGCGGCCACAGCCACAGGAGACAAAGGCCATGGCCCTCACGCTCACGCTGCAGGTCAACGGCAAGACCGTCACCCGACAGGTCGAACCGCAGACCCTCTTGGTCACCTTCCTGCGCGAAGACCTGCGATTGACCGGCACCCACGTCGGCTGCGACACCGCGCAGTGCGGCGCCTGCACCGTGCACCTCGACGGCCATGCGGTGAAGTCCTGCAACATGCTCGCGGTGCAGGCGCAAGGCGCGCAGGTCACCACCATCGAAGGTCTGGCCGCCAACGGCGAGCTGCATCCGATGCAGGCCGCCTTCAAGGAGTGCCACGGGCTGCAGTGCGGCTTCTGCACGCCCGGCATGGTGATGAGCGCGGTGGACCTCGTGCAGCACCACCCGCATGCCACCGAGCAGCAGATCCGCGAAGGGCTGGACGGCAACTTCTGCCGTTGCACCGGCTACCAGAACATCGTCAAGGCGGTCCAGCAGGGCGCCCGGATGATGAAGTGACGACACCCCGACCGCCGGCGCGGCGATCGAGATGAGAGGACTTCCACCATGAACGCACCTCAACAAGGCCTCATCGGCCAGAGCGTCAAGCGCAAGGAAGATGCGCGCTTCCTGACCGGCCGCGGCCAGTACACCGACGACATCGTGCTGCCGGGGCAGACCCATGCCTGCTTCGTGCGCTCGCCCTATGCGCATGCGCGCATCAAGGGCGTGGACACGCAGGCCGCCGGCGCATTGCCCGGCGTGCTGGGCATCTACACCGGCGAGCATTTCCGCAGCGTGGGCGGGCTGCCGTGCGGCTGGCTCATCACCAGCACCGACAACACGCCGATGAAGGAGCCGAAGCACCCCATCCTGGCCGACGGCAAGGTGCGCTACGTGGGCGACCCGGTGGCGCTGGTGGTGGCCGAGACGCTCGACCAGGCGCGGGCCGCGGCCGCGCTGGTGGACGTGCACTACGACGAGCTGCCCGCGGTGGCCGACACGGCCGCCGCCAAGGGCGCGAAGGGTGCGGTGCATGACGAGGCGCCCGACAACGTCTGCTACACCTGGGCCATCGGCGACAAGGCCGGCGCCGATGCCGCCTTCGCCGCCGCGCCGCACGTCACGCGGCTCTCGTTCCGGAACAACCGGCTCATCCCGAATGCCATCGAGCCGCGCGCCGCCAACGCCAGCTACAACCCGGGCGACGACAGCTACACCCTCTACGTGGCCAACCAGAACCCGCACGTCGAGCGGCTGCTGATGTGCGCCTTCGTGCTGGGCATCCCCGAGCACAAGATGCGGGTGGTGGCGCCCGACGTCGGGGGCGGCTTCGGCTCGAAGATCTTTCTCTATGCCGAGGAAACCGCGATCACCTGGGCGAGCCGCCAGCTCGCGCGGCCGATCAAGTGGACCGCCGACCGCAGCGAAGCCTTCCTGGCCGACGCACATGGCCGCGACCACGTGACCACTGCCGAACTCGCATGCGGCGAGGACGGCAAGTTCCTCGCGATGCGGGTGCACACCACCGCCAACCTCGGCGCCTATCTCTCGACCTTCGCGTCCAGCGTGCCGACCATCCTGTACGCCACGCTGCTGGCCGGGCAGTACACCACGCCGAAGATCTTCTGCGAGGTGACCGGCGTCTTCACCAACACCGCGCCGGTGGATGCCTATCGCGGTGCCGGCCGGCCCGAGGCCACTTACGTGGTGGAGCGCCTGGTGGAAACCGCGGCGCACGAGCTCGGCATCGACCCGGCCGAGATCCGCCGCCGCAACTTCATCCACGAGTTCCCGTATGCGTCGCCGGTGGGCCTGACCTACGACACCGGCAACTACGAAGCCACGATGAGCCGCGCGATCGAGCTGGCCGACGTGAAGGGCTTCGCGGCCCGGCAGAAGGCCAGCGAAGGGAAGGGGCTCAGGCGCGGCATCGGCTATTCGGCCTACATCGAGGCCTGCGGGCTGGCGCCGAGCAACATCGCCGGGGCGCTGGGCGCTCGCGCGGGCCTGTTCGAGGCGGGCGAAGTGCGGGTGCACCCCACAGGCAAGGTGACCATCTTCACCGGCAGCCACAGCCACGGGCAGGGCCACGAAACCACCTTTGCCCAGGTCGTGGCCGACAAGCTGGGCATCGGCATCGACGACGTCGACATCCAGCACGGCGACACCGGCAAGATCCTGTTCGGCATGGGCACCTATGGCTCGCGCTCGCTGGCGGTGGGCGGCACCGCGATCGTGAAGGCGGTCGACAAGGTGATCGCCAAGGGCAAGAAGATCGCCGCCCACCTGATGGAAGCGGCCGACACCGACATCGAGTTCTCCGGCGGCGAGTTCAAGGTGGCGGGCACCGACAAGAAGGTGCCGTTCGCGCAGGTGGCGCTCACCGCCTACGTGCCGCACAACTACCCGCTCGACAAGCTGGAGCCGGGGCTGAACGAGAACGCCTTCTACGACCCCACCAATTTCACCTACCCGGCCGGCACCTACGTCTGCGAGGTGGAGGTGGACCCGGCCACCGGCGCGGTGAGGGTGGACCGCTTCACCGCCTGCGACGACTTCGGCAACGTGATCAACCCGATGATCGTGGAGGGCCAGGTGCACGGCGGGCTGGCGCAGGGCATCGGCCAGGCGCTGCTCGAGCACGGCGTGTACGACGGCGACACCGGCCAGCTGCTGAGCGGCAGCTACATGGACTACGCGATGCCGCGCGCCGACGATCTGCCGAGCTTCACCGTCGAGACGGTGAAGGGCACGCCGTGCACGCACAACCCGCTGGGCGTGAAGGGCTGCGGAGAGGCCGGAGCCATCGGTTCGCCGGCTGCGCTGATCAACGCGGTGTGCAACGCCATCGGCGTGAAGGACCTGCCGATGCCCGCGTCGCCGTACAACGTGTGGCGCGCCATCCAGGCATCCCGTTAAAGGAGGCTCGACATGCAAACCTTCGCCTATCAGACCCCCGCCAGCGTGGCGGATGCCGTGCGCCTGGCGCAGGGCGCCGATGCCAGGCTGATCGCCGGCGGCCAGTCGCTGCTGGGCTCGATGAAGCTGGGCCTCATCGAGCCGGCGTCGCTGGTGGACCTGGGCCGGATCGCCGAGCTCAAGGGCATCCGGCGCGACGGCGCCGCTCTGGTGATCGGCGCCATGACCACCCATGCCGAGGTGGCCGCGTCGAAGGACGTGATGCAGGCCGTGCCGGCGCTGGTGGCGGTCGCCGAAGGCATCGGCGACCGCCAGGTGCGCAACCGCGGCACCCTGGGCGGCAGCCTGGCCAACAGCGACCCGGCGGCCGACTGGCCGGCCGCCGCGCTGGGCCTGGGCGCCACCATCCAGACTGACCACCGCAGCATCGCGGCCGACGACTTCTTCAAGGGGCTGTACGAGACGGCGCTGCAGGAGGGCGAGGTGATCACCGCGGTACGCTTCCCGGCGGCCGACAAGGCGGCCTACGTCAAGTTCGCGCAGCCGGCCTCGCGTTTTGCGCTGGTGGGTGTGTTCGTGAGCAAGGGTCCGGCCGGCGTTCGGGTGGCGGTCACCGGCGCCGGGGCCTGCGTGTTCCGGGTGAAGGCGCTCGAAGACAAGCTGGCGGCGAAGTGGGCGCCCGAGTCGTGCGACGCGGTGGCCGTGCCGTCCAAGGACCTGAACAGCGACCTGCACGGCTCGGCGGATTACCGGGCTGCGCTGATTCCGGTGCTGGCGCGGCGCGCGGTCATCGCCGCAGGCTGACGCCGCAGCATGCTGCCGCCAGGAGCGCTGCCCGCCAGCATCGACGAAACGTCGCAGGCGCTGCTCGACCACGACTACGTGGCCGAGCGGTCGCTCGCGACGGCCCTGTTCCTGGCGCTCGAGCTGGCCCGTCCGCTGTTCCTCGAAGGCGAGCCCGGCACCGGCAAGACCGAGATCGCCAAGACGGTGGCCACGATGCTCGGCCGGCCGCTGATCCGCCTGCAATGCCACGAAGGGCTCGACCAGAGCGGCGCCGCCTACGAGTGGAACTACGCGCGGCAGATGATGGAAATTCGCCTGGCCGAGCGCGAGGGCCTGTCGCGCGAGGCGCTGGGCGAGCAGCTGTTCTCCGGGCGCTTCCTCATCAAGCGGGCGCTGCTGCAGGCCATCGATCCGGCGCAGCCGGTGCCGCCGGTGCTGCTGATCGACGAGCTCGACCGTGCCGACGAGCCGTTCGAGGCCTACCTGCTCGAAGTGCTGTCGGACTTCCAGATCACCATTCCCGAGTTCGGCACGGTGGCTGCGGCGCAGCCGCCGATCGTGGTGCTCACCTCCAACCGCACCCGCGAGATCCACGACGCCGTGAAGCGGCGCTGCCTCTACCACTGGGTGGGGTTCCCGGACGCCGCGCGCGAGCTGGCCATCCTGGGCCGCCGCGTGCCGGGAGCGGGAGCGGCGCTTTCGCGGCAGGTGGTGGCCTTCGTGCAGGGCCTGCGCCGCATGGAGCTCTACAAGCTGCCGGGCATCGCCGAGTCCATCGAATGGACGCGTGCGCTGCTGGCCCTGGATGCGCTGGTGCTGGACCCGGCGGTGGTGAACGACACCCTCGGCGTGCTGCTGAAGTACCAGGACGACATCGCCCGGGTGCAGGGCGGCGAGGCCGCGAGGCTGCTCGAAGAGGTGAGGCAGGCGATGGGCGCCTGACCAAGGGGGACGATGCACCAGCCGCCACAGCCCCCGGGCCGCCTGGCCGAGAACGTCCTCCATTTCGCGAGGGTGCTCAGGACCGCCGGCCTTCCGATCGGCACCGACCGCATCCAGCTCGCGCTGCAGGCGCTGCAGGTGGCCGGGCTGGAAAGCCGCCGCGACTTCCACGATGCCTTGCTGGCCTGCCTCATCGCCCGGGCCGAGCACCGCGCCCTGTTCGACCAGGCCTTCCACATCTTCTGGCGCGACCCGGACCTGCTGGGCCGCATGATGGCCATGCTGCTGCCGCGCGTCGAGGGCCGCGCCGCCGCCGCAAGGCCACCGCCCGAGAACCGCCGCCTGGCCGACGCCCTGTTCCCGCCGCGGCCGTCGCCGGCCGGCGCGCCGCCGCCACGACATGAACAGCTCGATCTCCAGGCCGAGATGACCTGGAGCGACCGCGAGGTGCTGCGCCATGCCGACTTCGAAACCATGAGCGCGGCCGAATGGCAGCAGGCCAAGAGAGCCGTCGCGCAGCTGCGGCCGTTCTTCGAGCGGCTGCCCACACGGCGCATGCGCCCGGCCGCGCAGGCGCGGCGCCCCGACTGGCGGGCCACGCTGCAGGCGATGGCGCGGCACGGCGGCGAGCTGTGGGACGTGCGTTGGCGTGCGCCGCGCGAACGCCACGCGCCGCTGGTGGTGCTGGCCGACATCTCCGGTTCGATGAGCCGCTACTCGCGTCTGCTGCTGCACTTCGCGCACGCGCTCGCGCTCCAGGGGCCGGCCGCCGACGTGCGGGTGTTCAGCTTCGTGTTCGGCACCCGCCTCACCCACACCACCCGCCTGCTGCGCACGCGCGACCCGGACGTGGCAGTGGCTCAGGTGACGCAGGCGGTGCCGGACTGGTCGGGCGGCACGCGCATCACCGAATGCCTGCGGGAGTTCAACCGGGTGTGGGCGCGGCGGGTGCTATCGGCAGGGCGCAGCACCGTGCTGCTGGTCACCGACGGCCTCGAACACGGCGACACCGCGCCGCTGCGCTTCGAGATGGAGCGCCTGCACAAGAGCTGCCGGCAGCTGGTGTGGCTCAACCCGCTGCTGCGTTATGCGGGTTTCGAGCCCCGCGCCGCGGGCATCCGGGCCATGCTGCCCCATGTCGACCAATTCGTGCCCGCGCACAACCTCGCCAGCCTGGAGCAGCTCGCGCGGCTGCTGGGCGGCCACGGCATCGCGAAGCCGCTTCGTTGAAGACTCTCCTGCACTCCAACCCACACCACCATGCAGATCACCAGCCAGCAAGTGCTCCCGGTCTCACAGCAACAGGCCTGGGACGCGCTCAACGACACCACGCTGCTGCAGACCGCCATTCCGGGCTGCGAATCGATCACGCCCGACGGGCAGGACGAATACGCGCTCGCGCTCACCGCGGCCATCGGGCCGGTGAAGGCGCGCTTCAAGGGCCGGCTCAAGCTGGCCGACCAGCAGCCGCCCGAGTCGTACACGCTGCAGTTCGAAGGGCAGGGCGGCGCCGCCGGCTTCGGCAAGGGCAAGGCCGCGGTACGTCTCGAACCGAGGGGCCCGCGCGAGACGGTGCTGCACTACGACGCCGACGCGCAGGTGGGCGGGCGGATCGCGCAGGTCGGCTCGCGGCTGGTGGACATGGCGGCACAGAAGATGGCCGCCGACTTCTTCGATGCGTTCAACGCGGCGTTGCGGGAGCGATACGCAGGGCCCCCCCCGAACGCGGGGGGCGCCGAACCCCCCGGTGAGGCCGGGGCCTGGGCCCGGCTGGCGCGGTGGTGGCGGTCGCTGTGGGCACGATGAGTGCCGCTATGCAACGCGCAGCCGCACTTTCCGGGACACCCGCGACCCGCCCGGGCCACGAGGTGGAAAAAGCTGCTGTAGGACTTATCCGACACCAAGCAACGTTGGCCACCGATCGCCAAGCATTCGCCCGCCATCTACGATTCAGGCGAGTGATGGAGCCTTGGGCGAAAGAGTCGGTGTGGTGGACGGGACAGCTGCTAAAGAAGGTTTGCGCGTCGTGCTGGTCGAGGATTCACTCGCCATCCGGGCTCGCCTCATTGCCATGATCGAAGCGGTGGACGACTGCCGCGTGGTGGCCTGCTACGACAGCGAACTCGATGCGCTGGCCTGGATGCAGGACCAACCCTTCGACCTGGCCGTCATCGACCTGGACCTGCGCGAAGGCTCGGGCTTCGGCATCCTGAAGGCGCTGCAGTCGCAGCCGGCGTCCCGCATGAACGGCACGCGACGCGTGGTGCTCACCAACCACGGGTCGCCGCGCGTTCGTGCCATCTGCCTGGGCCTGGGTGCCGACGCCTTCTTCGACAAGTCGTCCCAGATCGAGGAGCTGCTCGACTACATCGCCGAGCAGCCGAAGCACACCACCCAGTGAAGGACCGCCGGCGACCGGACCGGACTATTGAATGAGTCCGTGCTGCAGCGCGTAGTAGGTCAGGTCGCTGTTGGTGCGCAGGTTGAGCTTCTCGAGCACGCGAGCCCGGTAGGTGCTCACCGTCTTGATGCTCACGAACAGCGCCTCGGCGATCTCCGACACCGTCTCGCCCTTGGCCAGCCGCAGGAACACCTGCAGCTCCCGGTCCGACAGGCCTTCATGCGGCGGCGCATCGCCCACCTTGTTGAGCCCGCGGGCCAGCAGCTCGCCCACCTGGGGGCTGATGTAGCTGCGCCCGCGCGACACCACGCGAATGGCGTCGATCAGCTCGTCGGGCTCGCAGTCTTTCGACAGGTAGCCGTTGGCGCCCATCTTCAGGATGGTGGTGGCGTACTTGTCGGCCGGGAAGCTCGAAAGCATGAGCACCGGCAGGTCCGGCTGCGCCAGCCGGATGGCCCGCAGGATGTCGATGCCGTTCTGGTCGGGCATCGAGATGTCGAGCAGCAGCACATCGCACGCCTGCTTGCGGGCGAGGTCGAGCGCCTCGCGGCCGCTGGCGGCCTCGGCCACCACCCGCATGTCGACCTGCGCCGATATGAACTGCTTGAAGCCGGCTCGCACGATGCCGTGGTCGTCGGCGATGGCTACGTTGATCATCTTGCTGCGCGCTCAACAACGAACAAAAAGAAAAAAGCGGTGCCCGGAATCACCCGCTGCACCGCCGCGATTGTGTGCCCAGGGGGCTCGTCAAACCAGCAGGCTCGACAACTCCTCGGCGTGTTCCTCTTCCTGGGCCAGGATCTCTTCCATCATGCGCCGCGTGGTCGGATCGCGGTCGGCCAGGTAGCGGATCATTTCGGTGTAGCTCTCGATCGCAATGCGCTCGGCGATCAGATCTTCCTTGATCATCGTCTTGAGGTCCGGCCCCACCGCGTAGTCGGCATGCGAGCGCTTGGCCAGGCCGTCGGGCGCCAGCTCCGGTACGCCGCCCAGCTGCACGATGCGCTCGGCGATCCGGTCGGCGTGGGCTTCCTCTTCGAGCGCGTGCTGCTTGAACTCGGCCTTCACCGCCTCGGCATCGATGCCTTGCGCGACGAAGTAGTGCGCCTTGTAGCGCAGCACGCAGACCCACTCGGTGGCCAGCGCGTCGTTCAGCAGATGCAGCACCGTCTCGCGGTCGGCCTGGTAGCTGGATGTCATGGCACCTTCTTCGACATGGCGGCGGGCCCTGTCCCGTATCGCCTGCAAGTCCATGACGAACTGGCTCGGCTTTTCGACGGCCAATGTTGAAGAGGGGGTGTTCATGAATTGATCTCGTCGTGGAGCGGAGTGCCGGTCCGGGCCACCCTGGGGGGAGGGGCGGAGCGCAGGGCTTGCGGCCCGGACCGGTCACAACCTTTCTTTATTTCTTGGCGTCCTGGGCGGCGCCCTGGACCTTCTCCCCGACCTTCTCGACGTCCTTGCCCGCGCCTTCGATCGTGTTGCAGCCTGTCAGCGCCCCGAAGGCAAAGCAGGTCAGCAAGAGGACCAGACAGCGTTCCATGGCAACTCCTTGTCTTGTGGCCTTTCGCATTCGCGATCTCGTGGGCTAACTGTAGGGAGCGCAAGGGTCCGGCGCTGCCAGAGAAGGAGGCGGGTTCTTGTAAGACCACTCCGACAACGCACGGCATTTGCCTTGTAGAGGAGCAGCGCACGGTGCAGACTGTGGCCGCCGCACCTGCTCCCTGGTGCCGGAAGAGGAGAGTCCCCCGGATGATCAAAGGCTTGTTCCGCGACGTGCGCCGTCTGCCGCTGTTCCACTCCAAGCAGTCACTGGGCGCGTTCATCTGCGCCGTGGTGTCGCTGCTGGTGCTCGCTGTCTCGGAGATGGGGTACAGCGAACTCAAGCAGAGCTTCACCGCGGTGGAGGTGAACGACAAGCAGAAGGCCAACCTGCAGCAACTGCTCACGTTGCTGGTCGACGCCGAGACCGGCTCGCGGGGGTACCTGCTGACCGGCGATGCCAAATACCTCGACCCGTACCGCAAGGCGATGGAGTCGATCCCCAGGCTGCTCGATTCACTGCGCGACAACTACCACGCCGACCCGCAAATGGTGAAGGTGATCTCGGCGCTGGGCCGCAACGTCAACGCGAAGATCACTGAAATGGACATCACCGTGAGGTTGCGGCGCGACGGCATGATCGACGCCACCCGGGCGGTGGTGGAGTCCGACATCGGCCGCCAGCGCATGGAGCAGATCCGCAAGACGGTCGCCGATCTGAGCGAGCTCCAGCGCAGCGAGGACACAGGCACCCGCAACCAGTGGCTGCGCCAGGCGCTGTGGGTGCGCCTGGGCGTGGCGGTGACCACCGCGCTCAGCCTGCTCACGTTCTTCTACTACGCCCAGTACTACGGCCGCATGGCCGCCGAGAAGGAGCATGAGGCCAAGCTCATCGAGCTGGAGCGCGCCAAGCTCGAAAGCGAGGTGGAGCGCCGCACCGCCGACCTCACCGAGCTGGCCATCCACCTGCAGCGCGTGCGCGAGGACGAACGTGCCAAGCTCGCCCGCGAACTGCATGACGAGCTGGGCGCATTGCTCACGGCCGCCAAGCTCGACCTCACCGCGCTGCGCATGGAGCTGAAGCAGGCTCCGCCGTCCAGCCAGGAACGCATCAAGCAGCTGGCCGACACGCTCACCCAGGGGATCCAGCTCAAGCGCCGCATCATCGAGGACCTGCGTCCGTCGATCCTGAACCACTTGGGCCTGGTGGCCGCGCTGCAGAACCTGGCCGACGACTTTGCCGAGCGCAGCGGGCTCGACGTCGAGGCGCGGCTCGACCCGGCCGTGCGGGTGGATCCGCAGGCCGGCATTGCGCTGTACCGCATCGTGCAGGAGGCGCTCACCAACGTCGAGAAGTACTCGAAGGCGAAGCACATCCATATCGAGCTCGATGCGCGGCCGACCGACACGGTGCTGCGCGTGCACGACGACGGTGTGGGCTTCGATCCGGCCACGGCGGTGCGCAGCGGCGCCCATGGCCTGGCCGGCATGCGCCATCGCGCGCTGGCCCTGCGCGGCCAGTTGAGCATCCGCAGCCGGCCCGGCCGCGGGACGCTGGTCGAGGTGATACTTCCCGCCACCGACGCGGAGGTCGGCCAGGCCGGCAACCCGCCGGCGGCGTGGGGCGTGGCGCCACGCGAACCCGCCACCGACGCTCCGAAGCCGCAGCAGCCTGCGCCGCTGCTGGGGTGAAAGCAGGAAAGGGCCCGCAGGGCCCTTTCCTTTCTTTGGAGCGGTGGAGCCGCTCAATGCAGGGTTTTCAGCCAGTCGTCGACGTCGCGCTCTGCTTCGTCACGCTGCTTGCCGTAGCGCTCCTGGATCTTCCCCTGCAGCTGCTCGCGACGGCCATCGATGACGTCGATGTCGTCGTCGGTCAGCTCGCCCCACTTCTCGCGGAGCTTGCCCTTGAACTGCTGCCAGTTGCCTTCGACACGATCCCAGTTCATGGTTAATCCTTTCATCCGTTGACACGAGTTGTCTGCAGCGCGACCCTTCGCGTTCGCGAAAGGTGTCTCCTGCGCTGACGCACAAAGCCTAGGCTCCCACGCAGCCGGGCGGCGTCGGACGGCATGCAGATGCCCGAGCGGGCTGCTTCCCGATGCCGCGTCGGCTTGCGCTGACACGCGAGGCAAAGGCAGGGTTGTCAGCCGGCGCTGACAACGCTGTCAGCCGCTCACTACGCGCGGCTGAGGCAATGGCTTAAGGACTGCGATGAGCGATCTGCCTAGATTGATGCTGTCGGCCCAACCGAGCCGTGCTGACTTCAAGGAGTTCGCCATGCTGCATTACGCCGTTGTGTTCTTTGTGATTGCGCTGATCGCCGCCGTGTTCGGCTTCGGCGGCATTGCCGCCGGTGCTGCCGGTATCGCTCAGATCCTGTTCTTCATCTTCGTGGTCATGGCCGTCGTGACCTTCGTCCTGAGCCTCATCAAGAAGGGCTAGCTGCGGCGGCCGGTGACGGCCGCCTTCCCTGCGGGGCCGATCGTCAACGGCCCGCATGTCGTTACTCAACAACCTTGGTAGGAGTGCCACATGAACCCGACAACATCCACCGCCGCCGGCAATGGCGCCACGGCTGCCACCGGCAGCAACGTCCGCGGCCTGGTCGACGAGGCCCGTAGCACGATGCAGGACGTTTCTGCCGCCGCCAGCCGCGGCGCCCAGGGCGTGGCCGAGCAGACGCGCGTGTCGGCGAGCGAGATCGCTCACGACATCGAAGCGCTGGTGCGCAAGATCGGCCCTGCGGCCTCGGCCGAGGTGAAGGACCTCCTGGCCACCCTGAAGGAGCGCGCCTCCAACCTGACGCACTCGGTGCAGGACGTGGGCCTGCGCGCGCGCGACCAGGCCATGCACGGCGCCGAGAAGGCCCGCGACGTGGTGCGCGACCGGCCGCTGCAGTCGGTGGTGGCGGCGCTGCTGGCCGGCGCCGCGATCGGCATCCTGCTGTCGCGCAGCTATCACAACCACCACACCGACCAGTGAGTCCGTCCGCGCTCGACCCCGCCAAGAACAAGCACAAGGAGCGCGCATGGGCGAGATCCTCGGCTCGCTGAAGGAGTTGCTGGCCGCCGTGGTCGGGCATGCCGCCCTCTACGGCGACGCGGCCGCCCAGGCCGTGCAGGAGTGGAAGGTCCATTGGCTGCGGCGCGCCTTGTGGGCAGCCGCCGGCCTGCTGCTGCTGCATGCCGGGCTGATCGCCGGCGTGGGCCTGGCCGTGTTGTCGGCATGGCACCAGGCATGGCCCAGCGGATGGGCGTGGTTGTTGTTCGTGCTGCCTGCGTTCGCCGGAGCCGGCGCACTGTGGCATGCCTGGCGGCAGGAAACGCCGCGCAGCCTGCTCGCGGAAGTCGCAAGCGAAGACATGCTGTGGCTGCGTGCCATGGTCGAGCCGCCTGCAGCTGCCGCTGAGGGGCCTGCAGCGGTCGAAGGCCAGCAGCAGCGCAACGGCCACGACGGCCCGCCGCCGCACGTCACGACCGAGCCCCCAAGGGAGCCCGCCTATGACCCACGCCATTGACCTTCGCGGCGAGCCCGGCGACCTGGAGTTGAAGCGCGAGCTGCTGCGGCTGCGATTCGCGGTGTCGCGGCTGCGCGTGCAGACGGCGCTGGCCGACCTGCAGGGGGACGCCATGCATTCGGCGCCGGCACGGGCCATGGCCTGGGTGCGGGCGCCGTGGGTACGGCGCATCGCCTTCGCGGCGGCGGCCTGCCTGCTGATCGGGACCTTGTGGCGGTTCGGCTGGCGACGGCCGGTGCGGTGGGTGGCGCAGGGCTTGTCGCTCTGGCAGCTTGCCCGGCCGCTGCTGCACGACCTCGGCTTCGGCGCGGGTCAGGCCTCTTCGGGCCCGGCCGAAGGCGCCCCGGCGGCGGCCGGGCACGAAGCACAGCCGGCCGCGCCTTAGCGCCGCTTCAGGCGGCCTGGGCCAGCGCCTGCGTGCCGTACACCTGGCCGAACCGGTTGGCCAGGAAGGTGTCGAGCGACACCTCCTCCTGCCGCACGAAGCCCTGCTGCGGCAGCTGGCCCTGCGCGAGCAGGTCCAGCATCGCCGCGAGGCTCGAGGCGGTGGTGATCTGGATGGCGCTGCGCATCGTGCCGTGCAGCGTGTGGCTGTAGATCTTGCGGGCGTAGGTGTCCTGCAGGAAGCGCGGCTGGCCGCTTTCGTCCGCGCGGGTGCCGCTCACCGTCACGAAGACGATCACCACGTCCTGCATCGTCGCGGGCACGGCGTTCTCGAGGATGTCCTTGAGGAGCGCGCGGCGGTCGCGCAGGCGCAGGTCGTTCAGCAGCGCCTTCATGATCGCGGCGTGGCCGGGGTAGCGGATGGTGCGGTAGTTCAGCGTGCGAACCCGGCCCTCGAGGGTTTCGCACAGGGTGCCCAGGCCGCCCGAGGTGTTGAAGGCCTCGTACAGCACGCCGTCCAGCGAAAACTCCTCGCGCTCCTCGAGCGCCGGCACTTCGGTGGGCCGGCCATCGACGATGGCTTCGCAGGGCTCGCAGTATTCGTTGATGACGCCCTCGGTGCTCCACGTCAGGTTGTAGTTCAGCGCGTTGCTGGGGTAGGCGGGCAGGGCGCCGACGCGCATGCGCACCGAGTCGAGCGAATCGAAGCGCCGGGCGAGGTCGTGCGCCACGATCGAGATGAAGCCCGGGGCCAGGCCGCATTGCGGGATGAACGCCGTGCCGGCGCCTTCGGCCAGCTCGCGGATGCCCCGGGTGGCGGCCACGTCCTCGGTGAGGTCGAGGTAGTGGACGCCCAGCTCGCGTGCGGCGCGGGCCACCTGCAGCGTCAGCATGTAGGGCAGCGCAGAGAGCACCGCAAAGCGGCCGCGCAATGCGGTGCGCAGCAGCGCCGCATCGTTGACGTCGAGCACCAGGGTGTTGAGCTGGGGATGCCGGGGCAGCCCGGCCAGCAGCGCCTCCGAGCGGTCGGCCACCGTCACCTGGTAGTCGGGCCGGCCGCCCGTGGTCGCATGGGCCAGCAGGTCACCGACCACCGAGCCGATCTTGCCGCCGCCGAGCAGGAGGATGGATTTCATGTGCGTCTCCGAGCAGTTGTTGTCCGCCGCATGGCGAATGGGGCAAATTCTGTGCGTAGGTTGTGCAGAACGCAGCTCGACATTCGACGAAAGCACGGGGATACTTCGGCAAACTGCCGAAGTGTTTTCAACAGAATGACGAATTCGCTGGATGACACCGACCGGGCGCTGCTCGGCCTCCTGCGCGAGAACGCCCGCAGCCCCACCGCCGAGCTGGCGCGCCGGCTGGGGCTGTCGCGCACCACGGTGCAAAGCCGCATCGAGCGGCTGGAGCGTGCCCGGGTGATCACCGGCTACACCGTCAAGGTGGCCGACGAGATCGAGGCTGCGCTGGTGCGGGCCCACGTGATGATCACCGTGGCGCCCAAGCAGGCCGGCGCCATCGAGGCGGCCTTGCGCAAGATCGTCGCAGTGCGCAGCCTGCATTCGGTGAGCGGTGCCTTCGACCTGCTGGCGGTGGTGGCCGAACCTTCCATCGGCGAGCTCGACTCGCTGATCGACCACATCGGCGCGCTCGAGGGGGTGGAGCGCACCACCTCGGCCATCGTGCTGTCCACCCGGATCGAACGCTAGCTGCACGACATTTGGACGCCAATCGCAACGATTGGGAACGGAACGCTGCTTGCTTGGCGCTCTTTCGGTAGAGTTGCTCACCCACCGTTGGCGTTCGAGGAGGCCCTGCTCCATGTCGGCTCTCAATGCGATCGTGACGTCCAAGCTGTCGGCACTGCCGGTGCCGGCGGCGCTGGTCCTGCCGGGAGGGCAGCGGCTCGGGCATGCACAACCGCGGCTCACCCTGTCGGTACGCGACCACCGGCTGCTGGCTCAGCTGGCCGGCGGCGAAATAGGCCGGCTCGCCGAGGCCTACGTCGAAGGCCGACTCGAACTCGACGGCTCCATGCGCGACCTGATGGCCACCGCCGCGGCGCTGCTGCCGGCCGACCCGCGCCACCACGGCGCACCGCGCGGCGTGCTGGGCTGGTGGCAAGGGCTGATGCGCCACGGCAAGTCGCTGGCGCGCCATACCCGGGAGCGCGATGCGCAGCAGATCCAGTTCCACTACGACGTGTCCGACGAGTTCTATGCGCTGTGGCTCGACCCGCGACGCGTGTACTCGTGCGCCTACTTCGCCGACGCCGGGATGACGCTCGCGCAGGCGCAGGAGGCCAAGCTCGATCACATCTGCCGAAAGCTGATGCTGCAGCCGGGTGACCGCTTCCTCGACATCGGCGCCGGCTGGGGCGCGCTGCTGCTGTGGGCGGCCGAACACTACGGCGTGCAGGCGCATGGCGTCACGCTGTCGAAGAACCAGCATGCCTACGTGAACCGGCTCATCGCCGAAAAGGGCCTGCAGGGCCGGGTGCGCATGGAGCTGCGCGACTACCGCGAGATCCCGGAGGACGCACCCTACGACCGGATCGCCTCGGTGGGCATGTTCGAGCACGTGGGCCTGGCGCAACTGCCGGGCTACTTCGAGAAGATACGCCGCCTGCTCAGGCCGGGCGGGATGGTGATGAACCACGGCATCACCGCCGGCGGCGTGCGCAACGCACAGCTCGGCGCCGGCATGGGCGACTTCATCGACCGCTACATCTTCCCCGGCGGCGAGCTGGTGCACGTGTCGCGCGTGCTGCAGGCCATGGGCGAGTCCGGCCTCGAGGGGGTCGACGTCGAGAACCTGCGGCCCCACTACGCCCGCACGCTGTGGGCCTGGAGCGACGCGCTGGAGGCCCACCTGCCGCGTGCACGCCAGTTCACCCGCGAATCGGTCGTGCGCGCCTACCGGCTCTACCTCGCCGGCTGCGCGATGAGCTTCGAGCAGGGCTGGATCTCGCTGCACCAGATGCTGGCGTCGCGGCCCGACGGACAGCTGGCCACCGGCACGATGCGGGGCGCACAATCGGCCTACCCCTTCAACCGCGGCTACATGTACCGATGATCTACAAGTTCAAGTCCAAGGCCGCCGGCGACGTGATCATGCTGGGCCCCACCGGCGATCGCATCCTCGGAGCCATCGGCAAGGAGCCGGCAGCCAAGGGCATCATCGAAGTGGCCGACATGCCCGCAGCCATGAAGGCCGTCGAGGCCGCCATCGCCGCCGACGAAGCCGAGGCCCGGCGCATCGACGAGGAAGCGCGCGCCAACGGCCAGACGCCGCCGCCGCGCGGCATCACGCTGCGCCAGCGCGCCTGGCCGCTGGTCGAGATGATGAAGCTGGCCGAGCGCGACGGGCACGACATCGTCTGGGGCGTCTAGACCCGCTCACCCATCGGAAAGAGGAGAGGCCGCATGAAACTCACCAGCACCGGCTGGGCCGAAGGCCAGCGCATTCCCGCCCGTTACGCCGCGGGCAAGCCCGACGCTTCGGCCACCGTCACCTTTTCAGACAACCTGAATCCGCAGTTCGCCTGGAGCGACGTGCCTGCGGGCACTGCGAGCTTCGCGCTCATCTGCCACGACCCCGACGTGCCCAGCCGGGGCGACGACGTGAACCGCGCCGACCGCGAAGTGCCGGCCGACCTGCCGCGGGTGGACTTCTTCCACTGGGTGATGGTGGACCTGCCGCCGGTGCTGCGCAGCATCGACGAGGGCGAGTTCAGCCGCGGCTTCACCGCCCGAGGCAAGTCCGGCCCCGAAACGCTGCACGGCGCGCGGCACGGCCTGAACGACTACACCGGCTGGTTCGGCGGCGACACCGAAATGGCCGGCCAGTACTTCGGCTACGACGGCCCGTTCCCGCCGTTCAACGACTCCATCGTCCACCACTACGTCTTCACGCTCTACGCACTCGACGTACCGCGGCTGGCCGTCGATGGCGCCTTCACCGGCGCACAGGTGCGCGAAGCCCTGCGCGGCCACGTGCTGGCCGAGGCCCGCTACTCGGGCACCTACACGCTCAACCGGCGGATCGCCTGAACTTCCTTTCACCAGCCACAAGCAGTCTTTGATGTTGGACCGACAAGAACATGCGACCGAGCATGCCGCGGGAGGCGGCGCCTCGGTCGAGCCGACACGCGTGTTCGCTCTGCGGCATGGCGAAACCGCCTGGAACGTGGACTCGCGCATCCAGGGGCAGCTCGATGTGCCGCTCAACGAACTGGGGCGCTGGCAGGCGCGCAGGCTCGGGCGCGCGCTGGCCGACGAAGGCATCTCGGTGCTGTATGCCAGCGACCTCGGCCGGGCCCACGAGACGGCGCGGGCGGTGTCCGACGCCATCGGCGTGCCGGTGCTCGTCGAGCGCGGGCTGCGCGAGCGCGGCTTCGGCGTCTTCGAAGGCCAGACCTTCAAGGAGATCGAGGAGCGCTGGCCCGAACTGAGCCAGCGCTGGCGCAAGCGCGACCCGGAGTTCGGCCCCGAAGGCGGCGAAACCCTGCGCGACTTCTACCTGCGCTGCGTCGACGTCGCCACCCGGCTGGCGTCCCGCCACCCGGGCCAGACCATCGCGATGGTGGCCCACGGCGGCGTGCTCGACTGCCTGTACCGCGCCGCCGCGCACATCGACCTGCAAGGCGCACGCACCTGGCAGCTGGGCAATGCCAGCATCAACCGCCTGCTCTACACGCCAGGCGGCTTTTCGCTGGTGGGCTGGAGCGACAGCGCCCACCTCGAAGGCGAGATGCACGACGAGACCGGCGACGCCGGCCCTGCGGCCGCGGCCTGAACCTGGAGGGAGGGGATGAGAGCTTTTCCGCCGGCGCGCGTCGGCGACAGGATCGCCGCCGTCGAGTCGCCCGCACTGGTGGTGGACCTGGCCGCCATGGAGCGCAACCTCATGCGCATGTCCGGCTACGCGGCGTCCAAGGGGCTGCGGCTGCGCCCGCATGCCAAGACCCACAAGTGCGCCGCCATCGCCAGGCGGCAGATCGAACTCGGCGCGGTGGGCGTGTGCGTGCAGAAGCTCGACGAGGCGCTGGCGCTGGGTGCCTTCGGCATCGACAACATCCTCATCACCAACGAGATCGTCGCCCGGTCCAAGCTCGAACGGCTGGCCCAGCTGGCGCGCAACCTGCACCTCGGCGTGGCGGTCGATTCGGCACTGGGCGTGGAGCTGCTGGCCAAGGCCATGAAGGCGCAGCGGGCCCGCATCGACGTGTACGTGGAAGTCGACGTCGGCCAGGGCCGCTGCGGCGTCCCGCCGGAACAGGCCGGGCAGCTGGCCCGGCTGGTGAGCCAGTACAAGCCGCTGCGCTTCGCCGGGCTGCAGGCCTACCACGGCCGCGTGCAGCATCTGCGTTCGCACGAGGAACGCGATGCCACCGTGAGCGACGCCGCCCAGGCGGTGCAGCAGGCCAAGGACTCGGTGCGCGCCGAGGGGCTCGAGGTACCGCTGGTCACCGGCGGCGGTACCGGCGCCTTTGCGCTCGAAAGCGAATCGGGCCTGTGGGGCGAGCTGCAGGCGGGCAGCTACGTCTTCATGGACCGTGACTACGCCGACAACCTGCCCACGCCCCATGCGCCGCAGTTCGAGCACTCGCTGTTCATCAAGTCGCAGGTCATCAGCCGCGGCGCCGACCATGCCGTCATCGACGCCGGCCACAAGAGCCACGCGCTCGACTCCGGCCCGCCGCGGGTGTGGATGCGCCGGCTCGACTGGCGCAACGGCGGCGACGAGCACGGCATCCTCACCGCACGCGAAGGCGAGAGCCTGCCCGCGCTGGGCGACACGGTCTGGCTGGTGCCCGGCCATTGCGACCCCACGGTGAACCTGCATGACCACATCGTCGCGGTGCGCGGCGGGCTGCAGAAGGGGGCGGTGGAGGCGGTCTGGACCGTCGACGCCCGCGGCTGCCTGGCCTGAGGGCTGCCCCTCTACACATCGCCGGCGCCTGCGGCCATGATCGGCCCCCATGGAAGGCGCACAAGTCATCGTCCTCGCGACACCGGTGTTTCTCGGCCTGATCGCGATCGAGTTCATCGTCGGCTGGGTCCGCGGCCGCAACACTTACCGCCTGAACGACGCGCTCAACAGCATCGGCCTGGGCATGCTGAGCCAGGTGAGCGGCGTGTTCACCAAGCTGATGACGCTGGGGCTCTACACCATCGTGTGGCAGCACGCGTCGCTGTGGCAGCTGCCCGCCGATGCGCTGTGGGTCTGGGCGGTGGGCCTCGTGTTCTACGACTTCTGCTACTACTGGCTGCACCGCTTCGGCCATGAGAGCGCCGTGCTGTGGGCCGCGCACGTGGTGCACCACCAGAGCGAGGACTACAACCTGTCGACCGCGCTGCGGCAAACCAGCAGCGGCTGGCTGTTCGGCTGGCTCTTCTATCTGCCGATGGCGGTGCTCGGCTTCCCGCCACTGGTGTTCGCGGTGGTGGGCCTGATCGACCTGCTGTACCAGTACTGGGTGCACACGCAGCAGATCGGACGGCTGGGCTGGTTCGACCGCTGGTTCTGCGCGCCGTCGAACCACCGGGTGCACCATGCGGTGAACGACCGCTACCTCGACAAGAACTACGGCGGCATCCTCATCGTGTGGGACCGCCTGTTCGGCACCTTCGAGGAAGAGCGCGACGACGAGCCGTGCGTCTACGGCACCCGCGGGCCGCTGCGCAGCTGGAACCCGGTGTGGGCCAACCTGCAGGTCTACTGGGAGCTTGCGAAGGACAGCTGGCGCGCCGAGCGCTGGCCAGACAAGCTGCGCGTGTGGCTCAAGCCGCCCGGCTGGCGTCCGGCCGACGTGGCGGCCAGGTGGCCCAAGCCGGCCTTCGACATCAACCGCGTGCAGCGCTTCGACCCGCCGATGAGCCGTGCCGCCATGTGGGCCGCCGGGCTGCTGTTCCTCGCGCTCATGGGCGCCGTGCTGGGCTTCCTATGGGTGGCGCACACGCTCACGCTGGTGCAGCAGGTGGGCTGGGCGCTGGGCATCGTGGCGGGACTGTGGCTGGTGGGCCGCTTCAGCGGCTCGCAAGGCGCAACGAACGCAGCCGCGACGCACGAGACCACCGACGCGAGCGCGCCGGCCTGACAGCCGCAGCCACCGACAGCGGCGAAGACCTCGTCGCAGACGAGGTGGCGTTCGCCGCTCCTCTCAGGTGTAAGCAAGTCCGACGGCTTACACCTGCGCCGTTGATGTCTTCCTACATTGCTTTCGCGCAACGCGGAGCGCCGGTGGCCGCGGCGCGCGCAACGAAGGGAGACACACATGCCTCGTCCGAATGCGAACTCTCGCGCCCGCCTTGGCACCCGCGCATGGATCTGCGGGCTGGTCCTTGCGGCAGCACCGGCGGCGCAGGCGCTGGACCTGCCGGAAGGCTGGACGGCTGAGCCGATCCAGCTGGCGCCGGGCGTCACACGGATCAGCCTCCTCGACCTCAACAACCGTGGCGAGGTGATGGGCCAGGTCAGCATGGAGGGCAGCTCTTCCGGCGTGTATCTCTACAGCGGCGGGCGGATGTCGATCCTTCCGTCTCCGGCCGGTGCCGAGGGTCACCGCCTGTGGGTTTACAAGATGAACGACGTGGGGCAGGCGATCCTGACCGGCGGTGGTCAACGCTTCCTCTACGACAACGGGCGATTCCGCGACTTCTCCATCCCGGGGCAACCGGGGGCATCCCTGCAGGATGTCAACAACCGAGGCGACGTGCTGACGGATCGCTACGTGCTGAACGCCAATGGTCAGACACGATCCTTCGTCGACCCGAGTTTTTCCGCGCGCGCCATGACCGACAGCGGTCTCGTGGTCGGAACAGTCCAGGCGGCCGACGGCACCAGCTATACGGCCCTGGACGATGGCAGCAGTCTGACGAGGGTCGGCCCGCCTGGCATGTCCGTTGGAATGGTCAACGATGCCGGCGAGATGGCCGGCACCTTCAACAACACGGCTGTGTTCATCGACCGGCAGGGGCAGTTGACGGAGATCGGTCGTTTTGGCGGGTTGAGCAGCCGCGCCGTCGATATCACCGACCGGGGTGAAGTGATCGGCATGGCGGAATACACCCCGCCCGGGCTGAGGTACCCGACGTTCCATACCTTCGTGTACCACGACGGCGTGGCGAATGACATCACCGACGACTTCCGGTGGCAGGACAGATCTTCGTACTCGGCCTCGGTCATCGATTCGAATGACTTCGGGCAGATGCTCCTGGACGTTTGGTTCCGCATGGACGGGTGGCTCGCTCAGCGCATGTACCTGTGGGACCACGGCAAGATCACCGACCTGACCGCCATGGGCATCGGGGGACCTGGAGTGAGTTTTCCGATCCTCAACGAGGTCGGGCAGATCGCCTCGTATGTCTGGGTCGGCAACGAGCAGTGGCAGCCCTTCCTGCTGACGCCGGTGCCCGAACCGCAAGGCTTCGCGTTGCTGTCGGCCGGCCTGCTTGTGCTGGTGCTGCTGCGCCGGCGTGCCGGGACTGCAAGGCGTTGAATCAACCAAGGGAGACAGCAAATGCATCGTTTCACCGTGCGCGCATGGGCCTGCGGGCTCTTCGTGATGTGGACAGCATCGTCCCAGGCCCAGGCCCAGGCCCAGGCCCCCGCGTGGACCAGTACCGAGATCAACGTCCTGGCAGGTACTTCCAGCGTGTGGTTCGCGGACTTCAACAATCGCGGCGAACTCATCGGCCAGGCGTATGGCTCAGGCGTCTCGGGTTCGTTCTTCTACAGCGCGGGGCAGATGTCGCTCATCCCCGCCTTGCCGGGCAGCAGTTCCAGTGCCGATGCGATGCATCTGAACGACCTCGGCCAGGTCATCGGCCATCAATATGGCGCCGGCGGCTTTCTCTACCAGAACGGCCAGACCCGCAGTCTCACGGTGGACGGACAGCCCGCGGTGAGTGCGCTGGCGATCAACAACCGCGGCGATGTGCTGACCAGCCGCTACGTCTACAACAACGGGCGGGTGCGCGGCTACCTGGACCCGAGCTTCGTTCCCGCGAGCATCAACGAACAGGGCCACGTCGCCGGGACCATCAGCACTGCAGGCGGCCGCCAGGTGGCCATCGACACCGGCAGCAGCCTGCGTTCATTCGGGCCAGTGGCGACCGATGTGGCGGTGCGCGACATCGACGAAGCGGGGCGGGTGGCCGGCAGCATCAACCGTACCGCCACCGTTTTCGACGCCCAGGGCCAGGCCATCTCGATCGGCCGGCTGGGTGGACTCGACAGCAGCGCTGACAACATCACCCGCTGGGGCGACGTGATCGGCGAGGCGAACTACAGCGTGTCGGCAGACAAATACCCGACGAACCACATCTTCCTGTGGCGCGACGGTGCCGTGCACGACATCACTGCCGACTTCAACTTCGACGGCCGCAGCGCCTATTCCGCCTTCGTGATCGACTCGAACGAGATCGGACAGATGCTCGTGCAGGCCTGGTTCCGCATGGACGAATGGCTGGTCAATCAGGTCTACCTCTGGAACCACGGAGAGGTCACCGATCTCAGCAGCCTCATCCGCTCGGCGGGTGGGCCCTATCTCGGGCTGGCGCACGGCGCCCATGGCTCGCCGATCCTCAACGACGTCGGCCAGATCGCAGCACATGCGTGGACGGCCAGTGAAACCGTCGTGCCGATCATCCTGACGCCGGTGCCCGAGCCGCAGATGCTCGCCTTGCTGGGCGCCGGGCTGCTGGCGCTGGGCGTGCTGCAGCGCCGGCGCAGAGGCCTCGCTAGCCCTCGAACAGATCGCCCGGGCCTGCCGCAGCCGACGTGCGCGGCGGCGTGAGTCCCAGGTGCCGCCACGCGGCGAGCGTCGCGATGCGCCCGCGCGGCGTGCGCTGCAGATAGCCCTGCTGGATGAGGTAGGGCTCGATCACGTCCTCGATGGTGTCGCGTTCTTCGCCGATGGCGGCGGCGAGGTTGTCCAGTCCGACCGGGCCGCCGTCGAACTTGTGGATCACCGCCTCGAGCAGCTTGCGGTCCATGATGTCGAAACCTTGCGGGTCCACGTCGAGCATGGCCAGCGCCTTGTCGGCGATGGTCTTGCTGATGCGGCCGTCGCTCTTCACCTCGGCATAGTCGCGCACCCGCCGCAGCAGCCGGTTGGCAATGCGTGGCGTGCCGCGCGAGCGGCGCGCGATCTCGGTGGCACCTTCCGGGTCGATGGCGGCGTTGAGCAGCCCGGCCGAGCGGGTGACGATGCGCGAGAGCTCTTCGGCCGTGTAGAACTCCAGCCGCGCCACGATGCCGAAGCGGTCGCGCAGCGGGTTGGTCAGCATGCCGGCACGGGTGGTGGCACCCACCAGCGTGAAGGGCTGCAGGTCGAGCTTGATCGACCGGGCCGCAGGACCCTCGCCGATCATGATGTCGATCTGGTAGTCCTCGAGCGCCGGGTAGAGGATCTCCTCGACCACCGGCGAGAGGCGGTGGATCTCGTCGATGAAGAGGACGTCGTTGCGCTCGAGGTTGGTGAGGATGGCCGCGAGGTCCTTCGGCTTCTCGAGCACCGGGCCGGAGGTCTGGCGCAGGTTCACGCCCAGCTCGTGGGCAATGATGTGGCTGAGGGTCGTCTTGCCGAGGCCGGGCGGGCCGAACAGCAGCACATGGTCGAGCGCTTCGGCGCGCTTCTTCGCCGCGCCGATGAAGATCTCGAGCTGCTCGCGGGCCTTGGACTGGCCGACGTATTCGTCCAGCAGCTTGGGGCGCAGCGCGCGCTCCAGCGCCTCTTCGTTGGGCGAGGCGGGCGCAGCGCTCACCACGCGGCGCGGCGGCGGGGCGAAGTCGTCGGTCTGGATGGACATGGTGGTTGCGGATTATCCGGCGGCAGCCCAGGCGGCCTATCGGGCCAGCGACTTGAGCGCGAGCTTGATGCCGTCGCTTACGCCCACGTCCTTGGGCAGCGCCTTGAGTGCCAGTGCCGCTTCCTTCTCGGAATAGCCGAGCGCGATGAGCGCCTGCAGCACGTCGGCCTGCGCATCGCTGGCCACGCTGGCCGGCGTGGCGGAGAGTTCGGCGCCCAGCTTGCCCTTGAGTTCGAGCAGCAGGCGTTCGGCCGTCTTCTTGCCGATGCCCGGGATCTTCACCAGCCGGCCGGCTTCCTGCAGGCTCACCGCCTGCGCGAGCTCGGCGACCGACAGGCCCGAAAGGATGGACAGCGCGGTGCGCGGGCCGACGCCCGAGATCTTGATGAGCTGGCGGAAGGTGGCGCGCTCTTCGGTCGTGAGGAAGCCGAACAGGATCTGGGCATCCTCGCGCACGATGAAGTGCGTGAGCAGGGTGACGCGTTCGCCGAGGTTGGGCAGGTTGTAGAAGCTGCTCATCGGCACGTCGACTTCGTAGCCGACGCCGTTGACGTCGATGAGCACGAGCGGGGGCGTTTTTTCCGCGATGACGCCGGTGAGTCTGCCGATCATGGGGCGGGATTATCGGGTTGCGGCCGCCCCGGAAACAGCGACGCGCCCACGAGGGGCGCGCCGGGTCGCGGTCGTGCGCCGCCTTATCGGCGGAACAGGCCCAGCCGCTGCGCCTCCAGCGCCGCCTCGGCACGGGAGCTCACGTTGAGCTTGCGGTAGATCTGCTTCACGTAGTCGGCGATCGTGTGGCGCGACAGGTTCAGCTGCTGGCCGATCTCCGGCAGCGTGAAGCCCTTGGCCACCCGCAGCAGCACCTCGTTCTCGCGCTCGGTGAGCTGCACCGCGGGCAGGTCGTGCGGGCTCGGCGCCGCCGGCTGCTGGCGAGCGGCCTGCGAGGTGAAGTACTGGATCACGCGCCGCGCGATCGACGGCGACAGCGGCGGCTCGCCCTGGGCGATGCGCTGCAGCTGTTCGGCCAGCTGTTCACGGGCCTGTTCCTTCAGCAGGTAGCCGAAGGCGCCTGCCTGCAGCGCCGGGAACAGGTGGTCGTCGTCGTCGTGGATGGTGACCACCACCGACTGCGCTTCGGGCTGGGTCTCGCGCAACGCGGCCACCACGTCGACGCCGGACCCGTCGGGCAGGCCCAGGTCGATGAGCGCCACGTCGAATCGCATGGCGGAGATCATCGACAGCGCGTCGCTCACGCGGGCGCATTCGGAAATGCGGGCCTGGGGAAACACCTGCAGTGCCAGCGCCTTCAGCCAGGTGCGGATTTCGGGCAGGTCTTCGAGCAGCAGGATCTGTTTCATGATGGCGACCTCATTCTTGCCTTGCGGCTGCTCCCTGAGCGGCCATGGTAGCAGCGGCGTTTGGTACGGCGGATTGTGACTCTAGGGGTTACTACAGGGGAAGCGTGAGCCGGATCACGGTTCCGTAGCCCGGCCCGGACTCCACCAGGCACTGGCCGTGCAGCTGCTTGGCGCGCTGCTTCATGGTGGACATGCCGTGGCCCCGGTCGAGCTTGCCGTCGAGCTCGAGCGGGATGCCGTGGCCGTTGTCCTGCAGCACGAGCTGGAAGTCGTCGACGTCCACGCCGCAGTGCACGTTGCAGTGCGACGCGCCGCTGTGCTTGATCATGTTGCTGACGGCCTCGCGCACGATGCGGGTGGTCTGCACGTACGCCCGGGCGGCCAGCGTGCGGTCGCCGGTGTCGGGGAGCGAATCCCAGTCGACCTCGATGCCGGCCTGCCCGAGCCGCTGCACCACCTCGGCCCGCCAGTCGGCCAGCGCATCGGACAGCCGCACCGGCTTGCCGGTGATGCCGCGCACCGACAGCCGCATTTCCTCGAGCGCTTCGCGCGCCAGCGTGGAAATGCGCTCGTTGTCGCTGGTGTGCACGATGGTCAGCAGCTTGGCGCCCAGGTCGTCGTGCAGGTCGGCGGCGATGCGCTTGCGTTCCTTCTCGGCGATCTGCTCGCCGCGCTGGTCGGCCATCAGCGCGAAGTTGTGCTCCATCTCGGAGGTGACCTCGCGCACCCGCTGCTCCAGCGCCGCCTTGGCGCCCTCCGCGGCGCGCAGCGCCTGGGCGAAGGTCTGCACGAGACGCAGGCCCACCACGCAGAACAGCAGCGGCAGCATGAAGTGGATGACGTGGATCTGGGCCAGGTCGAGCAGCCGGTACTGGATGGCCAGCTCGGTGCCCACCAGCACCACCAGCACCCCCAGCAGGAAGCTCATCAGCCAGAACTCCTGCCGCTGCACCCGCCAGCTGGCCCACAGGAAGGCGGCCGCGGCGGCGGCGATCTGCAGGCCGAACAGCGTGTACCAGAGGGTGGACACCGAAAACACCCGGTTCGTGCCGCCCAGCGCAAAGCTCATCGGCACCAGCAGGCACTGCACCCACAGCAGCCGGTCGACCGTGCGGGTGCTGAACAGGCCGCCATAACGCAGCAGGAAGAGCACCGAGCACACCATCACCGGGGCCGACAGCACGCAGATCAGGATCTCGACGGCCACGTTCGACAGCCCCACGTCGGCCCACCACAGGCGCATGCCCAGCAGCGCGCCGCCGATCGCCACGAGGCCGAAGTACAGCAGGTAGCTCAGGCGCCGCACCCATGCCAGCGCCAGCAGCAGCACGCCCAGCACCACGAGCATCACCGCGATGATCTTGGGCACCGTGATGTTCCAGAACACCTGCCGCTCGTGCAGCGCCCGCATCGCCGGCAGCGAGCCGATGGTCACCGCCGACAGGCCGGCGGCGCGCTGGCGGGCGCTCACGCGGTTCAGGGGCGACCCGGCCACCTGCACGTCCAGGCGGTTGTCCTGCGCCTTCAGCAGGCCGTTGGGCAGCGTGACCAGCTGCGAGTGGTAGCAGTTGCGGGTCACCGGATCGCGCATGCGGCCGCCGCTGTAGATGAGGTGGCCGTTCAGGTGCACTTCGGCGTTGGAACACGCCCGCTCGATGTAGGCCGCCAGCAGCGGCGCATGCAGCCGGGTGGTGTCGAAGCGCAGCCGGTACCACACCGAGCCCTCGTAGCCGGGCCGGGTTTGCGCCCAGTAGTCGGGCAGCGTCACCGACAGCGTGGGCTGGTCGGCCGGGAAGGTCTCGGCTGCGCTGGTGACCGCCAGCGCCTGCGCCACCGTGACCGACTCCTGCGCGTCGGCGGCCACCGTGGCGGTGCAGGCCGAAAGGCCCGCGAGCGCGGCCAGGGCCAGCAGCATCGCCAGACCGCGGCGCAGCAGGCTGGCCGGGCCAGGCAGGGCAGGTGGCAGGGACGGGCGCGGCATAGGGGCAGGATTGTGCAGGATGCCTGCGCCGCGACCTACCCAGGCGACAATGCCGGCTTCGCCTCCTGCCGGTGCCTTGCCAGTGATCCTGCGCCACGCCTTCATCCCGCTCGACAACAACCGCCTCGCCCACCTGTGCGGCACGCTGGACGAGAACCTGCGCGCCATCGAGGCCGGGCTCAACGTCGCCATCACCCGGCGCAACGAGTCGTTCCGCATCGAAGGGGCCAAGCGCCCTGCCGAGCGCGCGGTGGCGCTGATGCAAAGCCTGTACGACCGCGCACGCCGGCCCATCAAGGCCGAGGACTTCCAGCTGGCGCTGCTCGAGGCGCAGCAGGGCGCCGCCGATCCGTCCGCGGCGGCCGCAGCGGCAGACGGCGAGGGCGACGAGATCGTGCTGCGCACGCGCCGGGCCGACCTGGCCGGGCGCACGCCCAACCAGCAGGTCTACCTGCGCAACATCCTCGGCCACGACATCACCTTCGGCATCGGCCCGGCCGGCACCGGCAAGACCTTCCTCGCGGTGGCCTGCGCCATCGACGCGCTGGAGCGCAGCAGCGTGCAGCGCATCATCCTCACCCGCCCCGCGGTCGAGGCCGGCGAGCGCCTGGGCTTCCTGCCCGGCGACCTCACGCAGAAGGTGGACCCCTACCTGCGCCCGTTGTACGACGCGCTCTACGACCTGATGGGCTTCGACCGCGTGACCAAGGCCTTCGAGAAGGGCACGCTCGAGATCGCGCCGCTGGCCTTCATGCGCGGGCGCACGCTCAACCATGCCTTCGTGATCCTCGACGAGGCGCAGAACACCACGCCCGAGCAGATGAAGATGTTCCTCACCCGCATCGGCTTCGGCTCCAAGGCCGTGGTCACCGGCGACGTGAGCCAGATCGACCTGCCCAAGGGCCAGAAGAGCGGGCTGATCGACGCCGAGCGGGTGCTGCGCCGGGTGCGCGGCATCGCGATGACGCGGTTCACCTCAGCCGACGTGGTGCGCCACCCGCTGGTGGCGCGCATCGTCGAGGCCTACGACGCGGCGGGCCGGCGGGAAGACTGATGGCGAAGCCCGAGCTTTCGCTGTCGCTGCAGTTCGCCGACGCCAGCCACCGCGAGCACCTGCCGCGTCACAAGGTGATGCGCTGGATCCGCGCCGCGCTCGAAGCGCCGGCCGAACTCACGGTGCGCATCGTCGGCGCCGAAGAGGGCCAGGTGCTGAACCGCGACTACCGCCAGAAGGACTACGCCACCAACGTGCTCACCTTCGACTACGCGCACGAGCCGGTGGTGGTGGCCGATCTCATCATCTGCGCGCCGGTGGTGGCCAAGGAAGCCCGGGCCGAGAGGAAGACGCTCGAAGCCCATTACGCCCACCTGCTGGTGCACGGCACGCTGCATGCGCAGGGCTACGACCACGAAGCCGACGACGAGGCCGAGGTGATGGAAGCGCGCGAAACCGAGGTGATGCTGGCGCTCGGGTTCAAGGACCCGTACCGGCGCTGAGCCGGCATCGGGGGCTTCGATACCTCAGCCCGAACGGACGCAGAGGCAGGCGTGCGATCTGTGCAGATGCACCCTGACGGCAGACCACGGACGGTATGAAGGTGAAGGACGCGGGCCGCCGCGCCGGGCCGCCCCAAGCAAGGCCCGCCCCCTCTTGGAGGGGTGGCCGGTGTACCCGCCGGCCGGGGTGCCAACATCACCGCTTGATCAGCATCAACCCCTTCAGGTATTCGCCTTCCGGGAAGTTGACCGTGGTCGGATGGTCGGGTGCCGCCTCGAGGCGGCGCACCAGGTAGGCATCCACGCCCGCATCGAGCCCGGCGCCGGCCACGATCTTGTGGAACAGCTCGGCGCCGATGCCGCCGGAACACGAGAACGTGAGCAGCACGCCGCCCGGCGCCAGCAGCTTGAAGGCCAGGCGGTTGATGTCCTTGTAGGCGCGCGACGCGCGTTCGGCATGCGCGGCGGTCGGCGCGAACTTCGGCGGGTCGAGCACGATGGCGTCGAACTGCTGCTCTTCCTTCAGCAGGCGGCGCAGCGTGCCGTTCACGTCGGCGTCGAGCGCTTCGTGGCGGCTCGGGTCCAGGCCGTTGCGCAGCACGTGCTCGCTGGCCCGCGCCAGCGCCGGCGCCGACGAATCCACGCTCACCACCCGCTCGGCGCCGCCGGCCAGCGCCGCCACCGAGAAGCCGCCGGTGTAGCTGTAGCAGTTGAGCGCGGACTTCACGCCGAAGTGCTTCACCACGTCGGCGAACAGCTTGCGGTTGTCACGCTGGTCGAGGTAGTAGCCGGTCTTGTGGCCCTCGGCAACGTCGAGCCCCAGCTGCCAGCCGTGCTCGCGGATGGTGAGCTCGGTGGCGCCTTCGCCGCGCAGCCAGCCGGCGCGCGGCTCCAGCCCTTCGAGGCCGCGCACGCCGGAGTCGGAGCGCTCGTACAGCCGGGTGAGACCGGTGGCGGCCAGCAACGCGTCGGCGATCACGTCCTTCCAGCGCTCGGTGCCGGCCGAGAGGAACTGCGCCGACAGCGTGTCGCCGTACCGGTCGACGATGAGCCCCGGCAGCCCGTCGGCCTCGCCGTGGATGAGCCGCACCGCGTCGCTGGGCACCGCCAGGCGCTTGCGGAAGGCCAGCGCCTCCTCGATGCGGCGGGCGAAGAAACCGGCATCGATGCGCTCGGCCTCGTCGAAGCTCCAGGCCCGCACGCGGATCATCGAGGTCGGGCTGAACGCCGCCCAGGCGAGGAAACGGCCGTCGGCGGCCTCCACCCGCACGGTTTCGCCGGCGTCGCCGCCGCCCTTGGCGATGCTGCCCTGGAACACCCATGGATGGCGCCGCAGCAGCGAGCGCTCCTTGCCTTCACGCAGTCGGATCACTTTCATGGCCAGGATTGTCGCCGCCCGGCTTCGATACGCTTCTGGCAGGAGTTCGGGTAATTCCTAGCCGGCCTGCGCAAAGAAGTATCGAACTGGCTGGCTCGCATATCAAACGATGCATGGCGTGACCGCTACCTTTGAGCCACGTTGCAACGCGTGCCTTCCATTCGTTTCGCAGAAATCAACGACAGGAGACAGACACCATGACGCCGAAGCTGAACCAGGCTTCCCGATTCGCTCCCCTCTTCGTGCTCGCGGCGCTGGCCGCGGCCGGCCTGCCGGCCCATGCCGCCACCGAGCTGGTGATCGCCACCGTGAACAACGGCCACATGATCACGATGCAGAAGATGACCCGGCACTTCGAGCAGGCCAACCCCGACATCAAGGTGAAGTGGGTGACGCTCGAGGAAGGCGTGCTGCGCCAGCGCGTCACCACCGACATCGCCACCAAGGGCGGGCAGTTCGACGTGATGACCATCGGCATGTACGAGACGCCGATCTGGGGCAAGAAGGGCTGGCTGAAGGAGATCGCGCCCGATGCCGGCTATGACGTCGACGACCTGCTGCCGGCCATGCGCGGCGGCCTGTCGGTGGACGGCAAGCTGTACGCATCGCCCTTCTATGGCGAAAGCTCCATGACCATGTACCGCGCCGACCTGGTGAAGGCGGCAGGCGCCACCATGCCCGAGCGGCCCACCTGGGAGCAGCTGCGCGACATCGCCGCGAAGATCCACAACCCCGGCAAGGGCGTCTACGGCCTGTGCCTGCGCGGCAAGCCGGGCTGGGGCGACAACATGGCCTTCCTGTCGACCATGGTCAACACCTTCGGCGGCCAGTGGTTCGACATGAGCTGGAAGCCGCAGATCAACACCAAGCCCTGGAAGGACGCGGTGGGTTTCTACGTCGACGCGATGAAGAAGTACGGCCCACCCGGCGCCTCGGCCAACAGCTTCAACGAGAACCTCGCCCTCTTCAACGAGGGCAAGTGCGGCATGTGGATCGACGCCACCATCGCTGCCTCGTTCGTGAGCGACCCGAAGCAGAGCAAGGTGGCCGACAAGGTGGCGTTCGCGCAGGCGCCCACGGCCGTCACGCCCAAGGGTGCCAACTGGCTGTGGGCCTGGGCGCTGGCCATCCCGGCCGGCTCGCAGAAGGTGGACGCGGCGCAGAAGTTCGTGAAGTGGGCCACCTCCAAGGACTACGTCAAGCTGGTGGCCAAGGAAGAGGGCTGGGGCGCGGTGCCCACCGGGACCCGCAAGTCCACCTATGCCACGCCGGAGTTCCTGAAGGCGGCGAAGTTCGCCGAGGCCGAGAAGAAGGCGATCGACACCGCCAACCCGAACGACTCCACGCTGCCGAAGAGCCCGTACGTCGGCGTGCAGTTCGCCGCCATTCCGGAGTTCCAGGCCATCGGCATCGCGGTGGGTCAGCAGATGAGCGCGGCGTTGGCCGGCAAGGTCACCGTCGATCAGGCACTCGCCACCTCGCAGACCGCGGCCGAGCGCGAAATGAAGAAGGCTGGCTACTACAAGTAGTGACTGGTGACTTGTGACTGGTGACTGGTGACTGGTGACTGGTGACTGGTGACTTGTGGTCCTCTGGGCGCCGCGGACGCGGCGCCCGTTGACGGAGCTTTCGATGCCTACCACCCTTCGTTTGTCGGGCGCTGAAGACGTGCTGCCCGTGGCCGACCCGCGCCCGCAAGCCGCGCCGCGCGAGGCGGCACGGCCGAACCGCATGCTGCAGCGCCTGCTGCTCGCGCCGGCGGTGGTCACGCTCTTCCTGTGGATGATCGTGCCGCTGGTGATGACGCTGTACTTCTCGGTGGTCCGCTACAACCTCATGCAGCCGGGCGAGCGCGACTTCATCGGGCTGGCCAACATCGAGTTCTTCGTCACCGACCCGGACTTCGGCCCGGCCGTCTTCAACACGCTGCTGCTGCTGGGCAGCGTGATCGCGATCACCGTGGTGCTGGGCGTCCTGCTCGCGCTGCTGGTGAACGAGCCCTTCCCGGGGCGCGGCATCGTGCGGGTGCTGCTCATCTCGCCGTTTTTCGTGATGCCCACGGTGAACGCGCTGCTGTGGAAGCACATGATGATGAACCCCATCTACGGCGTGCTTGCGCAGGTGTGGCAGTTCTTCGGCGCGCAGCCGGTCGACTGGCTCACCGACCACCCGCTGTTCTCGGTGATCGTGATGGTGGCGTGGCAGTGGCTGCCGTTCGCCTGCCTGATCTTCATCACCTCGCTGCAGTCGCTCGATCGAGAGCAGATGGAAGCCGCACGCATGGACGGCGCCAATGCGCTGCAGCGCTTCTGGTACCTGGTGCTGCCGCACCTGGGCCGGCCGATCGCGGTGGTCATCATGATCGAGATGATCTTCCTGATGAGCGTGTTCGCGGAGATCTTCACCACCACCGGCGGCGGCCCGGGCAATGAAAGCACCAACGTCGCCTTCCTGATCTTCAAGCAGGCGCTGATGAACTTCGACGTCGGCGTGGCCTCGGCCGGCGCGCTGTTCGCGGTGGTGCTGGCCAACATCGCGGCGGCCTTCCTGATTCGCCTGATCGGCAAGAACCTGGACCGATAGGGCGGTGAGATGACCCCGCCCCTCACCCCAACCCTCTCCCCTTCGGGGCGAGGGAGTCGCCCCCTCTCCCGCGAGCGGGAGAGGGCTGGGGTGAGGGGTGCCACATCGCGGAGACCTCGATATGAATGAAAAGCTGCCCCTCGTCGCCCGCACCGTCACCGCCTGGGCCGTCACGCTGCTGATCTTCTTCCCGCTCGGCTGGCTGGTGCTCACCGCGTTCAAGACCGAACTGCAGGCCATCCACGTGCCGCCGCTGGTGGTGTTCGAGCCGACGCTCGCCAACTTCACCTAAGTGCAGGAGCGCAGCGACTACCTGCTGTTCGCGAAGAACTCGCTCATCACCAGCGTGCTGTCCACCGTGCTGGGCCTGCTGATCGCCGCGCCGGCGGCGTATTCGATGGCCTTCTTCCGCACGCGCCGCACCCGCGACCTGCTGATGTGGATGCTGTCCACCAAGATGATGCCGGCCGTGGGCGCGCTGATCCCGGTGTACGTGATGGCGCAGACCGCCGGCATGCTGGACTCGATCGCGGCGCTCACCATCGTCTTCACGCTGAGCAACCTGCCGATCATGGTGTGGATGCTGTATTCGGGCTTCAAGGACATCCCGCCCGACATCCTCGAAGCCGCGCGCATGGACGGCGCGAACGTGTGGAGCGAGTTCCGCTACGTGGTGTTCCCGCTCGGCGTGGGCGTGCTCGCCTCCACCGGCCTGCTGTGCCTGGTGCTGAGCTGGAACGAGGCCTTCTGGTCGCTCAACCTCACCTCGGCCAAGGCCGGCACGCTGGCGGTGCTGATCGCCTCGTATTCCAGCCCCGAGGGCCTGTTCTGGGCCAAGTTGTCGGCCGCCTCGCTGCTGGCCATCGCCCCCATCGTCGTGTTCGGCTGGTTCAGCCAGAAGCAACTGGTCCAGGGCCTCACCTTCGGGGCCGTGAAGTGAAACCGCCCCCTTACACGCCTGCTGCTGACCTACTGAAGGGAAGGTATTGACCATGGCATTCCTCGAACTCCACGGTGTCGAGAAGTACTTCGGCGAACACCGCGCCATCAAGGGCATCGACCTGTCCATCGAAAAGGGCCAGTTCGTCGTGTTCGTCGGCCCCTCGGGCTGCGGCAAATCCACGCTGCTGCGGCTGATCGCCGGGCTCGAGGGCATCGACGGCGGCAAGCTCCTGCTCGACGGGCGCGACATCACCCGGCTGCCCTCGGCGAAGCGCGACCTCGCGATGGTGTTCCAGAGCTACGCGCTGTACCCGCACATGAGCGTGTTCGACAACATGTCGTTCGCGCTCAAGCTGGCCGGCGTCGAAAAGGCGGTGATCCGCCAGAAGGTGGAGCGCGCGGCCGAGATCCTGAACCTCGGGCCCTACCTGCAGCGCACGCCGCGCGAGCTGTCGGGCGGCCAGCGCCAGCGGGTGGCCATCGGTCGCGCCATCGTGCGCTCGCCCAAGGTGTTCCTGTTCGACGAGCCCCTGTCGAACCTGGACGCCGCGCTGCGCGGGCAGACCCGTGTGGAGATCGCAAAGCTGCACCGCGAGCTGGGCGCCACCACCATCTACGTCACGCACGACCAGATCGAGGCGATGACGCTGGCCGACCGCGTGGTGGTGCTGCGCGACGGCGCGGTCGAGCAGGTCGGCTCGCCGCTGGAGCTGTACGACCGGCCGGCCAACCAGTTCGTCGCGCAGTTCATCGGCATGCCGTCGATGAACGTGCTGCCCGCGGCGGCGCTGCCGGCGTTCTCGTCGCTCACCGGCGGCCGGCTGCCCGGCGACGGCTTCCTGGGCGTGCGGCCCGAGGGCGTGCATGTGCGGCCGGCAGGCCAGGGCACGGTGCAGGGCCGCGTCGAACTGATCGAGGCGCTGGGCGCCGACACGCTGATCTACGTGGACGTGGGCGGCGTGTCGCTGGTGGCGCGCCAGAGCGAGCGCACGCCGCTGGCGCGAGGTGACGCCGTCGGGGTCGAGCTCGACCCGGCGGTGCTGCATCTGTTCAACCATGAGGGCCGCGTCGTCGCGCCCGCCTGACCAACGTGACCCACACCGACCCCCGACCCGGCCTGGTGATGCTGCACCTGGGCCTCGGCTCCTTCCACCGCGCCCACCAGGCGGTGTACCTGCAAAGGCTCATCGACGCCGGCGACACGCGCTGGTCGCTGGCCGGCGGCAACCTGCGGCCCGACATGCCCGAGACCATCGCCGCGCTGCAGCGCCAGGCCGGGCAATACCTGCTCGAGACGGTGTCGCCCGACGGCGAGCGGCGCTACGAGCACATCGGCTCGATCCGCCGCGTGGTGCCCTACGAGCCCGGCCTGGCCGGGCTGGCGGCGATCGCGGCGTCGCCGGCCACACGCATCATCTCGTTCACCGTCACCGAGGCGGGCTACTACCTCGACGCGAAGAACCACCTCGACCTCGGGTACGCCGACCTCGCGGCCGACCTGGACCGGGCGCGCCGCGGCGAGGCCGGGCAGACGCTATACGGCGCCCTGTTCACGCTGCTGCGCGCACGCCGTGACGCCGACGCCGGCCAGGTGACGCTGCTCAACTGCGACAACCTGCGCCACAACGGCGAACGCTTCAACCTGGGGCTGCAGCAGTTCATCGAGCTGGCCGGCGACGCCGCGCTGCTCGACTGGGTGCAGGTCAACACCACCGCGCCCAACGCGATGGTCGATCGCATCACGCCGCGCCCGGCGCCCGAGGTGCGCCAGCGGGTGAAGGCCGCCACCGGCGTGGACGACGAGGCGGCGCTCATGGCCGAGAGCTTCATCCAGTGGGTGATCGAAGACGACTTCTGCAACGGCCGGCCCGAATGGGAAAGGGTGGGCGTGCAGATGGTCGAATCGGTGGTGCCGTACGAGGAGGCCAAGATCCGCATCCTCAACGCGAGCCACAGCTGCATCGCCTGGGCCGGCACCTTGCTGGGCCTGCGGTTCATCCACGAGGGCACGCGGCACGAGGCGGTGCGCCGGCTGGCGTTCGACTACGTGACCGACGACGTGATCCCCTGCCTGCACACACCCGAGCGGCCGAGCCCCATCGACCTGGCGGCCTACCGCGACGTGGTGCTCGACCGCTTCTCGAACCCGGCCATCTGCGACACCAACCAGCGGGTGGCGATGGACGGCTTCGCCAAGATCCCGGGCTTCATCGCGCCCACCGTGCGCGAGCGCCTCGGGCGCGCCGAGGGCATCGCCAGCGTGGCCATGCTGCCGGCGCTGTTCCTGGCCTTCCTGCAGGCCTGGCATCGCGGCGAGCTGCCCTACGAGTACCAGGACCAGGGCATGGATCCGGCCGTGGGCCATGCCATCTGCAGCTCGGGCGACCCGGTGGCGGCCCTGTGCGCCGATGCGGTGCTGTGGGGGCCGCTGGCAGGCGACCCGAGGCTGGTTGCTGCCGTGCGCCATGCCACAGGACGGGTGGCCAACTTCATGAAGGAGCATCGACGATGAGCGGACGACTGCAGGGCCGGCATGCCCTGCTCACCGGCGCGGGCGGCGGCATCGGCCTGGCCGTGGCCGAGGCCTACCTGCGCGAAGGCGCGCGCTGCACCATTGCCGACCTGGCCGGCGAGCCGAATGCCGCCGTGCAGGCCCTGGCCGCGCGCCATGACGGCGCCCTGCGCTATGCACGCGCCGACGTGGCCCGCAGCGGCGACGTGGCGGCACTGGTCGCGTCGGCCGCCGCGGCCTTCGGGCCGGTGGACGTGCTGTTCAACAACGCGGCCGTCTTCGACATGGCGCCGCTGCTCGACAGCGACGAGGCCATGTACGAGCGCCTCTTCGCCGTCAACGTGAAAGGCATGTTCTTCACGATGCAGGCGGTGCTGCGGCAGATGGTCGAAGCCGGCGTCAAGGGGGCGGTGGTCAACCTCGCCTCGCAGGCCGGCCGCCGGGGCGAGGCGCTGGTGTCGCACTACTGCGCCACCAAGGCGGCGGTGATCAGCTACACGCAGAGCGCGGCGCTGGCGATGGCGCCGCACGGCATCCGGGTCAACGCCATCGCGCCGGGCGTGATCGACACGCCGATGTGGCGGGACGTCGATGCGCTGTTCGCGCGCTACGAGGGCCTCGCGCCCGGCGAGAAGAAGGTGGCGGTCGGCAAGGCCGTGCCGCTGGGCTACATGGGCGCCCCGCAGGACATCGCCGGCGCGGCAGTGTTCCTGGCCAGCGCCGAGGCCTCGTACATCACCGCACAGACGTTGAACGTCGACGGCGGTAATGTCATGAGCTGATGGCCTCCGCCCGCGATCGTCACCTGCCGCGCCAGCGCCAGCCCGAGCTGGAGCACGACTACGCGCGCTCGACCTCGCTGGGCTACGAGGCGCCCGAGACCGGCGTCGTGCGCTGCCTCTCGCACGGCTTCCCGACGCCGCTGGCGCGCTGGCACTTCCACGACGAATACGAGCTGCACCTCATCGTGGCCACTTCCGGCAAGGCCTTCGTGGGCGACTGGATCGGCCCCTTCCAGCCCGGCCACCTGGTGCTCACCGGCCCGCGCCTGCCGCACAACTGGATCTCGATGGACCTGCCCGAGGCGGGCGTGGCAGAGCGCGACCTGGTGATCCAGTTCGCCCATGAGCCGATCGAGCGGGCGGCCGAGCAGATCCCGGAACTGGCCGAGGTGCTGCCGATGCTGGAGCGGGCGAAACACGGCATCGAGTTCTTCGGGCTGTCGCAGCGGGCGCACGAGCACTGGCAGCGGGTCAAGGCGGCGCGCGGCATCCAGCGCTTCGGCGCGTTCTGCGAATACCTGGCCGACCTGGCTCGCTGCACCGACTACCGGCTGCTGTCGGCGGTGCAGATGCAGGGCGCCGACGACGACGCCCAGATGGACCAGATCAACGCCATCGTGAGCCGCATCACCGAGCACATCGCCCAGCCGGTGTCGCTGGCCGACGTGGCGGCCGAGCTGGGCATGAGCGAAAGCCGCTTCTCGCGCTTCTTTCGCCGTGCCACCGGCAACAACTTCACCGACTTCGTGAACCGGGTGCGCATCAACCGCGCCTGCCAGCTGCTGATGGAAACCGACCGCTACGTCACCCACATCTGCTACGAGGTGGGCTTCAACAACGTGGCCAACTTCAACCGGCGCTTCCTCGAGATCAAGGGCATGACGCCGAGCGAGTTCCGGCGCCAGGCCGACCACCGGTTCGGCGGCGGTGGAGCCGCGCCCGGCTGACGCAGCCGTCAGGACGACCGCTTGGCCCTCGGATGGGCCGCGTCGTACACCTTGGACAGGTGGCCGAAGTCGAGCTTGGTGTAGACCTGGGTGGTCGAGATGTGGGCATGGCCCAGCAGCTCCTGCACCGCACGCAGGTCGCCGCTGGACTGCAGCAGGTGGGTGGCGAACGAGTGCCGCAGCATGTGCGGGTGCACGTGCGTGGGCAGCCCGGCGGCCAGTGCGCGGCGCTTCAGGCGCGAGCGCACCTGCGAGGCGGTGAGCCGGGTGCCGCGGTTGCTGACGAAAAGCGCCGGCTCCCCGGGCAGTGCGAGCTGCTCGCGCACCGAGAGCCAGGCGTCGAGCGCCTCGAGCGCGGCCTTGCCGGCGGGCACGCTGCGGCGCTTGCTGCCCTTGCCGAGCACATGGGCGTCACCGCTGTCGCGGTCGATCCAGCCGGCGGCGCGGTCGCTCGCATGCACGTCGAGCGCCACCAGTTCGCCCACCCGCAGGCCGCCGCCGTACAGCAGCTCGACCATGCAGCGGTCGCGGGCGTCGAGCAGCGGGTCGGTTTCCTGGTCGTGGTGGTCGGCCAGCAGCATCGAGTGCTCCACCGACAGCGCCTTCGGCAGGGGCTTGCCCGCCTTGGGCGCGCGCACGCCGTCCACCGGGTTGAGCTTGACGGCGCCTTGCCGGCCGAGCCAGCGGTACAGCCCGCGCCAGGCGGCCAGGTGCAAGGCGATGCTGCGCGGCGACAGGCCCGCGCCATGCAGCTGGGCGGCCCAGCGGCGCACGTGGTGCACCTGCACCTCGCGCAGCGGCACGCGCGCTTCTGCGGCGTGGGTTTCGAGCCGGGCCAGCGCGTCGCCGTAGATCGCCAGCGTGCGCTCGGCGAGCCGCCGCTCGACCTTCAGGTGCTGCAGGAAGCAGCCGCTGTCCGGGTCGGCGGGCGGCTTCGTCATCACACGGGCAGCAGCCGGTTCAGGCCGGCGCTGGCGATCTCGCCGATGCGCATCAGGAACTCGGTACCCATGTCCGCCGTGTAGCGGGTCGGGTCGGGCGAGCCCAGCACCAGCAGGCCGAAGGCCGGCATGCCGACCGCGTTGCGCAGCGGAATGAGCGCGAGCGACATCACCGTGCCGGGGTCGTCGAGCCAGGCGGCGGCTTCGAAGCCGGAATTCACGCCGCAGTACGGCAGGCCCAGGCTGGAGGTGAAGCTCTTGACGTCGTCGCTCACCGCCTGGGCGAACGGCAGCTTGTCGAAGGCGTCGGCCGCGCCCCACACCCGGATGCCGGCCTGCGGGATGAGGAACTGGTGCTTCAGCTCATTCACCAGCACCTGCGGCAGGTCGCTCGGGTTGGCGGTGAGCATCATCGCGCGCGTCCAGCGGTGCAGCTTGTCGGCAATGGCCATGTTCTCCTGGCCGTTGCGGATCATCTCGACGATCTTGAGCTCCAGCCCGCGGATCTTCTCGCGCAGCATCTCCATCTGCCGCTCCTGCAGCGACACGGCCCGGTTGCCGTGCGGGCTGGTGAGCTGCACGCTGGCCAGCAGCTCGGCATGGCGCTCGAAGAAGCCGGGCGTGTTGGCCAGGAAGCTGGCGATGTCGTCTTCGGTGATACCTTGGATGGTCATGTGTCGGGTCAGGGGTTCAGAGGTTCGCGGGCAGCTCGATCTCGCCGTCGAAGACGCGCACCGCCGGGCCGGTCATGAGGACGGGCGCCTCGCCGCCGGCCCATTCGATGGACAGGCGGCCGCCGCGGGTGTCGACGTCCACCTGGGCGTCGAGCCAGCCGAGCCGGATGCCGCTCACCACCGCCGCGCAGGCGCCGGTGCCGCAGGCCAGCGTTTCGCCGGCGCCGCGCTCGTAGACGCGCAGCTTCACGTGGCGGCGGGTGAGCACCTGCAGGAAGCCGGCGTTGACCTTCTTCGGGAAGCGGCTGTGGCCTTCGATGGCCGGGCCCAGCTCGGCGACTGCGGCGGTCTCGACGTCGTCGACCCGCTTGACCGCATGCGGGTTGCCCATCGACACCACGGCGATCTCGACCGCACGGCCGGCCACCGCCAGCGGCCACAGCTGAAAGTCGTTGACCACGCGCGGGTGCAGGCCGCGGGCGTCGAAAGGGATGCGCTGCGGCTCGAAGATCGGCGCCCCCATGTCGACCGTGACGCGTCCGTCGCCCTGCAGGCGCGGCTCGATCACGCCGCTCAGGGTCTGCACGCGGATGGTGTCCTTGTCGGTGAGACCGGCATCACGCACGAAGCGCACGAAGCAGCGTGCGCCGTTGCCGCATTGCTCGACCTCGCTGCCGTCGGCGTTGACGATGCGGTAGCTGAAGTCGAGGCCCGGCGCAGGAGAGGGCCCCACGATGAGCACCTGGTCGGCGCCGATGCCGAAACGGCGGTCGGCCAGGAAGCGGTATTGCGCCGGGCTCAGCTCGAGCGCCTGTCGCGTGGCGTCGAGCACGACGAAGTCGTTGCCGGCGCCTTGCATCTTGGTGAAGCGCAGTTTCATGGGGCTGGATTATCGTCGTTGGGGCCTGGAAGCCGCGCTCAGTACAGGCTGGGTTCGCCGGCCGGGCGCGTCTTGAAACGCTTGTGCACCCACAGGTACTGCGCCGGGTGCTCGCGGATCTCCTTTTCGATCCAGCGGTTCATCTGGGCGGTGTCTGCCACCGGGTCGTCGGTCGGAAAGTGATCCCACGGCTCCAGGAAACGGATGCGGTAGCCGCGGCCGCCCGGCAGGATCTCGCCCACCACCGGCTGCACCGTCATGTTGAGCGCACGCGCCATGCGCGAGGGCGCCAGCAGCGTGGCGGCCGGCACGCCGAAGAACGGCACGAAGGCGGCGTCGCGCTCGCCGAAGTCCATGTCGGGCAGGTTGAAGAAGCCGGCGCCGGCGCGGATGGCGCGCATCAGCGGCCGCGCGGTTTCGTTGCGGGCAAAGATCTCGGCATTGCCGAAGCGCAGCCGGCCGCTGCGCATGGCCGCGTCGAACACCGGGTCGCTCTGAGCCTGGTAGATCGAGGCCCCCGGCCGCCTGATGTAGAGCTGCACGGCAGCACCCACCACGTCGAGCGCCATGAAGTGCGGACACAGCCACATCACGGCGCCGTTGTGCCGGTCGGCGAAGCTCACCGAGCCTTCCACATGGATCAGCCGCTTCAGCCGCTCGGGCGAGGCGTACCAGAGCAGCCCGCGCTCCAGGATGCTGCGGCCCAGCAGCTTGAAGTGTTCGCGCGCAAGCGCCTTGCGCTCCTCGGCGGGCAGCTCGGGCAGGCACAGCTCCAGGTTGCGCAGCGCGATCCGGCGGCGCGAACGGCCCAGCCGCCACAGCAGCGCGCCCAGTCCCCGGCCTACTGCCGCCTGCACCGAGAGCGGCAGCCAGTGGAACAGCCACAGCAGCCCGAGCACCAGGCGGCTGGTCATGAGGTCGCATCCGCCGCGGGCAGCGAGCGCGGCGCCTTGTAGCGGTGGTAGCCCCACAGGTATTGCTGCGGCGACTGCAGGATGAGCTGTTCCATGGCGCGGTTGATCACGGCGGCGGATTGTGCCGGGTCCGCGTCGGCCCCCGGCAGCGGCTCGGCCAGCGGCGAGACATGGATGACGTAGCCGCGCCCGTTGGGCAGCCGTTCGGCGCGCAGCAGCAGCAAGGCGGCGCCGGTCTGTTGCACCAGCCGCGACGCCAGCGTCATGGT
The DNA here is from genome assembly GCF_006386545.1 of Methylibium rhizosphaerae. Lineage (GTDB taxonomy): Bacteria > Pseudomonadota > Gammaproteobacteria > Burkholderiales > Burkholderiaceae_C > Pseudorivibacter > Pseudorivibacter rhizosphaerae. The sequence goes on along the minus strand of NZ_SWAR01000004.1, from coordinate 291,027 downwards.
GTAGGCCGGCTTGCCGAAAAACGGCGCCCACACGCCCAGGCCGTCCGGGGGCACCTGGTCGGGAAGCAGGCCCACGGTTTCGCCGCTGCGCAATGCGCGGATCATCTGGCGCACGCCGGCCAGGGTGGCAGGCGCGGTCTTGAGCCCGGGGCGGTTGCGCGACTCGTCCATCAGCGGGCGCAGCCAGGCCTTGCGCGCCGGGCGGTACAGCGCCGTCATCGGGCCGAACCGCGGGCTGAAGCGCTCGGCATAGGCCTGCGCGGCCACCTCGAAGCAGCCCAGGTGCGGCGTCAGCAGCACCAGCCCGCGGCCGCCGGCGTGGGCCTGCTCGATCAGTTCGGGTTGGCGCCACCGGGCCCGTTCACCCAGAGGTTCGCCCTGGGGGCGCATCCACAGGTAGGGCAGCTCGGTCACCATGCGGCCGGCCGCGCCGATGGCGCCGCGGGCCTGCCGCCACGGCACGCCGGCCTGTGCGACGTTGGCCTTGAAGCGCTGCCGGTAGGTGGGGGACAGCCAGTAGGTGAGCCAGCCCATCGGGGTGCCCAGTGCGTGCAGCAGCCAGAGCGGGCAACGGGCAATCAGACGTAAGACGTGCATCTTTGGGGGTAACGATTGCGGGCAGGCCGGTACAATGCCGCGCTACATCGCCGAGTTAAGGAACAACTTGCGGGGCGATTCACAAATGCTGCTAAAGCGTTCGCCGCTCCCGGAAGGTTCAAGGCTCGGCGACACGCAGATCGACCGACAACCTGCTGGAGTTTATTGAAGTGGCGAACGACTTTCTCTTCACGTCCGAATCCGTGTCCGAGGGCCACCCTGACAAAGTGGCCGACCAGATCTCCGACGCGATCCTCGACGCGATCTTCACGGTGGACCCGCGCTCGCGCGTGGCGGCAGAAACCCTGTGCAACACCGGCCTCGTGGTGCTGGCCGGCGAGATCACGACCAATGCGCACGTCGACTACATCCAGGTCGCGCGCGACACCATCAAGCGCATCGGCTACGACAACACCGAATACGGCATCGACTACAAGGGCTGCGCCGTGCTCGTGGCCTACGACAAGCAGAGCAACGACATCGCCCAGGGCGTGGACCACGCCTCCGACGACTACCTCAACATGGGTGCGGGCGACCAGGGCCTGATGTTCGGCTACGCCTGCGACGAAACGCCCGAGCTGATGCCCGCGCCCATCTACTACGCCCACCGCCTGGTCGAGCGCCAGGCCCAGCTGCGCAAGGATGGCCGTCTGCCCTGGCTGCGCCCCGACGCCAAGAGCCAGGTGACGATGCGCTATGTCGACGGCAAGCCGCACAGCATCGACACCGTGGTGCTGTCCACCCAGCATGCCCCCGAGATGGAGCAGAAGGCCATCCACGAGGCGGTGGTCGAGGAAATCATCAAGCCGGTGCTGCCCAAGGACTGGCTGCAGAACACCCGCTACCTGGTCAACCCGACCGGTCGCTTCGTCATCGGCGGCCCGCAGGGCGATTGCGGCCTGACCGGCCGCAAGATCATCGTCGACACCTACGGCGGCGCCTGCCCGCACGGCGGCGGCGCCTTCTCGGGCAAGGACCCGTCGAAGGTGGACCGCTCGGCTGCCTATGCCGCGCGCTACGTGGCCAAGAACATCGTCGCGGCCGGCCTGGCGCGCCAGTGCCAGATCCAGGTGGCCTATGCCATCGGCGTGGCCAAGCCGATGAACGTGACGGTCTACACCGAAGGCACCGGCGTGATCTCGGACGAGAAGATCGCCCACCTGGTGAGCGAGTTCTTCGACCTGCGCCCGAAGGGCATCATCCAGATGCTCGACCTGCTGCGTCCGATCTATTCCAAGACGGCGGCTTACGGGCACTTCGGCCGCGAAGAGCCGGAGTTCAGCTGGGAGAGGACTGACAAGGCTGCCGCGCTGCGTGCAGCGGCCGGCCTGTAAGGCCGGCCGGAGCCACAAGGCTGCGTGCACAGAGAACAAGGCGGCTTCGGCCGCCTTTGTCGTTTGTGACGGTCACCGTGACGCGTGGCGATCTGGCAGCATCGCGGCCCATGCAGAACTCCCTTTCCACGCTGTCTCCCCGCTCCCTCTGGCTCTACGCTGCCACCACCCTCGCCCTGCTGGTGTGGTCCGGCATCGGCGCCTACGAACTGCCCACCTGGGCCATGGAAGTCGCGCCGGTCGTCATCGCGCTGCCCATCCTGCTCGCCACCCACCGGCGCTTTCCGCTCACCACGCTGCTCTACGCGCTGATCCTGCTGCATTTCGCTGTGCTGATGCTCGGCGGCCACTACACCTATGCGCGCGTGCCACTGGGCTTCTGGATGCAGGAATGGTTCGGCTTCGAGCGCAACCACTACGACCGCATCGGCCACCTGATGCAGGGCTTCGTGCCGGCCATCGTGGCGCGCGAACTGCTGCTTCGCCTCACGCCACTGCAGCGAGGCGGTTGGCTGTTCACGCTGGTCACCGCCACCTGCCTGGCCATCAGCGCGCTCTACGAACTGATCGAATGGGGCGCCGCGGTGGCGCTGGGCTCGGGCGCCGATGAATTCCTGGGCACCCAGGGCGACCCCTGGGACACGCAGAAGGACATGTTCATGGCCTGGCTGGGCGCCATGGCGGCGCAGCTGCTGCTGGCCCGATGGCACGACCGGCAGATCGCCCGGCTGGCACGGCCATGAGCCGGATTCCTTCGCTGGACGACCTGCGCCGCTATGCCGTGGCGCGCACGCTCTTCGCCCCCACCACGCTGGGGCGCGCGATCGGGCGGCTCGGTTTCGTGCAGGCCGACCCGATCCGCGCACCGGCGCGGGCGCAGGACCTCACGCTGCGCCACCGGGTGAAGGACTACCGGGCCGGCGACCTGGAGCGTCGCTATCCGAAGCTTCCGATCGAGGAGGACTTCTTCGTCAACTACGGCTTCCTGCCGCGCGAGCACCTGGCGCTGATGCATCCGCGCACCGCGCACCGCGTGTGGGATGCGGCCACCCGCCGCCGGGCGGCCGACGTGCTGGCCTTCATTCGCGAGCACGGGCCGAGCCACCCGAAAGCGGTGCAGGCTGCGTTCGACCACGGCCGCACCACCAACTACTGGGGCGGCTCTTCGAATGCCACCACCCACCTGCTCGACGGCATGCACTACCGCGGCATGCTGCGGGTGGTGCGGCGCGAGGCGGGCATCCGGGTGTACGACGTGGTGACGCATGCGGGTGACGAGCGCTCGCCTCAGCAGAAGGCCCAGGCCCTGCTCGAGCTGGTGGTGGCCAAGTACGCGCCGCTGCCCTCGCGCAGCCTGGGCCAGCTGGCCTACCACCTGGGCGGCGGCGCCCCGCAGCTGGAGCCCGAGCTCAAGCGGGCGCTGGCGGCGGCGCGAGCGAGCCTGCCGCAGGCGAGCATCGACGGCGTGACCTGGCTGTGGACGCCCGGCGAGAACCCGAAGTCCGTCCGACACGAGCCGGACGAGGGCATCCGCCTGCTGGCGCCCTTCGACCCGATCGTGTGGGACCGGCTGCGTTTCGAGCTGCTGTGGGGCTGGGCCTACCGCTTCGAGGCGTACACGCCGGCACCCAAGCGCAAGCTCGGCTACTACGCGCTGCCGCTGCTGTGGCGCGACCGGGTCATCGGCTGGGCCAACATCACCGCCAAACACGGCGTCGAGAAGGCGGGCTTCGGGTATGTGTCGGGCCGGGCGCCTCGCGACGCGGCCTTCCGCCGCGAGCTCGGGGCCGAGCTCGAGCGCATGCACGGCTTTCTCGGCCACGACACCGAGTGAGCCGGCCTCAGCCCGAGGTGCGCGCAGCCAGCACGGCGCGCGCCACCTCGGCAAAGCCGGCGCCGCGTTCGGCGTCGGTCAGGTAGGCCGGCCACACGGTCAGCTGGTCGGCGAACCGCCGCAGGTTGGCCACACCCACGCTCAGCGGGAAGTGGGCGAACATGGCCTGGTCGTTGGTCGAGTCGCCCACGTAGACCCATGACGACGTCTCGTTCTCGAGGTCGCGGCCCAGCAGCCGCTGCACGATCCAGCGCGCACCCGACAGCTTGTTATGGCTGCCGTACCAGCCGTTGATGTGGATGGAGCTCACGGTGGCGTTCATGCCGGCCGCCTGCATCAGCGCCACCACCTGCTGTATCGCCTCGGGCGACAGGTGCGAGAACTCGCTGTGGTCGATGGCGATGTCGGTCACGCGGCCGGCGCTGTCGCGCGCCAGCGTGGCGCCGGGCACTTCGGCCAGGATGCGCCGGGCGGTGGCCTGCAGCCGCTGCGCATTGGTGGCCCGTGTGGCCTCGTCCTGCTCGTATTCGGTGACCAGCGTGCCGCCCTCCCGGAACAGCGCCACCGCACCGTTCTCGGCCACCACCGCGTCGATCGTCGTGTCGCGCGCCACCGGCACGCTCCAGCCCATCGGCCTGCCGGTGATGGCGATCACCGGCAGGCCGGCCTGGTGCAGCGCCGAAAGCGCGAGCAGCGCCTCGGGGCTGATCACGCCTTCGGTGGTGAGCGTGTCGTCGATGTCGGTGAGCACGCCGCGCACGCCGCGCAGCGCGGCGGCGGGGCAGGCGTGCCAGGGGTGGGCGAGTTTCGGCATGGCCGGCAGTCTGTCACGGAAAGCGAGCACCCCGGCCGGCGGGTACGCCGGCCACCCCTCCGCGAGGGGCGGGCCTTGCTTGGGGCGGCCCGGCGCGGCGGCCCGGGTGACATCCATCGGGACCCCACGCGGGTGAGGCGCCCGGCTACAATACGCGCCTTTCCGAGGAGCGTTGCAACCCCATCTGCGGGCCAGGCTCGGAACCTCATCTGCAACCGCGCTCACCCGCCGTGTGTCCTGCGTGGGTGAGTCTCCACAGAACTCCCTGCAGCAGCATCGGCGGCTTCAACACCTGAAGTGGAGCACCGACGACCATGAACGCTGCCGTTCTGAAACCGCAACAAGACCACGCCATCGCCGACCTGTCGCTGGCAGCGTGGGGCCGCAAGGAAATCCGGATCGCCGAGACCGAGATGCCCGGCCTCATGGCCATTCGCGAGGAGTTCGCGAAGGCGCAGCCGCTCAAGGGCGCGCGCATCACCGGCTCGCTGCACATGACGATCCAGACCGCCGTGCTGGTGGAAACGCTGCAGGCGCTGGGCGCCCAGGTGCGCTGGGCCTCGTGCAACATCTTCTCGACCCAGGACCATGCGGCCGCGGCGCTGGTGGCCGAAGGCACGCCGGTGTTCGCCTACAAGGGCGAGTCGCTCAAGGACTACTGGGACTACACCCACCGCATCTTCGACTTCGGCCCCAAGGGCTCGGAGGCCGAAGGCCCGAACATGATCCTGGACGACGGCGGCGACGCGACGCTGCTGATGCACCTGGGCCAGAAGGCCGAGAAGGATGCCTCGGTGATCGCCAACCCGACCAGCGAGGAAGAGCGTGAGCTGTTCGCCGCCATCAGGGCCAAGCTGGCCGAAGACGCCACCTGGTACACCCGCAAGAGCGCGCAGATCATCGGCGTCACCGAAGAAACCACGACCGGCGTGCACCGCCTGAAGGAGATGAGCGCCAAGGGCACGCTGCTGTTCCGCGCCATCAACGTGAACGACTCGGTCACCAAGAGCAAGTTCGACAACCTGTACGGCTGCCGCGAGAGCCTGGTCGACGGCATCAAGCGCGCGACCGACGTGATGATCGCCGGCAAGGTGGCCGTGGTGTGCGGCTACGGCGACGTGGGCAAGGGCTCCGCCCAGGCGCTGCGTGCCCTGTCCGCGCAGGTGTGGGTCACCGAGATCGACCCCATCAACGCGCTGCAGGCCGCGATGGAAGGCTACCGCGTCGTCACCATGGAATACGCCGCCGACAAGGCCGACATCTTCGTCACCACCACCGGCAACAAGCGCGTCATCACGCATGACCACATGCTGGCGATGAAGGACCAGGCCATCGTCTGCAACATCGGCCACTTCGACAACGAGATCGACATCGCCTCGATCGAGAAGTACCAGTGGGAAGAGATCAAGCCGCAGGTCGACCATGTGATCTTCCCGACCGGCCGCCGCATCATCCTGCTGGCCAAGGGCCGCCTGGTGAACCTGGGCTGCGGCACGGGCCACCCGAGCTACGTCATGTCGTCGAGCTTCGCCAACCAGACCATTGCGCAGATCGAGCTGTTCACCAAGCCGAACGACTACAAGGCCGGCCAGGTGTACGTGCTGCCCAAGCACCTCGACGAGAAGGTGGCCCGCCTGCAGCTGAGCAAGCTGGGCGCGATGCTGACCGAGCTGACCGACGAGCAGGCCGCCTACATCGGCGTGCCGAAGGAAGGCCCGTACAAGCCCGACACGTATCGGTATTGACCATCCCCGCAGCGGCTTCGCCGCTCCCCCTCGAGGGGGCGACGCCAGCGGACCGGCGGAGCCGGATCCGCGGCGTCTGCTGGGTTGGCCCTGGCGCTTGGAATTGGTGATGCGCATCGACCAGTTGCTCGTTCAACGTGGGTTGGCACCGTCGCGGTCGGCTGCACAGCGGCTGATCGAGAGCGGTGCAGTGCAGTGGCTCGGCCCCAGGGGTTGGGCTGGCCTGCGCAAGGCCGGCGAAGACCTGCCCGAGGCGGCCGAGCTGCGGGTGACCGACGATGCCGAGCTGCGCTACGTGTCGCGCGGCGGGCTCAAGCTCGAAGGTGCGCTGGCGCGCAGCGGGCTGAAGGTGGCCGGTTGGACCTGCCTCGACGTGGGCCAGAGCACCGGCGGCTTCACCGACGTGCTGCTGCAGCAGGGGGCTGCCCGCGTGGTCGGTTTCGACGTGGGCCACGGGCAGCTGCATGAGCGGTTGCGGAGCGACCCGCGGGTGGTGGCGCTCGAAGGACAGCACGTGCGCGAACTGGCGGGCTCGGCCTTGCAGACGCATGCGCCGGCCGGCGGCTTCGACCTCGTGGTGGCCGACCTGTCGTTCATCTCGCTCACCGGCGTGCTGCCGCACCTGGCGCCCTGGCTCAAGCCCGGCGGGCATGCGCTGCTGCTGGTCAAGCCGCAGTTCGAGGTCGGGCCGCAGCATGTGGGCAAGGGCGGGCTGGTGAAGGACGCCACGCTGTATCCGAAGGTCGAGGCCGCGGTGCGCGAGGGTTGCGCCGCGCTGCGCTGGGCGGTGCGCGACTACTTTTCGAGCGCCATCGCCGGTGGTGATGGCAACCAGGAATTCTTTGTCTGGGCCCAGGGTCCGGAAACGAAAGCGTGAGAGCGATGAACGACAACACCGCGGGCCGCCTGCCCATCAGCATCGAGTTCTTTCCGCCGAAGACGCCGGAGGGCGTCGAGAAGCTGCGCGGCGTGCGCCAGCAGCTCTACGTGCTCAAACCGGAGTTCTGCTCGGTGACCTATGGCGCCGGAGGCTCCACCCAGAGCGGCACGCTCGCCACGGTGCGCGAGATCATTGCCGAGGGCGTGGCGGGCGCACCGCACTTCTCGTGCATCGGCGCGAGCCGCGACAGCATCCGCGAGCAGCTGGCGGGCTTTCGCACCGCCGGCATCCGCCGCATCGTCGCGCTGCGCGGCGACCTGCCCTCCGGCTACGGCGGCTTCGGCGAGTTCCGCTATGCGAGCGACCTCGTCGCCTTCATCCGTGCCGAGACCGGCGACCACTTCCACATCGAGGTGGCCGCCTACCCCGAAGTGCACCCGCAGGCCCGCTCGCCGGAGGCCGACCTGAAGGCCTTCGTCACCAAGGTCAGGGCCGGTGCCAGCTCGGCCATCACCCAGTACTTCTTCAACAGCGACGCCTTCTTCCGCTTCGTGGACGACGCCCGCAAGGCCGGCGTCGAGGTGCCGATCGTGCCGGGCATCATGCCCATCACCAACTCGTCGCAGCTGATCCGCTTTTCAGAAGCCTGCGGCGCCGAGATCCCGCGCTGGATCCGCCTGCGGCTCGAGAGCTTCGGCGACGACAAGGCGTCGATCCAGGCCTTCGGCCTGGACGTGGTGAGCCAGCTGTGCGAGAAGCTGCGTGCGGCGGGCGTGCCGGGGATCCACTTCTACGCGATGAACCAAGCCACGGCCACGATCGAGATCTGCAAGCGGCTGGGGTGGTAGCCCGTCACGGGCCCTCACGCTCCCAGGCCACCCCCTCCTCGGTAAGCATGGCGTCCAGCGGCACGTCATGCACCTCAGCCTCCAGCCACGGCACATAGCCGTGCGCATAGCCCACGCCCACCGTGTAGGGCCGCGGGGTCAGCGCCGCCAGCGTGCGGTCGTAGAAGCCGCCGCCATAGCCCAGCCGCACGCCCTTCGGCCCGAAGCCCACGCACGGCACCAGCAGCAGCGTGGGCAGCAGCACGTCGGTGCCCTTGGGCTTGGGAATGTCGAAGGCATCGTTTTCCATCGGGCAGCCGGGGTACCAGGCGTGGAACCGCAACTGCCTGGTCTCGCGGTTGATCACCGGCAGCCCGATGCGCCGGGGCGGGCCGGCGCCTTCTTCACCCTTGCCGGCGCCCTCGGTCCAGCGGTAGAGCGCCGGCAGCGGATCGAATTCGCCCTTGATGGGCCAGTAGGCGCCCACGGTGACGTCGGGCCGTGACGCCAGCCAGATGCGCAGCACGTCCTGCAGCTGGTCGGCGCGGTGCAGCCGGTCCATCATCGACTGGCGTTCGGCCTGCAGCAGCTTGCGCATCGTGGCCTTGTCGCGGGTCGGCTTGGTGGGGTCGAACGGCAGGGTCATCGCGGTTCCGGTGGTCTCGATACGCAGGCACGGGTGACGGCGCGGCAGTGCTGCGCCGCGCCATTGTGCCCGCGCTGCCCGCCAAAGAGTTCATAAACATGGCCGCGCAGCATGCGGGCTCCGGTGCCAACCCGAGCCGACCGCCATGAAGAACCTGCTGCGCCCGCCTGCACTCATCCGCTCGACGCTGGCCGCTGGGCTCGCCTGCCTGCAGGTGGCCTGCGCCTCGCCCGGCGACCGCTGGCAGAACCCCGAGGGCAGCCCGCCCGACCAGTCGAGCTGGCGGGACGTGGCGTCGCTGTGGTGGGGGTTCATCACCGCCAGTCGCGAGCAGACGCAGCCGCCGGCGCCGGCCGGGCATGTGGTGCCGCGCGAAGCGGCGCTGGCGGGCCTGTCGGCGCAGCAGCGCGATGCCCGCGACAGCCTCACCTGGCTCGGACACGCCTCGTTCCTGTTGCGCGTGGGCGGCAAGGTGGTGCTGACCGATCCGTTCCTGAGCGAGGCCGCATCGCCGTTCTCCAGCATCGGGCCGAAACGGTTTGCCGGCCCCGGCCTCGCAGCCGAGGACCTGCCGCCGGTCGACGTGGTGGTGATCTCGCACAACCACTACGACCACCTCGACCTGCGCACCCTGCAGCGCCTGCCGGGCAAGGACTCGGCACGGCTGGTCGTGCCCAGCGGCGTGGGGCCGTTGGTGCGCGGCCTGGGCTTCCTGGAGGTGCACGAGCTGCGCTGGGGCGAGTCGCTGGAGGTCGGAGCCTTGCGCGTGGCGGCGGCGCCTGTGGTCCATTTCTCCGGCCGCGGGCTGTTCGATCACGACACCACGCTGTGGGCCGGCTATGTGCTGGAGGCACCCTCGCAGCGCATCTTCTTTGCCGGCGACACGGCCTACCACCCCACCGCCTTCAAGGCGCTGCGCGAAAGCATCGGGCCGGTGGACGTGGCGCTGGTGCCGATCGGCGCCTATGAACCTCGGCAGATGATGGGCCACGTGCACGTGAACCCGGAAGAGGCGGTGGCGATCGCCCGCGATTTGCAGGCCCGCCGGGCGGTGGCCATGCATTGGGGCACCATCGTGCTGAGCACCGAGCCGCCCTTCGAGCCGCCGCAGCGATTCCGCGCAGCCGGGCGCGCTGCCGGGCTCGAAGACGACGGCATGTGGGTGATGGCGATCGGCGAGACGAGACCACTCGACGCGGCGGGCGCGGCAGTTGCCGCAACGCGGGCGTCCACCGGAAACCCGAGATAACGCGATGGCACGACGTCTGATTCAAAGCCTGGCCCTGCTGGCGCTGGTCTGCGGCACCGGGCTTGCGGCGGCCCAGCAGGCCACGCCGCCGACAGCGGCGCGCGAGATCTCTGCGCTGCTCGGCCACATCGAGCGTTCAGGCTGCAGCTTCGAGCGCAACGGGCAATGGCACGAGGCGCCGGCGGCACGGGCTCACATCGAGCGCAAGTACCGCGCGCTCGCCGAGCGCGGGCTGGTGCCCAGCGCCGAGAGCTTCATCGAGCTTGCCGCTACGCGCAGCAGCACGACCGGCCGGCCCTACCAGGTGCGTTGCGGCCAGGCGCCCGCGGTGGCGAGCGGGCCCTGGCTCATGCAGGCGCTGGGCCGGCTGCGGGAGTGATCCGCGAGCCCTACTTGTCGCTGCGGATCGGCGAGTAGTCCACCGGAACCCACGCAAAGCCGCGACCTTCGGCGCGCAGGTGGCCGAGGCCCGGGAAGCTCACGTGCGCGCCCGCCAGCAGCCACTTCTCCTTGGCGGCCTGGGCCCACACCGTCTTGCGCGAAGCAATGGCCGGCTGGTTGTCGGTGTCGAAGGCCATCGCCACCTCGGGCCGTGCGAACTGCACCGCGCCGATGTGCACCATGTCGCCCAGCACCAGCATCTTCTGGCCCTTGGACTCGAACAGGTAGCTGCTGTGGCCGGGCGTGTGGCCGGTGGCCACCGCCTTCACGCCGGGGGCGATCTGCTCGTTGGGGGCGAACAGCTTCACGCGGCCGGCTGCCTGGTAGGGCGCCACCGCCGTCTTGGCCATCTGGAAGAAGCCCTGCATCTCCTTCGGCGCAGCCTGCATCTTTGCGTCGCTCAGCCAGAAGTCGGCCTCCGGCTGGGTGACCATGACCTGCGCCTTGGGGAACAGCGGCTGGCCGTCGGCTGCCAGCACGCCGCCCACGTGGTCGGCATGCAGGTGGGTGATCAGCACGAGGTCGACCTGGGCCGGGTCGTAGCCGGCGGCCTTGAGGTTGTCGGCCAGCTTGCCCAGCGTGGGGCCGAACATCTGCTGCGCACCGGCGTCCACCAGGATCAGTTGCTGGCCGGTGTTGACGAGGTAGCCGTTGACCGAGGTCTGGATGGTCTTGCCGGAAAGAAAGTTGCGGTCCATGCCGCGCCGGATCTCGCCGGGCCTCGTGAACTTGAGCAGTGCGGCCGGGTCGAGGTCGATGTAGCCGTCGTACAGCGCGGTCACCTCGAAGTCGCCCACCATCGTGCGATACCAGCCGGGCACCTGGGTCTTCTGCTGGGGGGCTTCGGCGATCGCCGTGCCGGCGGCGGCCAGCAGGCACGCGGCGACAGCGCCGCGCGTCCAGGACATGAGTCGTTCGTGCAGCATGATCCCTCTCCTTGTTGTTGATACGGGGTTCGTTGGGGGGCGCTACGTTACGGCCGCTGGCAGCGGCTTGCCGGTGGGCCGCGCAAGACCGCGGCGGCGCAGGGGCAGCACCGCAGCGGGTCGCGCTGTGGTATCAAGCGCGCCCATGAGCCTCGCACCACCGCGCCGTGATGAATTCGCTGCCTACTGCCTGGAGCTGCTCGCGCCTCTCGGGCCGTGCAGCGCGCGCCGCATGTTCGGCGGCCACGGCATCTATCTCGACGGCGTGATGATCGGCCTCATCGCCTATGAGCGGCTCTACCTGAAGACCGATGAACAAAGCCTGCCCCGCTGGCGCGAGGCAGGCTGCGAGCCCTTCGTCTACGACGGCAAGGGCAAGCCGGTGACGATGAGCTACTGGACGCCGCCGCAGGAGGCCATGGAGTCGCCCGCCCTGATGCAGCCTTGGGCGAGGCTGGCGCTCGAAGCCGCGGTGCGGGCGCGCTCCGCGAAGGCGGCCAGGAAGCCGCCGGCCAGGCGGCCGGCCGCACGCAAGGCGAAGTAGTGCCGGCGGGTGGCCGGTGCAGCCTCCAGCACCTGGAAGCTGGCCTGCGGCCAACCCTCGAGCACGGCTTCCACGCCGGCCGGGACTTCCAGCACCTGGCCGGGCAGCACCCAGGCGTCGTCGGGCACGGCGCCGCCGAGGCGGCCGTTGGCGGTGACCCACAACCGGCCCTCGCTCACACGCAGCCAGCGGGTGCGGGAAGCTGCCCGCAGGGTGCTTGACCGGCCCGGCGCCAGTTGCCACACTGCGCCGCTCGATTGTTGCAATTCGTTCATGGACGTGGTGCTCATCTCGATCTCCTGGTTGCTGCGTTGTTGTATGGGTGAATCTTCGGCGAGGGGCGGGCTGCGGTCCAATGAGATCGGGGCGACGAATTGATGAGCATTGAGCATGAGTGAGAGGGGCTGGGGGTGAACAACACAGTGCGCAGGCGTCCGCTGGACGTCGGGCCGATCCGCGCCTTCGAGGCGGTGGCTCGGCTGCTCAACTTCCGTGCGGCGGCTGAAGAGCTGAGCCTCACGCAGTCGGCCATCAGCCGGCAGATCAAGAGCCTGGAAGACGAACTCGGCGCGCCGCTGTTTTCGCGCGGCACCCGGCATGTCGAACTCACCGGCCCGGGAGAGGCGCTGCTGCGGGCGGTGGTGCCGGCGCTCGACCGGCTGGACGCGTCCGTGCGCCAGATCCGCCAGGCGCGGGGGCGGCGTGTGGTCAACGTCACCACCTTCGCCTCGTTCGGCTCGTTGTGGCTCATTCCGCGGCTCGAGGCGTTCCAGCGCGCCCACCCCGACATCGACATCCGGGTGGCCGCGAGCGACCAGCTGGTGGCGCTCGACGACCCGGAGGTCGACATCGCCCTGCGCTACACCAGCCCGCTGAAGGCGCCCGAGGGAGCGATCCGGCTGTTCGGCGAAACGCTCACCCCGGCCATCAGCCCCTGGCTCGCCGCGCAGGCGGCCGCGGGGCAGGTGCCGGCACTGCAGCGACCGGCGGACCTCGCCCGCCACACGCTGCTCGAGGAGGACGACCACCGGCCGGGAGCCGAATTCCTGAGCTGGCGGCACTGGCTGGCCAAGCAGGGCGAGGCGCAGCTGGAGCCGCGCAGCTGGATCTACCTCAACTTCACCTACCAGCAGGTGCAAAGCGCGCTGGCCGGGCAGGGCGTGGCGCTCGCCCGTGTGGGCCTGGTGGCCGAGCAGCTGCAGCGCGGCGAGCTGGTGGAGCCGTTCGGTATCGACGGCCGCATCCACAGCCCTTTCGCGTATTGGCTCGTGGTGACCCAGCACAGTCGCCACCGGCCGGAGGTGTGCCAGTTCGCCGAATGGGTGAGGGAACAGGGCGCGCTGACGCGGGCGGCCGTGGGCGAGCTGGTCGAGCCCGAAGGTCCGGGCGAGGAAGACTGAAAAAAAGGGCGGCTCGCTCTCCGCAGCCGCCCCTGAAGCTAGACCCGATGGGTAGGGGTCTATCGATCAACCTTCGTTCGATCCCGGCTCAATCGGAACGCTTCGAGGCCATCAGCGGCTGGCCCTCGAACTGGCCGCCGGCTGCCAGGGCCACGTCGCCGCGCGAGGCGCGGATCTCGACGGGCGGCAGCTGCACCACGCGTTGAGACTTCGACGCCGGGGCGGCGGCCGGTTCGGTCAGTCGCTTGCCGGCAATTTCCACCAGCGGCGGGTCGATGGTGCGCACCTGGTCGAGCGAACGGCCGGCGTCCAGGGTCTGCGGCGCCTGAATGGCAGGCGCCAAGGCCAGTGCCAGGGTGGCCAGCGTCAGGGCCACGGCAAACAAGGCGTTGAGCGTGCGGTTCATGGTGTCGTCCTTTCTGGTGTTGCAGCCGTTGGGCTTGTCGATGGAGTGAACTTTAGGCAGCGGTCCGGGCTCCTGCGAGTTGATTGCGATGAACTGCGGGCGGTGCCGGATGAACTGCGGCTGCGCAGGATGAAAGGTTGTGCAACGACCGACTTCACCCGGCGGAACAGACGCGGTGCAGGAGTAAATTCGACGCCAACGGTCGTACGCCCGTGGCACCGCGGTGAGGCGGGCAGACGACGAAGAATCAGGAAGTGACGATGTCAGGAAACAACAAGGCCTTGCGGCCCTGCGCATGGGCCGGGGCTCTGGCCGGTGCGGTGCTGCTCATGGCGTCCGCCGGCGCGCCGGTACCCGCCTGGGCGCAGGCCCCCGGCAGCGCTGCGGTCGCGGGGGCCGACGTGGTGCTCGAGGCGCGCGACGCGCTTCGCCGGCGCGACAGGAACCGCCTCGCGGCGGCCCGCGCCGCGGCTGCCGCTGCGCGCAGCCCGCTGGCCTCCTGGGTGGACTACTGGGAGCTCGGCAACCGCCTGGGCGAAGCCAGCCAGAGCGACCTCAACGAGTTCTATTCGCGCTGGGGCGGCACCTATGTCGAAGACCGGCTGCGCAACGACTGGCTGCTCGAGCTGGGCCGCCGGCGCGACTGGCGCGGTGTTGCGCAGGAATACCCGCGCTTTCGCATGAACGACGATCGCGAGGTCACCTGCTATGCGCTGCTGGCGCGCCACGAGGCCGGCGACGACGTGACGAAGGAGGCGCGCGCCGCCTGGATGGCCCAGCGCGACCTCGACGACGGCTGCACGCTGATGGCCACCACGCTGTATGCAGCGCAGCGCCTGGGGCCGGGCGACGTGTGGCGCAAGGCCCGCGCGGCCACCGAGAACAACCGTCCCCGCGCGGCGCGGCATGCCGCCGGCCTGGTGGACGAAGAGGCCGCCAAGGCGGTGGACGAGCTGTTCGAAAGCCCGCCGCGCTATCTGGTGCGCAAGGCGCATGCGCGCAACCGCACCGCGGCCGAGCTGGCGGCACTGGCGCTGATCCGCCTGGGCGCCAGCGACCCGGACGGCGCCGCGGTGCAGCTCGAGAGCCACTGGGCCGAGACACTGCAGGCGCGCCTCGGCCCGGCGGCGGTGGCCTGGGTCTGGCACAGCGTGGCCAAGCAGGCGGCGATGAAGCTGCTGCCCAGCGCCGACGGCTACTACCAGCGCGCGGCCACCACGCGGCGCGGCGCCGAAGAAGACGTCGAAGGGCCGGAGGACATGCTGGCCTGGAAGGCGCGCTCGGGCCTGCGCGCCAACAACGGCGCCGGCCGGTGGCAGCAGGTGATGCAGGCCATCAACGCGATGGGCCCTCAGGAGCAGCGCGAACCGGCCTGGGTGTACTGGAAGGCCAGGGCGCTGCTGGCACTGGCACGCGACTCGCAAGAGGGCGACGCCCTCAGGCAGCAGGCGCGCGAGCTTCTCTCGCCGCTGGCGCGCCAGGTCAACTTCTACGGCAAGCTCGCCGCCGAAGAGCTGGGCCAGCCTTTCGTGCTGCCGCCCAGGCCCGCGCCGCTGACCGAGGAAGAACGCAACGGGGCGCTTGCAACCCCCGGGCTGGCGCGGGCGCTCGCGCTCATTTCGCTGGGCCTGCGCAACGAAGGCGTGCGCGAATGGAACTTCACGCTGCGCGGCATGAACGACCGCGAGCTGCGGGCCGCCGCGCAGCTGGCCTGCGAGCGCGAGGTCTGGGACCGCTGCATCAACACCAGCGAGCGCACGCAGCAGGAGGTGGACGTCGAGCAGCGCTTCCCCACGCCTTTCCGGCGCGACGTGCTGAGTGCCGCGCGCGATGCGGGGCTCGACGCCGCCTTCGTGTACGGGCTCATCCGCCAGGAATCGCGCTTCGCGATCGATGCCCGCTCGGCCGTGGGCGCGTCCGGCCTGATGCAGCTGATGCCGGCCACCGCGCAATGGACGGCCCGCAAGGTCGGCATGGCCTACAGCCCCGGCCAGATCACCGACCCCGGCACCAACCTGCGGCTGGGCACGAGCTACCTGCGACTCGTGCTCGACGACTTCGGCGGCTCGCAGCCGCTGGCCACCGCGGCCTACAACGCTGGCCCCGCCCGCTCGCGCCGCTGGCGCGACGGCCCGCCGCTGGAGCCGGCGGCGTGGGCCGAGAACATCCCGTTCTCCGAAACCCGCGACTACGTGAAGAAGGTGCTGTCCAACGCGACCGTGTACTCGGCCCTGCTGACCGGCAGCGCCCAGTCGCTGAAGGCCCGGCTGGGCCCGGCGATTGCTCCCCGTGCGGAGACGGCGCCCGCACCGGACGCCAGCCTGCCCTGAACGGGCATCTCCTCACCCCACGGGAGGCCGACGCATGCATGAGCGAAAACTCCTGATCCTGGGCGGCAGCGGCTTCGTCGGCCGCAGCCTGTGCGCCCAGCTGGTGGCCCGCGAGGGCGGCGCGGCCGACGGCGGCATCACGGTGCCGACGCGGCACCTGGCGCGTGCCCGGGGCTTGAACACCCTGCCGGGCGTCACGCTGGTCGCGGCCGACGTGCATGACGATGCGCAGCTGCGCGCGCTCGTGCGCGACTGCGATGCGGTGGTCAACCTGGTGGCCATCCTGCACGGCAGCGAGGCCGGGTTCGAGCATGTGCATGTCGAGCTGCCGCGCCGGCTGGTGGCCGCCTGCCGGGCCGCCGGCGTGCGCCGCGTGGTGCATGTGAGCGCGCTGGGGGCGGCCGCAGACGCGCCGTCGCGCTACCTGCGCAGCAAGGCGGCCGGCGAGGCGGTGCTGCAGTCGGCCTGGCTCGACCTCACGCTGCTGCGGCCGAGCGTCATGTTCGGCGAGGCCGACCGCTTCCTCAACCTGTTCGCCCGTCTGCAGGCGGCCTTTCCGCTGGTGCCGCTGGCCGGTGCGCATGCGAAGTTCCAGCCGGTGTGGGTGGAAGACGTGGCCGCGGCCATTGCCGCCTGCCTCGACGCCCCGCGAACCATCGGACTCACCCTCGAATGCGCCGGCCCGCGGGTCTACGAGCTGCACGAACTGGTGAAGCTTGCGGGCCGCTGGTCGGGTCATCCGCGGCGGGTAGTCGGCCTGCCTGACGGGCTGGCACGGGTGCAGGCCGCCCTGCTCGGCCTGCTGCCCGGCGAGCCGCTTATCACGGGTGACAACCTCGACTCGATGAAGGTGCCCAACGTGGCGAGCGGCCGGCTGCCCGGGCTGCAGAGCCTGGGTATCGCGCCCAAGGCGCTGGAGGCGGTGGCGCCTGCCTACCTGGGGGCGGCGCCCAACCAGTCGCACCTCGACCACTGGCGTTCGCTCGCCCACCATTGAGCACGGCGGCCCGCGACCGCAGTACTTGCTTCGCGCGCATCAATCCCATGCGCCGATCTCACCGGTGCCTGTGGCGACCGCCCTTAGCATCACGCGTCCTACAACACAACACAGGAGGCCGCACATGCAGCTCTACATCGGCAACAAGAACTATTCGTCCTGGTCCATGCGCCCCTGGGTGCTGATGACCCATGCAGGCATCGCCTTCGAGGAGGTGAAGCTGCGCCTGTCGTTCGACGACGGCTCCGCGTTCAAGAAGGCGCTGTCCGCCGTGACGCCGGCCGGCCGCGTGCCGGTGCTGGTGGACCGCGACCTGTCGGTCTGGGACACCCTGGCCATCTCCGAATACCTGGCCGAGCGCTTTCCGGAGCGCAGGCTGTGGCCTGACGACGTGAAGCAGCGCGCCGTGGCACGCAGCGTCTGCGCCGAGATGCATGCGGGCTTCTCGGCACTGCGCACCCACTGCCCGATGAACATCGAGGCCTCGCTGCCCGAGGTCGGCCAGCGCGTGCTGGCCGAGCAGCCGCAAGTGAAGAAGGACGTCGAGCGCATCGTGCAGATGTGGAGCCAGCTGCTCGAGCAGCATGGCGGCCCGTTCCTGTTCGGCCGCTTCACCATCGCCGATGCCTACTATGCGCCGGTGTGCATGCGCCTGCGCACCTATGGCCTGCCGGTGCCGTCGCACATCAGCGCCTACCTGCAGCGCGTCTGCGAGGTGCCGGCGGTGCAGGCCTGGGTGAAGGACGCCCTGGCCGAGCAGGACTTCCTCGACTTCGACGAGCCGTACCGCACCTCGCGCGACTGAGTCGGCAGTGAACCGTGACTGGCGACTGTTCACCAGTCACCGGTCACCAGTCACTGATCACTACACTCGGGCGCATGCAGGTCTACAAAGTCGGCGGCGCGGTGCGCGACGCCTTGCTCGGGTTGCCGGTCCAGGACAACGACTGGGTGGTCGTGGGCGCCACGCCCGAACAGATGATGGAGTCGGGCTACCTGCCGGTGGGCCGTGACTTCCCGGTGTTCCTGCACCCGCGCACGCGAGAGGAATACGCGCTCGCGCGCACCGAGCGCAAGACCGCCCGCGGCTACCACGGCTTTTCCTTCGTGACCGCGCCCGACGTGACGCTCGAGCAGGACCTCGCGCGCCGCGACCTCACCATCAACGCCATTGCCGAAGACGAGCGCGGCCTGCTGATCGACCCCTACGGCGGCCAGCGCGACCTCGACCAGCGCGTGCTGCGCCACGTGTCCGAGGCCTTCGTCGAGGACCCGGTGCGCATCCTGCGGCTGGCCCGGTTCGCCGCGCGGTTCGCCGACTTCCGCGTGGCTCCCGAAACCATGGCGCTGATGCGCCGCATGGTGGCCGACGGCGAGGTGGACCATCTGGTGCCCGAGCGCGTGTGGCAGGAGCTCGCTCGCGGCCTGATGGAGCAGCGCCCGTCGCGCCTGTTCGAGGTGCTGCGCGAATGCGGCGCGCTCGCACGCCTGCTGCCCGAGGTCGACCGCCTCTGGGGCGTGCCGCAGCGTGCCGAATACCACCCCGAGGTCGACACCGGCGTGCACCTGATGATGGTGCTCGACCAGTGCGCGTGGGCGCAGGCGCCGTTGCCGGTGCGCTTCGCCTGTCTGTGCCACGACCTGGGCAAGGGCACCACGCCGGCCGAGGTGCTGCCGCGCCACCATGGCCATGAGGGCCGCAGCGCCGAACTGCTGCAGGCGGTGAGCGAGCGGCTGCGCGTGCCGGCGGAATGCCGGGAGCTGGCCGAGGTGGTGGCGCGCGAGCACGGCAACGTGCATCGCAGTGAAGAGCTCGGGCCGGCGGCCACCGTGCGGCTGCTGGAGCGCTGCGATGCGTTCCGCAAGCCGAAGCGGTTCGACGAAGTGCTGCTGGCCTGCGAGTGCGACGCGCGCGGGCGCCTGGGCCTGGAGGGGCGGCCGTATCCGCAGCGGGCCCGCCTGCAGCAGGCGCTGGCGACTGCCCAGCGCGTGAGCACGGCCGAGGTGGCCCGCCATGCGCAGGAGCGCGGGCTGGCGGGCGAACAGATCGCGCAGGCCATCCACCAAGCGCGGGTGCTGGCGCTGGCCGACCGGGCGGGCGACGGCCGCGACGCGGAAGACTGAGTCCGTCGGCACCCCCTCTTCTTGGGGTGTTGCGTTTGCATCGCGCCGCTGCGCTGCCAAGCGCCTGCCCCTAAACTGCGCCGCGCCGTGATGCGGGCCGCCGAGGGGGCGGCCGCCGCGAGCGCCCTGCGCATTGCGTGCGCAGCCAGTGAGGAGAGGGCTCATGAACAAGGGTGTTGCCGTCGGCCTGGGGGCCGTGGCGGTGGTGGGGGCTGCCTACGTGGGCGCCTCCGTCTGGGCCGGGCAGCAGGTCAAGCGGCACTACGAGACGCAAAGCGACACGCTGGCCCGTCAGATGCCGTTCCTGAAGGCGGCGCAGGAGAGCCATGAGGGCGGCGTGTTTTCGTCGACCCACACGATGACGTGGCGCCTGGGCTGCCTGCCGCAGCGCCAGCCCGATGGGAGCGTGAAGCGCGGCGAGCCGCTGCAGTTCACCGTGGTCGACCGCATCCAGCATGGCCCGCTGCCGGGGTTCAGGCGGCTGGGCGCGGCGGCCATCGACAGCGAACTCGTGCTGGCGGAGACGACGCGGCAGGCGCTCGCCGAGGTGTTCGGCGAAGGCAAGCAGCCGCTGGCGGCGCGCACGCTGGTGGGTTTCGACGGGCGCTATGTCAGCACCATCAGCAGCCCGGCGGCGAGCATCGCGGCCACCGAGAAAAGCCCGCAGCTCAACTGGGGCGGCATCCAGGCCACGGTCCACGGCGACACCTCGGGCCGGTCGGCCACCTATGACTTCAGCCTGCCCGGCTTCGAGGTCATCGATGCCAGGCAGGGTGTGACGCTCAAGCTCACCGGCTTCACCATGCGCGGCGAGGCCGGCGGCGACGGCGCGTCGTCGCTGCTGCTGGCGGGCAAGAGCCAAGGCAGCCTCGCAGGCATGGAAATGAGCGTGCGCCCGCCCGAAGGCGCGGCCAGCGAGCCGTTCCGCATGAGCCTGGGGCCGCTCAAGTTCGACGGCAAGGCCACGGTCGACAAGGAACTCCTCAGCAGCACCAGTTCCATGACCGGCAGCGGCCAGATCGGCGCCACCCGGCTCGACAAGATCGAGATGACGGCTTCGATGAAGCGCCTGCATGTGCCGAGCTACCTGGCGATGATCGGCACGCTGCTGGACGGCAGCATGAGCTGCCAGGCCGACAAGCCCGAACCCGACCCTCAGGTTGTCATGGAGGCCATGCAGAAGAGCCTTGCGGCGCTGCTGCCCCACAACCCCGAGTACTCGCTGGACAAGCTGGCCGTCGAGACCGGCGGCAAGCGCGGCGAGCTGTCGTATGCCATTGCCGTGGCGGGCGTCACCGAGGCCGACCTGCAACTGCCTGCGCCGATGCTGCTCATGACCAAGGGCGAGCTCAAGGCCGACGTGAAGCTTCCGGTGGGCTGGATCGAGCAGTTGCTGATGTCGCTGCCCGGCAAGGCGCAGGCCGCGGCCCCGCAGCCGGAGATGGTCAACGTCATGCTCGACCAGTTCTCGGCCCAAGGCCTGGTGGTGCGGGAGGGCGAGTTCGTGTCCGCCAGCCTGCGCTTCAAGAACGGGCAGGCCGAGGTCAACGGCAAGCCGCTGCAGCTGGGCCGCCCGCCGCAGCAGTAGCCGCAGCAGTCGCTGTAGCGGCGAGCGCCGCTACAGCAGCTTCGCGATCAGCATCGCGATGAAGCTCAGCAGCACCGTGGTGGCGATCGGCAGCTCGAACTCGCGGCCGCGCAGCTTGAAGTGCAGGTCGCCGGGCAGGCGGCCGAGCCCGAGCTTGCGCAGCCACGGCAGCAGGCTGTTGAAGACGACCAGCGTGATGAGCACGACGATGAGCCAGCGGATCATGGCGGCGCCTCAGAGCGTGTGGCTGCGGTCGCCATGGGCGAAGCCGAGGGCGTCGAACGGCTCGACCCCCTTGCTGAAGCCCACCACCTTGAACAGCTCGCCCATCTCGTGCTCGTGGAAGAGCTTCTGCGCCAGCGTGCGCTCGCGCAGGCCGGCGCCTTCCAGGTCGGCCAGCAGGCCGCAGTTGAACAGGAAGTGCGCCTGCGTCGTGTAGCCGAGCACGTCGAGGCCGGCGTCCTGCCCGGCCAGCGCCACGCCGGTGAAGTTGACGTGGGCGGTGATGTCCTTGTCGCCCGCATCTGACAGCGGGTCGGGGTCGGCCAGGTGGCCGCGGTGGCACATCAGCGTGCCGCCGGTGCGCTGCGGGTGGTAGTACTCGGCCTCGGGGAAACCGTAGTCGATGAAAAACGCCGCGCCGCGCTGCAGGGTGCCGGCCAGCGTACCGATGAAGGCTTCTGCCTGCCGGTGCAGCTCGGTCGTGGTGCCGGGCACCGCGCCTGCGTCGAGCGGCGGCCGCAGGGCGGTGGGGCGGTCGACCCAGGCGAAACGGCCGTCGTCCATGGCCACCCCGCGTTCATGCCACTGCCGCCCGTCGAAGTGGAGCAGGGCCACCGGCATGGCGTCGAGCACCTCGTTGCCCACCACCACGCCTTCGAGGCTTTCGGGCAGGGCATCGACCCAGCGCACGCGGCCGGCGAAGGCCGCCAGCGTCTGCTGCTGGCGCGAGCGCAACGCGCCGGACAGGTCCACGATGGTGTAGCGCTCCACCTGCTCGCCCAAAGCGCCCAGCAGTTGCGCCGCCAGCGCGCCCGAGCCGGCGCCGAATTCCCAGACCTCGCGAGTGCCGGTGGCCTGCAGGGCCTGTTCCACCTGGCGGGCGAGCGCCCGCCCGAACAGCGGGCTCATCTCGGGGGCGGTGACGAAGTCGCTGCCGCCGCCGGGCCCGCCCGGCAGGTGGCCGAACTGGCGGTCTCCGCGGGCGTAGTAGCCCAGGCCCGGCGTGTAGAGCGCGAGCTCCATGTAGCGCTCGAAGCCGATCCAGCCGCCGGCGCCCATGATTTCACGGCGGATGTGCGCGGCGAGCGCACCTGCGCTGTCGGGGCCGGGGGGGCTGGCTACACTCTTTGGTTCTTGTGACACCCGACGATTGTAGGAAGCGCGATGGCAAGCAAGGCCACCCCTGACAAGCCCGTGGCGCTGGTGACCGGCGCCGCGCGCCGGCTCGGCCGCGACATCGCGCTGGACCTTGCCGCCCACGGCTGGGACATCGCGCTCCACTATCGCAACTCGGCGGCCGATGCTCAGGCCACCCTGGCCGAGCTGCGGGCTGCCGGCGCCGGGGCCGAGGCTTTCGACGCCGACCTGGCCGACGAGGCGCAATGCCGCGCGCTGCTGCCGCGGGTGGTGCAGGCCATGGGCCGCGCGGATGCGGTGGTCAACAACGCCTCGCATTTCGAATACGACAGCGTCGACACCTTCGGCTATGCGGCCATGGAAACCCACTGGCGAGCCAACACCGCGCCGGCCATCGTGCTGGCGCAGGCGCTGCACGGGCACCTGGCACCGCTGGGCCGCCAGGGCTGCGTGGTCAACCTGCTCGACCAGAAGCTGTGGAATCCGAACCCCGACTACCTGTCGTACACGCTGTCGAAAGCCGCACTCGAAGCCGCCAGCACGCTGCTGGCCCAGGCGCTGGCGCCGGTGCTGCGGGTGGCCGGCGTGGCGCCCGGCGTCACGCTGCTGTCGGGGCCGATGAATGCCCAGGAATTCGCCGCCTCGCACCGCATGACGCCGCTGGGCCGCTCGTCCACCCCGGCCGACGTGGCGCGCACCGTGCGCTTCCTGCTCGAGTCGCCGGCCATCACCGGCACCACGCTGCTGGTCGACGGTGGCCAGCACCTCACGGGGCAGCCGCGCGACGTGCTGTTCCTTGCCTCCATGAAGGACCGATGACATGCACAGCATGCTGAACAACCCGCAACTGCTGGACTGCCGCCGGCTCTTCCTGAAGGACTACGAGGTCTGGATCAACATCGGCGTGCACGACTTCGAGAAGAAGGGCGAGCAGCGGGTGCTCATCAACGTGGACCTGTACGTGCCGCTGGCCGCCACCACCCCGCAGCACGACCAGCTGCAGGAGGTGGTCGACTACGATTTCATGCGCCGCACCATCTCGCAGCGGGTCAAGCAGGGTCATGTGCACCTGCAGGAGACCCTGTGCGACGACGTGGCCCGGCTCATGCTCGAGCACCCGCTGGTGAAGGCCGTGCGGGTGTCGACCGAAAAGCCCGACGTCTACCCCGACTGCGAGTCGGTGGGCGTCGAGGTCTTCCGCATCAAGGACGAGAAGTGAATACCGCAACCATGGACACGCCGGCCGCCAGCGAAAAGAAGGCCGCGTTCGAGGCCAACAAGCTGAGCAAGCGGCTGCACCGCCTGGTAGGCCAGGCGATCGGCGACTTCAACATGATCGAGCCGGGCGACAAGGTCATGGTGTGCCTGTCGGGCGGCAAGGACAGCTACTCGCTGCTCGACATCCTGCTCAACCTGCGCAAGCGTGCGCCGGTGCACTTCGACATCGTGGCGGTCAACCTCGACCAGAAGCAGCCCGGGTTCCCCGAGCATGTGCTGCCCGAGTACCTCACGAAGCTGGGCGTGCCCTTCCACATCGAGAACCAGGACACCTATTCCATCGTCAAGCGGCTCGTTCCCGAGGGCAAGACGATGTGCAGCCTGTGCTCGCGGCTGCGCCGCGGCATCCTCTACCGGGTGGCGAGCGAGCTGGGCGCCAGCAAGATCGCGCTGGGCCACCACCGCGACGACATGCTGCAGACCTTCTTCCTCAACATGTTCTTCGGCGCCAAGCTGAAGGGCATGCCGCCGAAGCTGGTGTCCGACGATGGCCGCCACGTGGTGATCCGCCCGCTGGCCTACGTGCCTGAGCAGGACCTCGAGGCCTGGTCCGAACACCGGCAGTTCCCCATCATCCCGTGCACCCTGTGCGGCAGCCAGGAGAACCTGCAGCGCAAGCAGATCAGGAACATGCTGCGCGACTGGGAGAAGAAGTATCCCGGCCGGGTGGAGAACATGTTCTCGGCCCTGCAGACGGTGGTGCCCTCGCACCTGATGGACCGGAACCTGTATCCGTTCGCCGGCCTCCAACCGACCGGCGTGGCCGACCCCGCCGGGGACAAGGCCTTCGACGAAGACGAGGATGACTGCGCCACGCCGAGCGGCGCCCAGCCGCAGCCGATCCGGCTGCACGGCCTGGGCTGAGTCCACCGGCACCGGGCGTTCCGCGTTCTGGTGAGACAAGCCAAAAGGAGACCGACCATGTTGTTGCGACGCAGTGTGTTGATCGGCGGCCTGGCCGGCACCGGCCTGGCTCTCGCGGGGTGCGCCAGCATGCGCACGCTGACCACCCAGGTGAGCAGCTATGGCTCCTGGCCGGCCTCGCGCAAGCCCGCCACCTATGCCTTCGACCGCCTGCCTTCGCAGATGGCTCAACCGATGGAGCAGGACCGCATCGAGGCGGCCGCGGTGCCGTCGCTCGAGGCGGCCGGCTTCAAGCAGGTGGCGCGCGACGAGGCCGACGTGCTGGTGCAGGTGGCGGCCCATGTGGTGGAAACCAACGAGCGCTGGCGCGACCCGTTCTACTGGCGCGCCGACTGGTGGTACTACCGCCGCCACCCGTTCTTCCACCCGGGGTTCGGCATGTACTACGACGCCCCGCAATACCAGCGGGAGGTCGGTGTGCTGATCCGCGACAGGCGCAGCAACGAGGCGCTGTACGAGACCCACGCGTGCTACAGCAGCACCTGGACGTCGGACGCCATCCTGCCGGCGATGTTCGAGGCGGCCCTGAAGGACTTTCCGCAGCCGGCGGTGAGCCCGCGGCAGGTGGTCGTCTCGCTGCAGCCCAAGAGCTGAACGCCGGCTGACCGGGCGCTCAGGTCCCGTTGCTCACCAGCGCCCGCAGGTCCGCCTCCCACCCCTTGAGCTTGCCCGCGGCCGTGCGGCGCTGGGCGGGCGTCGTGGCGTTGTGCAGCTGCGCCGCGAACTCGCAGTTGTAGGCGGTCAGCTGCGCCATGTAGCGCCGGTACGACTCGTCCGGCGATTCCACCAGGCGCTGGGCCAATGCACGCAGCACCGGCTGCGCCTGCTGTGCCGTGGCCTTGCCGGCCTGCAGTTGCCGCAGGGTCTGCAGCACGTCCTGCTGGCGCCGGCGCCGCTCGTTGTACCAGCGCTGCGGATCGAAGGGCGAGCCGGCCAGCTGCCGCTCGATGAGCTCGCGCTGGCTGCCTTCGATGCGGCCGTAGAGGATCTCGCTGCGGTCGATCACCCGCTTGACGGCCGCCTCGCGGCGATCCTGCGGGTCTTCCTGCAGGTATTCCTTGCGGAAGTCCTTGTTGGACTTGGCGTAGCGCTCCTCGATGTTCTCGAACTGCTCGGGCTTGAGCGTCAGGGCCACCGGCGTGAGCCGCAGCGTGGCCTGGTCGAGCAGCAGGTCGCGGCGCTTCTCGATCTCGTCCCACCAGCGGCACACCTGCGCGGCCGTGGTGGGCTGCTGCACCTCGGCCTGGAGCTTGACCAGCAGCGTGGCGTAGTCGGGCAGCTGCGTGTTGCGGTGCCATTCGAACCACTGGTTGACGGCCCCCCGTGCAGGGGGGGCCTGTTCGCCGTCGAAATCGACATAACCGTCGAGCCGCCAGTACACCAGCTCGGGCGCCTGGTTGTAGGCGAAGCGGACCGCGCTGCAGCCGGCCAGCAGCAGCATCAGCACCCCGATAATCAGACCCCGGTTCAGGAAAGACAGACGCATGGCACTCGACATCGTGATCATGGCCGCAGGCAAGGGCACCCGCATGAAGTCCAGCCGCCCCAAGGTGCTTCACACCCTGGCGGGGCGGCCCCTATTGCAGCATGTGCTCACCACCGCCGCCAAGCTGGGCGCGAACAAGCTCGTCACCATCACCGGCCACGGCGCTGATGAGGTAGAACAAGCCATGCAAGGCTTGTTCCCGCAACAGCGGTTGGTGTTTGTACGGCAGCAGCCCCAGCTGGGAACCGGCCATGCGGTGCAGCAGGCGGCGCCGCAGCTGGCCGACGACGGCACCACGCTCATCCTCAACGGCGACGTGCCGCTGATCGATGCCGGTACGGTGGGCGAGCTCATCGCGGCCAGCGGCGGCGAGAAGCTGGCGCTTTTGACCATCGAGCTCGAGGACCCCACCGGCTACGGCCGCATCGTGCGCAAGGGCGATGCGGTGCTGGCCATCGTCGAGCACAAGGATGCGAGCCCCGAGCTGCGGCAGATCCGCGAGGGCTACACCGGTGTGATGGCGGCGCCCACCGCGCACCTGAAGCGCTGGCTGGCCGCGCTGCGCAACGACAACGCCCAGGGTGAGTACTACCTGACCGACATCGTGGCGATGGCGGTGCATGACGGCGTGCCCGTGGTGGCCACCCGGGCGCACAACGAAACCGAGGTCCTGGGCATCAACAGCCCTTCGCAGCTGGCCGACCTCGAGCGTCGCTACCAGCGCGCGCAGGCCGAGGCCCTCATGGAGCAGGGCGTGCGGTTTGCCGACCCGGCACGGTTCGACGTGCGCGGCGAGCTGGTGTGCGGCACCGACGTCGAGATCGACGTGAACTGCGTGTTCGAGGGCCGTGTGGTGCTGGGCGACGGCGTGAAGATCGGCGCGAACTGCGTGCTGCGCAACACCGGGATCGCCGCCGGTGCGACGCTGCTGCCGTTCACCCATGCCGACGGCGAGAAGCTCGGGGTGTCGATCGGCGCCGGTGCGATCGTCGGCCCGTTCTCGCGGCTGCGGCCGGGCGCGGTGCTGGGCGAGGAGGTGCACATCGGCAACTTCGTCGAGGTGAAGAACTCCACGCTGGGCAAGGGCGCCAAGGCAAACCACCTGGCCTACCTGGGCGATGCCGACGTGGGCGAGAAGGTGAACTACGGCGCCGGCAGCATCACCGCCAACTACGACGGTGCCAACAAGCACCGCACGGTGATCGGCGCGAACGTGCACGTGGGCTCGAACTGCGTGCTGGTGGCGCCGGTGGCGGTGGGCGAGGGAGCCACCATCGGCGCGGGCAGCACCGTGAGCAAGAACGCGCCGGCCGGTGAGCTGACGGTGGCGCGTGCCAAGCAGGTGAGCATCTCCGGCTGGGTGCGGCCGACCAAGAAGAAGGCCTGAAGAAGGCCTGAAGAACGCCGCAGGGCGAAGGCCCTTTCGCATCAACGAGCCGCGGAGGGGGCGGCTTCGCATGACCGCAAATCGCAGCCACGTGCTGATGCTGCTGTGCCTGGCGCCGGCCGCAGCGGCCTGGGCACAGGCCCAGTCGGACGACAGCGGCGCATCGCCGCAGGAGCCGGCGCCGCGCGCGCTGGAGCGCGTCACCGTCAGCGGACGCGCGTCGTTGATGCAGCGCTTCTTCGCTTCCGGCTCGCTGGTGCGGGTGGACCGGCAGGACATCGAGCAGATGGGCGCCGACTCGGTGAGCGACGTGCTGCGCCAGCTGCCCGGCGTGCAGGTGAACACCGGCGCCAGCGGCAACCTCGAGATCCGCATGCGCGGCATGGGCCCGGAAGGCACGCGCATCCTGGTCGACGGCGAGCCGGTGAGTTCGCGCCGCGGCGGACAACTGCCGCTCGACCAGCTGCCGGCCGACGTGATCGAGCGCATCGAGGTGGTGCGCGCGCCCAGCGCAGAGTTCTCGGGCGCCAGCGGCGGCACCATCAACATCGTGCTGCGCCATGCGACCGCCAAGCGCGAAACCAACTTGCGGGTGACCGACCAGCATGTGTGGGGCCACAACGGGCTGCAGGCGTTTTTCTCGCGCACCGGCCCACTCACGGAGCCCCAACCGGCCGAAGACGGCGAGGCGCAGGTGCCCTGGGTCTATTTCGTCGCGGCCTCGGCCTCCACACGGCTGGCCGGCAGCGACACCGAACGCCACAGCAGCACCCGCGGGCAGGCGCCTGCCGAGAGCCTGGCGCACGAGAAGGCCCGCTTCCGCACCACCGAATACACCGTCATGCCGCGCCTCAGCGGCCGGCTCGGCAGCCGCGACCAGGTGTCCGTGCGGGCCTTCCTGCTGTCGGGCGAAGGCCGCGGCGACTTCACCAGTGCCGCCGCCGGCAGCAACAGCGCCGGTGCCACCACCAGCCGCGTGGCCGAGCACTCCGAAAGCGATCGCACGCTCGTGCAGCTGCGCGGCGAATGGTCGCGGCGGTTCTCGGGCAGCAAGCTCGAAACCACCTTGTCGGCCCAGCGCAGCCGCGAAGACATCGAACGCGACCGCGACCGCAGCTTCGCTGCTGCCGGCGGCGCCGGCAGCAGCGAAAGCCTGCTGCTCGACGCCCGCCGGGAACGGGTCTACTGGCTGAGCAGCAAGCTTTCGGGCACCGAAGACGCGTTGCTGTGGATGGCGGGCGGCGAATACGAAGATCGCGACCTCGAGGTGAACTCGGTGCAGACCGCCTCACCGCCGCCGTCGAGCGCAGACCTGGGCGTCAGCACCCGGCTGCGCCGTGCCGTGGTGTGGGGCCAGAACGAGTGGGCGCTGCCGGCCAGCACCACGCTCACGGTGGGTATGCGGGCCGAGCGCATTGCCACCCGCAGCCGGTATGCGGGGCAGCAGGCCGAGTTGACCGACACCTTCTGGCAGCCTTCGCTGCACACGCGCACGCCCATCGGCACCGACATGCAGTGGCGTTTCAACCTCGCGCGCCTGACCCGCAAGCCTTTGCTGGCCGACCTGCTCGACCGCCGGCTGCCGGGCCAGGGCGACAACTCGCCCAACAACCCCGACGTCGTCGGCAATCCGCAGCTGCGGCCCGAAACCACCACCACCGTCGATGCAGGCTTCGAGCGCAACCTGTCGCAAGACGGCCAGTTCGGGTTGAACCTGTTCCTGCGCGAAGTGAGCGACGTGGTGGCGCGCCGCGTGACGCTGGACTCCGGCGGGCGCTGGGTGCAGCAGCCCGTCAACGTGGGCGATGCCAGCGTCTGGGGTGTCGAGGCGGACCTGCGCAGCGGCCTTTCATGGCTGGGGCTGGGCCGCGAATGGTCGTTGTCGGCGAACGCGAGCCTGCTGCAGTCGCGCATGCGCAGCGGCGACATGCGTGGCGAGCGCATCCCCGGCCAGGCACGCTACGTGGTGAACCTCAACGTTGCCAAGCCCTTGCCGCCGCGCGGCGGCTGGTTCTGCGGCGCCTCCGTCACGCTCAACGGCGCAGCCGACCTGATGACGTCGCCCGGCACCTCGGGCCGCGAGGCTTCGTATGCCAGCGCCGATGCCTATGTGGGCCGCGTGGTGGCCGGACTTGGCTATTGGCGCGTGGGCGTCTACAACCTCACCGACAGCAAGCGCACACGCGAACGGGTGAGCACCGACGCTGCCGGCAACACCTACGCCGACCGCTCGACCATGCAGCTCACGCCGCGTCTGTTCATCACCCTGGGGACTCGGTTTTGACAGCAGAGGCATCTGCCAACGTCGACCCCGCACGCTGCCCGTTGTGCGGCGGCGGCAATGCCTGCGCGATGGCCTGCGAGAACCCGCAGGCGCGGGGCGGCCCGTGCTGGTGTACGGCGGCGCGCTTTACGCCTGAGTTGCTGGCGCGCGTGCCGCCCGCCCTGCGGCACAAAGCCTGCATCTGCGCTGCCTGCGCGCGGGCGGCGGCTCAGGCCGAACGCGACGCCTGCTGAGGCAGCGCCAGCGCCGGCGCGAATTTGCTGCGCTTGACCGAGAAGTAGCTCTTCACGTTGCGCACGTTCGCGTCGCTGGTGAACAGCCGCTGCACCAGCGCGTGGTAGGCATCCATGTCGCGCACCTGCACCACGAGCACGAAGTCCGGCCCGCTCGAGGTGCGGTAGCACTGTTGCACCGCGGGCTCGGCGATGACCCGTTCCTCGAAGCCGGCCAGCCGCTCGGCGGCCTGGTGGTCGAGCGTGATCTCCACCACCGCGGTGAGGCCGGCCCCGATGGCGTCGGGCGACAGCAGCGCCACACGGCGCTCGATCACGCCGCAGTCCACCAGCCGCTTCACCCGCCGCAGGCAGGTGGCCGGCGACACGTGCACCCGCTCGGCCAGGGCCTGGTTGCTGAGGGAGGCGTCGGTCTGGAGCTGGTCGAGGATGCGCCAGTCCAGGGCATCCAGTTGGGGGGTCATCATGGATGAATTCTTTCATAACCGGCACACAAATGAAGCGTTCGTTCATTCGAGCCTTGTGATGATTGATTCACTCATTGGTGTGTGAATATCGCAAGAAAATTTCCTTGGCGCCTGCCTACCATCGCCGCCATTCCCGTTCAAGAAAGGCCTTCGTCATGTGCGGCATCGTCGGTGCAGTCAGCCAACGCAACATCGTTCCCATCCTCATCGAAGGCCTGAAGCGGCTCGAATACCGCGGCTATGACTCCTGCGGCGTGGCGGTACACCAGGCCGGCGGCCTGCGCCGGGCGCGCAGCACCTCGCGGGTGGCCGAGCTCGACGCACAGGTGGCTCAGGAAGAAGTGCAGGGCGGCACCGGCATCGCCCACACCCGCTGGGCGACGCACGGCGCGCCGGCGGTGCACAACGCCCACCCGCACTTTTCGCACGGCACCGGCGCCGACGCGTTCAAGGCCAAGCCGGGCCGCATTGCGCTGGTGCACAACGGCATCATCGAGAACCACGACGAGCTGCGCGACGAGCTGAAGGCCCGCGGCTACCTCTTCACCAGCCAGACCGACACAGAGGTCATCGCGCACCTGGTCGACTCGCTCTACGACGGCGACCTGTTCGACGCGGTGAAGCGAGCCACGCTGCGCCTGAAGGGCGCCTATGCGATCGCGGTGTTCTGCCGCGACGAACCGCACCGCGTGGTGGGCGCCCGCGAAGGTTCGCCGCTGGTGC
The DNA here is from genome assembly GCF_006386545.1 of Methylibium rhizosphaerae. Classification (GTDB taxonomy): domain Bacteria; phylum Pseudomonadota; class Gammaproteobacteria; order Burkholderiales; family Burkholderiaceae_C; genus Pseudorivibacter; species Pseudorivibacter rhizosphaerae. The sequence goes on along the minus strand of NZ_SWAR01000004.1, from coordinate 260,204 downwards.
TGGGCGTGGGCGTGCAATCGGGCGAGAACTTCCTGGCTTCGGACGCGATGGCACTGGCCGGCGTGACCGACCAGATCATCTACCTCGAAGAAGGCGACGTGGTCGACCTGCAGCTCGGCAAGTACTGGATCGAGGCGCGTGATGCGAGCAACGGCAACGCCGAGCGCTTCGTGCGCGTCGAGCGTCCGGTGCGCACCGTGCATGCCCACACCGGCGCGGCCGAGCTGGGCCCGTATCGCCACTACATGCAGAAGGAAATCTTCGAGCAGCCGCGCGCTATTTCGGACACGCTCGACGGCGTGGTGAGCATCACGCCGGAGCTTTTCGGCGACGGCGCCTACAAGGTGTTCAAGGACGTGGAGCAGGTGCTCATCCTGGCCTGCGGCACCAGCTACTACTCAGGCTCCACTGCCAAGTACTGGCTGGAGTCGATTGCCGGGATCCCCACCAACGTCGAGATCGCCAGCGAGTACCGCTACCGCGACAGCGTGCCCAACCCCAAGACGCTGGTGGTCACCATCAGCCAGAGCGGTGAAACGGCCGACACGCTGGCGGCGCTGAAGCATGCGCGCTCGCTCGGCATGCCGCACACGCTGACCATCTGCAACGTCGCCACAAGCGCGATGGTGCGCGAGTGCGAGCTGGCCTACATCACGCGCGCCGGCGTCGAGATCGGCGTGGCCTCCACCAAGGCCTTCACCACGCAGCTGGCGGGCCTGTTCCTGCTCACGCTGGCGCTGGCCCAGGTGCGCGGCCGCCTCAACGAAGCGCAGGAAGCCGAACACCTGAAGGCTATGCGGCACCTGCCGGTGGCGCTGCAGAGCGTGCTGGCGCTGGAGCCGCAGGTCATCGGCTGGGCCGAGGCCTTCGCCCGCAAGGAAAACGCGCTCTTCCTCGGCCGCGGCCTGCACTACCCCATTGCCCTCGAAGGCGCGCTCAAGCTCAAGGAGATCAGCTACATCCACGCCGAGGCCTACCCGGCCGGCGAGCTGAAGCACGGCCCGCTGGCGCTGGTGACGAGCGAAATGCCGGTGGTGACCGTGGCGCCCAACGACACCCTGCTCGAAAAGCTCAAGAGCAACATCCAGGAAGTGCGCGCCCGCGGCGGCCAGCTCTACGTGTTTGCCGACGCCGACACCCGCATCGAAAGCAGCGAGGGCGTGCACGTGATCCGCATGCCGGAACATTACGGCGCACTGTCGCCCATCCTGCACGTGGTGCCGCTGCAGCTGCTGGCGTATCACACGGCCTGCGCACGCGGGACGGACGTGGACAAGCCTCGGAATCTGGCGAAGAGCGTGACGGTGGAGTGAGGGGGGCGCCGGCGGCCTCTGCTCCCTCTCTCTGTTGTGTCGATGCAAATTAAAAGGGGCGCCCGAAGGCGCCCCTTGAAGATGCGATGGCAAGGTTCAATGAGACCTCTTCCCGAGCTACCGACCTTGAAGCCGGGCAGGACTCGAACCCACGACGACGAAGCAGACGCCAGCCGATCCTTCAGCCCTTCACACACAGCACCTGCTTGAGTGTGTGCTCCACGCTCACCAGATCGCTCTGCGCCGCCATCACCGCGTCGATGTCCTTGTAGGCGCCGGGAATCTCGTCGAGCACGCCTTCGTCCTTGCGGCACTCGACACCGGAGGTCTGGGCAGCGAGCGCGTCGAGGTCGAAGAGGCGTTTTGCCGCACCCCGTGAGTGGCGGCGACCCGCACCGTGCGAGCACGAGCAGTACGCCAAGGGGTTGCCCTTGCCGCGCACGATGTACGACTTGGCACCCATCGAGCCGGGGATGATCCCGAGTTGGCCTACGCGCGCGCTCACCGCGCCCTTGCGGGTGATCCACACCTTCGACCCGAAGTGCTCTTCGACGGTCGCGTAGTTGTGATGACAGTTGATCGCTGCCTTGGTGGAGCCGATCTCCCGGCCCATCGTGTCGCGGATCGCGCGCATCACGCGGAACAGCATCAGGTCACGGTTCAGCGCCGCGTAGTCCTGCGCCCATTGCAAGGCTTCGACGTACTGGTGGAACTCGGGCGAGCCTTCGTTCAACCAGGCGAGGTCGCGGTCAGGCAATGCGACGCCGGCCTTCATGGCGGCTTCGCGGGCCATGCCGATCGCCGCTTCACCGATCGTCTTGCCGATGTTGCGCGAACCCGAGTGCAGCATCACCCACACCGCGCCGGCCTCGTCGAGGCACAGCTCGATGAAGTGGTTGCCGCCGCCCAGCGTGCCGAGCTGCTTCCAGATCTTGCGGGCGTCGACCGAGCCGAGCACCTGCAGGATCGAGAGCTTCTCGAAGCGCGCGTAGAGCGCGTCCATGCGCTGCTTCAGCACGCGCCCATGCGCCGCTTCGTGCGTCGGGTTCAGCTCCTTGTCGTGGATCGAGAAGCCGACGGGCACCAGCGATTCGATCGCCGAGCGCATCGCCGACAGGCTGGTGGGCAGGTCGCCGGCGCTCAGGTCGGTGCGCACCGCGCACATGCCGCAACCGATGTCCACGCCGACAGCCGCCGGGATGATCGCGCCGCGGGTCGGGATTACCGAGCCCACGGTCGCGCCCTTGCCCAGGTGCACGTCCGGCATGATCGCCACGTGCCCGGCCACGATGGGCAGGCCCGCGATGTTGCGGATCTGGTTCAGCGCCTGGTGGTCCACCTCGACGCCTTCTGTCCATCCCTGGACGTTCTTCATCAGCTCCATGGCTGTTCTCCTTGTGATGGTGGTGCGCCCGGGTGGCATGAACCAGCCGCGTGTGGCGTCCCGTACGGGAATCGAACCCGTGTTTCGACCTTGAAAGGGTCGTGTCCTTGCCGTTAGACGAACGGGACGGCAACAAGATGGCGGAGAGCACAGGACTCGAACCTGTGCGGCGCTTGCGCACCGGCTTCGGCGTAGCAAGCCGACCCCTTACCGCTCGGGCAGCTCTCCATCGGGTTTGTGGTCCGAGGTGCGAACGATCCACTGACCTGCGCCTTGTGAGGGCGCTTCTCTGCCGCTGAGCTACCGGACCGAAGGCAACGTCATTCGCGGTGGTAGTCGTCGCGCTTGCCCTTCGTCTCAGACGGGAAGCCCTTGCGGCGCTTGCTCGTCACTTCGAAAACAGAACTGCTGGTCCAGCTGGATCTCTGCGCCACACCAGAAAGAAATTGGTCCTCGCGGATGGGAACGCACCTTTGGTTGGTACCTCGTGCACGACTCGAACGTGCGACCTCCGGCTTCGTAGACCGGCGCTCTGGAATCCTGCTGAGCTAACGAGGTTCTGTTGCTGGTGCCGAGAGAGGGCTTGCTCGCTTCGCTCGGCCTTCGGCCCGCGCCTGCGGCGCGTCCAACGCCTGCGGCATTGAGCGATCCCCCGACGCACGCGCCTTCAACGCGCCGCTCTACCAACTGAGCTATCTCGGCAATGATCTGGCGCCCCGTGCGGGGGTCGAACCCGCGGCTTCCGGCTAGACAGGCCGGCACTCTGGCCACTGAGTTAACGGAGCGTTATGAAGGTCATGGTGGAGGTGATAGGGATCGAACCTGCAGCCTGCAAGGCGGCTGCTATTCCTGCTGAGCACCATGGGCTTCGATCTCATTGCGGTTGTGCTCCAGCGCGAGCGCGGTGCCCCGCTGTGATGTGCTCTCGCTGCGCGAGCGCAAGGGTCCCTGCGCCGCACATTCCGGCCGCCCCTGCACGTCGAGGGACGCATGCCCGGCCGTTGTGCCGGAACACACCCGCAATGAGATGTCTTGGAGCGGATACCGGGCATCGAACCCGGGGCCTCGGCCATGGCGTGGCCGCGCTCTCCCTGCTGAGCTATATCCGCTTGGGTAGCGAACGCGCGCCGCACCCAGTTGTGCAGGCGTGTTCGCGGCAACTTGTCAAAGAGCGATCCGCCAGCGCCAACGCGAAGGCGGTGCGTCCCTGTGGGGCGCGAAGGTGAGCTGGCTGCCAACCGGCTCGGCAAAAACAAAAAGGCCCGGATCCTTTCGGAATCCGGGCCTCGACTTGTGATCGAGTGGAGGGGACGCGCCTTATGCGCCTCCCTTGCCCGGATGCATCCAATCCTCGTAACCAAGCGACCCGACGGGGCGCTGGCTCTTGACGGGATGCCGTTCATTCATCGTGACGACCGCGGTCTTGCCGAAGGCGGCGCGCACGAACGCACACTGGCCCTTCAGGGGCAGCGAGCGATTTGCGGTGTGGTCTTGGCGTAGCACGATGAACTCTTCGGTGTTGGGTTTCAGTTGATCGGATCTCGATGCCGTTGTCGGCAGCGAGGAGGCGGACTGTAAAGACTCTTCACTTCGTCGTCAAGCGAGTGCGACAATCTTTTTTTGACGCCGCGTTTCATCGACCACGAGAAAGAGCGAGAGATGAGCGAACCATTCAAGAGCGGATGCGCTTGCGTCAGTACGCAGGCGCATCCGATCGATCCCGCAGTGAGGCAAGAGATCCTGCGCAAGCTGCAGGCCGTGGAAGCCGAGCACGACGTGCGCGTTCTCTATGCGTGCGAGTCGGGCAGCCGGGGCTGGGGCTTCGCCTCGCCGGATTCCGACTACGACGTTCGCTTCGTCTTCGTGCGGCCCGCGAAGGAATACCTGCGGGTGACTCCGATGCGGGACGTGATCGAGGAAGTGCCTGGCCCGGTCTTCGACGTGAATGGCTGGGACGTGCGCAAGGCGCTGCAACTGCTCGCCAAGGGCAACGCCACGTTGGTGGAATGGCTCAGCTCGCCGGTGGTGTACCGGCAGGACGATCGCTTCGTGCAGCGCCTGCGGGACGTGGCTTCGGCGGTGTACCAGCCGGTGCGCTCGTTCCATCACTACTTCGCGATGGGGCGCGGCAATTTTCGCGAGTACCTTCAAGGCGAGCAGGTGCTCGCCAAGAAGTACCTCTACGTTCTGCGGCCCCTTCTTGCGGCGAAGTGGGTTCTGGAACGGCCTGAAGCGCCACCGATGGCATTCGAGTCGCTCATGCGCGAGTTGGTGGGCGATCCTGCCGTGCGTCAGGACATCGAGGAGCTTCTGGCCCTGAAACGCCGCAGCGGCGAGAAGGAGTGGCTGCCGGCTCGCCCCCTGTTGAACAGGTACCTGAGCGGGCTGCTGGCTGAGCTGGCCGAAGCCTCTCCAGGGGATGGCATGCCCGACATGACGCTCCTCGACGAGTTGCTGGCCGAGACGGTGCTTGCCGGGCGTGCATAACCAGGGGCGGCGTCTAGGCTGCCTTTGCCGGGGCCGATGCAGCACTTCGCTGCGTCGCGCATGCCTTCCGGCCGCACATGGCGGCTTGGCGTGCCCCCGACACACTGCTTCGAGAGAGGGTCCTCCGCATCCCAAGAGCATCGCTCGGTAGGTATCTGCACGCCTTCGTTGTTTGAACTCGCGCTCCGGTACCTGCCTCATGCCCAAGATCCCTTCGCGCCCGACCAACAGCGCGCTCCTGTTGCCCGGCATGGGCAACACGACGGCGCACACCGGCGAGGCCGGTGCCAAGCTCTACACGCTCGACCCGCTGGTGGCGCGCAACGAAGTGCTGTCTGCCCAGGCTGACCCTCTGGCGCGGGCCCGGACCCTGACTGCCGAGCCCGTTGCCGAAAGCACGCCACCGCCGACGATGGTGCCGCGCCTCGCGCTGGGCAAGCTGCTGCACGGCGCTGCGAGGGTCATGGGCTTCGCGCGCGGCGAGCCGGTGGCGCACGAACATCTGCTGCGCTACGCCGGCACGAAGCTCGAGCCCGGCGCGCCGGCTGGCGAAGCGGAAGGCGGCTTGCAAAAGACGCTGTCGTCGTTCATCTCCAAGCTGGCCGCCGAGCAGCGCGCCATGGACGCGCGCATCGCCGTCAACCAGGTCGCCGCCGCCACTGAGGTGGTGGCCGGCCACCTGGAACGCACCGAAGGCGAGATGGCGCTGTTTGCGCGGCGCGTGGGCACGCTGTCCGACCGCGCCCATCAACTTTCCCGGCAAGGTGTCGCGCTTGCCGCCGAGCTCGCCACCACGCGAGAAGAGATCGCCTTGACCCGTGATGTGCTGACGTTGACCCGCGACATGATGGCGCAGGAGCGGCAGGCGCTCGCAGCGATGCGCGATGCACCGCTGCCAGGGCAGAGCCCGATCGCGGGCACCGGCATGTCACCGTTGCGCGACCTGTTGAGCTCGGAGCGCGAGCATGCGCAGCGCAGCTCGAACCTCGCGGCGCTGGAGGAAGTGCATGCCCGCAAGAGCGAGGTGCTGTCCGGCTTGCAGGCCAGGGCCCTCGCCCTCGAGCAGCGCCAGCAGGGACTGCAGGCGCAGACCCTCGACGCCCAGCGGATCGCCGGCGCCAGCGAGCGGGACCTGTGGGACAGCGATCGCGCCGCCGACCAGCTGCGCTCGCATCAGGCGCCGCTGCAGCGCGTGGGCGAGGCGCGCGAAGGCGTGAAGGCGACGGCCGATGCGCAGGCCCTCGAGGCGGTGCAGTCGTTTGCCGCGCTCGAGGCAGCCCGCTGCCGTGAGTTGCTCGAAGCCTGCCCCGGCTTCGCGCAGACAGCCAACCTGCAGCCCTTGCGCGATGCGGTGCAGGGCTGGAGCCGGTCGCTGCCGGAGCGGCTGGCCCGCTTCGGCGGTGAGGCGCTGCCCATGAGCCTGGCCATCAACATGGCGTTCGAGGCGCTGAGCGTGGCCACGGGTGGCCATGCGTTGCACGCCGCCGAGCTCGTGCATGAACTGCAGGCCCTGCCGCTTGCCGCCTTGGTTTCACAGCCGGGCGGCGAGGTGGCCGCCAGCGCCTTCGCACAACGCCTGGCCCGGCTGCTGGCCGACGAAGGCGCGGGGCTGCAGATGCTCGAGCTGCTGCTCGGGCCCGCGCAGGCGCCGCTGGGCAAGGCGCAGGCCGAGGCCGCCCGCCTGTACCTGCTGGCCGACGAGGTGCGCCTGAATCTGCCTGAAGCCGACGCTGCGCAACGCGAGTGGGTCGCCGCAGCGCAACGCGCGGCCCGCAGCGTCACGCATGCGGCCGAAGCGGACAAGGCGCTGGCGGCTTGTTCGCCGGACGAGCGCGCGGCCTATCGCGCCTTCCGCAACGGCTACGACAGCACCGCACCGGGCTCGGACTATGACAAGGCCAACCAGCATCTCAAGAAGCCGCTGCAGTGGCTCACCGAACGCGCCGCATCGCAGGGCAGCCCTGCGGTGCTCGCGCCCTCCAACCCGTTGAACGCGCTGCGGCAGGCCATGGCCGTGGGCGCTGCGACGGCGCTCCCCACGCCCGCGCGGCAAGCGGCCAAAGCATTGGAAGAGGCCGCTGCGCACCTCAACGCCTACCTGGCCGCGCGCGCCCATCAGTTGCCCGCCGGGCACATGCCGTCGCAGGGCGAGCTGGCGTGGCAGGCCATTGCGTACCACGTGCAGTGGCGCCCCGAGGGCAGCGACCTCACCACGATGAAGCTCGACACGAAGGCGTTGCAATCCATCGAGCAGCACCGTCGCGACCTGCAGCAGTTCTTCGAGCGTGAAGCCCGTGCCAGGAGCGGTGGGCAGCCCATCGTTGCCGGACTCACCCTGGACTCGACCTGGCAGGAGCTGCGCACCGGCAGGTACACGGTGCTGCAAGCCATGAACATGCTGCAGGGGCACCTGCCCTCTGCCGCCTCGCCCGGCGACGAAGTACGCGTGCACGACGCGGTGGCCCGCGCCAACCGGCTGCTGCGCGACGGCAACCCCACGAGGGTCACGTCGGCCAGGGCGCTGTTCGACATGACGCGCGACATGATCGAGAACCTCGAATGGCGCGACCGGCTGCGTATCACCGGCCAGAAGGTCTGGGGCGCGAACACCGGCCCGCTCTCGGGCGCGGTGGCCGCGGCCAGCCTGCCCACCGGTGTGGGCCTCAAGCTCAATGCCAGCGTGCAGCACAACAGCGACCAGGTGATGGAGATCTACATGGGGCGCACCGGCCTGTACCTGCAGCTGGGCGAGCAGCAGACCCTGCAAGGGCAGCTGGGGGCGGGGGCGAACTTCGGCTACGTGTGGTCCATCGGCGACGAGGCACATGGCGCCCGAGCCGGTCTCGGCGGCGCAGCCGACTGGAAGGCCAGGGGCGAGACAGGCCTCGAAAGCGGCGTGCAGCTGCGCGTGCTGCGCTTGAGCAAGGGCCAGGAGCCCGAGCTGATGGCCAGGTTCATGGACGTGTACGAACACCTGATGGATCTCACCGACCGCGCGCAGCGCGGCGAGCCCGTGCCGGACGACTGGATGCACGAGCTGCTGGCCTGCCACGACAACCTGAACATCGGCCTCATCGACAACGCAGTGCGCAACACGGTCGGCACCGAAACCAACGGCACGTTCTTCGCAGGTGCGCGGCTGGGCGAAGTGGACGACCGCCCGCGGCGCGTCAACCTCTCGGTCTCCGGGGGCTTCAAGGCCAGGCAGGACAAGACCCGTACCGAAACCAAGGTGGCCGGCTACATGACCACGCTGTACCGCGACTCCACCGCGCAGACCAAGGTCGAGGGCAATGTGCGCGCCACCGCCGGCGTGATGCTCAAGCAGTGGAGCGAGCCGGACGACAAGGGCCGCCTGCAGCCCAAGGGCAGCCTCAGTGCGGCGGGGGCCGACCTGGCCTATGCGGCAGAGGTGCGCGCAGAAGGCATCACGCGCTTTTGCACGCTGTTCACCATCGACAAGAAGATCGACCCCGTGCGCAGCGACTGCGCGATGGACTTTCTGGACTTCGCCGCTTTCGAGCGCGAGGTGCGGCGCGACTGGAACACCTGGGTGAACTACGGCACCGGCAAGCTGCCCGCCGACATGAGCGAAGGCATGCGCTACGCCGTGGCCGAGCGACAGCTCGAGGACTTGCTGGAGCAGGGGCGCAGCTTCGCCGCGCACAACAAGTTCGCCACCGTCTACATGGACAAGGCGCTGAAGGCCGAGGCCGCACCCGTGCTCGACGGCCTGCGCGCACTGGCGGGCCTGCAGCGCAAGGGCGGGCGCGAAGCAGAGGCGCAGCGCACCGAGCGCCTGTTCGACGACGTGATCGCCCAGCCGGCGATGTGGGAGCCCACCATCTTGTTGCTGCGCGAAAAGACCAAGGCCGAGGCCGACCGCGGGCTCGACTTCGTGCTCAAGTGGCAGAACAACCGTATTGCCGAGGCGATGCGCACCGTGGGTCAGTGGCCGCTGTACGAGCCGGTGCCGCGCGCCGAGCCGGGGAAGAAGCCGGATCCGGCGCGCGCTTGGCGGGGCCGTTGATGGCCAGAGACTCAGCCGGCACCACTCGCGATGAGGTGCGCAAGATCGTCCGCCGCCAGGCCGTCGATGGGGCGATCCACACGCTTGCGCCCCCCTTCCAGGATGACGACGCGGCTGGCGAGTGCCGCGACATCGCGCATGTTGTGGCTGACGAGCACGACGGTGCGCCCGTCCTCCTTGAGCCTGCGGATCAGGTCGAGGACGACAGCCGACTCCTTGACGCCCAGTGATGCCGTCGGCTCGTCCATCACGATGATCTCGGCCTGCCAGCGCAGTGCGCGCGAAATGGCGACGGCCTGTCGCTGCCCGCCGGAGAGCCGTTCGACTTGCGTGGACATGTCGTCGACGACAACGGACAGCCGTGCGAGGTAGCGGCGCGCCTCTTCGGCCATGCGCTTCTTGTCCAGCACGCGCAGGAAGGGCAGCACGAAAGGTCGGGTGAGCTCCGAGCCCATGAAGACATTCGCCGGGATCGACAGGCGCGGCGCCAGCGCGAGATCCTGGTAGATGGTCGCAACGCCGTGCTCGAGCGCATCATGTGGCGACGAGAAGCGAGCCTGTTCGCCGCGTACCGTCATGGTGCCCGAGGTCAGGTCTTCGGCGCCCGAGATGATCTTCACCAGGCTGGACTTGCCGGCGCCGTTGCTGCCGCAGATCGCCACCAGTTCGCCCGGCGCGATGTCGAGGTCGACCTGCCGCAGTGCGACGACCGCGCCGTAGCGCTTGTCGACGCCGCGCAGCGAGAGGATGGGCGCCGGCCCGGCCTGCTTCATCTATCGCAGGTACTCGTGCACGTTCGTCTTGTCGACGAGCACGGCATCGCGGAAGAGATAGGGGCCCTTCGTCACCGTCTCCTTCGGCTTCTTTTCGACGACGATCGTCTGGATCGCGTCGACAGCCTGCCTGCCCATCTCCTCGAACGGGATCGCCACGGTGGCCAGGAGCGTCGAGTTCGGGTCGGCGATGCGGGCATAGGTCTCCTTGCCGCCGTCCACCGAAACGAACGGGATCTGGCCCTTCTTGATTCCCTGCGCCTTGAGCAGGTCGTCGATGACGTAGGCCTGGCCGTCGAAGGAGGCCCAGATGCCGTTGATCCTGCCCTGGTGCTGGAGCAGGAGCGCCTGCATCCCGGCGCGGACGTCGTCGCGCCAGCTTTGTGTCCGCGACATCGAGAACTTGCCGATTTCCTTGATGGCCTGGTTTTCGGACAGGACCGCATCGAGCACCTTGCCGCGAATCCGGGTTGCCACGTTGAGGTCAAAGCGGCTGGTCACGATGTTCCCTCTGTACCCGAGCTGGCCGAGCAGGTAGAGCCCCGCCTCGGCACCGACCTTGTATTCGTTGGTCTGGATGTCGAACAGCGTGTGCGGGCTCGATCCGGACATCACGGTGACGATCGGTATGCCCTTGTCCTGCGCCGACTTGAGTTTGGCTTCGGCCTCGGTGGGCTTGCCCATCGCGATGATGATGGCGTCGACCTTCTTGACGACCAGCGCGTCGATCTGCTCGGCATGCTTGGGCAGGGATCCTTCCGAGTTCAACACGGTGACGACCCAGCCTTTCGCCTTGGCGGCTGCGGTTGCGGCGTTGACCACACGAGCGTGCGTCTCCGACGAGAACTGGAACCCGATGATGCCGACCTCGAGGGCCTGCGCGGACGCCGCCGTGAACCACAAGAGCGTTGCCGCGGTGGCGCCGGCGAAGTACCTGCTGAAACCGATCATGAAATGTCCTCCGTTGGTGTGATGAGTTGTTCAGACCTTGAATGCCGCCTTCTTCATGATTCCGGCGGACCATGCGACTGAGCCGACGATGACAGCGCCGAGCACGATGTCCTGCATGTAGTAGGGCGCGCCGAACAGCACCAGGCCGTTGCCCAGCGCCTTGAGCACGAAGGCCGCAAAGGCGGTGCCTGCGATGTTCGGCTTTCCTGGTTCGAACATCGTCATGCCCAGAAGCGCGGAAGCGATCGCATACAGCAGATAGTCTCCCGCCATGCTGGGAGCGGCTGAAGACAGGTTCGCGGCCAGGAGCACTGCCATCACGCTGGCAAGCAACCCCGACAGGGCCATGCCGGCGAGCTTCATTCGCGCGGTCGCGATCCCCGACCGGCGAGCCGCTTCGTCCGCCTCGCCGGTGGCCGACATGTGGGCCCCGATGCGAGTCCAGTTGACGAGCACGTAGGCAAACAGCGTGACAGCGGCCAGCCAGATCAGCAGATTGGGCACGCCGAACACCGCGCCCCGCGCCAGCCCGGTGAAGCTGGTGGGCCAGCTGCCCACGAATGCAACGCCCTGTGTGACCTTGTAGGCCAGGCCCTTGGCGATGGCCGCCATGCCGAGGGTCATGATCAATGAGGGGACGCGCAGTACCGTGACGCCCCAGCCGTTGACCAGGCCGAGGAGGCAGCCGGTCGCCAGCGCCGAACCTGCCGCGACGAGAGCCGGCTGGCCAAGCTGAATCAGCCAGCCGCAGATGACCGCCGCCAGGCTCGCCACCTCCGCAATGGACAGGTCGATCTCGGCCACCGTGAACGAAAGCGTGAAGCCGATCGCGAGGATGGCGAGGAAGGCCGTGTCGTTGAGCACGTTCACGAGGTTGGCCGCCGAAGCGAAGTTCGGCGCCAACGCAGCGAAGAACAGGATGAGGCCCAGGCCGGCGATGGCGGTCCCGAAGCGGCCGACGATCGTACGGAGTGGCATCAGTGGCATCTCGCGATCGCTCAGTCCTCGGCCGGGAGCGCAACGAGGCCGTGCGAAATTTCGGCCAGGCTTGCCTCGCTGCGGCGATAGAGATCGAACAAGCGCCGGTATCTTGCGGCCCGGGCCGGATCAGGCTCATGGCGGGCGGCCACCTCGACGAGTTCGTCTTGCGCCTGCTCCAGCGAATCGAACCGGCCAAGCCCCGTCCACGCCACGAGTGCCGCTCCCAGGGCTCCGGGTTGCGAACAGGCACCCACGACGACAGGCCGCTCGCAGACGTCGGCCTTGATCTGGCGCCAGGCCGTGTTGGATGCCGCGCCACCGCCGAAGCGGATCTCGGTGACGGCCTGACCGAGTGCCGCCTCGGCGCGCTCCAGCACGACGCGGTTCAGGTAGGCAACACCCTCGAGCACTGCGTAGGCCAGGTCGGTGGCTTGATGCTGGCGACCCAGACCGATGAATGCGCCGCGCAGATCCGCATCCCAGTAGGGCGTTCGCTCGCCCTGCAGATAGGGCAGGAACAGCAGTGCCTGGGGATGGCGCGGGCGCGCGAGCAGGGCCTCCACGGCAAGGCCAGTCGAAGCGTCGTCGCTTGTTGCGTCGCGTCCGAGCAGCGAGAGCAGCCAGCGGACGGTGTCGGCGCCGTTCTGGCTCGGCCCGCCGAGCTGGAACAGGCCGCCCCAATCGACCGAGAGCAGGCCGTCTGCGAGGGCATGGTGCCTGCTCATCACGCCCAGGACCTCGGTCGTCCCCGAGATGTTGAACGCGACGCCCGGCTTCAGCGCACCGAGGCCGGCCGCCGCGGCCCAGGTGTCGATGGAACAGCAGAAGACAGGAATGCCGCTGAGCCGGTCGAGGGGCGCCGCATGGCCGGCAACGATGGTGCCGACCGCGTCGCACGGGTCGAGAACCGGCGGCAGGACGCCTGCCGATGAGCCGACCCTGCTCATGAGGTCCGTGCCGTGCGTCGGCGTTGCACAGGCGAGCAGGCGCGCCATGGAAATGGCGTCGCCGGCCTGTCGGCCCGTGAGGCGGAAGTTCAGGTAGTCCTTCGGCTCCAGCACGGCGGCGAGCTTGCGAAACGTCGTCTCCTCCTCGTCACGCAGCCAGGCCAGGCGTGCAAGGGGATGAAAGGCGCTGACGTTCGCCGATTCGGGGTGCTCCTTCGGAAGTTCGGCAGCCAGGCGGGCGGCGGATCGCGCCGACCGGGAGTCGTTCCACATGATGGCGCCTCGCAATGGCTCGCCGTCGCCTCCAAGGAAGACCTGGCTGCGTGTGACGCCGCAGATGGCCACCGCCTGAACGGCGTCGAACAGTGCCGGCGCGGCCGCGGCCAGACTGGCGCTGGCTTCGACCAGCGTCTGCCACCACGCATGCGGATCCACTTCCGACCAGCCGGAGCGGACGAAGGTGGCCGGGCTCGGGACGACGCTTTCCGCGCGGATCCTGCCTCGGGCATCGACGAGCGTGGCGCGAAAGCTCGTCCCGCCGAGGTCACAGGCGAGGACGCAAGTCATTCGAAGCTTCCGGTGAGCTGGTGAGTGGCATTTCCATTGGCTGAGCCCGGCGGACTTTATTCCACAGCGACGATCGAAGCGTTAAGAGAAGGCATGTTCCGACAGGAGACCTGTCCAAAGCGACCCGCGTTGCCTGGTCAGGCTGGCGGGCCGGGATCGTCAGCGCAGCTTGGCGCCACCGCTCTTGTCGTAGCCCTGCGTGCGGCCGAAGAGATAGCCACCGTCGGTTTCCGGCGTCGTCTGAGGCGTGTCACCGGAGCCGAAGAATACGCCGACCACATGCGCATCAGCCACCTTGTCCAGGTTGCCGAAGACGTAGTCCACCTTGTTGTCCTGCCAGTGCTGGTCGGTGTTGTTCTGCTGCCAGTTGCCAACCGGAATTTGCCACATGACGGTAGGCCTGCCGACGGTTTCAGCCAGCTTCTTGCTCCATGCCAAGTAGGTGGCAAAGCGCGGGTCGTTCCAGAAGGTGTCCATGCCCTTGGCGGCCCTGTACCAGCCTGCATCGCGGTCCGACGGATCGGTGCTCACGAAGTCGCCGGTGCCTGCGCCGAGGTCCAGCATGTAGTTGCCGATCTCCTCGGCGTTGCCGCTTTCGGTGTGGTTCCACGACGAAGCTGTAGGGACCGCTGGCGGCACTCCACTGGGCGACGCCGGCACCGTCCTTGTCGGACCGGGCGGACACTTCCAACGGCAGGCCGCTGCCTTCGTTGACGAGGTAGTACTTCTTGCCGCTGACCGGTGCGTCGGCACAGTTGGCGGCACTCGCCACGCCTGCGACGCCAACGCTGGCGGCGAACACGGCAAGGTGCCGCACCAGGGCGTTTCTGCAACGGCGCCGGGATTGATTCGTTTGGAACATGAGCTCCTCGTTCTCTGAATCGGGGTCGGTTGAGCGAACTGCATGCGGTTTCGCGAACCTCGCCGTCACTGCGACGCATTGCAAGCGCGAAGGCTACTGGGGACTGGTCGTCGAACCATGAACAAGGCATGACCAAGGGATTGCGGTAACCCGGTTGTTGCAACGGGTTGAAAACGCGGGGCTCGCGCCGATGACCTGCCCAGGACAAACCTGTGGCTGCCGGACTACGTCCCGGGGATGAAGGCGCTGTCGTCGCAGTGCCCGCGCTACGGCTACAAGCCGCACGCGCGTGCGTCGATCAACGGCTAGCTCAGAGTGGCTGCAAGTGCTTTCGCGTAGCTCGTGGAAACGTTCTTCCAGTCACTTCTCAGTTCGTCGAACGCATACTCCACCACGCGCAGCAGCCGCTGCCTGCTCGGCTGCTCGCCGCCGCTCTGCGCCGCCAGTACGGCTTCGGCAATCGTCCTGAACAGACCATCCGAGCGTGTCCGCTCGATAACGAAGCCCGTGCCGCCTATGTACTTCGACACCTGCCTCAAGAAGTCGTGGCAGTCTGCAAGGGCGTCAACCGCGAGAAGCTCATGTGCTTGCCGCAGCAAGTCGTGACGCAAGCCTTGTTCAGCGAGCCTGCGCTTCTTCAGGGTTTTCAGCACCTCAGAAAGAGCTGCGTCCGAGGTGACGGCTTCCTTTGCCTCTTGAAGAAGGTCGAGATAATCCTTGTGAACATCATGGAGCGCTTCGAACATCGGCTTCACCACCGCGTTGAAGCGCTGCTCGCGCTTCTGTTCACGACGGCGGCCCAGTTCAACGAGCTTCTCAGCTACCTGGACAAGACTCTCGATCATTCGGCTCTCCCGTCATCCCGCCGGCCTCGATCTGAACATGGTAGCGAGCGCCACGAGGTAGACAAGGCGCCCAAGGGCCGGTCTTGCGCGCGGACTGCCGCACGGTGCAGGGCTTCCACGGTCGGGCCGGGCAAGCCGTCAAGACGGTCATGTAGAACACAAGACCGCACGAAGTCTTCCGGCCGCCGAGGTGCCCGACGCGCAAGACTGTGCCCAGGATTCATCGTCGCCAACTTTGTGGATGTCCCGGCCGCCGAGGTGCCACTACATTGGCAGTGAAGGAGGGCTTCGCCATGTTGCGCGCGACCGGACCAATGACTTGCATGCTTTGCCTCGCGCTCACGGCGACAGGCTGCGCGCAACTCACCACGTACAACAGCCCGATAGGAATCACCAGCCGGGCCGTGGCACTCGACATGAAGACACGTGTGGTGTTCACCAGCGAAAGCAATGTGACCTGCGCCGAGCCGAGTCCTGACGCGCTCACCGTTATCGGCGTCAGCGGCGGCCTGGCCGGCCAGGTCAGCACAGCCGAGCGGCAGGCGGCCGCCAACGCAGCCTTCGGACTGTCGGAGTCGGGCGCTTTCGTAGGGCTCCGCACGCAGAGCATCCAGCTGTTGCGCGACGCGATGTACCGCGCTTGCGAGGGCCTGGCCAGCGGCAAGCTGAGTGACATGGACTATCGCTCGCTGCACCGGCGTTACCAGGCGACCATGCTCGCGCTGCTGGCCATCGAGCAAGTGACGCAGCCGGTCGTCGCGGGACAAGCGATGCTGTTGAACTCCACCTCGGCGGGTGGCGAAGACAGGAACGATGCCGAACTCGAGAAGGCGCAGACCGCACTCGAAAGCAAGAAGTCGGCGCGACTGACCGCCGAACAGGAGCTGGACGAGGCTCGGACCGCACACCGCCGGGCAGACGAGGCGCTTGCGGCCGAGAAGGGCAAGGAGGCAGACAAGCAGGACGCCGCGGAGCTGGCGCGTCTGAAGGGCGATCTGGAGGACAAGGCCAACACAGTGCGCGACAAGGAGCGGCGCCTGTCGGAGGCTCGCAAGGACGAATCGGAAGCGCGGCTGGCCGTGATAACGCAGCGCGGCAAGGCACAGGCCTCCACCACCGGGCGCGGGGAGCTCGGTTCATCGAGGGGCGTGCCGTACGCTGCGGCGACCCAGCACGTCGCGCAGGCTGTGCTGGGTATCGTCGACGAGGCCTACGACACATTCAAGGATGAGTCGTGCATGGACTTCGTCAAGCAGCTGCTGAATCCGAATGCCGACATCTCCTACGACAAGCTGGAGAAGCGCCGGGCGGACGCGAATGTGCCGCGCAGCGGCGACCCACGCAATCCCTCCAGTTCGGCTGATGCGGCGACGTTCGTCATGCAACGCTGTATGGACCGGGTGGCGCGCCAGAAGCCTGAGGCGCCGCCGAAGAAGCCAACCACTGAGGAAGCGGTCGCCATGCTCAAGGCGATGGTCAACGACATGAATCACCTCAAGGCCTCGCTGGAACCGCCCGTCCCGGCCGACAAGGCCAAGGCAAAGCCCTGAGGGAACTGCCCGAAGTCGTCGATATCGGGCTTGATCTTTACGGGCATGGCACGCCGAGCCTGCAGGCCATGAGCGGGAAGGGCGGATCGGAGGCGGGAGAACACGGGCCTGGCGATGTCGATCCTCAAGGGCCCGTCCTGCCGTTCTCAGTGGGCGGCGCTGGCGCCTTACTTCGCAACCCGCGCCTTCATACCCCGCATCGCCTCCGCCAACCCCGCGTCCCCCCGCGCCTCCAGCCCGCGCATCACTCCTTCCCGGTCAGCCTGCGAGTACTGCTGGCTCAGCTTGCGTTTGCCTTCCAGCCGGGTGAGGCGGACCTCGATGCCCACGAGGTGCGTGAGCAGTTCGTCGATGTAGTCGGCCGGCGCCTCGCTCATCTTCCAGGGGCGCGGCTCTTTCGCCTCGTGCTGGCGGGTGAGCCGCGCCAGCACGCCGCGCAGGAACCTCTCGTCGTCGCGGATGTGCAGCGTGCCGTGGGCATGCACCACCTCGTAGTTCCAGGTGGGGACGCGCCGGTGCGTCTCCTGCTTGCCCGGGTACCAGTTGGGCGTGATGTAGCCCTGCGCACCCCTGAACACCACCAGCACCGGGCTGCCCTCGGCCGCTTCGCGCCACAGCGGGTTGGCCCGGGCCACGTGGGCCTGCAGCACGCCGCACTCGCCTTGTGCGGGGTCGAACAGGAAGGGCAGGTGGTGCGCGTCGAGGCCTGACGCCGCCTGCGTGACCAGCATGCCCAGGGCGTGGTCTCGCATGATGCGGTGCAGCTCCTGCGGGCGGGGTTCGGCGAATTGCGGGGGGATGTACATGGCGCCACTGTGCAGCCGATCCGGCCGGATGAAAATGGCCAGTTCCGAACCATTTCGCCAGACCAGTTGAGTTGACCGCCATGCCCCGCAGCAGCGAGCCCGTGCGCCGCCACCTCGGCCGCGCCCTGTACGACGAGATCCGCGCGCGCATCGCCGACGGCACCTATGCCGCCGGCGCGCCGCTGCCGTCCACCCGCTCGCTGGCATTGGAGCGGGGGCTTTCGCGGGCCACCGTGTCGCTGGTCTACGAGCAGCTCGCGGCCGACGGCTTCATCGAGTCGCGTGCCGGCGCGGTGAGCCGCGTGGCCGCCGGTGCGGCACTGCCTGAAGACAGGGCGCGCGGCAGCCGGCGGCGCGGCGGCCCGGCGCCCGCGTCCCGGGGGCGGTTCGCCGGTCGCGTTTCCGACTTCGCGGCCCGCATCGACGGCCTGGCCCTTCAGGACGCACGGCCGTCCGCCGGCAACGAGATCGACTTCGTCTACGGCCCGCTGGCCGGGCGCGACTTTCCCACCCGGGCCTGGCTCAAGGCGCTTCGCGCCGTCGAGCGGCAGCGCGCACCCCGCCTGGCCTATGAAGACCCGCGCGGCAACCTCGAGCTGCGCCGGGCGCTGCAGCGGCACTTGAGCCAGACGCGCGGGCTCTCGTGCACGGTCGAGCAATTGATGATCGTGAACGGCTCGCAGCAGGCGCTCGACCTGTGTGCACGGCTCCTGCTCGACCCGGGCGACCCGGTGGTGGTCGAGAACCCGGGCTACCGCATGGCACACCATGTCTTCGAGGCCCACGGCGCCGAGCTGCGGTGCGTCGGCGTGGATGAGCACGGGTTGCAGACCGACCGGCTGGCCGACGTGGACCGGGCGCAGATGGTCTACGTCACGCCGACCCACCAGTTCCCGCTGGGCGCCTTTCTCCCGATCGCGCGGCGGCGTGCACTGCTCGCCTGGGCGGCCGAGCAGCGGGCCTGGGTCATCGAGGACGACTACGACGGCGAGTACCGCTATGCAGTGCGCCCCGAGCCCACGCTGCTGTCGCTCGACACCCACGGCTGCGTCATCCACGTCGGTACCTTCTCCAAGACGCTGTCGCCGCAGCTGCGCCTGGGCTACGTGGTGGTGCCGGAGCGCCTGGTGGACACCTTCGCCGCAGCCAAGCGGCTGGCCGACCGGCATGCCGCGACGGGCGTCCAGCGCGCGCTGGCGCTGTTGCTGGAAGACGGCAGCTACGACCGCCACGTGCGCCGGATCCGTCGTCTGCAGCATGCGCGCCAGCAGGCCCTGGTCAGTGCGCTCGAGGCGCGGCTCGGCAGGCAGGTGGAGGTGCAAGGCGCCGCCAGCGGGCTGCACCTCGTTGCGCGATTTCCGGGGGTGCCGTCCGCGGCCGAGGACGCGCTGGTCGAAGCGGCACGAAGGGCCGGCGTGCGCGTGTATCCCCTCGGCCCGCTGTTCCACCCGCGCGCGCGGGCGGCGCGGTCGGCCCGGCCGGCCGCGCTGGTCATGGGCTATGCGCTGCTGGAGCCCCAGGCCATCGTCGAGGGCGTGCGGCGCCTGGCGCAGGCCTTAGAGTCCAGGCCATGGACCCGATCAGACTTCGCGTAGGGCGGCCGATCACGCCGGAGCAGTTCGACGAACTCTCGGACGAACAGCTCGCCAGGCTCGTCCCCAAGGCCTACCGGGAGTTCTTTCCCGGCAAGGACTTCTGCGCGGACGGCCATTTCTATCTGCACGACGGGACGGCCTGGTGCTTCTTTCGCGGCGGCTTCCTCGATGAGTAGCCGGCCGCTCAAGCCTTGAACGTGACCCACGGGCGCAGGCGTGCAACAGGGCAGATCAGGCCAGCCTCTTCCTGTGCTTCGATGACCGGACCGATGGGCTTGTAGGCCTCTGGTGCCTCCTCGATGCGGCGTTCCTCGCGCAAGGTGATGCACTCCCACCCGGCGTGCTGAGGGGCGCTGAACTTTCGCGCCCGCGCTTCCTGTCGCCGCACCCTGCGGCCGGCGCCATGGCTGCAGGACCAAAGCCAGCGGGCATTGCCCATGCCCTTTGCGATGAACGAGTGATCCCCCATGGAGCCCGGTATCAATGCAAGGTCCCCTTCCCGCGCCGGTGTTGCGCCCTTGCGATGGATGTTCATGCCGCCCTCATGCAGGACCACGTTGTGCGGAACGTCGACCACCAGGCGGGAGCGGTCCACGGCAAACACATCTTCAAGGGCACCGCGAACCAGTTCAGCCAGGACGACACGGTTGAGCCACGCATAGCGCGCGGCCACGCCCATGGCTTCCATGTATTCGCTTGCCAATGGGCCAGTGAGCGCGTACAGCTTGCTCTCGGGATGCCGGACGCCACGCGGCCAGGAGTCGCGGGCGCGGTCCATCCATCGCGCGCCGACATGGAAGCCGAGGTCGCGCGAGCCGCTGTGAATCATGACCACGACCTCGCCCACCTTCAGGCCGGCGGCGTAGGCCGCGTGGCGGTCGAACACCGCGTCGACCACCTGCAGCTCGACGAAGTGGTTGCCCGATCCCGGCGTGCCGAGGCAAGGGTCGCGGTACGTCTGCCGCCCTCGTACGAATGCATCGGGTGCATGTCGTGAGTGAGCCCGGAACTCGTCGAGGCCGATCGAGTTGCGGATCTCATCGGTGATCCGGCCGCGGTCTGCCCGTGCCCAAAGGCCGTGAGGCACGATCGAGTCCACGAAGGCTTCGGGGCCGACGTCGAACAGTGCCTTGAAGGCGGATGTGGCCACCGGCACGTCGCGCTCGTTGTCCAGCAGGACCGACTTCAGGCGGTTGACCAGCCGAGTCTTGTCTGGAGCCAGTGCGGCCAGCGACAACCCGGTCGACAGCAGCCGCATGCCGCAGTTGATGTCCGTGCCGATGGCTGCCGGGATGACGGCGTCACCCTCCGTGGCGACGATGGAGCCGACGGGGGCGACGGATCCGGGGTGGAAATCCGGCGTAGCACAGGCCGCGCACACGACGGGCTCGCCCTCGGGCGAGCGGACGGAGGCGAACGCGAGCAGCTGGCGCACTGCCTTGTCCTCCAGCGGCAAGGAGGCAGGCAACAGGATGGAGGCGTCGGCGACGTCGTCGCGGACGTGATAGACGCCGCCCTCATAGCGAAGGTCGATGCGCGAGCGCGCGAAGGCTCGCTGGAGTCGATTCAGGTGAGACATGATGCTGCGATCTCGGCGGCAGGTACCGCCAACCCGGCAGCGCGCCGGGCGGAAAGGATTGCGCCCCGAAGCAAGCCGGAGCGGTGAGCCTCTTGTCGCAGCAGCAGTCGAAAAGAGAGGGCGCGAGTGTAGGGGCTCGCGCGCCTCCTGCCAAGCGGGGCTTGACGCTTCCCGCTGCGTGCCTATGATTCGCGCCTTCTCATGAACCGACGCAACCGCAGACCCATGTCCCAGTGCCATCGCCCGATGCACTGACCGTTGCGCCAATGCCTGGCGCGCGACGGTCGATGTGCTGATCACCGTTGAACACGCGCTGAAGGCCCGAAGATCCTTCGCCTCCTGAACGCCCGGGCCCGCCGCTGCCGGGCGCGGCGCGTTGCAGATGCCAGGCGTTCCAGAGTGTTGAAGGAGGCCCCCCATGGGCACTCGAAAGACCTCGCGCAGCCGCCAAGGAGATGGCCATGCGTGAGGACATGAGCAAGGTGCTGGTCGATGAACCGCGCCACGGGCGCGCACAGGCGCGCGCCATTCAGGGCAGCCGCCGCAAGCGGTGGAACCAGGTCGACCCGGACGGAGAGGGCGCGCGCAGCCACCTGGGCATGAAGCGCGATGGCCTCGCCTGGAAACACTTCGGCGAACACCTGGGGCCGCTTTACCGCTACCTGCGCCAGCAGGTCGACCGTCCGTGGCGCCTGGTGTATGGCGAGCTCTGTGCCGGGCTGGACCGTCGCAACGTCGTGCAGAACCACCTGTTCCAGCACATCGGCGACCGCGTGGCACTGGAGACGGTGCTGGTGGACGGCGAAGTGCGGGTGCGCAGCTGGCGCGGCACCGAGTCGCTGGCGGACTCGCGGTACGAGATGTACGTGCATCCACGCACCGGCCTGCTGCTGGTCAACCGGGCACGCGAGAAGGCGGCGCAGCAGCTCAGGCTCGAACGCGCGGCCAAGGCCCGGCAAGGCCATCCCGATCGCCGAATCGGCGTGGCGGGGCTCGGCCACGACCGGCAATGGCATCGCATCGAGGGCATTTGGTACGAGGTGCTGCTGCAACCGCTGCAAGGCGATGCACCGGTGTACGACGTCGTGCTCCGGCGGCCGGTGAGCGTGGCAAACCGTGAGTTGCTGGCGCAGGCCTACGGGCGCGGCGACGCCGCGGCCGTGGCCAAGCGCCAGCTCGACGGCCGGACGCTGGCCCGCCACGGCCTGCGTTGAAGCCGCGCTCGCGGCAAAGAAGAAGGGGGCGCCGAATTCGGCGCCCCCTTCTTGCTTCGGGTCGGTTCTCGCTCAACCCAGCCGCGAACCCTTCGGCAGCCGCGCGGCCAGCCACTCGTGCACGTCAGCACGGATGTGGCGGCCTTCGAGCAGGAAGTCCTCGAAGCGGCTGGGCACGTAGGGCAGGTAGACGAGCGGCATGCCCGCTTCGTCCGGCGTGCGGTCGGCCTTGCGGCCGTTGCACGCGGCGCAGGCGGTGACGAGGTTCATCCACGTCCAGCCGCCGCCACGCGACTCGGGCACGATGTGTTCGCATTGCAGGTCCCGTTCGTGAAACTGCAGGCTGCAGTACGCGCAGGTGAAGCGGTCGCGGCGAAACAGCTTGTGCTTCGCGAACGACGGCGTCACGTCGAACAGGTTGATGCGCGACGCGCCTCGCAGGGCGATGATGGGGTGGACTTCGATGCGCGACGGGCGACCGGTGGCCGCGTTGATGCCGCCGCGCAGCGTGTGCAGCGGCGCCTCGCCTTCGACCCAGGCCACCGTGTCGGTGGCGTAGTGCAGGGCAGCCTGTTCCAGCGTGATCCAACGCTGCGGCGTGCCCTGGATGTCGAGTTGCAGGACGTGCTGGTGTGGCGTGTGCTGGTGCATCGTGGGTGCCTCCTCTCTTCCTTCGGCGTCATGGCGCTGAGCTACGGCCACACCTGAACGCACACGAACTGGTCTCGGCGGTCCGGATCGAACGGACGACCTCATGCTCCCAAGGCATGCGCGCTACCCACTGCGCTACACCGAGATGGACTCCGGAACTGGATTTGAACCAGCAGGCTGATGGTTTCCGGTGACGGGTTCCGGAGCCGCCCATTCGTTGCGGCCGGTTTCCGCCCTCGAAGCGTGAGCTCGACGAGGGCTTCGTTCTTTCTGGGCTTCTGAATCTCGATCCCATTGCGGTTGTGCTCCGGCGCGAGCGCGAAGGCGGTCCTTCACTCAGCGCTGTCTCGCTGCACGATGCGGGCGTCCCCGCAGCGCACATACCGGCCGCTCCTGCGCTTGCGGAGCATGTATCCGTCCGTTGTGCCAAGCACACCCGCAATGAGATGTGGCAGGCGAGCCCGCCTTGCACCCAGTCGTGCGTGCGGCTCGCGTCGTGTTCCTGGGAACACGCAAAACAAAAAGGCCCGGATCCTTGCGGAACCGGGCCTCGACATGTGTGTTCGAGTGGAGGTGCGCTGCCTACGCGCCTCCCTTGCCCGGATGCAACCCATCCTCGTCACCCAGCGACGCGACCGGTCGCTGGCTCTTGCCGAAATGCAGTGCGTTCGACCCGTGAAGGCACGCACGCACGAACGCACACCGACCCCGTGGGGACAGCGAGCGGTGGGTGATGTGGCCTTGGGTTTTCACGATGAGCTTTCGGTCGGGTGTGGGTTGCTTCGGTTCGGATTCGTTGCACTGAGGCGAGTGCGCCTCAGCGAGGATGCGGACTGTAAAGACTCTTCACTTCGGCGTCAAGCGGGTGCGACAATATTTTCTTCAACCCGTTTTTCAGACCCCGCATCCGTGCCCGACAACATCACCGTCAATCGACGACAGAACGTCCTGAGCCTCTTCCAGCTGTATGCCGAAGAGCAGATGCGCGCTGGTGTGCCGCCCAAGGGCATGGAGCAGTCGTTTGCGCAGAAGCTGCAGATGAGCCCGAGCATGTGGAGCCAGATCAAGAGCAGCCGGCCCATCGGCGACAAGCTGGCGCGGCAGGTCGAGTCGGCCTGCGGCAAGCCGAGCGGCTGGCTCGATGCTGCACGCGAGCAGCAAGGCCTGGGTGCGGCCGAACAGCAGTTCCTGGCCCTTGCGCTGAAGGCCTGGCGGGCCACCAACGCCGAAGGGCGCAAGCGGCTGAAGCTCGCGATGAAGGACGTGATCGAAGGCGCGTGATGCGCGTGATGCGCCTTCAGCGCTGCACGCCCCAGCGCCGCACGGTGAGCCGCTCGACGTTGTCGAACACGAGGTGCTCGACGAGCAGCCCGATCAGGATCACCGCCGCCAGGCCGGCGAACACCCGGTCGGTGTAGAGCTCGTTGCGGTTCTGGAAGATGTACCACCCCAGGCCGCCCCGGCCCGACGACGCGCCGAAGAACAGCTCGGCGGCGATCAGCGTGCGCCAGGCAAACGCCCAGCCGATGCGCAGGCCGGCCAGGATGGCCGGCAGCGCCGAGGGCACCAGGATGGCCAGCACGTAGCGCAGGCCGCGCAGGCCGTAGTTGCGTCCGGCCATGCGCAGCGTTTCAGGCACGGCCTGGAAGCCGGCGTATGTGTTGAGCGCCAGCGGCCACAGCACCGAATGCACCAGCACGAAAACGAGGCTGGCCTTGCCGAGGCCGAACCACAGCAGCGCCAGCGGCAGCAGCGCAATGGCCGGCAGGGGGTTGAACATCGAGGTCAGCGTGGCCAGCAGGTCTCGGCCCAGCTGGGTGGATACCGCCAGCGTGGTGAGCACGAACGCCGCCGCGATGCCCAGGCCGTAGCCCTGCAGCAGCAGGCCCAGCGAGATGCCGGCCTTGGCGGGCAGCTCGCCGCTGGCGATGCCCTGCGCAAAGGCACGTGCGGTCTGGGTGAAGGCGGGCAGCAGCAGGTCGTTGGCGGCCCAGCGCGCCACTGCCTCCCACAGCAGCGCCAGCAGCGCGACGATGAGCGCCTTGCGCAGCGTTGCGTGGCCCCACCAGCGCTGCCAGCGCGAGCGCGGGCGCTCCACGGCCAGTTCGTCTTCGAGCGGCGGCAGCGTGCGCTCGAACTCGTCGCGCACGGGCGGCAGCACGGCACTCATCCCGCCACCTCCTTTTCGTCCCCTTCGTGTTCTTCGAACAGCAGCGAATGGATGCGTTGCGCCTGCGCCTGGAAGGCAGGGCTGCCGAGGCTGCCGGCGTGGAACTGGTGGCTGTTCAGTTCGGCCCGCACCCGGCCCGGGTGCGCCGACAGCAGCAGGATGCGGCTGCCCACCACCAGCGCCTCCTCGATCGAGTGCGTGACGAACAGCAGCGTGAAGCGCACGTCGTCCCACAGCGAGAGCAGCTCTTCCTGCATGCGCCGGCGCGTCAGCGCGTCGAGCGCCGCAAACGGCTCGTCCATCAGCAGCACCTTCGGCTGCATGGCGAGCGCGCGGGCAATGGCCACCCGCTGCTTCATGCCGCCGGACAGCTGGTGGGGGTAGGCCTGCGCAAAACTCGCCAGCCCCACCCGCGCCAGGGCGTCGAGCGCGCGTTCGCGCGCCTCGCCTCGCGGCAGCCGGCGGCTGGCCAGCAGCGGGAACATCACGTTGGCGAGCACCGTCTTCCACGGCGGCAGCTGGTCGAACTCCTGGAACACGACGATGCGGTCCGGTCCCGGCTCCCGCACGGCCTGGCCTTCGAGGCGGATCTCGCCTTCGCGCGGTTCGATGAAGCCGGCCACCGCCTTGAGCAGCGACGACTTGCCGCAGCCCGAGGGGCCGAGCAGCACGAAGCGGTCGGCACGGTGCACGTCGAAGCTCACCCGGTGGGTGGCCCGCACCAGCCGCTCGGCCGTGGCGTATTCGAGCGTCAGGCCGTCTGCCTGCAGCAAGGGCGCATGCGCGGGGTGTGAAGCGGCTCGGGCGGCAGCCGCCGACGGTTGTGGCCGCAACAGCGGGGGCAGTTCGCCTTCATGGCCGCGCAGCACGGCACCGGGAACGATCGCCATCGTCAGCTGCCTTGCGCGTTGTGCGCGTCGTCGAAGAAGTAGTCTTTCACCGACGCGGGCTTGTTCCTGATCGCACCCACCCGGAACATGAAGGCGGCCAGCGCCTGCGTGTTCTGCGGCGTCAGCTTGAACTCGACCTCGGGGTTGCGAATGATGGACAGGAGCAGCTTGCGATCGACGTTCGAGTGGTTGGTGCGAATGAAGATGTCGGCCGCGGCCTCCGGGTTGGCGCGCACGAACTGCGCCGCTTCGGCCAGCGCGCTCACGAAGGCCTTGTAGGTCTTCGGGCTTTCGTTGCGGAACTTCTCGGTGGCATAGAGCACCGTGGCCGACGACGGGCCGCCCAGCACGTCGTAGCTCTTCAGCACGATGCGGGCGTTCGGGTTGCCGGCCAGGCCCTGCTCCTGGAACGGCGGGTTGCCGAAGTGGCCGGTGATCTCGGTGCCGCCCTTGATGATGGCGGCGGTGGCTTCGGGATGCGGCAGCGCGACGGTGATCTTGTCGAGCCGGTTGTACTGGGCATCGCCCCACAGCCGCGCCGAGGCGAGCTGCAGGATGCGCGACTGCACCGACACGCCAACCGCCGGCAGGGCGATGCGGTCCTTGTCGGTGAAGTCGGCGATCGTCTTCACCGCCGGGTTGTTGCTGGTGAGGTAGTACGGAAAGTTTCCGAGCGAGGCGACACCCTTCACGTTCTGTTTGCCGAGCGTTCGGTCCCACAGGGTGAGCAGCGGGCCCACGCCGGCTCCCGCAATGTCGATGGAGCCTGCCAGCAAGGCCTCGTTGACGGCCGCGCCGCCCGAGAGCTTGACGAACTCCACCTCCACCGGCTGGCCGAGCGCCTTGCCATGCTTTTCGATGAGCTTCTGCTCCTGCGCCACGTTGAGCAGCAGGTACACGATGCCGAACTGTTCGGCGATGCGCAGCTTGCCTTCTTCGGCCCGGGCAGGCAGCGAGGTGCCGAGCAGGCCGGCGGCCAGCAGGCTGAAGGAGACGGCGAGGGTCGCGATGCGGCGCGATGCGCGTGATGCTGGTTTGTTCATGAGGAGGCCATGTCAGAAGGGCACGTCGCCTTCGATGGTGGTGCGGTGGAGTCTGCGTCGCAGGTGCCCGGGGCAGCCGGTGGCCAGGTGGGTGACCGAACGGTTGTCCCAGAACACCATGTCGTGCGGCTGCCAGCGGTGGCGGTACACGTGCTCCGGTCGGGTGGTGTGCTCGAAAAGCCGCGCGAGCAGCTCTGCGCTTTCGTCTTCAGGCAGGCCGACGATGCGGGTGGTGAAGTGCTCGCTGACGAACAGCGCCTTGCGGCCGGTCTCCGGGTGGGTGCGCACCACCGGGTGCACCACCGGCTTCACCTCGTCGATCTGCTGCTGGGTGAGCTTCGGCCGCCAGGGGCTGCGCTGGCGCAGCGCTTCGTACTTCGCAAGGTAGGAGTGTTCTGCGCGCCGGCCTTCCACCGCCCGCTTCAGGTAGGCCGGCAGCTTCTCCCAGGCGAGGTGCTGGTTCGCGAACAGGGTGTCGCCGCCTTCGGCCGGCAGCTCCTGGGCATGCAGCATGGAGCCGAGGCTGGGCTTGTCCTTGTACGACAGGTCCGAATGCCAGTAGTGGCCGGCGTCGCCCAGGCCGAGCGGCTTGCCGTCCTCGACCACGTTGGACACGACCAGGATCTCCGGGTGGCCCGGCAGCTGGAACTGGTGCAGCACATGGATCTGCAGCGGCCCGAAGCGGCGGCTGAATTCGATCTGCTGCTGCGGCGTGATGCGCAGGTCGCGGAACACCAGGACGTGATGGTCCAGGTGCGCGCGATGGATGCGGCGAAAGGTCTCGTCGGACACCGGGCGCGACAGGTCTAGGCCGAGCACTTCGGCGCCGAGCGGCGCCTCTTCGAATCGGCGTATCGCCACGGCGGGCGGGGCGAGGGTGGTACTGCTCATGGCTTGGGGTGAATGGGTGAGCAGCCAGTCTAGGAATCGGCCTGCACGGAAGGAACGACGCATTGCGCATGCCGTTCCTTGCGCAGCGCATGAGACTCATCGCCGCCGCCATAGGGCTCGGGCGATGCGTTGGGCAGCAGCCCGTGCCGCTTGAGCAGCGTGCGCATCGTGTTGCGGGTGATGCCGAGCGCCCGCGCCGAGTGCACCTGGTTTTCGCCGGTGTGCGAAAACGCCGCGCGCACCAGGGCTGCTTCCACCAGTTCGAACAGCTGCGGCGCACGCTGGCCGAGCAGCGTGCCGAACAGGTCGGCCAGCCGCTCCACGGCCGAACGCTCGGCCGGCGGCGCGGGCGTCGGTGCCGGCGGGACCGCACCGGCCGCTGCCGCGCGCGGCGAAAGCACCGGGATCAGCTTCAGGTCGCGCGCATGGATGAGCCCGTCGCGGCTCACGATCAGCGCGAAGTGGATGACGTTCTCGAGCTCGCGGATGTTGCCGGGCCACGCATAGCCGAGCAGCGCGTGCTCGGCGTCGGGCGCCAGCACCGTGTCGTCGTTGCCCAGGCGCGCCCCGTACACGCCGATGAAGTGGCGCGCCAGCGGCAGGATGTCGCCCGTGCGTTCGCGCAGCGGCGGCAGCGCGAGCGTGGCCACGCTCAGCCGGTAGTAGAGGTCGGCGCGAAAGTGCTGCGCTTCCACCGCCTGCCGCAGGTCGATGTTGGTGGCGGCCACCAGGCGCACGTCCAGTGGAATGCTCTTACGAGAGCCCAGGCGCACCACGGTGCGCTCCTGAAGCACGCGCAGCAGTTTCACCTGCAGCGGCTGCGGCAGGTCGCCGATCTCGTCGAGGAACAGCGTGCCGCCATTGGCCGCCTCGAACCAGCCGGCACGCGCCTGCTGTGCGCCGGTGAAGGCGCCGGTCTCATGGCCGAACAGCTCGGCATCGATCAGCGACTCGCTGAAGGCGCCGCAGTTCACTGCGAGAAAAGGGCCGCGGCGGCCGCTCTTCTTGTGCAGGTGGCGGGCGATCAGCTCCTTGCCGGTGCCGGTCTCGCCGATGAGCAGCACCGAGGCGTCGCTGCGCGCCACACGCTCGACCTGCTCCAGCAGGCCGGCCGATTGGGGGTCGTGGAACAGCAGCGCCTTGGCGCGGATCGACAGGGCGCTGCCCGGTGCGTCGGGCAGCGTCAGGATCGAAGGGCTGGAAGAGCTCGCGGGGTCGGTCATCTTGTGGGCTTGTGGTGGGGGCTCGACAACAGCCCGTGCACGATAGGAGACAGCCGCTTTGGCACGAACGCAGCATTTCGCGCTTGCATATTCGATGCGCTTCATGGAGGGCGCCGCGCTGCCCCCACGCGCTCCATGTGCGCATATCCATCTGCAAAAGTCTTTCTTCTTGCGCACCAGACGCTCCAGCAGACTGAGCACACCACGCAACCTGCACACACCACACACAACGATGAAGCACAGCCTCTTCGCCAACGTCCGGCGCCTTGCCGTTGCCGCAACCGCCCTCGCAGCGGCCGCACTGGCTCGCGCACAGGCTGCGGCACCGGCCGCCACCGTGAGCAACCCCTATGGCCTCGAAGCGCTGTGGGTGCAGAGCGATTTCGTCGCCAAGGGCGTACTCGTGATCCTCGCGGTGATGAGCCTGGGTAGCTGGTACATCATCCTCACCAAGCTCATCGAGCAGGCGCGCCTGGGCCGCCAGGGCAAGGACGCAACGCAGAACTTCTGGAGCGCGGGCACCGTGCGCCAGGGTGCCGACGTGCTGAAGCCCGACAGCGCGTATCGCTACATCGCCGAGGCCGGCATCGATGCGACAGGCAAGCATGAAGGCCTGCTCAAGCACATCGCGCTCAACGAATGGGTGACGCTGGGCATCCACCGCGCCATCGAGCGGGTGCAGACCTCGCTGCAGAACGGCCTCGCCTTCCTGGCCACGGTGGGCTCCACCGCGCCGTTCGTCGGGCTGTTCGGCACCGTGTGGGGCATCTATCACGCCCTCACCGCCATCGGCGTGGCGGGGCAGGCCAGCATCGACAAGGTGGCGGGGCCGGTGGGCGAGGCGCTCATCATGACCGCCATCGGCCTGGCGGTGGCCGTGCCGGCGGTGCTGGGCTACAACTGGCTGCTGCGCCGGAACAAGGCTGCGCTCGACGCGGTGCGCGCCTTCGGCAACGACCTGCACTCGGTGCTGCTGGCCCAGTCGGCTGGCCGCTGAGGAGCGCGTCGAAATGGCCATCAACCTGCCTGCAAGCGGCGACGAAGACGAGGTCGTCTCGGCCATCAACACCACGCCGCTGGTGGACGTGATGCTGGTGCTGCTGATCATCTTCCTCATCACCATTCCGGTCGTGAACTACTCGGTGCCGGTGGATCTGCCGAAAGAACGCAACGAGGTGCGCGAGAGCAAGCCCGAGAACGTGGTGATCAGCGTCGATGCGCAAGGCGCGCTGTACTGGCACGACGCACGCGTCGCCGACTCCGCGGCGCTGGTGGACAAGCTCAAGAAGCTCTCCACGCAACAACCGCAGCCCGAGGTGCACATCCGCGGCGACCTGCGGGCCGACTTCGAATCGGTGGGCCGGATCGTCTACGCCTGCCAGCGCGCGGGCATCGCGAAGGTGGGCTTCATCACCGAGCCTGCGCCGCGCGGATGAAGCGCGGCTGAACGGAGATCACGCATGGGCATGCAAGTGGGCGCTGCCGCCAGCGGCAACGCGGACCCCGAACCGATCATGGACATCAACACCACGCCGCTCATCGACGTGATGCTGGTGCTGCTGGTGATGCTGATCATCACCATCCCCATCCAGCTGCACGCGGTGAACCTGAACCTGCCGGTGGCAAACCCACCGCCGGCCGACGTGAAGCCCGAGGTCGTGAAGATCGACATCGACGGCACCAGCTCCCTCTACTGGAACGGCACGCCCATCGAAGGCCACGCAGACCTGCTGGGCAAGGTGCGGGCGGCCGCGGCGCTGCCGGTGCAGCCGGAGGTGCACGTGCGGCCCGACAAGCACGCGAAGTACGACCGCTTCGTGGAGGTGATGGTCGCGCTCAACCAGGCCGGGCTGCACAAGATGGGTGTCGTGGGGAGCGAGCAATACATCGAGAAATGAGGTCACGAACATGAGTGCCGTACTTCCCCCGCAGGGCATCTTTTCGCTGCCTGCCCCGCCGCGCCCCGGCGCGCTGCCCCAGCCGCCGGCACCGCTCGGTTCGAGCCGCGGCACCGGCCTGGCGGTCGTGGTCGGGCTGCACGTGCTGGTCGGCTGGGCGCTGGCCTCGGGCCTCGCACGCGAGGCGGTCGAGATCGTCAAGAAGCCGATCGAGATGGCGGTGATCCCCGAGGTCGCGCCGCCGCCGCCACCGCCGCCACCACCGCCGCCCAAGGCCGAGAAGATCCGCGAAGTGGCCAAGACACCGCCGCCGCCGGCCTACGTGCCGCCGCCCGAGGTGGTGCCTGCCGCGCCGCCGCCCGAGCCGGTGATCCAGGCTGTGCAGGCCGAGCCGCCGAAGGCGCCGCCGGTCATCGAGCCGCCGGCCCCGCCCGCACCGCCGCCTGCGCCGGTGACGGTGAAGCAGGAGATCAGCGTGGCCTGCCCCGGCTACCAGGCGGTGCTGGCACAGGCGCTCGAAGAGGCGGTCGATCGCGTGGGCATCGTCGGCACGGTGCGCACCGTCATCAAGGTGCGCGGTTCACAGGTGGTTGACGTGGTACCGCAGTCCGGCCCCAAGGAGTACTACAAGTACCTGCAGACCGCCATCAAGCGCATGCGCTGCTCGGCGGGTGGGGCGGAGGAGGTGCTGGTGAGCCTGGACGTCTCGTTCAAGCAGTGAGGGCATTCGGCCGGGAGAGGCCGGAGCTCAGCGCGCGAGTGATCGAAAGCGGCCGGGGGTCGCGCCGACGTGCCGCGCGAAGGTGCGCGTCAACTGGCTTTGATCGCTGAAGCCACACTGCACCGCGACCTCGGCGAGCGGCAGGCCCTGGCGGATCAGCACCTTCGCCTGTTCGACGCGCCGGTGCAGCAGGTACTGGTGTGGCGACCGCCCCGTCGCAGTGCGAAAGGCGCGCGAGAAGTGGCGGATGCCCAGGCCGGCCGCATCGGCCAGTTCCTGCAGCGAGAGGGGTTCGGCGAAACGGGCCTCGATGCAGTCGATCGCACGGTCGCGCGCCTGCGCGGACAGGCCGTTGGAGCGCCGGACCGCCGGCGCCGACAGGTGCGCCACCAGCGCGGCGATCAGCGAATCGCCCACCAGCGACCCGGCCGGGCTGCCCTGCGCCAGATCGGCCAGCAGCGCGTCGAAGATCAACTCGAGAACGGGCGAGTGCGACGGCGTCTCGTGCCCGAGGCCGGCCAGCGGACGATCGTGGCCGAGCACCGTCGCCGCACGATCGGGGGCGATGAAGAGGAACTGCGAGCGACCGCCGGTGCGCCAATGGAAACGCTGCTCATCGCCTGGGCGCCATACCGAGAAACCGACCGGCATCTCCTGCCACGCGCGCCGTCCCAGCGTGCGACGTGCCTCGCGATGCAGGCTGCGCTGCAGGCAGTAGCGCTCGTGCCCGTGGTCGACGATGCCTTCCGGCGCCCCGAGGATGTCGGTGAAGTAGGCGCCTTGCCAGCCCACCCGCGCGCTGTCGAGCAGGAAGCTCGGCATGACGGAGACCGAATACAGGCCTTGCGGACCGGGAAGCGGAGCGATGGACATGGTGTCACCTGCGGTGCCCCGATGGTAGGAACGGGCGTGGCCCGCCGCATCGGTGGAAGCCCCGCTTTGGCCTGCGTCCGGATTCGACAAGGACGGCCGGTTTCGCCAAGACCCGTCGCGGGGCGGCCCCTAGATTCGCCAACTGCGTCCTCCGACGCGATCCGGCCGACGACAAGAGCCCCGAGGAGCAGTTCCATGACCACCGAAGCCCGCCCTGCGCAACGTCTGCGCCTGTTGATGATCGGCCTGCTGATCGTCGTGTGCGGCACGCTGCTCGCACACTTCGTGCAGACGGCCGGCGGCGTCCGCATCCAGGACGTGCGCTTCACCGGCAGCAACGGCACGCCGATGAGCGCCCACCTCTACGTGCCGCCGGGCGCGAGTGCGAAGACACCCGCACCGGGCGTGCTTGCGGTGCACGGCTACTTCAATTCGCGCGAGGCGCAAAGCGGGTTCGCGATCGAGTTCGCGCGGCGCGGCTACGTCGTGCTCGCCCTCGACCAGACCGGCCATGGCTACAGCGCGCCGCCCGCGTTCGCGAATGCGTTCGGCGGCATCGACGGGCTGAAGTACCTGCGCAGCCTGGACATCGTCGACAAGGACAACATCGGTCTCGAAGGCCACAGCATGGGCGGCTGGACGGTCGTGAACGCCGCCCAGGCGATGCCCGACGCCTACAAGGCGCTCGTGCTCCAAGGCTCGAGCACCGGCAAGCCCTTCGCGCCCGAGGGCTCGCCCGACTTCCCGCGCAACCTGGCGGTGGTGTTCAGCCGGTACGACGAGTTCCCCGGGATCATGTGGCAGGTCCCGACGGCAGCCGCGGTCAGCGGCAGCAGGAAACTGCAGGCGGTGTTCGGAACCGACGCGCCGATCGAACCCGGCCGGGTGTACGGCGCGATCGAGGCCGGCACGGCACGTGTGCTCCACACGCCCGCCATCACGCACCCGATGGACCACATCTCGCCGACCGCGATCGGCCACAGCATCGACTGGTTCCAGCGCACGCTGCGCGGCGGCACGCCGCGGCCGGCCGACGACCAGACCTGGTACTGGAAGGAAACGGGCACCTTCGTCGCGCTGATCGGTCTGGTCGTGTTCGTGCTCGGTGTGGTCGATGCGCTGCTGCGCGTGCCGGCCTTTGCCGGACTGCGGAGCGATGCACCCGCGGCCGGCGCGGCAGTGCGCAATGCGCGCTGGTGGGGCACGCTGGTCTTCGGGGCGCTGGTGCCGGCGCTGACCTACCTGCCGCTGTGCCGCCTGGGCGGCACGCTGCTGCCGGCATCCCCGTGGCTGCCGCAGCTGTTCTCCAACGAGATCGCGTTCTGGGCCTTGTGCAACGCGCTGATCGTTTTCGCCGTCACGCGGCTCGGCGGATCGGCGGCCGGCACGCTGCTGCGCCAGCCGCTGCGCGCGCTGGGCCTCGCGGCAGCGACCTTCGCACTCGCCTACGCGCTGGTGGCGACGGTCCAGTTCCTCTTCAACCTCGACTTCCGGATCTGGTTCATGGCGCTCAAGCCGATGAGCCGCTGGCAGGCGACGGCATTCCCGGTCTACCTGCTGGTCTTCGCCGTGTTCTTCACGGTCGCGCTCCGGTCGCTGCACACCGCGCTCACGCCGGCAGTCGCGGGCGCCGGGGCGCAGTACCTCGTGTCCATCGGCGCGCTGGCGGGCGGCTTTGTCGCCTTCGTCTGCGTTCAGTACGGTCTGATGCTGGCGATGAACCGCATGGTCGAGTTCCACATGTTCGACCCGCTGCGCACCATCATCGCGATCAACTTCCTGCCGCTGATGAGCTTCGTGGCGATCGTCTCCACGTTCGTGTGGCGGCGCACCGGCCACCACCTGCCCGGCGCGCTGATCAGCGCGGCGTTCGTCGCCTGGTACATGGTGGTCGGGCAGGCGACGCAGGCGGCCTGATCTCGCTCGCACCGAGGTTCGACCCGACGGATCCACCCACACAACACACAGGAGACAGACATGAACAAGAGCACGAGCCTCACGCTCGTGGTGGTGAGCAGCCTGGTCGCCGCATGCGGCGGCGACAGCGATACGCCGGCCACCCTCGCGTGCACCGACCTCACGACAGCCAAGCTCAACATCGCGAACCTGCAGGTCGCCAGCGCGGTCGAGATTGCGGCCTCGGGCGCATTGCCGGCGCACTGCAAGGTGAACGGCGCGCTGAACTCGCGCACCGGCATCGACGGCAAGCCCTACGCGATCGGCTTCGAGCTGCGCACGCCGCTGCCGGCGGCCTGGAACGGCAAGTTCTTCTTCCAGGGCGGCGGCGGCACCAACGGCTTCATCGTCCCGGCCACCGGCAACTTGCTCAACGCGCCATCGGGTACCGCGCTGGAGCGCGGCTACGCGGTCGCCAGCACCGACGGCGGCCACGACACGGGCCAATCGGACGTCTCGTTCGGCATCGACCCGCAGGCGCGCAGCGACTACGGCTACAACGCCGTCGGCCAGGTGACCACGGTGGCCAAGAGGATCGTGCAGGCGCGCTACGGCCGGTTGCCTGCGCGCTCTTACCTGCTCGGCTGCTCGAACGGCGGACGTGACGCGATGGTCGCGAGCGCACGGTTCGCCGACCAGTTCGACGGCTACGTCGCCGCCAATCCCGGCTTCAACCTGCCGAAGGCCGCCATCGCCGAGCAATGGGACACGCAGCAGTTCATGTCGGCCGCGACGGCGGGCCAGCTGCCCAAGGATGCGTTCCCCGTCACTGCGATCAACCTCGTCGCGCAGAGAGTCCTCGCGAAGTGCGATGCGCTGGACGGCGTGGCCGATGGCATGGTCAACGACCGGGCCGCGTGCCAGGCCGCGTTCAGCATCGCGAACGACGTGCCGACCTGCAGCGGCACGCCCGATGCGAGCTGCCTGAGCGCCGCCCAGAAGACCGCGCTGCAGAACGTCTTCGGCGGCGCGCGCGACAGCGCGAACCGCAGCCTGTATGCGAGCTGGCCGCTGGATCCGGGCGTGTCGGGCCAGAACTGGCGCTTCTGGAAACTCGACGCGGGCTTCGCACCGCTGCCGTTCAACACGCTGATCGGCGCAGGGGCGATGGGCTACATCTTCTCCACGCCGCCCGACGCGCCCAGCCTTGCGGACGGCGGCCTCGGCTACCAGCTCGGTTTCAGCATGGACACCGCGGCGGCGAAGATCAGCGCGACCACGGCGACCTACAAGGAGTCGGCGCTCGAGTTCATGACACCCCCGAACCCGACCCAGCTGACGACGCTGAAAGCGCGCGGCAAGCTGATCGTCGTGCACGGCACCGCGGACCCTGTGTTCTCGCCGAACGACACGATCGCCTGGTACGACGCGCTGAAGGCCGCGGACGCCGGTGCATCCGACTATGCGCGGCTGTTCCTCGTGCCTGGCATGAACCACTGCGCCGGCGGGCCGGCCACGGATCGCTTCGACATGCTGGCCGCGCTGGAGAACTGGGTCGAGAAGGGCACCGCCCCCGATGCCGTGCGCGCCACCGTGAACGCAGCCGACCCGGACGTCGTCGCCGCCGGCTGGCCGGCCACGCGCAGCCGGCCGCTGTGCGCCTACCCGAAGCAGGCCATGCTCAAGAACGGTGGGACCGACACCGAAGAGGCTGCCAGCTTCGAATGTCGCTGACGCGGAAGCGATCGGTCAGCTGCCCGACACCCGGTAGTCGTCGTGGCAGGCCTTGCAGGTGCGCGTGAGCTTGCCGTACTGCGCACGCACCGCCGCCGCGTCACCCGCGGCGGCCAGGCGGGCCAGCTCGTTCGCTTCGGTGCTGAAGGCCGCGGCGTATTCGCGCACCTTCGAGCCGTCGGCAAACAGCGCCGGCTTCACCGTGGTGTCTCGCCAGCCCTTGCCGGTTTCGGTGCCGGGCACGAACAGCGAGCCGAGGCCCGAGTTGGCCAGCGCCGCGATGGTGTTGGCGGCCTTCACCACCTCCTCCTTGTTGTAGCTGCCGTCGAGCGAGGCCTTGATGCGGCCGGAGTTCCAGCCGATCACCTGGTAGGCGGACTGGCGCCACTTGATCAGCTGCTCCGGTTTGGGAGCCTGTTGGGCCCAGGTGAGCATGGAGGTGGCCATGGAGGCAGCCAGCACCGTGAATGCAAGCGCAGGTGCGGCGAGCTTCTTCTTCAGCATGGGTTTCATCATGGGTGGGTGGGGAATCTCGGTGTGCTTCATTTCGCGCGGCCGCCGAAGCCGGATGTCAACGCGGTGATGCGCCAGGCAGAGCCGCGGCCCACGGCATAGAGCGTGCGCTTGTCGGTGCCGGCGAAGGCGATGTTCTGCGGCGCCTTGGGCAGCGGCACGATGCCGAGCGCGGCGCCCTTCTCGTCGAACACCTGGATGCCTGCGGTGGAGGCCACGTACAGGCGGCCCAGAGCATCCACCGCCAGGCCGTCGGCGCCGCTGCTCGGGCCGTTGCCGGTCTGTCGCAGGCCTTCGAGCCTGGCGAAGTTGCGGCGCGGACCCACGGTGCCATCGGCGGCGATGTCGAAGGCCAGCACGTGTTCGCCGGCGGTGTTGGCCACGTAGAGCACCTTCTCGTCCGGGCTGAGGGTGACGCCGTTGGGCCGCTCGATGTCGGCGGCCAGGCGTTGCAACGCGCCGGCGGGCGTGATGCGGTAGACCGCCGGCCTGGCCACGTTGGCTGGCGCGGGCTGATCGGGGCGGCGTTGAGTACCCGAGTCGGTGAAGTACACCGTGCCGTCCTTCGCCACCACCAGGTCGTTGGGGCGCCCGAACGGCAGGCCTTCGAACTGGTCGGCCAGCACACGGGCGCGCGAGGCCGGATAGACGATGCCCACGCGCGGCTGCAGCACCTGCACTGCGTAGAGGTCGCCGTTGGCGGTGAAGCCCAGGCCGTTGGAGCCGTTGCTGTCGTCCAGGAAGGTGGAGGTGCTGCCGTCGGCCGCGATGCGCGTGATGCGGTTGGCCGGCGTCTCGGTGAAGATGAGGCTGCCGTCGGCCAGGGCCACCGGGCCCTCGGTGCCGCTGAAGCCTTCCTTGACGAGCTCGATCGGTGTGCCGGCCGAGAACACGCCGGGGATGCCAGGCGTGAACGTGGCGGCCGGCTTGTCCTGTGCGAAGGCCGCCGCGGCTGTGAGGGCGAGGGCGAGGGCGGGCGCGCAGGCGCCGAAGCTGCTTTTCTTGGGAGTTTTCATAGGGGTGGTGAGTCGATTCAGGGTTTGCGGGTGGCGGCCAGCTTGCGCACGGCCTCGAGGGCCTGCTGCACGTTGAGTTCGGGGGCCACGCCGCCGATGGTCTGCGCGATGCGGCCATCGGGCGTGACGATGAAGGTGGTGCGTTCCGCGCGGCCGTGGTCGATGTCTCGCCCGCGCGTGTCCTTGCGGCCGGCAGGCGCCTCGGTGACCTGGAGGTCGTAGGCCTTCGCGATGGCACCGCCTGCGTCGGAGGCCACGGGCAGCTTGCCGGCGCAGTACAGCGGGTCGGCCGAGAACTCGTTGAGCCGCGCGATGCTGTCGAGCGATACGCCGACGATGGAGGCACCCGCGGCCGCGAACCTGTCGGCGTTTTCGGCAAAGCTGTGCGCCTGGATGTTGCAGCCGCCGGTGAAGGCCGAAGGGTAGAAGTACACGACCACCGGGCCCTTGCGCAGGGCGTCCTTCAGCGTGTAGGTGAATGCCTTGCCGGCCAACGAGGCCTGGGCCTTGAAGTCGGGGGCGGCGTCGCCTTCCTTCAGTGCGGCGGCCGCAGGCCAGGCAGCGGCTGCGGCAAGCAGCGTGGCGAGGGTCAGGTGTCTTGTGTTTCTCGGCATGTCGGCCATGTCGTGTTGCCTCTTCGGAATGATCAGAGCCTGCCGGTGAGCACCACGCTCACCGTGCGCGGGATCGCGGGTGTGTAGCTGTTCCAGGTCCGGCCGCGCGGCGTGTCGTCGTCGAACAGGTTGGTGACGACCAGGCTCACGTCGAAGCCCTTGTTGCGCCGGCCCAGCCCGACGGCCCAGTCCACCAGCACGTTCTTCCCGATCCACGAGTAGCTCGACAGCGAGTTGTCGGAATGGAAGCCGCTGGTGGCCGCCACGTTGGCGCTGGTGTGGAACTCCTTGTCGTCGAACACCGGGTAGCGGTAGTCGGCGCCGACGTTGAAGGTGTATTTCGGCGCGCCGGCCAGCGGCTGGCCCGAGATGTCGCGGTACGGCGAGGCGCCGGCATAGCCGTTCTCCACCGGCTGCGCGGCGTTGGGAAATTTCTTGTAGACCGCGCGGTTGTAGGCCCCCGAAAAGCGCAGCGTGAGGTTGCGGATGCCCGCGTACACGCCGTCGATCTCCAGCCCTGAGGCCTGCACCTTCGGCACGTTGCCGGTGGCCGAGGTGTAGGTGAGCACGCCGCTTTGTTCGGTGGTGTATTCGTCGAGGATGCGTACCGACTGCTGGTAGTCCTTGATGCGGGTGAGGAACACGTCCGCGTTGAGGATCAGCGACTTGTCGAGCAGCGCCGACTTGAAGCCGACTTCGAACGACGTGGTCTTTTCAGCCTTCACCGGCGTGGAGCGGCCGTTGACGAACTGCGAGATGCCGGCCTTCTCGCCGTATTGCAGCGAGGCGTAGGCGGTGAGGTCCGGGGTGATCTTGTAGCTCGGACTCAGCACGAAGGCCGGCTGCGTTTCCTGGTAGGGCTGCGCCTCGGTCTGGTTGAACAGCACGCCGATCTGTGCCGCGCGAATCGCCTTCGCATCGGCCACCTGCCGCCGCTGTGCGTCGCTGAGGCTGTTGTAGGCCTCGCCCGGTGTCGCGGTGGGGGCCACGCCGAAGTAGCGCTGCGCCACCTGGTCGGCCAGGCTCAGCTGTGCGGCGGTGTTGCCGGCCGCCAGGGCTCCCACGGCGTCGGAAGCAAAGCCGCCGAGGCTCACGTTGCCGACGACCACCGGGTTCAACTCGGGCGCGTTGCCTTGGCTGCGGATGGCGGAGCGGCCCGAATTGCGGCGGTCTTCGCGGGTGAGGCGCAGGCCGGTGGTCAGCGTGAGCGGCTCGCTCAGGTGCCAGTTGGCCTGCCCGAAGCCGGCCAGACTGTCGTTGCGGATGTCCTGCACGCCGGCCGGCGAGTTGAAGGACATGCTCAGGTTGGCCAGCGAGTTGAGCATCAGCAGGCGGCCAGCCGCGTCGGCGTCGAGCCGACCGTATTGCGCGTTGCTGGCGAACCATGCACCGGCGTCGTTGCCCCAGACGCGCTGGTACTCGGCCTTGTTGTGGACGCGAATGAAATACAGCCCGCCCTGGTAGTCGACGAAGCCGCCCAGCGGCGAGGTGATGCGCAGCTCCTGGCTGAACTGCTTGTAGTCGTTCCAGAAGCCGCCGGAGTTGCGGCTCACGTCGAACGGCGTGCCTTCGTCGTTGACTGCGTTGAAGTGGTAGTCCTTGTAGGCGGTGATGGAGGTCAGCGTGTGGCCGTCGGCGAGCTTCCAGTTCAGCTCGGCGGCCGCGCCACGGCTGCCGGTGACCAGCGGGCGGGCGCCGTCGTTGTTCACCGAGCGGCCGTCGGCGCCGCCGTAGAGGTAGTCGCCCACGGTGAAGCCTGTGTTCTGAGTGAACCAGCGGCGTGCGAGGCGGACCTCGTTGGTGACCGACGTGTTCGGCGTGCCGTTGGAGTAGGTGCTCGGCGTGGGCGTGTTGATGGTGCGGCCGTTGGTGGCCTCGCCTGCCCGCGGCTGCAGGTCCACCGCGATGCGCGCATTGAAGTCCGGCGTCGGCGTGAGGAGGAACTGCACGCGGCCCGACACCCGGTCGGTGTTGGTGTAGGTGACGTCCCGGTTGTAGCTGTTGACCACGTCGCCGCGCTGCTTGCTCACCGAGAACGTGCCTCGCCAGGCCAGCAGGTCGTCGATCACCGGGCCGCCGGCGGCCAGCGTGCCGGTGAAGCCGTCGCGGTCGCGAAAGGCCAGCGAATAGTCGGCCGACGGCGTGAACGACGGCCGGCGCGTGGTGATGTTCACGACGCCCATGCTGGTGTTCTTGCCCAGCAGCGTGCCCTGCGGACCACGGGTCACTTCCACCGCCTCGATGTCGGTGAAGTCGAAGCTGGAGGTGAGCGCGTTGTAGGCGAAGTTCACGCCGTCGACGATGGTGCCCACGCTGGGGTCCTGCGCCTCGGTCTGGCCGATCTTGCCGATGCCGCGGATCGAGAGGCTGCTGGTGCGCTGGTTGCCCTGGTTCCACGACACGTTGCCCAGCCGCCTGGTGATGGAGCCGATGTCGTAGGCATCGAGCCGCGACAGCTCGTTGCCGGTGACCACCGAGATCGACAGCGGCACGTCCTGCAGCTTCTCGATGCGGTTGCGGCTGCGCACGACCACGGCATCCAGCGCAGGGGCCGCCTGTTCCAGCGGGGCCTCGGCCTGCCCGGCCGGTGCCGAGGCCGGTGCCTCGGGCTGCACCTGGGCCCGGGCGGCCGCAGCGCAGAGCAGGGCGATGCCGGCCACGATGGCGGATGCGGCAGGCGGCTGGAATTGCGGGCGGGGGCGGCGTTGCACCTTTCGTCGAAGGCCTCGGGTGTGGGTCACAGGGTCTCTCACTCTCTCTGTCTGGGTTGTCGTGCGGATGGAACGAACGCATGAATGGCGAGCCGTTCGCAATGCAGAGCCCATGCCCGCGGCTAGCAGCAATGCTTCTAAGCACATGCGTCGCGCGCAGCGCAAGGGCGCACGAGAGATGAAGGGCTTGCTGGAGCGATGTGAAGAAGGCACGAGAGGACATGCGCGATGTGCTGCGCTGCTGCTGGAGTTGCAGCAGGCAGTCGACGCACCGCTGTCGCAGCGGCAGCAGCGGTGCTGCTTGTGCGCCTGCTGCTGCGTTTCGCCGCGCGATCGGGACTGGCACGGATGCTGCACCTGCAGGCCTGGCAAGAACCAGACGACTCATCCATGAACCGACGACTCCTTCATCGCATCTCGCTGCTCGCAGCACTGGCCGCGCTCGGCGCGGGCGCCACGCATGCATGGGCGCAGCAGGCACCCGCCGCGGCCGCAACCCAGCCCTGGAAGTACAAGACCCAGCGTCTCGGTCGTGCCGAGGTCGATGCGCTGCTTGCGCAGCCGGACAAGCTGCTCGTGCTCGACGTGCGCCGCCCCGACGAACTCGTCAGGTACGGCAGCTTCCCGGTCTTCCTGAGCGTGCAGAACCGCGACCTCGAGAAGCACCTGGCCTACCTGCCGAAGGACCGCACCATCCTCACCGTGTCGAACCATGCCAACCGCGCCGGCGCGGCCGGCGACCTGCTGGCCGCCAGGGGCTTCAAGGTGGCGGGCGCCACCGGTTCGGAAGACTACGAACAGGAGGGTGGCAAGGCGGTGGTCCACATCCAGCCGCCCGCGCCCCGCGCGGCAGCCTCCGCGGCGCCGTGACGATGCGTTGCCTTCGCGGCGGTCGTGGCGGCGCAGCGATGCAGTCGGTCAGCGCTGTGTCGCCAGGTGACCCGCCAACGACTTGATGTCGGCGTCGCTCAGGTGACGTGCCGCTTCCTTCATCGCAGCATCGTTCCTGCGCCAGCCGCTTCGCCATTGCAGCAGCTGCTGCTCGAGGTAGTGCGAGCCCTGGCCGCCGATGATGGGCACCAGCGGGCCGGCAGCGGTGGCGCTGCCGCCATCGTCGCCATGGCAGCTCACGCAGGCCGGGATGCCGCGCGCGGCATCGCCTTGCGCGTACAGCATGCGGCCGGCTGCGAAGTCGGTCCTTGCGTCTGGCCCCTGCATTCGCGGCAGCGACGCGAACCAGGCCACGATGTCGCGCAGATCCGTCTCCTCGACGTTGCGCACTGCCACGAGCATGAGGTCGTCCTTGCGTGCGCCGCTCTTGAAGTCGCGCAGCTGCTTGAGCAGGTACTCGGGGCGCTGCCCGGCCAGCTTGGGAACACGCGCTTCGGTGGCGCTGGCGCCGGCATGGGTCACGCCCTGGCCCTCGGCGCCGTGGCATTCGACACATCGTTCGGCGTCGGCCTTCTGCCGGCCGGCCTCCGCATCGCCGCGGGGCGTGGACGTTGCGGCCGCCGGGTGCGAGATAGCGCGCTGCCTGTTCGCCTGCGCGAGGGCACTCTCGGACGCGAAGGCCAGCAGCACTGCGGCGCCGGCCATCGCCCTTGCCAGGCCATGGAGTCGCCTCACGCTCACTCCTTCTTGTAGAAGGTGTGGCAGGTGCGGCAGGTGCGCGACAGGTCGGTCGCCGCGTCGGTCGCGGCACTGAAGTCGCCGGACGACACCGCGCTGACGATCCGTGTGGCGAGGCTGCGGCTCTTCTTCGAGAGCTCCACCGCGTTGGCGGCATCGCCGCGTTGGGTGAAATGGGTCTCGACCTCGGCAAACAGGCCGTCGAGGTCCTTGGCGTCGGCGATGGCCGCCTTGCCGTCGTGCAGCGCGATGTTGGAGGCGAGGCTCCTGTTGCTGTCCTCGATGTTCTGCATGAGTTCCATGCCGAGTTCGGCGGCACCCCGCGCGGCACCGGCCGCAACCATGAGAGTGGCTATCGTGATGACCTTGCGCATCGATTGAAGCGAGTGCCTGCTGTGTTGGTACTGGAATGCATTCACCGCGGAAACGCGGTGAAGCGTTTCGAATCAGGTGGCCAGCAGTTCCTTGACCACCTTGCCGTACACCACCGTCGGCCGCTCGGAGCGGCCGTTGTTGAGGTAGGTCGTCTTCAGGTGGTCCAGCCCCAGCAGGTGCAGCACGGTGGCATGCAGGTCGTAGGTGTCGACCGCGGTGTCCTTGTCGGCCACCTGCAGGCCGATCTCGTCGGTGCCGCCATGGGTGTAGCCCGCCTTGATGCCGCCGCCGGCCACCCATTGGGTGTAGCCCCAGGGGTTGTGGTCGCGGCCGGAGCCGCTTTCGCCCCACGGCGTGCGGCTGAACTCCGAAGTCCACACCACCAGCGTGCTTTCGAGCAGGCCGCGCGACTTCAGGTCTGCCAGCAGCCCGGCGATGGGCTGGTCGACCATCCTGGCCATGAGGCCGTGGTTGTCGTCGAGCTCGTTGTGCGCGTCCCAGCTGCGGCGGTCGTTGTCGGACACGCCTTCGGGGTGGCCGGACACCACCTGCACGAAACGCACGCCGCGTTCCACCAGGCGGCGCGCGCGCAGCAGCACGCGGCCGTAGCTTTCGCTGGTCTTGTCGTCCAGCCCGTAAAGCTTCTTGGTGGCGTCGGTCTCTTTGCTCAGATCCACCGCGTCGGGCGCGGAGGCCTGCATCTGCTCGGCCAGTTCATAGGCCTTCACGCGGGCGCGCAGCTCGGTGTCGCTGGGGTACTTGGCGGCACCCAGCTGGTTGAGGTGCTTCAGCAGGTCGAGCTGGGCGCGCTGCTGGCCTTCGGTGCGCAGCTCGGGCCGCTCGAGGTAGAGGATGGGCGACTCGCCCGGGCGGAACGCCGTGCCCTGGTACACCGCGGGCAGGAAGCCCGAGTTCCAGTTCTGCGAGCCGGCGCTGGGCTCGCGGTCGCTGTTGTAGAGCACCACGTAGGGCGGCAGCTTCGGGTTGGCCGAGCCGAGCGCATAGCTCACCCAGGCGCCCAGCGACGGCCGGCCCGGGTTCAGGTCGCCGGTGTTGAGCTTGAGGATCGAGATGTCGTGGGTGGCGCCCACCGTGACGCTGGACTTGATGAAGGCCAGCTTGTCGGCATGCTGGGCGAGGTTGGGCAGCAGGTTCGAGAACCAGGCGCCGCTTTCGCCGTGCTGCTTCCAGGTGCGGGTGTTCGACACCCACAGCTTGTTGACACCGCCCTGCGTGCTGGTCTTGATGCCCTTCATGAAGGACGCCGGAACGCCCTGGCCGGC
This sequence comes from Methylibium rhizosphaerae, assembly GCF_006386545.1. Taxonomy (GTDB): domain Bacteria; phylum Pseudomonadota; class Gammaproteobacteria; order Burkholderiales; family Burkholderiaceae_C; genus Pseudorivibacter; species Pseudorivibacter rhizosphaerae. The sequence goes on along the minus strand of NZ_SWAR01000004.1, from coordinate 216,189 downwards.
GAGCCTCACCAGCTCGGGCTTGTAGTCGTAGAGGTCGAGCGTGCTGGGGGCGCCGTTCTGATGCAGCCAGATGACTGATTTGATCCTGGCCGGAAAGTGCGGCCGCCTGGGCGCGAGCGGGTCCACCAGGTCGGCGGCAGTGGCGACCGAGAACATGCCCAGGCCGGGCACCAGCCCCGACAGCGCGACGCCGACGCCGCCTTGTGCCGCAGCGTTGAGGAAGGCGCGGCGCGAATGATGGTGATGATCGTGATGGCTCATGAGGTTGTCCTTGGGTGTTCGTCAGAAGCGGTAGGCGAAGTCGTTGGAGTTGGCGACCGTGTGAACCAGGTCCACGAAGGCCGCCGCGCGCAGCGGGTTGGCTGGCGCGGCGCCGGCCTTCACGCCGGTGGGCACGGCCACCTCGAACTTGCCGTTCGAGGCCGGGTTCACCACCTTGGCGGCGATGGTCTTCTCCTGCTGGTTGAGGAAGCCCTTCAGCGCCGTCTTCTCGGCGGCCGTGGGCTTGCGTGCGAACAGCACTTCGTACAGGCGGTCGAGCTGGGCCGATTCATCCTTGCCCGCTTCGTTGATCACGCGGCCGGCCAGGGCCTGCGACCAGGCGAAGGTGATGTCGCTGTTGAACAGCGTGAGGGCCTGCAGCGGCGTGGTGGTCACGTCGCGCCTGTGGTGCGGCTGCGCCGGATTGGCGGGGTCGAAGTTCACCGTGAGCGGGTAGGGGACGCTGCGGCGCACGAAGGTGTAGAGGCTGCGGCGGCGCGTTTCCTCCTCGTTGCGTGGGGCCTGCCACAGGTTGCCGGCGTTGAGCTGCGCCGGCACCGGCGGAAAGACCGCCGGGCCGCCCACCTTGTCGACCAGCTGGCCCGAGGCGTAGAGCAGCGAGTCGCGGAGCTCTTCGGCCTCCAGGCGCTTGCGCGGGTACACGGCGAGCAGCTTGTTGTCGGGGTCCACCTTCAGCACGTCGGCACGTTCGGCCGACGACTGGCGGTAGGTGCTGGACAGCAGGATCTCGCGGTGCAGCTTCTTCACGCTCCAGCCGTTGCCGGTGAAGCTGGCGGCCAGGTGGTCGAGCAGCTCGGGGTGCGTGGGCCTGGTGCCGGCGCGGCCGAAGTCCTGCACGGTGCTCACGATGCCTTTGTCGAAGTACTGGCTCCACACGCGGTTGACGTACACGCGCGCGGTCAGCGGGTTCTGGTTGCTGGTGAGCCAATGGGCGAGCGCAGTGCGGCGGCCAGAGGTCCTGGCGCCGGGCTCGACCTTGGGCTGCGTGCCGCCCGCCAGCCACAACGCCGGGATGCCGGGCTGCACTTCTTCAGTGGGCTTTTCGTGGATGCCGCCAAAGCGCACGAAGGTCGGCGGCACTTCACGCCCCAGCTCGGTGGCGGCGGTGAAGTTGCTGGTCGCGCCGCTGGCCTTGGGCCGCTGGCTGTCGAACTTGTTCAGCTCGGCCGTGAGCTTCTGGTATTCCTTCCACTTCTCGACGAGCTCGGGGCTGTGCGCCGGGAAGGTCGGGTCTTCGGCCGCGAGGCGCAGGTAGGCCTGGGCCGCCTGCTGGTCGGTGCTCACATGCTTGTGGCGCCAGTTGACCCAGCGGTCGAGCGCGGTCCATTCGGCCTCGGGCTTGAACAGCGATTCGCGCGTGTCGGTGAGGTAGCGCTCCTTCTGGTACTTGATGCCCGCTTCCGTCACCGTGGCGAGGATCGCGCGCTGCTGGTCGCGGATCGACTTGGTGGCCGCCTGGTAGGCGGCCTGCGCCTTCTCGTAATCGGGGTCGATCGCTTCCTTCACCGCCAGCGGCACGCGCTCGTCGAACGCGGTGTTGGCAAAAAAGGCCTGCAGCTGGAAGTATTCCTTCTGGCTCACGCGGTCGGCCTTGTGGTTGTGGCAGCGCGCGCAGCCGATGGTGGAGGCCAGCAGCGCTTCACCCACCAGGTCGGTCATGTCGGTTTCGATCTGGTACTTGCGCTGCACCATGTCGCGCGAGTTGCTGTTGTCCGGGTAGCCGGCCAGGAAGCCGGTGGCGATGCGCGCCTCCTGGCTGTCGGGCCAGAGCTCGTCGCCGGCGATCTGTTCCTTGATGAAGCGGTCGAACGGCTTGTCCCGGTTGAACGCGTCGATCACGTAGTCGCGGTAGCGGTAGTTGTTGGGCCGCGTGTTGTCGTTCTGGAAGCCCGAGCTGTCGGCATAGCGCGCAAGGTCGAGCCAGCGGCGCGCCTGGCGCTCGCCGAAGCGGTGGGACGCCAGCAGCCGGTCCACCAGCTTCTCGTGCGCGTTGGGCGACTTGTCGTTGACGAAGGCATGCACTTCCTCGGGCGTGGGCAGCAGGCCCCAGGCGTCGAGCGTGGCGCGGCGGATGTAGGCCGCACGGTCGGCATCGGGCGAGGGCTTCAGGCCCTTGGCTTCGAGCTGCGCGAGCACGAAGCTGTCGATGGGCGAGCGCACCCATTGCTTCTGCTTCACGGCAGGTGCTGCGGGCGCCTTCACCGGCTGGTAGGGCGACCAGGCCCGGGCAGCGGCCGGCTGGGCAACAGCGCCCTGGCCCTCGGCCGCGGCTGCGGCTGCGGCCGCAGCCGCCAGGCCGAGCCAGATGGCGAGATGGAAGTTCTTCTTCATGGACGGACCCCTGTCAGGTGAGGTTGCTGTCACGCCTTGTCTGTTGCGTGCACGCCCGTCCTTTCGCAAGCCCTGCGCCAGCGCCCCGGGTCGCCTTGCGCCAGGTGCAGCGCGGCCAAGCCCTTGATGCGCCGACTTATTTCCTGGGCGCGCTTGCTCATTCGGAATTCGAGTTGCTGCATTGCGAGCAAACGCGGCGCGGCATGTTGCGAAGCGCGCATCGCGGCTCGGCAACAGCGGAGGCCGCAGCTTCACCCTCGTGCGGCATCAGCAGCTGCCGCAGGAGGCGGTGCGTCTCAGGAGGTGGTGAGCCCCAGCGGCCTGCTGGTGCTGAAGACGGATTCCCCGTCTTCCTGGATGCCGGCCACGGCGCGGCTGCGGCCCTGGCGCTTGGCTTCGTAGAGCGCCTCGTCGGCACGCCGCAGCGCCTGCGAGAGCGACTCGCCCGGCAGTGCCTGCACCGCGCCGAAGCTCAGGCTCAGGGCCGGGTAGGGCTGGTGGCGGCATTCGTCTTCGATCTGCGCGACCATGCGGTCGGCCACGTGCAGCGCCGCGTTCACGTCGGTCTCGGGCAGCAGCACCACGAACTCGTCGCCACCCAGGCGGCCCACCACGTCACCGGTGCGCAGCAGCTGCCGCGCACAGCGGGCCACCAGCCGCAGGGCGTCGTCCCCGGCGGCATGGCCGTGGGAGTCGTTGACCTGCTTGAAGTGGTCGATGTCGAACAGCATCAGCGAGGCGGAGCCGGGCGCGCTCATCGCGAGGGCCTGCGAAGCGAGTTCCTCGAAGTGGCGGCGGTTGGGTACCTCGGTGAGCATGTCCATGTCGGCCAGCACGCGCAGCTGGCGCTGCGATTCGCGCAGGTTGTCGCCGGTGCGTTCGTAGGTGAGCACGAGCGCGAGGTACAGCAGGCACAGCGTGGTGAGCACCATGGGCAGCACCATGCCGGGCGTGGCGGGCTGGGGCGTGATGGCGCCGGACCACACCAGCGCCAGGTGCACTGCCTGCACCGAGGCGTTCACCAGCAGCAGAAGCCGCAGCGCCTGCAGCGTCGGACGCCGCGAGCGCGCCGGCAGCCGGCCCAGCACCCAGGCCGCATAGCCGAAGGCGAGCGCCATGCCGAACGAAAACGCGGTGACGCGCGGCAGCAGCGTGCCAGGGCCCGCCCAGGCGATCAGCCAGGCGGCCGTGACGACGGCCAGCAGCAGCAGGTCGGTGCGGGCCGAGCCGGGCAGGGCGCTGCGGGCGTGGAAGCGCCGCAAGCCGACCAGCAGCGTGATCGGCCATTGCAGCAGCAGCGCGATCGACAGCGGCAGCACCGCGGGCCAGGCGTCGCGCGCCAGCTGCAGGCCGACACCGACGCTGCCCATCCACTGGGCGGCGGTCCACCACCAGAAGCCGCGGTAGATGTGCTGCGTGCAGCCGAACAGGGTCATGATGCCCGCGACCACCAGCATCACGACCGCGCTCACGCCCATCAGCGTGGGCAGGTGCAGGTCGGCAAGCGGGGGCATGGCAGCAGGCGGAATGAATGGAAGGGGTGGCTCGGCGAAGTGAGGCGCATTCTCCCCAGTGCACCTGCCGGCTTCACTCCCCCAAAAGGCGGCCTCGGCCACGCATCCTGGGGGGGGCCGGGAGGCTGCGCCGATTCGTTACCATCGGCGCCCTCTGGATCAATGCTCCCGCAGGAGAGACGACATGGCGATGGATGTAGTGGACTTCGAGATCAAGGGCTCCGAGATGCAGTTCGTGGAGGTCGAGCTCGACCCGGGCGAGGCGGCCATCGGCGAAGCCGGCAGCATGATGTTCATGGACGCCGGCATCGACATGGACTCGGTGTTCGGCGACGGCTCCAAGAACCAGGGCGGCTTCTTCGGCAAGCTGCTGGGCGCCGGCAAGCGCCTGATCACCGGCGAGTCGCTGTTCACCACCGTCTACACCAACGCCGGCCAGGGCAAGAAGCGGGTGGCCTTCGCGGCGCCCTACCCCGGCAAGATCCTGCCGATGGACCTCCGGCAACTGGGCGGCATGCTGCTGTGCCAGAAGGACGCCTTCCTGTGCGCGGCGCGCGGCGTGAGCCTGGGCATCGCCTTCCAGCAGAAGCTGTCGGTCGGCTTCTTCGGCGGCGAGGGCTTCATCATGCAGAAGCTCGAGGGCGACGGCCTGGCCTTCGTGCATGCGGGCGGCACCGTGGTCAAGCGCGAGCTGCAGCCCGGCCAGACGCTGCTGGTGGACACCGGCTGCGTGGTGGCCTACACGCCCAACGTCAATTTCGAGATCCAGTACGTCGGCAAGATCAAGACCGCGCTGTTCGGCGGCGAGGGCCTGTTCTTCGCCAAGTTGACCGGCCCGGGCACGGTATGGCTGCAAAGCTTGCCGTTCTCGCGGCTGGCTTCGCGCGTGTTTGCCGCGGCGCCCCAGATGGGCGGCTCGCGTGAGGAAGGCTCGGTGCTCGGCGGCTTCGGCGCCGGTGGCCTGCTGGGCGGCGTGCTCGGCGGCGACGACGAGTGATGCTGCTGCGGCGGCATTGATGCCCATGCTGACCCCCTGAGGCTCGCTTGCCGCAGCGCGGCAAGCGGCATGCCTGTCAGGGGAGCGGCCCGGCCGTCGCCGACGGCCGAGGGGCTGATCTGCCTAGCCGGTGTTGCGCAGGCCTGCGGCCACGCCGTTGATCGAGATGTGGATGCCGCGCTGGACCCGCTCGTTCACCGTGCCGTGCTCCTTCTGCTCACGGTAGCGCCGCATCAGCTCGACCTGCAGGTGGTTCAGCGGGTCGAGGTAGGGAAAGCGGTGCTCGATCGAGCGAGCCAGCGTCGGGTTCGACGCCAGGCGCTGCTTTTCGCCGGTGATGAGCGACAGCGCCGCGTTCGTGCGCTGCCATTCGTCCTGGATGGCGTTGAAGATCTTCTTCGCGGTGCGCTTGTCTTCCACCAGCTCGACATAGCGGGTGGCCAGGGCCAGGTCGCTCTTGGCCAGCACCATGTCCATGTTCGACAGCAGCGTGCGGAAGAACGGCCACTGCCGGTGCATGCGCTGCAGCAGCGCGAGCCGCTCCTTCCTGTCCTTCTGCTGGGCGCCCAGGTAGCGCTCGATGGCCGAGCCGAAGCCGTACCAGCCCGGCAGCGCCACGCGGCACTGGCCCCATGAGAAGCCCCAGGGGATGGCCCGCAGGTCCTCGATGGCCCGGGTGGCCTTGCGCGAGGCCGGCCGCGAGCCGATGTTCAGCTCGGCGATCTCGCGGATCGGGGTGGCAGCGAAGAAGTAGTCGGTGAAGCCCGGGGTTTCGTAGACCAGCCGGCGGTAGGCCGACATGCTGGCGTTCGAGATCTCGTTGGCCGCCTCAAGGAACGCCTTCGGCGCGCTCTTGGTGGGGTGCAGCAGCGTGGCCTCCAGCGTGGCTGCCACCAGCGTCTCGAGGTTGCGCCGGCCGATCTCGGGGTTGGCGTACTTGGAGGCGATGACCTCGCCCTGCTCGGTGAGGCGGATCTGGCCGTTCACCGTGCCCGGCGGCTGGGCCAGGATGGCCTGGTAGCTCGGGCCGCCGCCGCGGCCCACCGTGCCGCCGCGACCGTGGAACAGGCGCAAGGTGACGTCGTGGCCGTTCTTCAGCTCGCCGAACAGCTCCACCAGCGCGATCTCGGCGCGATAGAGCTCCCAGTTGCTGGTGAAGAAGCCGCCGTCCTTGTTGCTGTCGCTGTAGCCGAGCATGATGTCCTGCTCGCCGCCGGAACGCTTCACGAGGTCGAGCACGCCCGGCACCGCATAGAACTCGCGCATGATGGGCGCGGCATTGCGCAGGTCGCCGATCGTCTCGAACAGCGGCACCACGATCAGGTCGGCGGTGGCGCCTTCGGCGAGCGTGCCGCGCACAAGGCCGGCTTCCTTCTGCAGCAGCAGCACCTCGAGCAGGTCGCTCACGGTTTCGGTGTGGCTGATGATGTAGTGGCGGATCGCCTGCCGGCCGTAGCGCGCGCGCATCTCGCGCGCCGCCTCGAAGATCGCCAGCTCGCCCTCGGCATGCTCGCTGTAGGCGGCGCCGCGCACCTTGAGCGGCCGTGCATCGTTGAGCAGCTTCACCAGCAGTTCGACCTTGGCCGCCTCGTCGAGCGCCGCATAGTCGGGCTGCAGCTTGGCCGTGGCCAGCAGCTCGGCGATCACGGCCTCGTGCTTGTCGGAGCTCTGGCGCAGGTCCACCGTGGCCAGGTGGAAGCCGAACACCTGCACCGCGCGGATCAGCGGGCGCAGGCGCACGTCGGCCAGCGCCGCGCCGAAGTGCGACAGCAGCGAAGACTCGATCACCCGCAGGTCGGCCAGCAGCTCGTCGGGCGAGGCGTAGGGCGTCGACGGCGCCACCGCATGGCGCAGCGCCTCGGTGCCGGTGAGTGCCTGCAGCGTGCCGGCCAGGCGGGCGTACATGCCGATCAGCGCGCGGCGGTAGGGCTCGTCCTTGCGGTGCTCGTTGGTGTCGGGCGAGCGCTCGGCCAGTGCCTTCATCTCGGGCGTCACTTCCACAAGCATGGCCGAGATCGACAGTTCCGCGCCCAGCTCGTGCACTTCGGTGAGGTAGAAGCGCAGCGCGGTTTCGCTCTGCTGCTGCAGCGCGAAGGCGAGCGTCTGCGCAGTGACGTTCGGGTTGCCGTCGCGGTCGCCGCCGATCCAGTTGCCCATGCGGAAGAACGGCGCCACCTCGAAGCCCGGCAGCGAACGTTCGATCTCGCGGTACATGCGCGGGATCTGCCGCAGGAAGGTGGCGTGGTAGTACGACAGCGCGTTCTCGATCTCGTTGGCCACCGTCAGCTTGGTGTAGCGCAGCATGCGGGTCTGCCACAGCTGCGTGACGCGTGCGCGCAGCAGCGCCTCGTTGTCCTCGCGCTCGCGGTCGGTGACCAGGCCGTCGCGCTGGTGGATCAGCTCGGCGATGGCGCGCTCGGCATCGAGGATGGACTTGCGCTGCACTTCGGTGGGGTGCGCGGTCAGCACCGGCGAGATGTAGGCGTTGGCTAGCGTCCTGGCGATGTCGGCGGCGCGGATGTCCTTTTCGGCCAGGCGCTCGAAGCACATCGGCAGCGAACCTTCCTGCATGTGGCCCTGGTGCTCGTGGTGCTCGCGGCGCCGCACGTGGTGGCGATCCTCGGCGATGTTGGCCAGGTGCGAGAAGTAGCTGAAGGCGCGGATCACCGACACCGTCTGGTCGCCCGAGAGGTTCTTCAGCAGGCGGTCGAGCGTCTTGCCGGCGCTGGCGTCGCGCTTGAGCCGATAGGCCACCGACAGCTGGCGGATGCGCTCGATGAGGTCGAAGGCCTCGCGGCCTTCCTGCTCGCGGATCACATCGCCCAGGATGCGGCCGAGCAGCCGGATGTCCTCGATCAAGGGGCGGTTCTTCTCGGCGGCGTCGTTGCCGGCGCGCGATGCGCGAGCGGACTTGACGGCAGGGGAGGAGGCGGCGGAGGAGCGAGCGGCACGCGGCATGGATCCCTCAGGCGATGTAACTTTGTTTCACCGGCAATGGTAACAGCGGTGCTTCGCACGGCTGTGCGCTGCCGGTTCGCGAGGCTGCGCGCGGAGGGCCTGCTGCTAGCATCGCCGCATGCCTGAAACCCTTGCCCCCTGGATCATTGCCACGCGCGAGAGCCGGCTCGCCCTGTGGCAGGCCGAGCATGTGCGCGCGCTATTGCGCGAGCGGCATGCGCGCCCGGTCGAACTGCTGGGCATGACCACCCGCGGCGACCAGATCCTCGACCGCACCTTGTCCAAGGTCGGCGGCAAGGGGCTGTTCGTGAAGGAGCTCGAGGTGGCGCTCGAGGAGCGCCGCGCCCACCTCGCGGTGCATTCGCTGAAGGACGTGCCGATGGAGCTGCCGCAGGGTTTCGTGCTCGCGGCGGTGCTGGAGCGCGAGGACCCGCGCGATGCCTTCGTGTCGAACCACCATGCCCGGCTCGACGAGCTGCCGCAGGGGGCGAAGGTGGGCACCTCCAGCCTGCGCCGCGTGGTGCAGCTGCGGGCGCTGCGCCCTGACCTGCAGATCGAGCCGCTGCGCGGCAACCTCGATACGCGCCTGCGCAAGCTCGACGAAGGCCGGTACGACGCCATCGTGCTGGCGGCTGCAGGGCTCAAGCGGCTGGGCCTGGCGCCGCGCATCCGCGACCTGTTCGACCCGGCCGAGATGATTCCGGCGGCGGGCCAGGGCGCGCTGGGCATCGAGACCCGCACCGAAGAGAACGAGCTGCGCGAGGCGCTCGCTCCGTTGACCGACATGCCCACCTGGCTCGCAGCGCATGCCGAGCGGGCCGTGTCGCGTGCCCTGGGAGGCAGCTGCAGCATGCCGCTGGCCGCCTATGCCTCGTGGGACGGCGACCAGCTGGTGCTGCATGCCGCGCTGGGCCATCCGGAAGACGCGCGGCAGCCGCTCATCAAGGCGCAGGCCAGGGCCGCCGTCGGCGACGACACGAAGGCCGCCGAGGCGCTGGGCCTGCAGGCGGCACAGCTGCTGCGCGACGCGGGAGGCGCGGCCCTGCTCGCGAGCCTGTGAGCGAGCCGATGCGTGTGCTGGTGACCCGCCCGCAGGCCCAGGCGGCCTCGTGGGTGCAGCGCCTGCGCGAGCGAGGCATCGATGCGCATGCGCTGCCATTGATCGGCATTGCGCCGGCTGCCGATGCCGCCGCGGTGCAGTCGGCCTGGCAGGCGCTGCCGGGCTATCGGCTGGTCATGTTCGTGAGCCCGAATGCCGCGCAGCAGTTTCTGGCCTCGCAGCCACCGGGCGCGGCCTGGCCGGCCGGCGTGCGCGCCGCCTCGCCGGGCCCCGGCACCACCGAGGCGCTGCTGGAGGGCGGCATGCCGGCCGACGCGGTGGTGGCGCCGCCGGCCGATGCGCCGCAGTTCGACTCCGAGGCCCTGTGGCAGGTGCTGGAGCACGAGGACTGGCACGGCGCGCACGTGCTCATCGTGCGGGGCGGCGACGGTGCCGCGGGCAGCGGCCGCGAATGGCTGGCCGACACGCTGCGCGTGCGCGGCGCGCTGGTCGACTTCGTGGCGGCCTACTCGCGCACTGCGCCGGCGTGGGACGCCGCGGCGGATGCCCTGCTGCGCCGCGCGGTGCTGTCGCCGGCCGAACACCTGTGGCTGTTCAGCAGTTCCGAGGCCATCGGCCACCTGCAGGCCCGCCTGGCCGAGCTGCAGCTGGGGCCGCCCGGGACCGCGTGGTCGGCCTGCTGCACGCATGAGCGGATCGCGCAGAGCGCGCGGGCGGCGGGGTTCGGCCGGGTGCTCTCGTCTGCGCCGCCGTTCGACGACGTGCTGGCCTGCGTAGCCTCGGCGGCGAAGGACCCGTCGATACAATCGATCGACGCTGCCCCCTCCGTGTTGCTGCCCGCTTCCCCCGTGACCGACATCGACCCTCCTGCCGTCGCCGCTGCTGCCGTTGCCGATCCATCGCCGTCGGGCGTGCGCCCTGCCGCCGCGCGCAAGGCCGCCTGGGTATTGCCGGCGGCCGCTCTGGCGCTGCTGGCGGTGGCGGCCAGCTTGTGGATGGCCTGGTCGGCGCAGCAGCGCGTGCACAGCCTCGAGCAGGAGCTCGTGCGCCGCCAGCAGGACAGCCAGGGCGAGGCCACCGAGGCGCGGGTGCTCGCCAAGCAGGCGCAGGACGTCTCTCGCGAGACCGCCGCGAAGGCCGCGCTGCTCGAGGCGCGTGTGGCCGAAGTGGCGTTGCAGCGCGGCCAGCTCGAAGAACTGATCCAGTCGCTGTCACGCTCGCGCGACGAGAACCTGGTGGTCGACATCGAGGCCGGCTTGCGCGTGGCCTTGCAGCAGACCGCCATCACCGGCAGCGCCGAGCCGCTGGTCGCGGCGCTCAAGTCCGCCGACGAGCGCCTCGTGCGGGTCAACCAGCCGCGCCTGGAAGGCGTGCGCCGTGCCATTGCCCGCGACCTCGATCGCGTCAAGGCGGTGGGCGTGGCCGACATCTCCACGCTGGTCATCAAGCTCGACGAGGTGGTGCGCCTCGTCGACGAGCTGCCGCTGCTGAGCAGCGCGAGCGAGGTCGACACGAAGTCCGCGAATCCGGCGCTGGCGAGGGCGCAGCGCGCCGCCGGCGTGCGCGGTGGCGCGTCGGCACCGGCCGCGCCGGCCTCGTCTGCCGCCGGCTGGCGCGAGCAGCTGCAGCAATGGTGGTTGCCTGCCTGGAACGAGCTGCGCTCGCTGGTGCGCGTGACGCGCATCGACGCGCCCGACGCCATGCTCATGGCGCCCGAGCAGGGCTTCTTCCTGCGCGAGAACCTCAAGCTCAAGCTGCTGAACGCGCGGCTGGCGCTGCTCAGCCGCCAGTTCGACACCACGCAGTCCGACGTTCAGGCAGCGCTTGCGGCGCTGAACCGCTACTTCGACGGCAGTTCCCGCAAGACCACCGTGGCCGCCGAGCTGCTGCGCCAGGTGTCCGCGCAGAGCCGCCAGGGCGGCGTGCCGCGCCCCGACGACACGCTGGCGGCGCTGGCCGCCGCCGCGGCAGGCCGCTGATGCGTACCGTCGTCTGGCTGCTGCTGCTGGCCGCCGTGGCCGTGGTCGCCGCCGCCACGCTCGGCACCAACGACGGCCTCGTCTCGGTGTACTGGACGCCATGGCGCATCGACTTCTCGCTCAACCTGTTCCTGGTCGGACTGGTGGCCGCGTGCTTCGCCGTGTATTCGGTGGTGCGCACCCTCAACGCGCTGATCGGGCTGCCGCAGCGTGCGCGCGAATGGCGCGTGGCCCGGCGCGATCGCACGGCCCAGGCCGCGCTGCGCGAGGCGCTGGCGCTGTACTTCGGCGGCCGCTACACGCGGGCACACAAGGCGGCACAGCGTGCGGTGGCCATCCAGGCCGACACGCCGGAGCTGTCGCAGGACCATGACTTCGCCGCGCTCGGCCACCTGCTGTCGGCCGGCAGCCTGCACAGGCTGCAGGACCGCACCCGTCGCGACGAACACCTCGACCGCGCGCTCGAGCTGTCACGCCGCCTGGCCGTCGGCGTGCGGCCGACCGAGGAAGGCGCGCGCCTGCTGGCGGCCGAGTGGGCCCTCGACGACCGCGACGCGGGCCGGGCCCTCGAAGGCCTGAGCGAGCTGCCGCCCGGCGTGGCGCGCCGCACCCATGCACTGCGGCTCAAGCTGCAGGCCGCCCGTGTGGCCGACCAGCCGCTCGAAGCCCTGAAGACCGCCCGCCTGCTGGCCAAGCACCAGGGCTTTTCGCCGGTGGCGGCGCAGGGGCTGCTGCGATCGCTCGCCTGTCAGGCCCTCGAATCGGCCCGCGACGCCGACCAGCTGCGGCGCACCTGGATGCAGTTCGACGCGGTGGATCGCCGCGACCCGCACGTGGCCGCGCGTGCCGCCACCCATGCCAGCAAGCTCGGCGCTCCCGAGACCGGCCGCGCCTGGCTGCGCCCGTTCTGGGAACGCCTCAGCGCCGCGAGCGCCGACGACCGCGCCGTGCTGGCGGCTGCGCTGGTCGCATCGATCCGAGGCCTCACCGCCGACTGGCTGCCGGTGCTCGAAGCTGCGGTGCAGGCCTTTCCGCGCGAACCGGCAATCGCCCACGCCGTAGGCCGTGCGCTGGCCGAGCGCGAACTGTGGGGCAAGGCCCGGCGCCTGCTCGAATTTGCGGCCGAAGCGCCCACGCTCGACGGAGCGCAGCGCCGCCACGCCTGGCGGGTGCTGGCCGGGATGGCCGAGAAGGAAGACGACGCCGAACGCGCAGCGGCCTGCTACCGCGCGGCCGCCTTGATCGACTAATTCTTGGCGGCGCGCCAAACCGTGTTATAGTCTCGGGCTCAACGCGGCTGTAGCTCAGTTGGATAGAGTACTTGGCTACGAACCAAGGGGTCGTGGGTTCGAATCCTGCCAGCCGCGCCATAAAACGCTAGTCAGATCAACGGGTTAGATGCTTCGGCACCTAACCCGCTTTTCTTTTCTGCGCGACTTTTGCGCGACTCCTGCCTGACCTACGTTTTTATCCGTTGACCACGCGCAGGAGCGTGGTGCGGTCGCGCGTCTCGTTCGCCTTGTTGGCTACCTCCACCAGGCGCGCGATGGTGGCGGTGGCGTAATGCTGCGGCATGCCGGCGATGGCATGCCCCAACAACAAGGCGCGGTCTTCTTCTGCCACGCCGGCGTCCCGCAGTCGCTGGCCGAAGGTGTGACGCAGGTCGTGCACGCGGACGCGTTCGAGTCCGGCGGCTCGCCTGGCCTTCTGGAACCCGTTGTTGTTGATCGTCTCGATCGGCCGGTACGGCATGGCCGGCTCCTCGTCGACGTTCTTCACGCGTTCCCGACGCCAGACGAACACGAACTCATCGTGCTGCCCGCGGCACTCTTCGACGATCCGCCACGCGACATCATTCAGGACCAGGACGTGAGGACGACCTGACTTGAAATCCGCCGCAGGGACGACGAAGACACTGCGCTTCAACTCCGGCACCTTGCGCTCCCACGCCCACTGCAGCTTGCACACGTTCTCGTCGCGCGCGCCGCAGTTGACTGCGAAGAGCACCATGCGCTGCAGATGCGCTGGCAGGTGCTTCAACAACGCTGCCTGCTCCGACCAGGTGATCGGATAGGGCAGCCTTCTCTGCGCGCGCTCGTCGAGCATTTCGATCAGCGGCGGAGTCGATAGCCATGGCTTTCCGTCGGTCCGCCAGACACGCGCCGCACGGTTCAGCACAGTGCGCACGACCTCCAGGCTGTGGTTGATCGTGGACGCCTTCACCCCGTCAGCCACGCGCTTCTTCTTGAAGCCCTCCAGGGCGTCGTTGCAGACATCCCGAAGCGGCAGCCTGCCGATGTGCGGCAGCAGCAGGTTCACGTGGCCGGCGACGAGATCCAGCGTCCGGATCTCTCGCTGCTTGCACTCCGTCAGGTACTTCTGTGCAGCAGCTGCGAACAGCTGCTCATCGCCCTTTCGAAGTTCGTCTTCGCGCCTGGCATCGACTTCGGCCTGCCGCGCCCTGAGCCACGTCTCGGCGTCGTCCTGGCTGACGCGTCCGAGGCGGGCAAAGATGCGCTCGCCCTTGTACTCCTTGTTGACCGTTCGCTTGTTCGATCGATCGCAGAGGATGCCTGGTGTCCGAGTTCGCATGGAACTGCTCCTTTCGTCGTGTTGCGACTCGGGCGCCCTCGCGCACGAATATACGCGTCGACCCATTCGTCGAGTTCAAGGCGGTCGAAGGCGATGCAGCGGCCGCCGATCGGGATCTCGGTCAGCGCCGGCCGGATCTCGGCGTCGAAGCGGTTGCGGTCGACGCCGAGGTAGCCGGGTGCGTCACGGTGGCGGATCAGGCGGGGCTGCATGGCGCGCCGCCTTCATCGTTGCCGCCGTCTTCGCCACCGTTCTTCTTGCCGGCCAGCACGCTGTGGCGCGAGCCGATGTAGAACGCCGCCGCACGCTCACGGGCATGACCTAACAGGCGAGCGACGCGGTAGCGCGCATCCGCCATCACCTCCGCCGGAACGTCGCCGCCACGAACCGGCGAAGGCACGCCGGCGTCCTCTTCGAACTTGTCGTTCGCCACCTGGTGGCGCAGACCGTGCGCGACAACGCCGAGATCCTTCCGGCTGATGCCATGCCGCCGGATCACGTAGTAGAAGCGGTGCTGGTTCTGCTTGGCTGTCCTGTCGGGCCGGCCGACGTAGCCGCCTGGCGGCACGAGGGATTTGAGCCGTGCGAGCAGCTCGCGTTGCGCGTCCGTCGTCACGGGCACATCCCGCGGCCGCCCACCCTTCGTGCCCTGCTGGAACCGAACGAAGGTGTCGCACTCGGGGTGCGCCGCAGCGTCGGCGGGCATGGCTTGCTCCCGCGTCCTTTCTGCGTCATGCGGACGGAAATGCCGAGCCTCTTTCGGGCGCATGCCGAAGCGGTGGCACAGCTCCAGTTGCAGCCCAACCCACTTGTCTAACTCCGCCACCTTCTGGATCGTCGCCTCGATGTCAACGCCCTTCGCGGACCAGCTCTTGTCCTCCGTGGCAACCTGGTGCCGGTTGGCATGCGGTGAGTCCGGGCCGACGTAGAACGCCGGCTCGCGCACCATGCCGTTCTTGCCGAGCCATTCGGCGAAGGTGCGGATGAAGCTGAGGTAGTTGTGGATCGTGGCGGTGGCCAGGCCACGCTCGACCCAACGCTCGACCATGACCTCGACATGCCGGCCTCGCAACTGACGCGGCTCGACCTTGAAGCGCGTCTCGCGGCGCAGTTCGATGAAGAAGCTGAAGTAGAAGCGGCGGCGATCCTCCATGGTCTTGATCGAGACGCCCTTGTCCTTGGTGCTGTGCTTCGCGTTGTGAAGTTTGATCAGCGACATGAGCACGGCCTTCCAGTTCTTGGTGCCGTAGGGCAGGGACGCCAGGATCTCCTCCGGCGTCGCTGGGGTTCGCCGTCCTGCCAAACCGGCGGCTGCGTTGAATCGGTCGGGCTCGGGACGGTCATTGACTCTCGAAGACATGCGGTTCTCCGTGTTGCAGTTGGGCCGCTTGAGTCAGGGCGGCTCGGTGTTGGCGCGGTGGCGGCAGCCGCGTCGTGCGCCATGGACGCGGCCGGTGGAGATCGAGCATTCACACGGCGACGGATCTCCGGCGTCGTCGCGTGCTTCCAGGTGACGGCGCACTGAGGCCGTCTCGCGGTCGTAAAAAATCAGTCCCCTGGATCCGTGCAGTGCGTTTCCGCGTTGCATGGCCAGGCGCACTTCGGGAGTGCGCCGCGCGACCTCGATGGGTCGCGCTCGATGAGTGGGGCGCATCAGGAATCCCGCTGCCACCACCGGAAGGCCTCCCTGCGAACGGGAGGGGCGGGAGTCACGTCCTCGGTCGACGCTGCGTGCTCGATGACGAGCACACCATGCGCGACGGCCTCATGGGCGATCGACGTGACGCGGGAGTTGTTCTCGGGGCCGTACTCGGAGAGCACGGCCGAACGCTTCAAGGCCTCTCGAAGAAGCCCCTGAAGCAGTGCGCCGATCGGGTCGACGCTTGCGTATGGGTCATCTGCCGCTCTTTGGCGGGCAGCTCGACTGGCGTCGAGCGATGCTTGTGCAGGTCACGACTGCGAACGCCGGCTCATGGTTGCCGGAACACCAGCCTGCAGTGGATTCGACATCCGGCGGCAGGCGCGCACGACTCGGAGCGAAGTTGACAGCGAGCTGTGGGGCCTCGTCAAGAGGGGCCGTCGAACTGTCGCATGTGCATTTGGCAGACGTCTGCCAGATGTGCTGGGCCTGAAGGCAAGAAAGTCCGTGGTCGAGCCGTCGATGCGGCCCGCGCCGCCGGAATCGCCCTTCCTGGATGCCGCCGCGGAGGGCAACGCGGTCACGTCTTGCACGTTCCAAGTCTTGTGCTAGCAAGCGATAGCAGTCCGTGCCTTCCCGATCAGCGAGACGGCCCTCGCAGTTGACAGGCCAGCTTCATGCCTCCAGTTTTTCGGACGCTGGTCACCCGCCGACGATGAGGCCCTTGAGAGGACCTGATACCGCTGCCGGGCGCAGGACCAGGCGGCGACAGGTCCTCCTGGGAGGACCGCAGGAGGACCTTGCGAGCCCCCGGCGGGGCGGCGGGCGGCGAATCGAGGCAGTACATCCCCGGGGTAAGGCACTGGCTGGATGGGTTACCCTTGCAAACCGCTAGCGTTTTTCACACAGGAGTTCCGCCGTGGCTGTCACGAAGACCGAGGTGGTCAGCGCCCGAGTGCCCCCCGATGTCAAGGCCGCGCTGTCCGCCGCCGCGGAGGTCGAGAGGCGCAGTGTTGCGTCCATGCTGGAGGTCATGGTCCTCAGCTACTGCCGTGATCACGGCATCGCCCCCGCGCCGGTCAAGGCGACCGGCCGACGCCATGCCGCAGCATCTCGCAAGTAACGCTTGCCTCCGCCCCCCAAACTGCCAATGCTCGGCGACAAGCCATCGAACTTCGAACACCTCAAGGTGCACGACCAGCAGCTCGTGCGCCTCGGGATGCTCGCCGAGCGCTACTTTGCTGATGATCCGAACACTTGTCTTCTAAAGCTTCGCCAGCTGGCGGAGCTGCTCGCGCAGCTCGCAGCGTCCAACGTGGGCGTGTTTGCGTCGCCTGACGAAAAGCAAGTCGATCTCGTCCGGCGACTGCAGGACCAGGGCATCGTTCCACGCGAAGTTGGGACCTTGTTCACCGAGGTGCGCAAGGCAGGCAACGACGCGAACCATCGCCTGGGCGGCGACCATCGCACAGCGTTGCTGGGCCTGCGGCTCACCTGGCAACTCGGCGTGTGGTTCCATCGGACCTTCAAGGATCCGGCGTTCAAGTCAGGCCCGTTCCAACCACCGGCCCCTCCGGCCAACGAAAGTGCGGAACTCAAGGCTGAGCTTGACGCACTCCGCGCCGAGTTGGCTCAGCATCGCGCCGCGCATCACGATGCGGCGCAGGTGCTCGATCAGGCTCAGGCACAGATCAAGCGTGCCGAGGATGACCGGGCCTTCTGGGAAACCATGGCCGCCGAGGCCGAATCGGCAAAGGCCGAATTGCTACAGCGGCTGGAGGTACTCCAGGCCCAGGCTGCATCCGAGCCGCCGCAAGTCATCGCCAAGTTCGTGGCAGCGGCGAATTCGGCGGCCGCTGTCATCCAGATCAGCGAAGGCGACACACGCAAGCTCATCGACGAACAGCTTGCCGCCGCGGGCTGGACGGTCGATTCGGCTCAGCTCACGTTCGCCAAGGAGGCCCGACCACAACGCGGTCAGAACCTCGCCATCGCTGAATGGCCCACCGAGACGGGGCCTGCCGACTATGCGTTGTTCATCGGCCTCACGCCGGTGGCCATCGTGGAGGCCAAGCGCAAGAACATCGACGTGTCGGCCGCATTGCAGCAGGCCAAGCGCTACAGCCGCGGCTTCCGGGCATCACCCGAGGTCGAGTTGCCCGCCGGCAACTTCGGCACGAACGCAGAGTTTCGAGTCCCCTTCGTCTTCTCGTCGAACGGTCGCCCGTACCTGCGACAGCTGGCCGAGAAAAGCGGGGTGTGGTTCTGCGATCTGCGTCGCCCCGAGAACCTGGGCCACGCGCTCGACGGCTGGTACACGCCGGAAGGGCTGAACGCCCTGCTGCAGCGTGACGACGACCGCGCGCACGCCGAACTCGCCAATGCGCCGTTCGACTACGGCTTCCCGCTGCGGCCTTACCAGCAGAAGGCCATCCTTGCCACCGAAGCCAGCATCCAAGAGGGTCAGCGCGCCATCCTGCTCGCCATGGCCACCGGCACCGGCAAGACCAAGACCTGCATTGCCCTCATCTACCGCTCGCTCAAGGCCAAGCGCTTCCGCCGCATCCTGTTCCTGGTGGATCGCTCGGCCCTGGGCGAACAGGCCGCGAATGCGTTCAAGGACACGCGGATGGAACGGCTGCAGACCTTCGCCGACATCTTCGGCATCAAGGAACTGGACGACCAGCTGCCCGACGCCGACACCGCCGTCCACCTGGCCACAGTGCAAGGGATGGTGCAACGGGTGCTGTACTCCGCCGAAGGCGAGGCGCCACCGCCCATCGACCAGTACGACTGCATCGTCGTCGACGAATGCCACCGCGGCTACCTGTTGGACCGCGAGTTGTCGGACACCGAACTCAGCTTCCGCGGCTACGACGACTACGTCTCCAAGTACCGGCGCGTGTTGGACTACTTCGACGCGGTGAAGATTGGGCTCACCGCGACACCAGCTCTGCACACCACTCAGATCTTCGGCGCACCTGTATTCACGTATGGGTACCGCGAGGCTGTCGTCGATGGCTACTTGGTGGACTATGAGCCGCCGATTCAGGTGCACACCCAGTTGTCCACTCAGGGCATCGCCTGGAAAGCCGGCGAAGAAGTCAAGGTTTACAACACCGGCCGCCAGCAGATCGACCTGTTCAAGGCGCCGGACGAGATCAAGCTCAAGGTCGACGACTTCAACCGCAAGGTCATCACTCGACCCTTCAACGAGGTGGTATGCAACTACCTGTCCCAGGAGCTGGATCCGGCATCGCGCCGCAAGACTTTGATCTTCTGCGTCAGTGACAGCCATGCCGACATGGTGGTGGACCTGCTCAAGCGGTCCTTCACCGACCAGTACGGCTCTGTGGAAGACGACGCAGTCATCAAGATCACAGGCGCAGCCGATAAGCCGCTGCAGCTCATTCGCCGGTTCAAGAACGAACGTTTGCCCAACGTGGCCGTGACCGTGGACCTCCTGACCACGGGGGTGGACGTGCCCGAAATCTGCAACCTGGTTTTCCTGCGCCAGGTGAACAGCCGCATTCTGTTCGACCAGATGTTGGGCCGCGCCACGCGCCTGTGCGACTTTGGCGGCACGGACGTGAAGGACTCGTTCCGCGTGTTCGACGCCGTGCGCATCTTCGAAGCCATCGGCGACATGACGGCCATGAAGCCCGTGGTCGTGAATCCGAAGATCAGCTTCACCCAACTGGCCCGCGAACTGGCGACGCTGAAGGACGAATCCGCCACCGAGCTGGCGCGTGACCAGTTCCTCGCCAAGCTGCAGCGCAAGAAGCGCCACCTGTCTGACCAGCACCGGCAAGACCTCGAAGCCAAGGCCGGCATGCCCGTGCAGGCCTTCGTCCAGAAGCTGAAGGCCATGTCCCTGGCTGAAGTGGCCGCATGGTTCGTGCAAAACCCGGAACTCGGCGAGCTACTGGACCGCCGCAGCGACGGCCCTGAGCGCGAGATGTACGTGTCGGAACATGCCGACAGCTTCGAACGCGCCGAGCGCGGCTACGGCAAGGCCGAGAAGCCCGACGACTACCTCCGCGCGTTCAGTGAATTCATCAAGGCCCAAGGCAACCAGATTCCGGCCCTGGTGACCGTGCTGACCCGACCGCGCGAGCTGACCCGCGCCCAGCTGCGCGAGCTGGTGCTGGCCCTGGACCGTGCCGGCTTCACCGAAACCAACCTGGCCTCGGCCTGGCGCGAGCTGACCAACCAGGACATCGCCGCGCGCATCGTGGGCTACATCCGCCAGGCCGCCATCGGCGACGCGCTGGTGCCCTATGCCGAGAGGGTGGACCGCGCGCTGCAACACCTTCTGGCGCATCCACCTGGCGGCAAACCTTGGAGCACGCCGCAGCGTGACTGGCTCAAGCGCATCGCTGCCCAGACCAAGGCCAACGTACTGGTGGACCGCGCCGCGCTCGACGACCCCGATCTCATCTTCAAGCGCGAAGGCGGCGGCTTCAACCGCCTCGACAAGGTCTTCAACGGCCAGCTCCAGCCCGTGTTGGAGGCCTTCAATGACGCGCTGTGGGCACCGCCGCCCGAATCTGCCAACCGCTGACTTTTCCTGACTCTGCTACCCATGAACCACACTGCCGCACTCGACATCGGCGCCAAGCTCTGGTCGCTGTGCCATGTACTGCGCGATGACGGCGTCACCTACCACCAGTACCTGAGCGAACTCACCTACCTGTTGTTCCTGAAGATGATGAAGGAGACCGGTCAGGAAGACCGACTGAAGGTGTGGAAGCGGCCCAAGAAGTCCGAGCCGCCGGTCGAGCAACCTGGCACCCGCTGGGACGACCTGCTCAACGCCTCGGCACCCGAGCGGCTGGACCTCTACAAGGAGATGCTGCTCGACTACGGCCTGCACGGCCGCGGCGCGGTGCAGGAGATCTACGCCAACGCCAACACCTTCATCACCAAGCCCGCCACGCTGAGCAAGCTGGTCACCGACATCGACGGGCTGGACTGGTACAGCGTCGATCGCGACGACCTGGGCAACCTGTACGAAGACCTGCTGGAACGCAACGCTGGCGAAAAGAAGAGTGGCGCCGGCCAGTACTTCACCCCGCGTGCGCTGATCGACAGCATCGTCGCGGTGATGAAGCCGCAGCTGGGCGACGTGATTCAGGATCCGGCTGCCGGCACCTGTGGTTTCCTGATCGCGGCCAACAACTACCTGCGCCGGCACAACGACTTCGACAGCCTCAAGGACGCCGATCAGCGCCGCTACGCCAAGGAGACTTTCTTCGGCATGGAGCTGGTGCAGGACACGCACCGCCTGGCGCTGATGAACATGCTGCTGCACGGCATCGAAGGCGGCGTGATCTATGGCGACACGCTCAGCGATGACCACAACAAGCTGCCGAATGCCACGCTGATCCTCTCGAACCCACCCTTTGGCACGAAGAAAGGCGGCGGCTTGCCTACGCGCGGCGACCTGACCTTCGAGACAGCCAACAAGCAGTTCGCCTTCCTGCAGCACATCTACCGTGCGCTGAAGCCTGGCGGCCGGGCCGCCGTGGTGCTGCCCGACAATGTGCTGTTCGAGAGCAACATCGGCACCGAGATTCGGCGCGACCTGATGGACAAGTGCAACCTGCACACCATCCTGCGCCTGCCCACCGGCATCTTCTACGCCCAGGGCGTGAAGACCAACGTGCTGTTCTTCACCCGCGGCGATACGGACAAGGCCAACACCAAGGAAGTGTGGGTGTACGACATGCGGGCCAACATGCCCGCCTTCGGCAAGCGCACGCCCTTCACGCGCGACTACTTCCGCACCGCGCCTGACGCACCGGCGAGCCAGTCGCGCGACAAGTTCGAAGACGTGTTCGGAAGCGACCCCTGCGGCGGGCCCGCCGCAATGGCTGCACGCCAGGACACCGGCACCACGGGCCGCTGGCGCCGCTTCACCCGCGAGCAGATCGCGCAACGCGGCGACAACCTGGACATCAGCTGGCTCAAGGACGACACCGCGGAAACTGCCGACGCCCAGCGCGACGACCCCGCCGTGGTGGCCCGGCTGCTGCAGCGCGAGCTGGGCGACGCCATGGCCGAGCTGCGGGCCTTGCTGGAAGAGCTGGGCGAAGACCCCGACGCAGCGCTGGACGACCTGCCGTTGGAAGAGCCCCAGCCCGACGAGGCCAAGGCATGAAGGAATTGATGGCCACCCCGGCCGGCACCCCGCCGGAGAGCCTGCACGCCGAGCTGCGCGCGCTGATCGCCGCCAGCCGCCAGCGGCTGGCCGGCGCGGTGAACGCTGAGCTGACCCGGCTGTACTGGACGGTCGGCCAGCGCCTGGCGTCCGAAGTGCTGGGTGGTGAGCGCGCGCAGTATGGCGGCCAGATCATGGCCAGGCTCGGGCAACGCCTGGCTGAAGAATTCGGGCGCGGGTTCGAGGCCAAGAACCTGCGCCGCATGGTGCAGTTCGCCCAGGCCTTCCCCGACCCGGAGAAAGTCGCATCACTGATGCGCCAATTGAGCTGGACGCACTTCCTGCAGCTCATCCCCCTCAAGACCGAGGCCGCACGCTGGTTCTACGCGCAGCAATGCGTGGAAGCACGCTGGAGCGTGCGCGAGTTGCACCGCCAGATCGAACGCAAGGCCTACGAGCGCAGCGAGATTGCCAATGCCCAGGCCCCGGGGCTGCCGTCATCCGCCGACACGACGCCTGCCCAGGTCTTCAAAGACCCGTACTTCCTGGACTTCCTGGGCTTGCGCCAAGGCCATGACGAGGCCGACCTCGAAGCCGCCATCCTGCGCCAGCTGGAAGCCTTCATCCTGGAACTGGGGCGCGGGTTTGCCTTCGTCGAGCGGCAGAAGCGCCTGGTGATCGACGGCGAGGACTTCTACCTCGACCTGCTGTTCTTCCACCGCCGGCTGCGCCGCCTGGTGGCCATCGAACTCAAGCTCGGCCGCTTCAAGGCCGCGCACAAGGGCCAGATGGAGCTGTACCTCAAATGGCTGGACAAGCACGAACGCCAGGCCGGCGAAGAAGCGCCCATCGGCCTGATCCTGTGTGCCGAATCCAGCCGCGAGCAGGTGGAGCTGCTGCAGATGCACAAGGACGGTATCACCGTTGCGGAGTATTGGACGGAGCTGCCGCCGAAGGCGGAACTGGAGCGGCAGTTGCATGCGGCGTTGGTGGAGGCGCGGGAGCGGTTGGCGCGGCGGGGGGTGTTGTTGGAGGGACGGGAAGATGAGTGACTGGCCCTCGACCTGGGAGACGACCACCATTGGCGCTGTGATCGAACTCAATCCAAAGACTACCGACCTGGCTGATACAACGCTTGTCGGATTTGTCCCCATGGCGTTGCTCGGGAAATCGTATTTGGATGGCTTTGCGTTTCAGCCAAGGCCTTGGGCAGAGGTCAAGCGAGGCTACAGCCACTTCTGCGACGGTGATGTGCTGCTGGCGAAGATCACACCGTGTTTCGAGAACGGTAAGGCTGGTCTGGCGCGCGGGTTGCCGAACCGAATGGGCGCCGGTAGCACCGAATACTTTGTCTGTCGGCCTCGAACTGGCGTGATCGATGCGCGCTACCTACTCGCGTTCCTGAAGACTGAAGAATTCGTGCGCGAGGGCGCGACGCACATGACGGGGTCAGTGGGGCATAAGCGAGTGCCCAAGGAATATTTGAGCGAGCGCGTTCTGCCGCTGCCGCCATTGAAAGAGCAAACCCGCATCGCCGACCAACTCAACACCCTGCTGGCCCGCATCCAAGCCTGCAATGACCGCCTGGATGCCATTCCGGCGTTGCTCAAGCGGTTTCGGCAGGCTGTCTTGGATGCTGCTACTTTTGGAGTACTTACAGAAGAATGGCGAGACCGACAAGTTGGCCTGCCTCCCGCAGTGGAGTTGCGTCACGCAATCGAAGCGGATCACGTGACCGCTGGCGGTCACGAGCGAGGTAATGCGTCAGATCCTACAGAGGAGGCGCATGATCTATCGATCGACCAACTTCCAGAGGGATGGACGATCAGCAGGTTGCGCGACTGCTGCCGTCCAGGTCGCCCGATTACCTATGGAATTCTGAAACCCGGGCCTGAGCTTTCCGAAGGCGTTCCGTATATCCGCGTCGCAGATTTCCCTGGCAATAGGTTGAACTTGGATTCCATAAAGAGGACTGCTTCAGAAATCGACCTCCAGTACAAACGTGCTCGGTTGATGAGCGGAGATCTCTTGCTATCAATTCGAGGCAGTGTAGGCCGGCTGATTGTGATCCCGCCCGAACTCGAAGGGGCAAACATCACACAGGACACGGCGCGACTTTCAATTACCAGTCGGTTGAACGCGCGGTATGTGTACTACGCGTTGTTGTCTCCAGACGCACAGAGACGTATGACGAAGGCTGTCCGTGGTGTCGCCGTCCGCGGCATCAACATCGGCGACGTGCGCGCGCTCCAGATACCTTTGCCTTCCCTGCCAGAGCAAGAGGAGATCGTGCGGCAAGTGGACCGCTTGTTCTTGCTGGCAGGTCAAATCGAAGCCCACTGGAACGCGATGCGTCGTCATGCTCAGCGATTGGCCCCGCAGTTGCTGTCGAAGGCCTTTCGCGGTGAGCTGGTGCAGCAAGACCCGAATGACGAACCCGCCAGCGTTCTACTCCAGCGCCTCGCCAAGACACCGACCGCTGCAGTAAAGGCGCCACGTGGCCGGCCTCGAAGCAAGCAAGCGAACCCGTCCGCCCCGCTGCCAACCACGCAGCCCGATTGGGCCGCGCTGCCCTCAGGCGCATGGGCCGCAAGCGCGCAGCCCGACGAGCACGCGACGACCGCGCTGCTCATCGCCGTGCTGAAAGCCTGGAGCGAACCCATGCCTCAGGACCAAGCGCGCCTGGCAGCCATGCTGTGCCTTCAGCCACGCCTCTTCACCGCTGTGCTGCCTACCAACGAATCGGCATCTTGGCGCCGTCTGGTGGGTGCCGAAGCGGAGCCATTGCCGGCGTCTGTGGCCACCTTGCAGCCCTCGGTCAACACCCATTGGCGCCGAGCCCTTTCCGGCCTGCGGGCCCGTGGCGACCTGGTGGCGTCCGGTTCCGGCCCGCAGGACACCTGGGCCCTGGGCCCCGGAGCGGATCGCGTGGACACCGCCGGCTGGCCCGGTGGCCGCGCCGGCTGGGTGGTGGCGTATCTGCGAGCCCATGGCGCCGAGGCGGTCTTGCCCTTGCTGCCCGCGGCGGCCGGGGACTTTGTCCATGCCCGCGCAGCCTGATCTGTTCGGCCCCGCACCGCTGGCCATCACGCTGCCGCCTGGCGGCGAAATGCCGGCGCTGTGGGTGCGCCGGCTCACCCTTTGGAAGGAGCCCAGCGAGGCCGTGCGCAACATCGAACTGCGGCCGGGCCTGAACTTCATCTGGTCGCCTGACCCAGCCGACATGGGTAGCCGGAACGAGTCGGGCGAGTTGGGGCACGGTGCCGGCAAGACGCTGTTCTGCCGCCTGCTGCGCTATTGCCTGGGGGAGGATCGTTTTGCCCCGGATCCGCAGCGGCTCAGCATCAGCGCCGCCTTCTTGAACGGCTGGGTGTCGGCCGAGGTGATGTTGAAAGGCACGCCCTGGGCGGTGCTGCGGCCCCTAGGGGTGGGGCGGGGGCACTTCGCGGTCGAAGGGGTTTCGCCAGAGCAGCTGTTTGACCGCCTGACTGAGCCCACTGGCATGGCGCCCTTGCTCGACGCCATCGAGCGGCAGGTGCTCACGGCCCGGGTCGCGGGCCTGATGCCGGTGGATCACCGGCATGACGCGTGGCGGGTGGCGCTGGCTTGGTTGACGCGGGACCAGGAGTGCCGCTTCGATCACGTGCTCGATTGGCGTGCGGCAGAGTCCGATTCGGATTCGCCGACCCGGTCCATGTCCCGCAGCCGCCTGCAAGACGCGATGCGGGTGCTGATCGCCGCCATTTCGCCGGAAGAGATCGAACTGCAAGCTGCTGCCAATGCGCAATCAGAGGCGCACAAGGCCAAGCTCGGCGAGGTGGGGCGTTGGCAATGGGCCTGCGGACAATTGCATGCCGACGTGTTGCGCGCCGTGGGGTTGTCGGCAACGTCGGTTCCCGACGGGCGCCTGGGCCTTGAAGTGCTACGCCAGGCGGCCCGTCAGAAGCTGGCGCAGGCCGCGAAGGTCGACCCGGCCGTGGACGTGTCGAACTTGGACGATCTGCGCCAGCGTACTCGCGAGGCGGCACAACAAGTGGCCGAACTCGAGAAGCAGTGGGCCGTGCTGAACAGCAGCCTGCCCTTGCATGAATTGCTGTTGCGGCAACTCCGCGCCGAGTTGCCCGGCGCTTCGGCGCGCGTGCGGGATGCCGAAGTGCCGGCCTGTCCCGTGTGTGAAGTGCCAATCGATCGAGCACTGGCGCAAGGGTGCCAGCTGTCGCGCGAATTGCCGGACCTGGCCGCCCTGCGTGAACGACACGAGGCGCTGAAACGGCAGATCGACGACAAGCAGGCAGTGATCGACGAGGTGCGGCAGCAGGTCGATGCGGTGGGTCGGCAATTGCCATCGGCGCGCTCCGAGCGCGACGCCCTGCGGCAAGCCTTGTCGCGGGCGGAAAGCGTGAGCGACACCCGATCGTCGGCCTGGCGCCGAGGCAGAAAGAACCTGGACGACATCGAACGCCTGGAACGCGATTGGGCCGCCTGGGAACTGGCACAGACCCAGGCCGCGCAGCTGCAGGAACAGATCGATGCCAAGCGTGAAAGCTTGGTGGCCTTCCGCGATCAGCAAGCCACGGTCTTTGCGCGCCTGTCCACCTGCTTCGATGCGGTGATCCGGGCGGCCGTCGGACCGACCGCTTCGGGCCGGGTCAGCTTGGACGGCAACGGCTTGAAGCTGGTCATCCAGTGGGGCGGCGAGCGGTCCACCGCTGCAATCGAATCATTGAAAGTGATCGCCTTCGACCTGGCCGTGATGTGCATGAGCATGGAAGGCGCGACCCGCCTGCCCGCGTTCCTGTTGCACGACAGCCCTCGCGAAGCCGATTTGGGACTCAGCGTTTATCACCGCTTGTTTGACGTGGTGCGCGGACTGGAAGGGGCATCCTCGTCGGCCTTCCAATACATCGTGACCACCACAACTCCGCCGCCACCGGAGTTGCAGAAGTCACCCTGGCTACGCCTGGAACTGCGCGGCGCACCGCACGATGAACGGCTTCTGCGCTGCGACCTGCCATGAGCGACATCAAACTCTTCCGCCTCCAATCCGGCCGGGCCGTCGAACTGCAAGGCGACGCCTCCGACCTAGAGAAGCCGTTGCAGACGCTGATCGAGGCCAATCTCGACACGCTGCTTGGCATCCGCTTCTTGGCCACCGAGTACTCCACCGGCAAGACCCACGCGGGACGCATCGACTCGTTGGGTCTCGACGAGAACAACTGCCCGGTGATCCTGGAATACAAGCGCTCGGTCGGCGAGAACGTCATCAACCAGGGCCTGTTCTACCTGGACTGGTTGATGGACCACCAAGCCGAGTTCAAGCTGCTGGTGATGGACAAGCTGGGCAAGCCGGCGGCCGATGCCATCGACTGGACAGCACCGCGACTGGTGTGCATCGCGGCCGACTTCACCAAGTACGACGGCCATGCGGTGCAGCAGATCAACCGAAACATCGAGCTGATCCGATATCGACGGTTTGGCGAGGAACTGCTACTGCTGGAGTTGGCCAACGCAACCAGCGCGAATAGTGGCCGCGCTTCGGTAACCAAGCCGGCGAAGTTGCCGAAGTCGCCACTTACCGAGCCCGTTGCGACAAAGGCCGGCGCTGGGGATCGGTCGTTTGCCGAATGGCTTCCCTTGCTGCCGCCCCACTTGGGCGAGTTGATGTCATCCCTTGAGGGCCACGTTCTGTCGCTGGGCGACGACGTGCAACGCAAGGAGCTGAAGCTGTACGTGGCCTTCAAGCGCTTGAAGAACTTTGCCACGGTCGTTCCGCAGAAGGCCCGGCTGCTTCTGTACCTGCATGTCGATCCCGACCAACTGCTCCCGCTGCCGCCAAACGGACGGGATGTCAGGCAACAAGGGCATTGGGGTACCGGCAACTTGGAGCTGGCCTTGGCCTCTCAGGCAGACCTGGACGCGGCGAAACCGTTGATCCTAATGGCGTATGAGGGCCGGTCGGCGCTTGGGCCGTAGCCAACACGCAACCAACGTCGCCGCAGGAGCGGGACAGACCTCCAATGAAAGCCCGAGACACCAAACCAACCTGGACGGACCTCAAAGCCAAGCTCGCCGGTTTCGACAGAGACGGCTTGATCAACCTCGTGCACGATCTGTACGCCACCAGCAAGGACAACCAAGCTTTCCTGCACGCCCGTTTTGCGCTCGGCGACGACGTGCTCAAGCCGTACAAGGCGACCATCGATCGCTGGCTGTGGCCGGATGTATTCAAGAACCAGGACACGTCCGTAGCGAAGGCCAAGAAAGCCCTCGCGGACTACAAGAAGGCCGTCGGTCAGCCAGAAGGGTTGGCCGAGTTGATGGTCTTCTACTGCGAACGCGCCTCGGGCTTCAGCAACGATGTTGGCCTTCAGGATGAAGGGTACTTCGACGCCCTGGTGCGGATGTTCGAGCAGGCGCTGAAGGCCTGCGGTGCGCTGCCGGAGGATCGCGGGCAGGAGCTGCTGGTGCGCCTGGATGCCGTGCGTCGGCTCAGCCACAACTTCGGGTACGGCGTCGGCGATGAGATGGACGATATGCTCGCTGGGGTCGGATTCGATGCCGGGTCGAGATGATCTCGCCGCGTTGCAGGGCGAGAACGCCCGGCTGATTGCGCTGCTCGAATCGCACGGCATCGATTGGCGTTTGCCGCGGCCAGAGCCGATGCCGACGCCCGAGCCGTCGAGGCTGTCCACCGACGAAAAGGTCGCGTTGTTCCGTCGGCTGTTTCGCGGGCGGACTGATGTCTACCCTATACGCTGGGAGAGCAAGTCGACCAGCAAATCAGGCTACACGCCCGCCTGTGCCAACGAGTGGCGGGCAGGCGTATGCGAGAAGCCGCGCATCAAGTGCAGCGATTGCGGCAACCGATTGTTGGTGCCCCTGTCCGACGCGGTGATTTACGACCATCTGGCCGGCGAGCACACGGTCGGCGTTTATCCCTTGCTGGAGGACGACAGCTGCTTCTTCCTGGCCGTCGACTTCGACGAGGCGCAGTGGCGCGACGATGCGCGGGCGTTCATGCAGTCGTGCGAGGAACTGGGCGTGCCTGCGGCGCTGGAAGTCTCGCGTTCCGGGAACGGTGCTCATGCCTGGCTGTTCTTCGCCCATCGCATTTCGGCTCGCGATGCCCGCCGCCTTGGCACGGCCATCATCAGTCACACCTGCGCACGCACGCGGCAGCTCAAGCTGACCTCGTACGACCGGCTGTTCCCGAACCAGGA
This sequence comes from Methylibium rhizosphaerae, assembly GCF_006386545.1. Taxonomy (GTDB): domain Bacteria; phylum Pseudomonadota; class Gammaproteobacteria; order Burkholderiales; family Burkholderiaceae_C; genus Pseudorivibacter; species Pseudorivibacter rhizosphaerae. Next base: position 187,454 of record NZ_SWAR01000004.1, on the reverse strand, counting down.
CACGATGCCGAAGGGAGGCTTTGGCAACTTGATTGCCCTGCCGTTGCAGAAAGGGCCGCGCGAGAAGGGCTGCAGCGTGTTCGTCGATGCCGATCTGCGGCCCCGTCTTGATCAGTGGGCGTTTCTTGCTGCCATTCGGCCGATGGATGCGCATGACATCGAGCCGACCATCCTGCGTGCCACGGGCGGTGGCCATCCGTTGGACGTCACCTTCATCGAGGACGAAGAGCTGGCCACGCCTTGGAAGCGCGCGAGCACATCGACCGGAAAGTTGCCGGGGCCGATGCCGAAGTCGCTGAGCGTGACATTGGCGAACCTGGTCTATTTCGAGAAGGCGCAACTGCCGCAGGCACTGGCCAACCGCCTCATCCGGCTAGCTGCGTTCCAGAACCCCGAGTTCTACAAGGCCCAGGCGATGCGCATGTCGGTGTGGGACAAGCCACGCATCATTGGCTGTGCCGAGAACTTCCCGAAGCACATCGCGCTACCGCGCGGATGCCTCGATGCGGCATTGGACTTGATGCGTAAGAACGGCATCGCCGCCAGTGTTTGCGACGAGCGCTTCGGCGGTGAGGCGCTCGAAGTGGCATTCGTAGGCAATCTGCGCGCCGACCAGGAAGCGGCTGTTGCAGCGATGTTGCCGCACCATGCCGGCGTGTTGTGCGCACCCACGGCCTTCGGCAAAACGGTTACGGCCGCCGCGATGATCGCGCGCCGGGGCGTCAACACACTGGTGCTGGTGCACCGAACCGAACTGCTGAAGCAATGGCAAGAGCGTCTGCAGGTGTTCCTCGGCCTCGAGAAGGGTGTGGTCGGTGCCATCGGTGGCGGCAAAGCGAAGCCCACCGGCAAGGTGGACATCGCGGTCATGCAGGCGATTTCGCGCCGGGGTGAAGTGGACCAGATGGTCGAGAACTACGGCCAAGTGATTGTCGATGAGTGCCACCACGTTGGCGCTGCGTCTTTCGACGCCATTCTGAAGCGCACGAAGGCGAGGTATGTGCTTGGACTGACAGCGACGCCCGTCCGCCGCGACGGGCAGCAGCCGATCATCTTCATGCAGTGCGGGCCCATCCGGCACACGGCGGCCAGGCCTGCCGGCGCGCCGCACGACATGGAAGTGCTACCGCGCTCCCGCTTCTCTAGGATTGATCTACCGCCGGACACTCGCATTCAGGATGTGTTTCGACATCTGGCGAACGACCAGGCGCGAACTGAAACCATTGCTACAGAAGTCAAGGACGCTTTTGAGCAAGGCCGAAAGGTGCTGGTGCTGACGGAGCGCACGGAACACTTGGACGCGATCAAGGCTGTCTTCGACGGACACAGTCCCGCGCCGTTCGTGCTGCATGGCCGGATGTCGAAGAAGCAGCGCGCAATGCTGGTGGCTGAGTTGGACGCGTTGCCGCCGGACGCACCGCGCATCCTGTTGTCCACCGGCAAGCTGGTCGGCGAAGGCTTCGATCACCCACCGCTTGACACCCTCGTACTCGCCATGCCGGTTTCGTGGAAGGGCACGTTGCAGCAGTACGCGGGGCGCCTGCACCGGGAGCACGCAAGCAAGACCAACGTGCGGATCATTGACTTCGTGGACACCGGCCACGTGACGCTCTTGCGGATGTGGGACAAGCGGCAGCGCGGCTACCGGGCCATGGGGTATCGGATGATGACGGACCCGCGGGCCTCCTCTTTCCCGGAACCAGAGTTGCAGTCAGTGCTTCATGACTGATAAAGGACGTTATCAATCATGACCCTCGCACTCCGACATGTTCGACCTCGTTCGCCCCGACACGCTCGCTCCCGCCCTGCCGTCGCTCTACGCACCTGACGTCGCATCCCGGCGCCGCACCGTCGAGTTCTTCACCGCACACATCCGGAACGCGAACACCCGCAAGGCATACGCGCAGGCCGGGGCGGACTTCTCGCGCTGGTGCGGCCGTCATCGCATCGTCGACGTGCGTTCGGTCGAGCCCGTGCACGTCGCCGCCTACATCGAGCAGCTGAGCCTGGCGCCACAGACCGTGAAGCAGCGGCTCGCCGCGCTGCGCGCCCTGTTCGACTGGCTCGTGGTCGGGCAGGTGCTGCCGGTCAACCCGGCGGCGTCGGTGCGCGGCCCGAGGCACTCGGTCAAGGTCGGCAAGACGCCGGTGCTGTCGGCGCAGGAGGTTCGCGATCTCATCGCCGCGATCGAGACCGACACCGTCATCGGCCTGCGCGATCGGGCGATCATCGGCGTGATGGTCTACACGTTCGCTCGCGTCGGCGCGGTGACGCGCATGCAGCTGGAGGACGTGTATGTGCAGCGGCGGCGCCTGTGGGTCCGTCTTCACGAGAAGGGCGGCAAGCTCCACGACATGCCTTGCCATCACAACCTGGAGGATTGGCTCCATGACTACATCGATGGCGCCGATCTGGCCGGTGTGACCGGCATCCTCTTTCGCTCTGCGAAGGGGCCGACCGCCACCCTGTCGGACCGGCCGATGTCGCAGGCCGACGTGTACCGGATGGTCGGGCGCCGTGCGAACGCGGCCGGCATCGAGACCCTCATCGGCTGCCACAGTTTCCGAGCCACGGGCATAACCGAGTACCTGCGCAACGGCGGCAAGCTGGAGATCGCGCAGCAGATGGCCAACCACGAGTCGGCTCGGACGACGGGCCTGTATGACCGTCGCGGCGACCAAGTCAAGCTGGACGAAGTCGAACGGATCGCGATCTGACATGCCTTGACGACGGCAGGTCGTCCTGCATGGTTCGGCGTGACGCTGTCACTGCCAACCGCCATGCAAGATTCCGAAGTGTTCACCGGCCGGGTCCTGGAGATCCGCCGTTTTGTCGTGCCGCTTGAGCCCTACGCGCCTACCGACAACCGAGAGCGGTGGGATCTGTGGGTCAAGGCCGCGGACGGTTCCGAACGGCAGTTCGTGATCACGAGTCGATCGATGCCGGCGCGGCGGGGACATCGTGTCGCGCTGGCGCTGGATGGACCCGAGCCGGTGGGCATCGTGAACCTGACAACTGGCGGTCGCCTGAACTTCGCCCGATCGAGCCCATCCGCGCTGTTCCAGCCCAGGGATGTAATCGGCCCCGTCGCGCTCCTGTTCGTGTCGGTGTTCATCGCCGCGGCGAACGACGCATCGGGCGTGTTCCTGCTGACGGTGCCGCTGGCGATCCTCTACATCCCGCTGCTGATGATGGCCCGCGGGATGACGAACGCCGCCACGAGCACACGCGCCGAAGCTATCCTCGATCGGATCGAACGGGAACTCGGCGGACCGTCGGACTGCGGTCGTTGAACACCCAAAAGCTGGAGCGCTTGATGCTGCGAGGAACTTCCACGCTGCGACTGACCCGCCGCGAACTCGCTCGCTGGACGAAGATCACTGGCTTCACGCCGGGCGAGGTTCGCAGCGAAGCAGACCTCGCGCGCTTCGCTTTGCGGTGCAAGCGGCACTTCTGGGGAACCAGCGAGGACACGCGCTTCCTGCACTTCCTGATCAACGAAGAGCTGCAGCGCAACCTGTCCGGTTTGCCGATCGACACTTCCGGGGTACCTCCGGGGTGGAGCACCCACGGGGAAGCGCGTCGTGACTGACAGCGACAAGCCTGTGCAATTGACCGTCGTGCCAGGCGACCGCGAAGCGCTCGAACGCGAGCTGCTTTGGAACATCGCGCTGGACGGCAACCTTGTGCGCCGGGCGCAGCTCTACCGCATGCTCACGCCGGCCGCCAATACCGAACTGGTGGTCGCACCTGCGGTCGATCCGGACCGCGAACAGCCGCCCGAGTGAGCCAACCAGCACGCGCTGCGCGACCTGTAAAACACACCAAGGGGTCGTGCCTCGGTTGCGCGACTTTTGCGCGACTTTCCCCAGCTCTCCTGGGCATTTCTGTGCGACTCGCGCAGTGAGGGCGCCGCTAAGTCGTTGATTTCACTGGCCCCTTTCGATTTTCGGCAGCCTACGAACCAAGGGGTCGTGGGTTCGAATCCTGCCAGCCGCGCCAGAACATCGTTCTAGAACAACGGGTTAGCTCCAGAAGGGCTAGCCCGTTTTTCTTTGCCCGGGTGCTTTTCGCGGGACTCGCGTCCCGCACGGGCCGCAATAACAGGGCGTTATTGATCTCTCCGGAAACGCAATTGGCCAGACGCTGGACCTGTTCCTAGGATGGCGGCAGACAGGAGAGAGCATGACCCGACCCATTGGCCAGCACTTGATCGGCGGCACTCGAAGTGCCGCCGGCAGCGTGGTGCTTCGCAGCTTCGACGCCTTCACGGGCGAGCCGCTGCCACGCGCCTACCTGGAAGCGACCGAGGAGGAGGTCAACGCGGCCGCTGCCGCGGCGATGAACGCGTTCCCGGCGTACCGTGCGTTGCCGGCGTCGCGGCGCGCAGAATTCCTGGAGGCCATTGCGGTTGAAGTCGACGCGCTGGATGACGACTTCGTCGCGACCGTCTGTCGCGAGACAGCCTTGCCCGCGGGCCGCATCCAGGGCGAGCGACTGCGCACCAGTGCCCAGATGCGCTTGTTCGCGACCGTGCTGCGCCGGGGAGACTTTCATGGCGCCAGGATCGATCTCCCGCTGCCGCAGCGCGCGCCGACGCCTCGTGCAGACATCCGCCAGTACCGCATCGGGGTCGGCCCGGTGGCAGTGTTCGGCGCCAGCAACTTTCCATTGGCCTTCTCCACGGCCGGCGGCGACACGGCTGCCGCCCTCGCCGCCGGGTGTCCGGTGGTGTTCAAGGCGCATATGGGCCACATGATGACTGCGGAAGCGGTGGCCGAAGCCATCCTGCGCGCGGCAGCGCGGACCGGCATGCCAGGCGGTGTGTTCAACATGGTCTATGGCGGCAGCGTCGGCGCCTGGCTGGTGAAACATCCGGCCATCCAGGCGGTGGGCTTCACCGGGTCGCTGCGCGGCGGCCGCGCGCTGTGCGACATGGCCGCGATGCGGCCGCAGCCCATCCCGGTCTTTGCCGAGATGAGCAGCATCAACCCCGTCGTGCTGTTGCCCGAGGCCTTGCAGGTGCGCGGTGCCCAGGTGGCTGACGAACTGGCCGCCTCGGTGCTGTTGGGCGCAGGCCAGTTCTGCACCAACCCCGGGCTGGTGATCGGCATGCGCTCGTCCGGCTTCGACACCTTCGTGCGGCGCTTGTGCCAGAGCATGGACAAGGCCGCGCCGCAGACCATGCTGAATGCCGGTGGATTGGCGCATTACGGGCAGGGTGTGCAGGCGATGCTGGCGCACCCGGGCGTGGTGCGGCTGGCCGGTGGCGAGCAAGTCGGGGCGCAGGCCAGGGCGCAGGTCTTCAAGGCCGACGCGGGCCTGCTGTTGCAGGGCGACCCGCTGCTGCAGGAGGAAATCTTCGGCCCGGCCACTGTCGTCGTCGAGGTGGCCGACCGGGATGAACTTGCGCGTGCGCTGCAGGCGTTGCGTGGCCAGCTGACGGCAACGCTGATAGGCGAACCCGACGAACTCATGGCGGCGGCGGACATCATTGAACTGCTGCAAGACAAGGTCGGCCGACTGCTGCTGAACGGCTACCCGACCGGCGTCGAGGTCTGCGATGCGATGGTGCACGGCGGACCGTATCCCGCCACGTCGGACGCGCGCGGAACTTCGGTTGGCACCCTGGCGATCGATCGCTTCCTGCGGCCGGTGTGTTTCCAGAACTTCCCGGATGCGCTGCTGCCCGATGCGCTGAAGAACGGCAACCCGCTGGGCATCGAGCGCCTGGTCAACGGCGAGAAGACCCGCGATCCCGTGGCTTAGGACCGGGCAGCGGGCGTGACCTTGGCGGCCGAAGCCGGTTCGGTCTCGTGGCGCGCCATGTTGCGGATCACTCCATGAAAGCCAGCCCGGCCGTGGCGCCACTCCTTCGACGGCGGGGGCTTGTCGGCACGATCACGCAGCATCCAGCCGGTTGTCGATGTGGTTCGCATCGGCCGCATGGACCGAGCCGAACTGCGCCACCAGGTTCAGGCCCTTGAAGCCCTGGGCCGCCACGCGTTCGTAGGAGCGCAGCGAATACGGCTGCAGCGATGCCGGGTCGGCCCACTCGCCCTCCACGGCCGCATGCATGGCCGCAACGGTTTCATGCGCGGCAGAGGGGGCTGCACCTTGTCGTTGCGCCAGCAAGGCGGCGGAGCGATACGCATCCACCCGTTCGGCAGCGCTCGGGCTGATGGTGGAGCGGAAGGCATAGGTGTGGGTGGGCGTGGCCTGGCGGGTCACTTCGTCGAGAAAGCCCTGCAGCTTGGTGTGCTCGGTGCCTGCATCGCGCTCGGTGCCGGGCGAGGCAAGGCGGGCGCGCACCCATTCCCCGCGGCGGCGCTCCACGTGGGCGAGGAAGCCGTCGAGGTTCTGGAACTCGGTCTCGTGGAAGGAGATGGGGTGCAGCCGGCCGTCCTGGTACACCACTTCGCGGCGGTCGCTGCTGCCGGCGACCAGCACATCGGCACTCCCGCCCACGAGGGTGGTGTCGGTGTTGCCGGAGTTCAGGTTCACCGGACCGGCATCGACGCTCGGACCGGCTGAGATGCGCGCCCCCACGGCGCCGCGCAGGCTCCACCCCGCGATGTGCCGCTGCACCTGCATGCTGCCGGAGTCGTCTTCGTAGTGGCGGATGACCCCGCGCTGCACCTCGAGCGCGCCGCCCGCATTCACGCCGGCCCGCATGCCCGCGGCCTGCACCGCGGCAACCCCTTCCACCGAAAAGCCGTGGCGCTTGCGCTCGTCGCCCGCGAGGCCGATGCGGTTGACGGTGAGGCCGGGGAATTCCTGCAGCAGCTGCTTCAGCAGGTCTTGCGGCGGGTTGCCGGCGGCGGTGGTGCCGTCGAGCAGACGATCGACCAGCCGCGAGAACTCGGTGCGCAACTCGCTCACCGGCCGCCCGATGCGCGGCAGCCGCAGCGTCACGCCCTTGAGCCCGGCCGACTCGCTGGCATAGGCGGTGACGTCGACGTTGGCACCGGCTCGCGCGATGCCGAGGTGGGGCCCGACGAAGGCGCCCGCGCCCAGCTGCGTTGCGCGCTGCCGTTGCGTGGCGACCATGATCTCCATGTCGTACGGCGGCATCGCGATCTCGAACACGGCCTGCCGGCCCCATTGCTTGCGCGCATCCACGCGCCCGCGCAGCAGGAAGCCGCTCACCAGCCCCGAGACGGCCGCCGACAGATGCCGCAGGCCCACGCCCAGGACACCGCCGCTCGAAAGCCGCAGCCGGGAAGAACCTTCGATGTTCTGCACGATGTGCTTGAGGCTCTTGCGCAGCGCTTCGCGATCGACCTGCTGCAGGCGTGTGTCGTGCCCTTGCACCTCGACGCGCGCGCGTTGCAGCCCGGCCGCCGCGGCATCGGCCCAGCCTTCGGGTTGCGCTGCGTGCGTCTTCAGCGCGTCGGCCAGCCAGGCTTCCAGCTGCTCCATGCGCAGCGGTGCCCCGACCAGCGTCCGCAGCTGGGGCTGCTGCTTCAGGTGCTCCACGAGCCCTGGCTGGGCCGCCCCTGCCGGGCGGCCGCCCGCCGTGGCCAGCATGCCCGCCAGCCGGGTGGCGACGTCGTGCACGGCGGCAGCATCGAACATGCGGCCGTCCAGCGGGCGGTCCGGCGTGGCGAGGCAATGGTCGAGCACTGCCGCGCGCAGCAGCTCAACGGGCACCTGGCCCGGCCCACTGCTGCGGGCAGTGGGTGCCAGCGCGACGAGCTGGTCCCGCAGCTGCGATGCCGCGCCGCGCAATGCCGCATCGAAGGCCTTGCGGTGCCTGGCGACCGCGGGCCCGCGGTCTACCTGCTGCGTGCCGTAGCGCAACGCACGGAAGGCGGACTTGCCCTTCATCGGGTTGCGCAGCGCACCCCACCTGTCGTTGGTGGCGCGGCCGATCCACCGGCCCATCTTCATGAGGCGCGACTGGACGGCGGCGAAATCCGAGCCGGGGCCGGTGTCGAAGAGATCGTTGCGCACGGCGTTGAGCGCCCAGTCGTCAGGGCGCGCGGCTTGCACCTCACCCGCCAGGCGCGCCGCGGCGCAGGCCAGTGCTTCGTCGAGCAGCGTGGCGGGCGCGCCCAGGCCGGCGATCAATTCGGCCGGACGGGCGATGGCCGATACGTTGCGATCGGCCATCGCCGACACGGTTTTCATCAGCAGCACGAAGTCGCGCTCCTGCGCGGGCGCGACGGGCTGGCCCATGACGGTTTGCAGCACACGCATGCCGCTCGGCGTGGTGGCCATGTCCAGAACCGCACGCCAGGCGTCCTGCTGTGCCTGGCTCGGCGATGCGGGCATTCCCTCGCCGCGTAGATGCCATGCGTCGGTGATGTCGCCCACCGGGTCGAGCTGGCGCAGCGCGCCGATCGCCGCCGAGGCGCGCACGGCGTCGGCACCGGTGGCCAGCGCCAGTGACTGCGCGAGCAGCACGGCGGGCGCCCCGGGCAGGCCGACGGGGGCGGCCGGCGACATGCCGGGCATCAAGGCCTGCAGCGCCTCCTGCAGCGGCAGCCGCGAGAGGCTCACCTGCGGGACGCCCGGAAACTGCTGCTCGACGAGGTCGTGCAGGCCCGTGGCGCCCTGCACCATGGCTGCGACGAGCGGGTGCTGCGCCGCCGTGCAGGCGTCCGCCGAATCGACCTGGGTTCTCCTCAGGGCGCTGTCGGAGCGCGCCGGGCTGGGCGTCATCGGCGCCACGGGGCTGGCCATGCCCGCTGGAGCAGGCGACTCGCCGCCTGCGGTGGCGGCCAGCGGCTGCCTTGGCGCCATCTCGGTGGCCGCGGCGGCGGCGGGCGACGCGGCGCGCGCCGGCAGGTTGGGCCGCACGCTCATGTCGGCCTTGTTGGCGCTTTGCTGGTGTTGCGAGTTCGGGGTCTCGACCGTGTACCGGTTCAGACCCGTCATGTGGCGAATGCGATCGAGCATGCAGGCACTTCCTTTTGGCCGGGATCATTCGGCTCGCCTTGGCACGCTCATCCGCGGCCCACGAAGCAGCGGCGCCTCAGCCGAAAGAGGCCTTGCGTCGTTTGCGCATCCGCATATCTGTTTTTCGCATGCTCGATGGCGGCGCCGGGCAGCCTGTGCTGCGACCCGAAAAGCCACTGAGGCGCCTGCTGAGGAATGCGGATAACGATGGGCGAATCGCTTCCTTTCGTGCGGCAAGGGCGGGGCGTAGGCTGAAACGCCTCATTCATGCATCGGCTACGTCGCCCAATGAACATCGTCGGCATCTCCGGCAGTCCGTCACTGCGCTCGCGTTCGCACTGGCTGCTTCAGTTGACCCAGACCCGCCTCGAAGGCTTGGCGCGCGTGAACGACCTGATTGCCGTTCGCACGTTGGACTCCGCAGCATTGCTGAGCGCGGACGCTCGCGCAGCCTCCGTTCGCCAGGCGGTGGAGCGCGTCGCGGCGGCGGATCTGGTGGTCGTCGCCACGCCCATCTACAAGGCGGCGTACAGCGGCCTGCTGAAGCTGTTCCTCGACCTGCTGCCGCAGGACACGCTGCGCGGCAAGACGGTGCTGCCGCTGGCCACCGGCGGCAGCCTGGCGCACCTGCTGGCGCTCGACTACGCGCTCAAGCCGGTGCTCTCTGCGCTCGGCGCGCGCGACATCCTCGACGGCGTGTTCGCCACCGACCAGCAGCTCGCCTCGCATGATGAGTCGGGTGGCTACGTCCCCGACGCGGCCCTGCTCGAGAGACTGGATCGCGCATTGCAGCCGCTGCTTGACGCGAAAGGTGCGGCGCTCGGGCGCGCCCTGCAGCCTTACTGACCGAATGCCGTGTGCCCGTCCCCTGTCCCCCTGTCCCAAGGAGCGCGTTGATGCCGTTCATGTTCATGGCTTCCTTCTCCGATGGCCGCCGCAGATGGTTCGCGCGCGCCTGCACCGCGATCGTCACGGTCCTCGCGGCAGCCACAGCCCTGCCCGCGCTCGCGCAGGGCAAGCCCGAGCTGCTGCGCATCGGCTACCAGAAGGCCGCGAGCCTGTTCGTGCTGCAGAAGTCGCTCGGCACGCTCGAGAAGAAGCTGGCGCCGCTGGGCGTCCAGGTGAAGTGGGTGGAATTCCCCGCCGGCCCGCAGCTGCTCGAGGGGCTGAACGTCGGTTCGATCGATGTCGGCTACGTCGGCGAAGCGCCGCCGATCTTCGCGCAGGCCGCCGGCGCGCAGTTCGTCTACATCGGCCACGACCCGGCGTCGCCGCAGGCTGAGGCGCTGGTGGTGCCCAAGGACTCGCCGATCAAGTCGGTCGCCGACTTGAAGGGCAGGAAGGTCGCGCTGAACAAGGGCAGCAACGTGCACTACCTGCTCGTGCGCCTGCTCGAGAAGCACGGCCTGAAGTACGCCGACGTCCAGCCGGTCTTCCTGCCGCCGGCCGATGCGCGCGCCGCCTTCGAGCGTGGTGCGGTCGATGCCTGGGCGATCTGGGATCCGTTCCTCGCCGCCGCCGAGAAGCAGATCGGCGCGCGCGTGCTGGCCGACGGCCGCGGCGTGGTCAACAACTACCTCTACTACCTGGGCGAGCGCAGCTACGCCGAGAAGTACCCGCAGGTCATCAAGGCTCTGTTCGACGACCTGCGCGAGCAGGGCCGCTGGCTGGGCGCGAACCCGCGCGCGGCCGCCGAGAAGATCGCGCCGCTGCAGGGGCTGGACGTGGCGGTGGTCGAGCAGAGCTTGCGCCATTACCCGGTCGACGTGGTGCCGGTGACGCCCGCCATCGCAGCCGAGCAGCAGAAGATTGCCGATGCCTTCCATGACCTGAAGCTGATCCCCAAGCCGATCCGCATCGTCGATGCGCTGCCGGGCGCCGCGAAGACGGCGCAGGCGAAGTGAGCAGGGTGCCGCGATGAAGATCCTCTGGTTCATCCCCACCCATGGCGACTCGCGCTATCTCGGCACGAGCAAGGGCGCGCGCGCCGCGACCTTCGACTACTTCAAGCAGGTCGCCATCGCCGCCGACAGCCTCGGCTACGAAGGTGTGCTGATCCCGACCGGCCGCTCCTGCGAGGACTCATGGGTGCTGGCGGCGAGCCTGATCGATGCGACGCGCCGGCTCAAGTTCCTGGTCGCGCTGCGGCCCGGCCTGGTGCAGCCCTCGCAGTCGGCACGCATGGCCGCGACGCTGGACCGCCTGTCGGGCGGGCGGCTGCTGGTCAACCTCGTCACCGGCGGCGACGCCGAGGAACTGGCCGGCGACGGCCAGTTCCTCGGCCATACCCAGCGCTACGAAGAGTCCGCCGAGTTCATTCGCATCTGGCGCGAGGTGCTGCAACGCAGCCACGGCGGCGAGCCTTACGACTTCGAGGGCAAGCACCTGCGCGTGCAGGGCGCCAAGCTGCTGTACCCGCCGGTCAGCCAGCCATACCCGCCGATCTTCTTTGGCGGCTCGTCGGAGCCGGCGCATGAACTCGCTGCCGAGCATGTCGACACCTACCTGACCTGGGGCGAGCCATCCGAGGCGGTGGCCGCGAAGATCGCCGACGTGCGCCAGCGCGCGGCGAAGCACGGCCGCACGCTCACCTTCGGCATCCGGTTGCACGTGATCGTGCGCGAGACAGAGGACGAAGCCTGGCGCGCGGCTGCCGAGCTGGTCTGCGGGCTCGACGAGGCGACCGTCGCCGCCGCCCAGGCCAAGTTCGCGCAGATGGACTCGGTGGGCCAGCGCCGCATGGCCGAGCTGCACCGCGGCAGGTTCAACAAGGCCAATGTGCGAGAGGGGCTGGAGATCTCGCCCAACCTGTGGGCCGGCGTCGGCCTCGTGCGCGGCGGCGCGGGCACTGCCCTTGTCGGGAATCCGCAGCAGGTGGCCGAGCGCATCAAGGAGTACGCCGCGCTGGGGTTGGATCACTTCGTGCTCAGCGGCTACCCGCACCTCGAGGAGGCGCACCGCTTTGCCGAGCTCGTGTTCCCGCTGCTGCCGCTGGACGTGCAGCAGAAGCTGCCCGGCCGCACGGTGACCGGGCCGTTCGGCGAGATCGTCGCCAACAGCTACGTGCCCAGGGCCGCAGCGAGCTGAGCACCATGGCCTCCATTCGCGCCGTCGATCACGTGCAGCTGCCGATCCCGCTCGGTGGCGAGGCGAAGGCCCGCGCCTTCTACGAACAGGCCCTCGGGCTGGTCGAGGTCCGAGATCCGCGGCTCGACCGGCCGGGCACGCTGCGCTTCTCGGTGGGGTGGCAGCGGCTGGATCTCACCGAGGGCCACTACACCGGCGTGGCGCCGCAGGCGCATCTCGCGCTGCAGGTCGCGGACGTGCAGCAAGTCGCCTCGCGGCTGCGCCGGGGCGGCTATCCGGTCGACGATGCGCCGCTCATCAGGCAGCGGCGCCTGTACGTCGAGGACCCGTTCGGCAACCGGCTCGAACTGCTGGAACCCGACTCGACCGTGGAGACCTTTCGTGTCTCGCTCGACCGCCTGGCGATCTGAGTTGTTGCGCCGCACGTTGCCGTGGTGCGTGCCGGTTCTCCTGCTGCTCGGCTGGGAGATCGCCTCCAGGGCCGGGTGGCTGTCCAGCCGCGTGCTGCCCGAGCCCTGGGCCGTGGCCGCCGCGTTCTGGACGCTGCTCGCCTCCGGCGAGCTGTGGCACCACGTGGCCGTGAGCAGCGGCCGCGCGCTCGCCGGGCTGGTGGTGGGCGGCGGGCTCGGGCTGCTGCTGGGTCTGCTGACCGGCACCTTCCGCCTCTTCGAAACGCTGCTCGACACCACCTTGCAGATGGTGCGCAACATCCCGGCCCTGGCGCTCATCCCGCTGGTGATCCTGTGGTTCGGCATCGACGAGAGCGCAAAGCTGTTCCTCGTCGCGGTCGGCGTGTTCTTTCCGATCTACCTCAACACCTTCCACGGCATCCGATCGGTGGACGAGGGCCTCATCGAGATGGCGCGCAGCTATGGCCTGTCGGGCTGGGCGCTGTACCGCCACGTCATCCTGCCCGGCGCGCTGCCGTCGGTGCTGGTGGGCCTGCGCTTCTCGCTCGGGCTGATGTGGGTGCTGCTGATCGTCGCCGAGACGATCTCGGCGCAGGCCGGCATCGGCTACCTGACGATGAACGCCCGCGAGTTCCTGCAGACCGACGTGGTGCTCGTGGGCATCCTGCTCTACGCGCTGTTGGGCAAGCTCGCCGACGTGCTGGCCAAGGGCCTGGAGCGCTGGTGGCTGCGCTGGCACCCGGGTTACCAGGCGAACGCAGCGACCTGAGCCTGGGAACACGCATGAGCATGAGCATGACCGAGATCGACGCCGCCAGCCTGCGCTACCAGGGTCTGCCCGAGGCCGTGCGCTTCTTCCGCGCGCAACTCGACGAGCCGGTGTGGCAGGGCACGCCCTTGCCGGCCGGCATCGCGGTGGACGCGCGCGGCCTGGCAAAACGCTTCGGCGAACGCCGTGTGCTCGACGGCGTGGACCTGCACATCGCGCCGGGTGAGTTCGTCGCCATCGTCGGCCGCAGCGGCTGCGGCAAGAGCACGCTGCTGCGGCTGGTCGCGGCGCTCGAGCGCGCCTCGGCCGGTGAACTGACGCTCGACGGCGAGCCGCTCGCGAAGCACCGGGAGGACATCCGCATCATGTTCCAGGACGCGCGCCTGCTGCCCTGGAAGCGCGTGATCGACAACATCGCGCTCGGGCTGGAAGGTGCCGATGCGCCGGCGCGGGCGCGCGAGGCACTGGAGAAGGTCGGCCTGGCCGACCGGGCGAACGACTGGCCTGCAGTGCTCTCGGGCGGGCAGCGCCAGCGCGTCGCGCTCGCACGCGCACTGGTGCACCGCCCGCGGCTGCTGCTGCTCGACGAGCCGCTGGGCGCATTGGACGCGCTGACGCGCATCGAGATGCAGCAGCTGATCGAGAGCCTGTGGCAGCAGCACGGCTTCACTGCGCTGCTGGTCACACACGACGTGGCCGAGGCCGTTGCGCTGGCCGATCGCGTCGTGCTGATCGAGGACCATGTCATCTCGCTCGACGAACGCATTGCGCTGGCACGCCCGCGTTCGCGCGGCGACGCCACCTTTGCGGCGATCGAGGAGCGGGTGCTGCAGCGCGTGCTGCGCGAGCCGGCATGCGACGACGCGACGGCGCAGGAGGCGATGTCGCTGCCGAAGTCGATGGCGCGATGGCGCTGGGCGATCTGACCGACGCGAACGACCCGGCCTCGCGGTCTCTCGGACTTGCGAGCGGGCCAGGGGGTGTGACGTTCATGATCGACCCTGCCAGGGCACGAGGCGGCGCTGCAACGCGCGAAGTCCGAGTTCGAGCGTGAACGCGACCAGTGCGATCACCGCGATGCCGAGCACGACGATGTCGGTGTTGAGGAACTGCGCCGCCGACTGCACCATGAAGCCCAGCCCGCGCGTCGCGGCCACCAGTTCGGCGGCCACCAGCGTCGACCAGCCCACGCCCAGGCCGACGCGGATGCCGGTCAGGATGTCCGGCAGGGCGCTCGGCAGCACGACATGACGCAGCAGCTGGGCGCGCGAGGCTCCGAACGACAACGCGGCACGCAGCCGGCTCTGCTCGACCGAACGCACCCCGGTCGCGGTGGCGATGACGACCGGCGCGAAGATCGCCAGCGCGATCAGCAGCACCTTGGACAGCTCGCCGATGCCGAACCAGATGACGATCAGCGGCAGGTAGGCCAGCGGCGGCACCGGCCGGTAGAACTCGACCAGCGGATCGAACAGGCCGCGTGCGAGCGGCGACAGTCCCATCCACAGGCCGAGCGGGATGGCGGTGGCCAGCGCCAGCAGCAGTGCCAGCGCCACGCGGGCAAGGCTGGCGGCGGCATGCTGCGACAGCGTCGCGTCCATGAAGCCCTCGGTCGCCAGCGTGACGAACTTCGCCGCCACCGCCGAAGGCGGCGGCAGGAACAGCGGCGCGATCCAGCCGGCAGCCGTCACCGCGGTCCACGCGGCGAGCAGGACGAGCACGGTGGCACTGCCCAGCCAGAACGCGTGCCGGCGGTGCGCAATGCGCCGCGGGCGGGCTGCTGCCGTCTGCGGCGGGCTCAGCGTGATCCGCGAGGCTGCTGCCATCACTCAGGCCGTGGCGTCCTCGAAGGCCAGCACCGCACCGAGCACACGCTCGCGCGCGGCGACGAACTCGGGCAGCGACTTGAGCCGCCGCGCGGGCTCGCCCGCGGCGAAGCGGTGCGCGAAGCCAAGCGACAGCTGTTCGACGATGCGCGCCGGACGTGGCGAGAGCAGCACCAGGTCCGTCGCGAGGAACACGGCCTCTTCCACGCCGTGGGTCACCAGCACGATGGTCTTGCCGGTGGCCGCCCAAACCTGCAGCAGCAGCTCCTGCATGCGCTCGCGGGTCAGCGCGTCCAGTGCACCGAACGGTTCATCCATCAGCAGCACTTCAGGGTCGGCCGCCAGCGCACGTGCGATGCCCACGCGCTGGCGCATGCCGCCCGAGAGTTCCCAGACGGCGCGCCCGGCCTGGTCCCGCAGGCCGACGAGGCCGAGGAAGTGGCGTGCGCGCTCCTCGCGTTCTCGACGCGGCAGGCCCCGCAGACGCAAGGGCAGGGCGACGTTGCCGAGCACGTCGAGCCAGGGCAGCAGCGCGTCATCCTGGAACACGACGCCGCGGTCCGCGCCCGGGCCGGCGATGGGTCGCCCCGACACGCAGGCGCGGCCTGAGCGCAGCGGCAGGAAGCCGGCGATCAGGTTGAGCAGGCTGGACTTGCCGCAGCCGGACGGACCGAGCAGCACGGTGATGCTGCCGTCGGGGACCGTCAGGGACAAGGTGTCCAGCACCGTGGTCGGGTCGGCGGTGTTGCCGTAGCCCGCCACCACGCGTTCCAGCTCGACCACGGTGCGGACCCCGATCAGTTCTTCGCAGCGACCTGCTGCTGCGGGCCCCTGGCAGCCGCCAGCACGAAGCGCGGTGTCACGTAGGGGTTGTAGTCGGCCAGCAGCTTGTCGACCTTGCCCTGTTCCTTGAGGAACTTCGAGGTCTCGGACACGGCCTTGACGGTGGTGCCCGACAGCAAGGTTGCCTGCTCGGCCAGCGTCGGGAACTTGCTGCCCGCCAGCAGCTCGGGAATCTCCTGCGGCCTGGCCCCGGTGAGTCTGGCAATCTTCTCGACGTTGGCGGCGTTGCCGGCGAAGGCCTTCACATCCTTGCGGTAGGCCGCATAGGCCTCGCCGGTGACGCGCACGAAGGCAGTGATGAAGTCCGGGTTCTTCTGCGCGAAGTCGCGCCGCACGATCCAGGCATCGAAGGTCGGCGCGCCCCACCTGGCCACCTGCGACGAGTCGGTCAGCACCTTGCCGCCGCTCCTGATCTGGCCGAGCGCCGGATCCCACACATAGGCCGCGTCGATGTCGCCGCGCTGCCAGGCGGCCGCGATCTCGGTCGGGCGCAGGTTGAGGATCGAGACCTTCTTCGCATCCACACCCCAGTGCTTCAGCGCAGCGAGCAGGCTGTAGTGCGTGGTCGAAACGAAGGGCACCGCGACCTTCTTGCCGACCAGGTCGGCCGCCTTCGCGATGTTCGCGCCGTTGCGCACCACCAGCGCCTCGGCACTCCCGATCTGGGCGGCGATGAAGAAGGTCTCGACCGGCAGCTCGCGGCTTGCCGCGGCGGCCAGCGGGCTCGAGCCGACGTAGCCGATCTGGATGTCGCCCGACGCGACTGCCGTGATCACCTCGGCGCCGCTTTCGAACTTGCGCCACTCGATCGCCTTGCCGGTGGCCTTCTCATAGGCGCCGTCGGCCTGCGCGACCTTGGCCGGCTCGACGACGGTCTGGTAGGCGATGCGCACCGTCTCCTGTGCGAACGTGCCGCCGGTCGCGAACGCGCCGAGTGCGAGGGAGAGGGTGGTGATGAACTGCGATCGACGCATGGCCGGCCTCCTGTGGGATGCGAGGGGACGGACGGTATCGGCCAGGCGCGGCGGCGTGAACGATCGAATTCAGATGAACTCATGCCGATCGCGCAGTTCGCGGCGCAGCGCCGGCTGCGTAGCCTTCGCGTCTCCATTTCATTGCTTCGGAGCACACCATGGCGAAAGGCGGCCGCGAAAGCTGGCGATTCGAAACCCTGTCGGTGCACGGCGGCTATTCGCCCGACCCGACCACCAAGGCTGTCGCGGTGCCGATCTACCAGACGGTCGCCTATGCCTTCGACAGCGCCCAGCACGGCGCCGACCTGTTCGACCTGAAGGTGCAGGGCAACATCTACACGCGGATCATGAATCCGACGCAGGGCGTGCTCGAGCAGCGACTGGCCGCACTCGAAGGCGGTGTGGCGGCGCTCGCGCTGGCCTCGGGCCAGGCGGCGGTGACCTATTCGATCCTCACGATCGCCGAGGCGGGCGACAACATCGTTGCCTCGAGCGCGCTGTACGGCGGTACCTACAACCTGTTCGCGCACACGCTGCCGCAGTACGGCATCCAGACACGCTTCGCCGACTACCTCCACCCCGAGAGCTTCGAGGCGCTGATCGACGCGAAGACCAAGGCGGTGTTCGTGGAGTCGCTCGGCAACCCGCAGGGCAACGTGACCGACATCGAGAAGACCGCCGCGATCGCGCACAAGCACGGCGTGCCGCTGATCGTCGACAACACGGTGCCCACGCCCTACCTCAGCCGCCCGTTCGAGCACGGCGCCGACATCGTCGTGCACTCGCTGACCAAGTACCTCGGCGGCCACGGCACCAGCATCGGCGGCGCGATCGTCGACTCGGGCAAGTTCCCCTGGGCCCGGCACAAGGAACGCTTCAAGCGGCTGAACGAACCCGACGTCAGCTACCACGGCGTGGTCTACACCGAGGCGCTCGGCCCTGCGGCCTACATCGGCCGCGCGCGCGTCGTGCCGCTGCGCAACACCGGTGCGGCGCTGTCGCCGTTCAACGCCTTCCTGATCCTGCAGGGCATCGAGACGCTGGCACTGCGTGTTGACCGCATCAGCGACAACGCGCTGAAGCTGGCGCAGCATCTGAAGGGCCACGCCAAGGTCGGCTGGGTCAACTATGCCGCGCTCGAAGACCACCCTGACCATGCGCTGGTCAAGAAATACCTCTCCGGCAAGGCCTCGGGCGTGCTGACCTTCGGGTTGAAGGGCGGCACCGGCGGCGGCCGCGAGCGCGGCGCGCGTTTCCTCGATGCGCTGCAGCTGTTCACGCGGCTGGTCAACATCGGCGACGTGCGCTCGCTCGCGACACACCCGGCCTCGACCACACATCGCCAGCTCTCGCCCGCCGAGCTCGACAAGGCCGGCGTCTCCGAGGACACGGTGCGGTTGTCGATCGGCATCGAGCACATCGACGACCTCATCGCCGACCTGGACCAGGCGCTCGCGGCGGTGTAGGGGAAAGCTCCGCACAGCACTTTGGGCGGCAGCCTGCGATCGAGATCACCCGCCCTCCAGCAACCCCGCCCTCAACGCTTTCGCCACCGCATGCGCCCGCGAGCTCGCATCGAGCTTCGCGATGATCTGCGCCACATGGAACTTCGCGGTGTGGGTCGAGATGTGCAGGGCCTCGGCGATGGCCTTGTTGCCCAGGCCTTGCGCCAGCTGCGCGAGCACTTCGGTTTCGCGGGCGGTGAGCGGTTCGTGAGGTTCGCCGGCTCGCCCGGGTGCTGAAAGCTGCGTCACGCGCAGCGACTGCGTCATCAGCTCGCGCGAGGTGGCCACCAGCCCGGCCGCTGCGGCCTGTGCGGCGGCGGCGATCTGCGCGGCGGGTGCGTGACGCGGCAGCAGCGTCGCACCTTCGGCGAGCCACTGCGCCACCAGCGCCTCGTCGTTGTCGCCCACCAGCAGCACCGCCGGCGGCCAGCCCTCGTGGCCTTCGTGCGCCTGCATGTCGAGGCCGCCGACGTCGAGCACCACCACGTCGATGGCGGTTTCCTGCGAGGCGGCAAACGCCAGCTCGGCTTGCGTGGCCGCTGCGGCGGTGACCTCGAAACCTGCCCGCTGCAGCGCTGCCCGCACGCCGGCGCGCACCAGCGGCGACACGGCGACGACCGCCACGCGCAGCGGAGCCGGCACCGCAGCCTCCGCGGCTAGCAGTGGTGGCGCTTCTCGGTCGGCCATTGGGCCACCGTGAGTGTCAGCTCGGTGGGCACGCCGCCGCGGTGCACCGTGGCCTTCACGGCCTCGCCCACCTTGTCGGCCAGCGCCTGCCGCAGCGCCTGCAGGCTGCTCGCCGGCTGGCCGTCCACCCGCACGAGGATGTCGCCCACCAGCATGCCCGCCGCCTGCGCGGGCCCGCCGGGCACCAGGCCGGTGATGAGCAGGCCGCCTTGCTCTTCGCCCGGCACATCGACCGGCTGGGCGCCGATGCCGAGGAAGGCGCGCGAGACGTGGCCCTTGGTGAGCAGCGCATCCACCACGCGGTTCACCGTGGAAGCCGGCACCACCATGCCGTAGCTGCGCGACAGCGCCGAGGTCGCGATGCCGACCACCGTGCCGAGTGCATCGGCCACCGGCGCGCCCGACAGGCCTTCGTACAGGCCGCCGTCGAGCCGGATCAGGCGGTCGAGCTGCCCGCCGAGCCAGGTCTCCCAGGGACCGGCGCTGCGGTTCACGATGCCGTGGCTGGCCGTCACGTCACCGCCCGACGAGCGGCCCACCGCGATCACCAGGCTGCCGGCCTGCAGCGTTGCGGCATCACCCGCCGTGACCGCAGGCGCGGCCGCTTCGGCGATGCGAAACACCGCCAGGTCGGTCGACGAGTCGATGCCAGCCAGCGTGGCCTCCACCACGGCGCCCTCGGGGCCGATGAACGACAGCGCCGCCGGCGTGCGCCGGAACACGTGGGCCACGGTGACGGCGATGCCGGGCCGCCAGGCCACTGCGGTGGCGAGCGCGCGGCCGTGGCGGCCGGGGATGCAGAAGGTGCTGGCGCCCACCGTGGCGGCCAGCGACGACAGCGCCTCGGAAAAGGCGGCCAGCGGGTTGCCGGAAGCGGTTGCGTTGGTCATGGTCGGACTCCTGGCTGTTCAACGAGATGCCAGCACGGTACGCATCCGCCTGCCCGGGCGAATCCGCCAGGTGGGCAGGTCCGGATCCTGGCCAGTTGGGGAGGCCCGGTTCGGAATGCAAGGCGGGCGCCCCGAAGAAAGAGGCGCGCTGCCGGCGGCTCAGCCGGCGTTCAGCTTGCGCCAGAGGGTCGCGCGGCTGATGCCGAGCTGCCGGCAGGCCTGCGCCCGGTTGCCGTTGCAGGCTTCCAGCACGTCGAGCACGCGCTGCCGCTCGGCTGCCTTGCGGGTGGCCTGCAACGAGGCCGGCGCTCCCACAGGGGCGGCTGCGGCCACGTTGGCCGCCGGCGCGCGTTCGAACACTTCGGGCGCGATGTCGCCCAGCATCTGCAGCAGCGTCTGCGGCGTGTGCGGCGTGTGCGGGGCCGCATGGCTGCCGCTGTACACCACTACCCGTTCGATCAGGTTCTCGAGCTCGCGCACGTTGCCCGGCCATGCGTAGTGCCCGGTGTGCTCGAGCAGCGCCTGCACCAGGGGTGCGGCATGCCGGGTGTCGGCCTGCAGCCGCCGTGCGATCTTGTCGAGCAGCTGCGCGGCCAGCAGCGGCACGTCGTCGCGGCGCTCGCGCAGCGGCGGCAGCGCCAGACGCAGGATGTTGAGCCGGTAGTAGAGGTCGCGCCGGAACGCGCCGCACGCCACCTGCGCCTGCAGGTCGCGGTGCGTGGCTGCGATCACGCGCACGTCCACCGGCGTCGGTTCGGTCGAGCCGATGCGCAGGATCTCGCGCTCCTGCAGCACCCGCAGCAGCCGAGTCTGCAGGGGCACCGGCATCTCGCCCACCTCGTCAAGAAAGAGGGTGCCGGTGTGGGCCGCTTCGAAGAGGCCGGCCTTGCCGCCGCGGCGCGAGCCGGTGAAGGCGCCTTCCTCGTAGCCGAACAGCTCGCTTTCGAGCAGCGCCTCGGGAAAGGCCGCGCAGTTCACCGCCACGAAGGGCTGGCGGCGGCGCCGGCTCGCGTTGTGGATGCCCTGCGCCAGCAGCTCCTTGCCGGTGCCGCTTTCGCCGCTGATGAGCACGGTGGCGTCGCTCGCGGCACTGGCTGCTGCCAGCGCCTTGGTGCGCCGGATGGCGTCCGAGGCGCCGACGATCTGCTCGAGCGTGTAGCGCGTGGGTCCGCCGGCGCCGCCGCGGGGCGTGCGGCTGGCGCGCAGGTTGCGGTCCACCCGGTGGATGGTGACCGGGTCCTGGCAGGTGAGCACCGCGCCGGTCTGGCGGCCCTGCTCGACGATCGGCATGCGGCTGGCCACCAGCGTGCGCAGGCCCAGCTGCTGCACCCGCTCGAGCTCGGCGCGCGCGTCGGCCAGGGTGCCGGCGAGGCTGAGCTCGGGCGCAACCTCCGACAGCCGTCGCCCGAGCAGCGAGCCGGGCGCGGCGCCGAGCAGCTGTTCCATCGCGGGGTTCAGCGTCTCGATGCGCTCCTGCAGGTCCACCGCCACCACGCCGTCCTTCAGTTGCGCCAGGATGGTGTTGAGCCGCTCGCGCTTGGCCTGCTCGATGCGCCCCACGCGCGCGATCTCCACCGCATCGTCCAGCGCTTCGCGCACCGCGTCCTGCGAATAGAGGAACACGCCGGTCATGCCGGCTTCCTCGGCCAGGTCGGCCACCAGGCCGGGCGCCACCACCACCTCGATGTGGAGCGCGCGCAGCTCGCGCACGCAGTCGCGCGCTTCTTCCTCGGTGCGGTAGGCGCGCTGCACGACGCCGAGGCCGAATCGTTCGTTGAACTGCTGCACCTCGGGCGAGGGCTCGCCGTAGGCCACCATCGCAATGCGCGGCGAGATCGCGCGGGCGCGGCCGAGCGCGCGCATCACGTCGTAGCCGCCCACCTTCACCAGCACCACCGGCAGCTCCAGGTGCTGGCGCAGGAAGGCACCGTTGGAGCCGGCGGACACCAGCACGTCGATCGGCTCGACCGCCTGGCGTGCCCGCACCTCCGCGACCGCTTCCTCGAAGCCCTTGTCGAGCACCTCGACCTGCGCCTGGTCGTGAAACGCCGGGGCCAGCTCCAGCAGCAGGCTGCGCAGCCGGTGGAAGCCGACGGCCACGATGCGCGGCTGGCGCTGGGCGGGGAAGGCGGGTTTCATGGTGGTTTCGTCGCGTTTCTCGAGCGAGGCAGCATTGAATCATGAACGTTTCAATATTGGAATCTCACTGCGGGAAAGGTCTCGTGCCAAATCGATGATTTCTGCTTTCAAATCAACGGCTTGCAATCGATCTCCCAGCCGCCGCACGCCGTGGCACGCGCATTGCGCTTCAGGCCCATCCGTTTCACGTCGAAGGACTCCGCATGACCTCCCGTTCCTCGTCTCCCGGCGCCCGCTTCCGCGCCGCGCTGCGTGAAGAGCAGCCGCTGCAAGTCATCGGCGCCATCAACGCCAACCATGCGCTGCTGGCGCAACGCGCGGGCTACCGCTCGATCTACCTGTCGGGCGGCGGCGTGGCGGCCGGGTCGCTGGGCATGCCCGACCTCGGGATCAACAACCTCGACGACGTGCTCACCGACATCCGGCGCATCACCGACGTCTGCGACCTGCCGCTGATGGTGGACATCGACACCGGCTTCGGGCCGAGCGCCTTCAACATCGAACGCACGGTCAAGAGCCTCATCAAGTTCGGCGCGGCGGCCTGCCACATCGAAGACCAGGTGGGTGCCAAGCGCTGCGGCCACCGCCCCGGCAAGGAAATCGTGTCGCAGCAGGAAATGGCCGACCGGGTGAAGGCCGCCGCCGATGCCAGGACCGATGCCGAGTTCTTCCTCATCGCGCGCACCGATGCGATCCAGATGGAAGGCGTCGACGCCGCCATCGAGCGCGCCATCGCCTGCGTGGAGGCGGGGGCCGACGGCATCTTTGCCGAGGCGGCCTACGACCTGCCGACCTATCGCAAGTTCGTCGACGCGGTGAAGGTGCCGGTGCTGGCCAACATCACCGAGTTCGGCAAGACGCCCCTGTTCACGGTGGACGAGCTGAAGGCCGCGGGCGTGGCGATGGTGCTTTACCCTCTGTCGGCCTTCCGTGCGATGAACAAGGCCGCCGAAGCCGTGTACCAGGCGATCCGCCGCGACGGGCACCAGAAGAACGTGATCGAGCTGATGCAGACCCGCGAGGAGCTGTACGACCGCATCGGCTATCACGCCTATGAACAGAAACTGGACGCGCTGTTCGCGGCCAAGAAGTAATCGAGGAGAACACGACCATGAGCGAAACCACCGCCACCGCGACCGCCTTCAAGCCCAAGAAGTCCGTCGCCCTCTCGGGCACCGCGGCCGGCAACACCGCGCTGTGCACCGTGGGCCGCACCGGCAACGACCTGCACTACCGCGGCTACGACATCCTCGACGTGGCCACCGCCTGCGAGTTCGAAGAGATCGCCCACCTGCTGGTGCACGGCAAGCTGCCCAACGCGGCCGAGCTCGCCGGCTACAAGCAAAAGCTCAAGGCGCTGCGCGGCGTGCCGGCGGCGGTGAAGGCCGTGCTCGAGCAGCTGCCGCCCTCGGCCCACCCGATGGACGTGATGCGCACCGCCGTCTCCACGCTCGGCTGCCTGAGCCCCGAGAAGGACGACCACAACCACCCGGGCGCGCGCGACATCGCCGACAAGCTGATGGCCTCGCTCGGCTCGATGCTGCTGTACTGGTACCACTTCAGCCACAACGGCAAGCGCATCGACGTGGAGACCGACGACGACTCCATCGGCGGCCATTTCCTGCACCTGCTGCACGGCACGAAGCCGAGCGAGCTGTGGGTGCGGGCGATGCACACCTCGCTCATCCTCTATGCCGAGCATGAGTTCAACGCCTCCACCTTCACCGGCCGCGTGATCGCCGGCACCGGCTCCGACATGCACTCGGCCATCGCCGGCGCCATCGGCGCGCTGCGCGGCCCCAAGCACGGCGGCGCCAACGAAGTGGCCTTCGAGATCCAGAAGCGCTACGACAACCCCGACGAGGCGGAGGCCGACATCCGGGCGCGGGTCGAGCGCAAGGAGGTGGTCATCGGCTTCGGCCACCCGGTCTACACGGTGAGCGACCCCCGCAACAAGGTCATCAAGGAAGTGGCGCGCGAACTCAGCGCCGACGCGAAGAACATGAAGATGTTCGACATCGCCGAGCGGCTCGAGTCGGTGATGTGGGACATCAAGAAGATGTTCCCCAACCTTGATTGGTTCTCGGCGGTGAGCTATCACATGATGGGCGTGCCCACGGCCATGTTCACGCCGCTGTTCGTCATCTCGCGCACCAGCGGCTGGAGCGCCCACGTGATCGAGCAGCGCATCGACGGCAAGATCATCCGCCCGAGCGCCAACTACACCGGCCCCGAGGACCTGAAGTTCGTGCCGCTGAACGGCCGCAAGTAAGACGCGAAGAGAACAGACCGCACGATGAACACCGCCTACCGCAAGCCCCTGCCCGGCACCGCGCTGGACTACTTCGACGCGCGCGCCGCGGTCGAGGAGATCCGCCCCGGCGCCTGGGACACGCTGCCCTACACCTCGCGGGTGCATGCCGAGAACCTGGTGCGCCGCTGCGAACCCGCCATCCTGCGCGAATGCCTGGTGCAGATCGTCGAAGGACGGCGTGAACGCGACTTCCCGTGGTTCCCGGCGCGCGTGGTCTGCCACGACATCCTCGGGCAGACCGCGCTGGTGGACCTGGCAGGCCTGCGCGATGCGATCGCGCAGCAGGGCGGCGACCCGGCCCAGGTGAACCCGGTGGTGCCGGTGCAGCTGATCGTCGACCACTCGCTCGCGGTGGAGTGCGGCGGGTTCGACCCGGCCGCATTCGAGAAGAACCGCGCGATCGAGGACCGCCGCAACGAAGACCGCTTCCACTTCATCGAGTGGACCAAGCTCGCGTTCAGGAACGTCGACGTGATCCCGGCGGGGAACGGGATCATGCACCAGATCAACCTGGAGCGGATGTCGCCGGTCATCCATGCGCAGGACGGCGTGGCCTTCCCCGACACGCTGGTCGGCACCGACAGCCACACCCCGCACGTCGATGCGCTGGGCGTCATCGCCGTGGGCGTGGGCGGGCTCGAGGCCGAGAACGTGATGCTGGGCCGCGCCTCCTGGATGCGCCTGCCCGAGATCGTGGGCGTGGAGCTGTCGGGCCGGCCGCAGCCGGGCATCACCGCCACCGACGTCGTGCTCGCGCTGACCGAGTTCCTGCGCAAGCAGAAGGTGGTGGGTGCGTACCTCGAATTCCGCGGCGAAGGCGCCGCGGCGCTCACCCTGGGCGACCGGGCCACCATCTCCAACATGGCGCCCGAATACGGCGCCACCGCGGCGATGTTCTTCATCGACCGGCAGACCCTCGACTACCTCCGGCTCACCGGCCGCAGCGACGAGCAGGTGAAGCTGGTCGAGACGTACGCCAGGCACACCGGCCTGTGGGCCGATGCGCTGAAGACCGCACAGTACGAGCGCACGCTGCAGTTCGACCTGTCGAGCGTGGTGCGCAACATGGCGGGCCCGTCGAACCCGCATGCGCGCGTGGCGACCACCGACCTCGCGGCCAGGGGCATCGCCGGCCCGTGGCAGGAAACGCCGGGCCTCATGCCCGACGGCGCGGTCATCATCGCGGCCATCACCAGCTGCACCAACACCAGCAACCCGCGCAACGTGATCGCGGCGGGCCTGCTGGCACGCAATGCCAACCGCCTCGGCCTGCAACGCAAGCCCTGGGTGAAGAGCTCGCTCGCCCCCGGCTCCAAGGCGGTGGCGCTGTACCTCGAAGAGGCCGGCCTCCGGCACGAGCTCGAGAAGCTCGGCTTCGGCATCGTCGCCTTCGCCTGCACCACCTGCAACGGCATGTCGGGCGCGCTCGATCCGAAGATCCAGCAGGAGATCATCGACCGCGACCTGTACGCGACCGCGGTGCTCTCGGGCAACCGCAACTTCGACGGCCGCATCCACCCGTATGCCCGGCAGGCCTTCCTGGCGTCGCCGCCGCTGGTGGTGGCCTACGCGATCGCCGGCACGGTGCGCTTCGACATCGAGAAGGACAGCTTCGGCGTCGACGGGAACGGCAAGCCCATCATGCTGAAAGACCTGTGGCCGACCGACGAGGAGATCGACGCCATCGTCGCCCGGGCCGTGAAGCCGCAGCAGTTCCGCGACGTCTACATCCCGATGTTCGAGCAGCGTGTCGCATCGAACGAGCAGGTGAAGCCGCTGTACGACTGGCGCCCGCGCAGCACCTACATCCGCCGGCCGCCCTACTGGGAGGGCGCGCTGGCGGGCGTTCGCACGCTGCGCGGCATGCGGCCGCTGGCGGTGCTGGGCGACAACATCACGACCGATCACCTGTCGCCGTCGAACGCGATCCTGCCCGACAGCGCCGCCGGCGAATACCTCGCGAAGATGGGCCTGCCGGAGGAGGACTTCAACTCCTACGCCACCCACCGCGGCGACCACCTCACCGCGCAGCGCGCCACCTTCGCCAACCCCACGCTCATGAACGAGATGGCGGTGGTGGACGGCCAGGTGAAGAAGGGCTCGCTCGCGCGCATCGAGCCCGAAGGCCGCGTCACCCGCATGTGGGAAGCGATCGAGACCTATATGCAGCGCAAGCAGCCGCTCATCGTGGTGGCCGGCGCCGACTACGGCCAGGGGTCGTCGCGCGACTGGGCCGCCAAGGGCGTGCGGCTCGCCGGCGTGGAGGCCATCGTGGCCGAAGGCTTCGAGCGCATCCACCGCACCAACCTCATCGGCATGGGCGTGCTGCCGCTCGAATTCAAGCCGGGCGTCAACCGCAAGACGCTGGGCATCGACGGCACCGAGACCTTCGACGTGGTCGGCGAACGCACGCCGCGTGCCACGCTCACGCTGGTGATCCACCGCAGGAGCGGCGAACGCGTCGAAGTGCCGGTGACCTGCCGCCTCGACACCGCCGAGGAAGTGTCCATCTACGAGGCCGGCGGCGTGCTGCAGCGCTTCGCACAGGACTTCCTCGAATCCAACCGGAAGGCAGCTTGAGCATGGCCCGCACCCCGCAGATCGGCATTCCCGCCACCTACATGCGCGGCGGCACCAGCAAGGGCGTGTTCTTCCGCCTGCAGGACCTCCCCGAGGCCGCGCGGCAGCCGGGCAAGGCCCGTGACGCGCTGTTGCTGCGGGTGATCGGCAGCCCCGACCCCTACGGCAAGCAGATCGACGGCATGGGCGGCGCCACGTCGAGCACCAGCAAGGCGGTCATCGTTTCGAAGAGCACGCGGGCCGACCACGACGTGGACTACCTGTTCGGCCAGGTGTCGATCGACAAGCCCTTCGTCGACTGGAGCGGCAATTGCGGCAACCTGTCGTCGGCCGTCGGCCCGTTCGCCATCGGCAGCGGCCTCGTCGACGCGAGCCGCGTGCCGCGCGACGGCGTGGCGGTGGTGCGCATCTGGCAGGCCAACATCGGCAAGACCATCGTCGCGCACGTGCCCATGACCCATGGCGCGGTGCAGGAAACCGGCGACTTCGAGCTCGACGGCGTGACCTTCCCGGCTGCCGAAGTGCAGCTGGAGTTCATGGACCCGGCGGCCGAGGAAGAGGGCGCCGGCGGCTCGATGTTCCCCACCGGCCGCCTCGTCGACCAGCTCGAGGTGCCGGGCGTCGGCACGCTCGACGCCACCATGATCAACGCCGGCATCCCGACCATCTTCGTGAAGGCCGAGGCCATCGGCTACACCGGATGCGAGCTGCAGGACGCGATCAACGGCGATGCGAAGGCGCTGGCGATGTTCGAGACCATCCGGGCCCATGGCGCGGTGCGCATGGGGCTCATCAGGCACGTCGACGAAGCGGCCATGCGGCAGCACACGCCCAAGATCGCTTTCGTCGCCCGGCCCCGCGACTACATCGCCTCCAGCGGCAAGCCGGTGGCGGCAGGCGACGTGGACCTGCTGGTGCGGGCGCTCTCGATGGGCAAGCTGCACCACGCGATGATGGGCACCGCCGCGGTGGCCATCGGCACGGCCGCGGCCATTCCCGGCACGCTGGTCAACCTCGCGGCCGGCGGCGGCGAGCGCCAGGCGGTGCGGTTCGGCCATCCGTCGGGCACCTTGCGCGTGGGTGCGCAGGCGCAACGGGTGGACGGCGAATGGGTGGTCACCAAGGCCGTCATGAGCCGCAGCGCGCGGGTGCTGATGGAAGGGGTCGTGCGCGTGCCCGGCGACGCGTTCTGATCCGGCCGCCGGCCGGTACGTATCGAAAGGTGAAGACTGAGACGAGAGGGTGCAGGACCCCACCGCAGAACGGGAAGAAGGCCTATTGTCCCGGCAGCTCAAGAGCGACGGCGCGCTTGACATCGGCCACTACCCACGGAGGTGCCATGCATTGGCTTACACGTTCTCTCCTGTCTGCGGCGGCGTTGTCGGCACTGGCCGCGCCATCCCAGGCAGCCCTCACGGCCACCGGCCTCAGTTGCAACAACGGCGGGGTGATGACCGCCGGATTCGAGACGGACGCCCTGGCATGTTCCGGCGCCTGGGCAGGCAACGACGTCCAGCAGCGCGACGACTTCCTGTTGCAGGCGCAGATGGACTTCCAGTCGTTCGTCGGCAACGTGCCGTGGGTGCTGGTCGGCAAGAGCGACGACGCCGGCAGCGGCCCGTTCACTTCCAGCCCGAACGGCATTTCCGGCACGCTGACCTTCGACACCGCGATCACCGGCTTCTTCGCGATCTCGCTGATGGGCGCGAACTCGTTCAGCATGTACCTGTTCAACGGCGGCACCGAGGGCATCACCAGCATCGACTATTCGATGCTCGGTGTGTCGGTCAACGGTAACGGCATGACGCAGGAGCTGTCCCACGCGGCGCTCATCACGCCGGTGCCCGAGCCGCAGACCTATGCGCTGCTGGCCGCCGGCCTCGGCATCGTCGGCTGGCTGGGGCGCCGCCGCCGGCCCTAGCAGGCCGCCAGGCTTCGGCAGTCACAAGGCAAGAGGGCCACTCGCATGAGTGGCCCTCTTGCTTGGAACCGGCCGCTGATCTAGGGCTGGATGCTCATCAGCCGGCCATTGCCGATCAGCCTGAGGCCGTCGCTCGACATGCGCATGGAGCCCGAGCCTTCGGCCACCAGCGTCGCGTCCGCCAGGTTCTGCCAACGCTGTTGCAGCGTCCCCGAAGGCGTGTAGACCCGCAGGTCGTAGACGTCGTCGTGAACGAACAGCTTGCCGTAGGCGTCGACCTCGATGTCGGCGAGGGCCATGCCGTTGGTCTGCACGTTGCTCGGCAACCCGAATTCGGCGAGGCCCGCGGTCCAATCCAGGCTGGTGCCGTTGTAGACAGCCTCGCGCACGAACCGGTCCGTGCCGTAGCCCACCCAGACGCGTGAGCCGTCCTCATTGGTGGCGATGTCCTGCAGCGTGCTCTCGTTCACGCCTACGGTTGCAGCAACGGCCCTGCCGTAGACGTTGCCCAGCGAGTTCGCGCGAAGCGCGACGCGTGCGGTGGAGAGGATGCCGCTCAGCCCGGCGTCGGCGGCGTATGCCGTCGTGCCGTCTCGGCTGACGGCCAGCCGCGTGAACTCCCAACCGGGGACGCCGAACAACTCGCCGACCAGTTCTCCGGTGTCTGCCTTGAACAGGGCGACCGCATCTCGCGTGGCGTCGCCGGCGGGCAGGCGGGCATGGGTCATCAGCAGCACGGGCCGGCCATGGACGCGTGCATGGTGGATGCGGCTGCTCTTCAATGCCTCGCCCGACATCTGCAGTTGCGGGAAGCCGTAGCTGCGCACGATGCCCATCGTGTCGAGGTCGATGACCACGACGGTGCCGTTCGCGTAGTTCAGCGCGTAAAGCCGGCTGCCGTCGTCGTTGGTGGCCACGCCGCCCAGTTCAGCGCCAGGAACGGTGAGCGTGGCCGCCCTGGCGCCGGTGTGCACATGGTTGGCAGCGATCGTCGAGCCCGCGGTCGAGTACACCAGGGGGCGGATGGGATCGACCGCGTGCGCCGTCTGCGCGATGGCCGGGATGGGGTTCGACAGCGGCATGCCGAGGCTCGCGGCGGATGCCGCCTGGCTCACGTACAGCCCCACGCGGATGAGCTCCGCGCCGGCTATGGCCGGGTTGTCCGAACTCACGCTGACCGTGGCCTGGTGCAAACCGTCGGGCAAGCCGGCTGGGTTGGCGGTCAGTTGCAGCACCCCGCCGCTCGCACCGGCGGAGCTTGCACTGAGCCAGGTTGCGCTCGAGGCGGCCTTCCACCCGAATGTCGCGCCGCTGGAGTCGCGCACGACCACCCTGCGAGACAGCTGTGCCGAGCCCGGCACCGAAGCGAACGCAACACCATGATCCGACAGGTGCAGGACCGGGGCCGGGTTGTTTGTCTTGACGGTGTAGGTCACCTCGACGGCCTTCGGACTGCCCGGTACGGGTCTTGCGCAAGCGCTGTCGTAGCAGGCGCTGACGGTGATGTTGTCCCGGTAGACGCCCGGCGCCAGATTGCCGGGCTGGCGTGGCGTCACTCGCAACTGTCCGCTCGTGGAGCTGGTCAGGCTGAAGCTGGCGCCCAGCAAACCGTTGTCCGTGACGGTGACGGTGACGATGACCGGCTCGGTGGCCCCGGCAATGGCGCCGGAAAGGCTCTGCGGCGCGACTGACTGACCCTCTTCGCCTTCAAAAGCCATCGAGTTCGTATCGAGGGTGAGACCACCGGTCGACGATGCCGGCGGGGTCACGCAACTCACCGAGACGTTGGTGACGTCGGATGAACCCACCATGCCCATCCCGTTGGAGACGGTGCATGTCTGCGCCGGTGTGGTCGGCTGCGCGGCAATGCCCACCTGGTATCCGGCACCGGATGCCAAGGTCCCGGGAAACACGAAGCTCGTGGTGCCGGCTGCGATCGGCAGGTCCTGCATGCCGTTGCGCAAGATCAGGCCGGAGCCTGCAAGGCCGCTGATGGTGCCGCCGAGTCGGAAGGCGTCAGGCGCCGGGGGCTCGGGTGTCGTGCAGGCCACGGTGACGCTCGTCACATTGGCATTGACGGTGCCGCTGGCGTTTTGAAGGGCGCACACCTGGCCGGCGGGATTGCTCCTGACCGTCACGGCGTAGGTGGACCCGGCGCTCAACGTCTGCGTCGGCGGCGCCATTGAGCTGGAGCACCAACCCCGGTCCCGAGATGCCCGTCGCAGTGCCGCCGATCGAGTAGGCCGCGACCGGGGGGCCTGGAGGTGGGCTGGCGCCTGCGTCGGCACCCCCACCACCCCCACCACCCCCACCACCCCCACCGCAGCCGCTCAACAGCCACAACAGGACACCGGCCAATGCACCCCCACGACGTAGGCGGCCTTGCTGCTTCAGCTTCAAGAGAATCCCCTCCGGGTATGCGCCATCTCGCCGCGAGGCCTCGCAAGCCGTGCGCGGCCCCTGTCGACTGGTGCTTGTAAAGCTTCGTAAGCGCGCGATTCTAAAGGGCGGGTACGACAGCTGAAGGGCGGGTACGACAGCGCGATCCTCCTGCGTGCGGCCCTCACTGCGCGCAGAACGTGATTGCCCCGGCACCACCAGGGTCTGACGGCCAATCGACAGCTTGCATTCCTAGCCTTGCACGGGTTCGCCAGCCAGACCCCAACGCCAGGAGACAACACATGCAGATCACCGGCATGCTGCACGGCGCCCGCTTGCTTCAGTTCGCGGGCTTTCCTGTTCCCGAAGTGCTGGGCCCTGCGGCCAGCGAAGAGGAGATCAAGTCCCTGATCGACCGCCACGGGCAGGTCTTCATCAAGCCGGTGTTCAAGGGCGGTATCGGCAAGAAGGGCAAGGCCGGGCTGCTTGGCCGCGCGAAGGACCTGAAGGCGGCGCTGGCCGAAAAGGAGCGGCTCTACTTCGTGGAGCACGTGGTGGGCCACACCCGTGCCAAGGCCAACGGCGTGACTTTCGAGGCGGGCGTGCCGGCGAAACACGAGGTGTACTTCTCCATCAGCGACTCCACCCACTTCCGCGCGCCCACCATGACGCTCACGCACATGGGCGGCATGGACATCGAGGAAGTCGACAAGCGCCACGTCGCACAGGTGCCGTTCGACCCGCTCACCGGGCTCAAGGCCTTCGTGGTGGCCAATGCGCTGAGCGAGATCGGCGCGCCCAGGGAGATCATCTCGCCGCTGGTGCAGCAGCTGCCCAAGCTGTGGGAGCTGTTCCACAACTTCGGCATGACCACGCTGGAGCTCAACCCGATCCGCCTGCGGGAAGACGCGAAGGGCCGGCTCACGCCGGTGGCCTGCGACTTCAAGGCCGGCTTCGACCGCGACGACCCGCGCTGGCACCGGCTCGACCTGCCGGCCCACCTGTTCGCGGCCGACTACTCCGACTTCGAGCAGGAGATCAACCAGCTGCGCACCCACCAGGGCCAGAGCGACGTGTACGTGATCAACCCGCACGGCACGGTGCTGGCCCCGACCTTCGGCGGCGGCGCCAACTCGCTCGTGACCGAGATGCTGGGCGACGACGCGATCATCAGCTCCGACTTCGGCGGCAACCCGCCGTACGAGAAGATGAAGGCGGTGGCGCGCATCTGCTTCAAGCACTGGCTGCGCCAGGCCAACGTGCTGTTCGTCATCGGCGGCAAGAGCAACAACACCGACATCCACGAAACGCTGCGGGCGATCGCCGATGCCTTGCGCGAGCACTTCAGCAGCCACGGTCCGACGCCGCTGTCGGTGGTGGTGGGCCGCGGCGGGCCCAACCTCGTGCGCGGCATGGCGGCGCTGCGCGACACCTGCGACGCGCTCGGCCTGCCCTATCGCATCTTCGGTTTCGACTCCGACATCAGCGAGGTCATCCAGTACGCCCGCAGGGTCGATGCATGGATGAAGGCCGGCGGCCGCGAACAGATCGCGGCGAAGCTGGGTGTGGCGGCGGCTGCCGTTGCGGCTTGAGCGATGGAGGGACGAACCATGGACCGTCAGAGCGTGGGTGATTTCAAGTACTTCGTCGGCATCAGCTCGCTGTCGCAGGTGGCGTCGCGCGACGACCGCGTGTGCGTGCTCAACATCCTGGGCGGCGAGTCAAGCGACGTCACGCCGGTGAGCCATGCCTATTCGGGCGGCAACGTGGTGTTCGGCACCGCGCCGGGCAAGGGCGGGCAGGTGCTCGAAACGCCGGCAGGCCCCATCCCGGTGTTCAACAACGTGCGCGAAGGGCTGGAGGCCGGGCACCGGTTCAACTGCGGCGTGGTCTACCTGCCGCCCTCGGCCGCGCGCGACGGCGTCGCCGAGCTGATCCGCGTGAACCCGGAGCTGAAGAAGATCTTCATCATCACCGAGAAGATCGCCGTGCACGACGCGCGCGAGATCCGCGCGATGGGCCAGCAGCGCGGCGTCGACATCTTCGGCGCCAACGGCCTGGGCGTGGCCGACGCCTGGAACCAGGTGCGCATCGGCGGCGCGCTCGGTGGCGACAACCCCGGCGACACGCTGCGGCCGGGCTCGGTCGCGATCTTCTCCAACTCCGGCGGCTTCTCCACCACCATCGCGCAGTACCTGCGGCTGGCGGGCTGGGGCACCACCACCGTGATCTCCAGCGGCAAGGACGTCTACATCCACTACGCCGCGCCCGAGTTCGCCTTTGCGCTGGCCAACGACGCACGCAGCAAGGCCGCGGTGCTGTATTGCGAGCCGGGCGGCTACTACGAGCTCGATGCGCAGTTCAGCAAGCCGGTGGTCGCCTGCGTGGTCGGCCGCTGGAAGAGCAAGCTGACCCGCGCGGTCGGCCATGCCGGCGCCATGGCCGGCGGCAGCGACGACGCGCTCGCCAAGGAGCGCTGGTTCATGGACAAGTTCGGCGTCGATGCGATCTTCACCCCCGAGACGCCGGTGTTCTCGGCCAAGGGCGCGCTGGTCACCAACATCGCGCACATCCCGGCCGCGCTGACCGCGGTGATGCGTGCCAACGCCACGCTGCCCGACTTCCCGCCTGAAGGCAGCCTCGCGCTCAAGCCGTGGTTCGGCGCCGACCAGGGCGTGCTGCCGCCCGAGCTCGCGCTGCCGGTGGTGGAGGCCATCGCGCCCTACAACGAGCAGATCGCGCGGGTGAACCGGCAGGTGGGCGCCATTGCGCCCCGCCAGCCGATGAAGGACGCCTCGGGCGCCTCCCTGATGGACGCGGTCACGCAGGTGAGCAGTCTGCATGGCGTGTCGATGCTCGATGCGGCCACGCAGTCGCTGGAAGCCAATGCCTGCCTCGCGCTGCTGCAGCATCCGGGCAGCGCCAACGATCACCGGCTCATGGCCGCCGCGGTGGCCGCGTTCTGCAACCTGCACGGCACCCCGGAGCTGGCCGCGGCGCAGGCCTCGCGCGAAGCCGGCAATGCGCCCAATGCGGTGCTGGCTGCCGCCGCGGCCATCGTCGGCCCGCGCCGGCAGGAGGCTGCGCGCGAGGCGGCGCGCCTGATGATCGACCGCTTCTCGGCGGCCGGCCTGGTCGATGCGGCGGATGCGGGCTTCGATGTCGCACGTGTCGAGATCAGCGGCAGCGAACCGCTGTTCGGCGCCGCGCCCGATGAACGTGCGCTGGCG
Organism: Methylibium rhizosphaerae; assembly: GCF_006386545.1. Lineage (GTDB taxonomy): Bacteria > Pseudomonadota > Gammaproteobacteria > Burkholderiales > Burkholderiaceae_C > Pseudorivibacter > Pseudorivibacter rhizosphaerae. The sequence goes on along the minus strand of NZ_SWAR01000004.1, from coordinate 152,996 downwards.
CTGCTGGCAGCGCTGCGATCGCGCCGGGCCGAGTCGGTGTTCGTGCGCTGGCTCACCAGCCTGCCCGGCCACCCGACGGCCGATGCCGTGCTGGCCGCCGTGACCACGAGCCTGGCCTGGAACCCGCTCATGGCCAAGCGGCTGTCGCGCCTCACGGCGGAAAGCCTGCCGTGGTGGGTGCGGCTGTTCGGCACGCTGATCGGCGCCTCGGCCGACGCGTCGCGGCACGAGCCGCAACGCTTCTGCGGCTTCGAGAATGCCGCGCTGCTGGGCGAAAGCAGCCTGGCCGAGGTCGCCTTTGCTGCGCTGCTCGGCCGGGCTCCGGCCGACGATGACCTGTTCGCCTTCCAGACGCTGGTTGGCCTGTTGCTCACCAACGGCCCAGGCGCCATCTCGGCGCAAGGGGCCAAGGGCGCGGTGTCGGCCGACGGCCCGGAGAGCCCGGAACGCGTGCAGCTCAACAAGGCCCTGATCGGTTTCCTCACGCACACCGGCTACACGCACGGCGGCAACGGCTATGAAGGCATCGCCTTCCTGAACCAGCAATTCGAGGGCAGCGGCCTGGCCGACCCGAGCGACGCCGGCCACGGCGTCGACCTGAAGGCCCTGGCCGCGGGCACCGCCGCCCGATATGCGCAATACAAGGCGCAGCGCAAGACCCTCGGCAGCCTGGACATTGCCAAGATCCCCGGCGTGAACCACCCGGTGTTCAAGGACAAGCCGGTGAACTTCGACCCGCGCGAGGTCTTCATCGCCGAGCTGCTGCAAAGCCGCGGCGAATACAACGTCTTCCATGCCTACTACCGCGAGCTGGTGCAGGCCCTGGCCGAAGCCGGCGTGTCGCGCAACGTCTACTGCGTCAATGTCGACGCGGTGATCGCAGCGCTGCTGCTCAAGATGCTGTGGCGGCCCTTCCAGCGCGGCGACATCGGCGAGCGCGAACTCGAGACGGCCGCGTTCACCATCTTCCTGTACCCGCGCATGCTCGGCTGCGCGGCCGAGGTCGACGACCACATGAACCGCGGCCGCAACATGGACACGCGCACGCCGGCGTCGTTGTGCCGCTTCGTGGCCTGAGGCCTTATCGCCGCCCGGCCGGCGGTGTGCCCCTGAACGAGGCCAGCACACCGCCGGCCACGGCACCGGCCACGGCGCCGAACAGGCTGCCGACCGGCCCCGCCGCAATGCCGCACAGCGCCCCGACGATGGCGCCCAGCATGGCGCCGATCGCCGTGCCCACCGGGTGCACGCCGGCGGACTCAGCGGCCGTGTCGCCCAGTTGCCGGGCCTGGTCTTCCTTGGGTTGTGTGTTGCTTGCCATGGTTTGCTCCTTCGAGTCCGGACCATTGCAGCAGGCCCTGCGGCTCGGGCCTATCGGCCACGCGACCCGAAGGCGGTAGGAGGAGGCGCACAAGCGCTGCTCGCTTCACGAGCGTCCACGCCGGGATGCCGGGTATGTGGTTTGCACCACCATGCAAACCCCGCAGCAGCCAAGGAAGCGCCATGGCCCCCGCGCAGCAGCAACCTCCCCAGACGCGCCCCGCGCCACCCGCACAACCCACGCAACCCGTACTGCCGGTGGACACCACCGGCTCGCACAACCCGGAGCCGGTGGACATCTCCGCCGAGTCGGTGGCGGGCGAAGAAGACCCCGGTGCCGGGCTCGACGCGCCGGATGATCCGCCGGGCATCGAACCATCGGGTGCCGCCGCGCCAAAGGGCTGACCCACGCCCGGACGGCGTGCACGCCGATTGCCGCCCTTCGTGACACCCAACCTACGTTCACGAAGGAGCACGCATGTCTTTCCATTTCAAGCCCATCGACAAGCAGGTCATCGTCATCACCGGTGCCTCCAGCGGCATTGGCCTGGCCACGGCGGAACTCGCCGCCCAGCGCGGCGCCAAGCTGGTGCTGGTGGCACGCAGCGAGCGGACGCTGCAGGAGATCGCCGCGCGCCTGCAGGCGCAAGGGGCGGAAGCGATCGCGGTGCCGGGCGACGTGGCGAGCCGCGAAGCGCTGGAACTGGCCGCCGAGGCGGCGATCCTGCGCTTCGGCCGCATCGACACCTGGGTCAACGACGCCGGCGTGGCCATCTACGGGCGGCTCGAGGAAGTGAGCGACGGCGACAGCCGGCGGCTGTTCGAGACCAACTTCTGGGGCACGGTGTACGGCTCGCTGGTCGCGCTGCGCCACCTGCGGCCCAACGGCGGCGCGCTCATCAACGTGGGCAGCGAGGTGTCCGAGGCGATCATCCCGCTGCAGGGCATGTACACCGCCTCGAAGCATGCGGTGAAGGGCTTCACCGATGCACTGAGGGTCGAGGTCGAGGAGCTCGACGAGGCGCCGGTGTCCATCACGCTGATCCAGCCGACCGCGGTGGACACGCCATACCCCGAACATGCGCGCAATTACATGAGCAGCGAGCCCAAGCTGCCCACGCCGCAGATCGACCCGCAGGACGTCGCCGAGGCGATCCTGAAGGCGGCGACGGAAGGCGGGCGCGATGTGAAGGTGGGCGCGATGGCCACCCTCAACACCGCGATGGCCAAGGTGGCGCCGTCACTGGGCGACAAGATGGCGGCCCGCCAGGCCGGCCGCCAGCAGCGCGACGAGCCGCCGCGGCACCCCGAGGGCACCCTGTACCGGCCGGGCGAAAGCGGTCGCACCCACGGGTCCTCGGGCCTGCGGCACTGAGGACCCGGCGGGCTTCAGAGAAAGCGTTCGAGCAGCCGCTTCGAATGGCGGTCGAGGGCAAAGCGGTCCGGCACCAGGAACTGGATGCCGTGGCTGCTGGCGATCAGCAGCCGCCCGGCTTCGAGCCGGCGGATGTCTTCTTCGCCCTTGAGCACGAACTGCGTGTCGCCGCGGTCGGTTTCCACCACCCAGGTGCTGGGCGTCGCGAAGGTGGACACGCTCCTGATGCGCCTGACCACCGGCACGAACTCGCGGGTGGCGAGTTCTTCCTCGATGAGTGCGCGGGTCGCCGCCGGCAGCATGTCGATGCGGTCGATCCACAGAAGCTCGTGGCCGTCGGCGCCCACCAGCGACAGCCCTTCGTCGGGCGCTGCGATCGGGAAGGCGCGCACCGGCACCACGCCGGCCTGCGGCTCGCCGCCGGGCAGGGTGAGCACGAGGCGGCCGAAGGCGTTGCGCTCCAGCGAGAAGGAAGGGGCCTGGTTCATGAACTGCTCCGCACCGCCGGCACCTGGCTGGCGATCTGCGCCACCTGCACCTGCGTGGGGGTGTCGAGGTCTTCGTCTTCTTCGGCGTCCACGCGCCGCGCCTGCGCTTCATAGAGGCGCCAGTAGGCGCCCTGCCGGGCCATGAGTTCGTCGTGCGGGCCGACCTCGACCACCTGGCCGCGGTCCATCACCACCAGGCGGTCGGCCTTGCGCAGGGTGGACAGGCGGTGCGCGATGGCGATGGTGGTGCGGCCCTGCACGAGGTTGTCGAGCGCCTTCTGGATTTCCTTCTCGGTTTCGGTGTCCACGCTGGACGTCGCCTCGTCGAGGATCAGGATGCGCGGGTCGATCAGCAGCGCGCGGGCGATCGAGATGCGCTGGCGCTCGCCGCCCGACAGCCCCTGGCCGCGTTCGCCCACCAGCGAGTCGTAGCCCTGCGGCAGCCGCAGGATGAACTCGTGCGCATGCGCGGCCCGTGCCGCGGCCACGATCTCCTCGCGCGTGGCGTCCGGCTTGCCGTAGGCGATGTTCTCGGCGATGGTGCCGAAGAACAGGAAGGGCTCCTGCAGCACGAGGCCGATGTGGCGGCGGAAGTCGGACACGCCGAAGCGGCGGATGTCGGTGCCGTCGACCAGGATGGCGCCGTCGGTCACGTCGTAGAAGCGGCAGATCAGGTTGACCAGCGTGCTCTTGCCCGAGCCGCTGTGGCCCACCAGGCCGATCATCTCGCCCGGCTCGATGGTGAGGTCGAGGCCGCGGATCACCGAGCGGGGGCCGTAGCGGAAGCCGATGTTGCGCATCTCGATGCCGCCTTGCAGCGCCCGGATGGGCACCGGCTGCGCCGGCTCCGGCACGTTGGACACATGGTCGAGGATGTCGAAGATGCGCTTGGCGCCGGCCGCGGCCTTCTGCGTCACCGAGACGATGCGGCTCATCGAGTCGAGCCGGCCGTAGAAGCGGCCGATGTAGGCGATGAAGGCCGACAGCACGCCCACCGTGATGTGGCTCTGGCTCACCTGCCAGATGCCGAAGGCCCACACCACCAGCAGACCCACGTCGGTGAGCAGCGACACGGTGGGCGAGAACAGGCTCCAGGTCTTGTTGAGCCGGTCGTTCACCTCGAGGTTGTGCCTGTTGGCTTCGCGGAAGCGTTGCGCTTCGCGGCGCTCCTGCGCGAACGCCTTGACCACCCGCACGCCGGGGATGGTGTCGGCCAGCACGCTGGTCACGTCGCCCCACACCCGGTCGATCTTCTCGAAGCCGGTGCGCAGCTTGTCGCGCACCACGTGGATCATCCAGGCGATGAAGGGCAGCGGCAGCAGCGTCACCAGCGCCAGCCACGGGTTGATCGAGAACAGGATCACCGAGGTCATGCCGATCATCAGCACGTCGGTGGCGAAGTCGAGCGCATGCAGCGACAGGAACACCGAGATGCGGTCGGTTTCCGAGCCGACCCGCGAGATCAGGTCGCCGGTGCGCTTGCTGCCGAAGTAGTCGAGCGACAGCTGCAGCAGGTGCTCGAACGAGGCGGTGCGCAGGTCGGCCGCGATGCGTTCGGACACCAGCGCCAGCAGCCAGGTGCGCCACCAGCTCAAGCCCCAGGCGAACAGCGCCGCACCCAGCAGGCCGCTGAGCAGCACGAGCACGTAGCGGGTCTCGATCTGCTGCCCGTTCTGGAACGGGATCAGCACGTTGTCCATCAGCGGGATGGTGAGATAGGGCGGCACCAGCGTCGCCGCGGTGGAGGCCAGCGTGAGCAGGAAGCCCAGCAGCAGCTGGTGGCGGTAGGGGCGGGCGAAACGCCACAGCCGCAGCAGCACCCAGGTCGAGGGCGGCGCCTGCAGTTCGCGCGCGCAGGCGGGGCATTCGTCGCTGTCGGACGGCAGCGGCGCCTTGCAGGTCGGGCACAGCGCGACCTCGTCGCCGATTGGCGACAGGCCGGTCTTCAATGAATCGATCTGTTGCTCGAACAGCTTGAGCAGCCGCAGCGCCTGCACGTTGGCGCCCAGCGTGTAGTGCCACACGGCCAGGCGGCGGTGTTCATCGTGCAGCTCCAGCGTGCCGACGCCGGCATGGTCGAAGTGGCGCAGCGAATGGCCCGCCGCCAGGGCCCATTCGCGCCGCTGGCCGCTGCCCGCCTCGCGGGAGAGCAGGCGCCGCTGGGTGAGCAGGAGTTCACCGCGGGCGAAGCGCAGCGCCGCGTCGAGGTCAACCTCCAGGCTGGCGAGGACGTTTTCGTCGGGGCCGAGGGGCCACTCGGCGCCGCCTGCACCGGGGGCAGGGGCTGGAAGAAGTTGTTGCATTGTGTGGGTTTGCAGCGGGCAGACTTCAGGCTCGCCGGGGCGCGGATTTTCACCCATGCGCCACCCCGGCGCGACCCCCGACAGGGCGCACAATCTCGGCCTGCCGCAGCATTGCGGGCATTCCCCCAGAAGTCCAGACGATGAGCAAGTTCGAAGACATCAAGCTGCTGCGCGTGAACTACCTGCGCGGCCCCAACATCTGGACCTACCGGTCGGTCCTCGAAACCTGGCTGGACCTCGGCAAGCTCGAGGACTTCCCGTCGAACAAGCTGCCCGGCTGCAACGACCGCCTGGTGGCCATGCTGCCGGCCCTGACGGAACACCATTGCGGCGTCGGCGAGCGCGGCGGCTTCCTGCAGCGGCTGACCGAAGGCACCTGGTGCGGCCACGTGCTGGAGCATGTGGTGATCGAGCTGCTCAACCTGGCCGGCATGCCCACCGGCTTCGGCCAGACGCGCAGCACCTCGCAGCACGGCCTGTACCGCATGGTGTTCCGCGCCCGCGACGAGCAGGTCGCCCGCACCGCGCTCGAACACGGCCACCGGCTGCTCATGGCGGCGATCAACGACGAGCCGTTCGACGTGCCGGCGGCGGTCGAGAAGATCCGCGAGCAGGTGGACGACTCCTACTTCGGCCCCAGCACGGCCGCCATCGTGGCCGCCGCGACCGACCGGCGCATCCCGCACATCCGCCTGAACGACGGCAACCTGGTGCAGTTGGGCCACGGCGCCAGGCAGCGCCGCATCTGGACGGCCGAGACCGACCGCACCAGTGCCATTGCCGAGAACATCGCCTGCGACAAGGACCTCACCAAGACGCTGCTGAAGTCGTGCGGCGTGCCGGTGCCCGAGGGCCAGCTGGTCAAGAGCCCGGCCGAGGCCTGGGAGGCCGCCCAGGACATCGGCCTGCCGGTGGTGGTGAAGCCTTCCGACGGCAACCACGGCCGCGGCGTGGTGCTTGACCTGCGCACCCAGGCCGACGTGGAAGCCGCCTACACGCTGGCCGAGCAGCATGGCAGCGAGGTCATCGTCGAGCAGTACATCCGCGGCGAGGAGCACCGCCTTCTGGTAGTGGGCGGCAAGGTGGTGGCCGCGGCCCGCGGCGAGACCGCCTGGGTCACCGGCGACGGGCGGCTCACGGTGAACGAGCTGATCGACGCCCAGATCAATTCCGACCCGCGCCGCGGCGATAACGAGGACTTCCCGCTGGCGCGGCTGAAGGCGGCCGAGGACGGCGCCATCCTGTCGGACCTGCAGCGGCAGGGGCTCATGCCGGCCTCGGTGCCGGGGGCCGGCCGCAAGGTGCTGATCCAGCGCAACGGCAATGTCGCCATCGACTGCACCGACCACGTGCACCCCGAGGTCGACCACGTCGTGTCGCTGGCCGCCCGCGTGGTGGGCCTGGACATCGCCGGCGTCGACCTGGTGTGCGAAGACATCTCGAAGCCGCTGGCCGCGCAGGGCGGCGCCCTCGTCGAGGTGAACGCCGGGCCGGGCCTGCTCATGCACCTGAAGCCGGCCGAAGGCACGCCCCGCCCGGTGGGCCGCTCTATCGTCGACCACCTGTTCGCCGAGCACGAAACCGGCCGCATCCCCATCGTGGGCGTTGCCGGCTCGCGCGACACCGCCACCATCGCCCGGCTGGTCGCCTGGCTGATCCACCTGTCGGGCCGGCATGTCGGCCTGGCCTGCCGCGAAGGCCTGTGGCTGGGCAGCCGCCGCGTCGAACGCGGTGACTGCGTCAGGTGGGAGGCCGGCCAGCGTGTGCTGATGAACCGCGAGGTCACCGCCGCCGTGTTCGAGAACACGCCCGAGCTGATCCTGCGCGACGGGCTGGCCTACGACCGCTGCCAGGTCGGCATGGTGACCGACATGGACGGCGTGGAAGCGCTGGCGCACTACGACCTGCGCGAGCCCGAACAGATGACCAAGGTGCTGCGCACCCAGATCGACGTGGTGCTGGGTGACGGCGCCGGCGTGCTGAACGCCGCCGATGCCCGCGTGGCCGAGCTGGCCGAGCTGTGCGACGGCGAGGTGGTCTTCTACGCGGCCGAAGACAACGCCGCCGCGGCCGCCGCCATTGCCGAGCACCGCGAGAAGGGCGGCCGCGCGGTGCTGGTGCGCAACGACCGCATCGTGTTCGCCACCGGCCTCACCAAGACGATCGGCCCTTCGGTGTCGGCCGCCTGCAGCCATGCCCGCCTGGGCGCCCATGCGCTGGTCGCGGCCGTGGCGGCCGCCTGGGCCTTCGGCATTTCCCCTGAACTGATCGCCGCCGGCATCGAGACCTATTCCCCGGAAGCCTGATGGAAGTTTCACGCATCAGGGCCCTGCGTGGCCCCAACCTCTGGAGCCGTCACACGGCCATCGAAGCCATCGTCGCCTGCACGCCGGGCGAGCGCTCCCTGGCCGACATGCCAGGGTTCGAGAAGCGCCTGCGCGAGCTGTTCCCGGCGATCGGCGCACTGCGACCCGGCGCGGCCGGCGTGCCGCTGTCGCTGGCCCATGTGCTGGAAGCGGCGACGCTGTCGCTGCAGGCGCAGGCCGGCTGCCCGGTGACCTTCTCGCGCACCACCGCCACGGTCGAAGACGGCATCTACCAGGTGGTCGTCGAATACACCGAGGAACCGGTGGGCCGGCTGGCCTTCGAGTATGCGCAGGCCCTGGTGGCCGCGGCGCAAGGCGGCCCGGCCTTCGACGTGGCCGCGGCGCTCAAGGCCTTGCGCGAGCTCGACGAAGACGTGCGCCTGGGCCCGAGCACCGGCTCCATCGTCACCGCCGCCGCGGCACGCGGCATCCCGTGGCGCCGGCTCACCGAAGGCAGCCTGGTGCAGTTCGGCTGGGGCTCGAAGCAGCGCCGCATCTGGGCCGCAGAGGTGGACAGTACCAGCGCTGTGTCCGAATCGATCGCGCAGGACAAGGACCTCACCAAGAAGCTGCTGCATGCCGCTGGCGTGCCGGTGCCGCTGGGCCGGCCGGTGAAGGACGTCGAGGACGCCTGGGTGGTGGCGCAGGAGATCGGCCTGCCGGTGGTGCTCAAGCCGCAGGACGGCAACCAGGGCAAGGGCGTCACGGTGAACATCGTGACCCGCGAGCAGCTGGAGATCGCCTACCGCGCCGCCGCCGAGATCGGCGAGGTGATGGTCGAGAAATACCTGCCGGGCAGCGACTTCCGGCTGCTGGTGGTGGGCAACCAGCTGGTGGCCGCGGCGCGCCGCGACCCGCCCCTGGTGGTGGGTGACGGCAAGCACACGGTGCGCCAGCTGGTCGACCAGGTGAACGCCGACCCGCGGCGCGGCGACGGGCATGCCACCTCGCTCACCAAGATCCGCTTCGACGACATCGCGATCGCGCGCCTCGACGTGCAGGGCCTGAAGCCCGAGTCGGTGCCCGAGAAAGGCCGCCGCGTCGTGCTGCGCAACAACGCCAACCTGTCCACCGGCGGCACCGCGACCGACGTGACCGACGACGTGCACCCGGAAGTGGCGGCGCGCGCGGTGGCGGCGGCGCAGATGGTCGGGCTCGACATCTGCGGCGTCGACGTGGTGTGCGAGACCGTGCTGCGCCCGCTGGAAGAACAGTCGGGCGGCATCGTCGAGGTGAACGCCGCCCCGGGCCTGCGCATGCACCTTTCGCCGTCGTACGGCAAGGGACGCAACGTGGGCGAGGCCGTCATCAACCACCTGTACGGCCCGCTGCACGGCCATCACGGCCGCGAGCACGACAACGGCCGCATCCCGGTGGTGGCGGTGACCGGCACCAACGGCAAGACGACCACCACCCGGCTGATCGCGCACCTGTTCGCCACCAGCGGCCTGCGCGTGGGCATGACCAACACCGACGGCGTGCACATCAACGGCCGGCAGACCGACAGCGGCGACTGCTCCGGCCCCAGGAGCGCACGCAACGTGCTGATGCATCCGGACGTGGATGCGGCGGTGTTCGAGACGGCGCGCGGCGGCATCCTGCGCGAAGGCCTGGGCTTCGACCGCTGCCAGGTCGCGGTGGTCACCAACCTCGGCAAGGGCGACCACCTGGGCCTCAACTTCATCACCACCGTCGAGGACCTCGCGGTGCTCAAGCGCGTGATCGTGCAGAACGTGGCGCCCAAGGGCTATGCGGTGCTCAACGCGGCCGACCCGATCGTCGCGGCGATGGCCTCCGAATGCCCGGGCAGCGTGATCTACTTCGCCGCCGACCGTTCGCACCCGCTCATGGTGACGCACCGCGCGCAGGGCAAGCGCACCGTGTTCGTCGACGGCGATGCCATCGTCGCGGCCGAAGGCGCGTGGCGCGAGAGCCTGCCGCTGCGCGACATCCCGCTCACCCGCAACGGCGCCATCGGCTTCCAGGTCGAGAACGTCATGGCCGCCGTGGCGGCGGCCTGGGGCGTGGGGCTCGACTGGGACACCGTGCGCCGCGGGCTGGCGAGCTTCGTGAGCGACGCGGCCAGCGTGCCGGGCCGCTTCAACGTGATGGACTACCGCGGCGCCACCGTGATCGCCGACTACGGGCACAACCCCGACGCCATGGTGGCGCTGGTGCAGGCGGTGGAGGCCATGCCGGCGAAGCGCCGCTCGGTGGTCATCAGCGGCGCCGGCGACCGGCGCGACGAAGACATCCGCGAGCAGACGCAGATCCTCGGCCGTGCCTTCGACGACGTGATCCTCTACCAGGACGCCTGCCAGCGCGGGCGCGAGGACGGCGAGGTGATCGCGCTGCTGCGCGAAGGCCTGCAGGGTGCCTCGCGCACCCGCGAAGTGCTCGAGATCCGCGGCGAGTTCATCGCCATCGACACCGCCCTCGAGCGACTGCAGCCGGGCGACCTGTGCCTGGTGCTGGTGGACCAGGTGGAAGAGGCGCTGGCTCACCTGGAGCAGCGCGTGTCGGCCGCGACCGCCGGCTGAGGGTACGCGGCTTGCCGCAACGGGAGGGCTGGGCCAGGCAACGGCCCATGCCCAACCACAGGAGCAAGCCATGCCGAATTCGAACGCACCCTCCGGACCGGGCAAGCCCGTTCGCGAAGCCCGGGCCCGCATCGAGGAACGCGAGAACCTCGACGAAGCGATGGGCCATGCCGAGTCGTACACCGTGCCGCACCGGGCGCGCTCGGCGCCGAATCGCACGCCGCCTCCCATGAACCAGGCGGGGAATGGCCCCGGTAGCGATACCGCGGGCACGAAGCGAGGCGACGATCGCGGGAATTGATGTGTCGCGGCGCGCTGGTGTAGTCGCAGCACCAGCGTTTGCCTCGTGGCAGACGGTATCCTCTCGACGGTCGCTGCCTGGTGTGGCGCGACGCATAAGAGTTTGAGCGCGAGGGAGCGCTCTGAGCCTACCGCCGATAAGTTGTGTCTTACGGGCCCCATCGTCGAGGAGCTTTGGTTGAGCCTACCCGCTGATTCCGACTTGCACGTGCTGCTTGCCCGGTTGGAGGTGTGGATGATCGAGTGACTGGTCGCGCAAAGGCCATTCACGGCGCCAAGGGCTTCGACGTGGATGTGTTCCGTCGCGGTATCTACGAGGGAACATCACCGTCCTTGAGTGCGCAGGTCTCTGTCTTGACGGTGCCAGAAGGCTCAGGCCAGTTGCTCGTAGTGCGGGTTCCGGAAGGTTCACACATGCCCTATGGCACCACTGCGGGATTGTTCAAACAGCGTGAAGGCAAGAACTGCATGCCTTTGGATCCGCAAGTCTTCGCGCGGACGCGCTGGAGTTCTGGGGCGCTGGACTGGAGCGGCCAAGCCGCTGATGCGTAAGCATCGGCGAGCTTGATCGCGTGCAGATAGAGCGTGCGCGCAATTTTCTCCGCTCCAAGGCGGCAACCTCCCCCTTGCTGGATCTGGGGGACGATGAGTTCTTGGCGGGTCTCGAAGCTGTGCGTGACGGCCGAGTTACCCATACTGGGCTGTTGCTGTTCGGACGCAGGGACGTGTTGGCCTCTCGCTGCCCTCAGGCTCAGTTCCACTATGTGTTGCTACGTGACGAAACGACGGTGGCACGCAACGATGTGGACCGCCTGCCACTGCTGGAGATCGTCGAACGCATAGACAACGTGTTTGAGGGCCCGCTCAATCCAGAAGAGGAAGTGCAACTGGGCTTGTTCAAACTGCGTATTCCGCAGTTCCCGATCGAAGCGGTGCGCGAAGGTGTGCTCAATGCATTGACGCACCGCGACTACACAGACCCAGGGGAAGTGTTGATCAAGCATTCGGTGGACGAACTTGTCATCGTGAGTCCCGGTGGCTTCATTGCCGGTATCACCCCGGAGAACATCCTTCGACATGAACCGAGAGCACGCAATCGCACGCTCGCCAATGCGTTTGTGAAGCTGAGGCTGGTGGAGTCCTCCGGCGTTGGTCGCAAGCGTATCTATCGCTCGGTCTTGAGATACGGGAAGCGGCGTCCGATTTACGCCAGCGATGCTCATTCAGTGACGCTGCGGATCTTCAACAGAGGTGCTAACCCGAGACTGGCTCGCATAGTTTCGGAGCTCGATGCCAGGGGTGCCCCAGTGACGCTGGACCACCTGCTGGTGCTCGATGCCTTGTTGCGCACAGACTTCATCGACGTTGCCGCAGCCCATGAAGTGCTGCAGTTGGAGCGCGACGAGGCAAGAGCCGCACTGGAGGTGATGGCTTCCGCAGAATTGGGCCTGCTGGAGCGGCGCGGTCACACGATGACGGCGACGTATCACCTTGCCAAAGGGGGTGGCTACCGCGCTCAAGGGCAAGGCGGCGTACACCCGATCGCGAGGCCTGAATCCCGTGAGATATGCCGAGATGACGCGTGAGTACCTGCGTGACCATGGCTCCATCGGCAACAGGGAGCTACGCGGTTTGCTGGGTCTGGGGGAATCCCCGTCCGCGACAGTCGAAGCTTCGCGCCTGCTGTCGCGCTGGAGTGGCCCGGGAGGGTTTCTCGATATTGAAGGTAGCGGCAAGAACCGGAGGTATCGCTTGCGCGACTTCGGGGTGCAGGATGCTTAGCGACTTGCTTAGCAATTCGCTGGACAACAAAAAAAGGCTTATAGAACAACCACTTGTGTGACTAGCATTTGCTGGTCACCACCGCAGTGGGAACCCGGCTTGCGCTTTCGCAGGGGCGCCCTACAGCCGCCGCGTCGTTTCCCGAACGATGAGTTCCAGCGGCGGCACGTCCACCGGCTCGACCCGCTGGCCCAGCATGTGCAGCAGCGCACGGGCGGCAAACAGGCCGATCTCGTAGATCGGCTGTCGCACCGTGGTGAGCGGCGGCGTCACATAGGCCGAGGCGGGGAGGTCGTCCACACCGACGATGGAGACGTCGTCGGGGACGCGGATGCCGCGGCGGTACAGCGCCATGCGTGCGCCGTAGCTCATCTGGTCGTTGGCAGCGAACACCGCGGTGAACGGCGCGCCGCTGTCGAGCAGCCGGTTCATCGCCAGCAGGCCGCCGCTTTCCAGGAAGTCGCCCTGCGTCACCAGCGCCGGGTCGGGTTTCAGGTTCGCTTCTTCATGGGCGCGGTTGTAGCCGGCCAGCCGGTCCACCGCATCGCCATGGTCGCGCGGGCCCGCGATGTGGGCGATGCGGCGATGGCCCAGCGAAAGCAGGTGGCGGGTGGCCAGGTAGCCGGCTTCGGTCTGGTCGAGCCAGGTGGCCACCAGGTTGTGGTCGTGCCGCAGCTTGCGGCCGGTCACCACGATCGGCTGGTGGCGAGCGAACTCGGCGATCTGCTCGTCGGCCAGGTGGCCGGTCAGGATCACCAGCCCGTCGATGCGGCGCGCCATCAGCAGGCGGATGCGCTGCGCTTCCTCGACGGCATTCCAGTGGCCGCTCACGATGATGGGCGCATAGCCGCTGTCGGCCAGGCCTTCCTCGATGCCGCGCATCGCCCGGGTGAAGAACGGGCTTTCGATGTCCTGCGCCAGGATGCCCACCGTCATGGTGGTGCCCATCTTCAGGCTGCGGGCCGAGAGGTTGGGGCGGAAGTCGAGCCGGCGGATCGCCTCTTCCACCGCGGCGCGTTTGCTGTCGGCCACCCGGGCCGTGCCGTTGAGGATGCGCGACACCGTGCTGGCCGACACGCCGGCCACGCGGGCCACGTCGATCACCGTGGTCGGCCCGGCCGGGGCGACGGGGGCGGGGGCAGGACGGGCTCTGGAGCGGGAGGCTGGCACTTCGGGATTCTCGTCTGGAGGGTCGCAATGGCAGAAATTATGACAACGATTTCAGCCGTGCACCGAGCAATCACCTAGCCGAACCTGCTTTGCGGTTGGCAAGGATTGCCAATTCATGACCAAACCCTCCCCTCGGGATTTTCCCTTAACCCGCGGTTTCAGCGGGGGTACGCCCTTGACGCTCGCTTGCACAGGGGAAGACACTCCGCCCCGTTGACGATGAAATCCTTTTCAAAGGATTTTCCAGGGTGCCGACGAAGGCTGCAGGGCCGCCTGCGGCCTTTTTCAGGTCAATCATGAAAACGATGCCAAAGAACCCAGTGCATCAAAACCCAGTGCATCAAAGGAGACCGGCAATGAGACTGAAGACAACGCTTGCGGCCGCTTCGGCCGTGTGGCTCGCCGCGACCGCTGCCCATGCGCAGACGGTGGTGACGGTGGCGTCCTTTCCCGACCTCGACCGTGCGGTCAAGGCGGCGATCCCGCTGTACAAGAAGGTGAAGCCCAACGTCGAGATCAAGCTCACCAGCCTGGCCTACCCCGACCACCACACCGCGATGACCACCGCGCTGGCCACCGGCGCCAACCTGCCCGACGTGATGGCGGTGGACTTCGACTTCATTGGCAAGTTCGCCGAGTCGGGCGGCCTGGAAGACCTGGGCAAGGCGCCCTACAACGCGCTGCAGCATCGGGCAAAGCTGTCGAAGTTCAGCGTGCCGCAGGGCACCAGCAGCGCCGGCGCGCTGGCCGGCGTTCCCACCGACATCGGGCCGGGCGCGCTGTTCTATCGCAAGGACCTGATCGAAAAAGCCGGCGTCTCGGAGGCCGACCTGACCAGGAGCTGGGAGTCCTACGTCGAGTCCGGCAAGAAGGTGAAGGCCGCCACCGGCGCCTACATGCTCGGCAATGCGGTCGACATCCAGGCGATCTACATCCGCTCGGGGCTCAAGGACGGCGAGGGCATCTACTTCGACGCCAAGGGCAACCCGCTGGTCACCACGCCGCGTTTCGTGAAGGCCTTCGAGCTCGCAAAGTCGGCCCGCGTGGCCGGCATCGACGGCAAGATCAACGCCTGGTCCAACGAATGGAGCGAAGGCTTCAAGCGCGACAAGATCGCCTCCCAGATGATGGGCGCCTGGCTGGCCGGCCACCTGAACAACTGGCTCGCACCCGACCAGAAGGGCAAGTGGCGCTCGGCCCAGCTGCCCGGCGGTGCCTATGCCTCCTGGGGCGGCTCGTTCTATGCCATCCCGAAGAAGGCACAGCAGAAGAAGGAGGCGTGGGACTTCATCCAGTTCCTGACCCTCAACAAGGACATGCAGATCGAGGCCTTCCGCAAGCTCGACGCCTTCCCCGCGCTGCTCGAAGCGCAGAACGACAGCTTCATCAACGAGCCGATCGAATACCTGGGCGGCCAGACCGCGCGCCAGCAGTGGAAGCAGGCGGCCGACCAGATCAAGGCCACCGCGGTCAACAAGCTCGACCCGATCGCGCGCGAGGTGGTCAATGCCGAACTCGAGAAGGTGCTCGAGCAGGGCAAGGACGTGAAGACCGCCCTCGCCGACGCACAGGCGCAGATCGCGCGCCGCGTGCGCCGCTGAAGCCGCCGACCTCGCACTGAAAAGCCCTCCAGGCGAGCCGCCGCACGCGGCTCGCGGGGGCTGCCTACGCCCGAAATTCCTCACATGCAGGCCACCTCGTCATCGCCCCAGGTCCTTGCCGCCGCCGCTGCCGCCCCGCGCGTGCGCCGCCGCTGGCTGCCGCAGCGCTGGGCGCCGTATCTCTTCATCAGCCCGTTCTTCGTGCTGTTCCTGGTGTTCGGCCTGTTCCCGCTGCTGTTCTCGATGGTCCTGTCGTTCCATCGCTGGGACCCGGCGGCAGGCCTCGAGGCGATGCGATGGGTCGGACTCGACAACTACGTCTACTCCCTGCGCGACGACGACTGGTTCCACAAGTCGCTCTACAACACGGTGTGGCTGGCCATCGTGTCGGGCCTGCCGCAGCACCTCGTCGCGCTGCCGCTCGCGTTCTTCTTCCACACCGCGCTCGGCCGCTGGCGCAACACCGTGGTGGGCATCTACTTCCTGCCCTTCATCACGTCGACGGTCGCGATCTCGCTGGTGTTCTCGTCGCTGTTCTCGCGCGACTTCGGCATCGTGAACGTGATGCTCACGTCGATGTCGCAATGGCCGGTGGTCGGCGCGCTCTTCCCCGCCGCACCGGTGGACTGGGCGCAGCCGGGCTACACCAAGTGGATGATCGCCTTCGTGGTGTGGTGGCGCTACGTGGGCTGGAATGCGGTGCTGTACCTGAGCGCCATGCAGACCATCCCGCGCGACCTCTACGAGGCCGCCACCATGGATGGCGCGAAACCGTGGCAGCAGTTCCGCCACATCACGCTGCCGCTGCTCAAGCCCATGGTGTTCTTCGCGGTCACGCTCACCATCATCGGCAACCTGCAGTTGTTCGAGGAGCCGTTCATCCTCACCGGCGGCACCGGCGGCATCGACCAGGCCGGCAAGACAGCGGCGATGCACATGTATGCCACCGCCTTCGTCGACGGCGACTTCGGCACCGCCTCGGCCGTGGCCTGGCTGCTGTTCCTGCTGATCGGCGCCACCACCTGGGCCAACCATCGCCTGCTGGGGCAGAAGTCATGAGCGCGGCAATGAGCAACCCCATGAACCCGCAGCGCGTCCTCTCGCTGGCCGTGCTGGCGGCCGGCGCCGTGCTGATGCTCGCGCCGTTCTACTTCATGTTCGTGTTCGCCACGCACAGCGACCGCGAGATCCTCTCGCTGCCGCCGCCGCTGTGGTTCGGCACGAACTTTCTCGACAACCTGCGCCTGCTGCTCGAGAAGCTGCCGTACTTCTGGCACAACCTGGGCTGGAGCGTCTACGTGGCAGCCGCCTCCACGCTGCTGAACCTGTTCTTCTGTTCGCTGGCGGGCTATGCGTTCGCGATGCACGAGTTCCGCTTCCGCGAGCCGCTGTTCGCGGCGGTCATGGCCACCATGCTGCTGCCAGCCTTCGTGGGCATGATCCCCAGCGCGCTGATCATGAGCTGGCTCGGCTGGATGAACGAGCCGCGCGCGCTCTACGTGCCGGGGGCCTGTGCCGCTCTGGGCATCTTTCTGATGCGCCAGTACATGGCCTCGGCCATTCCGCGCGACCTGATCGATGCCGCGCGCATCGACGGCTGCGGCGAGTTCGGCATCTACTGGCGCGTGGTGCTGCCGCTCATCGGCCCGGCACTCGGCACGCTCGGCCTCGTCACCTTCATCGCTTCCTGGAACAACTTCGTCGGCCCGCTCGTGGTCATCCGCGACATGGAGATGTTCACCGTGCCGCTCGCGCTGCGCTCGCTGCAGGGCTCGGGCCAGGTGCCGTGGGGCGCCATCTGCGCCGGCTCGGCCATCGCCGTGCTGCCCCTGCTCGTGATGTTCGTGTTCGCGTCGCGCCGCCTCATCGAGGGGCTCACCGCCGGCGCGGTGAAGTCCTGACCGTATCAACCTCGTTCGACCAAGGAACCTTCGAGTGACTGCTGCACATCCGTACCCGCCCGGCTTCGTCTGGGGCGTGGCCACCAGCGCCTACCAGATCGAGGGCGCCGCCAACGAGGACGGGCGCGGCCCGTCGATCTGGGACATCTTCTCGCACACGCCCGGCCGCACGGCGAACGGCGACACCGGCGACGTGGCCTGCGACCACTACCACCGCTGGCGCGACGACGTGGAGCTGATCGCCTCGCTCGGCGTCGATGCCTATCGCTTCTCGATCGCATGGCCGCGGGTGCAGCCGCTCGGGCAGGGCGCCTGGAACGAGCAGGGCCTCGCGTTCTACGACCGCCTGGTCGATGCCCTGCTGGCGCGCGGCATCAAGCCGCATGCCACGCTCTATCACTGGGACCTGCCGCAGGCCCTGCAGGACCAGGGCGGCTGGCAGAACCGCGAAACCGCCCAGCGCTTTGCCGACTATGCCGCGCAGGTCGCCCGCCGCCTAGGCGACCGGCTCGGCTCCATTGCCACCCACAACGAACCGTGGTGCACCGCCACGCTGGGCCACCTGGTGGGCAAGTTCGCGCCCGGCATCCAGGACGCGCAGATCGCCGCGCAGGTGTCGCACCACCTGCTGCTGTCCCACGGGCTGGCGCTGCAGGCCATGCGGGCAGTCGGCACGCGGGCGCCGCTGGGCATCGTGCTGAACCAGTCGTCGGTCACCGCGGCCACCGACAGCGAAGCCGACCGCCAGAAGGCCGAGCGCGAGTACGCGCTGTTCGTGCGCTGGTACATGGACCCGATCTTCAAGGGGAGGTATCCCACCGCTCCCGGCGTGTCGGTTTATCCGGCGGTTCATGACAACGATTTCAAGGTCATCGGCCAGAAGCTCGACTTCCTGGGCATCAACTACTACACCCGCATCTGGGCTTCCAGCGAAGGGCTGCCGCCGCCCAAGCCGCACGGCGAGTCCGACATGGGCTGGGAGAACTGGCCGCAGGGCCTGACCGAGCTGCTGGTGGGCCTGAAGCGCCAGTACGGCGAGCTGCCGCCCATCTACGTCACCGAGAACGGCATCGCCTGCGCCGACCGGCTCGAAGGCGGCCGCGTGGCCGACGCGCAGCGCATCGAGTACATGCGCAGCCACCTGGCGGCGCTGCGTGCCGCCATGGCCGAGGGCGTGGACGTGCGGGGCTTCTTCTACTGGAGCCTGCTCGACAACTTCGAGTGGGACTCCGGCTACGACAAGCGCTTCGGCCTCGTGCACGTGGACTACGCCAGCCAGCGCCGCACCCTCAAGGACAGTGCCCACTGGTACCACGGCCACATCGACGCCGCACGCGCGGCCACGCTCAACGCACAGCGTCCGGCGCCGGCGCTGGCAGGAGGCCTCTGACATGGCGGCCTTGAGCCTGCGCGCGGTGCGCAAGAACTACGGCGACGTGCCGGTGGTGCACGGCATCGACCTCGACATCGCCGAAGGCGAGTTCGCGGTGTTCGTGGGCCCGTCGGGCTGCGGCAAGTCCACGCTGCTGCGCATGATCGCCGGCCTCGAGGAGATCACCGGCGGGGAGATCGCCATCGGCGAGCGCGTGGTCAACCAGGTGAGCGCGTCCGAGCGCGGCGTGGCCATGGTGTTCCAGAGCTACGCGCTGTACCCGCACATGACGGTGGCCGAAAACATGGGCTTCGCGCTCAAGCTCGCCGGCCAGTCGAAGGCGGAGGTTGCGAAGGCGGTGGGCCAGGCGGCCGAGATCCTGCAGATCACGCCGCTGCTCGACCGCAAGCCGGCCGCGCTGTCGGGCGGGCAGCGCCAGCGCGTGGCCATCGGCCGCGCCATCGTGCGCAAGCCGCGCGTGTTCCTGTTCGACGAGCCGCTGTCCAACCTCGACGCGGCACTGCGGGTGCAGATGCGCATCGAGCTCGCTCGCCTGCACAAGGAGCTGGGCACGACCATGGTCTACGTCACCCACGACCAGGTCGAGGCGATGACGCTGGGCGACCGCATCGCCGTGTTCAACAAGGGGCGCATCGAGCAGGTGGGTGCGCCGCTGGAGCTCTACAACGCGCCGGCGAACCGCTTCGTGGCGGGCTTCCTCGGCTCGCCGCGCATGAACTTCTTCGACTGCCGCGCCGAGCCGGCCGCCGGCGGCTCCGCGACGCGCCTCGTGTTCGAAGGCGCGGGCCGCATCGAGTGGCCGGGCGCGACCCCTGCGGGCGACCTGCACCTGGGCGTGCGGCCCGAACACCTGCAGGTGGCCGAAGGCGAGGGCGAGACCGGCCTCGCGGCGCAGGTGAGCATGGTCGAGCACCTGGGCGACGCGGTGATCGTGCATGCGCGCCTGGCCGGTTCTGGCGCGCCCTTCGCGATGCGCGTCGCGCCGCAGCAGACCGCGCTGCTCGGGCAGCTGCAGGCCGGAGCCGCGGTGCGCGTGATGCCGCAGCTCGACATGGTCCACCTGTTCGACACGCAAGGCCGCGCGCTGCTCGCCGCGCCGCTGAAGCAGGCCGCCTGACGTGACGCATGAATCCACCCACTGCCGCCGAGGAGGCGGCGTTTTCCCCAAGAGAGACCAAGGAGACATCGCAATGACGAAGACCAAGCTGTTCACTGCGCTCGCGCTGGCGGGGCTGGCCCAGGCGGCCTCTGCCGCGCCGCCCATCGACTTCAGCGGCTACTTCCGCGCCGGCACCGGCGTCAACGCACGCGGCGGCACGCAGGTCTGCTACGGCCTGCCCGGCGCCGACACGAAATGGCGCCTGGGCAACGAGTGCGACTACGTGATCGAACCCAACTTCGCCGCCAAGATCGCCAGCCACGAAGGCTCCGACTGGTACGTGCACTTCATGCCCAGCGTCTACCGCGCCTGGGGCGGCAGCGAGTTCCAGACCTCGCTCTCGCCGGGCGACCAGACCGTGGCCGGCAGCGGCACCACCGAACTGGTCACCCGCTTCGGCCAGGTCTATGCCTACGGCAACAAGATCGCCATGCTGGGCAACGGCAAGGTCTGGGCGGGCCGGCGCTTCTACAACCGCCTGCAGCTGGGCATCAACGACCAGTTCCTCGAGAACAACGACGGCGACGGCGCCGGCATCGAGGACATCGAGCTGGGCGGCACGGCCAAGCTGTCATTCGCGTTCATGATGAACCCGCGCGACCTCGACACGGCCAACAACAACCGCTTCGCGCTGCCGATCCGCGTGACCGGCATTCCCACGCTGCCCAACGGCTCGCTGTCGGTGTATGTCACGCCGTCGGCCCAGCTCGAAAGCCGCAACCAGGTCACCGGCACGGACCCGGCCGACCAGCCCAAGGGCATTGCGGTGGGCCTGTACCAGAGCATCAACGGGACGCTGGGCGGCAGCACGCTGGTGGGCTTCAAGCACGACAAGCAGGGCGAGGTGAAGAACACCCGCCTCGTGGTGCAGCAGACCGGCAAGCTGGGCGCGGGCACCGCCTGGGACCTGATCGGCGAGTACCGCCTCAACACCAACAACGGTGTCGACAGCAAGTGGTACTCGCTGGGCGGCCGCACCGACACCCACATCAGCGGTCCGCTGCGCTTCCTCGTCGAGCTGGGCACCGACCAGGTCAAGACCGACGGCGGCCCCACGCGCAACATGACCAAGCTCACGCTGGCCGGCGCCGTGTCGGCCGGCAACGAAGCCGGTTCGCGCCCGACCATCCGCCTGTTCGTGACCCACGCGGTGTGGAACGAGGCGGCGCGGCAGACGCTCAGCGGGCGCCTGGCCGAGGTGTATGCCGACAAGAAGTCGGGCACGTCCGTGGGCATCCAGGCCGAGTCCTGGTGGTGAGTCTCCGCCCGGGCCGGCGCGAAGCGGCCCGCCCGGGCCGCCTTCACCTCGCGCAGTGGGTTGCCACCGAACGGGGACGTGGGGGCCGGCCCGGCGGCTTTTTCCAGTCGAGACGGGGACCTACCCGAACAGCTTCGCCGCAATCCCCGCCACATGCCGCCCCTGGAACCGGGCCATCCCGAGCTCCTGTTCGCTGGGGTGCCGCTCGCCCTTGCCGCCGGCGATGGTGCTGGCGCCGTACGGGCTGCCACCCTTGATCTCGTCGATGCCCATCTGCGTCTGGTCGCTGTAGGGCAGGCCGACGACGATCATGCCCAGGTGCAGCAGCGTGGGGTGGAAGGTGAGCAGGGTGCTTTCCTGTCCGCCGTGTTGCGTGGCGCTGGAGGTGAACACGCTGCCGACCTTGCCGACCAGTGCGCCGCTTTGCCACAGCGCGCCGGTCTGGTCGAGGAAGTTGCGCATCTGGCCGGTCATGTTGCCGTAGCGGGTGGGCGTGCCGAAGATGATGGCGTGGTAGTCGCCCAGCTCCTGCGGGCTGGCCACCGGCGCCTGCTGGTCGAGCTTGGCGCCTGACTTGCGCAGCACTTCCTCCGGCACCAGCTCGGGCACACGCTTGATCACCACCTCTGTGCCGGCCACTTCACGAGCGCCTTCGGCTTCGGCCTGTGCCATGCGTTCCACGTGGCCGTACATGCTGTAGTAGAGGACGAGGATCTTCGCCATGGGAAGTGCTCCTTGATGCTGGGTTGGGATGGGCCCCGCTCAGCCGACGATCGGGTTGTCTTTCGAACTGCGGTTGCTGGCCGGCGTGAGCCTCACCTCGTCGGTCGGCACGATGGCGATGTGGCCGTCTGGCTCGAGGATGGCCCACTTCACCTGCGTCAGCTCGTCGAGCCCGGACTTGTGCATCTCGCTGAACAGCTCGTCGGTGGTGACACGGTTGCTGTCGAGCGCGTCACGGCGCAGCTCGCCATGGCTCACCAGCACGGTGGGCGCGCCCGAAACCGCCAGCTCCAGCTTCTTGAAGCGGTGTACCAGCACCGAGGTGAGGAAAACCAGCACGAACAGCGTCGACACGCCGATGAGCGCATTGGTGAGCGAATAGTCGTCGCGGGTCAGCGCCTGCGACACGATCTCGGGAATCATCAGCAGCGTCACCAGCTCCAGCGGCGAGAGCTGGCCGAACTCGCGCTTGCCGAGCACGCGCAGGCCCACCAGCACGAACAGGTAGATGACGGCCACGCGCAGCACGGTTTCCATATCGTCGTCCGTCGCCCTTCCTAGGGCAGCACCACGGTGGCCACATCCACCGCCACGTCGCTGCCGGGCTGGGCCACGAGTCTCACGCGGCCGGCATGGCGGCCGTACTTGTCACCCTCCAGCGTGGCCACCACGCGGCGCGCTTCGCCGGGCGGCAGCGCTCCGAGCGGCACCTCGTGGTGCTCGGGCGTCACTTCTTCCACGGCCGGTGTGGTCTCCACCCGGGTGAAGGCTCCCAGGTAGGAGTGATCGATCTGCAAGGTCGTCATGGGCAGCGTGGTGTCGCCCTCGTTCCTCACGGTGATGCCGAGTTCGCGCAGCGTGCGAAAGCGCTGCACCGCCGGGTAGTCCACCTGCAGCGACACACCGCCGGCCGACACGCTGCGGACATGGCCTTGGCGTTCGCCCAGCAGGCCGGTGAGCGCCACCGCCGGCACCAGCGCGAGCAACGGTACGCCCACCGCCTGCACGATGCCGATGTGAACCCGGGTGGGGGTCTGCGGCGGCTCAGGCGGCTGTGCAGCCGCAGGTTTGCGTGAAGGGGCCTTCGTCATCGCGATGCCGGTGGCGTGGGATGTGTGGTTCACCACGGGCAATCGGTGTTCCTCGCGCCGCGCACCGGATTTGCCTGCCCTTCGGTCGCACAGTGAGTGCGACCTTGAATGAACGTACACGTACAACTGCAGGAACGTCGCCATGAACGCTTCGATCACCGTCTCTGAACCGTACCGCGTGCTGGTGGTAGACGACAACGCCGATTCCGCCGACACCCTGGCCAGCGTCCTGAGCCTTGCGCTCTCGTGCGAGGTGTACACCGCTTACGACGGACGCACGGCCGTGGAGCTGGCCAGCGAGCATTACCCAGACGTGGTCATCATGGACATCACCATGCCCGGCATGGACGGCACCGAGACCGTGCAGGTGCTGCGCAAGCTGTTCTCGGGCCACCGGCAGCCGAAGTTCATTGCCGTCACCGGCCTGTCGGCCGGTGACAACGAACGGCGCCTGCTGTCGAGCGGCTTCGATGCCTTTGTGGCCAAGCCGGTGGACATCGACCTCATGCTCGGCCTGCTGGCCGATGCCGCACCTTCCGCTGCTGCGGCCGCTAGCGCGCCTTCAGCTGCACCAGCGTACTGAGCAGCCGGTCGAGCGCGAGCGGCTTCTTCAGGCGCGCATCGAAGCCGGCGGCGAACGCTTCGCGTCCGCCGCGCGGCCCAGATCATCCGCTGTCACACCGGACACGCTTTCTCACTGCGCGCGCTGCACGCACGCTGCAGATGGCCCGGGAAGAAAGCACCGAGCAGGCCTTGTGGTCGGCCATCCGCGCGCTCCACGAGCGGCAGATGCTGTTGCACCAGACCGGTGTGCTGGCGCGCCGTCAAGGCGACGAAGCGGCCGCCGCAGCCTCCAGCACACAAGCCGCGCAGGCCGCCAGCGAGATCATGCTGCTGCGCGGCCTCCTCGAAAGCCGCTGAGGGCGCGCGCCGCGAGCATCGAAGAAGTTGCCGACGCCTTCGCACAAATTGCAGCAGGCGTGCGGCGCTGCAAGGGGTGCTTCAGGGTGCAACGCTTCCCGGGCATGCGCAGGTACATCGCTTGCCGTGGAGGAGCATCGCTTGAAGGCTCCCCACCATGGAAAGAACAAACACTTGCGAACGACCGCTGCGCATCGCGATGATCAGCGAGCACGCGTCACCGCTGGCCCTGCTGGGCGGCGTCGACGCCGGCGGCCAGAACCTCTACGTGGCCCACATGGCCGAATGCCTGGCCCGCGCGGGCCATCGTGTCGACGTGTTCACGCGGCGCGATTCGCGCGACGTGCCCGCCGTGGTGCGAATGAAGCCGCGCCTGCGCGTGCTGCACATCCCCGCCGGCAGGCCGGGCTTCATTCCCAAGGAGCAGCTGCTGCCCTACATGCCGCAGTTCTGCGACGCCTGCGAGCGCATCTGCGGCGAGCGCATGCACTACGACGTGGTGCACGCCAACTTCTTCATGTCCGGCTGGGTGGCGTTGCAGCTCAAGCGGCGGCTCGGGCTGCCCTTCGCCATCACCTTCCATGCGCTCGGGCTGGTGCGGCGTGAGCACCAGCGGCAGGCGGACGGCTTTCCGCTGCAGCGCATCGACATCGAACGGCAGCTCGTGCGCGAGGCGGACTGCGTGGTGGCCGAGTGCCCGCAGGACGAGCTCGACCTGGTGCGCCTGTATGGCGCGCAGCCGCAGCGCCTGGCCATGGTGCCCTGCGGCTATGACCCGGCCGAGTTCCAGCCGATGGACCGGCAGAAGGCGCGTGCTTCGCTCGGGCTGGCGGAGCATGAGTTCGTCCTGTTGCAGCTCGGCCGGCTGGTGCCGCGCAAGGGCATCGACAACGTGATCCGCGCACTGAAGCAGCTGCCTGCACACGTGCCGGCGCGGCTGCTGGTGGTAGGCGGCGAGTCCGACGAGCCCGACGAGACCGTCACGCCGGAGATCGGGCGGCTGCGCGGCATCGCACGAGAGCTCGGCGTGGCCGCGCAGGTGCAGTTCGTCGGCCGGCGCCAGCGCCACGAACTGGGCCGCTACTACGCCGCCTGCGACGTCTTCGTCACCACGCCCTGGTACGAACCCTTCGGCATCACGCCGCTCGAAGCGATGGCCTGTGCCACGCCGGTGGTGGGCTCGGCGGTGGGCGGGATCCAGTACACGGTGCTGCACGGCGTGACCGGGCAGCTCGTGCCGCCGCACGACCCGCAGGCGCTGGCCCGCTGCCTCGCCGAGCTGCACGACAACCCGGCGCTGGCCCGCGCCATGGGGCGCGCCGGCCTCGAGCGGGTGCGGTCCACCTTCACCTGGGAGCGTGTCGCCGAGCAGCTGGCCATGGCCCTGCAGGACGTTTCACTCGCCCACAAGGCCAACCAGGCAGCCCATCGCGCGCTGGTGCTCGAGGCGCCGCCGGCCTCTCATCAAACCACTCGGACGGTGCAGTCATGACTTCAGTTCTCGACAACAAGGTGGTGCTGGTCACTGGTGCCGGCCGCGGACTCGGCGCGGCCATCGCACGCAGGCTGGCCGCCTCGGGTGCGCGGGTGGCCGTGGCCGACCTGCAGCCGCAGCTCGCCGAAGCCTGCGCCCGCAGCATCGACCCGGGCGGCGCGGGCGCCCTGCCGCTGACGCTGGACGTGGCCGACCTGGCCTCGGCACGGTCGGCCGTCGAGGCCGTGTGCGAACGTTTCGGCGGCCTCGACGTGCTGGTCAACAACGCCGGCACCGACGTCACCGCACCGATCGACGAGCTGTCCTTCGAGGCCTGGGACCGGGTGCTCGCCACCAACCTCAAAGGGCCGTTCCTGATGAGCAAGCTCGCGCTCGCGGCGCTGCGTGCGTCCGACGGAGGGCAGGGCGGCCACATCGTCAACATCGCATCCACCGCGGCGCGTCGCACCTGGCCCAACGCCAGCGCCTACCACGCGAGCAAGTGGGGGCTGGTGGGCCTGTCGCATGCGCTGCATGCCGAGCTGCGGCCGCAGGGCGTGCGCGTGTCCACCGTGATCGCCGGCGGCATGCGCACCCCCTTCCTGCTCGACCGCTTCCCCGACCTCGACCCGGCCCGCCTGCAGGACCCGGCCAACGTGGCCGAGGCGGTGCATTTCATGCTGACCATGCCGCGCGAGTCGGTGGTGCCCGAGATGATGGTGCTGCCGCTGCAGGAGACCTCCTGGCCATGACGAGAGCAGCGGTCTTCGTCGACAAGGACGGCACGCTCATCGAGAACGTGCCGTACAACGTGGACCCGGCGTTGCTGGCGTTCACCCGCGGCGCTGTCGAGGCGCTGCAGCGGCTGGCGCGGGCCGGCTATGCGCTCTTTGTCGTGACCAACCAGCCTGGCGTGGCGCTGGGCCTGTTCGACCGGGCGGCGCTCGACCGGCTGCTGCAGGCGCTGCGGACCCTGCTGAACGAACGGGGTGTCGAGCTGGCCGGCCTGTACGCCTGCACGCACCGGCCGGCTTCGCACGGCCTCGCGCCCTGCACCTGCCGCAAACCGGCACCGGGCATGTTGCAGCGCGCTGCCGATGAACACGACATCGACCTCGGCCGCTCGTGGATGGTCGGCGACATCCTCGACGACGTGGAGGCCGGCCGCCGGGCCGGATGCCGCACGGTGATGCTCGACGTGGGCCACGAGACCGAATGGCGGCTTTCCGATCAGCGGCTGCCGCATTTCGGCGTGGCCGACCTCGCCGAGGCGGCCGACGTGATCCTGAGCGAAGACGGCGGCGGGGCGCCCATCCAACCAGTGAAAGCAGTACACGATGAATGCTGAAGCCACTGTCTTCGATGCTGCCGTGAGGCAGCGCTGGCGCGGCGTGCGCAAGGTGCTGGCCGTGCGGCTCGACAACCTGGGCGACGTGCTCATGACCACGCCTGCGCTGACGGCCATGCGCCAGAGCCTGCCGGGCGTGCACCTCACGCTGCTGGCGTCGCCCTCGGGTGCGACGCTTGCGCCTTTCATCGACGACGTGGACGACGTGATCGCCTACGACGCACCGTGGATGAAGGGCGGGGCCGCGCGCAAGCCCGGCACCACGCCCGACGAGGAATGGGCCATCGTGCGCAGGCTGGCTGCGGAGCAGTTCGACGCCGCGGTGATCTTCACCTGCTACACCCAGAGCGCCCTGCCGGCCGCGATGCTGTGCCGGCAGGCCGGCATCGGCCTGCGGCTCGCACACTGCCGCGAGAACCCCTACGGCCTGCTGACCGACTGGGTGCCCGACCCGGAGCCGCAGGCCGGCATCCGCCACGAGGTCGAGCGCCAGCTGGCGCTGGTGGGGGCGGTGGGCCTGTGCACCGACGACGACCGCATGAGCTTCGACTACCGCAGCGAAGACCTGGTGAGCCTGTGCGCCAAGCTCGAGACGCGGGGCGTGACGCCGAAGCGTCCGTGGGTCGTGGTTCATCCGGGCGCCACCGCGCCGTCGCGCCGCTACCCGGCCGGCCAGTTCGGCGCAGCCGCCGACCTGATCGCGAACGACATCAACTGCCATGTGCTGTTCACCGGCACCGCCGACGAGGCAGACCTCGTGCTCGCGGCGCAGGCGCGCATGCAGCGGCCGGGCATCTCGCTGGCGGGACAGCTGTCGCTGGGCGAGCTGGCCGCGCTCATCGCGCACTCGAAGCTGCTGGTGTCCAGCAACAGCGGGCCGGTGCACATCGCCGCCGCGGTGGGCACGCCGGTGGTCGACCTGTACGCCCTCACGAACCCGCAGCACACGCCTTGGCGCGTGCCATCGCGGGTGCTCAACCGCGACGTGCCCTGCCGCAATTGCCTGAAGAGCGTGTGCCCTGAGGGCCACCACAACTGCCTGCGGCTGGTCACGCCAGAGGAGGTGGCGCAGGCGGCACACGAGCTGATCGAGCTGCAGCCCGAGCCGCAGCACTGGGAGCCGGAGCAGGAAGACGAACACGGCGGTGTGCTGCATGAGGGCAACACCGCCAGTGCCGTGTTTGCCATGGCCACCGCGCAAGCGGCGCTCGCATCATGATCACGCTGGGCATCAATGCCGCTTTCCACGACAGCGCGGCCGCGCTGGTGAAGGACGGGCAACTCATTGCAGCGGCCGAGGAAGAACGCTTCACCGGCATCAAGCACGCCAAGCGGCCGCTGCCGTTCACCGCCTGGGAGCTGCCCTTCCATGCCATCGACTACTGCCTGCGCGAGGCCGGCATCCTGCTGGGCGAGGTGGACAACGTGGCCTACAGCTACGACCCGTGGCGCTTCCTGCGCGACCGCAGCGTGGGCTCCACCATCGAGCTGCCGCTGGAGCCTTCTGCCGCGCGGCGCGCCGAAGGCGGCTGGGAAAACCCATGGGACCCGCTGTTCGCCAGCTACATCGTCAATGCACCGAGGCAGCTGGCCGGCGGCGCGCCGCACCACCTGAAGGCTCGCTTCGCCGGGGTGTCGTTTCCGGGGCCGTATCGCTGGAGCTTCGTCGAGCACCACATCTGCCACCAGGCCAGCGCCTTCCTGGCCGCGCCCTTCGAGCATTGCGCGGTGATGACGCTCGACGGCCGCGGCGAGGACGCCACCACCACCTACGGACGCTGGCGCGACGGCCATTACCACCCCCTTGGTGAAGTGCTGATGCCCACGTCGCTGGGGCTGCTGTACGAGCGCATCACCAGCCACCTGGGCTTCCTGCATTCGAGCGACGAATACAAGGTGATGGCGCTGGCTGCGCTGGGGCGTCCTTCGTACCTGGAGAAGTTCCGCCGCCTGGTGAAGGTGAGCCATGCCGGCCGCTACGAGATCGAAGCGTTCGACCCGGTGGAGCTGTTCGGGCCGGCGCGCCATAAGGGCGCAGCGCTCACCCAGGCGCATTTCGACCTCGCGGCCTCGCTGCAGGCGGTGCTCGAGGAAACGGTGCTGCAGCTGGCCGGCTGGCTGCGCGAGGTGAGCGGAGAACGCCACCTCGCAATGGCCGGCGGCGTGGCCCTCAACTGCGTGATGAACTCCAGGCTGCGCGATGCCGGCATCTTCGAGCAGGTGTGGGTCCAGCCGGCCGCCGGCGATGCCGGCACGGCGCTGGGCGCCGCGCTGTGGATCGACATGCAGCACCAGCGTGCCGAGACCGGCCGCCTGCGGCACTGGAACATGCAGCATGCCTACTGGGGGCCGGGCTACGGCGACGACGAGATCGAGGCGCTGCTCAAGTGGTCGAAGCTGCCGTACCGCCGGCTCGACGACGTGGCCGAAGAAACCGCGAAGCTGCTCACGCAGGACCGCATCATCGGCTGGTTCCAGGGCCGCATGGAGTTCGGCCCGCGGGCCCTGGGTGCGCGCTCCATCCTGGCCTCGCCGCTGTCGCCCGACATGCAGGCGCGGCTCAACGAGCTCAAGGACCGCGAGGATTTCCGACCGGTAGCGCCGGTGGTGCCTGAGGACGACCTCGCCGAATGGTTCAGCCCGGCGCAGGCCAACGGCGGCAGCGCACCCTTCATGCTCTTCATCTACGACGTGCCGCCCGACAAGGCGCAGCGCATCCCGGCGGTGTGCCATGCCGACCGCACCGCACGCGTGCAGACGGTGCGGCGCGACACCAACCCGCGCTACTACGACCTGCTCAAGGCCTTCGGCCGCGCCACCGGTGTGCCGGTGCTGGTGAACACCTCGTTCAACGTGCGCGGCGAACCCATCGTCAACTCGCCGCGCGACGCGCTCAACGCGTTCTGGAGCACGCCGCTCGATGCGCTCGTGATCGGCAGCTTCCTGCTGGAGAAGAGCCGATGCTGAAGCTGCAGGTGTCGGTGGTGGTGCCCACCTACAAGCGCCCGGACCTGCTGCGGCGCTGCCTCGAGGCACTGCTGGCGCAGAGCCTGGTGCCCACCGCCTACGAGATCATCGTGGTGGACGACGCCCCCACGCCGGAGACCCGCTACCTTGTCGAAGGCCTGGCCTCCATCACCCGCGGCGTGCCGGCGCTGCACTACCTGACCGCCCCCGACACGCAGGGCCCTGCGGGTGCACGCAACCGCGGCTGGCGTTTCGCGATGGCGCCCATCGTCGCCTTCACCGACGACGACACCGTGCCCGACCGCGACTGGCTGTGGAACGGCCTGCAGGCGATGGCCCGCGACGACCTGGCGGCGGTGTGGGGCCGGGTGGTGGTGCCCCTGCCGGAGGCACCCACCGACCATGAGAAGAACACCAAGGGCCTGGAGCGAGCCGGATTCGTGACGGCCAACTGCCTGGTGCGACGCGATGCGCTCGAAGCCATCCATGGCTTCGACGAGCGCTTCCGCCGCGCCTGGCGCGAAGACACCGACCTGTACTTCCGCCTCACCGAGCTGGTGGGGCCGGTGGCCCAGGCGCCGCAGGCGGTGGTGGTGCACCCGGCGCGCAAGGCACCCTGGGGCGTGAGCCTGTCGCAGCAGGCCAATGCGTATTTCGATGCGCTGCTCTACAAGCTGCATCCGCAGCGCTTCCGCCAGGTGGTGCGGCGCCGCCCGCCCTGGCGCTACTACTTCATCGTGGCCGCCACGCTGGGGGCCGGCGTGGCGGCGCTGGCCGGCGCGGGCATGTGGGCCGCGCTGCTGCTGCTGGCCGCGCTGGCCGGCATCGTCGACTTCGCGCACGAGCGGCTGAAGGGCACCTCCCATGCGCCGGCGCACGTGGCCGAAATGGTGATCACCTCGGCGGCCATTCCGTTCCTTTCGGTCTACTGGCGGCTGGCGGGGTCGATCCGCTTCCGCGTGCTGTACCTGTAGGCGCACGTGCCGGCCGCCGCCTCCCTCCAGCGCGCCGCCACGCCGGGCTTCATGCGCACGGCGGCGCCGGCCCTGGATGCCGGCGAGGTGTCCCGACTGGGCGTCTTTCGTGCGCTGATGCTGGGCGACATGCTGTGTGCCGTGCCGACCCTGCGGGCGCTGCGCGCGGCGTATCCGCAGGCGAGGCTCACGCTCATCGGCCTGCCCTGGGCGCGGGAGCTGGCCCGCCGCCTGCCTGGCGTGGACGACTTCCTGGCCTTTCCCGGCTTCCCCGGCCTGCCCGAGGCGACACCGCAGCTGCAGGCGCTGCCGCAGTTCCTGAAGGACGCGCAGCAGCGACGCTTCGACCTGCTGGTGCAGCTGCATGGCAGCGGCGAGCTGAGCAACCCGATTGCCGCGTGTTGCGGCGCGCGCCACCTGGCCGGTTTCGTGACGCCCGGGCGCTACTGCCCCGAGCCGGCGCTGTTTGCCCCCTGGCCGCAGGCCGGCCACGAGATCGAACGGCTGCAGCAGGTGCTCGATGCGCTGGGCCTGCCGCGCACCGGCAGCGCACTCGAGTTCCCCTTGTGCGATGCCGACCGGACGAGTCTCTCGCAGCGCTGGCCCGACGGGCAGGCGCCGCGGGGCGGCTACGTCTGCCTGCATCCGGGGGCGCAGCTGCGCTCGCGTCGCTGGCCGGCCCGCCGGTTTGCCGCAGTGGCCGACCGGCTGGCGGCCCACGGCTGGGCGGTGGTGCTGACCGGCACCGAGGGCGAGCGCGGCATCGGCGCGGAAGTGCAGGCCGCGATGAGCCACCGCTGCATCGACATGATGGGCCGCACCAACCTGTGGGAGCTGGGCGCGCTCGTCGAGGGCGCTGCCCTGCTGGTGTGCAACGACACCTCGGTGTCGCACATCGCCGCGGCGCTCGGCACGCGCAGCGTGGTGGTGAGCTGCGGCGCCGACGTGTCGCGCTGGGCGCCGCTGGACCGCGACCGCCACCACGTGCTGTGGCACGACCTGCACTGCCGGCCCTGCGCCCACGAAATCTGCCCCACCGCGCACGAATGCGCACGGGCCGTCACACCCGAGCAGGTGGCGCAAGCCGCGCTGCTCCAACTTGCCTGCGGAGTCACCCATGTCCACTAGAAGGTTGCGCGTGCTCACCTGGCATGTGCACGGCAACTACCTGTACTACCTGACCCAGGTGCCGCATGACTTCCACCTCGTGACCGACGCGGCGCGCAGCCCGCACCATGCCGGGCGCAGCGGCACGCTGCCGTGGGGCGGCAACGTCTTCGAGGTGATGGCCGACGCGGTGCGCGACACCGAGTTCGACGTGGTGCTGTACCAGTCGCGCGACGCCTGGGACCGCGAGCGGCACCTGCTGCTGTCGCCCGCGCAGCAGCGGCTGCCGGCGGTCTATCTCGAGCACGACCCGCCGCAGGAGCACCCGACCAACACCCGCCACTGGGTCGACGACCCGAACATGCTGCTGGTGCACGTGACCCCGTTCAACGCGCTGATGTGGGACAGCGGCTGCACGCCGGTGCGGGTGGTGGAGCATGGCGTGCGGCTGCTCGATGCCGGCGCGCGATACACCGGCGAAGTGCTGCAGGGCGTGTCGGTCGTCAACAACCTCGACCGCCGCGGCCGCCGCCTCGGGCTCGACGTGTACGAGCAGGTGGTGCAGCGCGTGCCCATCGCGCTGGTGGGCATGGGCGCCGAACGGCTGCGCCATCTGGGCGGGCAGGGCGAGGTGGCCAACCACGAGCTGCCGTCGTTCATGGCGAAGCACCGCTTCTTCTTCAACCCGATCCGCTACACCAGCCTGGGCCTCGCGATCGTCGAAGCCATGATGGTGGGCCTGCCCATCGTGGGCCTGGCCACCACCGAACTCGCGAGCGTCATCCGCAACGGCGAGTCGGGCTATGTGGACACGCGCATCGAGCCGCTGGTCGAGTCGATGCAGCGCTTGCTGCGCGACCCTGGCGAGGCCCAGCACCTCGGACGCGGCGCGCGCGCCCTGGCGCAGGAGCGCTACAACATCGACCGGTTCGTGGCCGACTGGCTGACCGTGTTCAAGACGGTGGCGCAGTAGCAGGGCGCAACGGCGCCGGAGCGCCTCAGCGGCTGGCCGCACCGTTGGCCGGCGTTGCCGACACCGGCAGCTTCTGCGCGGCAGCCAGGTGCGCCTTCAGCGTGGGCAGTGTGCGTTCGGCGAATGCCTTGATCTCCGGATCGCGCGCTTCCTTGGCCGCCCGCTCGAACATCGAGATGTCGTCCTTGTGGTCGGCAATGCCCACCGTTTCGACGAACTGGCGGTCGAACTGCGGGCCCTGCGCCATGGAGAGCCGCTCCAGCGTCGGCCTCTTGCCGGCCGGAACCTCCGCGGGTACGGTCAGGCCCTTCTTGGCCGCCAGCACCTTGAGCTGGTCGTTCGCCGCGGTGTGGTGCTGCACCAGCATGTCGGCGAACGCTCGCACCTGCACGTCGGTGGCCTTCTGCAGCGCGGTGCGGGCAATGGTGACCTCGTAGACGCCGGCGGCGGCCGCCGAGGTGACGAAGTTCTGGTCGGCAAGGCCGAGCGTGCTGGCCGGCGGCGTGCTGGTGCCCGACGATCCGAGCGTGCCCTGCTGCGATGCACCGGCATTCGCCTGCGAAGCATCCGCACTCGCCTGAGACTGGCCGGTGAGCCCGCCTCCGATGCCCGAGCCGGTGGCCGTGGACGAAGGATCCAGCGCCTCGGCCTTGCCGTGTGCCTGCTCGGACCCTTGCGGGTTGTCGCTGGTGGTGGGCGGGTTGGGCGCCACGGCCCTCTCTTCAGGGCGGTCGCCGAACGACCAGAGGCCGGTGGCCAGCGCGGTCACGATGACCGCGGCGCCCACGGCCAGCCCGGTGGTGATGTGTTCTCGTCGCAAACGCATGGCGTCTTCCTTCCTGCTTCGACTGCACCCCTTTCGTCCGGCACAACACGTGCCCGTATTGCTGATTCCCACACCCTGCGCAGCAAGAAGGCCCCCGATGGATTGGCAGTTCCTACGCGACGAATTACAGAGGTTCGACATCCACTTGTTCACCCTCGGCGGCGCCAGCTTCACGCTGTGGTCGTTCGTGAAGCTGGTGATCGCGCTGATCGTGCTGTTCTACATGGCCGCCTGGCTCAACCGCTGGGCGGTGAGGAAGGTGCTGCAGCATGCGAACGTCGATGCCGGGCTGCGGCAGTCCATCGGCTCGATGGTCCATTACCTCGTGCTGATCATCGGCATCGCGTTGATCCTGCAGAACGCGGGCATCAAGCTCACCGCCTTCGCGGTGGTGGCCGGCGCGGTGAGCGTGGGCATCGGCTTCGGCCTGCAGAACATCATCAGCAACTTCATCAGCGGGCTGATCGTGATGTTCGAGCGGCCCATCAAGGTGGGCGACCGCATCGAGGTGGCCGGCGTCGAGGGCACCGTCCACGAGATCGGCGCGCGCCGCACGACCATCATCACCAACGACAGCATCGCGATCCTGGTGCCCAACCAGAAGTTCATCACCGACAACGTGGTGAACCTGGTCTACATGGACTACCAGATCCGCCTGCGCGTGCCGGTGCACGTGGCCGGCGGCAGCGACATCGCGCTGGTGCGCCGGCTGCTGCTCGAAGCGGCGCATGAGCACCCCGACGTGGTGAAGCAGCCGGAGCCCGCGGTGCTGCTGCTGTCGCTCGGCGGCGCGGCCATGAACTTCGAACTGACGGTGTGGTTCAGCGCCGAGAACCGCTTGCGGCAGGAAGTGCTGAGCGAACTGAACTTCGCGGTGGGCGAGAAGCTGCGCGCGCACGAGGTCAAGAACGCATGAGGCCGGCGCAGGGAACGCCGCTTGCTGTTGGAGGACGTCAACAAGAGGAGACTCCATGCCGACGAAACGGGTGCTCGTCACGGGCGGGGCCGGCTTTCTGGGCAGCCACCTATGCGATCGCCTGCTGGCGGCGGGCCATGACGTGCTGGCCGTCGACAACTTCTCCACCGGCTCGCAGGCGAACCTCGGCCACCTGCTGCGCAAGCCGCATTTCCACCTGCGGCAGCACGACGTCGTGCAGCCGCTCGACGAGGACGTCGACGGCATCTTCAACCTGGCCTGCCCGGCCAGCCCGCTGCACTACCAGCGCGACCCGGTGCACACCACGCTCACCAGCGTGCTGGGCGTGCACCACCTGCTCGAACTCGCCGAGCGCCGCGGCGCACGCCTGTTCCAGGCATCCACCAGCGAGGTCTACGGCGACCCGCAGGTCACGCCGCAAAGCGAGAACTACCGCGGCAACGTGAATCCGCTGGGCCCGCGCGCCTGCTACGACGAAGGCAAGCGCTGCGCCGAGACGCTGTGTTTCGCCTACCACCTGCAGCGCGGGGTGGCAGTGCGCATCGCGCGCATCTTCAACACCTACGGCCCGCGCCTGGCGCCCGGCGACGGCCGGGTGGTGAGCAACTTCATCTGCCAGGCGCTGCGCGGTGAAGACATCACCGTCTACGGCAGCGGCGAGCAGACGCGCAGCTTCTGCTATGTCGACGACCTGATCGAAGGCGTGCTGCTGCTGATGGATGCCGACATCGAAGGCCCGCTCAACCTCGGCAACCCGGACTGCCGGCCGGTGCTCGAGCTGGCGGAGCTGGTGCTGAGGCTCACCGGCAGCCGCTCGCGCATCGTGTTCCAGGCCCTGCCGGCCGACGATCCGAAGATGCGCTGCCCCGACATCCGACATGCGACCCGCCAGCTCGGCTGGGCGCCGAAGGTCCGTCTCGAGGACGGCCTGCGAGAAACCATCGACTACTTCCGCCACCTCCTTCATTGATCGGGTTGTCCATGCAAGTTGCCGTACTGGGGCTGGGTTATGTGGGGTTGTCCACCGCGGCCTGCCTGGCCGAGCTGGGCCACAGCGTCACCGGCTACGACATCGACCCGCAGCGGGTGCGGCTGCTGATGCAGGACGAGGTGCCGTTCTACGAGCCGGAGATCGACGCGTTGATTGCGGTGCACCAGGCGCGCGGCCAGCTCGGCTTCACGGTGGACCTGTCGCTCGCGCTGCAGGGCTGCGACGTGGTGATGCTCGCGGTGGGCACGCCGCAGGGCCACAACGGCGATGCCGAGCTGGGTGCGGTGAAGAACGCGGTGCATGCGATCGGCCAGCAGCTGCAGCAGCCGGCCGTGGTGGCGGTGAAGTCCACCGTGCCGGTGGGCACCTGCGAGCGGCTGGAGGCCGCGCTGCAGGAACAGCTGCGCAAGCGCGGCATCGCCGGGCGGGTGCCGGTGGTGAGCAATCCGGAGTTCCTGCGCGAGGGCCGCGCGGTGGAGGACTTCCTCGACCCTGACCGCATCATCGTCGGCGTGTCGCATCGCGCCGATGCCGAGCTGATGCATGCGCTGTATGCGCCGCTGGTGGAGCGCGGCCACCCGCTGCTGGTGATGGACACGCGCAGCGCCGAGCTCACCAAGTACACCGCCAACGTCATGCTGGCCGCCCGCATCAGCCTCATCAACGAGGTGGCGTCGCTGGCCGAGCTGATGGGCGCCGACGTGGAGCAGGTGGCCAAGGGCGTGGGGCTCGACCGCCGCATCGGCCCGCACTTCCTGCATGCGGGCATCGGCTACGGCGGTTCATGTTTCCCGAAGGACGTGAAGGCCATGATCCGCATGGCCGCCGACCTGGGCCTGCCCGCACGGCTGCTGCAGGCGGTGGACCAGGTCAACGAGCGGCAGCGCCGCTGCCTGTTCGAGAAGATCAGCCACTTCTACGGCGGGCCGGAGGGCCTGCGCGGCAAGCGCATCGCGGTGTGGGGCCTGGCCTTCAAACCGGGCACCGACGACCTGCGCGAGGCGCCGAGCCTGGTGCTGCTGCGCCAGCTCATCGGCGCGGGTGCCGAGGTGCGCGCCTACGACCCGGTGGCCGCGCCGAAGGCCGCGGCCCTGCTGGGCCACAGCAGCGCCGTCGCCTGGTGTGCCAGTGCCGACGCCGCACTCTCGCAGGCCGACGCGCTGGCCATCTGCACCGAGTGGCCGGAGTTCGGCGAGGTGGACGCCTCGAAGGTGGCGCAGCAGCTGACCGACCAGGTGGTGTTCGACGGCCGCAACATGGTCGATGCGCTGCACTGGTCGCGCCACGGCCTGCGGGTGATCCAGATCGGCCGGCCGGATGGCGCGCTGCAGCCGGCGGTGGAAGTGGTGGGCGGCGTGGGCTGAAGCCTGCGCCTCGACCGGGAAGGAAAAAGGGCGCCGCGAGGCGCCCTTCTTGCTGGCTGCTTCGCTTGAGCTTCAGCTGGACTTGCGGCCGGTCGACGAGGAAGACGTCGACGACGAACCCGTCCCCGAGGTGCCGCTGCTGCCGCCGCCGATGCTGGTGGACGACTTGCCGGTGTCGGAGTCGCTGCCGCTGTAGGAGCCGGAGCTGCCTGCGCCGCTCGTGCTCCCCGCAGCACCCAGGCTGCCCGCGCCGCTGCTGCTGCCTTGCTGGCCGCTCATGCCGGCGCCGCCGCCGCGCTGCTGGCGCTGGTTGCGCCACTGGTCGAACTCGTCGGAGAACTTCTTGTAGCGCTCCTGGCGCCATTCGTTGTAGTCGTTGTCGAGCGTGCGCATCTGCTCGCTGCGCCATTGGTGGTAGTCGGGGTCGAAATGCTGGTGGCGACCGCCTTCGTGCTCGCGGCCCCACTGCGATTCGCGCCCGCCGCGCTGCTGCTCTTCCCAGCCGCCTTGCTGGCCGCCGCCATAACCGCCGCCTCTCGGGCCGCCATAGCCGCTGTAGCCGCCCTGGCTGCCGCCATAGGCTTCGCGGCCGCTGCCGCCGAAGCTGCCCTGGCTGCTGCCATAGCCGCTCTGCGTGCTGCCGTAGCCGCCCTGGCTCGCGCCGTAACGACCCTGCTGACCGCCATAGCCACCCTGTTCGCCGCCGTAGCCGCCATAGCCGCCCTGGCTGCCGCCGAAGCCGCCGCCCTGGCCGCCGTAGCCACCTTGGCTGCCGCCATAGCCGCCCTCGGAACGCCCTTCACGGGCGGGATCGAGAAACTCGCGACGGCCGGTGTAGTAGTCGCCGCTGTAGCCGGAGCCGCCCTGCTGGGAGCCGCCGCCGCCCCAGTCGCGGTCGTCGCTGCCCCAGCCGCCGGCGCGCCAGTCTTCCGGTCCGCCGTAGCCGCGCGCGTACTCCTGCTCGCGGCCGCCGCCCTGTCCGTAGCGCTCCTGTTCCTGGCGGCCCTGCCACCGGTCGCCGCGCTGGCCCTCCATGCCGTAGCGGCGTTCGTCGTCCTGGCTGCCGCCGCGGCGGCCGTTTCCATAGTTGCTGTACGGGTTCATGGTCTGTCCTTTCTATCGCCTCAGTGTGTGTTCTGGCGCTTTCTGAACGCGCGCCAGCGCAACTGGAACGGCAAGCTGCATTCCTGCGGGCTGCAGCAAAAGACATGGAAGGAAGACCCGTCGAGCAACTACCGCTGGCTCACCACCGTGTAGAGATCTCCGTGGGCCGCGAGCCAATGCGCAGCCCGCGTGCTGTGCTGCTGGCTCGGGTGGAAGTGGCGCGCGAAGTAGGCGCGCCAGGGGCCGAAACACTGACGGGCCAGCCCGCTGCGGCCGAAGAAGAACGATGCGGCGCCGCGCCATGTGCTCCACCTGAACAGCGCGCCGTCGCGCCACAGGTTGTTCACCGTCTGGCGCATGAGGTCGAAGGTGAAGAAGAAGGTCACCGCGAGCATCCATCGCACGCGCCAGGCATGGTTGCCGCCCAGTGCCAGGTACAGGTCGAACGCGGTGCTCTTGTGTTCGGATTCCTCGGCCGAATGCCACAGCCACATGGCGGCCAGGCGCGGCTGCACGCCGGCCAGCCGGGCATGCTGGGCGAGCATCCATTCGGCAAAGATGGCGGTGAAGTGCTCGTTGGCCGCGGTGATGGCCAGCGCATGCCGCGGGTCGGTGCCTTGCAGCCTTGCGACCCGGCGCGCCGCGCGCGGCCCCCAGGCATTGACGAAGCCCTGCCGGTCGAGCTGTTCGTTGAACAGGCCGTGGATGCGCCGGTGGGTCGCCTCCTGGCCGACGAAACCCTGCACTTCATCCTGGAAGCGCGGCTGCTGTTCGGGCGGCAAGGCCTTGAAGCCGTTGCGTACCGAGTCGATGAAGAACTGTTCGCCCACCGGGAAGCTCATCGACAGCGCGTTGAACAAGGCCGTCTGGAAGGCATCACCCGCGAACCAGCGGCGCGGGAACGCTTCGGACAGGTCGATCAGCAGCCGGCGCACGACAAGGTCGGTCACGGTTATCTCCTTGGTACCGCACGGTACCGATGGGCGCCAATGTGCCGCGGGCTCTGTGGTACTGTCAAGTACCAATGAGAGCCAGCTGGTCATGAGCAAGCCCACCGAAGCGCAGGAGCCCCTGCCCGAACACCGCCAGCGCCTGCTGGAGGCGATGTCGCACGCCGTGGCCGGCAAGGGCTATGCGGACACCACGATCAACGACATCGCCGCGCTCGCGCGGGTGTCCAAGCGCACCTTCTACGAACACTTCGGCGGCAAGGCGCAATGCCTCATCGCGCTGTACGAAGCTGCCAGCCACCAGGCCATCAAGGTGCTGAGGCAGTCGCTCGACCCGCGGCAGGACTGGCACGGCCAGGTGGAGCAGACGCTGCGGGCCTATTTCGAAACGCTGGCCAGCAACCCGGTGCTGCTGCGCACGCTGTTCATCGAGATCCTCGGCCTGGGCACCGAAGGGCTGGCCGCACGGCGCCGGGTGAACCGGGCGCTGGCCGATCTCATCGTCGAGGTGGTGTATGCCGGCCAGCCGAAGCGCGTGCGGTCGGACCCGCTGGTGGCCGACATGGCCATGGGCATCGTGGGCGGCATCAACGAACTGGTGCTGCAGGCCATCGAGGCAGATCGGGTGGACCGGCTGGCCGAACTCACCGCGCCGGCCAGCCGGCTGGTGCGGGCGGTGACGAAGGTGCTGGAGGAGTTGTCCTAGGCAGCTGCGAGCCGCGGGTCGGAACCCCAATTCGCCACCACCCCGGCACGCCGCAGATCCGACGCTTCTTCCGCCCCATAGCCCAGCTCTTTCAGCAGCTCATCGGTGTGCTGCCCCAGCGCGGGCGGGGGTGAGCGCACCGGCAGCCGCTGCCCGTCCAGTGCCAGCGGCAACAGCGGTGTGCGGGTGTCGAATGCCTGGCCCGCGCCGGTGGCATCGGCCGGCACCGACACAGGTGCCAGGCCACCGGTTGCGATGAGGTGGGGATCGTCGAACAGGTCCTGCGGCCTGGTGATCGGTGCATAGGGCAAGCCCTGCGCTTCGAAGACCTGCGAGATCTCGGACGCGCTGCGCAGGGCCAGGCGCTCGCGCAGCAGCGGCAGCAGGCTGTCGCGCGCCTGCACCCGCTGGTTGTTGGTGGCCAGGCGCGCGTCGGCCTTGAGATCGTTCCAGCCGAAGGCGTCGCAGAACAGTGCCCACTGGGTGTCGGACACCACCGCCAGGAAGATCTGCTCGCCGTCCCTCACGGTGAACACGTCGTAGATGCCCCAGGCCGAGATGCGGCTGGGCATTGGCGCGGCGGCCTTGCCGGTCACCGCGAACTGCATCATGTGCTGGGCCACCAGGAAGACGTTGTTCTCGAACAGCGCGCTCTGTACTTCCTGGCCGCGGCCAGTGCGCTCGCGCTGTGCCAGCGCCGCCATCGCGCCGATGGCGCCGAACATGCCGCCCATGATGTCGTTGACCGACGTGCCGGCGCGCAGCGGCCGGCCTTCGGGACCGGTCATGTAGGCCAGGCCGCCCATCATCTGCACCACCTCGTCGAGGGCCGTGCGGTGTTCGTAGGGCCCGGGCAGGAAGCCCTTGTGCGAGACGTAGACGAGACGCTCGTTCAGCTTCGACAGCGACGGGTAGTCGAGGCCGAGCCGGGCCATCGTGCCGCTCTTGAAGTTTTCGCTGAAGACGTCGGCGCGGGCGGCCAGCTTCAGCACGATTTCGCGGCCGCGCGGGTCCTTCGTGTCGACCGCGAGGCTCTTCTTGTTGCGGTTGAACATCGGGAAGAAGCCGGCGCCGGAGCCGAGCAGCCGGCGGGTGTTGTCGCCGGTGAGCGGCTCGACCTTGATGACCTCGGCACCCAGGTCGGCGAGGATCATGCCGCAGGTGGGGCCCATCACCATGTGGGTGAATTCGACCACCCGGGTGCCGGCATAGGGCAGGGTGCCGGTGCCGGTATCGCTGTCGTTGACGAGATTCATGTGCAGGCGGCTCCGGCCGTCTCGCGGGGCGTGCGGCCGTCGGCATACACGAAGCCCCTGGGCAGGCCTGCGTCCGGCAGGTGGCCGTAAAGCGGCTCGCCGGGCAGTGCCTCGGCGAGGATGCGCCGCGCGTCGAGCAGGCGTTCCAGGTCGACGCCGGTGTCGTGGCCCATCGCCTCGAGCAGGTAGACCAGGTCCTCGGTGACGATGTTGCCGGTGGCGCCGGGCGCATACGGGCAGCCGCCCAGGCCGCCCTGGCTGGCATCGAAGGTGGTCACGCCGGCGTCGAGCGCGGCCACCACGTTGGCCAGGCCCTGGCCACGGGTGTTGTGGAAGTGCGCGCCGCCGGCCTGCGCACCGAGCTCGGCCTGCAGCCGCCTGAACAGGCGCCCCACCTGGGTCGGTTGTGCGCAGCCGCTGGTGTCGGACAGGCCCACCTCGTCGACGCCGAGTTCGGCCATGGTGGCGGCCATGCGCAGCGTCTCGTCGTCGCTCACGCTGCCCGAGATGGTGCAGCCGAAGGCGACCGACAGGCCGGCTTCGATCTCGACGTGCCGGTAGCGTTCGTTGCGCAGGGCCACCACCTGGCGCACTTCTTCGATCATCTGCGCATGCGTCTTGCGGACGTTGGCCAGCGAATGCGCTTCGGTCACCGACACCGGCAGCGTGATCTTGTGGACGCCGGCCTCGAAGGCGGAAGCAGCGCCGCGCAGGTTGGGCACCAGCGCCGCCACCCGCAGGCCGGCAATCGACAGCGCGTGTGCCACCACCTCGGCGGCGTCGGCCATCTGCGGCAGCAGCCGCGGCGGCACGAAGGAGCAGACCTCGATTTCCTGCAGGCCGGCTGCGGCCAGGGCGCTGATCCAGGCCTTTTTTTCCGCGGTGGGCATGGTGAGCGAAATGCTCTGCAGGCCGTCGCGCGGGCCGACTTCACTGACCAGCAGGCGGGGCGGGGTGGCGGTTGACATGAGGTTGACGTTGCCAGATGGTTCTATAAGATGGAATAGTGTTCTAAAAAAGTATGGGTGGCGCCGCCGGGTGTGTCAAGCCGGAGGCCGGCCGCCTTTTGCCCATGCCGAGAAAAGCTGCCCAACCTTCCGTCGCCGACCAGCAGGCCGCCCCCGGCGGGGCGGCGGCCGTGGACCGTGCGCTGTCGCTGCTGGCGGCATTCCGCCCCGGCGCGGCGGTGCTGTCGCTTGCCGAGCTGGCCGAGCGCACCCGGCTCTACAAGAGCACGGTGCTGCGCCTGCTCGCGTCGCTCGAACACGCCGGCCTGGTGCAGCGCTCGGCCGACGGGCGCTATGCGCTGGGGCCCGAGGTGGCGCGGCTGCACGGCGTCTACGCCTCCGCGTTTTCGCTCGAGGCGGTGGTGATGCCGGTGCTGCGCGACCTGGTGGCCCGCACCCGCGAGAGCGCCGCCTTCCATGTGCGCCAGGGCGAGCATCGGTTGTGCCTGTACCGGGTCGATTCGCCGCAGCCGGTGCGCGACCACACCAGGCCGGGCGACCTGCTGCCGCTGGACCGCGGCGCCGGCGGGCGCGTGCTGATGGCGTTTGCCGGTGCGCGCGGCGCGCGTTACGCACAGATCCGCCGCGACCAGGTGGCGGTGCTGCAGGGCGATCGCCTGCCCGAGCTGGCCGGCGTGTCGGCCCCGGTGTTCGGCGCCGGCGGCGAGCTGCTGGGGGCGGTGACGCTCACCATGCCCGCGCCGCGCCTCGATGCCGGCTTTGCCGGGCCGGTGAAGCTGGCCGCGCGGCGCATCACGGCGGCGCTGGGTGGGGAATACCCCGAGCCGGCGACCTGAGGCCTGTCGCGCCGGTGATAGCTGCCGGCCATGACCCCACACATCATTGCCTTCGCACGGCCGGCCGATCATGCTGGCACCTTCCCACGCTCGAAAGAGGCCAGCCATGACCCAGCCAGCCGCGAACGCAACCACCGTCCACCGCATCTGCCCACTGTGCGAGGCCTGCTGCGGGCTGGAACTGAAGGTGGCCGAAGGCCGCGTGATCTCCATCCGCGGCCACGAGGAAGACGTGTTCAGCGCCGGCTACATCTGCCCCAAGGGCGTGGCACTGAAGGACCTGCACGAAGACCCCGACCGCCTGCGCACGCCGCTGGTCAGGCGCGACGGCCGGCTGGTCGAGGCCACCTGGGACGAGGCGTTCGCCGAGATCGAGCGCCGGCTGATGCCGCTGATCGAGCAGCACGGCCGCGACGCGCTGGGCCTCGTGCTCGGCAACCCGAGCGTGCACAAGATGGGCATCTCGGTCTACCTGCCTCGGCTCATCCGCGCGGCGGGCACCCGCAACTACTTCTCGGCCTCCACGCTCGACCAGATGCCCAAGCAGCTGTCCTCCGGGCTGATGTTCGGCCACTGGCTGAGCGTGGCGGTGCCCGACATCGAGCGCTGCGACTTCCTGCTGATGCTGGGCGCGAACCCGGCGGTGAGCAACGGCAGCATGTGGACGGTGCCCGACTTCCGCGGCAAGGCCAAGGCGCTGCGTGCACGCGGCGGCCAGCTGGTGGTGGTGGACCCGCGACGCACCGAGACGGCAGAGCTGGCCAGCCGGCACCTGTTCATCCGGCCCGGCGGTGACGTGTACCTGCTGCTGGGCATGGTGCACACGCTGTTCGACGAAGGGCTGGTGAACCTCAAGCACCTCGCGCCGCACGTGGCCGGGCTCGAGGCCGTGGCCGAGGCGACCACCGGCCATGCGCCCGAACGCATGGCGCCGCGCTGCGGCATCGAGGCCGCCACCATCCGCCAGCTCGCGCGCGACCTGGCGCGGGCGGAGCGGGCAGCGGTGTACGGCCGCATCGGCACCTGCACCCAGAGCTTCGGCACGCTGGCGAGCTGGCTGATCGACGTGCTCAACGTGCTGACCGGCCACCTCGACGCGCCCGGCGGTGCGATGTTCCCCAAGGCCGCGGCCTTCCAGCAGAACTCGGTCGGACGGCCCGGCAGCGGGCGCGGCATCGTGGTGGGGCGGCACAGGAGCCGCGTGAGCGGTGCGCCCGAGGTCTTCGGCGAACTGCCGGCGGGGTGCATGGCCGAAGAGATCGAAACGCCCGGTGAAGGCCGCATGCGCGCGCTGCTCACGGTGGCGGCCAATCCGGTGCTGTCGGCACCCAACGGCCGGCGGCTGGCGGCGGCGCTGGAGCAGCTGGACTTCATGGTGTGCGTGGACATCTACCTCAACGAAACCACGCGCCATGCCGACGTGATCCTGCCCGGCCTGTCGCCGTTCGAGGAGTCCCACTACGACGCGGCCTTCCCGCAGCTTTCGCACCGCAACCATGCGCGCTACAGCGCGCCGGTCTTCGAAGCGCCGCCCGGGCGGCCGGCCGAATGGGAGATCCTGCTCAGGCTCACCGGCATCCTGCAGGGCCGCGGGGCGCAGGTCGACGTGCCCTGGCTCGACGACGAGCTGCTGAAGGCCGAGCTGGCCAGGACTGCCGGCGCGCATGCCGACGCGGTGATGGCGGCGGTGTCGCGCTACAAGGGCCCCGAGCGCCTGCTCGAGGCCGCGCTGCGTGCCGGGCCCTATGGCGACCAGTTCGGCGCCAGACCCGACGGGCTCACGCTGGCGAAGGTGAAGGCGGCGCCCGGCGGCATCGACCTGGGTGCGATGCAGCCGCGCATTCCCGAAGTGCTGCGCACGCCCTCGGGCAAGGTCGAGCTGGCGCCCGCGCTGGTGATGGCGGACCTGCCGCGTGTCGAGGCCGAGCTGGCGCAGCCGGCGCCCGAGCTGGTGGTCATCGGCCGCCGCCAGGTGCGCTGCAACAACAGCTGGCTGCACAACCTGCCCACGCTGGCGAAGGGGCCGTTCCGCTGCACGGCCCTCGTGCACCCGGCCGATGCGCAGAGGCGGGGCCTGCAGGACGGCGCGCCGGCCCGCATCACCGGCGTCAACGGCCAGTCGGTGGACGCGATCGTCTAGCTGAGCGACGCGATGATGCCCGGCGTGGTGAGCCTGCCGCACGGCTGGGGACACGACGTGCCCGGCACGGTGATGCATGTCGCGTCCGAGCGGCCGGGCGTCAACCTCAATGCCCTGCTGAGCGAGAACGCGCGCGATCCGCTCTCGGGGAACGCGGTGCTGAGCGGGGTGGCCGTCGAGCTGGCGCCGCTGCATTGAGCCGCGGCTTCAACACCCGGAAATGAGGGGGAAAGCTCCCTCGT
This sequence comes from Methylibium rhizosphaerae, assembly GCF_006386545.1. Lineage (GTDB taxonomy): Bacteria > Pseudomonadota > Gammaproteobacteria > Burkholderiales > Burkholderiaceae_C > Pseudorivibacter > Pseudorivibacter rhizosphaerae. The sequence goes on along the minus strand of NZ_SWAR01000004.1, from coordinate 108,142 downwards.
TTTGGTGATTCACGGGCGGCGTCAGGCCGCCAGAATGGAGTCCGTCGTCACCACTCGTGCAGGGTTCGCAAGACCGGGCGGACGAGACGGTGGCGAACGTGATGGGTCGCGCCCCGGGCCCTTCGGCATCTCGCAAGAGCTGTCACAACAGGGGCGCCAATTCGACGGCGGCAGCACCTTCACCAGCAACGGTGCTGCCGTTCCAGCTCCCCGGTTTCGTGGACACCGCCGGACGCAGGCGCTACCGACAAGCGCCGCCAATCCGGTGGTGGCTCACACCTTCTTCCTTCCCAGACATCACTGCACCCGGAACACGGCCACCGCTTGTGCGCCGAGGTTCACGGCGGCGTTGCCGCCGGCGTCGGCCGACACCATGGTGCCGGCGCCCGAGGCGGGCCACAGCTGCGTGAGCGTCGCATGGGCCGGCAGGCTGGCGAGCGCGGCGGTCGCGGACTGCGCGCCGTAGTTGAAGGCGACCACCGTGCGTTCGTTGCCCAGGCTGCGCTGGAAGCTCATCACGCTGCCGGCTGCGGCCGCGAATTCGTAGCGGCCGCGGGCCAGCGACGGCGTGGCATTGCGCAGGGCGATCAGGCTTCTGTAGAAGTTGAGCAGCGAGTTCGCGTCGGCCTGCTGGGCGGCCACGTTGTGGGTGGCCATGTTGGCCGAGGGCGCGCGAAACGGTGTGCCCGAGGTGAAGCCGCTCGCCTGGGCGGTCCAGCTCATCGGCGTGCGCAGCTTGTGGTCGCCGGAAAGGCCGGCGCCGCCCGCCATGCCGATTTCCTCGCCGTAGTAGATGAACGGCGTGCCGGGCTGCAGCAGGTAGGTGGCCGCGGCCAGCCGGTATTGCGCCGCGTTGCCGCCCAGCTGGTCGTGAAGCCGCTCGCCTGCAAAGCTGTCGTGGTTCGACACCATGGTGGCGATCGAGCCGGGCGCGGTCTTGAAGTAGTCGGCCACCAGCTTCACCGCGCTCGGTGCACCCTTGGCCGCGTTGACGATGTCGTGGTTGTGCCCGAAGGCGAAGGCGCTGCCGCAGCCTGCAGCCGGGTCGGCGAAGCCGAGCGACGCATTCGGCGCCTCGCAGACCATGTAGCGCTGCGCATAGCCGTCGAGCAGGCGCCGCACGCCGCTCATGATGGTGTGGTTCTCGGGCTGCGAGTCCCAGGCCTGCGGGCCGTTCTCGACCAGGTGGCCCACCGCGTCGAAGCGGAAGCCGTCCACGCCACGGTTGAGCCAGAAGCGCATCGAGTCGTGATGCCAGGACAGCACCGCCGGGTTGCGCAGGTTGAAGTCGGGCATCTGGTCCCAGAAGGCGGCGAAGTAGGCGCCGTTGCCGGTGGCGTACCACGGGTCCTTGCCGTAGATGTTCCAGCCGCCGGGCTTGGTGGCCTGCCAGACGAACCAGGGGCGGAAGGCGTTGTCTGCGGCGGCTTTCGAATTGACGAAGGCGGGATGCTGGGCGGCGCTGTGGTTGATGACGTAATCGAGGATCACGCCGATGCCGCGGGCATGCGCCTCGCGCAGCAGTTCGTCGAAGTCGGCGAGCGTGCCGTACTGCGGCTCGATGTCGCGGTAGTCGGTGACCGCGTAGCCGTGGTCGCGGTCCTGGCTCTTCGTGATGGGCATGAGCCAGATGCCGCTGATGCCCAGCGCCTTCAGGTAGTCGAGGCTCTGCGTCACGCCCTTGAGGTCGCCGATGCCGTCGCCGTTGCTGTCCTTGTAGCCGCGGACATAGATCTCCATGAACACGCCGGTGTGCCACTCGGCCGGCAGGGTGCTGCCCGGGTCGCTGGCGCTCACGGTGCTGGTGTCCACGGAGGGCAGGTCGGTGCCGCCGCCGGCGCTGGAGCCGCCGCCTCCGCAGGACGCGACGGCCAGGGCCAGCAAGGGCAGGAGCTTACGGGTGGGCATGCACATTTCCTGTGGGTCTGGATGACCGGCGGAAATGTAGTTTGCCTACTTTGCTTTGCGCAACAGCTTGGCGTGCAAGAGCGATGGTTACTATCGGGAACCGAGGGAAAGTCCTGAGATGGGTATGTAGTCCGGCTCCTCGGTCAGCCCATCCACCGCATCGCCGCCTGCTCAACGGTGGCCGACAGCGCGCGATGCTCGCGCCGCTGCTGGCGCAGCCAGCCGGCGTCGTTGCTGGCGAACAGCGAGTCGCGGATCAGGTTCATCGCATCCAGGGCCCGGAGGTCGAGCGCATGGCCGTCGATGCGCGCGAGCGTGCGCAGGATGTCGTCACGCAGCTTCTGGCGCGTCTTGGTCTTGGGGTCGACGATCTCGCCGTCGAGCCCGAAGCGGCAGGCCTGGAACCGGTTGAAGGTGTAGACGAGGTAGTCGTCCTCGGTGGGCTCGAAGGGCTGCTCCTCGCGCAGGTGGCGGCAGATGGTCTGCAGGTAGCAGGCCAGAGCCGCGGCCTTTTCCACCGTGAGCGGCGTGTCGCACACCCGCAGCTCGATGGTTCCGTACTCCGGCTTTGGCCGGATGTCCCAGTAGAAGTCCTTCATCGACTGCACGACGCCGGTGGCCGTCATCTTGTCGAAGAAGACGTTGAACTCGTCCCAGCTGCGGGTGAACGGCGCGCGGCCCGACAGCGGGAAAGCGAACACCGAATTCAGCCGCGCCGAGTCGAAGCCGGTGTCCTGCCCCTGCACGAAGGGCGAGGAGGCCGACAGCGCGATGAAGTGCGGCACGTAGCGCGACAGCGCATGCAGCAGCCACAGCGCGTCGTCGCCGTTGGGGCAGCCGATGTGCACGTGCTGGCCGAACACGGTGAACTGCTTGGCCAGGTATCCGTACAGCTCGCTGATGTAGCGGAAGCGCTCGGTCGGGAAGATCTGCTGCTCGCTCCAGTGCTGGAAGGCGTGCGTGCCGCCGCCGGCGATGGCGATGTTGAGCTTGCGGGCCGCGCGGGCGAGCTGGTCGCGCATGTCGCGCAGCTCGGCCACCAGCGGCGCATGTTCGCGCTGGATGGAGGTGCCGATCTCGATCATGCTGCGCGTGATCTCGGGCTTGATGTCCCAGGCGCCGGTGTGCCTGGCGGTTTCGCGCAGCAGGTCCTCGGCCTGCGGCACGAGGTCGAAATCATGGGTGCTGACGAGCTGCAGCTCGAGCTCGACGCCCATGGTCAGCGCTTCTGAGGTGGCGAAGTCTTGCAGCGGCATGTGTGCTCCTGAAGTGGCCGGCGGGCGGCGGGCTCAGCCCTTGGTTTCCCGGGCGATGGTGCTCAGGCCGAGCTGCGTCCACCAGGGGCCGCTCAGCTGCATCAGCGTGGTGGCGATCAGCAGCGACTGCAGCATCGCGGCGTCAGGCGCCGGCGTTTCGCCCGGCCAGCCGAAGGTGGTGGCGGCCAGCAGCACCGCCACGTTGGTCATGGGTTGCAGCGCCAGCGTCAGCGCGGCCGCCTGGTGCCAGCCCAGGCCGCTGGGGCGCGCCAGTGCGAAGACGGCCGCCGCCTTGCCGAGCAGGCGTGCCAGCAGGATGGCGAGCACCCACGGCCACAGCCGCACCAGGTCGTCGAGCGTGGACAGCACGCCGATCGACAGGAACAGCAGCACCGTGAGGGCCGCGCCGGCGCTGCCGAGCTGGGGCTCGACGGTGAGGTGGTGGCTCATGCGCGCGCGTGCCACCACGCCGGCCAGCAGCAGGGCCAGCAGCGGCGACAGCATCCATTGCGCGGCCAGCATGGCGGCCAGCACCACCAGCGCGATCTGCAGCACGGCAAGGCTGGTGGTGCTGCGCGGCACCCAGCGCGCGAGGTAGGTGAGCGCGATGCCGGCCGCCGCCCCGAGCAGGAAGGAGCCGGCCAGCACGTAGACGGCATTCACCAAAGCGGGCTGCCAGTCCACCCCGGGGGCGGCCGCATCGGCCGACACGACGACGCGCCAGGCCTTCAGTGCCAGCACCGCCAGCACGCTGTTGAGCGCGGCCATCATCAGCACCCGCTCGGTGACCTGGCCGCGCGGCTGTGCCTCGTGGATCACCGTCATCGTGATGACCGGCGAGGTGGACATGGCCACGGCCCCTGCCAGCACCGCCGAATAGGCGGGGGCGCCCAGCAGCATCAGGGCCCAGGTCACCGCGAGGCCGGCGAACGCCGCCTCGCAGATGCAGCTGAGGGTGAGCCACGGGTTGTCGATCAGCCAGCGCGGGCGGATGCGGCTGCCCAGCTCGAACACCAGCATGCCCACGGCCAGGTCGATCAGCGGCTTCCATGGGTCGAGGTCGGTGCGGTCGAGGAGGCGCATGGCCAGCGGGCTGGCCAGGGCGCCCACCAGCATCTGGCCCACGGCGCGCGGCAGCCGGGTGAGCCGGTGCACCAGCTCACCCGCCACCAGCGCCACGATCATCAGCAGCGCCAGCCCCAGCACCGGATCGGCACTGCGCAGACCTTCGAGCGTGTACAGCGGGGCGGACGATGCCGCCGAGGCGACGTAGGACAGCAGGGTCTGGCTATGGAATGAAACGCTCATGCATCGGCGGGCCCGTGTGCCGGGCTTCTGGTTGGGTGGGAGAGGTCGCCAACTCTAGATGGGATGGAGCGTGGCGACGAGGGCGGCGGCTTGTGACTGTTTGTGCCGGCGCGTGACCGAAGGTCAACGCAGGATAGGGGCCTCCCCGGAGGTGGCTCGTCGGCATCGGCGTCGGGCGCTTGTAGGACTGCAGGAAGGTGCCGGCGCTCCGCGGATGTAGCAGCGGCGGCGGCAAAGTAGTTTCATTACCGTAGTTCGCCGTGAGGCCGCTGAAACTACAGCAAGAACATGCCTCAACCTAGGGAACGCCCTGTGATGTGTGTGTAGTTTGACTCCATACGATGCGGCGAAAGCTGGCCAAAGAGGAGTCAAGGTGAACAGTTCGATCGTCGTTTCATGGGCCAGGGCGTTTGCTTCGGCATGCGCTCTGGCAGGTGTGGCGCTGGTGTCCGCTTGCGGTGGCGGCGACGGTAGTTCGGCTCCGGCCCCGAACCCGCTGGACGTGGGCAACAGCACCGAATTCGCCACCGTGCTGGCGGCCGTGCCGGCCGCCTCGTCGCCGGGCGGCGGCGGTGGCGCGACCTCGCTGACCATCCACTACCGCCGGCTCGATGGCAACACCGCCGGCTGGCAGGTGCACAGCTGGGGCGCCGGCAAGGACCCCGGCTGGAACGTCGGCTGGAACCCGAGCGGCAGCGATGCCTTCGGCGCCATCTACGAGGTGCCGCTGCAGGCCGCCACGGGCGAGGTGGGCTACCTCTTCCACAACGGCGACACCAAGGACCACGGCGGCGCCGACCAGCGCCATGTGCTGGTGGCCGGCAGGAACGAGATCTGGCGCATCGAGGGCGATGCGACCACCTACCTCACGAATCCCATCTCGGCCGGTGCGCCGGACATCCGGGCGGTGCGGGTGCACTACAAGCGCTACGACGCGGCCTATGCGAACTGGGGCGTGCACATCTGGGACGGCAGCGGCATCGACGTCGCCGGCCTCAAGGCCGGCGTGACCATCGGCGTGTGGAATGCGCCGGTGGCCTTCACTGACTTCAACAACCCGAGCACGGGCGCCGGCGAGGTGGTGTTCGAGATCCCGGTGCTCAACCCGAAGGACGATCCGGCCAACCGCAAGGCGCTCGAATTCATCATCCACGGCATGGCGCCGAACGAGAACGACAAGGACGGCCGCGACGACAACATCAAGGTCGACTATGCCGCGCTGAGTGCGGTGGCCGGCCAGGTGGGCGACGTGTGGCTGGTGCAGGGCGATGCGACGGTCTACACCTCGGCGCCCGACACGCGTGCGGTGTCGACGACCGATGCGAAGGCCTACTGGCTCGACAAGCGGCTCATCAAGTGGCCGCGTGTGGACGGCTCGGGCGTCTTCAAGCTCTATCACTCGGCCCGGGGCCAGATCGCCGCCGCCAAGGATGCGGCCGTGAGCGGCGCAGACGGCTCGGTCACGCTGGACGTCTTCAGCGGCAGCGTGCCTGGTGCGGCGGCCGAGCGCTTCAGGTATGTGGAGGCGGGCGTCGTGCTGACGGTGAAGGACGCCGACGTGGCGCAACTGGGCAGCCTGCACAAGTCGCAGCTGCTGCTGGTGCAGGAAGACGCCGCCGGCAAGGTGCGCAACGCCACCACCGCCCAGGTGGCGGGTGCCCTGGACGACCTGTATGCCGCAGCCACCGCGGTGAACGACCTCGGCGTGTCGATCGCCGGCGGCTCCACGCGCTTCAAGCTGTGGGCCCCCACCGCCCAGAAGGTCACCGTCTACACCTATGACTCGGGCACCGGCCCTGCGGTGACCTACGACGAGATGGCCTTCGATGCGGCCACCGGCGTGTGGAGCGCCGCGCGCAGCGGCGACCTGTCGGGCAAGTACTACCGCTTCGCCGTCGAGGTGTTCGTGCGGGGTGTCGGCCTCGTGCGCAACTTCGTGACCGACCCGTACTCGGTGAGCCTCACCACCGACTCCCGGCGCAGCTTCATCGCCGACCTGTCGGCGGCGAACCTGAAGCCCGCGGGCTGGGACAACACGCCGGTGCCTGCCACGGTGGCGTCGCAGGTCGACATGACCATCTACGAGCTGCACGTGCGCGACTTCTCGATCAACGACGCGTCGGTGCCGGCGGCCCATCGCGGCAAGTACCTGGCCTTCACCGAGGGCTCGTCCAACGGCATGAAGCACCTGAAGGCGCTGGCCCAGTCCGGCCTGACCGATGTGCACCTGCTGCCGGTGTTCGACATCGCCACCGTGCCGGAGTCGGGCTGCGTGACGCCCAGCGTGACCGGCGGCCCGGCCGACGAGACGCAGCAGGCGGCCATCGGCGCGGTGCGCGATGCGGACTGCTTCAACTGGGGCTACGACCCCTACCACTACACCGCGCCCGAAGGCAGCTATGCCACCGATGCGGCCGACGGCGCGAAGCGCATCGTCGAGTTCCGCCAGATGGTGATGGCGCTGCACGCCGCCGGCCTGCGGGTGGGCATGGACGTGGTCTACAACCACACCAGCGCCTCCGGCCAGACCGAGAAGTCGGTGCTCGATCGCATCGTGCCGGGCTACTACCACCGCCTGAACGCGATGGGCGCGGTGGAGAAGTCGACCTGCTGCGACAACACCGCCACCGAGAACGCGATGATGGGCAAGCTCATGATCGACTCGGCGCTCACCTGGGCCACGCAGTACAAGGTCGACAGCTTCCGGTTCGACCTCATGGCGCACCAGCCGCGGGCGGTGATGGAAGACATGAAGGCGAAGCTCACCGCCGCGGCCGGACGCGAGGTGCAGCTCATCGGCGAGGGCTGGAACTTCGGCGAGGTGGCCGACGGCGCGCGCTTCGTGCAGGCCTCGCAGCTGTCGCTCAACGGCTCGGGCATCGGCACCTTCAGCGACCGGGCGCGCGACCACATCCGCGGCGGCGGCCCGTTCGACGGCGGCACCAGTCTGGTGAGCAACCAGGGCTTCATCAACGGCCTGTTCTACGACGACAACGGCAGCGGCGCGAACCGCAGCCGCACCGACCTGATGTGGGCGGCCGACATGGTGAAGGTGGGGCTGGCCGGGTCCATTCGCGACTACCCGCTCGTCACCCACTGGGATGCGACCCGGCAGCTGCAGCAGCTCGACTACGGCGGCCAGCCGGCCGGCTACGTGACGCAGCCGGGCGAGGTGGTCAACTACGTGGAGAACCACGACAACCAGACGCTGTTCGACATCAACGTCTACAAGCTGCCCATGACCACCAGCACCGCCGACCGTGCGCGGGTGCAGATGCTGGGGGCCGCGCTCAACGTGTTCAGCCAGGGCGTGAGCTACTTCCACGCCGGCATCGACACGCTGCGCTCGAAGAGCCTGGACCGCAACAGCTACAACTCGGGCGACTGGTTCAACCGTATCGACTGGACCTACGGCGACAACTACTTCGGCACCGGCGCGCCGCCGGCCGGGGACAACGGCGACAACTACCCGGTGATCAAGCCGCTGCTGGCCAACGGCGGCATCAAGCCGGCGGCCGCCGACATCGCCCTGGCCCGCGACATGTTCCGCGACCTGCTGAAGATCCGTTCGAGCACGACACTGCTGCGCCTGCGCACGGCCGACGACATCAAGGCCCGGCTCCGGTTCCACAACACCGGCTCGACGCAGAACCCGGTGGTGATCGTGGGCCACCTCGACGGCAACGGCTACGCCGGGGCCGGCTTCAAGGAGCTGATGTATTTCGTCAACGTCGACAAGACCGCGCAGCAGGTGACCATCGACGCGGAAAAGGGCAAGGCCTATGTGCTGCACCCGGTGCAGGACTCGGCATCGGCGGCCGACACACGCGTGAAGACGAGCGCGGCCTACGAGCCGGCCACCGGCCGCTTCACGCTGCCGGCCCGCTCGGCCGTCGTCTATGTGGTGAATTGAGGTGCACTGCCTTGAAAGGGTCAGAATCGCCCCCAATCTCCCGCGCGCCGGGCCGCTGGAGGCCATCTCAACCCTTAGACGACCATGGAAAAACAGAAGCTTTCGTTCCAGGCCGAGGTCAAGCAGCTGCTGCACCTCGTGACCCACTCGCTGTATTCGAACAAGGAGATCTTCCTGCGCGAGCTGATCTCCAACGCGTCGGACGCCTGCGACAAGCTGCGTTTCGAAGCGCTGAACGACAACGCGCTGTTCGAGGATGCGCCCAACCTCGAGGTGCGCATCTCGTTCGACAAGGCCGCCAAGACCATCACGATCAGCGACAACGGCATCGGCATGTCGGCCCAGGAGGCGATCGAGCACCTGGGCACCATCGCCAAGAGCGGCACGCGCGAGTTCATGGGCAAGCTTTCCGGCGAGCAGGCCAGGGACGCCCAGCTGATCGGCCAGTTCGGCGTGGGCTTCTACAGCGGCTACATCGTGGCCGACCGCATCACCGTCGAATCGCGCCGGGCCGGCCTGACGCCGGAAGAGGGCGTGCGCTGGGTGAGCGAGGGCACCGGCGATTTCGAGGTCGAGACCATCCACCGTGACAAGCGGGGCACCGACGTGACCCTGCACCTGCGCGACGACGCCGAGGAATTCCTGAGCGGCTGGAAGATCAAGTCCATCGTTGGCAAGTATTCCGACCACATTTCGCTGCCGATCCTGATGCGCAAGGAGGAGTGGGACCAGGAAAAGCAGGAGCAGGTGACGAAGGACGAGTGGGAGACCATCAACAAGGCGGCCGCCCTGTGGACGCGCAGCAAGGCCGACATCACCGACGCCGAGTACCAGGCCTTCTACCAGCAGCTGTCCTACGACAGCACGCCGCCCCTGGCCTACACCCACAACCGGGTCGAAGGCCGCAGCGAATACACCCAGCTGCTCTACATCCCGGCCAAGGCGCCCTATGACCTGTGGAACCGCGACAAGCGCGGCGGCGTGAAGCTGTACGTCAAGCGCGTGTTCATCATGGACGACGCCGAGGCGCTGATGCCGACCTATCTGCGCTTCATCAAGGGCGTGATCGACAGCGCCGACCTGCCGCTCAACGTGAGCCGAGAGCTGCTGCAGGAAAGCCGTGACGTGAAGGCCATCCGCGAAGGTTCGACCAAGCGGGTGCTGTCGATGCTGGAAGACATCGCGGAGAACCAGAAGGACAAGTACTCAGAGTTCTGGCGCGAGTTCGGCGCGGTGCTGAAGGAAGGCATGGGCGAGGACTTCGCCAACCGGGAACGGCTGGCCAAGCTGCTGCGGTTTTCGTCCACGCATGCCGACGAGGGCGTGTCGCTGGCCGACTATGCGAGCCGCATGAAGGAAGGCCAGGAGGCCGTCTACGTGATCACCGCCGACACGCTGGCCGCCGCCAAGAGCAGCCCGCAGCTCGAGATCTTCCGCAAGAAGGGCATCGAGGTGCTGCTGCTGACCGACCGGGTGGACGAGTGGCTCCTCTCGCACTTGTACGAGTTCGAGGGCAAGCCGCTGCAGAGCGTGGCCAAGGGCGCGGTGGACCTCGGCAAGCTGCAGGACGAAGAAGAGAAGAAGCAGGCCGAGGCGGCAGCCGAAAGCTTCAAGCCGGTGCTCGAGCGCCTGAAGACGGCGCTGGCCGGCAAGGCCAAGGACGTGCGCGTGACCACGCGGCTGGTCGATTCGCCGGCCTGCCTGGTGGTGGAAGAGGGCGACATGAGCGGCCATCTGGCCCGCCTGCTCAAGCAGGCCGGCCAGGAGGCCCCGAACGCGAAGCCCATCCTCGAGGTGAACCCCGAGCATGCGCTGGTGAAGAAGCTGGACGGCAGCGAGCGCTTCGAAGATCTGGCGAACATCCTGTTCGACCAGGCGCTGCTGGCCGAGGGCGGGCACCTGGAAGACCCGGCGGCCTACGTACGGCGCGTCAACACCCTGCTGGCGGGCTAGCCGGTCGGCTGGTCTTCCATTGCCTCGAGCTGCTGGCGCAGCCGGGTGGTCTGCTCGGCCCAGTAGGCCGAGCTGCCGAACCAGGGAAAGGCGGCGGGGAACGCCGGGTCGCTCCAGCGCCGCGCCAGCCAGCCGCTGTAGTGGATGAGCCGCACCGTGCGCAGCGGCTCGATCAGCGACAGCTCGCGTTCGTCGAAGTCGCAGAAGGTGGTGTAGCCCTCGAGGAGGCAGGCCAGCGCACGGCCGCTCACCGAGCGCTCGCCGGGCAGCAGCATCCACAGGTCCTGCACGGCGGGGCCGGTGCAGGCATCGTCGAGATCGACGAAGTGCGGGCCGGCATCGGGCGTCCACAGCAGGTTGCCCACGTGCACGTCGCCATGCAGGCGCTGCTGGCGCAGGCCGGGCACCGCGTCGAAGTGCCGGGCGATGGCAGCCATGGCCTGCTCGGCGGTGCGCTGCCATGCGGGCAGCGCGTCGGGCGGGATCATTTCGCTGGCCAGCAGCCAGTCGAACGCGGCTCGCGCGGGGGCGACCCCGTCCCAGCGCGGGCGATGTTCGAAGGAGCGCTGCCGCGCCACGGCATGCAGCCGGCCGATGAAGCGTCCGACCCAGGTGAGCACCTCGTCGTCGTCCAGTTCCGGGGCTCGGCCGCCGCAGCGCGGGCTGGCCGCCCAGCGCATCTCGCCCTGGCGGGCCAGCGTGGGCGGGTCGCCCAGAAGCAGAGGGCCGCTCGTGTCGGTGCGCTCGAGGACGAGCGGTGCCACCACGGGGACTTCCGCCGCGGCCAGTTCGAGCGCGAAGGCATGTTCCTCGAGGATCTGCGCATCGCTCCAGCGCTGCGGTCGGTAGAACTTGGCCACGATGATGCGGCCGTCCTCGAGGTGCACCTGCACCACCCGGTTCTCATAGGAATTGAGCTGCAGCAGGCGGCCATCGCCACGCAGCCCGACGCTGTCGAGCGCGTCGAGCACCGCATCGGGTGTCAGCTGGGCAAAGGGCAGAGCGCCTGGGGCAGTGTCGTTTTGCATCCACGCATCGTACGTGGTGCGGGCAGGCGCCCGGGCCGGTATCAGGGGCTGCCGCCGTGGGCCGCGGCCAGCGAGTCGATCACCACGCCGCCGATCTGCAGGTCGCGCTCATGCGGCTGGGCCGCCGCCGCGGAGGCTCTTGCTGGCGCGGGCCGGCGCTCGGCTTCCGGGGCCAGCGCCGGTGGCACGCTGTGGAAGTCGCTCTGCATGAAGTTGGTGTCGATGCGGCTGTCCGGCATGAAGAACGAGTCCTGCGCGAACGAAGAGTCCTGCCAAAGCGCAGAGCGCTCCGCGCGGCGGGCGCGCACCGTGTGGGCGAGCGTGGTGCGAGCCTCGCTGATGGTGTAGCCGGCCGCCGGCGGCGCGGGCCGGGCCGCTGCGCCTTGGTGCGGCACCAGCAGCTGCAGCTCCGCCATCGACGGCAGCTGGTTGGCGTGGCACTTCAAGTGCCGCACGCGGCAGGCATTCAGCACGTTCTGCTTGATCAGCGCGGCGCGGCGGGAGCTGGGGCGCTCGGTTTCGAGGTCCACCGCCGCCAGCACGCGGCCGTTGGCGCTGCACACGACGAAGCTCACATGGATGGAGCCCAGCAGGTCGTACCAGTAGCGCACCTTCTGGGCATCGAGCGGCTGGCAGAAACGCACCAGCGGCAGCTTGGCCAGGATGATGTGGTGCGGCAGCGCCTCACGCAGCTGGCGGTAGACCGCGCGCTCGTCGGCAGTGAACAGGGGCCGGGCGGTGAGGGACCATTCGGCGGGCAGCGGCGCCGGGCTGCGCGAGCGCTTGCGCCACCAGGCGGCCAGTGCCAGCAGCAGGCAAGACGCCAGCACGGCGCCAAGAATCCACGCGTTGCCCTGTGTCATACCAATTGCGAGGGGCGGCCAACAGGGCGCCGGCGGCACCCCTCAGGTCAGAGTCGAAGCTGAAACGATCCTATAGACCGCCCCTTGGGGCAGGTATCCCCGAGGTGGGTGGCAGGTCTGGGCGGATCGCAGGGCGGCGTGCGCTCACTCCAGGCCGGCGCGAGATTTGGCGCCGATGGCGGCCTTCACTTCAGCCACCGCATCGAGCAAGGCGTCGAAACGGCGGGCATGGACCTTGAGCCGGTAGTTCATCTCCGCTGCGTGCTCTTCGATCACCTCGCTCATCTGGGTGGCCAGGGTGTCTTCGGGCAGCTTCAGGAAGGCCTGTGACTCGGTGCCGTCGCGCTCGACCTTCGCCCCGGCCTTGCGGGCGATCTTGAGCATGGCGGTGTTTTCGCTCAGCGCATGGATGAACAGCGTGTCGATGTCGCGGTTGCGCGCATGCATCACGGCATGGTCGAACAGCCGGGCCCCGTACCCCTTGCCTCGCGCCGAACTCGCCACCGAGACGCCGAACTCCGCCATGGCCGGGTGGTTGGGCAGTGGCGGCTCCTGCGTATAGGCCAGGTGGGCCATCGCGATGAGCTGGAGCCGGCGGTTGAAGATGCCGAACACCTCGTCGCGTTCGAAGTTCAGCGTGTCGGCATATTTGCGGACCTGCTCGTCGCTGGCGGGATAACCGAAGCGCAGGTAGCGGTCATGCGGCTCGAGAGCCAGGAGATGGTCGGCGATGCGCGGGCGGTGGCGAGGCGCCAGCGAACGGATCGGCACCCACTGGAACAACGCAGCCAGACGCGATGGGACGTCCCGGTTGTCAGCCGGCGAGCCGCCAGGGGTGGCGCCTGCCTTCTGGTGCTGGTCCTTGGGCGGTTGCATGGGGGTGGGTGTAAGGGTTTCTACTTAGTATAGGGGCCGAGGGGCATGCCGCAAGGTGGATTTCCGGTGGGGCGGTTGGCCAAGTCATTGATTTTCGGTATCATGCTCGGCTTTCCTCGACTCGGCTCACGGGGAAAGACCGCCTTCGGGCGGTTCGAGCCTGCCTAAGAGGCCTCGCTTGCAAGAAGAGGCACCGACCGCCGGCCAGAGCCAAACCTCCATTCGAGTACTTCATGAAAACCTTCAGCGCAAAACCCGCTGATGTGAAGCACGAGTGGTTTGTGATTGACGCGACCGACAAGGTTCTCGGCAGGGTTGCCAGCGAAGTGGCCCTCCGTCTGCGTGGCAAGCACAAAGCCATCTACACGCCTCACATCGATACCGGCGATTTCATCGTCATCGTCAACGCCGACAAGATCCGCGTGACGGGCAACAAGGCCGAGCAGAAGGTGTACTACCGCCACTCGGGCTTCCCCGGCGGCATCTATGGCACCAAGTTCAAGGACATGCAGGCCAAGCATCCCGGCCGCGCTCTGGAGAAGGCCGTCAAGGGCATGCTCCCGAAGGGTCCCCTGGGCTACGCGATGATCAAGAAGCTGAAGGTGTATGCCGGCGCTTCGCACCCCCACACCGCCCAGCAGCCGAAGGCGCTGGAAATCTAAGGAGTCGCGATGATCGGCAATTGGAATTACGGCACCGGCCGCCGCAAGTCGTCGGTGGCGCGTGTGTTCATCAAGAAGGGCACGGGCCAGATCACGGTCAACGGCAAGCCGGTGGAGCAATACTTCGGCCGCCAGACCTCGATCATGATCGTCAAGCAGCCGCTGCTGCTCACGAACAACGCCGAGGCCTTCGACATCAAGGTCAACGTGCACGGCGGCGGCGAATCCGGCCAGGCCGGTGCGGTGCGCCATGGCGTGACCCGCGCGCTGATCGACTACGACGCAGCGCTCAAGCCCGAACTGAGCCGCGCCGGCTTCGTGACGCGTGACGCGCGCGAAGTGGAGCGCAAGAAGGTCGGTCTGCACGGCGCTCGCCGTCGCAAGCAGTTCAGCAAGCGCTGATCGAGCTGTACCGACACCGCTGCATTTCGTTGCATACGCAGCGGACTGCAGCCCTCAAGAGGCCACCTCACGGTGGCCTTTTCATTTGCGCTCCCTACAATCAGTTTTCTCTTTTTCCGTACAAGGTCAGAGGCACGTCATGATCAAGGTGGGCATCGTCGGTGGTACCGGCTACACCGGTGTCGAGTTGCTGCGACTGCTGTCGCAGCATCCGGAAGTGCAGCTGCAGGCCATCACCTCCCGAAAGGAGGCCGGACTCCCGGTGGCCGACATGTACCCGAGCCTGCGTGGCCACGTTGACCTCGCCTTCGTGACGCCGGACGACGCCAAGCTGAGCGAGTGCGACGTCGTCTTCTTCGCCACGCCGCACGGCGTGGCCATGGCCCAGGCTCGTGAGCTGCTGGCCGCCGGCGTGAAGATCATCGATCTCGCCGCCGACTTCCGCCTCAAGGACGTGGCCGAGTTCGAGCGCTGGTACGGCATGCCGCACAGCTGCCCCGACCTGCTGGCCGAAGCCGTCTACGGCCTGCCTGAGCTGAACCGTGAAGCGGTCCGCAAGGCGCGCATCATCGGCAACCCCGGGTGCTACCCCACCTCGGTGCAACTGGGTTTCGCGCCGCTGCTCAAGCACAGGCTGATGGACGCGAGCCACCTGATCGCCAACTGTGCCTCCGGCGTGTCCGGTGCCGGACGCAAGGCCGAGGTCCACACGCTCCTGGCCGAGGCCAGCGACAACTTCAAGGCCTATGGCGTCAAGGGCCATCGCCACGGCCCCGAGATCAACCAGCAGTTGCGCGCGATCGCAGGCGACGCCAAGGTGAACTGCATCTTCATGCCGCACCTGCTGCCCATCATCCGCGGCATCCATTCCACGCTGTGGGGGCGCCTCAATGCCGATGGCCAGTCGGCCGACCTCCAGGCTCTGTTCGAGGACTTCTACAAGGGCGAACGGTTCGTCGACGTGCTGCCGGCCGGGTCGGCGCCCGAAACCCGCAGCGTGCGGGCCAGCAACACCGTCCGCATCGCGGTGCACAAGCCGCAGCCGGACACCGTGATGGTGCTGGTGGTCGAGGACAACCTAACCAAGGGCGCCTCCGGCCAAGCGGTGCAATGCATGAACCTGATGTGCGGGCTACCCGAGCACCTGGGGCTGACCCAGGTGCCGGTGCTGCCGTGAGCCGCGGCGCCGCTGCTGCATGCGCTGGAAGCTGATACGCCGCCGCCTGTCGATCAGTGCCCCGCGCATGATCGTGCGCAGCCACCTGCCGTGGCCGCTGCGCTGGGCTGCATTTGCACTGATGCTGGGTTTTTCGGCGGCGCTGGCCTTGTGGGCCTTCGAATTCGGCAAGGACATTGCCGGCCTGGACCGGGGCTCGAGGGCGGAGGTGACGCGGCTCGCGCAGGAGGTGGAGCAGCTGCGCAGCGAACGCGACCATGCGCAGTCGATCGCCAACACCGCCGACAGCCTCTTGAAGGCCGAGCGGGTCGCGCAGGAGAGGCTCGCCGCTCAGGTTCGCACGCTCGAAGCCGACAACATGGCATTGCGGGCGGACCTCGGATTCTTCGAACGGTTGTTACCGGCGGGTGCGACCGGAGAGGTCACGGTACGAGGCTTGCAAGCCCAGCCGTCACAGGCGGGCCAGATGCGTTACCAACTGCTGGTGATGCAGCAAGGCAAGTCGGTGCCGGAATTCAATGGCCGCTATGAGCTGGTGCTCAGTGGCCAGCTGGAGGGCCGGTCGTGGACCTTCCCCATGCCGGGAGGCGCACGATCGCTGAAGTTCCGGCAGTACCAGCGTGTCGAAGGCGTGGTCGACTACCCCGCCGACGCCGTGGTCAAGCAGGTGCAGGTGAAGGTGCTGGACGGCGGCGGCAGCGTGCGGGCGACGCAGGTGCTGCGGCTGTAGCAGTACCCCGGAGTGACATTTATTGCGCGTGGTGCAGATTGCCGTCAGAGCAGTCGTGCCGCCAATCGTTGGAGATTCATCATGTTCGGTATCAAGAAGCAACCGCCGATTCACACGCTCGTCGGTGAGGGCACCGTCATCAAGGGCGAGCTGCTCTTCTCGGCGGGGCTGCGGATCGACGGCGAAGTGGTAGGCGACGTGACCGCCAGCGGCGAGCGCAGCATCCTCGTCATCAGCGAAAAAGCCAGGGTGTGCGGCAAGGTCAAGGCCGGCCATGTCATCATCAACGGCACCGTGCAGGGCCCGGTCGAAGCCACGGAGCTGCTGGAGCTGCAGCCCAAGGCGAGGATCCAGGGCGATGTCCGGTACGAGGCGCTCGAAATGCACCAGGGCGCCACCATCGAAGGCGGATTGCACCCGCTTCATCCCTTGAAGGCCGAAGAGCAACCCGCAGTTATCAAACTGGCGTCCAATAACGCTTGATCTTCCTCGTTGAGACGCCCCAGGAGCAGTCCCCATGAACGCAGTCGCAGAACATCCCGTTGCCAATGACATCCCCCCGCCGCCGCTGGTCTTCACTGATAGCGCCGCGAGCAAGGTGAAGGAGCTGGTCGACGAGGAAGGCAACCCCGACCTGAAGCTGCGCGTGTTCGTCCAGGGCGGCGGCTGCTCGGGCTTTCAGTACGGCTTCACCTTCGATGAAATCGTCAACGACGACGACACGCAGATGGAAAAGAACGGCGTGACGCTGCTGATCGACGCGATGAGCCTGCAGTACCTCGCCGGCGCCGAGATCGACTACAAGGACGACCTCGAAGGCGCGCAATTCGTGATCAAGAACCCGAACGCCACCACGACCTGCGGCTGCGGGTCCAGCTTCTCGGTCTGAACGGTCCGCCGTCTCGCTGAAAAGCCGCCTTCGGGCGGCTTTTGTGTTTTCAGGCCGGGTAGAGCGCGCCCAGGACCCGCGGTCCGCGGGCCCCCGTTGCTCGTGGCAGGTTGCCCGCCAGGCGCCGAACGTGGGCGCGGGCCAGCCAGGCGAAGGCCGCTGCCTCCACCTGCAAGGGCGGCAGCCCGCGGGCGTCGGACGGGACGACGCTCACGCCGGGCAACTGGTGGCCCAGGCGGCGCATCAGTTCGCCGTTCAAGGCGCCGCCGCCGCAGACGACCAGTTCCCGCGCCGCCGCGGCATGGCGGCGCACGTCATCGGCGCAGCAGCGTGCGGTCAGCTCGCACAAGGTGGCCTGCACGTCGGCCGGGGCTACCGGCGGCTGCGATTGCAGCAGGGCTGTCAGCCACGGCGGGTTGAAGCGGTCTCGTCCGGTGCTCTTCGGCGGCAACAGCGCTAAGTACGGGTCGCGCAGGGCCGCGTCCAGCAGCGCCTGCACCGGGCGGCCTGATGCGGCCCAGGTGCCGTTGGCGTCGTAGGGCTGGCCCAGGTGCTGCGCGCACCAGTGGTCCATCAGCGCATTGCCCGGCCCGCAATCGAAACCCCAGGCATCGCCGCCGGCCGGCAGCACCGTCAGGTTGCTGATGCCGCCGACGTTGAGTACGGCCACCGTTTCGGTTGCACGCCCGAACTGGGCCTGGTGGAACGCCGGCACCAGCGGTGCGCCCTGGCCGCCGGCGGCGACATCGCGGCTGCGGAAGTCGGCCACCACGTCGAGGCCGCTCAGCTCGGCCAGTAGTGCCGGCGCATTGAGCTGCAGCGTGTAGCCGATGCCATCGAACTCGCCCGGCCGGTGACGCACCGTCTGCCCGTGTGCGCCGATGGCGACCACCTTTCGGCCGCCGCTGTGCGCCAGCAGCTCTCGCACGACGTCGGCATAAACCTTCGCCAGCCGGTTGGCGGCGAGGGCCGCCCGGTGCAGCTCGCCGCCGCTGGCCGCCGCCTCGCCGGGCGTGTTGAGCGCCAGCAGCTCCTGGCGGAAGTCGCCGTCGAAGGCGCGGTACGCATGGGCCACCACGGTGAGGGCGCCGTGCGGGTCGAAGCCCGCCAGCACGCCGTCGGCGCCGTCCAGCGAGGTGCCGGACATCAGGCCGATGTAGAGCTCTTGATCCATCGCGCGATGCTAGTCGGTCCCGGTCGCAAAAAAGCCCGCCGAGGCGGGCTTTGGTGAAGCTTGACGGGCGGCCGGCTCACTCGATGCGGGCCGATGCGACGGCGGGAGCGGCCGTCAGCTGGGCACGGGCCGCGGCGGCCGTTTCGGTGAAACGCGCGCGGGCGCCGGCAGAAATGGTCACGGCTTCGGAGCTGCGTGCGATGGTCATCGGGTCGACCTGCTTGCCGCCCACCTTGAACTCGAAGTGCAGGTGCGGGCCGGTGGCCCAGCCGGTGGCGCCCACCAGGCCCACCGTGTCGCTCTGGCTCACACGCTGGCCCTTGCGGACGTTGATGCGCGACAGGTGGGCATACAGCGTCTGCCGGTTGCCCGGGTGCTGCACCACCACCACGTTGCCGTAGCCGTTCTGCACGCCGGCGAAGTCGACCACGCCGTCGCCCACGGACCGCACCGGCGTGCCGGTTGGGGCGCCGTAGTCCACGCCCAGGTGTGCCCGCCAGGTCTTGTGGATCGGATGCAGGCGCATCGCGAAGCCCGAGGTCACGCGGGAGAAGGCCATCGGCGACGCGAGGAAGAAGCGCTGCTTGCTGCGGCCGTCGAGGCCGAAATAGCCGCCCTTGCTGCCCGGTTCCTGGAACCACACCGCATCGAAGCTCTTGCCGCCGTTCACGAACTGGGCTGCCAGCACTCGGCCGGCCGCCTGGTTCCAGGTGATCGGCTCGCCGTCGGCGGTGAGCGCCTCGTAGAGCACGCTGAAGGTGTCGCCGCGGCGCAGCTCCCGGCGGAAGTCGATGTCGGCCGAGAACAACTCGGCCATCTGCACCGTCACCGAGTCGGGGATGCGCGACTCGTCGGCGGCTGCGAACAGCGAGCTCAGGATGGTGCCCGAGCCGAGTCGAACTTCGGCCTGCAGCGGCATCTGCTCGGCCTTGGCATGCAGGCCGGCGGCGTCGCGGCCGACGGTGAGGCGCGTGAAATGGGTGTTGAACTGGCTGGCGTCGGCCGCCGGAGAGCGGGCGACCAGCTCGGCCAGCCGGCCGTTCTCGGTTTGCACCTGCACCATCTTGCCCGCGCGGCCTTCGAGCAGGCGGCGGGCGGTGACATCGGTGCGCAGGAAGGCGGCCGCTTCCGGGTCGTCCACGCCCAGACGGCGCAACAGGCTGTCGGCCGTGTCGCTGCTGCGGGTGAGGTCGGTGCGGTAGAGCTCCAGCTCGTGCAGCTCGAGCGCCTCGAGCTGCTCGGATAGGTCAGCCGGAGTGACGCTTTCGGTCACCAGGCGCCGCGGAAGGTCGGCGGCGTCCGGCGCCATGGGCGCCACGCCGAAGGCGGTGACCGCCGTGCCGAGCAGCGCCGTCACGACGGCGGCTGTCAATCGGCGCGGATGGCGTTTCAGCAGGTCTTCGGCGCGCGAAACGCTACGCGCCACGAAATTCAAAGGATTCACCCAACGATTCCCACAAGAAGTGTTGTGGGCGCTGGCCGTCCGCGATTGCTGCGGTCCCTCAGGGCGCGCCCCTGTTTATGCATGCTCCGCCGGGTGTCTGCGTGGCCGTTGGCCACTAGAATCCCAGCCTCTTCGCATTGGCCGCGGAGTATAGCCAGCCGCCTGCCGATGCCTCGCCTGTAATAACCCGTGCCAGGCCCCAATGACGCCTTCTTCTCAGCCCCTTCCCGCGGCCAACAGTACCGAATCGGCAGCATCTGCTTCCAAGTACCCGATCACAGACCAAGTGAGGGAGGCGCTGGCGATCAGCCTGCGGAACTGCGACGAACTGTTACCCCAGGAAGACTGGCTGAACAAGCTTGCGCGCTCTTATGCAACCGGCGTGCCATTGCGCATCAAGCTGGGCCTCGACCCGACCGCGCCCGACATCCACATCGGCCACACCGTGGTGCTCAACAAGATGCGCCAGCTCCAGGACCTGGGCCATACGGTGATATTCCTCATCGGCGACTTCACGTCGATGATCGGCGACCCTTCCGGCCGCAACACGACCCGCCCGCCGCTGACGCGCGAGCAGATCGAGGCGAATGCCGAGACCTACCGCGCCCAGGCCTACAAGGTGCTCGACCCGGCGAAGACCGAGCTTCGCTACAACTCCGAATGGAGCGACGCACTGGGCGCACGCGGCATGATCCAGCTCGCCTCGCGCTACACGGTGGCTCGCATGCTCGAGCGCAACGACTTCCACGACCGCTTCAAGGGCGGCGTGCCGATCTCGGTCCACGAGTTCCTCTATCCGCTGATGCAAGGCTACGACTCGGTGGCCCTCAACAGCGACCTCGAGCTCGGCGGCACCGACCAGAAGTTCAACCTCCTGATGGGCCGGCACCTGCAGGCCGAATACGGCCAGGAGCCGCAGTGCATCCTGACCATGCCGCTGCTC
Source organism: Methylibium rhizosphaerae (assembly GCF_006386545.1). GTDB lineage: Bacteria > Pseudomonadota > Gammaproteobacteria > Burkholderiales > Burkholderiaceae_C > Pseudorivibacter > Pseudorivibacter rhizosphaerae. The sequence continues at coordinate 87,616 of NZ_SWAR01000004.1, read as the reverse complement.
GAAGGGCTCGACGGCGTCGAGAAGATGTCCAAGTCCAAGGGCAACTACATCGGCATCACCGAAGAGCCGAACACCATGTTCGCCAAGCTGCTGTCGATCAGCGACTCGCTGATGTGGCGCTATTTCGACCTGCTGAGCTTCCGCTCGCCCGCCGAGGTCGCCAGGCTGAAGGCAGAGGTGGAGGGCGGCCGCAACCCGAAGGACGCCAAGGTGCTGCTGGCCAAGGAAATCACCGCCCGCTTCCACACCGCGCAGGCGGCCGACGCGGCCGAGGCCGACTTCAACAACCGAGCCAAGGGCGGCATCCCGGACGACATCCCCGAGGTGTCGCTCAGCGGCGCGCCGCTGGGCATCGGCGCCCTGCTCAAGCAGGCCGGGCTCGTGCCGTCCACCAGCGAAGGCTTGCGCATGGTCGACCAGGGCGGCGTCAAGATCGACGGCGCCACCGTGAGCGACAAGGCGCTCAAGGTCGGCGCGGGCACGATGGTGGTCCAGGTCGGCAAGCGCAAGTTCGCGCGCGTCACGCTCGCCTAGGAAACGCGCCCGGGATGCAGGCCCACGGCTACCTGAAGCTTTCGGTCGCCGTCGCGCTGGCGACCATCGGCCTCAAGACGCTCGCCTGGTGGATCACCGGTTCGGTCGGCCTGCTGTCCGACGCGATGGAGTCGTTCGTCAACCTGGCGGCGGCGCTGTTCGCGTTGTGGATGGTCACCGTGGCGGCTCGCCCGGCCGACGAAAGCCATCCGTTCGGCCATGCCAAGGCGGAGTACTTCTCGAGCGGGCTCGAAGGCCTGCTGATCTTCATCGCGTCGCTCGCCATCATCTGGACCGCCGTGCCGCGGCTGATGGATCCGCAGCCGCTGGAGCAGCTCGGCGCGGGGACGGCGCTGTCGGTGGCGAGCTCGGTGCTCAACGGCGTGCTGGCCGTGCTCATGCGACGCGCGGCCGTGCGGCTGCGCTCGATCGCGCTCGAGGCCGACGCCCGCCACCTGATGACCGACGTGTACACCTCGATCGGCGTGGTGGCCGGCGTGCTGCTGGTGCCTCTCACCGGCTGGCTGTGGCTGGACCCGCTGCTGGCCATCGGCGTGGCACTCAACATCACCCGCGAGGGAGCGTCGCTGCTGCGCCGCTCGGCCGACGGGTTGATGGACCATGCCCTCGGGCCCGAGCAGCAGCAGACCATCGAGGCGACCTTGCAGCGCTATCGCCAGCAGCGCGCCGACGCGGCTGGCTTGCGGGTCGACGACGTGAAGACGCGCCGCGCCGCGCAGCAGCGCTTTTGCGAGCTGCACCTGCACGTGCCGGCCGCCTGGAGCGTGGGCCGGGCCATGAAGGAGCGCGAGGAACTCGCCCGCGCGCTGATCGACGCCATGCCCGGCCTGCGCGTGACCATCGAACTCGTGCCGCTGGACATGGAGCCGCTCGCCGAAGAGCCCGGCCCGACTCACCTGGAGACACCCTGATGCTGGCCCTGGTGCAGCGCGTGGCGCAGGCGCGCGTGGAAATCGCAGGTCGCGTGCACGGCAGCATCGGCCGGGGGCTGCTCGTGCTGGTGTGCGCCGAAGCGGGCGACGACGATGCCCGTGCCGCCCGGCTGGTCGCCAAGCTGTTGAAGCTGCGCATCTTCAGCGACGCAGCCGGCAAGATGAACCTCAGCGTGCAGGACGTCGCCGGCGGCCTGCTGATCGTTTCGCAGTTCACGCTCGCGGCCGACACTTCCGGCGGCAACCGGCCCAGCTTCACCAATGCCGCGCCGCCGGCCGAAGGGCGCCGCCTGTACGAGCGGGTGGTGGCGCTGGCGCGCGAGCAGCATGTGGTGGTCGAGACCGGCGAGTTCGGCGCCGACATGCAGGTGCACCTGGTCAACGACGGGCCGGTCACCATTCCGATCAAGGTCTGATCTCGCGCTCCAAAAGAAAAAGCCACCCGGCAGGGTGGCTTCTCGTGTCGCCGCAGATCGATCAGTCGGCGTACTGGCCGGCGGCCTTGATCACCGGCGACCACTTGTTGATCTCGGCATCGACCCACTTCTTGTGGTCGGCCGGATTGGTACGCGCATCGGTCACGACCACCGCGCCCAGCGCCTCTTCACGCTTCAGGAAGTCGGCATCTTTCAGCGCGACCTTCAGCGCGGCGTTCACCTTGTCGAGCACGGCCTTGGGCGTGCCCTTCGGTGCATACAGGCCGTGCCAGATGCTGACGTTGAAGCCCTTCATCCCGGACTCGTCCAGCGTGGGCAGCTTCGACAGCGCAGGCGTGGTCAGCCGCTTGGGCGTGGTCACCGCGAAGGCCTTCACCTTGCCGGCTTCGATCTGCGACGTGGTGTTGGTGGTCTGGTCGCACATGATGTCGACCTGGCCGCCGATGAGGTCGGTCATCGCCGGTGCGGTGCCCTTGTACGGCACGGTGGTCATGTCGACCTTCAGCGTGCTCTGATACAGCAGGCCGCACAGGTGCGAGGCAGCGCCCAGGCCGGCGTTGGCCAGGTTGATCTTGCCCTTGTTGGCGTCGATCCACTTCAGCAGCTCGGCGTAGTTGTTGGCCGGCAGCGTGGGGCGGCCGATCAGCGTCATCGGCACTTCGTTGATGAGGCCGAGGTACTCGAAGTCTTCGAGCGTCTTGTACTGCAGCGTGCGATACAGCGACGGCGAGGTCGCCATGCCGATGTGATGCAGCAGCAGCGTGTAGCCGTCCGGCGCGGCCTTGGCCACCTTGGTGGCGCCCAGCGTGCCGCCGGCGCCGCCGACGTTCTCGATCACGATGGTGGCACCCAGCGGCTTGCGCAGGGCTTCGGCCAGGTCGCGGGCCACCTTGTCGGTGGGGCCGCCGGCGGTGAACGGCACGACGATGGTCACCGGCTTGTCACCGGGATAGTTCTGCGCCATGGCGCCCGTCACGGCAAGGGCGGCCACTGCGGCCAGCATCAGGCGTTTCATGTCGGATCTCCTGTTGTCACGGATTTGGGGCCCCATCCCTTCACAGCATGGCCCCGGAAGCCCGAATGCTAGGCGTGCGCCCCCGCAAAGCCATCGCGGGAACTACGTAACCAGCCGCTGGGGTTTGTGCCGACATCCACACCGCGCGGTGTTACCTGCGCGATCCAGGCTCCCGGGGCGCATAGCGTTCGACCAGGCAGCCGGGCGCCTGCGGGTTCTGGCAGCAGGCCGCCAGCTGCTTCACGCTGTCGGCATAGGCGGTGTTCCACTGCGCGTGGCTGTGCAGCGCGCCGGGTGGCATCCAGTGCGATTGCGGGAATTTCGTGCCCCATTCGTCGAGGCCGGGGCTGCGCAGGGCGCCGGTCGCTTCGTACATGGCCACCTGGCAGCTGTTCATGTTGCCGATGCGATGGCAGGTGGTGCAGGTGTTGCCGCGGGTGCTGACGCCGAACGGCTGGGGCCAGCGGCGAAAGGCCTCGCCGACGTCGTTCTTGTAGGGCCCGAACGGGTCGCCCGGCAGCGCGCCGGTCTGGGCGATGAAGGGGCTGTACATGAACGGGCCGCTGTCGTGGCAGCGCACGCACATCGCGTCGGCCACCTGCTTCGGCGCGTTCCAGAAGTGCTGCGCGGCCGGGTAGCCGGGCAGCGGTCTGGCCAGGTGCGGCGGCGGCACGCGGCGCCCGTCCACCCCGCGGTCGGCGCGCAGCGGCAGCGGCGCGCTGGCCTGGAACCAGCAGGTGCTGCCGGTGCGCACGTTGTGCGCCACGATGTCGATCTCGTCGTACAGGTGGGTGCCGGCCGGGCGGATGATCTTCTGCCGGCAGAAGGCGCTGATCTGTGCACGGTCGTCGTCGCGCAGCACCAGTGCGCGCGAGTTGGGCACGCACTGGCCGTCGGTCTTCTCGTCGCCTTCGGGACGCAGCAGCGAAGGACGGTCGCAGCTCATGCCGCTGGTGTAGCGCTCGGGCGTGCGCCCGCCGTCCACGGTGATGGGCACGAGCACGCCGGCGGCGCAGTCGAAGGGCGGGATGGGCGCCACCTGGATGGCGCAGGCCCGGCCGTATTCGACCAGCGACTGCGCCTGCAGCCCGCCCGAAGCGGCCAGCAGCGGCAGGGCCGCGCCCAGCAGGATGAACAGGCGTTTCATCGGACCAGCCCCTCCTGCGACAGCACCACCGAGCGGATGGCGGCGTAATAGCGCTCGTAGCCGGTGCAGCGGCACACATGCGCGCCGCAGGCGTCGGCGATCGCGGCATCGAGCCGCTCGCGCGCCACCGGCGCTGCCTGCAGCCGTTGCAGCAGCATCGTGGCGGCCATCAGGAAGCCCGGCGTGCAGTAGCCGCACTGGAAGGCGAAGTGGTCGAGGAAGGCCTGCTGCAGGCGCGACAGCTGCCCCGCCTCGGCCAGCCCCTCGACGGTGGTGACATCCTGCCCGTCGAGCAGCGCGGCCGGCGTCGAGCAGGCCAGCAGCGGCTGGGGCAGGGCGCCGGGCTGCTGCGCCACCGCCACCGTGCAGGCACGGCAGACACCGATGCCGCAGCACAACTTGGTGCCGGTGAGCCCGAGGTCTTCCTGGAGCAGGTCGATGAGCGCGAGGTCGGCGGGCACCTCGCGCCGGACCGGCCGGCCGTTGATGCGGATCGTCACCGCGACCCGCTTGTCGTCGTCCGTCATTTCAGGGCCTCCCGGACCTCTTGCGCGGTGATGGGCAACGAACGGAAACGGTGCCCGGTGGCGAAGGCGACCGCATTGGCGATCGCCGGGGCGATGGGGCACAGCACCGCTTCCGCAATGCCCTTGCCGGTGGTTTCGCGGCTGGGCAGCACCGCCAGGCGCATGCGCCCGAGCGGTACGTCGCCCGCGAGGGCCACGTGGTAACGGTCGAGGTTCCACCGGCCGTTGCCGCCGCCGGCGTCCAGCAGCGGGATGTCCTCGAGCAGCGCATAGCCGATGCCCATGGCGACGCCGCCCTGCGACTGGCCTTCCAGCAGGTCGGGCTGCAGCACCCGGCCGGCGTCGAGGAAGGACTGCACCTCCACTACCTTCACCGTGCCTTCGCGCGGATCGATCTCCACCGCCGCCAGCGCGCCCGAAGGTGCGTAGAGGCTGCGACCGTAGAGGTTGGCACCCGGGGGCGGTGGCTGCGTGCGGGTGCGGTCGTGGCGTTGCCAACTGCTGCTGCCGGCCGGCCGCGTGGACAGCCCGTCGATGGGCAGGGTGCCCTCCCAGCTGCCGACCCGGTAGTCGGCGCTCACCCAGCGCGCCTGGTACACCGCGTGCGTCATGGCCGCGGCGGGCAGGGCGCTCTCGTAGACCTGCGCGGCCAGGGCCGACAGCGGCAGCGGCGCCAGGCCGGGGGCGGCCAGCCGGGTGTCGCGCCAATGGGTGCGGCCGCGCAGCGCGGCCGCGTCCATGCCCCACAGTCGCGCGGCGGCGGGCAGCAGCGCGGTCTCGAACAGCACGCGGGTCGCCTGCTCGGCCACGTGCGCCTGGTGAAAGGCGGTGAGGCAGGCGCTCGAAGACATCGAGAACGACGCTGTCCAGCGCGGGTTGTCCCAGGCCGGCCCCTGGATGCCGGGGTCGAAGCCGAGCGGCTGCACGAAGTAGGCCGCTTCGCCCATGCCCACCGACGCGGCATTGCTGCCGGCGAAGCCGGCGGTGCACAAGGCCAGCGTGGTGGCCGAGCCGTTGCCCATGTCGACGCAGTTGCTGCGCACCATGAGCCGGCCGTCGGCGGCGATCTGCACCTCGGCCATCACGCCGTCGGTGCCGGTGCCGTAGGCCTGGTTGGCCAGCGCGAAGCCCACGCCATAGAGCCGGCCGCTGCCGCGCCGGCGTCGGGCCTTCTCGCGCGACCGGTCGCGCCACAGCGAGTGCGCACGCGCGCGGCGGCAGATCTCCGCCAGCTTCATCTCCTGCGACAACGGCGCGCCGGTCACCGTGTGCTGGCCCTGGTGCAGCACGTTGCGCTCGCGCAGCGAGATCGCGTCGACCCGCAGAGCCTGCGCCACTTCGTCGACCAGGCATTCGAGCGCAAAGCTGGCCTGCGGCCCGCCGAAGCCGCGCATCGAGCCGGCCACCACGCCGGTGGTGGGCCGGGCCACCGCGTCGACGGCGGCCTTGCGGATGTCGTAGCCGCCGGCGCCGCAATAGCCGGCCAGCTCCGCGACCCACTGGCTGTAGTTGTTGTTGCCGCCGGCACGCAGCTCGAGCCGGCTCTCGAGCGCCACGAAGCGGCCGGCGGCATCGACCGCGAGGTGTTGCCGCACGCTGGAGTCGAGCTGCTTGAGCCCCGACTGGAATTGCTCGTAGCGGTCCTGGGCGATGCGCACCGGCCCGTCGGCATAGGCGGCGGCCAGGGCCAGCAGCGGCGGAAAGGCCGACACGTCGCGCCCGCCGAAGCCGCCGCCCGGGTAGCAGGAGTTCAGCACCACGGTGCTCACCTTGAAGGGGCAGCCCGTGGCGGCAAAGAGACCGAGCGTGGTGCCCAGGTCGCCGTTGGTGGCCTGGGTGCCGAGCACGAGGTTCATCGTGCCGGTGCCGGAGCGGTCGAACCAGGCGAGGCCGGCCTCGGGCTCCATGAACATCGGGTCGAGCACCTGCGTCGAATACTCGCCGCCGAAGCTGCGCACGCCCGGCCGGCTGAACTCGGCGGCGATGCGCTCTCGCCACTGGCGTGCCTGCTCGTCCACCTTGGTGGGCGGCTGCGCATGGGGGTTGCTGTAGCCGTCCTTCACCTGCGAGAACTGCTCGCCCGCCGCGTCCGCGAACCGGGTCAGGTAGGTGGTGGGCGGGTAGGGCGCCGGCATCGGCGGCGCGGGCACGTCGGCGCCGTACACCACCACCTGCGGGTTGAACTGCAGCAGCCGCTTGGCCCGCCGCCAGCTGTCGAAGTCCTTGAACAGCAGGATGGCCACCGGCTGCCCCAGGTAGGTGGCACGCTGGCCGGCGGTGGCCAGCAGGCCGGCCGGCCAGCCGGCGGGCGGGGTGGCGGCGCTCGGCGCGGTGATGTCGTCGGCCTGCAGGTCGGCCTGCAGGACCACCCGCTGAGGCTGCAGCGGCGGCGGCAGCATCGACAGGTCGATGCTGCTGAAGCTGCGGTCCACCCGGTCGGCGCGCAGGATCATCGCCATGCGCTCCTGCACCGGCCAGCCGGGCATGTCGCGCGAGCGGAAGTCGCGTGCGTAGATCTTCTGGCCGGTGACCTTGGGAACGCCCTCGATGCGATAGCGCGCCCGGCCGGGCGGGCCGCTCCAGCCGCCGGCCGCACTGTCGGGCGGGGCGGCCAGCGCCAGCCGGTTGAACACCACCGTCAGACCGGCAGCGCCGATCGAGCCGATGAACTCGCGCCTGGACAGCTCGAACGTGCTTGCCACGGACGACCCTCCCCTTTGCTTGTGTTGTGACCTGCCGCACGCATGAACGCACATGCAGGTGGGCGAGGAGCCTAGCAGCGGGCCAACGCCACATCAAGCGGCAAACCGTGCAAGGCAGCACGCTGTCGTCCGCGGGCTATCCGCGAGAATTCCGCGAAGAACCACAGGGGAAGGCAGCGATGGTCGACCTGTATGCCGACATGTTCGAGCTGGCGCCGGTATCGCTATGGCTGGAAGACTACAGCGGGCTGAAGGTGCTGTTCGACCGTTGGCGTGCCGAGGGCGTGGTCGACCTGCGCGCGCATTTGTGCGCCCACCCCGAGCGCATTGCCGAGTGCACCCGCAACCTCAAGGTGCTGCGCGTCAACCAGCGCACCCTGGCCCTGTACGGCGCCCGCGACCTGCAGCACCTGTCCGACAACCTGCACCGCGTGCTGCGCGACGACATGCTGAGCGCCTATGTCGAGGAGCTCGGCCAGCTGTGGGACGGCCGGCTGCGGCTTTCCACGCAAACGGTGAACTACACGCTGTCGGGCGAGCGGCTGGTGATGCTGTTCAACGCCAGCATCCTGCCCGGCCACGAAGAGCGCTGGGACCGCGTGCTGGTCGCGCTCGAAGACGTGAGCGACCGGGTGCGTGCCGAGCAGCATGCGCGCAGCCTGTTCGAGCACTCGCCGGTTTCGCTGTGGGCGATGGACTTCAGCGGCGTGTTCCAGCTCATCGAGGACGCGCGGCTGGCGCATGGCGCAGGCGCCGACCCGCGGACGGTGATGGCCATGCAGCCGGGCTTCGCCGTGCGCTGCATGAAGGCGGTGCGGGTGGTCGACGTGAACCGCCGTACGCTCGCGATGTTCGGGGCCGAAGACAAGGCCTCGCTGCTCGGCCGGCTGGGCAGCGTGTTCCGCGACGAGATGCGCTCGGTCTTCGGCGAGCTGCTGGTGGACCTTTGGCAAGGCCGGCTGCGCCACCAGCGCGAGGCGCTGGTGCATGCGCTCGACGACCGGGCGATGCATGTGTACCTGCAGTTCTCGGTGCTGCCCGGCCACGAGCAGCACTGGGACCAGACGCTTGTCTCGCTCATCGACATCACCGCCCGCAAGCGCGCCGAGGCCGACCTTGCCTACTTCAGCACCCACGACTCGCTGACCGGCCTGTGCAACCGCGCCTTCTTCAGCGGTGAGATCCAGCGTCTCGAGCAGCAATGCGTGTGGCCGGTGACGGTGCTGGTGATGGACCTGGACGGCCTGAAGTCGGCCAACGACAGCCATGGCCATGCCGCCGGCGACGAGCTGCTGCGCCGCGCGGGCGGCGTGATCGGCGCCTTCGTGCAGGGCCCGTTCACCGCTGCGCGCACCGGCGGCGACGAGTTCGCGCTGCTCATGCCCGGCAGCAGCGAACACGAAGGCATGGTGCTGGCCCGGCGCCTGCGCGACGCGCTGGCCGAGCACAACCTCGAACACACGCGGCGCCCGCTGTCGTTCTCGATCGGCGTGGCGGCCAGCCGCGAAGGCGAGCGGCTCGAGACGGTGATCCACCGGGCCGATGCCCGCATGTACGCCGACAAGCGCGAGATGTACGCGACCCGGGGCATCGACCGGCGGGCTTCCGAGTAGCCTGCGTCGGCCGGCCGCGCGGACCGCTCACCGGTACGACCGCACGTCCTCGATCACCTTGCCGTCGTTGGGCAGGCTGCCCGGCGCCACCAGCTCCACCTCGGCGCGCAGCTTGGTGACGTCGCGCAGGCTCTCGGCCAGGCGCGCTGCCAGGCCCTCGGGAGCACCGGCCACCTCGACCCGCAGCAGCATCTGGTCGTTGGCCATCTCGCCGCTCACCACCAGGCGGGCGCGGCGCACCTCGGGGTGCCGCTTGACGGCCGCATCCACCTGGCCCGGGTGCACGAACATGCCGCGCACCTTGGTGGTCTGGTCGGCGCGTCCCATCCAGCCCTTGATGCGCGGCGCGGTGCGGCCGGTCGGGCAGGTGCCCGCCAGCATGGCCGACAGGTCGCCGGTGCCGAAGCGGATCAGCGGGTAGTCGGGGTTGAGCGTGGTCACCACCACCTCGCCGACCTCGCCGTCGGGCACCGGGTCGCCGGTGCCCGGGCGCACGATCTCCACGATGACCTGCTCGTCGAGCACCAGCCCTTCGCGGGCGGCGGTTTCATAGGCGATGAGGCCCAGGTCGGCGGTGCCGTAGCACTGGAAGCCGTCGACGCCGCGTTCGCGGAACACCTCGCGCAGGCTCGGCGGAAACGCCTCGCCGCTGCACAGCGCCTTCTTGAGAGACGGCAGCGCGAGCCCCTGCTCGCTGGCCTTTTCGAGGGTGATCTTGAGGAAGCTGGGCGTGCCGATGTAGCCGTGCGGCTTGAGTTCGGTCATCGCCTGCAGCTGCAGCTCGGTATTGCCCACGCCGCCGGGGAACACGGTGCAGCCGATCGCATGCGCGCCGGTTTCCATCATCGAGCCGGCCGGCGTGAGGTGGTAGCTGAAGCTGTTGTGCACCAGGTCGCCTGCGCGAAAGCCGGCGGCATAGAGCGCACGCGCCATGCGCCAGTAGTCCGCGGCGGCGCCCTCGGGTTCGTACACCGGGCCGGGCGACTGGTAGACCCGCCGGGCGCCGCCGGGCCGCTGCAGCCCGCGCCAGCCCACGGCCGAGAAGCCGCCGAAGACGTCGGTGCCGCGTTGCGCCTGCTGGCGCTCGAGCAGCTCATGCTTTCGCGTGACCGGCAGCTTCGCCAGCGCGGCGCGCGAGCTCGTGCCGCGCGCATCCACGCCCTGCAGGATCTCGCCGAAGGCGGCCGTGCCGGCCTGCGCATGGGCCACCTGGGCCGGCAGCGCGGCCATGAGCGCGGCCTCGCGCTCGGCCGGGTCGCGCGTTTCGAGCGCGTCGTAGTACGGGGCGTGAGGGGTGGTCATTCGTCGCCGCTCCATTGCTCGAGGCGCTTCTTCATGTCGGCGGTGAACTGCCGCACGTCGGCGCTGTTCTTCAGCACGCGGGCCTCCCACTCGGGGCTGCGGGCCGGGCGCCGGGCGATGCGGGCGCGGATCGCCGCGCCGTCGACCGCCAGCTCGACGACCGGCTGGCCCTTCAGCTCGAAGCCGGCGCCGCGCTCGGCCAGCGCGCGCAGGTCGCGCAGCGAGCGCTTGAGCTGCACCAGCGCCTCGTCGGGCTTGAAAGGGGGTGGGGCGAAGAAGTCGTCCATGGTGTTCTCCCTGGGTGCGCGGGTTCAGGCCAGCCAGCGCTTCCTGCGCTTGTAGCTCTTCACGTCGCGGAAGCTCTTGCGGTCGCCTCCGCCCATGCCGAGGTAGAACTCCTTCACGTCCTCGTTCTCGCGCAGCGCCTTGGCCTCGCCGTCCATCACGACCCGGCCGTTCTCGAGGATGTAGCCGTAGTCGGCATAGCGCAGCGCGATGCTGGTGTTCTGCTCGGCCAGCAGGAAGGTGACCTTCTCGCGGGTGTTCAGGTCCTTCACGATCTCGAACACCTCCTCGACGATCTGCGGCGCCAGGCCCATCGACGGTTCGTCGAGCAGCACCATCTTCGGGTTGGCCATCAGCGCGCGGCCGATGGCGCACATCTGCTGCTCGCCGCCCGAGGTGTAGGCCGCCTGCGAAGCGCGGCGCGTCTTCAGCCGCGGGAAGTAGGTGTAGACCTTCTCCAGCGTCTGCGCCACCGCGGCCTTGCCGTCGCGGCGGGTGTAGGCGCCGGTCATCAGGTTCTCCTCGATGGTGAGGTGGGCGAAGCAGTGCCGCCCCTCCATCACCTGGATGACGCCGCGGTCCACCATGTCCGCGGTCGAGAGCTTCTCGATGCGCTCGCCGCGCAGCTCGATGCTGCCCTTGGTGACCTCGCCGCGTTCGCCCGCGAGCAGGTTGCTCACCGCCCGCAGCGTGGTGGTCTTGCCCGCGCCGTTGCCACCCAGGAGCGCCACGATGCGGCCCTCGGGCACCTGCAGCGACACGCCCTTGAGCACGAGGATCACGTGGTTGTAGATGACCTCGATGCCGTTGACGTTGAGCAGAACGTTGGACATACAAACTCGCTGGATTCAAGTACGGGCCGCGGATCCGGCGTCGCCGGTCTGCCGGCGCGGACCCTCGAGGGGGCGCGCCGGCGCTGCGGGGTGGGCTATGTCTGGCAGTCCTCGGGTGTGCGGCGCGAGAGCTTCTTCTCCGCCGCGTACCTGTCGGCCGTCGCCTTGACCATCGGCTTGATGATCTGCTCGTCGGCCTGCAGCCAGTCGGAGGTGAAGTTCCACTTCGCGCCGTCCCAGGTGTGCACCCGGGCCCAGTTGGCGCCCAGGTGATCGGCGCAACTGGTGCTCACCGGGCGCATCACGCCGGCGAAGCCCAGGGCGTCGAGCTTCTTCTGGTCGAGCGCCAGGTTCTCCAGGCCCCAGCGCACCTGCTCGCCGGTCATGACCTTGCCCTTGCCGAAACGCTCCTGCGCGCGCCGCACGCCCTCCACACCCAGCATCGCGGAGATGGCGCCGCGCATGTAGAGCACCGAGCCGACCTCTTCCTTGGGGCCGGTGCCCTGGCCCTTGCCGTGCAGCAGGGCCAGCACGTCCTGCGCGAACCTGGAGTTCGGCTCAGCGCCGTGCTGCATGGTCACGGCGTTGTAGCCCTTGGCGCCGTCGCCCACGTCGCGCACGTCAGGCTCGGCACCCGCCCACCACACGCCGTACATCTTCTCGCGCGGATAGCCGGTGGCCTGGGCCTCCTTGATGGCGGTGGAGTTCATCACGCCCCAGCCCCACAGCAGCACGTAGTCAGGCCGGCTCTGGCGCACCTGGAGCCAGGTGGACTTCTGCTCCACGCCCGGGGCGGTGACCGGCAGCAGCTGCAGCTCGAAGCCGTGCAGCTTGGCGCGTTCCTGCAGCAGCGGGATCGGCTCTTTGCCGTAGGGGCTGTCGTGGTAGACCAGCGCGATCTTCTTGCCCGACAGCTTGCCGAGGCCGCCTTCCTTCTTGCCGATCTGCTGCACCAGCGCATCCGCGGCCACCCAATAGGTGCCGATGAGCGGGAAGTTCCACTTGAACACGCCGCCGTCCTGGCTTTCGCTGCGGCCGTAGCCGGCGGTGATGAGCGGGATCTTGTCGCCCGGGGCCTTTTCGGTGAGTGCGAAGGTGGCGCCGGTGGACAGCGGCTGGAACAGCGAGGCGCCGCCGTTCTTGCCCTTCAGGCGCTCATAGCATTCGACGCTCTTGCCGGTGTCATAGCCGGTCTCGCATTCCTCGAAGACGATCTTCACGCCGTTGATGCCGCCCTTGGCATTGACCAGCTTGAGGTAGTCGACGTAGCCGTTGGCCCAGGGCACGCCGTTGGGTGCATACGGGCCGGTGCGGTAGGACAGCACGGGGAAGAACTGTTCCTTCGCCTGGGCCAGCGCGCCCGTCGTGCCGAGCGTGCCGCCTGCGAAGGCGGCCACGGTGGCGGCCGCCAGGGCGAGTGACTTGAGTTTCATTTGCCTGTCTCCTTCTTCGGGGGTTTTCGAATGCACTCTTCGGTGCGGGTCATCAACACGGAATCAATGCGGGAACGGCCAGAGGCGCAGCTTCTCCTTGCCGATCGACCACAGCCGCGCCAGGCCGTGCGGCTCGACGATCAGGAAGAACACGATCAGCGCACCGAAGATCATGAGCACCGCATGGCTCACCGTGGCGGTGTCGAAGTTGAGGCCCACCATCGCGCCGAGCGCGGGCAGGGCCTGGTCCAGGAAGATCGGCAGGATGACGATGAAGGCGGCGCCGAAGAAGCTGCCCATGATCGAACCCAGCCCGCCGATGATGACCATGAACAGCAGCTGGAACGATCGGTCGATCGAGAACGCCGCCGGCTCCCAGGAGCCCAGGTAGACGAAGCCCCACAGCGCACCGGCCACGCCCACGATGAAGGAGCTCACCGCGAATGCGGTCAGCTTGGCGTACACCGGCCGGATGCCGATGACGGCGGCGGCCACGTCCATGTCGCGCATGGCCATCCATTCGCGGCCGATGGCGCTGCGCACCAGGTTCTTGGCCAGCAGCGCGAACACCGCCACGAAGACCAGGCAGAACAGGTACTTGGCCACCGGGCTTTCGATCGGGATGCCGGCCACCTGCAGGTTGGACACGTTGACCGAGCCCGACGGCGAGTCGTTGGTGAACCACTTGATGCGCAGGAAGGCCCAGTCCACGAAGAACTGCGCGGCCAGGGTGGCCACCGCGAGGTACAGCCCCTTGATGCGCAGCGACGGGATGCCGAACAGCACGCCCACGCCGGTGGCGCACAGGCCGCCCAGCAGCAGCGAGGCGATGAGCGGCATGCCCTCGATGCGGATCTGGAAGTTGTAGGCCGCATAGGCGCCCACCGCCATGAAGGCTCCGGTGCCCAGCGAGATCTGCCCGCAGTAGCCCACCAGGATGTTGAGGCCCAGCGCGGCGAGCGAAAGGATCAGGAACGGGATCAGGATGGCGCGGAACGCGTACTCGGGCGCCGACAGCGGCACCACGACGAAGGCGATGATGAGCAGGCCGAGGATGGCGATGCGGTCCTGCAGGATCGGGAAGATCTGCTGGTCGGCGCGGTAGCTGGTCTTGAACTGGCCGTTTTCGCGGTAGAGCATGCTGTTCTCCCTCTCACACCCGGTCGATGATCTTTTCGCCGAACAGCCCTTGGGGCCTCACGAGCAGGAACAGCAATGCCAGCACGTAGGCGAACCAGATCTCGATGCCGCCGCCCAGCATGGGGCCGATGTAGATCTCGGAGAGCTTCTCGCCCACGCCGATGATCAGGCCGCCGATGATGGCGCCGGGCACCGAGGTCAGGCCGCCGAGGATCACCACCGGCAGCGCCTTCAGTGCCACCAGCGACAGCGAGAACTGCACGCCCAGCTTGCTGCCCCAGATGATGCCGGCCACCAGCGCCACGAAACCCGCCACGCTCCACACGATGACCCAGATGCGGTTGAGCGGGATGCCGATGGACTGCGCCGCCTGGTGATCGTCGGCCACCGCACGCAGCGCGCGGCCGGTGGCGGTCTTCTGGAAGAACAGCGTGAGCACCAGCACCAGGGCCGCGGCGATCAGCGCGGCGTAGAGGTCTTCCTTGCTGATGAGGATGCCGCCCTGGAACACGTTCTCGGCCAGGATCACCGGGTCCTTGGGCATGCCGACGTCGATCTTGTAGATGTTGGAGCCGAACAGGGTCTGGCCGAAGCCGTCGAGGAAGTAGGTGATGCCCAGCGTGGCCATCAGCAGCGTGATGCCCTCCTGGTTGACCAGCTTCGACAGGCACAGCCGCTCGATCAGCCAGGCCACCACCACCATCACCACCATCGCGAGCACGAAGGCGGCCACGTTGGCGAACAGCCTGCTCTCGATGCCGGTCCAGCCGGGCAGCCACTCGGCGAAGCGCGCCATCGCCAGTGCGGCGAACAGCACCATCGCACCCTGCGCGAAGTTGAAGACGCCGCTGGCCTTGAAGATCAGCACGAAGCCGAGCGCGATCAGCGAATACAGCATGCCCGCCATCAGGCCGCCGATGAGAGTTTCGAGGAAGAAGCCCATTTCGTTGCGTCCTTCGCCCTTCAGTGGCTCGTGCCCAGGTAGGCCTTGATGACCTCCGGATTGCTGCGCACCTCGTCCGGGGTGCCGTCGCCGATCTTCCTGCCGTAGTCGAGCACCACCACCCGGTCGGAGATGTCCATCACCACGCCCATGTCGTGCTCGATCAGCACGATGGTGGTGCCGAACTCGTCGTTCACGTCGAGGATGAAGCGGCACATGTCCTGCTTTTCCTCGACGTTCATGCCGGCCATCGGCTCGTCGAGCAGCAGCACCTGCGGCTGCATCGCCAGCGCGCGGCCGAGGTCGACCCGCTTCTGCAGGCCGTAGGGCAGCCGGCCCACCGGCGTCTTGCGGTGGGCCTGGATCTCCAGGAAGTCGATGATGCGTTCGACGAACTCGCGCTGCGCGATCTCCTCGCGCTCGGCCGGGCCCAGGCGCAGGGCCTGCCAGAACAGGTTGCGCTTCATGTGCAGGTTGCGCCCGGTCATGATGTTGTCGAGCACGCTCATGCCCTTGAACAGCGCCAGGTTCTGGAAGGTGCGGGCCACGCCCATCTCGGCCACCTGGCGCGAGTTCATGTGCTTGAACGTCCGGCCGCGGAAGGTGATGGAACCCTGCTGCGGCGTGTACACGCCGTTGATGCAGTTGAGCATGGAGCTCTTGCCGGCGCCGTTGGGGCCGATGATGGCGCGGATCTCGTGCTCGCGGACGTTGAAGCTGATGTCGGTGAGCGCCTTGACCCCGCCGAACGACAGCGAGATGTTCTGCACGTCGAGGATCACGTCGCCGGCGCGGCGTACGGCGCTGGGGCGCGAGTCGTTGGCCGCGTCCACCGCCTCGTGCAGCGGCATGTCGGCCCCGGCGGAGCGCAGTGCGGTGGTGGCGGCCATCATGCAGCCCTCCTCACGGCGGGATGGGTGGGCGCATCGGCGATGCGCAGCTCGGCCGACACCATGCCGGTGCGGCCGTCCTCGAACTTCACCTGGGTCTCGATGTATTGCGAGGCCTTGCCGCCGTACAGCGCGTCCACCAGCACCGCGTACTTCTCGCCGATGTAGCCGCGGCGGACCTTGCGGGTGCGGGTGAGCTCGCCGTCGTCGGCATCGAGTTCCTTGTGCAGCACCAGGAAGCGGCTCACCTGGCTGCCCGCGAGCCGTTCGTCGGCGGCGAGGTCGGCGTTGACCTTGGCCACGCAGTCGCGCACCAGCTCGTAGACCTCGGGCTTGCCGGCCAGGTCGGTATAGCCGGCATAGGGCAGGTTGCGCTTCTCGGCCCAGTTGCCCACCGCCTCGAAGTCGATGTTGATGAAGGCGCACACCTTCTCGCGCTGGTCGCCGAAGGCCACCGCCTCCTTGATGTACGGGAAGAACTTCAGCTTGTTCTCGACGTACTTGGGCGCGAACATCGCGCCGTCGTTGCCGCCGCCGCGGATGCGGCCCACGTCCTTGGCGCGATCGATGATCTTCAGGTGGCCCGAGGCATCGAGGAAGCCGGCATCGCCGCTGCGGTACCAGCCTTCGGCCGTCTTGACGTCGGCCGTGGCCTGCGGGTTCTTGTAGTACTCCTTGAGCAGGCCGCCCGAGCGGATCAGCACCTCGCCGCTGTCGTCCACCCTGATCTCCACCCCCTCGATCGGCACGCCCACCGTGTCGGCCTTCACTTCATGGTCGGGCTGCAGGCAGACGAACACCGCGGTCTCGGTGGAGCCGTACAGCTGCTTCAGGTTGATGCCGATGGCGCGGTAGAAGGTGAAGAGGTCCGGGCCGATCGCTTCGCCGGCGGTGTAGGCCACGCGCACCCGCGACAGGCCCAGCGTGTTGCGCAGCGGGCCATAGATGAGCACGTTGCCCAGCGCGTAGAGCAGGTTGTCGAGCGCGCCCACCGGCTTGCGGTCCATGCGCGCCGGGCCCACCCGCCGGGCCACGTCCATGAAGCGGTTGAACAGCCAGCGCTTGGGGGCGCCGGCGTCTTCCATGCGGATCATCACGCTGGTGAGCAGGCCCTCGAAGATGCGCGGCGGCGCGAAGTAGTAGGTCGGGCCGATCTCCTTGAGGTCGATGCTCACCGTGCTCGACGACTCCGGGCAGTTGACGACATAGCCGCACACCAGCCACTGCGCATACGAGAAGCAGTTCTGGCCGATCCAGGCGGGCGGCAGGTAGGCCAGCACCTCCTCGGCGGCGCTCAGCTTGTCGAAGCGGGTTCCGGCCTGCGCGCGGTCGAGCAGGCTGGCATGGGTGTGCACCACGCCCTTGGGGTTGCCGGTGGTGCCCGAGGTGAAGAACATCGCAGCCACGTCGCCCGGCATGGCCTTGGCCACTTCCTGCAGGTAGAACTGCGGGTGCTGCGCCTCATGCCGCCGGCCGTCGTCGACCAGGGCGTCGATCGACGCCAGCCCGGGCTCCTTGTAGTTGCGCAGGCCGCGCGGATCATCGAACCAGATGTGCGCGAGTCCGGGGCAGTCGCCACGCACCTCGAGCAGCTTGTCCACCTGCTCCTGGTCTTCGACGATCGCGTAGGCGACCTCGGCGTTGTTGAGCGGGAACACGAACTCGGCGGCCACCGCGTCCTGGTACAGCGGCACCGGGATGGCGCCCAGCGACTGCGCGGCCAGCATGCCGGCATACAGCCTGGGCCGGTTCTCGCCCACCACCACCAGGTGCTGCCCGCGCTGCAGGCCGGCGGCCGCCAGGCCGCAGGCCATGTGGCGCACCAGCTCGGCCAGCGCGCCCCAGGTAAAGGTCTGCCAGATGCCGAACTCCTTCTCGCGCAGTGCGGGCGCGTCGGGGCGCTGTGCTGCATGCCGCAGCAGCAATCGTGGGAAGGTCGCTTCCACCACGTCTCCTTTGGCTGTGTGCTTCGCCGGCAGCAGGTCGGTGCCTGTGCTTGTTGTTGGTCCACAGCTTAGAGAGATGTTTGACGCCCGGTTGTCGTTGTGCCGACAATCCTAGGGACACCCCGAGGGGGGCTTTCCCGGGGCGCGACTGTCATTGCAGCGTCATTCGGCCCGCGAGCGTTCGAACCGCATGCCCGTCATCGACTCCACCGCCAACGTCCTTCGCGTGCCGCCGCTGCGGCAGCGCGCCCGTCCGGCCACCGACGCGGAGCTCGCCATGGTGCCGTGGCTCGCGGTGCTCGAAGGCGAGGGCCGCGAGCGGGTCGTCAACGAGCTGCAGGTGGCCGACGCCGAGGTCGGCGAGATCGTCTGCAAGATCGGCCGGCAGGCCAACTTCTGGTTCGGCGTGGTCGACGGCCTGCTCAAGATGAGCAACGACAGCACCGACGGCGCCAGCGTCACCTTCGCCGGCCTGCCGCCGGGCGGCTGGTTCGGCGAGGGCACGCTGCTCAAGCGCGAGGCCTACCGCTACAACGTGCTGGCGCTGCGCAAGAGCGTGGTGGCGGGCCTGCCGATCGACACCTTCCACTGGCTGCTGGAGACCAGCATCCCGTTCAACCGCTTCGTGCTCAACCAGCTCAACGAACGGCTGGGCCAGTTCATCGCGGCGCGCGAGATCGACCGCATGAACGACCCGGACTCGCGGGTGGCCCGCAGCCTGGCGGCGCTGTTCCATCCGACGCTGTATCCGGGCGTGGGCCAGATGCTGCGCATCACCCAGCAGGAGCTGGCCTACCTGGTGGGCCTGTCGCGCCAGCGGGTGAACGAGGCGCTGCATGTGCTGCAGCAGGGCGGGCTCATCCGCATCGAATACGGCGGGTTGCGGGTGCTCGACCTGGAGGGCTTGCGCCGCAAGGTGGTGTCGGCCAGGGAAGCGCGGCGATGATCCAGCCGGCCGCGCAGCCGGCGGCTACCTGACCGGGGCCGCGGTCGCGGCGGCCGCCGCGGCGTCGAGCAGGTTGGTCACGCCCGCGGCCACATGCCCGGCCGGCACATGGTTGGCCGCGTGCTCCACGTGGCGGGTCTGGTCGTCGAAGAAGAAGTCCGGCTCGAACTCGCGCAGGAACTCACCCTTGGGCAGGCCGCCCAGGAACATCGCCTCGTCGACCTCGATGTGCCAGTCCATCAGCGTGCGGATGGCGCGCTCATGCGCCGGCGCGCTGCGGGCGGTGACCAGCGCGGTGCGGATGTGCATGCGCTCGGTGCCGGCCTGCTGCAGCTTCTGCAGCGCCTCGAGCAGCGGCTTGAACGGGCCGGCGGCCAGCGGCTTGGCGGCGAGGTCGGCCTCGTTGCGCTGGAAGGCGTCGAGCCCGCCGCTCTGGAAGATGCGCTCGGACTCGTCGGAGAACAGCACCGCGTCGCCGTCGAAGGCGATGCGCACTTCGTTCGGATGCTCGGCCGATGCACGCGCCGCGTTGGGCGCCACCCGCGCGGCCGGCACGCCGGCTTCGAGCGCCGAGCGCACGTCGGCTTCGTTGGCCGACAGGAACAGGTTGGCGTGCAGCGGCTTCAGGTAGCGGTAGGGCGACGCGCCGCGGGTGAACACGCCGCGCTGGATCGGCAGGCCGAAATGCTGCGCCGAGCGGAACACCCGCATGCCCGACACCGGGTCGTTGCGCGACAGGATCACCACCTCGACCCGCGGCGGCTGGTCGGGCGTGTTGAAGGCCAGCAGCTTGCGAACCAGCGAGAAGGCGACGCCCGGGCGTGCCGGCTGGTCGAGCCGGTCGAGCTGCAGCTGCATGTAGGCGCGGTCGTCGGCCGACTCGAAGAGGAGGTTCTCCTCCTCGAAGTCGAACAGGGCGCGTGACGAGATGGCGACGACCAGCTGGCCGTCCAGGGTGGCGGGCATGCGCCGAATGATAGATGCCTGGCTCAGGCGGCCTGCAGGCCGCCCAGGCGGAACGCCCGCACCGACTCGACCAGCCGGCCGGCCTGCTCCTTCAGGCTTTCGGACGCGGCGGCGCTTTCTTCCACCAGCGAGGCGTTCTGCTGGGTCACCTGGTCGAGCTGCGACACCGCCTGGTTGACCTGCTCGATGCCCTGTGTCTGCTCGGCCGCCGTGCTGCTGATCTGGGTGATGAGCTCGCTCACCTGCCGCACCTGCGACACGATGCCCTGCATCGCACGGCCGGCCTCGCTCACCTGCACGCTGCCGGCCTCGACCTTCTCGACGCTGGTGCCGATGAGGCCCTTGATCTCGCGCGCTGCTTCTGCGCTGCGCCGGGCAAGGTTGCGTACCTCCGATGCCACCACCGCGAAGCCGCGGCCCTGCTCGCCGGCGCGCGCCGCCTCCACCGCGGCATTGAGCGCCAGGATGTTGGTCTGGAAGGCGATGTTGTCGATCACGCCGATGATGTCGCCGATGCGGCGGCTGGCGGCGGTGATCTCCTCCATCGTGCCGACGACCCGGCTCACCGCTTCGCCGCCCTGCGCGACCGCTTCGCTGGCCTGCACCGCCATGCGGCTGGCTGCGTGGGCCGCCTGTGCGCTTTGCGCCACCGTGCTGGCCAGCTGCTCCATCGAGGCGGCGGTCTGCTGCAGGTTGGCCGCCTGTTCCTCGGTGCGCTGCGACAGGTCGGTGGTGCCGCTGGCGATCTGCGTCGAGCCGGTGGCGATGTTCTCGCTGCCGTCGCGCACCTGCGCCACCACCCGGGCCAGGCTCGCATTCATGGCCTGCAGCGCCTGCATCAGCCGGCCGGTCTCGTCGCGCGAAGTGACCTCGATGCACGAGCCCAGGTCGCCGGCGGCCACGGTTTCGGCCACCTTGACCGCCGCCTCCAGCGGGCGGGTGATGCTGCGCGACAACCACCATGCGGCGGCGGTGCCGAGCGCCAGCAGGGCCGCGCCGATCGCCCACAGCATGGTGCTGGTGCGCTCCACGCTGGCCTGCGCGGCGGCACCCGCCTCCATGGCCACCTTGTTCTGCAGCGACACGAGTGCGGCCACATGCACCTGCAGCGCGTCGATGGCCGGCAGCGTTTCCTGCTGCAGCAGGTGCTCGGCGTCGTCGCGGTGGCCCGCGGCCAGCAACTGGTCCACCCGGGTGAAGGACGCTACGTAGGCGCGTCGCTTGATCTTCAGCTCGGCCAGCACCGCCTTGGCGTCTTCACGGTGCACCAGGCGGTCGAGCGTGGCGAGAGCCTCGTCGATGATCTTCTTGTTGTGGCTGATGCGCTCCCGCACGCTGGCGGCATGCGCCGCGTCACGCACGAAGAAGAGTTCCATGGTGCGCCGGGCATTCGCACGCGTCGTGGTGTCGATGGTGGCGGCGGCGCCGGCCTTCGCCCATTCTTCGCCGACGATGAGGCCGATGGTGTCGCCCAGTTGCGCCATGCGCGTCACGGACAGGCCCAAGGCGACCGCCAGCAGCACCAGCAGCAGGCCGAAGCCCAGGCCCAGGCGCGGGCCGATGTTGAGGTTCCGGATCACGGACATTCGGGTTCTCCCTGAAGGATGTCCGCAACATCGGCGCAGGCCAGGCGTCCTTGACCCCTCCTTGGGGGGATTCTTGACATGGCTCAAGCGCCATGTCGAAACGCAGCGCCTTACTGCACGAAACCGATCGGCGAGCGCTTGCCGCCGGGGGCCGGCAGGTCCTGCACCATCACGGTGTCACGCCCCGCGAGCTTGGCATTGCCGAAGGCCGCCACCCAGGCGCGGCGCATTTCGCGCGGCGCCAGGTCGGCCAGGCGGTCGAGCACCGCCGCCTCGGGTTCGGGCGCGAAGCGGCTGCCCCAGTCGTGGTCGGCGCGAATGCTGCGGTACAGCTTGGCGGCGATGCGACGGGCCGCATCGGCATCGGGCATCTGCACTTCGTAGACGTTCACCCGGTTGAGGATGGGGTCGGGGATCGCGCGCGCGTCGTTGGCCGTGGCCACCCAGATCACCTGGCTCGCGTCGATCGGCACCTCGGCGAATTCGTCGATGAAGGCACCGGCGGTGTCGTGCTCGAGCAGGCTGTACAGCGAGCCGAGCGGGTCGTAGGTCTGTTCGCCGCTCGTCTTGTCGATCTCGTCGACCACCATCACCGGGTTGGCATATTGCCCGTCGACCAGTGTCTCGAACACCTTGCCCGGACGCGCGCCCTTCCATTGGCTCGAAGCGCCCGACAGCACCCAGCCGGCGGTGAGCGAGCTCATGGAAACGAAACCCATGCCGGTGCCCAGCAGCTGCGCGATCTCGCGCGCGAAGTGCGTCTTGCCCACGCCGGGCGGGCCCAGCAGCAGCATCGGAGTGATCTCCAGCGCGTCGCGGCTGTCCTGGCACAGCGCGAGCTGCCGCTTCACGTCGTCGAGCACCTCGTGGAAGTTGGGCAGCTCGTCGTACAGATGCTCCATGGCCGGCAGCCCGGAGGGCTTGACCTGGAAGCGCTCGGGCCCCTTCTCGAGCATGCGCTCGTAGGTGGCGCGCAGGTTCTCGTGTTCCTTGTTGGGCAGCTTCTCGAGCCGGCGCTCGACGTCGCCCACGCGGAAGACGCTGCGCATCAGCGCGATCGGTATGCTGCCGCCGGCACGCTGCACGGGAACAAGATCGGTCGTGGTGCTCATCCTGAACCTCCGAAAAACACCCAGCCAGACGTCATGGCCCATTGAAGCAAAGTCCTCGGTGCCTGAGCACCAGAACAAGAGGACCTTTTGCCGGTTTTAGTGTGCAACCGGCGTGCCACGGTTCAATGGCAGCCGAGGCGCCCGAGTGCTAGCGGCCGTGGGCGGCCGGTCCGCAAACAATTGAAACGAAAACCGCCGCGGCGGGAAACCTCGGTGATACGGCCGGCGCGCACCATGCCGGCTACTTCCACACCAGACACCGAGGCCGCTGCCATGAACCTGCTCGACGCCCGCTCCTCCTCCACGTCCTCGTTGCTGCAGCGCGCCGCCGGCAAGGACCTCGTGCTCGCGGTGCTGCGCGCGGCCTGGCGAGGTGACGCCGCGGCTGCGCGGCGGTCGCTGCCGGCCGAGGCGATGCCGGCCTGGGACGACACCCGCCCGGTGGTCTTCCGCAGCGAGGCCTTTGCCGAAGACCTGCTGGAGCTGGCCTGATGCTGCCGGCGCCCGTGCCGCTCGGGCACATGCCGGCCAGACGCTGGCATGATCGGGCGCTTGTCGGGCTCGACGAGGGGGGCGCCATGGTGGGACAGGCCAGCTTGCTGGTGGTGGACGACGAACCCGAGCTGCGGGCGCTGCTCGCCGAATACTTCGGAGCGCAGGGCTTTGCGGTGCACACGGCCGAAAGCGCCGAGCAGGCCCGCGAGTGCGTGGCCCGCGGCGTGCCGTCCGTGGCGGTGCTCGACATCAACATGCCCGGTGAAAACGGGTTGTCGCTGGCGCGCTGGCTGCGCGAGCGCCACCCGGCGATGGGCCTGCTGATGCTCACCACCGCCGGCGACTCGGTCGACCGCGTGGTCGGCCTGGAGGTCGGCGCCGACGACTACCTGCCCAAGCCTTTCGAGCTGCGCGAGCTGCTGGCGCGGGTGCGCGCGGTGCTGCGCCGGCTGTCGGTGGCGGCCGCCGGCACCGCAGTGGCCGCCGCGCCGGCCGACACCGCCCGGCGCGTGGCCTTCGGCGCCTGCGCGCTCGACCTCGAGCAGCGCCGCCTGCTCGGCCCCGACGGGCTGGACATCGCCATCACCGCGGCCGAATTCGACCTGCTGGCGCTGTTCGCCCAGCACCCGAACCGCCCGCTCAACCGCGACCAGATCATGGAGCAGGCGCACAACCGCGGCTGGGACGTGTTCGACCGCTCGATCGACCTGCGGGTGATGCGGCTGCGCCGCAAGATCGAACGCAACCCCGACAAGCCCGAAGTGCTGAAGACGGTGCGCGGCGTGGGCTACGTGTTCGTGCCGCAATGAGCGGGCCCGCGCCAGGCATCCCGTCCTTCCTGCATCCGGTGGCGCCGGGCGTGGGCGACACCACCGAGCTGCCCGCGCCCGACCTGGGCATGCTCAAGGCGGTGCTCGACAGCGTGCCCGGCCGCGTGGTGGCGGTGAACACCGCCTTCCGCTACGTCTATGTCAACCATGAGTTCCTGAGCTTCATGGGCCTGGAGGCCGGCCAGGTGCTCGGCCGCACGGTGGCGGAGGTGGTGGGCGAGGAGGCCTTCGCGCTGTACCGCCCGGTGATCGACCGCATCATGGCCGGCGAGTCGATGCGCTGGGAGGGCTGGCGCGACTACCCGGCGCGGGGCCGCCGCTACGTGCAGGAAACGGTGCGGCCGTACGCGGCGCCCGGCCAGCCGGTGAGCGCCGTCCTGGCCTTCAACCGCGACCTCACCGAGCTGAAGCACCATGAGCTGGAACTGCAGGCGCGGCTCGCGCAGCTGCAGGCCACCGAGCAGCTCAAGTCTTCCATCGTCGACCATGCGCTGGTCGCGCTCATCTCCACCGACGCGACCGGCCGCGTCGTCGAGTTCAACCCGGCGGCCGAAACGATGTTCGGCCGCGCCCGCGAGGCGGTGATCGGGCAGCTGGTGTCCGACCTCATCATCCCCGAGCGGTTTCGCGCCGCGCACATCGCCGGCATGGGGCGCATCGGCGCGGGTGGCCAGTCGCACGTGCTGGGCAGGCGCATGGAGATCGAGGCGCTGCGGGCCGACGGCACCGAGTTCCCGGTGGAGATGGTGCTGTGGCGCACTCAGGTGGAAGGGCAGGACCATTTCACCGCGTCGCTGAGCGACCTCACCGACCGCCGCCAGGCCGCGCGCGAAATCGAGCGCCAGCGCGAGGCCCTGCGGCAGAGCGAGAAGCTCACCGCCATGGGCAGCCTGCTCGCCGGCGTGGCCCACGAGCTGAACAACCCGCTGGCCATCGTGATGGGGCGCGCCAGCCTGCTGGAATCGAAGTGCCGCGACCCGGTGCTGCAGGCCGACGCGGCCAGCATCCGCGAGGCGGCCGAACGCTGCGGGCGCATCGTGCGCACCTTCCTGTCGATGGCGCGGCAGAAGCCCGGCGCCCGCGCGCCGGTGCAGGTCAACGACATGGTGCGCGGCGCGGTGGACCTGCTGCAGTACAACCTGCGCACCAGCGGCATCGTGGTGGACCTGCGGCTGGCCGAAGGCCTGCCCGAGGTGGTGGCCGATGCCGACCAGGTCGGCCAGGTGGTGCTCAACCTGCTGGTCAATGCGCAGCAGGCCCTGGCGACCTGCGGACCGCCGCGCGTGCTGAGGGTGGAGACTGGCGTGGAGGCCACGCGGCCGAACCGCACGCCGCGGGTGTGGCTGCGGGTGGCCGACAACGGCCCGGGTGTCGCGCCGGAGCACCGGCCGCGCATCTTCGATCCGTTCTACACGACCAAGCCCGAAGGCGCCGGCACGGGGCTCGGCCTCGCGGTGTCGCGTTCGGTCGCGCGCGAGCACGGCGGCGAGCTGGCGCTCGAGGAGCGCAGCCCGTTCGACACCGGTGCGAGCTTCCGGCTCAGCATTCCGGTGGCGGCGACCGAGGCGCTGGCGCCCGAGCCGCCCCCGCTGCTGGCGCTCGACACCGACATGGCGGTGTGGCGGGTGCTGGTGGTGGACGACGAGCCGCAGCTGTGCGAGCTGATCCGCGAGGTGCTCGAGACCCAGCAGATCGAGGTGGCCACCGCCGAGTCCGGCGAGGTGGCGCTGGAGCTCCTGCAGGAGGCGCGTTTCGATGCGGTGGTGTGCGACCTGCGCATGCCGGGCATGGACGGCCCGGGCCTGTGGCGCCTGTGCTGCGAGCGGCATCCGGCGCTGGCGCGGCGCTTCGTGTTCGTCACCGGCGACACCCTGTCCACCGGCGCGCGCGAATTCCTCCAGGAGACCGGCTGCGCCTGCCTCGAGAAGCCGTTCGCACCGTCCGAGTTGCTGCAGCAGGTGTTCGCCTGTCTGGAGGCGCCGGCACCGGCGCCCCTGCCGCTGGCCTGAACCAAGCGCGCCTTCAGGCGGCCGCGGCCATCTGCTCCTGCTCCTGCTGCGGCACGGCCGCCTGCATGGTGCGGCTGACCATCGTGTACATCGCGACCCAGGCGGCCCGCGTGGGCATGTCGAAGGCCGGGCCCAGCCCCTGCTCGAGCGTGGCGATCAGCGCGCCGCCCACCGTGTCGTAGTGCTGCGGCTTCACGCCATAGGCGTCGTGCCGGCGGCCGAGGTTGCGAAGCACCGGCACCAGGTGCTCCGGCTGGTCCAGCGTGCGCACCGCGGCCGCGATCATGCGCATCAGCGCCTCGCCCTGCGCCGCCATGTCGCCGCGGAACATCGCCCGCAGCGACGGATCGGCCGCGAAGAGCTTGTCATAGAAGATCGCCGCCGCCTGCGGCGCGATCGGCGCCACGCGGGCAAAGCTCTGCTGCACCAGCGCGATCTGCTCGGGAGTCATCATCATCGGAACCTTCCTTCATTCGCTTCATTGGGAAGCCTCAGTGTGGAAGGCGAACGTATCGACGAGATGTCGCCCAGCGTTTCGATTGTTGAGAGCCCTTCGCGCCACCCCCGCCACAACACCGCTACAAGCCGCAGCAGCGACCAAAAGAAGCAGCGAGGGAGTAGACGCCGCGGATCCGGCTCCGCCGGTCCGCCAGCGTCGCCCCCTTGAGGGGGCGGCCGAAGGCCGTAGGGGGTGGGCTACTTCACCCAGGTATTGAGCTGGATGATCGGCAGCAGCACCGCCAGCACGATCAGCATCACCACCATGCCCATCACCACGATCAGCAGCGGCTCCAGGATGGTGGCCAGCGCCATGGCGCGGCGCTGCACTTCGGCGCCCAGCTGCACCGCGGCGCGCTGCAGCATGACCGGCAGCTGGCCGGTCTGTTCGCCCAGCCGCGCGAACATGGCGAGCAGGCCGGGGAAGCGCTTCTTGCCGGCGAGTGCCGAGGCCAGCGGCGCGCCTTCGCGCACCTGCACCAGCGCATCCATGGCGTCGGCGCGCATCGCGCGGTTCGACAGCGTCTCGGCGCCGGCCTGCAGCGCCTTCAGGATGGGCACGCCGGCGCCGGCCAGCATGGCCAGCGTGCCGGCAAAACGGGCGGCGTTGTAGCCGCGCGAGAGCCGGCCGATCAGCGGCAGCGTGAGCCAGAAGGCGTCGAAGCGCTCGCGGAAGGCTTCGTTGCGGCGTGCATAGAGCAGCGAACCCACGCCGCCGGCAATGGCCAGCAGCATGAACCAGCCCCAGCTGCGCACGAAGCCGCTGATGGCCAGCATGGCGCTGGTGAGGAAGGGCAGGGCGCGCTTGGAGCCGGCGAAGACGCTGGCCACCTGCGGCACCACATAGGTGACCAGGAACACGACGATCACCACGGCCACGATGGACACGATGGCCGGGTACAGCGCCGCGCCGATGAGCTTGGCCTTCAGCGCCTGGCGTTCTTCCAGGTCGTCGGCCAGCTTGTCGAGCACCGTGCCGAGCTGGCCGCTCTGTTCGCCGGCAGCCACCACCGCGCGGTACACCTCGTCGAACTCGCGCGGTGCGCTCGCCAGCGCGCGCGCGAACGGGGCGCCGGCGTTGACCTCGGCGCGCATGTGCGCGAGCAGCTCGCGCTGCTTGGGATCCTCGGCCTCGTCGGCCAGGGCGGTGAGTGCACGTTCGAGCGGCAGGCCCGAGCCCACCAAGCCGGCGAGCTGCCGCGTCCAGATGGCCAGCGCCGTGGCGCTGAACGCCCGGCCGCGGCCGAAGGAGAACTGCCCGGTGTTGGCCGCTTCCGAGGCCACCTGGGTGACTTCGAGCGGCACCAGCGCCTGTGCCCTCAGTTGCGCGCGGGCGGCCTTGGCGTTGTCGGCCTCCAGCAGGCCCTTGGTGGCACGGCCGGCGGCGTCGACGGCTTCGAAGCGGTAGGCAGGCATCTTCTTGGGTAGTGACTGGTGACTCGTGACTGGTGACCAGTGACTGGTGGGCTGTTCACAAGTCACCACTCACAAGTCACTGATCACTATTCGCGTGTGACTCGCATGAGTTCCTCGAGCGAGGTGATGCCGGTCTTCACCAGCCGCTCGCCGTCTTCGCGCATGGTCTTCATGCCGGCCTGCTCGGCCGCGACGAACAGGCGCGACTCGGCGGCCCGGCTGTGGATCAGGTTCTGGATCTGGTCGTCCACCACCATCAGTTCGTAGACGCCGCAGCGGCCCTTGTAGCCGGTGTTGGCGCATTCGGGGCAGCCCACCGGATGCCAGCGTCCTTGCGCGTCCTGCTTCTTGCACACCGGGCACAGCTTGCGCACCAGGCGCTGGGCCAGCACGCCCAGCAGCGAGGAGCTGAGCAGGAAGGGCTCGATGCCCATGTCGGTGAGGCGGGTCACGGCCGACGGCGCGTCGTTCGTGTGCAGCGTGGCCAGCACCAGGTGGCCGGTGAGCGAGGCCTGGATGGCGATCTGCGCGGTTTCGAGGTCGCGGATCTCGCCGATCATGATGACGTCGGGGTCCTGGCGCAGGATGGCGCGCAGGGACTTGGCGAAGGTCAGCTCGATCTTGGCGTTGACCTGCGTCTGGCCGATGCCGGGCAGCTCGTATTCGACCGGATCTTCCACCGTGAGCACGTTGGTGGTGGAGGTGTCCACCGTGCCCAGCGCGGCGTACAGCGTGGTGGTCTTGCCGGAACCGGTGGGGCCGGTCACGAGCACGATGCCGTGCGGCTGTGCCACCAGCTTGTTGAAGCGGGTGAGGGTCTCGCCGCTCATGCCCAGCGACTCGAGCGAGAACTTGCTGGAATCGCCCTTGTCGAGCAGGCGCAGCACCGCGCGTTCGCCGTGGGCCGAGGGCAGCGTGGAGACCCGCACGTCGATCGCGCGGCCGCCGATGCGCAGCGAGATGCGGCCGTCCTGCGGCAGGCGCTTTTCAGCGATGTCGAGCTCGGCCATGATCTTCAGGCGCGAGATCAGCGCGGCGTGCAGCGCCTTGTTGGGCTGCACCACCTCGCGCAGCGTGCCGTCCACCCGGAAGCGCACCGACGAGCTTCTTTCGTAGGCCTCGATGTGGATGTCGGAGGCACCGTCCTTCGCGGCCTGCGTGAGCAGCGCGTTGAGCATGCGGATGATCGGCGCGTCGTTGGCGGCCTCGAGCAGGTCTTCGACCGCCGGCAGGTCCTGCATCAGGCGCGACAGGTCGACTGCGCTCTCGACTTCGCCCACCACCGCGGCGGCGCTCGACTCGCCGCCCGCATAGGCCGCGGCGATGCGATTGGCCAGCGTGGAGGTGGCTTCTCGCTCGATGCTGTCGACCGCGTACAGGCGCAGCACCTCGGACAGGGCCGAGGGCGACACGCCGGTGTCGGCCCACAGGGTGAGGTGCTCGCCGTCGTCTTCGAGCAGCAGCGTGTGCGCCTTGGCGAAGGCGTAGGGCAGGGGGTGGCGGGCGCCCATGGCGTGTCCTCCTGCGAAGGTCAGCGCAGCGGCGCGGAGGCCGACGGCGCGATGGGCGGCGGCGGCTCCTGCTTCGCTGCGGGCTGTGCAGGCGCGGGGGTTTGCAGCGGCGGCAGCACGGGAGCCTCGTTGATGGGCAGCAGGAGTCGATGCTCGGGCTGGTTGGCCTGCTGCTGCGCGCGGATCACGTCATAGCGGTCGAGCGTGAGCTTGTTGGCCGCAGCCTGGTCGCGCATCACGACCGGCCGCAGGAACACCATGAGGTTGCGCCGTTCCTTGGTGCGGCTTTCGCTGCGGAACAGCGCGCCCAGCACCGGGATGTCGCCCAGCAGCGGCACCTTGGAGCGGACATCGCGCAAAGAGTCTTCGATCAGGCCGCCCAGCACGATGATCTGGCCGTCGTCGACTACCACGTTCGACTCGATGGAACGCTTGCTGGTCGAGGGGCCGGCATTGCTG
Source organism: Methylibium rhizosphaerae (assembly GCF_006386545.1). Lineage (GTDB taxonomy): Bacteria > Pseudomonadota > Gammaproteobacteria > Burkholderiales > Burkholderiaceae_C > Pseudorivibacter > Pseudorivibacter rhizosphaerae. The sequence goes on along the minus strand of NZ_SWAR01000004.1, from coordinate 58,088 downwards.
GTGCCGGGGGCTACCTGGTCTTCGACCTGTGACGACTCCTGGAAGATCTGCATGCGCACTGTGCCGCTTTCGCCGATCTGGGGCTTGATGCGAAGGGTGATGCCCACGTCCTGCCGCTCGATGGTCTGGAACGGGCTGGTGGTGCCTGTGCCGGTGCTGGTGAACTGGCCGGTCACGAAAGGCACGTTTCGGCCCACCACGATCTTGGCCTCTTCGTTGTCGAGCGTGATGAGGTTCGGCGTGGACTGGATGTTGATGTTGGATTGGCTCTGAAGCAGCCGCATCAGGGCTGCCAGCCCGTACGTGCCGCCGAAGTCCTTGATCAGCCCGATGTTCAGGCCGTTGCCGAGCAAGCTCGACGGCGTGGTGCCCGTGCTGCCGCTGCTTGCGCCGGAAATCAGCTGACCCGTGATGTTGAGCAGGTTGCCGGCGCCGCCGAAGTTGGTGCCGCCGACCAGTCCGTACTTGTCACCTTCCCGGCCCAGCAGGCCTTGCCACTGGATGCCGATCTCGGCCGCGTTGTTGCCGGTCACCTCGACGATCAGGCTTTCGATGTAGACCTGCGCCCGGCGCGAATCGAGCTGGTCGATCACGGCGCGCAGCTGGCGGTACACCGGCTCGGTGGCCGTGATGATGAGCGAGTTGCTGGCCGGGTCGGCCTGGATGAAGCCGCCGGTGGACGGCTGCCCCGACTGCTGCACGGGCGCGGTGGCCTGCGGCGACGCCGCGCCGCCGGCCTGCTGCTGCTGGCCGGTGTTGCCCAGCGTCGTGCCGGGCTGCTGCCCGCCGCGGCCGAGCGCCGTGTTGCTGCCGAGCGACCCGCCGCCGGTGTCGCTGCCGCTGCCGCCGCCGGAGCCGCCGCCGAACGACGCGCGCAGCACCTGCGCCAGCTTCACCGCGTCGGCGTTCTTGAGGTACACGACGTGGATGTTGCTGCCGGCGATGCCGCCCTGGCCGGGCCGGTCGAGCTTCTCGACCACCGACTTCACCAGCGACAGGCGCGCCTGGTTGGGCGAGCGCACCAGCAGCGAATTGGTGCGCGGATCGGCCAGCACGGTGAGCGCACCGCCGCCGGGGGCGCCCTGGATGGCCGGTGCGCCCGAGGTGTCGGCCAGGCGCTGCACCAGCGCGGCCAAGTCGGAGGCCGCCGCATGCTGCAGCGGAATGACCTCGAGGTCGGTGGCTGCCGGCACGTCGGTCGCCGCGATGATCTTGGCGATGCGTGCCAGGTTGTCGGCGTAGTCGGTGATGACCAGGCTGTTGTTGCCCGGGTTGGCGTTGATCGTGTTGTTGGGGCTGATGAGCGGCCGCAGGATCGCCACCAGGTTGTTGGCGTTCTCGTGCTGCAGCCGGAAGATCTGCGTGATGATCTGGTCGCCGCGCTGCGTGACGGCGCCCACCGACACGGTGCCTGTCTGCAGCTTGGCGTCGGCCTCGGGCACCACCTTCAGCAGCCCGGCCACCTCGATGATCGCGAAGCCCAGCCCGCGCAGCGCCGCCTGGTAGTTGAGGAAGGCCTCGCGCGGTGACAGCGGCTGTTCGCTGTAGAGCGTGATGGTGCCCTTGACGCGCGGATCGACGAGGATCTGCCGGTCGAGGATGGCGCCCATGGCGCGCGTCACGCCTTCGATGTCGGCATTGACGAAGTTCAGCGTTACCGGCTCGCTGCGCTTTGCCGGCTGCTGGGCCACCAGCGGAGCCGGGGCGGCCAGGCAGACGGCCAGCAGCGCCGTCAGGGCGCGTGTGCAAAGCGTGGTGGCCCGGCGCGGTGACTGGAGAGAGGTGATGCGCATGGTCATCCGATCGAAATGACGGACCGGGCGCCGTCGCGCCGTCCGATGATGTTCAGCAAGTTGGTCAAGGCGGCTTGCTCTTGTTCGTTGGCGGTGGCTTCGCCCCTGAAGCGCAGCCCGTTCGGCCCCCACTGGCCCTCACCTGAGAGCCGCAGCGCGCCGTCGATCGTGCTCAGCTGCAGCTGGGCTGCGCCGGCATTGGCCGGGTCGCCCGACAGGTTGAGCCGGTAGCTGCCCAGGCGGTCGAGCGTGGTCAGCCTGGACGACACGTTCATCAGGTCGACGCCGGCCATGCCTTCCACGCGCAGCCTGCCCTGCACCACTTCGAGCCTGAGGCCCTGTGCGGTGAGGCGCACCGCCCCGCCGAGCTGCAATGTATTCCATGGGGTCCCGAGGCCGCCAAGCCAGGCGCTGGGCCATTGCCCGACCCACGGGCCGCCCGGCAGCAGCGCCACGCTCACCCTGCCGAAGCCCGGCTGGATGCGCAGCCCCAGCGTGCCGTTGATGCAGCACTCATGCCGCGCTTGGAGCAGGAATCCGAGCCCGGCGCCGCTGATGCTGGGCAGCAGCGACCATTCGACGCGCCCCGGCAGCGAGCGCGCATCGCGGCTGCCCGGGCCGGCGGTGAGCACGGCCACCGCACTGCCCGACCAGATGGTGCCGCGCGCATCGGCCAGCACGAAATGCTCGTTCGACGCACCCGCCACCGCGGAAGCAAGCCATGCGGCCGGCGCGAACAGCACCAGCCCGGCCAGGCTGCCCAGCACCGCGCCCCACAGGGCCCAGCGGCCGCCGGCCTTGCGGGCCTTGGCCCAGCGTGCCACTTCGAGCGTCGACTCGCCCCAGCGCGTGGTGGGTGCGGCGCCGCGGCGCGCCGAACGCCAGGACAGGCGCGAGCGTTTGAAGGATGCGAATGCCATAGGGTCGGTCTCTTGTCGTTCTCAGCTCGGCCGGCCCAGTGCCAGCACCACGGTGCCGCTGTAGCCGCCCGCCTCTCCTGTGCCGCGCGACAGCTGGGCCTCGAGCACGCGCGCGCGCGCTGCGCTGCGCACTTCACCCAGCCATGCCGCCAGTGCATCGCCGGGCACGCCGTTGAGAGTGACGGTGGCGCGGTCCCCTTGCAGATTGACCCGGGCGGACGTGCCCAGCCGTTCGGCGGCTCCGCGTAGCGCCGCTTCGGCCTGCGACGCCGACACCTGCGGCGTGGCGCGCAGCATCTCGGCCTCGCCGGCCAGCCGCTGCATCTGCTGCAACTGCAGGTCCAGTGCCTCGAGCTGCCGGGGTGTTTCGCGCAGCGTGCGCAAGGCCGGCTGTACCGCGATGGCCCATGCGATGCCGAAGCCCAGCACGCCGCCGGCAATGGCCAGCAGTCGCCGTTCGCGCGGCGGGAACTTGTTCCAGCGGGCCAGCGCCTGGGTGCGCAGTGCCTTGACGGCCGGCGGCAGTCGATCGCTCATGAACGGCCTCCGGCGCGTGAGATGGTGATGCGGGCCTCGGCCGCCTCGATGTTCCAGCCGCTCGGTTCGAGCGCGCTGCGGAACTGGTCGATCTGCTCCGGGCCCCAGTTCGGCACCGCCAGCGTGAGCGAACCCGGCTCGAACTTGAGGTTCTGCACCGGCTGGCCCTGGGGCCATGCACTGGCTGCCGCCTGCAGCAGGGCCTCGAGGTCGCTGTCGCCGGCCTGGCCGGCCGCGGCTCGCAGGGCTTCTGTCTCGCGCTGCATCTGCACCGGCGCGTCGAGCACGGCGCGCACCTGCGGATGTGCGGTCTTGAGCAGCTGCACCATGGCCTCGCGCTTGTTCGACAGCGCGAAGCGCTGCTGGAAGGCCCACACGTTGAGTCCGATCAGCTGCAGCAGCACCAGCGTGACGGCGCCGAGCCGCACCGGCCGCCAGGCCGGGCTCATGAAGCTGCGCCAGCGGTCTCGCAGGGCGTCGACACCGCGATGGCTCGGGGCGAGTTCGAACTGGCGCAGGTTCCACAGCGAACGGGCCGCCGCGAGCGCGCGTTCGGCCGGCGTGACCACGGTGACCGCAGTACCCAGCCACCGTTCCGCGGGTGCGGCGACGGCCGGCGTGGCGGTGAAGCCCACGCTGGCCGGCAGCGGCTGCGGCAGCAGCGCACGCGCAAGACCGCCCTGCAGCGGCCAGGTCGCCACGCCGTTGCCGTGTGACCAGGTGAGGCCCACCGTGAGCTGCGTGCCGTCGTGCGGGTGGCTGAGTTCGTGGAAGTGGCCGCTCGGCGGTTCGTCGGGCCAGGCGGCGGGCACCACACGGTCGACCCGCAGTCCGGACTGTTCGATGCGCGAGAGCTCCGTCGCCAGCCAGGCCCGGTCGCAGGCCGCGATCCAAGCCTGCTCGCCGGCCTTGGCCTGCGGCGCAAGCGCCAGGTGGGTGGTCTCGGTGTCGTCGAGCAGTGCTTCTTCCAGGACCCCGGCCAGTGCTGCGCGCAGGCGGGTGGCGGGCGCCTTGGGCACGGTGATGCGGTGCCAGCTGACGTCGGACTCGGCCAGCACGGCGATCACGCTGTCGGCCTTGGGCAGCAGCGCAGGCGCGCACTGGCCTTCGCGCTGCACCGACATGGAGTCGCTGCTGAGCAGGTAGGCGATTTCGCCGCTGGCACGGGGCGCCGCGGCGGCGTCGGCCCCGGGTGTGCGCGAACGCAGCCGCGGGCGCGGGGGGATCAGGACGACCAGAAGGCTCATGAAGGGTTCAGCGCTGGGTGCATGGCAAACGCGGCCGAGATCATGCCCTATGAATCAAGGACTTAGGAGTTCTTTTTGTAGCATCTTCGTAGCATTTGCCGGCTCAGGGTTTGCCGCCCGCCGACTCGACGCTGGCGATCCTTTCGCGGCGCAGGGCGATCACCTCGGACGACATGCGCTCGACCAGCGAGCGCTCCTCGACGATGCGGTCGTCCAGCCGGAGCTTGCCGCGCACTTCGAAGTAGCGCGAGCGCACGTCCACCCGCTGGCTGTTCAGGGTCTGGCCCGGCGTGGCGAGCAGCGTCTGCACGTCGCCCAGCTGCTTGAACGGCTGCCGCTGGCGCGTCTGCACCAGCCGGTCGGCGATGGCCAGGTTCAGGCCGGGGATCACCGCTGCGATCACTTCCTTGCTGGCGGTGTTGAGGTTGACCGGCGAGGGCTGCGGCAGCAGCGTGACGTAGGGGCGCAGCTTGGCGACGGAGCTCGCGTCCACCCCGAGCCAGCTCAGCTGGTCCATCGAGGTGGGCAGCAGCGGGGCGGTGGTTTCGTTGGTTCCGCTGGCGCCGGAGGTGTAGCGCACCGCCTCGCCCATGCCTTGCGCAATGAGCTGCGCCACGGTGGGCGACACGCCGACGTACTCGCACAGCAGCTGCAGCGTCTGCAGCTCCTCGGGCTGGGGCTTGCCGCTCGGGTCGATCAGGTTGCGCAGGTTGTAGCGCGCCTGCGCGTCGAAGATCACCCCGGACAGGAAGGCTTCCGGGCCGTCGTCGGTGCTCGCGTCCTTGTCGGCGGCGAGAAAGCTCGACAGCCGCGCCTCGGCCAGCGGCACCGCCCAGGGTTCTCCGAGGTGGTCGTACTGGTTGCCCGAACGGTTGTCGCCCTTCTGGTCTTCCTTCAGGATGAGGCGGGCCCAGTCGAGCGCGCCGCCCAGCACCCAGTACGACTGCGCGCGGCTGCGCTCGGCCGCTTCGACCTGGACCGCGCGCCACTGCTGCCACACCATCGAGGCCGCCAGCGTGGCCACCAGCGTCACGATGACCATGGCGGTCAGCAGGGCGGCGCCGCGCTGGCCTTTCTGGCTGCCCGGGCCGGCTGGGCGCTTCATGGCTTGATCCTCACGTCGCGGGTCAGGTGGCCCGAAAGGCCGCTGCCTTCGCCGAAGCCCAGCACCATGGTCAGGCCGTCGGGCGGGTCGAAGCCGCCGCTGGGCGCCGAAGCGCCGGCCGCCGGTGCCGAGCCGATGACGCAGCCGGACGACTGCGCGTTGCTCTTGTTGCCGCCGCGCATGCAGTAGAGCTGCCATTCGGTCACGCCGGTGAGCACACGCAGCTGCCCGGGCTCGTTGCCGAGCAGGCGCTGCGCCTGCTCCCAGGTGTCCTGCAGCTGCTGGATGCGCGTGACCGGCCTGCTGGCCCAGCGCATCCAGGTGCCGGCCCGCAGGGACCACACCACCACCTGCACGCCGTCGGGGCCGCGCCGCGTGAGCCGCAGCGAGCCGCCGTCGAATGCGTAGGGCGGTATGTTGGTGCGGGTGTCGATCATCTCGGAGAGGTCGGCCTCCCACTGCCCCATGACCGACTGTAGGCGCAGCATCTGGTCGAGCCGCTGCTGCGAGCCTTCACGGGCGCGGATGATGCCGTCCACGCCCTGCCAGGCCATCACGGCCATCACCGACATGATCATCAGGGCCACCAGCACCTCGATGAGGGTGAAGCCGCCGGCAGCGGCGGGGCGCTGGGTGGACTTCATTTCGGCAGCACCGTGGTCAGCAGCAGGATGGGCTGGCCGGACTCGTCGGCGATGCGCGCTTCGACGCGTCGGAAGTTCGGGTTGGGCGTCGGCCGCACGACCAGCTTGCCGATGTACTGGCGGCCCAGCTGCTCGCAGGCGAAGTCGCTGTCGCCCACGCCCAGGTGCGTGCCGGTGAGCTTGAGCTGGGTCAGCTGGTTGTCGGCGCACCATTGGGCCGCCGTCACGTCGGACAGCCGCTCGGCGTTGTTCATCAGCGAGCCGGCGGCCTTCAGCCCGGCCGACAGCGTGATGGCCACCACCGCCAGCGCCACCAGCACTTCGATCAGCGTGAGGCCGCGCGACGACGCCCGGGTGTTCATCGCGGCTCCTCGGAGGCCAGCACGAACGGGCCGAGGCCGTCGGTCGTGAGGACGAGCCGCTGGTCGTCCAGCCGCAGCACGATGCGTTGCGCGCCGATCACCGGCTCGGGCCCCAGGACCGCGGCCCGCGCGCCCACCACTTCGGCCTCGACGCTGCTGTCGAGCCAGTCTTCGGGGGGCGTGCTGGTGGCCGGCAGGCCGACGAAGCGGAAGCCCGCGACGCCTTCGCGCTTGGGCGTGGGCACCCACAGCACCCGCAGGCCGGATGCGCGAGCCTCCGCGCGGGCCGACTCCAGCAGCGCCGCCAGGCGGGTGGCCTCGCGTTCGAGCTGGGTGCTGGAGGGGTCGCGCAAGGCGAGACTCGCCACGGCCGAGGCGATGGCGACCAGCGAGATGACGATGAGCAGCTCGATGAGCGTGAATCCACGCTCACCGCCGCGGCCGTGCACCGGCCTACTGCCAGGAGCCGATGTCGGCGTCCTTGCCTTCACCGCCGGGCTGTCCGTCTGCGCCATAGCTGAACACATCGACCTGGCCTTTCACGCCGGGGTTCACGTACTGGTACGGGCGCCCCCAGGGATCGTTGGGCAGCTTCTCCAGATAGGGCTTCCAGTTGGGCGGCGGCGTGCCGGCGGTCGGCTTGCTCACCAGCGCCTGCAGGCCCTGGTCCGCACTCGGGAAGCGCTGATTGTCGAGCTTGTACAGCTTCAGGGCCTGCATCAGGTTGTTGACGTCGGTGCGGGCGGCCGTGGCGCGCGCGTCATCGGCGCGGTCGAGCACGTTGGGCACGATGAGCGCGGCCAGCACGCCGATGATGACCAGCACCACCATCAGTTCGATCAGGGTGAAGCCGCGCGCGGCCAGGTGCTGCAGGGAATGGGTTCGCGTCATGGTTTGAGAGGGTGGTGAGGGCCACGTGTTGCAGTTGAAGGTGCCTGCGTAAAGCAAGTGCAGCGCACGATGGGCGTTCGATCATAATCGCCGGCCATGGCTGCTCGTGTGAGTGCTTTCATCGTCTGGGCCCTGGTGGCGGCAGGTATCGCGTTCTGGGGTCTGCGCATCTTCGTGCGTCCGGCGCCGGTTCCGCCGCACGCCACGCCGGTGTCCACCACGCAGACCGCGCGCGGCGAAGTCGTGCGCGTGTTCGCCGACCCGGCTGTCGCCGCGCCGGTGGCGGCCCAGCCGGCCCTGGCGAGCCGCTTCAAGCTGATCGGCGTGATGGCGCCCAAAGCGGGCGACCGCCCGGGCGGCGTCGCGCTGATCGCGGTGGACGACAAGCCCCCGAGGGCCTTCGTGGTGGGTGCCCAGCTCGACACCAACCTCGTTCTGCAGACGGTGTCGATGCGCAGCGCGGCCATCGGTTCGCCGCAGGGCGGTGCGCCCGCGGTGGTCCTGGAGCTGCCCCCGCTGCCGCCGCCGGCTACCGGCACCTTGCCGCCGCCGGGTGCGGGTGGCCTGTCGCCGTCGCCGCAATTCCCGGCCGGGGGGCCGCCGCCGCCCGTGCAAGCGCCGCTCACACCCCCGCCCACGCCCGCACCGCCGCCGCAGATGATGCCGCCGGGCGTGATGCAGCCGGCCCAGGGGGGCGCGCCCACCCCGGGGCGGCCGTCCCGCCAGCTGCAGCGCTGAGCCGCCTGACCCGGCACCGAGCTCTCGGCGGGCCGATCGCTACTTCGACAACGGCCCGGTCCCGGTGCGCGGGAAGGTGGTGGTCTCTTCGTCGTCGACCACGTCGGTCATTTCGGGAAGGATCTCCGACGGGTGGCTGGGGCCGGGGTCTTCGCCTTCGGCCACTTCGGTGAGCAGCGCCGCCGCGCTGCGGATCAGCGGCCATGCCAGCGCGGCGCCGGTGCCGTCGGTGCTGTCCATGCCCAGCTCGAGCACCGCGGTGGCATGGAAGAGGCCGAGCGCCACGTCCAGGCCCATGTGCGAATGGCTGCGGCAGAACACGCAGTAGTCGGTCACCGGTGTGGCGATGCGCGAGGCGACCATGAGCGCCGCGCAGGCGGCGATGCCGTCGATCACCAGCAGCTGGTGCTTGCTCGAGGCCACCAGCATGGCCCCGACCATCATGGCGATCTCGAAGCCGCCGAAGGCGGCCATCACTTCGACCGGATCGGTCACGTTGGCATGGCGATCCTGCGCACCTTCGAGCACGCGAGTCCAGTGGGCCAGCATGTCCTCGGGCATCTTCGGGCCCTGGATGATGAAGTCGCGCACCGGCACACCGGCCAGCCGCGCCAGCACCAGGGCAGCCGTTTCGTGCGTGCCGATCCCGATGCCGGCGCAGGCCAGCACGTTGCCGGGCAGCGTGTCGGCGATCTCCATGCCGGCGCGAATGGCGGCGTGCGCCTGTTCGACGCTCATGGCCGAGTTGACGCGGCAATTGCGGGTGCCGTGCGCGATCTTGCGGGCCAGCAGGCGCGGATGCGGTTCGACCTTCTCGGCCACTCCGGCGTCGACCACGGTGAAGGCCAGGCCCTGGATGCCCGCGAACACCGGCAGCGGCAGTTGGCCGGTGAGTAGCTGCCTCACCTGCAGCGCCGTCGACTGCCCGGGCTGCGCCAGCCCGTCGACCACGAGGCCGTGGTCGCCGGCGAACACGAGCATCTGCGGATGGCGAAAGCGCGGCTTCAGGGTGTTCTGGATGAGGCCCAGCCGGATGGCCAGCGGCTCCAGCTCGCCGAGGCTGCCGACGGTTTCACTGCGGCGCTTGAGCTTTGCCGCAAGGGCCTGCTCGAGCGACGGATGTGCCGTCGGGGCAATCAGCGAACGTTGGACGGATGTCATTGGTTAGCAACGGGAAGGCGGCCCGGCCGCACCGTCTATCGGATCGCACCCGCAGGGCGCGGGGCGCACAACCCGCTCCCCCCGGTGCGGGCCGAATGACCAGAAGGCGCCATTGTGGGCCAGCCGCTGCAGCAGCGGCAAGCTTCAAGCTGGGGGCGCCGGCGTTCGTCCGTTCAGCGCAGGAAGAGCCGGTACACCGGGTTGCGCGTCTCGTCCACGTACGGATAGGCCAGGGTGTCGAGGAACCGCTTGAAGGCCGCCTTGTCGGCCCTGGGCACCTGGATCCCGACGAGGATGCGACCGTAGTCGGCGCCCTGGTTGCGGTAGTGGAACAGGCTGATGTTCCAGCCGGGGTGCATGCTCGACAGGAAGCGCATCAGCGCGCCGGGACGCTCGGGAAAGATGAACCGGTACAGCAGCTCGTCGTCGGCGAGGGCGGTGCGCCCGCCCACGAGGTGTCGGATGTGCTGCTTGGCCAGCTCGTCATGGGTGAGGTCCACGGTGGGAAAGCCGTGGCGTTCGAAATGGGCCGCGATCTTCTGCGACTCGCCCCGCTTGCTGGTCGACAGGCCGACGAAGATGTGGGCCACCTTCTCGTCGGAGATGCGGTAGTTGAACTCGGTCACGCTGCGCGGGCCGATCAGCTCGCAGAAGCGCTTGAACGAGCCGCGCTCCTCGGGGATGGTGACCGCGAACAGCGCCTCGCGCTCCTCGCCGACCTCGGCGCGTTCGGCCACGAAGCGCAGCCGGTCGAAGTTCATGTTGGCGCCGCAGGTCACCGCGACGAAGGTCTGGCCCTTGCACTTGTGCGTTTCGACGTACTGCTTGATGGCCGCCACGCTCATGGCGCCCGAAGGCTCGACGATGGCCCGGGTGTCCTGGAACACGTCCTTGATGGCCGCGCAGACCGCATCGGTGTCGACCACCACGAAGTCGTCGACCAGCGCACGCGCCACGCGCAGCGTTTCCTCGCCCACCAGCTTGACGGCGGTGCCGTCGCAGAACAGGCCCACATCGTTGAGCTGCACCCGCTTGCCGGCCTTCACCGAGCGCACCATCGCGTCCGATTCGGTGGTCTGCACGCCGATGACCTTGATCTCGGGGCGCACCGCCTTGATGTAGGCCGCCACGCCGGACACCAGCCCGCCGCCGCCGATGGCCACGAAGACCGCATCGATAGGCCCCTGGTGCTGGCGCAGGATCTCCATCGCGATCGTGCCCTGGCCGGCGATCACGTCGGGATCGTCGAACGGGTGCACGAAGGTGAGCCCCTGGGCCTTTTCCAGCTCGATGGCGTGCAGGTAGGCATCCGAATAGCTCTCGCCGAAGAGCACGACCTCCCCGCCGAGCGCCTTCACCGCGTCGACCTTGACCTGCGGCGTGGTGACGGGCATCACCACCACGGCACGCGAGCCCAGCTTGCTGGCCCCCAGGGCGACGCCCTGGGCATGGTTGCCGGCCGAAGCGCAGATGACACCGCGCTTGAGCTGTTCGGCGCTCAGCTGGGCCATCTTGTTGTAGGCGCCGCGCAGCTTGAAGCTGAAGACCGGCTGGTTGTCCTCGCGCTTGAGCAGCACCTTGTTGTGCAGTCGGCGCGACAGGCTGCGGGCGGGCTCCAGCCCGGTTTCGATCGCCACGTCGTAGACCCGCGCCGTCAGAATCTTCTGGAGGTAGCCCGCGAGGTCCGGCTTGTTGCCGGAGCGCGGCAGCTTGGGGGTCGAAGCGGGCTGGGGCGGTCGCGGCGCGCGGGCCATGGGGGTCCTCCGGGTCTTTGGTGGTGTGCGAAGCGCGTCGGATGATACGCGGCGGCTTTGCTGCGGCGCACAAAGAAAAAGGCCCGAAGCCTTGTGAGCTTCGGGCCGAATCCACCAAAGGAGGAGGGTGGAGGAGACAACCTGGGGTGCAAACCGGGCCTGGACCCGTCAGTGCTGCACCGCAATGCCGCCAGTATAGTGCAGTGCAGCAGTTCGTGTAGCGCTGTCCGTAGGGATTGCACTCCAGCGCCGCGGGCACAATTCACACCTTTCGCAGTTCACCCCAGCTCACCATGGAATGCACCGTCAACTGGCAGCCGGCCTCCGGCATGGCCTTCACCGCGGAAACCGGCAGCGGACACATGCTCGCCATGGACGGTGCACCCGACGGCGGCGGCAGGAACCTGGCGCCGCGGCCGATGGAAACGGTGCTGGCCGGCACCGGCGGGTGCACCGCCTACGACGTCGTGCTCATCCTCAAACGCGGCCGGCATGACGTGCGCGGCTGCCAGGTCAAGCTCGATGCCGAGCGCGCTGCGGTGGACCCGAAGGTCTTCACGAAGATCCACATGCATTTCGTCGTGACCGGCAAGGGCTTGCCGCTGGCCGCCGTGGAGCGGGCGGTGCAGCTGTCTCACGAAAAGTACTGCTCGGCCAGCATCATGCTGGCCAAGACCGCCGAGATCACCACCAGCGTCGAACTCGTCGAGGCCTGAGCCCGTCGAGAACAGCCGCTCGGTCGGACCTCTCTCTCAGAGGTGATGCGCGGTGGTGGTCATCACCTTCGCCGCCGCGCGCATCCCCCAGCGCACCGGCATGGGCAGCGGGATCCCACCCGCGCGCTCGGCCTGCAAGGCATGGCGCACCTCGTCGTCGCGCATCTGCTCGACGATCTTGCGCGATGCCACATCGTTGGCCGGCAGGCGGTTGAGGTGGCTTTCGAGGTGCTGCTCCACCTGCCTCTCGGTCTCGACCACGAAGCCCAGGCTGATGCGATCGCTCAGGCGGCCCGCGAGCAGCCCGATGCCGAACGCCCCGGCGTACCACAGCGGGTTCAGCCAGCTCGTGCGGTCGCCGAGTTCGTCGAGCCTTCGTTCAGTCCAGGCGAGGTGGTCTGTTTCGTCGCGGGCCGCTTCCTCGAAGTGAGCCCGCAGCTGCGGCTCCTGAGTCGTGATGGCCTGGGCGGCATACAGGGCCTGCGCGCATACCTCGCCCACATGGTTCACCCGCATGAGGGCTCCGGAAAGCCTTCGCTCTTCTTCGTTGAGCACCGGCGCCTGCGCATCAGGCGATGGTTGAGGGCGTGCCGACTGGTGCCTGCCGAACACCGTTCGAAGTGCGTTGTCCGCTGAGATCAGCAGCGTGTCGATCAGGGTCATGCGATGGCTTCGGTTCGGGTGTGAGGCGGGCCCGAAAGCATAGCCGGGAGCGAGGCTCCGGGCCCGCCGGCGAGTGGTTCGGTGAGCGTTGCAAGCCTAGGAATTCCTCGTTGCATGGCGACAACACCCGGGGGTTTTTGGCGGCCAAAACGCTGGCCAGCGCTAGGGGCCTCTGGTGGAATACCGGGCAGCTTCCGATAAGGAGGTTGGCTTGGTCGCGCTGCGCTTCACGGCGCCACCAGGACCTCTTCTTCAACCTAGGAGATAGTTGCAATGAAAAAATCTCTGCTCGCTCTCGCAGTGCTGGGCGCTTTCGCGGGTGCAGCTTCGGCGCAGTCGTCGGTCACGGTCTATGGCAAGGTCGACATGGGCCTGGGCAAGACCATCGCCTCTGAGGACAAGCAGGTGCGCGATGCCGCCGGCAGCCGTCTCGGCTTCCGTGGCGTCGAGGACCTCGGCGGCGGCCTGGCTGCCGTCTTCGGCTTCGAGCATCGCTTCAACCCTGACACCGGCACCGACGCGTCGACCGGCGGCAGCACCTTCTGGAACGGCTACTCCAACGTGGGTCTGCGCGGCGGTTTCGGTGCCGTGACCCTGGGTCGTCATTACACCGCGGCCTTCACGGACATCCAGAACCAGATCGACCCGTTCGGCGGTGACACGGTCGCTGCTCTGCGCGGCGTGGGCATCCTCCCCGGAAGCGGCTCCGGAGCCAACGCGTCCATCGCCAAGGTGCGCGTGGCTGACTCCATCCGCTATGACGTCGCGGCTGCCGGCTTCAAGGTTGCTGCCACGATCGCCGAAGCGACTCAGCCGGGTTGCACGACCGCCTGCCCGGATCGTCCGTTCTCCATCGCCGGCAGCTACGCTGGCGGTCCGCTGTTCGTGGGCTTCGGCTACGAGAATCCGCAAGGCGCCAACGACAAGATCTGGACGCTGGGTGGTCGCTACACCTTCGCTCCGGTGACCCTGCGTGCAGGCCTGAGCAGCGGCACGAACAACACCAACAACAAGCTGCGTTCCTGGCTGCTCGGCGCGTCGATCAAGGTTGGCGCCGCTGGCGACATCCTGGCTGGCTATGCTGTTGCGAAGAACCGTACGACCAACACCGACATCTCGAAGCGGCTCGGTCTCGGCTACCGCCACAATCTCTCCAAGCGCACGTTCCTGTACGCTGACTTTGCCCGTGAGAGCGTGAATGCAGCAGCGCTGGTGTCTGGCTCGACCAACAACTTCGAAAAGAACGGCTACGACTTCGGCATCCAGCACAACTTCTGATCGACACGCGCGCCAGCGCGTTTCATCAGCGAGTTCAAAGGCCGCCCTCGGGCGGCCTTTTTCATTTCCTCACTCCAATGATGCGGGACTTCCCTTTTGACGAGGGGCATGCGATTTGCAGATCATTGGCCTTTCTTTCAGGGGTCATCCACCATGCTGAAATGCAAACAGGCGGCGCGCACCATTACCGTGGTTGCGCTGCTTTCCTCGGCTGCGCTGCTTCACCACAACGTGCAGGCAAAGACCTTCAAGTGGGCCAGCGCGAGCGACATCCCGACGTGGGACATCCATTCCCAGAACAACGCACTGGGCAACGGCGTCCACGCTTCGGTCTACGAGTCGCTGTTCTATTACAACCGCAAGTTCGAACTGGAGCCGGTGCTGGCCACCGGACACAAGCAGTTGAACCCGACGCAGTTGCGCGTCAGCCTGCGCAAGGGCGTCACGTTCCAGGATGGTGCGGCCTTCAATGCCGACGACGTGGTGTTCTCGCTCACCCGTGCAATGGAGAAGACCTCGAACTACGGCGTCTACACCCAGGGCATCGACAAGGTGGTGAAGGTCGATGACTTCACCATCGACATCTTCACCAAGGGCCCCAACCCGGTGCTGCTGCGCCAGCTGACCGAGCTGCGCATGATGGACAAGGAGTGGGCCGAAAAGAACAAGTCCACGTCGCCCAAGGACATCAAGACCAAGGAAGAGAACTTTGCGCACCGCAACGCCAACGGCACCGGTCCGTACATGCTCAAGAGCTGGGACCAGGACGTGAGGATGGTGCTGGTCGAGAACCCCAACTGGTGGGGCAAGAAGGCCGGGCTGGGCGGCGGCGGCAACGTCACCGAGATCGTCTATACGCCGATCAAGGCCGAGGCCACGCGAGTCGCGGCCCTGCTGTCCGGCGAGGTCGACATGATCCTCGACCCGTCACCCGCCGATCTCGCGCGGCTGCGCGGCAACCCGCAGCTCAAGGTGCTCGACGGTGTCGAGAACCGCACCATCTTCTTCGGCATGGACCAGTTCCGCGACGAACTGCCCGGCTCCAACGTCAAGGGCAAGAACCCGCTCAAGGACGTGCGGGTGCGCAAGGCTCTGTACCAGGCGATCGACATCAACGCGATCCAGAAGAACATCATGCGCGGGCTGGCCGAGCCGACCGGCACGCTGATCGCACCGCAGGTCAACGGCTGGACCAAGAAGGTCGACGTGCGCTACCCGTACAGCGTCGACGCGGCGAAAAAGCTGCTCGAGGAAGCCGGCTATGCGGGCGGCTTCGAGGTCGACTTTGCCTGCCCGAACAACCGCTACATCAATGACGAGGAAACCTGCCAGGCGGTGACCGCCATGTGGGCACGCATCGGCGTGAAGGCGAAGCTGCGCACCCTGCCGCTGGTGACCTACTTCCCGATGATCCAGCGCTATGAGGCCAGCATCTACATGCTCGGCTGGGGCGTGCCCACCTTCGATGCGCTGTACTCGCTGCAATCGCTGGTGCGCACCGTGGGCGCGCAGGGCGACGGCAACTACAACGTGGGCCGCTACAGCAACCCGCAGATGGACGCGCTGATCGAGCGCATCAAGAAGGAAGTCGATCAGAAGAACCGCAACGACCTGATCGAGCAGGCGCTGGCCCTGTCGCACCAGGATGTCTCGCACATCCCGCTGCACAACCAGGTGATCCCGTGGGCCATGAAGAAGAACATCGACATGTACCACCGGGCCGACAACCGCATCGAGATGCGCAGCGTGAAGGTCAACTGAGCCGGTTCGCCCGTCCATGTTGGCCTTCATTCTTCGCCGCCTCGTGCAGGCGGTCATCGTGATGCTCGCGGTGGCCTTCATCGCCTTCATGCTGTTCCAGTACGTGGGCGATCCGGTCACCAACCTGCTGGGGCAGGACGCCACGCCGGAACAGCGCGACCAGCTGCGCGCCGACCTCGGTCTCGACCAGCCGTTCTTCGTGCAGTTCGCCCACTTCGTGGGCAACGCGGCACAGGGCGAGTTCGGGCTCAGCCTGCGGCAGGGGCGCAAGGTGTCCACACTGATCGTCGAGCGCTTCCCCGCGACCATGGAGCTGGCCCTGTCGGCCGCGGTGCTCGCGCTGGTGGTGGGCGTGCCGATGGGCGTGCATGCGGCGTTGCGGCGCGGCAGCTTCATGTCGCAGGTGATGATGACGCTGTCGCTGCTCGGCGTGTCGCTGCCGACCTTCCTCATCGGCATCCTGCTGATCCTGGTGTTCGCAGTCACCCTCAAGTGGCTGCCGAGCTTCGGCCGCGGCGAGGTGGTGGGGCTGGGCGCCTGGAGCACCGGCTTCCTGACGGCCGACGGGCTGCGGCACCTGATCCTGCCCTCGGTCACGCTGGCGATCTTCCAGCTCACGCTGATCATGCGCCTGGTGCGCGCCGAGATGCTGGAGGTGCTGCGCACCGACTACATCAAGTTCGCCCGTGCGCGGGGCCTGTCGAACCGGGCGGTGCACTTCGGTCATGCGCTGAAGAACACGCTGGTACCGGTGATCACCATCACCGGCTTGCAGCTGGGCGGCCTCATCGCGTTCGCCATCATCACCGAGACGGTGTTCCAGTGGCCCGGCATGGGGCTGCTGTTCATCCAGGCGGTCACCTTCGCCGACATTCCGGTGATGGCGGCCTACCTCTGCCTCATCGCGCTGATCTTCGTCCTCATCAACCTGTTCGTCGACCTGCTGTACTTCGCGGTCGATCCACGCTTGCGCATCGAACGGCCCGCTGGAGGGCACTGACATGCTCGCCAACATTCATCACGGCACCTATCAGCGCCTGGCCGGCTGGCACAAGGAGCTCACCGCGTTCCGCCGCGACCTGCATGCCCACCCGGAGCTCGGCTTCGAGGAGGTGCGCACCGCGGGCCGCATCGAGCAGGCGCTGAAGCTCGCCGGCTGCGACGAGGTGCACGCCGGCATCGGCAGGACCGGCGTGGTCGCGGTGATCCGCGGCGGCGGTGGCGGCCATGGCGCGATCGGCCTGCGCGCCGACATGGACGCCTTGCCGATGCGCGAAGAGAACGACGTGCCGTGGCGTTCGACCCAGGCCCACCTGATGCACGGCTGCGGCCACGACGGGCACATGACCATGCTGGTGGGAGCCGCAAGGTACCTGGCGCAGACGCGCCGCTTCTCCGGCACTGCGGTGCTGATCTTCCAGCCGGGCGAAGAGGGTCATGCGGGCGCGAAGGCGATGATCGAAGACGGCCTGTTCGACCGGTTCCCGGTCGATGCCGTGTACGCCATGCACAACTGGCCCAGCCTGCCGGCCGGCACCATCGCGGTGAGCCCGGGCCCGATGATGGCGGCGGCCGACCGCATCGAGATCACCATCAACGGCAAGGGCGGGCACGGCGCCCACCCGTACATGGCGGTGGACCCTGTGCTGGTGGCTGCGCACATCATCACGGCCGCGCAAAGCCTGGTATCGCGCAACGTGAACCCGCTCGACAGCGCCGTGCTGAGCCTGTGCGCGGTGCAGTCCGGCGACCTCGGCGCCTTCAGCGTCATCCCGCGCCAAGCGCAGCTCATCGGCACGGTGCGCACCTTCAAGCGCGAGGTGCAGGACATGATCGAGGAGCGGCTGGGCCGCCTGGTCGAGTCGGTGGCGGTGGGCTTCGGCGCCACCGCCGTGCTGAAGTACGAGCGCATGTACCCCGCCACCATCAACACGCCGGCCGAAGCGGCGTTTGCCGCCGACGTGGCCGCCGCACTGGTCGGCCCCGAGCGGGTGGTGCGCGACCTGGCGCCGAGCATGGGCGCCGAGGACTTTGCCTTCATGCTGCAGGTCAAGCCAGGCGCCTACCTGCGCATCGGGCAGGGGGGCGAGAACAACTGCTTCCTGCACAACAGCCGATACGACTTCAACGACGACATCCTGCCGCTCGGCGCCGCGTTGCTGGCCTCGCTGGTCGAGGGCGGCATGCCGGTGCAGAGCTGAGCCTGCTTGCGAGGTGCCCATGAAAACCGCAAAGCTCCTGCTTTCCTGCGCGTTGACGCTGGCCTGTGCCGCGGCTGCGCAGGCCGTGACCCTGCGTGTGGCGAACCAGGGCGACGCTCAGTCGATGGACCCGCATTCGCTCAACGAGTCGATGCAGCTCAGCTTCACCGGCAACGTCTACGAACCCCTGGTCGCGCGCGACAAGCAGCTCGGCCTGGTGCCGGGGCTCGCCACCAGCTGGAAGCAGACCTCGCCCACGGTGTGGCGCTTCGAGCTGCGCAAGGGCGTGAGCTTCCACGACGGCACGCCGTTCTCGGCCGACGACGTGGTGTTCAGCTTCAAGCGCGCTGCCGGCGAAGGCTCCGACATGCGCAGCTACACCTCGTCGATCAAGGAAGTGCGCCGCGCTGGAGACGCCGTCGAGATCGAGACGGCGGCGCCGTTTCCCATCCTCCCCGACGTCATCACGCTGGTGTACGTGATGAGCCGGAAATGGTGCGAGGACAACAAGGCCGAACGGCCGGTGGACCGCCGCAGGGGCATCGAGAACACGGCATCGTTCAAGGCCAACGGGACCGGGCCGTTCAAGCTGAAGGAGCGCCAGCCGGGCGCCCGCACGGTGCTCGTGCGCAACTTCAGCTACTGGGGCAAGGTCGAGAGCAATGTCGACGAGGTCGTCTTCACGCCCATCGGCAACGACGCCACGCGTGTGGCAGCGCTGCTGTCCGGCGAGGTCGACGTGATGGAGCCGGTGCCGCTGCAGGACGTCGAGCGCCTGAAGGCCAATGTTGGCCTCAAGGTGATGCAGGGCCCGGAGCTGCGCACCATCTTCCTGGGCATGGACCAGAAGCGCGACGAGCTGCTGCACTCCAGCGTGAAGGGCAGGAACCCCTTCAAGGACCGGCGGGTGCGCCAGGCCTTCTACCAGGCCATCGACATCGAGACGGTCCGCAGCCGCGTGATGCGCGGCGCCGCCACGCCCACCGCGCTGATGGTCGCGCCGGCGGTGAAGGGCTTCGTGCCTGAGCTCAACAAGCGGCTGCCGTACGACCCCGAGGCTTCCAGGAAGCTGCTGGCCGAGGCGGGCTATCCGGGCGGCTTCGAGGTCAGCCTGAACTGCCCGAACGACCGCTACGTGAACGACGGCGAGATCTGCCAGGCGGTGGCCGCGAACCTCGCGCGCGTGGGGGTCAAGGTCAACCTGCAGACCGAGACCAAGAACACCTACTTCCCCAAGATCCTGAGCCGCAACACCAGCTTCTACCTGCTGGGCTGGAGCCCGGGCACCTACGACTCCCACAATCCGCTCACGGCGCTGATGGCCACGCCCAACGACAAGGGGCAGGGCCAGTTCAACCTCGGCTCCTACAGCAATCCGAAAGTCGACGAGCTGACGATGAAGATCCAGGCCGAGACCGACCCCGCACGCCGCAACGCGCTGATCCGCGAGGCCTTCGAGCTCCATGCGGCCGACGTCGGGCACATCCCGCTGCACCAGCAGGCGCTGGCCTGGGCCATGAAGAAGAACGTCGAGCTCGTGCAGCTTCCCGACAATTTCATGCCCTACAAATGGATCTCGGTGAAGTGATGGGAGCCGCCCGCGAATGACCACAACAGTTCTCCAACGCTTCTTCGACGGCGACGTCTGGTACAGCTTCCGCACGTCGCCGGTGGCCATCGGTGCAGCGGTCATCGCCTTCGTGTGCATCTTCTGCGCGGCGTTTGCCGGCTATGTGGCGCCGCACAACCCTTTCGACCTCGCCACGCTGGAACTCGGCGACGCGCGGCTGCCGCCCGCCTGGATGGACGAGGGCAGCACCAAGTACCTCCTCGGCACCGACGACCAGGGCCGCGACATCCTGTCGGCGCTGATGTACGGCGCACGCATCTCGCTGTTCGTCGGGCTTGCCTCGGTGGTGCTGTCGATGGTGGTGGGCGTCGGCCTGGGGCTGCTGTCCGGCTTCGTGGGCGGCAAGACCGACGCTTTCATCATGCGGCTGTGCGACGTCATGCTTTCGTTCCCGGCCATCCTCGTGGCGCTGCTGATCGACGGCGTGGGCCGGGCGCTGTTCCCCAATGCGCACGACTCGCTGGCCTTCACCGTGCTCATCCTGTCGATCGCGGTGACCAAGTGGGTCGACTATGCGCGCACGGTGCGCGGCTCCACCATGGTGGAGCGCAACAAGGAATACGTGCAGGCCGCGCGGGTGATCGGCGTGTCGTCGCTGCGCATCATGCGCCGCCACGTGCTGCCCAACGTGCTGGGCCCGGTGCTGGTGCTGGCGACCATCCAGGTGGCCCAGGCCATCATCATCGAGGCCACCTTGTCCTTCCTGGGTGTGGGCGTTCCGCCCACCTCGCCGTCGCTCGGTACGCTCATTCGCATCGGCAACGACTTCCTGTTCAGCGGCGAGTGGTGGATCACGATCTTTCCCGGCGCGATGCTGGTGCTGATCGCCCTCTCGGTGAACCTGTTGGGCGACTGGCTGCGTGACGCCCTGAACCCGCGACTGCGCTGAATCCATGGCCACACCTGCTCAACACAACGCCCTGCTCGAGGTGCGCAACCTGCGCGTCGAGTTCCCTTCGCGCCGCGGCACGCTGGTCGCGCTCGACGACATCTCCTTCGACATCGCACCCGGCGAGATCCTCGGCGTGGTGGGCGAGTCGGGCGCCGGC
This sequence comes from Methylibium rhizosphaerae, assembly GCF_006386545.1. Taxonomy (GTDB): domain Bacteria; phylum Pseudomonadota; class Gammaproteobacteria; order Burkholderiales; family Burkholderiaceae_C; genus Pseudorivibacter; species Pseudorivibacter rhizosphaerae. The sequence goes on along the minus strand of NZ_SWAR01000004.1, from coordinate 37,638 downwards.
AAGTCGCTCACCGGCGCATCGATCATCGGCCTGCTGGAGCCGCCCGGCCGCATCGCGTCCGGCGAGGTCCGCCTCGAAGGCCAGCGGATCGACAACCTGCCCTACGAGCAGATGCGCAAGATCCGCGGACGCAAGATCGGGGCGATCTTCCAGGACCCGCTCACGTCGTTGAACCCGCTGTACACGGTGGGCCGCCAGCTGGTCGAGACCATCCAGACCCATCTCGGGCTCGGCAAGGCCGAGGCGCGGGAGCGGGCGATCCGGCTGCTCAAGGAGACCGGCATCCCGGCGGCCGAGGCTCGGATCGACCACTATCCGCACCAGTTCTCGGGCGGCATGCGCCAGCGTGTCGTCATTGCGCTGGCGCTGGCGGCAGACCCGAAGCTCATCGTGGCCGACGAGCCGACCACCGCGCTCGACGTGTCGATCCAGGCGCAGATCATTTCGCTGCTCAAGCGGCTGTGCAAGGAGCACGGCGCCGCGGTGATGCTGGTGACCCACGACATGGGCGTGATCGCCGAGACCTGCGACCGCGTGGCCGTGATGTATGCCGGGCGCATTGCCGAAATCGGGCCGGTGCAGTCGGTCATCCATGCGCCGGCGCATCCGTACACCGTCGGCCTCATGGGCTCGATACCCGCCATGGACGAAGAGCGCGAACGCCTGACCCAGATCGACGGCTCGATGCCGCGGCTCAATGCGATTCCGCGCGGCTGCGCCTTCAACCCTCGCTGCCCGAGGGCCTTCGACCGCTGCCGCCTCGAGCGGCCCGAACTGATGGACGCCGGCGCCACGCGTGCCGCCTGCTGGCTGCATGCCACCGACGTGATGCGGGAGGCGGCGTGATGTCGGCTTCGCTGGTGGAGGTGAACGACCTCGCAAAGGTGTTCGACGTGTCGGCCCCGTGGCTCAACCGGGTGGTCGAGCGCAAGCCCAGGCAATACGTCTATGCGGTCGACGGCGTCAGCTTCTCGATCGAGCGCGGCAAGACGCTGGCGCTGGTGGGTGAATCAGGCTGCGGCAAGAGCACCGTGGCGCGGCTGCTGGTGGGGCTGTATGCGCCCACGCGCGGCAAGGTCGGCTTCGACGGCATCGACACGGCGCAGGGCTTCGGCGACGGCAACGGCGGCGGTGGTGGTGGTGGTGGCAAGGCGCTGCGCCGGCGCATGCAGATGATCTTCCAGGACCCGTATGCCAGCCTCAATCCTCGCTGGAAGGTGGAGGCGATCATCGGCGAGCCGCTGCTGGAGCATGGGCTCATCCAGGGCAGGTTCGAGCTGCGCGAGCGGGTCGGCGAGCTGCTCCAGTCCGTTGGGCTGGCGGCGGCCGACATGGAGAAGTTCCCGCACCAGTTTTCGGGGGGCCAGCGCCAGCGCATCTCGATCGCCCGCGCGCTGGCCACCCAGCCGGAGTTCCTGGTGTGCGACGAGCCGACGTCGGCGCTCGACGTGTCGGTGCAGGCGCAGGTGCTCAACATCATGAAGGACCTGCAGCGCCAGCGCGGCCTCACCTACCTGTTCATTTCACACAACCTCGCGGTGGTGCGGCATGTGAGCGACGACGTCGGCGTGATGTACCTGGGCCGCCTCGTCGAGCTCGCGCCGAAGCGCACGCTGTTCGCACAGCCGCGGCACCCCTACACCCGCATGCTGCTCGACGCGATACCGGACATCCATATGAGCGGTCGTGCCCGCACGCCGGTGCAGGGTGAGGTGCCCAATCCGCTGAGCCCGCCCAGCGGCTGTGCCTTCCACCCGCGCTGCCCGCATGCCAACGAACGCTGCAAGGCCGAGCGGCCGGTCCTGGCCGACTTCGCCGGCATCAAGGTGGCCTGCCATGCGGTGACCGAAGGCCGGATCTGACCGGCCGGGGCTGCCCTCAAGCCGAGGGCAGCAGCTTCTCGAGGCGGAACAGTTCGTTCGCGGCTTCGCGCTCGCGGATCAACCAGGCCTGGTCGCCGTCGACCATGACTTCGGCCGCGCGCCCGCGTGTGTTGTAGTTGCTGGCCATGCTCATGCCATAGGCGCCGGCCGACAGCACCGCCAGCGTGTCGCCGGGCTGCACTGCCAGCGAACGGTCGCGGCCCAGCCAGTCGCCCGACTCGCACACCGGGCCGGCGACGTCCCAGGTGAGGGCCGCAGTGTCGTCGCGCTGCCGGCAGGCGACGATCTGCATGTAGGCCTCGTACATGGCCGGGCGCATCAGGTCGTTCATCGCCGCATCCACGATGCAGAAGTTCTTGGCCTCGCCCGGCTTGAGGTACAGCACCTCGGTGACCAGCACGCCCGCGTTGCCGACCAGAGAGCGGCCCGGCTCGAACAGGATCTCGCGGTGGCCATGGCCGCGCTCGTCGATGCGCGCGAGCAGCCGTCGCACCAGCGCCTCGGCGCTGGGCGGTGTCTCGTCGGTGTAGGTGATGCCCAACCCGCCGCCGAGGTCGAGGTGGTGCAGGGCGATGCCGGACTGTTCCACCGCTTCGACGAGGTCGAGCACCCGGTCGAGTGCATCGAGATAGGGGCCGGTTTCGGTGATCTGGGAGCCGATGTGGCAATCGATGCCTGCGACCGCGAGGCCCGGCAGCTGTGCGGCGCGTTGGTAGGTGACCACGGCGCGCTGGTGCGCGATGCCGAACTTGTTGCCCTTCAGGCCGGTGGAGATGTAGGGATGGGTGCCGGCGTCCACGTCGGGGTTGACGCGCAGGCTCACCTGCGCGGTGCGGCCGCATTCGACCGCCACCTGCGACAGCAGCTCCAGCTCGGGCTCGCTTTCCACGTTGAAGCAGCGCACGCCCGCTTCCAGCGCACGGCGCATTTCGGCGCGCGTCTTGCCGACGCCGGAGAACACCACCTTGGACGGGTCACCGCCGGCGGCCAGCACGCGTTCGAGCTCGCCGCCCGACACGATGTCGAAGCCGCAGCCCGCCTGCGCGAAGGTCTGCAGCACCGCCAGGGTCGAGTTGGCCTTCATCGCGTAGCAGATGAGGTGCCTGCGCCCCGCCAATGCCCGCTGGTAGGAGGCCAGCGACGCCAGCATCGCGCTTCGCGAATACACATAGAGCGGCGAGCCGTGGCGCCGCGCCAGCGCATGCAGCGAGCAGCCTTCGATGAACAACTCGGAGCCGCGATAGGCCACGAAAGGGGAGCCGGGCAGGATCATTTACTTGGAGGAGGAGGCAGGGGCCGAGGCGGCGGGAGCGGGTGCAGGCAGGTAGAGCGCGCCCTTCTGGCCGCAAGCTCCGAGGGCCATCAGCCCCGCGAGCAGGCAAGCACCTACCGCGAGTGATGGAACGCGCCTGCCTAGAATCCTGAAGTGTTGACGCATCACGGCATTCTAAAGATGAGCACCGAGCACCCATCACCTTCGACGCTGACCGACAGCGAGTACCAGGCCCTCACGCGGGCAGTGTTGTCAGGCATCGAGGCCCACATCGACCGGTGGCTGCAGGAGGACGTGATCGACATCGACTCCAGCCGCACCGGGGGCTTGCTGGAGCTGAGCTTTCCGAACGGCAGCAAGATGGTCATCAACACACAGCCACCCCTGCACGAGCTGTGGCTGGCTGCGCGCAGCGGCGGCTTCCACTTCCGCTATGCCGGCGGGCGCTGGGTGGACACCAAGTCGGGCCAGGAGTTCTTTGCGGAGCTTTCGGCCCGCGCCAGCGAGCAGGCCGGCCGGGCGCTGGTGTTCGAGCCGCCCGCCGTCAGTTCTTGAACAGGTCGAGGATGCTCTTCTTCTCTTCGGTGTCGGCCGCCGTGGGGGCCGTCTTGTCCTCGAGGCCAAGGCTGGCGATGCCGCCGCCGTGTGCGTACTCTTCGTAGTACCACTCGCCGCCGATGTTGAGGACGCCTTCGGGCGCCTGTGCTTCCTGCACCGGCACGCCCTTGAGCGCATAGCTCATGTAGTCGATCCACACCGGCAGCGACAGGCCGCCGCCGGTTTCGCGGCTGCCCAGCTTGCGCGGCTGGTCATAGCCGATCCAGACGACCGCCACGAGGCTCGGGTGGAAGCCCGCGAACCAAGCATCCATCGAGTCGTTGGTCGTACCCGTCTTGCCGTAGATGTCGGTCCGCTTCAGCGTGGTCTGTGCCCGGGCTGCGGTGCCCGAGCGCGTGACCTCCTGCAGCAGGCTGGTCATCACGAAGGCGTTGCGGGCGTTGAGTGTGCGCATGCTCTCGTCCAGCGGGACGGGTTTCGGCTCGGCCAGCACCCGCCCTTTGGAGTCGGTCACCTTGGTCACGAGCATCGGATTGATCCGGTAACCGCCGTTGGCAAACACCGCATACGCGTCGGCCATCTGCATTGGCGTCACCGAGCCGGCGCCGAGGGCCATGGTGAGGTAGGCGGGGTGCTTCTCGGTCTCGAAGCCGAAGCGTGACACCCACTCCTGCGCGTAGCCAGGGCTGACGGCCTGCAACACGCGGATCGACACCATGTTCTTCGACTTGGCCAGGCCGCGGCGCAGCGACATCGGGCCTTCGAAGGTGCCGTCGTAGTTCTTGGGCTCCCAAGGCTGGCTGCCGGTGGTGTCAGCGCCGAAGAACAGCGGCGCGTCGTTCACCACCGTGGCGGGCGTGAAACCTTTCTCGAGTGCTGCGGAATAGATGAAGGGCTTGAAGCTCGAGCCAGGCTGGCGCCAAGCCTGCGTCACGTGGTTGAACTTGTTCTTCGCATAGTCGAAGCCGCCCACCATCGCGCGGATGTGCCCGGTGCGCGGGTCCATGGCGACGAAAGCGCCTTCCACCTCGGGCAACTGCGTGATCGACCACACGTCCTTCGCGCCCTTGACCATGCGGATCACCGCGCCCCGGCGGATGCGGACCTTCGGGTTGGCCTTTTCGGACAGGCCCGAAGCGGCCGGGCGCAGCCCTTCACCGGTGATCGTGATCGTTTCGCCGTTCTGCAGGGCTGCCACCACCTTCTTCGCGTCGGCCTCCAGCACCACGGCAGCCTTGACTTCGTCGTTGTCGGGGTGCTCTTCCAGCGCTTCTGCGATGCGCGCATCGAGCGACTTGGGGTCTGCGGGGAGGTCAATGTAGCCCTCCGGGCCGCGATAGAACTGGCGGCGCTCGTAGTCCATGATCCCCCTGCGAAGCGCGCGGTAGGCCACCGTCTGCTCCGGTGCCAGCACCGAGGTGTAGACGTTCAGCCCCCGCGTGTAGGCGTCTTCGCCGTACTGGCTGAAGATCAGCTGCCGTGCCACCTCGGCCACGTACTCGGCATGCACCGGCATGGCCAGCGGGGCGCGGTACTTGAGTTCCTGCGCCTTGGCTTCGTCGTGCTGCTCTTCGGTGATGAAGGCGTTCTCGTACATCCGGTCGATGATGTACTGCTGCCGCAGCTTCGCGCGCTTCGGGTTCACGATCGGGTTGTAGGCCGACGGTGCCTTGGGCAGGCCAGCCAGCATGGCGGCCTCTGCCACCGTCAGGTCCTTCAGCGGCTTGCCGAAGTAGATCTCGCTGGCGGCGGCAAACCCATAGGCGCGCTGCCCCAGGTAGATCTGGTTCATGTAGACCTCGAGGATCTGGTCCTTGGTCAGCAAGGTCTCGATCTTCAGGGCCAGCAGGATCTCGTAGATCTTGCGGGTGAAGGTCTTCTCGGTGGACAGGTAGAAGTTGCGCGCCACCTGCATCGTGATGGTGGAGGCGCCCTGGCTCTTGGCCTCGCTGAACTGGGCCAGCCCGGCGCGGATGACGCCAAGGTAGTCCACGCCCTGATGCTGGTAGAAGCGTGCATCCTCGATGGCCAGCACCGCGTCCTGCATCACCTTCGGGATCTCGCGGATGGGTACGAAGTTGCGCCGCTCCTCGCCGAACTCGCCAATCATCACGCCGTCGGCTGCGTAGACGCGCATCGGCAGCTTGGGCCTGTAGTCGGTGAGGCCGCTGATCTCGGGAAGGTTCGGATACGCCACCGCCAGCGCAATGGCGACCATCATGGCCACTAGCAGCGTGGCTGCCGCCGCCAGCCCCAGCAGCCACGTGAAATAGCGGGCGACGCCTTGAGCCCAAGGCGGAAGTGACGAAAACAGGCGAACGGGAGCGTCGCGCTCAACTTGGCTCATGGGCCTCCAAGGGGGTTGCGCGGGAAATTATAGGAAGCGGTCTGACGCGGCTCCGAACTCGCCCCGACGGTTCGGGAAGGGGCCTCAGGGCTTTCCCTTTGGGCGCTGTGACAGTGTGTAAGACGTCGGCGTTTCGCAACTATGGCGCACTCTCCGAACCGGAAAAAGCTTTGTTGCACAAAGACTTTACTGCTAGCATTGAAGTAACTTATTAACAATCCAGGCGTGCTTTTGCCTGGGCGTGTTGGGGGACGGGCGTGGGATTTCTTGACGTTCTGTTGGGCCGCAAGCATTCGCCGCTCATCGGGCTCGATATCAGTTCGTCGAGCGTGAAGCTGGTGGAACTGGGCCAGTCGAGTTCTGGCGAATATGTGGTCGAGCGGTTTGCGACCGAGAGCTTCGAAAAAGGCTGGATCACCGACGGCCAGATCGAGAAGTTCGATGAAGTGGCCGAAGCCGTGAAGCGGGTGGTCGTCAAGAGCGGCACCAGGACCAAGCATGTGGCGATGGCGATGCCCCAGTCGGCGGTCATCACCAAGAAGATCATGCTGCCCGCGGGCCTGCGCGAAGAAGAGATGGAGCTGCAGGTCGAGTCCGAGGCCAACCAGTACATCCCCTTCTCGCTCGACGAGGTAAGTCTCGACTTCTGCGTCATCGGGCCGAGTGCCACCTCGGTGGGAGACGTCGAAGTGCTGATCGCCGCGTCGCGCAAGGATCGCGTGCAGGACCGGCAAGGCCTGGCCGAAGCCGCCGGCCTCAAGCCTGTGGTGCTCGACATCGAGTCGCACGCTTCGCGGCTGGCCATGGGCCGTGTCGTCAGCTCGCTGCCCAATGAGGGGCGCGATGCGCTGGTGGCACTGTTCGAGATCGGCGCCGACACCACCAGTCTCAAGGTGCTGCGCGACGACGAGATGCTCTACGACCGCGACCAGGCCTTTGGCGGGTCGCAGCTCACTCAGCTGATCTCGCGTCAGTACGGCTTCTCCTTCGAGGAGGCCGAGCAGAAGAAGCTGTCGGCCGACCTGCCGGAGGACTACGAGGCTTCCATCCTCGCGCCCTTCGTCGACAGCCTGTCGCAGGAAATCGGCCGGGCGCTTCAGTACTTCTTCACCAGCACGCCGCATCACAAGGTGCATTACGTGATGCTGGCCGGCGGCACAGCCACCCTGCCTGGCCTGAAGGAGCGGGTGACCGAGCTGACCGGCTTCGCATCGATGGTGGTGAACCCGTTCGACAACATGAAGCTCGGCTCCGCCGTTCGCGAAAGCAAGCTGCGTCGTGAAGCGCCGTCGTACCTCACGGCTTGCGGCCTGGCGATGCGGAGGTTCCTGCAATGATCCTCATCAACCTATTGCCGCACCGCGAGGAAAAGCGGGCGCGGCGGAAGCAGGCGTTTTTCGCCGGCTTGGGGCTGGCTGCCGTCGCCGGTATTGCCGTCGCCGGTGTCTGGTACCTCGTGCTGCAGCAGATGATCACCACGCAGCAGGAACGCAATGCCTACCTGACGGCCGAGATCAAGAAGCTGGAAGAGCAGATCAAGGACATCGCCACCTTGCGTGCCGAGATCGAGGCGCTCAAGGCGCGGCAGAAGGCGGTCGAGGACCTCCAGACCGATCGCAACATGCCTGTCCACCTGCTGAACGAGCTGGTCAAGCAGACGCCGGAGGGCGTGTATCTGACAGCCGTCAAACAAGACGGCCAGAACGTCACGGTCACCGGCGTTGCACAGACCAACGAGCGGGTTTCCGAGTTCCTGCGCAACACGGCCTACAACTCGCCCTGGGTCCAGCGACCCGAGCTGGTGGAGATCAAGGCTGCGAACATCACCACCGCGAACAAGGAGCAGAAGCGACTGTTCGACTTCTCGGTCCGGCTCGGATTGAAGCGGCCGCAAGACGTGGCGGCTGCCGCAGCGGGGGCATCTGCACCTGCAGCCGGCGCCTCCGCGGTTCCCGCCGCCAAGCCCGGCACCCCGGTGGCCTCCAAGCAACCCTGAGGCACCCCATGGCGACAAAACCCAAGCTCAATGTCGACCTCAACTCGGTCCTCGAGCAAGCCGCCTCCCAATTCCGGGGGCTGAATCCGAACGAGCCCGGCCAGTGGCCGACTCTGCCCAAGCTGGCCGCCTTCGTAGCCCTGGCAGTGGTGATGGTGGTGCTCGCCTGGTTCCTGCTGCTTTCAAGCACCACGGACGAGTTGGAAGCTGTACGCGCGAAGGAGCCGACCCTCAAGTCCGACTACCGGAGCAAGCTCAGCCAAGCGATCAACCTGGGCGAATTGCGCAAGCAGAAGCTGCAAGTCGAGGAGTACGTGACCCAACTCGAGAAGCAGTTGCCGGGCAAGGCAGAAATGGACGCATTGCTGTCCGACATCAACCAGGCCGGGCTTGGCCGCGGCCTTCAGTTCGAGCTGTTCCGGCCCGGCCAGGTGGTCGCCAAGGAGTACTACGCCGAGCTGCCGATCGCAGTGAAGGTCTCCGGGCGGTATCACGACATCGGGTCGTTCGCGGCCGATGTGGCCAACCTGTCCCGGATCGTGACGCTGCACAACCTCAACATCACTGCCAACAAGGACGCCAGCGGCGTGCTGGCCATGGAGACGACGGCGCGCACCTACCGTTACCTCGACCCGACGGAAGTGGCAGAGCAGAAGGCTGCAGCTGCCAAGAGCAAGAGCAAGACTCCGGGGGGCGCCAAGAAATGAGGTACAGCAACCTCCCCATGCTTCTTGCCGCGCTGGCAGCGGCCGCCCTGAGCGGTTGTTCGGGTGACCAGGACGAACTGCAGCAGTGGATGGAGCAGCAAAAGCGCGAGGTGCGCCCGAACGTGCCTCCGCTGTCGCCGCCGAAGAAATTCGACCCCCAGCCCTATCTGGCGCTGAGCAGTGTCGAGCCTTTCAGCACGCAAAAGTTGGTGGTGGCGCTCAAGCAGGAAGCGCGGCAGCCGAATTCCCTGCTGGCGGCCGAAGTGAACCGTCGCAAGGAGCCGCTGGAAGCGTATCCGCTGGATAACCTGGCCATGGTCGGCAGTGTGTCCAAGCAGGGCCGCCAGTACGCACTGCTGAAGGTCGATAGCCTGCTCTACCAGGTGAAGGTGGGCGACTACATCGGCCAGAACTACGGAAAGATCACCAAGATCTCCGAAACCGAAATCGCGCTTCGGGAGATCGTTCAGGACGCTGCAGGCGAGTGGATCGAGCGCGTCACCACGCTGCAGCTTCAGGAGAAAGCGCGATGAAGAGCATTCAGGAGACACGGATCATGACGATGTGGCGGGCACGAGTGTTGGCGCTCGCTGTGTTCTTCGGCGCACCCGCGCTCGCATGGGCACAAAACGCCATTCAATCGATCAACACGAGCACTCAGGCGGGCGCGGAAGTCGTGCGCATCGAGTTCTCGGAGCCGCTGGCCACTGCGCCCGCCGGGTTCGCGATCCAGACGCCTCCCCGTATCGCGCTGGATCTTCCCGGCGTCGGCAATGCGCTGGGCCGCAACAGCATCGACATCAACCAGGGCAACGTCCGATCGGCGAGCGTGGCGCAGGCGGGTGAACGTACGCGCCTGGTGCTGAACCTCAAGCAGCCGGCCAACTACAAGACGCAGGTCCAGGGCAAGGCGTTGCTGGTCGTGCTGGAGTCGACACAACAGGCAGCCGCTGCAGCTGCATCCTCCGAGCCCGTGCACTTCGCCGAGAGCCAGAATCGCGCTCAGCTGGCGCTCAAGGACATCGACTTCCGTCGTGGACAAGACGGTGCCGGCCGTGTCGTGGTGGAACTGCCCAACACCCAGGTGGGTGTCGACATCCGCCAGCAAGGTCAGAGCCTGGTGGTCGAGTTCCTGCGCTCCACCTTGCCTGAGAGCTTGCGCCGTCGCCTCGACGTCACCGACTTCGGCACGCCCGTGCAAACCGTGTCTGCGTTCCAGAACGGCGATCGCGTGCGCATGGTGGTCGAACCTCGTGGCAACTGGGAGCACAGCGCCTACCAGACGGACAACCAGTTCGTGCTGGAAGTCCGCCCGCAGAAGGTCGACCCGAACAAGCTCACGCAAGGACCTGGCTATGCGGGCGAGAAGCTGTCGCTGAACTTCCAGAACATCGAAGTTCGCTCGCTGCTGCAAGTCATCGCCGACTTCACCAACTTCAACGTCGTGACCAGCGACACGGTGACCGGCAGCGTGACCCTGCGCCTGAAGGACGTCCCCTGGGACCAGGCGCTCGACATCATCCTGCAGGCGAAGGGACTGGGCCTGAAGAAGTCGGGCAATGTGATCTGGATCGCGCCCAAGGACGAGCTGGCTGCCAAGGAAAAGCTCGACCTCGAGGCGAAGGTTCAGGTTGCCCAGCTCGAACCGCTGCGCACGCAAGCCTTCCAGCTCAACTACACGAAGGCTGAAGAGGTAGCCAAGGGCCTCACGGGTCAAAGCACCGGTGGGGCGCAGCCCACCCGCATTCTGTCGCCTCGTGGCAGCGTCATCTTCGAAACGCGGACCAATCAGCTGTTCGTCAACGACATCCCATCCAAGCTCGAAGAGATCACGGGGCTGATCGCCAAGATCGACATCCCGGTGCGCCAGGTGCTGATCGAGGCGCGCATCGTCGAAGCTGACGACCGGTTCGGCCGTTCTCTGGGCGCGAAGCTGGGCGCGGCGGACATGCGTGGCCTCCGTGGCGGCACGCCCGGCTGGAGCGTCGGCGGCAACAACCGTGTGGCCGTCACCGGCAACTACCTGGGCGTCGGTGAACAGACCCGTCAGGCTGAAGTCACCGGCGAGAGCTACATCCCCAACACGCAGTTCGTGAACCTGCCTGCTACCGGCCAGCTGGGCTTCAACGCCGCAAGCTTTGCGCTCTCGTTGTTCGGCGCCAGCTCGAACCGGTTCCTGAACCTGGAACTGTCCGCACTCGAAGCAGACGGCAAGGGCAAGATCGTGTCGAGCCCGCGTGTGATCACCGCCGACCAGGTGAAGGCCCTCATCGAGCAAGGTACGGAGCTGCCTTACCAGACGGCGACCTCCAGCGGCGCAACGGCCATCGCCTTCCGCAAGGCCAACCTGAAGCTCGAAGTGACGCCTCAGATCACGCCCGAGGGCAACATCATCCTGGACGTCGACGTGAACAAGGACAGCGTCGGTCGCCAGACTGCCGCCGGCTTCGCGATCGATACCAAGCACGTCAAGACACAAGTGCTGGTGGAAAACGGCGGTACGGTGGTGATCGGCGGCATCTTCGAGCAACTCGAGCGCGACGAAGTCACCAAGGTGCCCCTGCTGGGCGACATCCCGGTGCTGGGTAACCTCTTCAAGCAGAGAACGCGCACGGCCAACAAGTCGGAGCTGCTCGTGTTCCTGACGCCGAAGGTCATTACCGATAGGTCGGCTGCACGTTGATCGTGCGTGTCAATTAAGTGCTTTGCGAGAACAAGTCATGAATCTTTTCAAGTGGGTCGCCTCAGGGGCGGTGACGCTCGCCATCCTGGCCGGTTGCGGCGGCGGCGGAGGAAGCTCTGGGACGCCGCCATTCGGTGGCGGCGGCGGGACCACCCCGACGCCCGGCCCGACGCCGACGCCGGCACCAACTGTCGTTGCGGTTGACGTGTTGACCAGCTCGCCCCAGATGGGCACGGGCGGCGACGCGATCACGGTCACGGCCGTCGTGAAAGGCACGGGCAACGTAGCGCTCGCAGACACACCGGTGATGTTCTCTAGCGATACCGGTACGCTGACCGGCGTGTCGGCCGTTACTGATGACAACGGCATTGCAACGGCCAGCGTGTCGGTCGGCGCCAACAAGTCGAACCGAACCGTGGCGGTAACGGCGACCGCAGGAACCGTATCCGGGTCGGTGAACATCGAAGCGACCGGTACCACGCTTTCCTATGCGGGTGAAACGACCGTGGCGTTCAGCGGCACCAGCTCGATGACGGTGACAGCGACCGACTCCAAAGGGATCGCCATCGCCAACTTGCCCATCACTGTGGCAAGTTCGCTCGGCAACGGGTTGTCCTCGACAAGCCTGACCACCAACGCTTCGGGTTTGGCGTCAGTCACATACACCGCTACCAACTCCGGGACCGATCAAGTGACGTTTACCGGCGGTGGTGTGGTGCGAACCACGTCGGTGATCATCAGCGGTGAGAACTTCCAGTTCGTGAGCCCGGCCGCCAACACGGCTGTTCCGGTTGGAACCTGGCAAGAAATCAGGGTCCGCTACGTCCAGGGCGGGCAACCGCAGGCCGGCCGAACCGTCAACTTCGCCGCCACTGCGGGCGAGGTCGAAACCGCCACCATCGTCACCAATGCAAGCGGTGAGGCCACCACCCGTGTCCGCTCTGCCACGGCAGCTCCCGCTATCGTGCAAGCCACGTTGACCGGTACTCCGCCTGCACAGGCGACCTTGCCGGTCGAATTCGTGGCCACTGTCGCTGCCAAGTTGGTGCTGCAAGTTTCGCCCACCGCGATTGGCCCAAACGCCAGCGGATCCACCGCTCAGCAGGCGAAGCTGCTTGCAACTGTGACGGATGCCAACGGCAACCCGGTGAAGGGTGCCACGGTCAACTTCAGCCGTCTGGTTGACCCGAGCGGCGGCAACCTGTCGCAAGCTTCCGGTCTGACCGACAGCGCGGGTCAGGCATCGGTTCAGTATGTCGCCGGGGCGCTCACGACGGCCAGCAATGGTGTGCAGGTGCGGGCCACCGTTGCGGGGACCGCCGTGTCCGGTGACGCCAGCCTTACGGTGAACCAGAGCGCGCTGTTCATCGCTCTGGGCACGGGCAACACGATCATCAACATCGATGATCAGACCTACCAGAAGGATTGGGTGGTTTACGTCACGGATGCCAACGGTGTTGCCGTTCCGAACGTGACCCTCACGATGAAGGTCCTGCCGGTGGAGTACCTCAAGGGCAGGCTGGCCGTGGGAAGCGGCGGTTGGGGCTACAGCGCTAGCACGATCTCGACTTGCGCGAACGAAGACAGCAACTTCAACGGTGTTCTGGACGTTGCCCTCAACGAAGACGCCAACAGTAACGGCATCCTGGAGCCTGGCAACGTCATCTCGTTGTCCAGGGGAACGGTGACCACTGACGCCCAGGGTCGTGCGACCGTGTCACTCATCTACGCAGAGAGCTACGCGCTGTGGGTACGCGTCACGCTGCGTGCCGAAGCAGTGGTCGCCGGTACTGAGTCCAGCAAGGAAGTCACGTTCATTGTTCCGGCATTGGCAAGCGATCTCAGCAACACCAACTCGAGTCCCGCTGGTGTCGTGAGCCCGTTCGGCGTCAACGCATGTGCCGTGGCGAACTGATGCAAAGGTGCTGATATCGCTAGTCGGCATGCCCGGCGGGGGCAAGTCCACCGTCGGGAAACAATTGGCCCGCAGGTTGCGGGCCAATTTCGTTGATACGGACGCAGCGATCGAGCGACGAATAGGCCAGACTATTCGCACGTTCTTCGAGGAACACGGAGAGGCAGCCTTTCGCGACGTCGAGTCCGAGGTGTTGCGCTCGCTGACAGGCGAAGCCGGGGCCGGACCGGCGGTGTTGGCAACCGGGGGCGGTATCGTCCTGCGTCCTGCCAACCGCGAACTGCTGCGGAAGCACAGCTCAGTCGTCTATCTGCACTCGGGGCCGGAAGAGCTCTTCAAGCGGCTGCGGCATGACACGGTGCGTCCCCTGCTGCAGGGCAAGGATCCGCTCGCCAAGCTGCGGGAGCTCTACCAGCAGCGGCATCCGCTGTACCAGGAAGTTGCGCACTTCACCGTGGAGACGGGGCGCCCCTCCATTGCCACGCTGGTGAACACGGTGCTGATGCAGCTGGAACTCGCGGGTGTGCTGGTCCCGGGTTTCCCTCAGTCGCCCGTGGAGAACGGTAACGCCCGCCGTTGAGCGGCGGGGGCCCGAGTGCCCCGTAAACTAGCCGCATGAGTGAGACACATCCCGCGGCCGCAACGTCGCCTTCGAGCCAGCGCGTACGCATCGAACTCGCCGAGCGCAGCTACCAGATCCTGATCGGCGACGGCCTGGTCGAAGCGGCGTCAACCTGGGCCGCGTTGCCGGGCTCGGCCAGCGCGCTCATCGTGACAAACACGACGGTGGGGCCGCTGTATGGACAGAGGCTCCGGTCCTCGCTGATGAAGCGCCATGGGCGAGTCCATGTGGTGGAACTCCCCGATGGCGAAGCGCACAAGGACTTCCAGACGCTCAACCTCATCTTCGACGCCCTGCTCACCAAAGGCTGCGACCGCAAGACAGTGCTTTATGCCCTGGGTGGCGGGGTCGTCGGCGACATGACCGGCTTTGCAGCCGCGAGCTACATGCGCGGTGTGCCCTTCGTGCAGGTGCCCACCACGCTGCTCGCCCAGGTCGATTCTTCGGTCGGCGGCAAGACCGCCATCAACCACCCGCTGGGCAAGAACATGATCGGCGCGTTCTATCAGCCGCTGCTGGTGGTCTGCGATCTCGACACGCTGGCGACCCTGCCCGGCCGGGAGCTGTCGGCCGGGCTGGCCGAGGTGATCAAGTACGGTCCGATTGCCGACATGAGCTTCTTCGACTGGCTCGAACGCAATCTCGACGCCTTGCTGGCGCGAGACCGCGAGTCACTTGCCCATGCGATCAAGCGCTCGTGCGAGATCAAGGCAGCAGTCGTCGGCGCGGACGAACGGGAGACCGGTCTGCGTGCCATCCTCAACTTCGGACACACGTTCGGGCATGCCATCGAAGCGGGTCTCGGCTATGGGGAATGGTTGCATGGCGAGGCCGTGGGCTGCGGCATGGTCATGGCCGCCGACCTTTCGGTGCGCCTGGGCCTCGTGGAGCCGGCTCTGGCGGAGCGGATCACGGGACTCGTGCGGCGTGCCGGCCTGCCCACAACGGGGCCGGCTCTGGGGGCTGACCGCTACCTCGAACTCATGCGCCTGGACAAGAAATCGGAGGCCGGCGACATCCGCTTCGTCGTCATCGAAAAGCCCGGGCAAGCGGCGTTGCGAGCGGCGCCGGACGGGTTGGTTCGTGAGGTGCTGGAAGCCCACACCGGCTGACGATCGGAAGCGCGCCGCATGCAGCTTGCGCCCTATGCCAGCCACCCGCTGCGCAGCCGTGGCCGCCGCCATCCCGAGCCCGAGGCTCCCACGCGCACTGCCTATCAACGCGATCGCGACCGCATCGTTCACTCCACGGCGTTTCGCCGCCTCGTCTACAAGACCCAGGTCTTCCTCAATCATGAAGGGGATCTGTTTCGCACCCGGCTGACGCACTCGCTGGAAGTCGCGCAGCTGGGCCGGTCCATCGCTCGCTCGCTGGGCCTGAACGAAGACCTCGTCGAGGCGATCGCGCTGGCGCACGACCTGGGCCACACGCCATTCGGCCATGCCGGGCAAGACGCACTCAACCACTGCATGCGCAATGACGGCGGCTTCGAGCACAACCTGCAGTCGTTGCGGGTGGTCGACAAGCTGGAAGAGCGCTATCCGAGCTTCGACGGGCTGAACCTGAGTTTTGAAACTCGCGAAGGCATCCTCAAGCATTGCGCGCGCTCGCGGGCCGAGGCGATCGAGCGGGACGAACCCGGCGGCGTGGCGCGCCGCTTCCTGGACCGCACCCAGCCCAGCCTGGAGGCGCAGCTGTGCAACCTGGCCGACGAGATTGCCTACAACGCCCACGACATCGACGACGGCGTTCGCTCGGGGCTGCTGAGCCTCGAGCAGCTCGAAGCCGTGCCTTTGGTCAGCCGGTTCCGCGAGGCGGCACGGCAGGAGCACCCGGGCCTGGGCGGCCGCCGGCTGCTCTTCGAGACCATCCGGCGCATGTTGTCCGAGCAGGTCTATGACGTGATCGGTGCCACCCGTGCAGCCCTGGAAGCGTGCCGTCCGGCCAGCGCCGAAGACGCAAGGCAGGCGCCCCCGCTCGTCGCCTTCTCCGCTGAAATGCGCGAGGCGAGCACTCAGCTCAAGCGCTTCCTGTTCGCCAACCTCTACCGGCACCCGCAGGTCGTCGAAACCACAGACCGGGCTCGCCAGGTGGTGCAGGAGTTGTTCGACGCCTATGACGCGGCGCCGGCAGAAATGCCCGCAGGCTACGCCGAGACGAACGACAGGCGTCGCGCGATCGCGGATTACATCGCCGGCATGACGGATCGCTTCGCGATCCGGGAACATCAGCGCCTGACCGGCCGCACAGCATTCCCTTGACGACAGGCGCTGCGCCTGCCAGAAAATAGGGCCAGATCAGAAGGACTCCCATGGCCCGACTTGCCCGGCTGGCACTCGCCGGCTTGCCCCACCACGTCATCCAGCGGGGCCACCACCAGCAACCGATCGTTCTCGACGACGAAGACCGGCGGTTGTTCCTGCAGATCCTGCGCGAGAGCAGCATTGCGCACCAGGTCAGCGTCCATGCCTATGCGCTGCTGGACGACCACGTCCACCTGCTGGCCACGCCCCAGGCCGACTCAGGCCTGAGCGCGATGATGCAGGCGGTGGGGCGGCGCTACGTGGCGGCCTTCAACCGGCGTCATGCCAGGCGCGGGACGTTGTGGGAAGGGCGGTTCCGAGCCACCGTCCTCGAGCCGGAACGCTACCTGCTGCCTTGCATGAGCTACATCGAGCTGCATCCAGTGCGCCATGGCCAAGTGGTCCAGCCGGAACTCTTTCCATGGTCGAGCAGTGCGCACCATCACGGCTTGCGGACCGACCCGCTGGTGAGTGATCACAAGCTGTTCTGGGCGCTTGGCAACACGCCCTTCGACCGGGAGGCGCGGTATCGCGCGCTGCTGGCGCAAGGGCTGAGTTCCCTGCAGGTGAAGGACATCACCCATGCCACGCAGAAGGGCTGGGCGCTCGGCTCGCCGGGGTTCGTCGCAGGCCTGGCCCAGCAAACCGACCGCAGGTTGAGCGCGAAGCCCCGGGGTCGGCCGCGAAAGATTGATGTGTCCCCAATTAAATGAATACCGCAAAGCCAAGCACATTAATTGGAGCCTGACCCTTTTTATTTAGATTGAACCCCTCCGCGGCGCGCAGTATCCTCCGGGCATTCCCTTACGATGACACGGAGAGCGCCATGACCCAGGCCGCCCCGGGGACGACTGCCCCCCAAGAAATCGCAGCTGCCAGCGAATTCGGTCTGTACAACCCCGCCAACGAACACGACGCCTGCGGCGTTGGTTTCGTGGCGCACATCAAAGGCCAGAAGGCGCATGCCATCGTCGAGCAGGGTCTCAAGATCCTCGAGAACCTCGACCATCGCGGCGCGGTCGGCGCCGACAAGCTGATGGGCGACGGCGCCGGCATCCTGATCCAGATCCCGGACGAGTTCTACCGGGAAGAGATGGCCAAGCTGGGCGTGGCGCTGCCGCCGCCCGGTGAATACGGCGTGGGTATGGTGTTCCTGCCGAAGGAGCATGCCTCCCGCCTGGCGTGCGAGCAGGAACTCGAGCGCGCCGTCAAGGCCGAGGGCCAGGTGCTGCTCGGATGGCGCGACGTGGCGGTGGACCGCGACATGCCCATGTCGCCCACGGTGCGCGCCAAGGAGCCGGTGATCCGCCAGATCTTCATTGCCCGCGGCCCGGACGTGATCGTTCCAGACGCGCTGGAGCGCAAGCTCTACGTGATCCGCAAGACGGCGTCGGCGGCGATCCAGAAGCTCAAGCTCACCCACAGCCACGAGTACTACGTGCCCAGCATGAGCTGCCGCACGGTCATCTACAAGGGCCTGCTGCTGGCCGACCAGGTGGGCAAGTACTACAAGGACCTGCAGGATCCGCGCACCGTGTCGGCCCTCGCCCTGGTGCACCAGCGCTTCTCGACCAACACCTTCCCGGAGTGGCCGCTCGCGCACCCGTACCGCATGGTCGCCCACAACGGCGAGATCAACACGGTGAAGGGCAACTTCAACTGGATGCGCGCCCGCGAAGGCGTGATGAAGTCGCCGGTGCTCGGGGACGACCTCGCCAAGCTGTACCCGATCACCTTCGAGGGCCAGTCGGACACGGCCACCTTCGACAACGCGCTCGAGCTGCTCACGATGGCGGGCTACCCGCTCGCGCACGCGGCCATGATGATGATCCCCGAGGCGTGGGAGCAGCACACGCTGATGGACGAGCGCCGTCGCGCGTTCTACGAATACCACGCGGCGATGCTGGAGCCGTGGGACGGCCCGGCCGCGATGGTGTTCACCGACGGCCGCCAGATCGGCGCCACGCTCGACCGCAACGGCTTGCGCCCGGCGCGCTACATCGTCACCGACGACGACCTGGTCGTCATGGCCTCGGAGTCGGGCGTGCTGCCCATCCCGGAGCACAAGATCGTCAAGAAGTGGCGCCTGCAGCCGGGCAAGATGTTCCTGATCGACTTCGAGCAGGGCCGCATCGTCGACGACGAAGAGCTGAAGAACCAGTTCGCCTCGGCCAAGCCGTACCGCCAGTGGATCGAGACGGTGCGCATCAAGCTCGACACCATCGAAGCCGCCGGCCAGCCCGAGACCTTCTCCGAGAGCCTGCTCGATCGCCAGCAGGCCTTCGGCTACACCCAGGAAGACATCAAGTTCCTGATGAGCCCGATGGCGCAGCTGGGCGAAGAAGGCATCGGCTCGATGGGCAACGACTCGCCGCTCGCGGTGCTGTCTGACAAGAACAAGCCGCTCTACAACTACTTCAAGCAGCTGTTCGCCCAGGTGACCAACCCGCCGATCGACCCGATCCGCGAAGCGATCGTGATGTCGCTGGTCTCGTTCGTGGGCCCGAAGCCGAACCTGCTCGACATCAACGCGGTGAACCCGCCGATGCGCCTGGAAGTCTCGCAGCCCATCCTGGACTTCGACGACATGGCGCGCCTGCGCTCGATCGAGCAGCACACCGGCGGCAAGTTCCAGACCTACGAGATCGACATCACCTACCCGCTCGCCTGGGGCAAGGCCGGCGTGGAGGCCAAGCTCGCGTCGCTGTGCGCAGAAGCGGTGGACGCCATCCGCACCGGCCACAACATCCTGGTCATCACCGACCGCAACGTGTCGCGCGAGCAGGTGGCCATTCCTGCGCTGCTGGCGCTGTCGGCCATCCACCAGCACCTGGTGCGTGAAGGCCTGCGCACGACGGCCGGTCTGGTGGTCGAGACGGGGTCCGCGCGCGAAGTGCACCACTTCGCGGTGCTCGCCGGCTATGGCGCCGAAGCGATCCACCCGTATCTCGCGATGGAAACGCTGGCCTCCCTGCACAAGGAGCTGCCCGGCGAGCTGTCGGCCGAGAAGGCGATCTACCACTACGTCAAGGCGATCGGCAAGGGCCTGTCGAAGATCATGTCCAAGATGGGCGTGTCGACCTACATGTCCTATTGCGGCGCGCAGCTCTTCGAAGCCATCGGCCTCGAGAAGGGGCTGGTCGACAAGTACTTCCGCGGCACCGCCTCGCAAGTGGGCGGCATCGGCGTGTTCGAAGTGGCCGAAGAGGCCATCCGCATGCACCGCGCCGCCTTCGGCGACGACCCGGTGCTCGCCACCATGCTCGACGCCGGCGGCGAATACGCCTGGCGCACCCGCGGCGAAGAGCACATGTGGACGCCCGATGCGATCGCCAAGCTGCAGCACGCCTCGCGCGCCAACAAGTTCGAGACCTACAAGGAATACGCGCAGATCATCAACGACCAGTCGCGCCGCCACATGACGCTGCGCGGCCTGTTCGAGTTCAAGTTCGACCCGAGCAAGGCCATTCCCGTCGAAGAGGTCGAGCCGGCGGCCGACATCGTCAAGCGCTTCGCCACCGGCGCCATGTCGCTGGGCTCGATCTCCACCGAGGCCCACACCACGCTGGCCATCGCGATGAACCGCATCGGCGGCAAGTCCAACACCGGCGAAGGCGGCGAGGACCCGGCGCGCTACCGCAACGAGCTCAAGGGCATCCCCATCAAGGCCGGCACCAAGGTGTCCGAGGTGGTGGGGGCCAAGGTCATCGAGGCGGACTACGAGATGAAGGAGGGCGACTCGCTGCGCTCCAAGATCAAGCAGGTCGCCTCGGGCCGTTTCGGCGTCACCGCCGAATACCTGGCCTCGGCCGACCAGATCCAGATCAAGATGGCGCAAGGCGCCAAGCCGGGCGAGGGCGGCCAGCTGCCGGGCGGCAAGGTGAGCGAATACATCGGCTTCCTGCGCTACTCGGTGCCGGGCGTCGGCCTCATCTCCCCGCCGCCGCACCACGACATCTACTCGATCGAAGACCTGGCGCAGCTGATCCACGACCTGAAGAACGCCAACAGCCGCGCCGACATCTCGGTGAAGCTGGTGTCCGAAGTGGGGGTGGGCACCATCGCGGCCGGCGTGGCCAAGGCCAAGGCCGACCACGTGGTGATCGCCGGCCACGACGGCGGTACCGGCGCTTCGCCGTGGAGCTCCATCAAGCATGCCGGTACGCCCTGGGAGCTGGGCCTGGCCGAGACGCAGCAGACGCTGGTGCTCAACCGCCTGCGCTCGCGCATCCGCGTGCAGGCCGACGGCCAGATGAAGACCGGCCGCGACGTGGTGATCGGCGCGCTCCTGGGCGCCGATGAGTTCGGCTTCGCGACCGCGCCGCTGGTGGTCGAGGGCTGCATCATGATGCGCAAGTGCCACCTCAACACCTGCCCGGTGGGCGTGGCCACCCAGGACCCGGTGCTGCGCCGCAAGTTCCAGGGCAAGCCCGAGCACGTCGTCAACTACTTCTTCTTCGTCGCCGAAGAGGCGCGCCAGATCATGGCGCAGCTGGGCATCCGCAAGTTCGACGACCTCATCGGCCGCGCCGACCTGCTCGACACCAAGAAGGGCATCGAGCACTGGAAGGCCAAGGGCCTCGACTTCAGCCGCATCTTCCATCTGCCGCAGGTGGCGGCCGACGTGCCGCGCCGCCAGGTCGAGACGCAGGACCATGGCCTGGCCCGCGCGCTGGACGTCAAGCTCATCGAGAAGTGCAAACCCGCGCTCGAAGGCCGGGAGAAGGTGCAGGTGCTCGAGGAAGTGCGCAACGTCAACCGCACCGTGGGCGCCATGCTGTCGGGCGAACTGGTGCGCCACCACCCCGAGGGCCTGCCCGACCACACCATCTTCATCCAGAGCGAAGGCACGGGCGGCCAGAGCTTCGGCGCGTTCCTGGCCAAGGGGATCACGCTGTACCTGATCGGTGATGCCAACGACTACACCGGCAAGGGCCTTTCCGGCGGCCGCGTGGTGGTGCGCCCGAGCATCGACTTCCGCGGCGATGCGACGAAGAACACCATCGTCGGCAACACGGTGCTGTACGGCGCCACCGAAGGCGAGGCCTTCTTCCGCGGCGTGGCCGGCGAACGCTTCGCGGTGCGCCTGTCGGGTGCCACGGCGGTGGTCGAAGGCACCGGCGACCACGGCTGCGAGTACATGACCGGCGGCACGGTGGTCGTGCTGGGCCGCACCGGCCGCAACTTCGCGGCCGGCATGTCGGGCGGCATCGCCTACGTATACGACGAGGACGGCCAGTTCGCCAAGCGCTGCAACACCTCGATGGTGGCGCTCGACAAGGTGCTGCCGGCCGACGAGCAGCGCGCCACCCAGGACCAGGCGATCTTCCATCGCGGCGTGGCTGACGAGGTGCTGCTGCGCAAGCTGATCGAGGACCACCACCGCTGGACCGGCTCGCTGCGCGCCCGCGACATCCTCGACCACTGGGCCGAGGCTCGCGCCAGGTTCGTGAAGGTGTTCCCGCACGAGTACAAGCGCGCGCTGGGCGAGATGACCGCGGCCAAGGAAGCCGACGCGACCATCGCCAAGGCCAAGGCCAGCGAAGGCAAGAAGACCACGAAGGCCGTTGCCGGCAAGTAAGGCAAGGCAAAAAGCCAGAACGAGAGAACCACGATCATGGGAAAAGTCACCGGCTTCCTGGAATACGAGCGCATCGAGGAGGGCTACGCGCCCGTCGAGCAGCGGCTCAAGCACTACAAGGAATTCGTCATCGGCCTCAAGGCCGAGGAAGCGAAGGTCCAGGGTGCGCGCTGCATGGACTGCGGCACGCCGTTCTGCAACAGCGGCTGCCCGGTCAACAACATCATTCCGGACTTCAACGACCTCGTGTACCGCAACGACTGGGCCAATGCCATTCGCGTGCTGCACTCGACCAACAACTTCCCGGAGTTCACCGGCCGCATCTGCCCTGCGCCTTGCGAGGCGGCCTGCACGCTCAACGTGAACGATGACCCGGTGGGCATCAAGTCCATCGAGCACGCGATCATCGATCGCGCCTGGGAAGAGGGCTGGGTGGTGCCGCAGCCGCCCAAGCGCAAGACCGGCAAGAAGGTCGCCGTCGTCGGCTCCGGCCCGGCCGGCATGGCCGCCGCGCAGCAGCTGGCGCGGGCGGGCCATGACGTCGTGGTGTTCGAGAAGAACGACCGCGTCGGCGGCCTGCTGCGCTACGGCATTCCCGACTTCAAGATGGAGAAGTCGCACATCGACCGCCGCGTCAAGCAGATGGAGGCCGAGGGTGTGGTGTTTCGCACCGGCGTGCTGGTAGGCCACCTGCCAGAAGGCAGCAAGGTCACCAACTGGGCCAAGGAGATCGTCTCGGCCGACCAGCTGAAGGCAGACTTCGATGCCGTGCTGCTGGCCGGCGGCGCCGAACAGTCGCGTGACCTGCCGGTGCCCGGCCGCG
This sequence comes from Methylibium rhizosphaerae, assembly GCF_006386545.1. Classification (GTDB taxonomy): domain Bacteria; phylum Pseudomonadota; class Gammaproteobacteria; order Burkholderiales; family Burkholderiaceae_C; genus Pseudorivibacter; species Pseudorivibacter rhizosphaerae. Next base: position 14,947 of record NZ_SWAR01000004.1, on the reverse strand, counting down.
ACCTCGACGGCGTGCACTTCGCGATGGAGTTCCTGCCGCAGCAGAACAAGGTCAACGCGGGCGACAAGCTCAAGGGGCAGATCCGCGCCGAAGGCAAGCACGTCATCGTGATCGGCGGCGGCGACACCGGCTCCGACTGCGTGGGCACCAGCAACCGCCACGGCGCGGCAAGCGTCACCCAGTTCGAGCTCATGCCCATGCCGCCGGAGCAGGAGAACAAGGCGCTCACCTGGCCCTACTGGCCGTACAAGCTGCGCACCTCGTCCAGCCACGAAGAAGGCTGCGAGCGGGAGTTCGCCATCGCCACGAAGGAATTCATCGGCGAAAAGGGCAAGGTGGTCGCGCTCAAGACCGTCCGCGTCGAGTGGAAGGACGGCAAGATGGCCGAGGTGCCGGGCAGCGAGCAGACCCTCAAGGCCGACCTCGTGCTGCTGGCCATGGGTTTCGTGAGCCCGGTGGGCACGGTGCTCGACGCCTTCGGTGTCGACAAGGACGCGCGCGGCAATGCACGGGCCAGCACCGAGTTCTTCGGCGGCTACAAGACCAACGCCGACAAGGTGTTCGCCGCCGGCGACGTGCGACGCGGGCAGTCGCTGGTGGTGTGGGCCATCCGCGAGGGCCGGCAGGCAGCCCGGGCGGTCGACGAGTACCTGATGGGCGCCAGCGACCTGCCACGTTGAGCCGGCCTTCATCCGGAGCCAAAAGCCGCCCGCGATACTCGCCGGCGGCTTTTTCCTTGTTTGCGCGGGCTGGCGAGCCCGCGAGTGTTTTCCCCTATCATCGGCTGCGCGGTGTTTCCTGACACCGCTTTTTCATGCTCCGGCCATGACAAATCCAACAGCGCCGCTGTCTTCCGAACCCCCCCTCGTCGAACTGCGCAATGTCACCTGCGGCTACGGCGAGCGGATCATCCTGCGCGACGTGGACCTCAAGGTGCCACGCGGCAAGGTCGTCGCACTCATGGGCACCTCGGGCGGCGGCAAGACCACCGTGTTGCGCCTCATCGGCCGCCAGCTGGCGCCGATGCGGGGTCAGGTGCTGTTCGGCGGCACCGACCTCGCCACGCTCGACCGCGACGGCCTGTTCGCCGTGCGCCGGCGCATGGGGATGCTGTTCCAGTTCGGCGCCCTGTTCACCGACCTCTCGGTGTTCGACAACGTGGCCTTCCCGCTGCGCGAGCACACCGACCTGCCCGAGCGCCTGATCCGCGACCTGGTGCTCATGAAGCTCAACGCCGTGGGCCTGCGGGGTGCGCGCGACCTCATGCCCAGCCAGGTGTCGGGCGGCATGGCACGGCGCGTGGCACTGGCTCGCGCCATCGCGCTCGACCCTGATCTCATCATGTACGACGAACCGTTCGCCGGGCTCGACCCGATCTCGATGGGCGTCGCGGCCCGCCTCATACGAGAACTCAACGACGCGCTCGGCGTGACCAGCATCGTCGTGTCGCACGACGTGGACGAAACCTTCTCGATCGCCGATCACGTGGTGTTCGTCGCCAACGGCCGCATCGCGGCACAAGGCACGCCGCAAGAGATGCGCCATACCGAGGATCCGCTGGTGCGCCAGTTCGTCGATGCGGCGCCGGACGGCCCGGTGCGCTTCCACTACCCGGCCACGCCGGTGGCCGAGGATTTCGGCGTGCGAGGCCAGACGGGAGCGCAGCCATGAGCTGGTGGAAACCTGCGGACGTCGGCTACGCGGTGCGGGCCGAACTGGCCGACATCGGTCATGCGGCGCGGCTGCTCGGCCGGTTGTTCGCGTTGCTCGGCGCGACCTTGCGCCGCTTCCGCCTCGTGGTGGACCAGATCCACTTCCTCGGCAACCACTCGCTGGCCATCATCACCGTCTCCGGCCTCTTCGTCGGTTTCGTGCTGGGCCTGCAGGGCTACTACACCCTGCAGAGGTACGGCTCGTCCGAGGCGCTGGGCCTGCTGGTGGCACTGTCGCTGGTGCGCGAACTCGGGCCGGTGGTCACGGCGCTGCTGTTCGCGGGCCGCGCCGGCACGTCGCTCACGGCCGAGATCGGTCTCATGAAGGCCGGCGAACAGCTGTCGGCCATGGAGATGATGGCGGTCGACCCCATTCAGCGCGTGCTGGCGCCGCGCTTCTGGGGCGGCGTGATCGCGATGCCCTTGCTGGCGGCGGTGTTCAGCGCCGTCGGCATCATCGGCGGCTGGCTGGTGGGTGTGGTGCTGATCGGCGTGGACGAAGGCGCGTTCTGGTCGCAGATGCAAAGCGGCGTGGACGTGTTCAAGGACGTGGGCAACGGTGTCGTCAAGAGCATCGTCTTTGGCATCACCGTCACCTTCATCGCCCTGTTGCAGGGCTACGAATGCCAGCCCACGCCCGAGGGCGTGTCGCGGGCCACCACACGCACGGTGGTGATGGCCTCGCTGGCCGTGCTCGGCCTCGATTTCATACTCACCGCGATGATGTTCTCGATCTAAGCGGTTCGCGGAGCTAGTGATGCAGAAAAGCAGATACGACGTGTGGGTGGGCCTGTTCGTGCTGATCGGCGCGGCAGCCATCCTGTTCCTTGCACTGAAGGCCGGCAACCTGCTGAGCCTCTCGTTCGACCGCACCTATTCGGTCGCCGCCGACTTCGACAACATCGGCGGGCTGAAGCCGCGTGCCCCGGTCAAGAGCGCCGGCGTGGTGGTGGGCCGTGTGGCCTCGATCGGCTTCGACGACAAGACCTACCAGGCGCGCGTGGTGCTCGACCTGGAGCAGCGCTTCAGCTTCCCGAAGGACAGCTCGGCCAAGATCCTCACCTCCGGCCTGCTGGGCGAGCAGTACATCGGCCTGGAGCCCGGTGCCGAAGAGAAGAACCTCGCAGCCGGCGACGTGATCAAGGCCACGCAGTCGGCCGTCGTGCTCGAAAACCTCATTGGCCAGTTCCTCTACAACAAGGCAGCCGACGCCGGCACGGAGGGCAAGAAATGAGCCTCGTGCATGGGGGGCGGCTGCTGTTGATGGCCGCCTCGATGGCCCTGCTCGCCGGCTGTGCCACGGTGTCCAACCGCGGCGATCCGCTCGAGCCGATGAACCGCAAGATCTTTGCCTTCAACGAGGCTGTCGACGAGCACCTGCTCAAGCCGGTGGCAACCGCGTATGCCGACTTCGTGCCCAAGCCGGTGCGCAACGGCGTCGACAACTTCTTCAACAACATCAAAGATGCCTGGTCTGCCGTCAACCTGTTCCTGCAGGGGCGCGTCCAGGACGGCCTGAACGACATGATGCGTTTCGGCACGAACAGCGTGTTCGGCTTCTTCGGCATTGCCGACCCGGCCACTGAAATGGGGCTGGAGCGCCACGGCGAGGACTTCGGTCAGACGCTGGGCAAATGGGGTGTGCCACCGGGGGCCTATATCGTGTGGCCCATCCTGGGCCCGTCGACGGTGCGAGACTCGATCGGCCTGCCGGTGGACCAGGCGGCTTCGCCCGACTTCCTCACCAGCCCGACGCGTGTGCGCAACCAGCTCACCGCCTTGCGGGTGGTGAATGCCCGATCCAACCTGCTGGGCGCGTCGCAGGTACTCGACGACATCGTGCTGGACAAGTACACCTTCATTCGCGACGGCTACCTGCAGCGCCGTCGAAGCCTGGTGCACGACGGCAACCCTCCCGAGGAAGAGGGCGAACGTTACGACCTGGAACCTTCCGATACGGATGCCGATGCCAAGAAGGCCGCGCCCGCCGCCCAGCCTGGGAGCGCGCCGGCCTCTGCTGCGCCGGGGGCGCAAAAGTAAACCTCTGCAAACGTGAGGGGGCGCGGTGAACCTGCCGTCGCCGTCGCACGTTGAGCAGGTCAACCGCCGCGCCGCGCGAACTCCGCTGGCGCGGTGAGTTCAAACCGGGGCCCCCAGGGGCAACTCGCGAAAGGACCCATCAATGTTGAAACGAATCCTGACTGCTCTCGCTCTCGTTGGCATGGTCGCCGCTGGTACAGCCCACGCAGAGGCGGCCAAGCCCGACGAACTGATCAAGCAGGTCTCCAACGAGGTGATCGACACAGTGAAGGCCGACAAGGCCATCCAGGGCGGCGACGTCAAGAAGATCATGGCGCTCGTGGACAGCAAGGTGCTGCCGCACGTCAACTTCCGCCGCATGACCGCATCGGCCGTGGGCCGCTACTGGCGCCAGGCCACGCCGGACCAGCAGCAGCGCCTGCAGGACGAGTTCAAGGTTCTGCTGGTGCGCACCTATTCCGGCGCCATCGCCCAGGTGCGCGACCAGGTGGTCGAGCTCAAGCCCATGCGTTCCAAGGCCGAGGACACCGAGGTCATCGTGCGCACCGAAGTGAAGGGCAAGGGCGATCCGATCCAGCTCGACTACCGCCTCGAAAAGGCGGGCGACGCCTGGAAGATCTACGACGTGAACGTGCTGGGTGTGTGGCTGGTCGAGAACTATCGCAACAGCTTCGCGCAGGAGATCAGCGCGAACGGCATCGACGGCCTGATCGCCAAGCTGGCCGAGCGCAACAAGTCGGCCGGCACCAAGAGCTGAGCGAGCGCACGGACCATGCTGCTGCTGCCCGCCGCACTCACTGAACGAGAAGCCCGCGACACGCTGCGCATGCTCAAGGCCGCACTGCAGCAGGAGGCGGCGGGGCCGGCCGAGCTGCTGTCGGTCGACGGGTCGCAGCTGCAGCGGTTCGACTCCAGCGCGCTGGCCGTGCTGCTCGAATGCGAGCGCATGGCACAGGCCTGGGGCAAACGGTTCGAGGTCAAGCACCTGCCCACCAAGCTGGTGGAACTGGCGAAGGTGTATGGCGTGGACGCAGCGCTGCCGATCGCGCAGGCCTGAAGACCACGCACGGCGACGACGCCGGAAGGCAGACGACAAACGGCCCGCACATGCGGGCCGTTTGCTTTGCAGCCGCTTGCTCTTTGCTCTATTCCGCCTGCGCGTAACGCTTCGCGCGCAGGTTCCTCTTGATCTCCTGCAGCATCGGCCGAAGGTTTTCGCCGAGCCGCAGCGCCACGCCGGTGGTCAGGATGTCGATCACGATGAGGTGCAGCAGGCGCGACACCATCGGGCTGTAGCGGTCGTAGTCCTCGGGGTGGTCGGCCGCCAGAAGGATTTGCGCGTGCTGCACCAGCGGTGAACCGCTGGCGGTGATGACGATGGTGGTGGCGCCCTTCTTCTTGGCGATCTCTGCGGCGTCGAGCAGGTCGCGGCTGCGTCCGGAGTTCGAAATGATCACCGCACAGTCGCCCGGCCCCAGCATGGTGGCGGCCATCACCTGCACATGGCCGTCGCTGTAGGCCACCGCGTTGACCCCCAGGCGAAAGAACTTGTGCTGCGCGTCCTGGGCGACGATGCCCGAGTTGCCGACGCCGTAGAACTCGATCTTGTGACCCAGCTTGCCGGCTTCGGCGAGGGAAGCGATGGCGCGCTCGAAGGCGTGGCTCGCCGCATCGTTGCGGTACTTGAGCAACGCCGACACGGCGTTGTCGACCACCTTCACGATCAGGTCGCCGGCCTTGTCATCCACGTCGACCGAGCGGTGCACGAAGGGCACCCCTTCATTCACGCTGCCGGCCAGCTTGAGCTTGAAGTCGGCAAGGCCGTCATAGCCGACGCTGCGGCAGAAGCGCACCACGGTCGGCTTGCTCACGTGCGAGCGCTCGGCCAGCTCGGCCACCGGCAGGCTGGCAAAGCTGCGCGGGTCGGCGAGCACCAGCTTGGCCACCCGCTGCTCGGCGGGCGGCAGCGCCGGGATCGAGGCGCGGATTCGATCGAGCATGGTGCTCATCTCACTCTTCTTCGAACCAGGCGAAGCCGTCGCGTGCCACCAGCGCGCTGGCGGCGGCAGGTCCCCATGAGCCGGCGGCATAGGTACGCGGGCCGGTGGTGTCCTTGCGCCAGGCATCGAGGACGGGCTCGACCCAGCGCCAGGCCTGCTCCTGCTCGTCGCTGCGCACGAACAGGTTCAGGCGACCGGCAATCGCGTCGAGCAGCAGGCGTTCATAGGCGCCCACGCGGTCGGTGGGAAAGGCCTTGTCGAAGTCCAGATCGAGGAACACGGGCGACAGTGCCTCACTCTGGCCGGAGCCCTTGGCGGCCGACAGGTGGAGCTCCAGTCCGTCTTCCGGCTGCAGCTTGATCACCAGCTTGTTGGCCCGGTTGGTGCCCGGGAAGATCGGGTGCGGCACCGGCCGGAAGTTGACGACGATCTCGGCGTCGCGCGCGGCCAGGCGCTTGCCGGTGCGCAGGTAGAAAGGCACGCCGGCCCAGCGCCAGTTCTGCACCTCGGTGCGCAAGGCCACGAAGGTCTCGCAGTGGCTGCCTGCGGGCACCTTTGTTTCTTCCAGGTAGCCGGGCACCGGCTTGCCGCCCGACATGCCCGCGCGGTACTGGCCGCGCACCACGTCGCGCGCCACGCTTTCCTCGGTGAAGGGCTTGAGCGACCGCAGCACCTTCAGCTTCTCGTCGCGGATCGCATCGGCGTCGTTCGACGACGGCGGCTCCATCGCCACCATGGTGAGCAGCTGCAGGGCGTGGTTCTGGATCATGTCGCGCAGGGCGCCGGTGCGATCGTAGAAGTCGCCGCGCGTGCCCACGCCCAGGCTTTCGGCCAGCGTGATCTGGATGTTGGCGATGCACTCGCGCCGCCACAGCGGCTCGAACAGCGCATTGCCGAAGCGCAGCGCGGCAAGGTTCTGCACCGAAGGCTTGCCTAGGTAGTGGTCGATGCGGAAGGCCTGGTTCTCGTCGAACACCGAACGCACGACGCGGTTGATTTCCTGTGCACTCCGCAGGTCGTGGCCCAGCGGCTTCTCGAGCACCACGCGAACGCGTGGCGTGTTGAGGCCGGCAACCCCGAGCTGCTCGCAGATCTGCGGGAACAGATGCGGGCTGGTCGCGAGATAGAGCACCACCGTGTCGGCATTGCGCTCGCTCAGCCATTCCTTCAGGCGCTGGTAGTGGTCGGGCTGAGACAGATCCATGCGCCGGTAGTGCAGCAGTTCGGCGAACCGGTCGAACTCCTCGCTGCTCGGGCGCTTGGCGTCATCGACTTCCTGGAACCGCGCCTTCAACCAGGCGCGGTACTGCTCGTCGCTCTGCTCGTCTCGCGCGACGGCAAGGATGCGGCCGCCGGCGGGGAGCTTGCCGTGCCGGAATGCCTGGAAGAGTGCGGGCATCAGCTTGCGCCAGGTGAGGTCGCCGGTGCCGCCAAAGAAGACTAGATCAAATGACATGGTGTATGAAACAAAGTTTCACGCGCATGATGCCGACCAGAGGCGGATCCGTCAATGGGCGTGGTTCCTGGGGGCGTGTGATAGCCGAGGCTGGTTGTTGGTTTCCTCGGGGTTACGGGGTAACGCGGTTACGATGAGGCGTCTCAGCCGGTGTTCACCAGGGTGCAACCGCCAAGCGCGACAATCCCTGCCTGTTTCCCGTCGCTGTGTACGCCACAGGCCACCATGCCAACTCAACTCGACCAGCTCAAGCAATACACCACTGTCGTCGCGGACACCGGCGACTTCAAGCAACTGGCGCAGTTCGCGCCGCAGGACGCGACCACCAACCCCTCGCTCATCCTCAAGGCCGTGCAGAAGCCCGAATACGCGCCGCTGCTGTCCGAGGTGGTGGCGGCGCACAAGGGGCAGCCGCTCGACGCGATCGTCGACCGGGTGCTGGTGCGTTTCGGCCTCGAGATCCTCAAGGTCGTGCCAGGCCGGGTGTCCACCGAGGTGGATGCGCGCCTGAGCTTCGATACCGCGGCAACCATTGCCCGCGCGCAGCGCATCATGGGACTGTACGAAGCGGCCGGCATCGGCCGCGACCGGGTGCTCATCAAGGTGGCCTCCACCTGGGAAGGCATCCAGGCGGCCCATGCGCTCGAGCGTGAAGGCATCCGTTGCAATCTCACGTTGCTGTTCGCGTTCTGCCAGGCCGTGGCCTGCGGAGAGGCGGGCGTGCAGCTGATCTCGCCTTTCGTCGGCCGCATCTACGACTGGTACAAGAAGGCCGCCGGCCCGGCATGGGACGAGGCGGCCAACGCAGGCGAAAACGACCCCGGCGTGAAGTCAGTCGCGCAGATCTACCGCTACTACAAGAAGTTCGGCATCGACACCGAGGTCATGGGTGCGAGCTTCCGCAACGTGGGGCAGATCCTTGCGCTGGCCGGCTGCGACCTGCTCACCATCAGCCCCGACCTGCTCGCACAGCTGCAAGCCAGCGACGCACCGGTGGCCCGTGCGCTCGACGCTGAAGCCTGCAAGACCTGCGACGCCAAGGCCGTGACCTACAACGAGGCCAGCTTCCGCTACGCGCTCAACGAAGACGCAATGGCGACCGAGAAGCTGGCCGAAGGCATCCGGGCTTTCGCCGCCGATGCCGCCAAGCTCGACCACATGATCCGCTCGCTCTGATGAACAACGCCCCTCGCTGCGACAACACCCTGGCATGGACCGCGCTGCGCGGTCACTATGAGGCCCACGGCCGCGACTTCGACCTGCGTGAAGCGTTCGCACGCGACGCGGGCCGCTTCGAGGCCTTCGGCATCGAGGCCCCGGAGGTCTTTGCCGACCTGTCGAAGAACCGCTGGGATCTTGCGACCTTCAAGCTGCTGCTCGAACTCGCCCGCGAGTGCCGGCTCGAAGCACGACGCGATGCCATGTTGTCCGGCGAGGCCATCAACACGACCGAGGGTCGTGCCGTGCTGCACACCGCGTTGCGCGCGCCGAAGGGGCAGGGCCCTTTCAGCAGCGACGTGCATGAGGTGCTCGACCGCATGCTCGCGTATGTGGAGCGGGTGCGCGACACATCGGCCAGCGGCATCCGCCACGTGGTCAACATCGGCATCGGCGGCTCCGACCTCGGGCCGCAGATGGTGGTGCCGGCGCTCGATGCCTACTGCCGCCGTGGCCTGCATTTCCACTTCGTGTCCAACGTCGACGGCCATGACATCTCGCCGGTGCTGCGCGAGCTGAATCCGGCCGAGACGTTGTTCATCATCGCCTCAAAGACCTTCACGACTCAGGAGACGATGGCCAACGCGCATGTCGCCAAGGCCTGGTTCCTGGCCAACGGCGGCACCGACACGCGCAGGCACTTCGTCGCCACCACCACCAACGTGAAGGCGGCTGCCGAGTTCGGCATCGACACCACCTTCGGCTTCTGGGACTGGGTGGGCGGCCGCTATTCGCTGTGGTCGGCCATCGGCCTGCCGATCGCGCTGGCCGTGGGCGCGGACAACTTCCGCGCGCTGCTCGCTGGCGCACATGCGATGGACCAGCACTTCGCGCAGGCGCCGCTCGAGAGCAACCTCCCGGTGGTGCTGGGCCTGCTCGATGTCTGGTATCGCAACTTCCATGGCTTCTCGAGCCGCAGCGTTGCGCCGTATCACCAGGGTCTCAAGCGCCTGCCGGCCTATCTGCAGCAGCTCGAGATGGAAAGCAACGGCAAGTGCGTCGACCTGTCGGGCGCGCCGCTGCCCTACGGCACCAGCCCGGTCGTGTGGGGCGAGCCGGGCACCAACGGCCAGCATGCCTACTTCCAGATGCTGCACCAGGGCACCGACGTGATCCCGGTGGAATTCATTGCGGTGAAGCGACCGATCCACGAACACGCCGACCTGCATGCCAAGCTGCTGGCCAACTGCCTGGCGCAGTCGCAGGCGCTGATGCAGGGCAAGACCACTGATCAGGCGCTGGGCGACAAGGCTCCCACCGCCTCCCGCGAGCTGGACCCGGGCGTCGTGGCGCGGCATCGCAGCTTCCCCGGCAACCGGCCGAGCACAACGCTGCTGCTCGAGCACCTGACGCCCCGCTCGCTGGGAGCGCTGGTGGCGCTGTACGAGCACCGTGTGTTCGTGAGCGGCGCGCTGTGGGGCATCAACAGTTTCGACCAGTGGGGCGTCGAGCTGGGCAAGGCGCTGTGCAACGACCTGCTGCCTCGTTTCGCCAACGGCGACACGCAAGGCCTCGATGCCTCGACTGCCGGGCTGCTGAAGAGGCTGGTCGCATGAAGGCTGTCGTTTTCGACTTTGGCGGCGTGGTGTTCCGCTGGCAGCCGCTGCAGCTGCTGCAGCAGGTGCTGCCCGCGCATGCCCGTGACGAGGCGAGCGCGCGCGAGGTGGCTGCTCATGTCTTCCAGAGCTTCGTGCCACACAGTGACTGGGCCGAGTTCGATCGCGGCACCGTCAGTGCGCCGGAGCTTGCCGAGCGCATCGCCTTGCGCACCGGCCTCAGCGTCGCAGAGGTGGGGGCGGTGATCGATGCGATCCCCCCGCACCTGGAGCCGGTCGCCGGCACCGTGGCACTGATGCGCCGCCTCAAGGACGCAGGCCACCCGCTGTTCTACCTGTCCAACATGCCCGCCCCTTATGCAGACCACCTCGAGCGCAGCAACGAGTTCTTTTCGTTGTTCGATGGCGGTGTGTTCTCGGCCCGCGTCGGGCTCATCAAGCCGGATCCGGCGGTGTTCGACCTGATGTGCTCGCGCTTCGGCATCACCCCCGCCGACAGCGTCTTCATCGACGACCATGCCGGCAACATCGAGTCGGCCCAGGCCTGCGGCTGGCAGGCAGTCCACTTCCAGAGCGCCTCGCAATGTGAAGCGCAGCTGGCCGAGAACGGCTGGCTCTGACTGACCTTTCGGGAATCGTCGCTCCGAAAGGAGCGACGAAGAAGAAGTCTGGTCGGGGTGAGAGGATTCGAACCCGATGCGACTTCAGCCAAAGCCTGTATTCATGCGGTTTGCGGCCGCGCCGCAATCCTCGTGTGCCACGCAGATGTGACACAACGGGACTCTAGCATGCATGCTTGGCGCTGTGCACTGCCTTAAGCGGCTGGCGCCTTTGCCTTGATTCCGTCTCGCCCCTTACGGAGGACGGTTAGGAGTTCGTGACCCGCTGGGGTCACCATGATCTGTCCGTTGGGGTAGCGGTGAATGAAACCGAGGTCAATCATCCGTTCCAGCGCGGTAATGCGAGCTGAATCGTGCTCAGTTAGGACAGTCGCATCGATGCTGCTCTCCTGGTTGGCGGCGAGACCGTTGGCAAGGGCATCCAGCGCCTCGATCATTTCCTGCTCCAAAGGCCGGAAGCCCAAATGGTCCTTCGCGGCCTTCGAGGCAAGCATGAGCGCTTCAGGATTGACACGCCAGCCAGATGAGCCATTGCCAAGGACTTCGGCTGAAACTCCAAGGGGCTGATTCGAAGCGGGGGATAGCTGCGCAAACTCTTCAGTCGCATGCGTGGCAAGAGGGTGTGTTTCTGAGAGCCTTCGCTGCAACTCAGCCACGGTTTGCTGAAGTGCTGCATTCTCAGCTTCCAAGTCTTGTCGCTGTTGCACCCATTGAGCTTGGCGACGTCGAAGTTGTTCGCGCAACTCCGTTGCTTGGTCCACGGTCAGCACCTTGGTCCCATCGATTTCGGCGGCGAGTGCTCGCATCTCGTTCTGCCGTCTCTTGTGATGCGCCATCACGTGCTTGGCGAGGGGAAGGTACAGATAGATGTACGCCAAAGCCGTGAGCGCCGGGTACGCTATGCCACGCAGAGTGCCCATGTCCCACCCCGGGTAAAGCTGGGTCTCAATGAACGAGACTTTGTCCTTATACGGGCCGTCCCCAAAGACCACGAGGATCAGCTTGAAGTTCCAGATGCCCCAGGAGATTACGAAGGCGCCGGTGAGCGGGCTGGCGACTCGCTCCTGTATCTGAGAACGAACAGCGCCAAGCAGTTCCTTCAATGTTTCGACCACGAACCCACCCGCAAAGATTGTTTTGTCGGCGAATCGTAGCGACATGGTGGGTGGTCGCGCATCTGGATTTAGTGGCCAGGCCCCACCGCGATAAAAACAGAGGGCCGCCAGCGCACCTCTGTTCCCCGAGTCTCAATCGCCACCCGAGACCATGCGGATCACTGCATAGACCATCCAGGCGAGGACGGCTATAGCCATGAGGGGGCCGATCATGCTGCGACCCCCATGGTCTCCACGGCTTGCAGGCAGTACCGCTTGACGGTCGCAGTCGAAAGCCCGAAGTGCTCCGCGGTCTGGGCGATGCTGGCGCCTTGCTGGAACCTCCAGGCAGCGACCTCTCGGGGGTCGCCCTCCATGGGCCGACCAAGTGAGGTCTTGCCCTTATGGGTCTTGCCCGTGGCCGCCAGGGACTCACGCGCCTTCTCGCGTCCCGCGGCCGTGCGCTCCGCGATGCGCTGGCGCTCCATGTCGGCAATCTGGGCCAGGACCGAAATGATGATCTCCCCGGCCCCCTTGGCGATGCGTCCGAGACCACGAATCTCCACGGCGACACCCTTGGTCAGGAGGTCCCGTACGGTCGTTTGCACATCAATAGCATCGCGGCCCAGGCGGTCCACCGCATAGACGTGCAGCTCGTCGCCCTTGCGGATGTACGCCAGGAGCTTGGCGAACCCGGGCCGCTGGACCGCTGGAGTCGCCCCGGAAACGCCGTGGTCCTCGAACTCCTCATCGAACCCGCCGCCCATGGCGTGACGTTGGGCGTCTATGGATTGATCGGCGGTCGAAACCCGGTAGTAGGCGATCCGTGCCATCGTGGCTCCTGTGGCTCAAAAGAATCCACAAATTGTGAGCCATGGGTCATAAATGCGTCAAGTGACTTGTGAGCCTTCTGGGGCGACTTATCGGCCCCGGGTCACAAGGTACAAGTTTTGAGCCTTCTAGGTCCGCCTGCGAGAGGCGCGATGCAGCGGCACGTGCGGCGTCCACGGAAAGCGTCGGACTCTTGTGTGCGCACACTACTGAAGCTTCTCGTCCGGACGTTCGGGTAGCTGTGCGAGGTCAGCGTCCAGCGCCACGATACCAATCGGTGGCAGCTCTCGAAGGTTCTGCCCTGGCCCGGTTGGCATGCTTCTACGCATATGGGGCAGCATGGTCCGAATGATGGCTGCCAGGTCGAGGCCGTTCGCGATAGTCGGAATGACGTCTCCGCCTCGTTCCCGCTGCATTCCAAGGTAGAACCGCTGGTCACCTGCCATCTTGTGAACACCCCCCTTCCGATTCCTCCACGCGACGATGCATCTTGGCCCGACGGTCCCGTCCAGTGTTCCGCTGTGAACATCAAGATTTAGCGCAGCCAGGCGGTCTGCCACTGCTGTGTGAGAGATCCGTCCGTTGTCGCATGCGCGGATGAGCCGAACAAGGTCTCGTGCCCACGATCCTCCACGTTATAGGTACGTGATACCGGATCCTGCAATGGCGATTCGCGGAGTCCTTTGTGTGCCCTCCACTACCCAACGCGTACAACGGAAGAAGCACTTCCGGCGACCTTCTGTGGAGACGACATCGATGGAGTACATCCTCGCAACGCCGTCAATGAATGCCGGGATCAATACGTTGTGGCTTACGTCCTGCCCACCTGGAAGGGTGAGAAGGTGGTGAGGGAGCTGCCGTTGAAGCGCTCCAGCCAAGAGTTCTATCGAACGTTCAATCGGCAGACTTCGCCCGCGAAGCACGGAACTCATCCAGTCAGCGGGTTCTGTTCCTCCTATCGTGGTCCCGAGTCCGGCATATCCTAGGATTGCGACACCATCCGATGCTTCCAAGAACATTAACTTGCGTGCGTCGTCTCTAGGCGGCCGGCCTCGATAGGTGAGCCGGCGGTCAGCGAGCAGCCAGAGAGTTTCGGGGCCATTCACGGTCAGTATGAATGTCACGATTGTTCCGCTTTCAGTTCTAGCCGGGCCCTGCCGTCAGGCAGGTTGCTCCCTTCGCGACTGATAGCTCGTCCATCGTGCAAGCGATGTGCGAGAGGGCAATGCGCTGGACTGTACGACTTTGCGAGCCGAAGCCCTCGCTCACGACTTGGGGGGCAGGGGGGAAACCAAGCGTTCGTGCCGCCCGAAACCACTCCGCAAATCTTCGGGGTGAAAATTGAGTCCGCCGAAAAGAGTACTGGCCGAGGGCAGACGATTCTGAGGGGCAACATGGGGCAGGCAAAGCGCAAGCGTGATGAGTTTCTGAAAGCACACCCGACTTGCATCTTCTGCGGCGGTGGCGCTGTGGCGACAACTGAGGAGCATTGCCCGCCCCGTGCACTCTTTCGCGACAGGGCTTGGCCAGAGGGCTTCGTGTTTCCTGCATGTGCAGCGTGCAACGCCGGGACGTCAGACCACGACTTGGTAGTTGCGTTTCTCGCGCAGCTTGATCCGGCGGCCGATGCGTCAAAGCTGGCGAGAGGTGAGGGCCTCATGCGCCAAGTGGCGCGACAGATGCCGCAAGTGCTGCACGAGATGTTCACCTCATCTGCCGTCGAAGCGCGTACCAATGCACGCCGCCTTGGTCTGCGGCCAGAGCCGGGGCAGACCTATCAGGAGCTAGGCGTTGTCAACGTGCCAGAGGCTGCGCACATTGCCGTCCGCATTCTTGCTACCAAGCTCACAAAGGCCGTGTACTACCAGCGCACGGGTTCGATCTTTCCCGTCGGTGGCGGCATCATGTTCCAGTGGTTCACGAATGCGCAGAAGATGGAACACGGAAGGATCGTGCTTCTCGAAGCGCTATCGCGCATCGCGACCATGTCCGAGCCACTGACGCGGGGTGGCAGGGACCTGAAGGATCAGTTCGATTTCTTGTACTCGGTCGAGAAGGAGGGGGCCTTGCACATGCTGCAAGTGACCTTCGGAAAGGTCTTTGGATTCGTGACCATCTTCAGCCAGACGCCCGGCCGGCTTGAAGCGATGGAAGACCAAATCAAAGAACGGACGGGTTCGATGGACAGTCCGTTTGAGTTCCTCAGCACGAATAGAGGGATGCCTTAGCAGCAAGCTCGTCGGTGCGGCCCGCCCTCTCGAGGCGGATAGGAGAGGGCCCCCAGCGGTCCCTGTAGCGTATCCGTCCGGCCAACTCACCTTGAACGGCCCGTGCCCGGCAGCCAGGATGGTGCCCACCAAACAAGTTAGGTGGACACCATGTCAGACGCCAAGCCGGCCAGCCGCCGGCGTCACGACGCA
>NZ_SWAR01000030.1 GCF_006386545.1 Methylibium rhizosphaerae | reverse complement strand
CGAGCTGTTCGTGCAACGCTACAACGCCGACGCCACGCCTTTCCAGTGGGTTGCCACCGCCGACTCAATCCTGCAAAAGATCGAGCGGATCGCGAAACGTATTTCTGCGACAGGACACTAGGGCGTACCTGCGCGAGCCCTATGCGTTCGCAGGCGCCAACCTGCGCTGCAGGAAGTCCCCCAGCGTGCGCACGCGGGCGCTCAGGTGCGTGCCGCGTGCCAGCGCCAGCACCAGCGGGTACGGCTGCGACTGCACCTGCGGCAGCACCCGCACCAGGCGGCAGGCGGCCAGGTCGGCGGCCACGTCCAGCTGCGACTTGAGCGCGATGCCCCAGCCGTCCACCGCCCACTGGCGCGCCAGCAGGCCGTTGTCGGTGCTGCGCCGCGCGCGCATCTGCAGCGTCACCGGGCGGCCGCGGTCGAACAGCGTCCAGCGATGCCCCGGGCGGCTGGCGATTCGCATGCCCAGCATCTCGTGCGAGGCCAGGTCGTCGAGCTTGCGCGGCGTGCCGGCACGGCGCAGGTACACCGGCGAAGCCACCAGGATGGCGTGGTTGTCCTGCACCAGCGGCCGCACGATCTGCCCCGGCCCGGCGTCGCCGTAGCGGATCGCAGCATCGACCGGCTCGCGCGCGAGGTCGGCCACCCGGTCGCTCGCCGAAAGGTCCACCTGCAGCTGCGGGTGCAGCGCCATGAATTCGTCGAGCAGCGGGCGGATCACCTGGGTGCCCAGGTCCATCGGCACTCCCAGCCGCAGCAGCCCGCGCACCTGGGTGAGCGGTGCGCGCAGCTCGGCGGCCGCCTCGTCCACTGCCGCCAGCGCCGCCTGGCAGCGCTGCAGGAAGGCCTCGCCCTCGACCGTGGGCCGCAGCGCGCGGCTCGAGCGCATGAAGAGCTTCGCGCCCAGCTGCTCCTCGAGCCGGCGGATCGCGGCGGTGGCGGTGGCATTGAGCAGGCCCTGCTCGCGGGCGGCCGCTGCCACGCCGCCCAGCTCGGCCACGCGCAGCGCAAGGCGCAGGGCGCCCAGGTCCAGCCGATCGGCCGGGGCCGGCAGGTGCATCGAAGCGGTTTTCATCGACAAATCCTGTTTGTCATTGCTCGAGTGTTGCATGGCTGTTTCCGGCGCGCGCCGCGGCGCACAGTGGCGGCCATTGCCACTTCAGCTCGAAGGAGCCCTGCATGAAAGCCGTCGGCCACCTGCGCTCCCTGCCCCTCGACGACCAGCAAGCGCTGGTCGACCTCGACCTGCCCGACCCCGAACCGGGCCCTCACGACCTGCTGGTGCGGGTGCGCGCGGTCTCGGTGAACCCGGTGGACGTGAAGGTGCGTGCCGGCATGGCACCGCCCGAGGGCCAGCCTCGCGTGCTGGGCTGGGACGCCGCCGGCGAGGTGCTGGCGGTGGGCCGCGAGGTGAGCGGCTTCGTGGCCGGCGACCGTGTCTGGTACGCCGGCAACCTGCAGCGCGCGGGCAGCAATGCCGAGCGGCAGGTGGTCGATGCGCGCATCGTCAGCCGCATGCCGCGCAGCCTCGACTTCGCGGCCGCTGCGGCGCTGCCGCTCACCAGCATCACCGCCTGGGAACTGCTGTTCGACCGGCTGGGCGTGCCGCACGGCGGCGGTGCCGGCCAGCGACTGCTGGTGGTCGGCGGCGCCGGCGGCGTGGGCTCCATCCTCGTGCAGCTCGCGCGGCGCTTCACCCGGCTCGAAGTGGTGGCCACCGCGTCGCGGCCCGACACCATGGCCTGGGCGCAGGAGATGGGCGCCCACCACGTGATCGACCACCGGCAGCCGCTCGACGAAGCGCTGGCCGCGGCCGGCCTGGAAGGCGGCGTGCACCTCTGCGCCAGCCTCACGCACACCGAGGCGCACTACCCGGCGCTGGTGCGCGCGCTGCGGCCGCAGGGCCGGCTGGCGCTCATCGACGACCTGGCCGGGCCGCTGGACGTGCGACTGCTCAAGCCGAAGAGCCTGTCGCTGCACTGGGAAATGATGTTCACCCGCCCGATGTTCGGCACCGACGACATGGCCGAACAGGGTCGGCTGCTCGCCGCCGTGGCCGACGCGGTGGATGCCGGCACGCTGCGCAGCACGAAGACGCGCGAGTTCGGCGACCTCTCGGCGGCCACGCTGCGGGAAGCCCACGCCTGGGTGGAAAGCGGCCGGGCCATCGGCAAGGGGGTGTTGGAAGTCCGGTGAAGGTATTCGGCAACCGTCACGAAGGAAACTCAGCCCGCCGGGTAGTTGGCCATCGCCTCGCCGAGGCGGATGCCGCCGCCGGGCTGCCATGCGGGGTTGAAGGCGAGGCCCGAGCGCGGGTACAGCAGCACGACGGTGGAGCCGAGCAGGAAGCGGCCCATCTCTTCGCCCTTCCCGAGCACCACCGGCTTCGCGTCGTCGTAACGCCATTCGCGCACCTCGCGCACCCGCGGCGGGTTCACCACGCCGTGCCACACGGTCGCCATGCTGCCCACGATGGTGGCGCCCACCAGCACCAGCACGAAAGGCCCGCGCGGGCCTTCGAACACGCACACCACCCGCTCGTTGCGGGCGAACAGGCCCGGCACGCCGCGCGCGGTGGCCGGGTTCACCGAGAACAGCGGCCCGGGCACGTGGATCATGCGCGTGAGCCGGCCGTCGCCCGGCATGTGGATGCGGTGGTAGTCCTTCGGGCTCAGGTAGAGGGTGGCGAAGTGGCCGTTCTCGAACTGCGCGGCGAGCGTCGCGTCGCCGCCGACCAGCGCGGTGGTCGAGTAGCGGTGGCCCTTGGCCTGGAAGATCTGGTCGCGCTCGATGCTGCCGAACTGGCTGATGGCGCCGTCCACCGGGCAGATCAGGTCGGCCGCCGCCAGCGGCCGCGCGCCGGCCTTCAGCGGCCGGGTGAAGAACTCGTTGAAGGTCTTGTACTGCGCGAGGTCCGGCTCGGCCGCTTCGTCCATGTTGACGCCGTAGCGCGTGACGAAGCGGCGGATCAGCAGCGTGGTGAGCGCGCCTGCCTGGGCCGATGCGACCTTGCCCGCGAACGCCGTGAGGGCCTGCTTGGGCAGCAGGTACTGGGGCAGGACGGCAAGGCGGTCTGACACGGTGGCGGCTCGTTCGTGATGAAGCCGCCGAGTGTAGCGAGCGGCCTCGCCGCCCATGCAGGCAAACGGGCGGTGCCGCCACGCGGCAACCACCGTGCCTTGTGGCCGGCGCTCAGTCGCCGCGCACGAAGGCGTCGCGCGCCTGCCGGCCGAGGAAGGGGTGGTCGGTGAAGAAGCCGTCCATGCCCAGCTTCAGGAAGGCCTTCACCTGGCCCGCCATGTCGCCCAGGCCCGCCGGCGTCGCGCCCACGTCGAACTCGTTGGGCAGGAAGCTGTTCTCGGCGCGGAAGGTCCAGCCGTGCACCACCAGGCCGGCCGCATGCGCATCGGCCACGAAGGAGGTGGGCGTGCCCAGCGTGCCGGACGCGGTGAGCGGGATCATCACGCTGGTGTTGGCGCCCACGCCCCTCGCATACGTCGCGATCTCCGCCAGGCCGGCGGGCCTGGCGAGGTCGGCATAGGTGCGCGGGTCGCCGCCGGCGGTGAAGTCCCAGGGCCGCCCGCTCGCACTGATGAGCTGCACCAGCGGCAGCCGCGTCATGCGTGCCAGCTTGCGCAGGTTGGCCGTCTCGAACGACTGGATGAACACCGGCGCATGGCGATCGCGATAGCCGTGCCTGTGCAGCGTCTGCACCAGCGGCTCCTCGAGCGGCAGCCCGATGCCCTGGAAGTAGCTCGGATGCTTGGTCTCGGGATACACACCCACCGGCTTCCAGTGCTGCGGCTTGCCGCCCTGGGTGCGCGCCTGCTCGCGGCGACGTTCGTTCGCCTGCGCCACCAGCGCCAGCACCTCGTCCAGCGTGGGCACCTCGAACATGCCGTCGAACCGGGTGTTGGCGCTGCGCAGCGCCGGCAGCCGCTCGCGGGCGCGCAGCGTCTTCAGCTCGGCCAGCGTGAAGTCCTCGGTGAACCAGCCGGTCACGCTCGTGCCGTCGATCACCTTGGTGGTCTTGCGCGATGCGAACTCGGGGCGGTCCATCACGTCGGTGGTGGCCTCGCGCACCGAGCCGTCGCCATTGACGATGGCGATCGCATTCTCATGCCGCGCTACCAGCACGCCGTCCCTGGTGATGACGAGGTCGGGCTCGACGTAGTCCGCGCCCTGCTCGATGGCCATCCAGTAGGCGGCCAGCGTGTGTTCGGGCAGGTAGCCGCTCGCGCCGCGGTGGCCGATCACGAGCGGCAGGTCCTTCCGGTCGACCCCGTGGCCGTGTGCGGAGGCGGGGCCGGCCGCCACCAGCAAAGCCGCGGCGACCGCCACGGCGAGGGAAAGCATCTTCAGCATGCAACGCTCCTTTGTTGTCGTTCATCACCGTACGGACGCGGCGTGACCCGGCGATGACCGTGTCGCAGAATCGCGGCCAGTCGCCTCTGCCACGTCATGACAGCATCGTCCTCCTCATCGCGGCGCCTGTCGCGCGCGTGTCGGGAAACTTCCTCCCCCCTCAATTGCAGGTAGATCGCCCACCGCTCCCCAAGACTGGGGACGCAGACCACCGGGCCGTCACGTAAACCATGGAGGTGTACCCAGGGGGCTTCCGTGGCGGATCAGCAGGCAGCAGGTTTCCCGTGGACCAGCATGGTCATCGTGGCGGCATTCGTGTCGAGCACCCTGCTGGTGCCGCGCGCATTCGAGCAGCTGCGGCCGGCCGAACGTGAACGGGCGCAGCCCGAGCAACTGGCCCAGCTCGAAGTCGAGGCGCGCCTGTGGGAGGACCCCTTCATCGCGGCGCGCCGCTACGAGGCCGAGCGGGCGAGGCGCTGTGCCGACGGCGGAGCGAGCGGCAAGGCGGCCCGGCCTGCCAGCCCCTCCGGGCCGCCCGAGTGCGGCGAGCAGCTCTCCACCACCCGGCTGCGCCAATGGCACGACACCCTGCTGCGCGACGACGTGAACGGCAGCGCCGCCACCGACCACGGCGCGGCCGACACCCTGGTCGTCGCCGCAATGGCGCAAGGCCACCCGTTCGTCGGCGCCGAGGAAAACCGGCGCCGCATGCGGTATGCACTGCTGGCGGGCCTGCAGGCCAAGGGCTATGTGCCGGTGTACCCCGAACGCATGGGCCTGCTGGACCTGGCGATGGGCGCGCCGACCGTGGCCTCGGGCCGCCGGCTGCTGGTGCCCTACGAGGTGCTGGTGCCGCGGCGGCTGCAGCGCGGCGACGAGCAGCGGCAGGGCGCGAGTTATCGCAAGGTGACGGTGTTGTGGATCAACGAGACCGGCCTGCAGGCGCCGAAGCTCGATTCGCTCGGCTGGCTGCTGCACGGTGCGCTGAACGGATGGCAGGCGGACAAGCGCCCGCGGGTCGAGATCATCGGACCCTCTTCGTCGGACGCGCTGCGCACCGCCTTGAAGGACCTGCGCGACGCCGCGGACAGGCGCAAGGTGGAGCAGGCACGGCAGGCCCCGCGACCGGCGCAAGGACGCGGCGCGCAAGCCCTGAAACCCACGCCCTGGGCGCACTACGAGCTGCTGGCCGGCGCCGAGATCCTCAGCCCGTTCGCCACCGCATCGAACCGGCAGATCCACGAACTGGCGGGGCAGCGGCTCGAGGACTTCATCGGCGAGCGGCTGAACGTGTTCCGCACGCCCGTTCCGCTCGAGAGGCCTGAGACCTTCCGCCGCCTGATCGCCACCGACAACGAGGTGATCCGGCAGCTGGTCGCCGAGATCCGCGGGCGCCTGCCGCCCAAGCCGCGCCGGGTGGTGCTGGTGGCCGAACGCGATTCGCTCTACGCACAGGCGCTGGCCGCCGAACTCACCCACCAGCTGAAGGAGCAGCTTCCGTCGGTGAGCAAGGTGGAGGTTCGCTACTACTTCCGCGGCATCGACGGCGTGACCACGCGCGACACCGAACCCGAAGACAAGCCGCAGGGGCGCAAGCCGGCGGACGGCGACAAGGACCAGCAGGGCACGCCTGCGTCGAACGTGGAATGGCCCGAGGGCCGCGACCAGCTCGACTACCTGCGCCGGCTGGCCGGCTCGCTGCAGGAGAGCGAAGCGTCGGACCCGCCAGCCTCGAGAGCCCCGGATGCGCCGCGGCAGGGTCGGGCCGGACCCATCGGTGCGATCGGCATCCTCGGCAGCGACGTGCACGACAAGCTGCTCGTGCTGCAGGCGCTGCACGAGAGCTTTCCCGACAAGGTGTTCTTCACCACCGACATGGACGCGCGCTACCTGCATCCGAAGGCCCTGCCGTTCAGCCGCAACCTGCTGGTGGCCAGCAGCCTGCCGCTGCAGATGCCGGCCGACGTGCAGCGCGGCACGCCGGCGTTCCGCGACACCTACCAGACGGCCACCTACCTGGCCGCGCGGCGTGCGGGCTGCCGCGAAGAGAGCTGCAAGCGCGACGAGGAGGCCATCGCCGGCAGCGCGATCCGCGAACCGTCCGTATACGAGATCGGCCGCACGCGCGCGGTACCGCTGGCGGGCTTCGACTTCGCCACTTCGCCGGTGTCGTCCAGACACACGCGTGCGCTGGTGGCGGCGCTGTTCGTGATGCTGCTCGTGGGCGCGCTGATCGCGTGGCCGTCGACGCCGGCGCTGCGGCGCGCGCGCGACCGGGTGTTCGGCGCGCCCGCACCCGGCGCGGCGAACCCGGCGCTTCCGTTGTCGGTGGTGCTGCTCGTCGCGCTGCACCTGGCGTTGCAGGTCTATGCCATCGGCTCGGCGGCGGAGCTCACCCACCCGCGGCTGGTGGGTTTCAACACCATCATGTTCATGAGCGCGGTGACCGCCTGCGCCACGCTGGTGGGCCTGTATGCCGTGTCGCGTGCGCAGCCGAGAGCGGGCTCGCGCGCCCCCGGCGTCGGCGCCTACAACGCAGCGCTGAGTTCCCTGCTGGTGTTCGTGCTGGCCGGCGGCTTCCTGTGGATGGCCTGGCCCACGGGCAACGGCGCGGCCTGCACGGACTGCGAGCCGGTGTTCTGGTTCGAAGGCGTGAGTGCCTGGCCCTCGCACCTGATCCACGTGCTGGTGCTGCTGGCCATCGTGTGCGCGCTCGACCACGCCTGGAACGGCGCACGCCACAGTGCCGCAGACCTGTGCGGCAGCGTGTACGCGACCACCGGCGAAGGCACCTGCCTGAAGAGCAGGCGATGGCGCCGGCTGGTGAAACACTGGTTCATGCATGGCACGCTGGCCGGCTGGAGGCCACTGCTGCAGGCGTGCCCTTCATTGCCGCCGGCGCCCGGCGGCACCGCCTGCTGCAACAGCGCCGACCAGCAGCTGATGAGCCTGGACGCGGACCAGCTCGGGCAGGGCTACCTGCATCGCGCGCAGACGTCGGCCCGCGTCGTGCGGGTGCTGTTCTGGTACGTGGTCACCGTGGCGCTGATGGCGCTGCTGTTCTTCGGGCTCAGCGAAGGCTACGTGCCGGAAGTGCCGGTGCGCGGCGACGACCACCGGCGCCTGGTGGCCAACACCTTGTACGCGGTGCTGCTGCTGCTGCCGCTGCTGGTGGTGGCGGTGGCCGACGACACGATGCTGGCGTGCCGCTTCATCTGGCACCTGAGCCGCGGGCGTTCGCTGTACGACTCGCGGGCGGTGCGGCGTCACGCCCGTGTGCTCGGCAGCCAGCACGCGGCGCTCTGGATGCGCGGCCTGCGCCTGCGGCCGGCCGACCGCACCGGTGGTGACGAAAGGCCGCCGCATGCCGAAGACCGTGCCATGGACGACAAGCCGGTGAAGTACCACACCCTGCTCGACGACTGGATCGACATCCAGCTGGTGGCGCAGATCACGAAGCGGGTGGCCCCGCTCATCATCTGGCCGTTCGTGGTGCTCGCGCTGCTGATCGTCGCGCGCAGCCGGCTGTTCGACAACTGGGCGCTCACCGTGCCGATTGCACTGGGGGCGGGGGCCTACCTGATCTGGCTGGTGGTGCTGGCGGTGGCGCTCAAGCAGTCGTCCGAGCACATCCGCCAGCGGTCGCTGGCGCGCATGAAGGAGGACCTGCGCTGGCTGCAGGGCAGCACGGCCGAATGGAAGCAGCTGGCCGATCCTTTCAAGGGGCTGATCGAAGCGGTCGAGTCGCACCGCACCGGCGCCTTTGCGAACCTGTTCGACCAGCCGCTGTTCAAGGCCCTGCTGGTGCCGCTGGGCACCGCCGGCGGCGCGCACTGGATCGAATGGCTGCTGCTGGGCCGCGGCTGAACGCGCCCTCTCACACCTGCCAGTCCCAGTCCTTTGCGCCCGGCTGCCTTTCGCATTCCTCGAAACACCGCACCGAGCACTTCGCGCAGATCTCGCCGTCGAGCCGCGGCACGATGGCGGCCAGCGCGCTGCGCTTGTCGGCGAAGACATGGTCTTCGCCCAGTTCGTCGAAGAAGCCGATGCGTTGCCAGGTCTCGAGCACCTGCGGGCGCGGCCGGTGGAAGTAGAGGTCGCCGCCCATCGCGCGGCGCGCCTGCAGCTCGCGCTGCCACAGCTGGGCGCCGGGCAGGTCGATGAAGTTCATGCTCTTGCTCATCACCAGCAGATGGTGCTGCGGCTGCGGTTCGCTGCGCAGCGCAAACAGCCTGTCGGCCACGTGCGGCACGGCGCCGAAGAACACCGAACCTTCCATGCGCAGCAGCTTCAGCTGCGGGCATTCGGGCATGGCCCTCGGGTTGCCGTCCACCACCACGAAAGGCCGGTCGGCCGCGAAGCTGTCGAAGCCCATGCTGCGCATCGCCGGGCGCGCGGTGCGCGAGAGGTAGGTCACCAGCGAGGCCAGCGTGCCCAGCAGGATGGCCACCTCGAGCCGCAGCGTCAGCGTGGCCGCCAGCGTGGCCAGCGCGATGACGAAATCGGTGCGGGACAGCCGCGCCAGTTCGCGCCAGCTGGGCAGGTCGAGCAGCGACCAGGCCACCCACAGCAGCAGGGCACCGATCGCAGCCATCGGGATGAGCGCCAGCAGCGGCGCGCTCAGTGCCACCAGCGCCAGCAGCAGCACCGCCGAGAACACGGCGGCCAGCGGCGTGCGTGCGCCGGCGTCGAGGTTGGGCATCGAGCGGTTGAGCGAGCCGCACGAGACGTAGCAGCTGAACAGCCCGCCCACCATGTTGGACAGGCCCTGCCCGATGAACTCGCGGTCGGCGTCGATCAGCTGGCCCGACCTCGCGGCCACCGCCTTGGCAATGGAGATCGACTGGCCCAGGGCCACGATGGTGAGTGCGAAGGCGAGGCCCATCAGCTCGGGCACCCGCTGCAGCGGCACCTGCGGCAGGTGCAGGGCAGGCCAGGGAGAGGGCAGCAGCCCCACGGTGTGCACCCCCATGCCGGCGCGCCGCAGCCACCAGGCGGCCATGGTGGCGGCGGCCAGCGCGATCAGCATCGCCGGCCAGCGCGGCGCCACGCGGCGCAAGGCCAGCACCACCGCGAGCGCGACTGCGCCCACGCCCAGCGCCGCCGGCTGCAGCTCGGCCGCATGGCCGGCGACGTAGCCGAGCACGGCGCCGGCGCCCTGCCCGATCGGCATTGCGGCCAGTCCCAGCAGGTCCTTCAGCGCATGCACTGCGATCAGCAGGGCCGCGCCGCCCATGAAGCCGCGCAGCGCGGCCGGCGAGATGAAGTGCGCCAACCACCCCAGGCGCAGGCCGCCGATGGCCAGCTGCAGCAGCCCGACCATCAACGTGACCGCCAGCGCCAGCTCGATGTAGCCCGCGCTGCCCGGCAGCGCGAGCGGCGCCAGCATGGCCAGCAGCGCCAGCGAGTTGGCATTGGTGGGCCCGGAAACGACATGCCAGCTCGACCCGGCCATGGCCGCCACCACGCAGGGCACGATGGCGGTGTACAGGCCGTACTGCGGCGGCAGGCCGGCCAGCGCTGCGAAGGCAATGCCCTGCGGCAGCACGAGCAGCGCGCCCAGCAGACCGGCCAGTGCGTCGGCACGCAGGCAGCCGGCATCGACGCGGGTGAGCCAGGGGAAGAGTCTGGTGGCGATCCGGGAGACAGGCTTCGTCGTCGGCATTGAGCCCTGAACGATAACCGCCCGTGCTCGGGTGCCTCGCTCAGTCCACCTTCGCCCCCGAAGCCTTCACCACCGCGGCCCACTTCCTGTGTTCGGCGGCGATGAACTTCGCGAACTCGGTGCTGGTGTTGCCGCTCGGGATGGCGCCTTGCGACAGCAGCCGTTCCTTGAGGGCCGGCGTGGCCATCGCCTTGGCGGTTTCCTGCTGCACCCGGTTGACGATTTCCATCGGCGTGCCCGCCGGGGCCAGCAGGCCGAACCACGAGCTTGCGTCATAGCCCTTCACCGGGCCGGCTTCCTCGATGGTGGGCACATCGGGCAGCGCCTGCGAGCGCACGTTGCTCGTCACCGCCAGCGCGCGCAGCTTGCCGGCCCTGATGTGCGGCATGGCCGAGGGCAGGTTGTCGAACATGAGGTCCACGCTGCCCCCCATGAGGTCGATCAGCGCCGGACCCGAGCCGCGGTACGGGAAGTGCACGAGGAAGGTGCCGGTCATGGTCTTGAAGAGCTCGCCCGACAGGTGGATCGAGGTGCCGTTGCCGGAGCTCGCCATGTTGAGCTTGCCGGGGTTGGCACGCGCGTACTTCACCAGGTCCGGCACGCTGCGGATGCCCAGGGCGTCGGCCTTGGCCGGGTTGAACACCAGCACGTTGGGCACCGCGGCCACCAGCGTCACCGGCACGAAGTCCTTGAAGGGGTCGTAGGGAAGCTTGGGGTACAGCGCGGCGTTGATGCCATGGGTGCCCACCGTGCCCATGAGGAAGGTGTAGCCGTCGGGCGCGGCCTTGGCCACCTCGGCCGAGCCGATGTTGCCGCCGGCGCCCGCCTTGTTGTCCACCACCACCGGCTGGCCCAGTGCCTTCTGCAGCTCGGGCGCGAGCGCGCGGGCGAGGATGTCGGTGGTGCCCGCCGCCGGGAACGGCACCACGATGCGGATCGGCTTGGCCGGCCATGCGGCCGTTTGCGCGATGGCTGCCGCGGGCGCCAGCCATGCGGCCGCGGCGGCGCACAGCGGCAATGCGAGCAGGCGGCGGCGCAGGTCATCGGGGGCGGCAGTCGGTCGGCTTTTCATCGGCAGTCTCCTTGTCGGGTTCGTGAGGGCTGAAGCGGCTGGTGGCAGTGTGGTGTGGACAGCGCCGGCCGGCCACCGGGCATGCCCGCAGGACGTCGCGCAGGCGACAGCCGCGTTGGGCACAAACACGGATGCCGCGGCCTGCCCGCGGTGCGATGCTGCGGGCTCGTTCGTTGAGCCCGCAGCACGCGAGGAGGTTCCATGCGCCGACGCCAGGTGTTGAAGTGGATGGGGGCCGGCACCGTGGCCGGTGCCGCGCCGGCCGTGGTGCGGGCACAGGCCTGGCCCAGCCAGCCGGTGCGGCTCGTGATCGCCTTCCCGGCGGGCGGGCCGACCGACATCACCATGCGCGTGCTGGCCGAGAACGCCACCAGGCTGCTCGGCCAGCAGGTGCTGGTCGAGAACAAGCCGGGCGCCGGCGGCACGCTGCCCGCGCAGCAGCTTCAGCAGGCCAGGCCCGACGGCTACACGCTCGCGCAGATCCCGCTGGGCGTGTTCCGCCTGCCCTACACCACCCGGATCAACTGGGACCCGGTGAAGGACATCAGCTACATCATCGGCGTGACCGGCTATGCCTTCGGCCTGGTGGTGCCGGCCGACTCGCCGCTCAAGACGTGGACCCACTTCGTCGCCTGGGCCAAGGCCAACCCCGGGCAGCTCACCTACGGCTCGACCGGCGTGCTGACCAGCCCGCACCTCACGATGGAAGACATCGCGCAGCAGGCCGGGCTGCAGCTCAACCATGTGCCGTTCAAGGGCAGCGCCGACCTGATGCAGGCCATCCTGGGCGGCCACATCATGGCCGCGGCCGACTCCACCGGCTTCGCCCCGCACGTGGCCGCCGGCAAGCTGCGGGTGCTCAATACCTGGGGCGAGCAGCGCCTGCCGAAGTTTCCCGACGTGCCCACTCTCAAGGAGCTGGGCTTGCCGATCGTGCAGGCCTCGCCCTATGGCATCGGCGGGCCCAAGGGCATGGACGCGAAGCTGGTGCAGCGCATCCACGATGTCTTCAGGCAGGCCATGGAGATGCCCAACCATGTGGAGGCGCTGGCCCGGTACGACCAGCAGCTGCTGCACATGAGCCCGCAGCGCTACGCGCGCTTCGCCGAAGAGACCTTCAAGCGGGAGAAGGCGCTGGTCGACAAGCTGGGTCTCGCCAAGCCGGGCTGACGAGGTCGGGAGGGGCGCATGTCGTGGCCCCTCACCCGAAAGAGGGAGACCACGGCGGCAATGTTCCGCTTGGCAAGGCATTGCAGCGCATGCCACAGTGGCCCGTCCCGCCCCCACCGACGACCGTGAGTGTTCCTGCGCCGCCGCCAGCCCCCGCCCCGGTCGAAGACCTGGGCGTCATCATCCGCCGCCTGCAGGCCAGTTTCATTCGCACGGCCGCCGCGCACGAGGTGTTCGACGCCTTGCTGCCCGACCTGCTGCGCCTGTCCGGCAGCGCCTACGGCTTCATCGGCGAGGTGTGGCGCGACGAGCGGCAGAAGCCCTACCTGAAGATCTTCACCTTGAGCGACATCTCGTGGGACGACGCGACCCGCGAGATGGTGGCGCGCGAGCGCCGCAACGGCATCGAGTTCCGTAACCTCGACAACCTGCTCGGCAGCGCCCTCACCACCGCGGAGGTGGTGATCTCCAACGACCCGGCGAACGATGCACGCCGCGGCGGCCTGCCGCCCGGCCATCCGGGCCTGCGCAGCTTCCTCGGGGTGCCGCTGTTGCACGGCGGCGAGCTGGTGGGCGAGGTGGGGCTGGCCAACCGCGAGGGTGGTTACGACACGCAACTGGTGGAGCGCCTGCAGCCGCTGCTGGCCAGCGTGGCCGCGATCGTGAGCGCCACGTTGAGCGATCGCCAGCGGCGCCGCGCCGAAGAAGCGCTGCGGCTCAGCGAGGCGCGCTTTCGCGCGGCCTTCGAGATGGCGGCGGTGGGCATGGCCCACGTGGCCCTCGACGGCGGCCTGCGCGAGGTGAACCAGCGCTTCTGCGAGATCCTCGGACGCACGCGCGACGAGGTGCAAAGCCTCAGGTTTTCCGATGTGACCCACCCCGACGACGTGGCTGAAGGCCTCGCACAGCGCGACGCGCTGCTGTCGGGGCGCATGAGCGATATCCACACCCAGAAGCGCTATCTGCGGCCCGACGGCAGCATCGTGTGGGTCAACCTGACCGTCGCGCTGGTGCGCGACGGCGCCGGGGCGCCGCTGCACTTCATCTCGGTGATCGAGGACATCAGCGAGCAGAAGCAGGCCGAAAGCGTGCTGCGCGACCGCGATGAGCTGCTGCACAAGCTCACGCGGCAGGTGCCCGGTCTGGTCTACCAGTTCCGGCTGCTGCCCGGCGGGCAGCGGCTGATGCCCTATGCCAGCAACGGGCTGCGCGAGCTGTTCGAGCTGGAGCCCGACGCGGTGCGCGACGACGCCTCGATGCTGTTCGAGCGCATCCACCCGGGCGACCTGCCGGCCATCGAGGCTTCGATGCGCCACGGCGTGGCCAGCCTCGCGCCCACCCGCAGCGAGTTCCGGGTGGTGCTGCCCCGCCGCGGCCAGCGCTGGCTCGCCGGCGAGGCAGCGCCTGAAGCACTGGCCGACGGCAGCGTGCTGTGGACCGGCTACCTGATGGACGTGACCGACCGCCGCCGCTACGAGGAGGCCCTGGTGCTGGCCGAGGCCGCCGAGCGCGCCAACCGGGCCAAGACGGAATTCCTGTCGCGCATGAGCCACGAGCTGCGCACGCCGCTCAACGCGGTGCTCGGCTTCGCCCAGCTGCTGCGGGTGGATGCGAACCAGCCGCTGTCGGCGGCCCAGCGCGCCAAGGTCGAGCACATCGAACGTGCCGGCGCCCACCTGCTGGCCATGATCGCCGACGTGCTGGACCTGTCGCGCATCGAGGCCGGCGGCCTGCCGCTGTCGCTCGAGGCGCTGCGCGTGGCGCAGGTGATCGACGATGCGTTGGCTCTGATGGCGCACGATGCGCAGCATGCCGGCGTCTCGCTCGACCATGAGGCGCCGGATGTGCGTCTGCATGTGCGCGGCGACCACGTGCGGCTGCGCCAGGTGCTGACCAACCTGCTGTCCAACGCCATCAAGTACAACCGCGCCGGCGGCAGCGTGAGGGTGCACGCCGGCGTGGAGGCCGGCCGGGCGGGCGGGCCGCCGCTGGTGGCCATCAGCGTGCGGGACACCGGGCCGGGCCTGTCCGCCGAGCAGCGGATGCGGCTGTACGAGCCTTTCAACCGGCTCGGGGCTGAACGCTCCGGCATCGAAGGCACCGGCATCGGCCTCGTCATCACGCGCAAGCTGGTCGAGCTGATGGGCGGCCTCATCGACGTGGACAGCGAGCCGGGCAGCGGCTCCTGCTTCACCGTGCGCCTGCCGTTGACCCAGCCGCCGTCCGCCGTCGCCGCGCTGCCCGGCATGGCCAAGGACGCCGGCGACGGCGCGTCGTGCAAGGTCCTGTATGCCGAGGACAACGAGGTCAACGTCGAGCTGGTGCGCCAGGTGATGGGCCTGCGGCCGCAATGGCAGCTGGTGGTGGCGCGCAACGGTGCCGAGGCCATCGAGCTGGCACGCTGCGAACGGCCGAACCTGCTGCTGCTGGACATGCACCTGGGCGACATGAGCGGCTTCGACGTGCTGCAGGCGCTGGAGGCCGACCCGGCGCTGGCCGCCATGCCGCGCGTGGCGCTGTCGGCCGATGCGATGCCCGAGCAGATCCGAGCCGCGCGGCTGCACGGCGTGTCGACCTACCTCACCAAGCCGCTGGACGTGATGGCGCTGCTGCGCTGTCTGGACGACCACCTGGCAGGGGCGCTGCCCGGCAAGGGCGGCCCGGGCGTGCCGGGGTAGGACCTATTCGAGCACCACCCGCCCGTCCCGGCAGGCGTGGTCGAAGCCGGCTTCCACCGCGGCCAGTTCGGCGTCGCCGTGCACGTTCAGCGCCACGATGCCGCAGGCGCGGCCGCGGCCGCGACGCTTGGCCGCGTACAGCGCCAGGTCGGTAAGGTTCGCCGCCCGCTCCCAGGACATCGGCTGCGCCAGCGGCGGCAGCGGAAAGGCCGCATAGCCCACCGACACTCCGATGGGCAGGGTGAGTTCGCCCAGCACCAGCGGTTCGGCGCTCATGGCCTCGAGCACGCGCTCGGCCAGCGCGCGCACCTGGGCGGGCGGCAGCGCCGGCGCGAACAGCAGGAACTCCTCGCCGCCCCAGCGCACGACGAGGTCGCTGCGGCCGCGAACCACCTGCGACAGCCGCCGCGCCACTTCGACGAGGATCCGGTCGCCCACCGCATGTCCATGGCGGTCGTTGATCTGCTTGAAGCGGTCGACGTCGAGCATCAGCAGCGCCCCTTCGAAGGCGGCTTGCGGCCCGGCGAGTCCCCGCGCCTGCAACTGCTCGAGCAGGTGGCGCCGGTTGGCCAGCCCGGTG
Source organism: Methylibium rhizosphaerae (assembly GCF_006386545.1). GTDB lineage: Bacteria > Pseudomonadota > Gammaproteobacteria > Burkholderiales > Burkholderiaceae_C > Pseudorivibacter > Pseudorivibacter rhizosphaerae. Next base: position 60,039 of record NZ_SWAR01000030.1, on the reverse strand, counting down.
AGCGGGTCGCGTTCGCTCTGTGTCCTGAGCAGCGTTTCGCTGGCCGCCAGCGAGCGATGGGCCACCCGCTGGCGCCGGTACAGCAGCATGGCCAGCCCGAGCGCCAGCGCCATCAGTGCGGCAGCCACCCCGAGGGTGCGTTGCAGCAGTTCGCGCGATTCGCGGGTGGCGGCCTTGAGGGCGTTCTCGCGGTTGAGCAGCTCGATCTCGCGGCGCTGGTGCTGGCCCCGGTAGAGCTGTTCCAGTTCCTGCCCGGCCGCCTCCAGCTCGCGCTGCTGCAGCTTCGTGCGCATCTCGCGCTCGCGGTGGTACACGGCCACGGCACCGCGCGAGTCACCGGCTTCGCGCAGGGCCACGTCGAGCTGGCGCAGCCAGCTGGCGGCGTCGTGCTCGAGCACCCGCTGCCGCCGGCGCGGCGCCTCCCAGACCGCGCTTTCCACGTGGGCACGGCCGGCGCCCGGCCGACCGAGCTTCACCAGCTCGAGGCCGGCGGCGGCGCGCACCGGCGGCTGCCAGGGCTCGGCCGGCACTGCCTGTGCCAGCTGCAGGGCCGCCCGCACTGCCGCGGCTGCTTCGCCGGGGTCGGTGGTGCGTTGCAACCGGGCCAGCTGCAGCAGCGCCTGGGCCTGCAGCATCGGCGCCTGGATGCGGACCGCGAGGGCCAGCGCCTCGTCGGCGGCGCGCCGCGCCGCCTCGAGTTCGCCGGTCCGCAGTGCCAGGCGCGAGGCGCCCAGCCACAGCGAGGCCTGGGCCAGCGGGTCGTCCTGCGACTCGATGAGGGGCAGTGCCGCGGCGCCGGCGGTCCGCGCGGCCGCCTGCTGGCCATGGTCGGCCAGCAGGCGGGCCCGTTCCTGCAACGCGAGCGCCTGGCGCCAGCGGGCGCCCGCTCGCTGGGCCAGCTGGCTGGCCGCCTGCAGCTGCTGCAGCGCCTGCGGCAGCTTGCCGGGCAGGCGGGCCAGCAGCCGGGCCTGCAGGCGCAGCACGTCGCAATGCAGCTCGGCGAGCGCAGGGTCGTCGTCTCCCCTGGCAGCGGCCTCGACCGCGCTGAGCGCAAGGCCGAGCCGGGTGCCGGCCTGCTCGCGCTGGTCGGTGGCCAGCAGGCGCAGCGCCAGCAACATCTCGCCCGCCGCACGCAGCAGCGGGTCGTCATGGCCCGCCAGCGAAGCCAGCAGGGTCTGCAGCTGCGGCGGCCCGGCCTGGTCCTCGAACAGCACCTGGCCCAGGCTCCACGCCGCCAGGGCCCGTTCGGCACGGCTGCCTTGCGCGAGGCGCCGCTCCAGCGCCGTGACGGCGGCATCGGGCCGCACCCATGACTGGCGCAGCGCAGCATTGATCTCGTGCACCGGCTCGGAAGCGCTGCACGGCAGGCTGGCGCCGGCGAGCAGCAGCAGCGACAGCACGAGCGCGCCTGCGTGTTTCATGTCGGCCCGGCGATCTCGGCCAGCACCAGCTCGCCTCGCCGCTCGGCATCGTCGAGGGCGGTCTCTGCCCGTGCGAGCCCGGCCGCGCCTGGCAGCCGCAGTGCCTTCAGGCCGCAGGCGCGGTTGCGGCCGCGCGCCTTGGCGGCGTACATCAACCCGTCGACCAGGCGCAGCGCCCTTTCCCACGGCACGGCCAGGCGCTCGCCCTCGGCGGGCGGCGGGAAGCTGGCGAAGCCGATCGAGGCAGTGAGGCGCAGGGTGTGGGAGGCCAGCACCACCGGCGTGTCGCCCAGCCGGTGCAGCAGGCGTTCGGCCAGCTGCTCGGCCTGTTCGGGCTGCAGGGCGGGCTGCACCGCGATGAGGAACTCCTCGCCGCCCCAGCGCGCCAGCTGGTCGCCTTCGCGCAGCGTGTCGTGCAGCCGGCGGCCGGCTTCCACCAGCACCGCGTCGCCGGCGGCGTGGCCGGCGGTGTCGTTGATGCGCTTGAAGTGATCGAGGTCGATCAGCATCAGCGTGCCTTCGAACGACGCGCCGGCCTGCCGCTGCAACACCTCGTGGGCGAAGCGGCGGTTGGCCAGGCCGGTCAGCGGGTCGCAGCCGGCCTGCTGGCGCAGGCGGGCGTTGGAGTCCATCAGGCGGCGGTTGGCATGCCGCAGCCGCCGCGCCAGCACGATCACCAGCGTCAGCGCCAGCCCGCAGGCCAGCGCCACCGCGGCCCACAGCCAACGGTGGCGCACCTGGGCCTGCAGCTGCGCGTCGTGCAGCTGGCCCTCCCGCTGCAGCAGCGCCAGCTCGCGGGCGCGGCGTTCGTTGTCGAAGCGTTCCTGCATTTCGAGCAGGGCGCGCTGGCGGCTGGTCTGCGCCATCGCATCCTGCAGCTCGCGCAGGCGGTGGTAGGCGTCGATCGCGCCGGCCCAGTCGCCGGCACGCTCCAGGGCGGCGCCCATCTCGTCGAGCACCTCGGCCTCCTCGGCCCGTGCGCCGGCATTGCGCTCGATCGACAGCGCCCGTTCGATGTGTGCACGCCCGGCTTCGAGCCGCTTCAGCCCGATCTCGGCCAGGCCCAGGTTGGTGAGCGCCAGTGACTCAGACGGGGTGTCCTTCAGCTCGCGGGCGATCACCAGCGCCTGCGCGGCATGGCGGCGCGCCGTCTCGTACTCCCCACGCGCCAGGTAGGAGTCGGCCAGGTTGCCCAGCATCAGCCCCTCCTGGCTGCGCCAGCCGGCCCGGCGTGCCAGCTGCAACGCGTCCAGCGTGGCCTCGCGCTCGCCGCGTGCATCGTTGCGGCGCGCCAGCACCATGGCTTCGACCTGCCGTGCCGACGATCGCTCCGCATCGGTGGGGGCCAGCGCGACCGCCTCGCGGCTGAGGTCGTGCGCACGCTGCAGTTGGCCGCCGCGCAGCAGCACGTAGGCCAGCTGGCTGCGCGCGCGCGAGCGCAGCAGCGCCACGCCGCTGCCGTCGGCCACCCGGATGGCCTGATGCGCCGACGCCAGCGCCTGCTCGATGCGGCCGCGGCCGGTCTGGATCTCCGTGAGCTGGTACAGCACGCGAAAGCGCCCCTGCAGCGGTGCATCGGCCGGAAGCAGCGCGAGCGCCTGCGCGAGCTGCGGCTCGGCGCGCGAGAGGTCGCCGCTGAAGTAGTCGAGCCCCGCGTGCACCACCAGCGCTGCGGCACGTGCTGCAGCGCCGCCCAGGGCCTCCAGCTGTTCCACCACGCCGTGCACCTGCGCGGCCTCGCGGCGTGCTCCGTGGATCAGCCCGAGCACCGTGAGCAGTTCGACACGCTCCGGGCCGCCTGCGGGCGCCAGCGGCAGCAGCCGCTGCAACCGGGCGACGGCCTGTTCCGGGTCGACGCGGCCTTGCTGCTCGAGTTCGTGCACCACCGCCAGCGTGGGGCCGGATGCGGGCGGCGCCGGCGGCTGCGGCTGCCGTGCCGCGGCAGCGGCCGGCAGCAGCAGCGCGGCGGCGATGAGGGAGGTCGCCGCCAGCCGCCGCAGCGCGACGGCCGGCGTGTGCACGAGCGGGTTCATCACGGTGGTTTCGGCCGGATGACCGGCCGACTTGAGCGCAGGCTGACTTAGGTGCGCCGCTTCAGCAAGGCATGCAGCAGGATGGCGCCGAAGGTGGCGGTGCCGATGCCGCCGAGCGCGAAATCGCCGAGCCTCAGCGTGTAGTCGCCGGTGCCCAGGATCAGCGTGACCGCCGCGACGATGAGGTTGGTGTTGTCCGAGAAGTCGACCCGGTTGTCGACCCAGATCTTCGCGCCGGCCACCGCGATGAGGCCGAACACCACGATCGACACGCCGCCCATCACCGCCAGCGGCACGGTCTGGATGAGCGCGCCGAACTTGGGCGAGAAGCCGAGCACGACGGCGATGAGCGCCGCCACCACGAACATGGCGGTCGAGTAGATCTTGGTGGCAGCCATCACGCCGATGTTTTCGGCATAGGTGGTGACGCCGGTGCCGCCCGAGGCGCCCGACACCATGGTGGCGATGCCGTCTCCGATGAAGGCTCGGCCCATGTAGGGGTTGAGGTCGCGGCCGGTCATGGCGCTCACGGCCTTGATGTGCCCCAGGTTCTCGGCGACCAGGATCACCGCCACCGGCGCGATCAGCAGCATCGCCTTCGCGTCGAACACGGGCGCCGCGAAGCGCGGCAGCCCGAACCAGGGCGCATTGGCCAGCGCGGTGAAGTCGAGCGGCTTGCCGAGCCCGAGGCCGTTGGTCAGCACCGCATAGATGACGCTGGCGATGATGAGGCCCACCAGGATGAGCAGCCGCTGCACCATGCCGCGGGTGAACACCGCCACCGCGCCGACGCTCACGAAGGTGATGGCCTGCATCCAGGCGTCGAACGGCGTGGGCGCCATGTTCTTGATCGGCACGCCCGCCAGGTTGAGGCCGATGACGGCCACCACCGCGCCGGTCACCACCGGCGGCATCAGCCGTTCGATCCAGTGCACCGCGGCGCCTGTTTCGACCTCCTCGACCTCCATGCCCTGGATGGGGGCCGACTTGCGGTGCCGCTCGTTGGTGAACCACACCACCAGGCCGATCACCGTGTAGACCACGCCGCAGGCGATGATGCCGCCCAGCGCCACGCCGATGTTGGCGTTGGGGCCGCCCTGGCCGGCATAGCCGGTGGCCGCGATCACCACGCCGATGAAGGCGAAGCTCGAGCCCAGGTAGCTGGGCACCTGGCCGCCGACGATGAAGAAGAAGATCAGCGTGCCGATGCCCGACATCAGGATCGCCACGTTCGGGTCGAAGCCCATCAGGATCGGCGCCAGCACCGTGGCGCCGAACATCGCGATCACGTGCTGCACGCCCATGGCCGCGGTCTGCGGCCATGGCAGGCGTTCATCGGGCGCGACGACTCCCTCGGTCTTTTCGCGCCATTGCGGGAACAGGCTCATGGTTTCTCCTTCGTTTTGTCTGCGCGCTGCGCTCGTGGCGCGGCGGCCGCCAGTGTAGGGAGGCCCACAAACGACGTCACCGGGGCAGGCCCGGTGTCGACAAGGGAGAGAAGAAGATGGGTGGAGCAAAAAAAGAAGGGGAGCGGGACGGGATGTCGAGGGCTCGCTCTCTCCTACCCCGACGCGCCCGCTCCCCCTGGACGTCAACCGGTCCGCAAACCTTTGCCGATGCCGCCGCCCAGCGGCAGGGCCCTCTGGCCCGGCGCGCCGCGCGATTGCAGCACCTTGAATTGACGTGGCGCCGCCCCGGAGGGGAGCGCAACCCGAAGCACCGGCGGCCGCGCAGCCTGATCTTCTACGCTCAGTGCCGCCAGTTGTGAATCGGTGTGTTTGGTATCAGACATGGTGGAGCCCCTCCCCCCTTGTCATCTCGTTGATCAGGCCTGCAGCCGGCTGGCTGCGAATTCGGACAGGCCGAACACCGGCATCGCCGCGGTGCCGCGCGGCATCAGGTGGTCGGCCGCGCGCGCCAGCCAGGCACCCAGGCCCTGGCGAGCCGCACCCTTGGTCGAGCGGTCGCCGCGCTCACCACCGCGCGCCAGGCTCGGGACGCCTTGCGCACCGTGCGGCGTGAGCCGCAGCAGGGACGAAGCGCCGCCACGGCAGCTCGGGGCTGCGGGGCGAAGGCGAGCGGGTTTCGGCGGGGTGGGCATGGGCGGGTGGCGGCTGGAACTCGGTTGGCATTCGCCATGCGCTTTCCATGCCAGCCCGCTTTACCGGTATCCACCGGCGGTTTTGCCGGTTGCGACGCTTCCAAACGACAGGTCGCGTGCGGCACAACGCCAATTCACGTCCGGAGCGTAAGTGCGCGGTTACGGCGCTGACGTAAATCGTCACTTCGCAGCGCGGCAAACGGGCCCGGGCGGTGGCTCAGCCGGGCCGGCACCAGTCGGTCACCCGGGCCATGACGGCGGCATCGGTCAGGAGGCGGCGGTGCCCGAGACCCTCGACCGCCGTCAGCTGGGCCCTGGGCGCCAAGGTCAGCAGCTTCTGGCTGGTGGCGAACGGCGCGGTGCGGTCGCCCATGTCGTGCACCAGCAGGCTGGGCACGCCCAGCCGCGGGCCCAGGCGTTCCGGCTCGAAGATCGACAGCGGCAGGCCTTCACGCGCTTCGATGTGGCGGCGGAACCGCGCGAGCGCGGCGGCGTTGAGGCCGAAGCTGCCGGCGAACCAGCTGGTCACCTGCAGCGGCGAAGGCGACGGGGCCAGCAGCACGAGGCGCTGTGCGGCGAGCCCGCGCCCGACCGCGGCGGCGGCCGCCAGGGCGCCGAGCGAATGCGCCACCACCGCATGCAGGTCGCCCAGGCGGATGGCCACGTATTCCAGCGCCCGCAGGAACTGCGGCAGGGTGCTGCTCCAGCCGTCGCTGGCGCCGTGGCCGGGGAATTCGAGCAGCACCGGCTGCAGCCCGGCGGCATGCAGCGCCTCGGCCAGCGGCAGCATCTGGCCGGCATGGCCGCCCCAGCCGTGCACCAGCAGCACGAGCGGGCGCGACACGTCGGCATCGGCGCGGCGGTAGACGGTGAGCGAGGCCTGCTCGAACGGCCACCGTTCGGCTCGCCAATGCTGCGGTGCCTGCCGGCTGCGCGTGCTCAGCTTGCTGGGCAGCACGGTGAAGAACAGCCGGGTCGCCAGCCGGGTGCCCAGCGTCGGCTGGAGCGCATGGGCGGCTCGCAGGCCCGCGCCGAGCAGGCTGGCTGTGCGGCTGGCCGCATAGAAGTTGGTGGCCGGGTTGGAAGCAGACGTCATCGGACCTCCTGAGGTATATCGCCGAAGGCGCTACGGGGGAGCTCTACAGCCACCCGAAATCGGCGTTGCGCTTGGGTACGGCGCGCAGCAGGCGCCAGGCGGCGCGGGCAGCCAGGGTGCCGGCCCACAGCACGGCAGAACTCACGAGAACGATCAGCATGGCGGTTCTCCTTCTTTCAGGATCGAGGGGGCTGCGATGATTTCGCACGACCGTGCGAAATTAGGAAAAGCAAGACGGCGGCAAGGGTCCACATGGCGGGCCTCAGCTCTGGGCGGTTGGTTGGGCGGGCGGGTCGGCCTGCAGGGTGCGGATCAGCCGTTCATAGGTGATCCAGGCCCGGTCGGCCGCCTTGGGGTCGCGCAGGAAGCGCGCTTCGCGCATCAGCGCGACGAACAGGCCGTCCAGCTCGAACACCAGCTGGTCGGGATGGGTGTCGGGTTTCAGGTGGCCTTCGTCGAGCGCCTGGATGATGGTGCGCTTGAGGGCGGCGCGCCAGCGCAGCGCGCCGTCGATCAGAAGGTCGCGGATCGGGCCGTCGCGGTCGTCGAACTCGAAGGCGCCCGCGCAGTAGATGCAGCCGTGGCGGATCTCGAAGTCGCGCGCCCGCGCCAGCCACAGCCGGATGATCGCGTTCAGGCGCGGCAGCCCGCGCGGCTCACGCATCGCCGGCACGAACACTTCCTGCATGAAGCGGCGGTCGTATTCCTCGACCACCGCCTTCTGCAGCGCCTCTCGGGAGCCGACCCGCGAAAACACCCCGCTCTTCGACAGCCCCAGGCGCTTGGCGACCTCGCCGATCGTCAGGCTGTCCAGGCCGTCCTGCGCGGCCATCAGCAAGGCCGTGTCGAGGATGGCCGCCAGCGTCAGCCCGCTGCGTTCGGTTTTGGTCTCCATGGTGGCTGGAGTTTACGCACGGTCGTGCGAAATTGCAAACCGGCCGGGGCCGGAGTCGGCCGTCAGCGAGGCCGCGAGCGTCCGCCCGCGGGTCACCGCCTCGGCGCGGCTGCCCAGGCCGAGCTTGCCGTACAGGCGGTTGACATGGGTCTTCACGGTGGACAGCGAGACGTGCAGCCGGGCTGCGATCTGCTCGTTGCTGAAGCCGTTGGCAATGCCGCACAGCACCCGCCACTCCTGGCGGGTGAGGCCCTCCGGCAGCGGCCCCGCGCCGTCAGCCTGGACCGGCAGGGCAGTGGGCGCCAAGTACTGCAGCACGCGCTCGCAGCAGCGCCGGGCCTCGGCCAGCCCGACGCTGGCGCGGTCGCGCAGGAAGGCCTGCAGGCGCGGCGCGGACAGCGGCGCGAGCCACAGCAGGTCGAGCGGCTGCTGCGTCCGGCCGCTGCGCCACCACTGCGCGAGCTGCTCGCTGCCGGGGTCAGGCTGCGCGAGACAGGCCACGAGCGCGAGCGTGCTGCCCAGCGCCGCCAGCTGCCGGCGCTCGAGTTCGGCGGCGAGGCTTCGGGCGGCCGCTGCGTCGAGGCGGCCCAGCAGCGCGCCGGCGGCGCAGGCGCAGACCGCCTCGCGCAGTGCCGCGAGCGTGGTCTGTGCATCGATCGCAGGGGCATGCGCGGCCCATCGCGCGAGCACCGTCTCGTCGCCGCGCGCCCAGGCGGCCCACACCTGCACATGGCACAGGTCAGCACGCCAGCGCGCGCAGTGGAAGTCGAGCGCCGCGCGCGTCTCCAGCGCCGTGAGTGCGGGCTGGGCGAGGGCCGCCTCGCCTTGCAGCAAGGCAGACATCACCGCCTGCACCTCGTCGGGAAACGACCAGTAGTCGGCCGGCTGCTGCACCACCGGCAGCTCCACCGCCTGGAGTGAGCGCAGGCGGCGCCCGCGAGCCTGGCGCCGCAGCGAACGCGCCACCCAGCCCAGCGGCGCGGGCGCGGCGGCATCGAGCGGCGCAAGCGAGTCGAGCAGGCGCACCCCTTCGTCGGCGCGGCCGAGGTCGTCGAGCGCACGGCCCATGGCATGGGCACACAGCGCCTCCAGGTAGCCCAGCTGGTCGCGCCGGGATGCTCGCAGCGCATGCTGCAGCGACTCCAGCGCCGCCTGCGGCCAGCCTGCATCGAGCTGTGCCAGGCCCAGCACGAACCGCGCGGCCACCGCCAGCGGCTGCAGGTCGTCCTCGACTTCGGCCAGCGCCTCGCGCGCGTGGGCCTGCGCCTCGCCGGCGGCGTCGAACATCTGGGCCGCACGGGCGCGCACCAGCGCCAGGCCGGCGCGCGCACGCCGCGGCAGGCCGGCCGTTGCATCGAGCCAGCCGGCTTCGCGCAGCCCGCGCAGCGCCTCATGGGGCTGGCGCATCACCTCGGTCTGCCAGGCGGCATGGAGCACGGCCGCATCGGCCGGCGCCTGGGTGGCGGCCTGCTGCAGCAGCGCCTGGAGGCTTGCGAGGTCGCTGCCGGCGTACAGCCTGGCCCAGCCCTCGCGGCGCAGGCGGGCGCCGGCTTCTTCGGAGGGCTTCGGCTCGTGGACAAGACTCATCGGGGGCAGCAGACGTCAGGACGGCGGCGCCGATTGTGCTGCCGTGCATGCGCGCGGGCCGCGTTGCCGTGGCTCCACCGTGGGAATTCCACCGGGGCGGTGGACGCGCGAACGACCCGGTGCCCCGAACAATGGCGGCCCACCGTTTCGAGGACGACGACCCCGCCATGACGACCCTGGACGATCTGCGCCACGCCGCCCAAAGCGCCCTGCTCGCCGCCGGCACGCCGCTGCAATTCGGCACCGCAGGCTGGACCGCCCTGCCGGGTGACCTGGCCGCCGCGGCGGCCGACGCGGACCACCCGGACTGGATTGACGGCGGACTCACCGCCCGGGTGCGCCGGGTGGTGCGCGGCGACGGGTCGGCCGTCGCGCTCAAGGTGGCGCGCAGCGAATGCCTGGTGCGCAACCGCGACGGCCAGCGCTCCTTCCTGAACGAGCTGCTGCGCCGTCGCGAATTGCACGAGCTGGCCGAGCGCGGCCAGGGCATCGCAGGCGTCACGCCCACCCTCCATGCCAGCCTGCACGAGGGCGTGCTGGTGTCGCCATGGATCGAAGGCGGCGAGCGGGTTGCGGCCTGGAGCGAGCGCTCCATCGCGCAGCTGTTCGACACCGGGGCGGCATTGCTGCTGGCGGGCCTGTTCGAGTGGGACTTCAGCCCCGGCAACCTGCTCGACGACGGCCGCCAGTTGTGGCTCTTCGACTTCGGCTACATGTACCCGTTCGATCCGCTTCGCCACCTGAACACGGCCGGCGACGGCACCAGCGCGCCGCAGTTCCACCTCGCCGAACGCTTCGAGACCCGCTGCTTCTTCGGCCACCTGCTCGAGCAGGAGTCGCAGCGCGGCGATGCGGTCGCACTGGCCGCCTTCCGGCTCGAGAAGGAGGTCGCGCTGGCCTGCTACCTGCGCCTGCGTACCGCGCTGGCACAGCGCGGCGCCGGTGCCGCCGTGCTGGCGCAGTACGACTCGGTCACCTCGCAGTGGCGCGACGCGTTGCGCGGCGATCTGGCGGCGCTGTACCTGCGCGAAGGCTGGCGTTCGCACGACGCCGATCTCGACGACGACCTGCGCGGCCAGACCTGCACGCCGATGACGCTGCGGCGCGCCCAGTGGCTGATCGACCAGGCGCACCGCAACTACGACACGCTGCGCGCCGGCGGCGCGCTGGAGCGGCCCGGCGGCGCACCGACGCGCGAGGCGCTGCTGGCGCGGCTGGAGCACGACCACGAAAGGGCCGCACGGTGGCAGGTGGCGGCGCATCCGGGCTGAACCCGCCCGGCGCGCGGCTCAGGCGACCAGGCGCCCCTGCAGGCCGCGCGGCACCGCCGCCAGCAGCCGCTTGGTGTAGTCCTGCTGGGGATGGGCCAGCAGCACCTCGGTGGCATTGCGCTCGACCACTTCGCCGTCCTTCATGACCAGCACCTCGTCGGCCATGAAACGCACCACCGCGAGGTCGTGGCTGATGAAGATGTAGGCGAGGCCGAGCTCGTCCTGCAGGTCGCGCAGCAGGTTCAGCACCTGCGCCTGCACGCTCACGTCGAGCGCCGACACCGCTTCGTCGAGCACGATGACGTCGGGCTCCACCGCGATGGCCCGCGCAATGGCGATGCGCTGGCGCTGGCCGCCCGAGAACTCGTGCGGGTACTTGTGCATCGCGCCGGCATCGAGGCCGACCTTGCCGAGCAGGTAGCGCGCGCGCTCCTCGCGCCCGGCGTCGGTATTGCCGCCCAGCTTGTGGATGCGCATCGGCTCCAGCAGCGTCTGCCCGATGGTGAAGCGCGGGTTGAGCGACGCATACGGGTTCTGGAACACGATCTGGATGCGGCGGCGGAACGGCTGCCACTGCGAGCGGGGCACCTGCAGCAGGTCCTGGCCGTTGAACAGCACCTCCCCGCCCATCGGCCCGCCGGCCGGCTCGTGCAGGCGCAGCAGCGCGAGGCCGGCGGTGGTCTTGCCCGAGCCCGACTCGCCCACGATGCCCAGCGTGTGGCCGCGGCGCAGCGCAAAGCTCACGCCCTTGACGGCCTGGAACTCCTTGCGGCCGAACACGCCGCTGCGCAGCCAGAAGCTCTTGGTGAGCGACTTCACCTGCAGCACGACCGGTTCGTCGGCCCGGGCGGCATGGTCCACCGGCTTCGGCGCCTTGAGCTCGAGACGGCCCTCGATGTGGTCGTCGATCACCATCAGCCGCTCGGCGCGGCCGTCCAGCGTGGGGCGGCAGGCCAGCAGCGCCTTGGTGTAGGCGTCCTGCGGCGCGGCGAAGATCTGCGACACCTCGCCCTGCTCGCGCACCAGGCCGTGGCGCATCACCACCACCCGGTCGGCGATCTCGCCCACCACGCCCAGGTCGTGGCTGATGAACAGCATGCTCATGCGGTGCTTTTCCTTCAGCCGCGCGAGCAGTTCGAGGATCTGCCGCTGGATGGTCACGTCGAGCGCGGTGGTCGGCTCGTCGGCGATCAGCAGCTTCGGTTCGCAGGCCAGTGCGATGGCGATCATCACGCGCTGCTGCTGGCCGCCGGAAAGCTCGTGCGGGTAGGCCGACAGGCGTCGCTTCGGATCGGGCAGGCCCACTTCGGTGAGCAGGCTCTCGGCCTTTTCCAGGGCATGGCGGCGGCTCAGGCCCAGGTGCCTGACCAGCGGCTCGACGATCTGCTCGCCCACGGTGAACACCGGGTTGAGCGAAGTCATCGGGTCCTGGAACACGCAGGCGATCTCGCGCCCGCGTATGGCCTGCAGCTGCGGCAGCGTGGCCGCCAGCATGTCGCGGCCGGCAAAGGTGATGCCGCCATGGCGTTCGGCGTTGTCGGGCAGCAGGTTCAGGATGGACATCGCCGTGACGCTCTTGCCGGAGCCCGACTCGCCCACCAGCGCCACGGTGCTGTTCTCCGGCACCGCGAAGCTCACGCCGAGCTCGCCGCGGCCGACGCCTTCGGCATAGGCGACCCTGGAGCCGCGGCCCATGCGGAAGCGCACGCGGAGGTTTTCAACGTTCAGCAGCGTCATCAGTCGGCTCCGCGAAGCTTGGGGTCCAGCGCGTCCCGCAGCGCGTCGGTCATGAGGGAGAAGGCGGTCACGAACACCGCCATGAAGGCCGTGGCGGCGGCCAGCTGCCACCAGTGGCCCAGGATCAGCTCGCTCTGTGCCTCGGCCAGCATCGTGCCCCAGCTGACCTGGTCGACGCTCACCCCCAGCCCCAGGTACGACAGGATGACCTCGGCCTTGATGAAACCCACCACGTGGATGGACAGCTGCACCAGCACCACGTGGCTCACGTTGGGCAGGATGTGGCGGAACATGCGCGACACGGTGGAGGCGCCGACGGCCTCGGCCGAGCGCACGTACTCGCGCACCGAATGCTTCAGGAACTCGGCGCGCACCAGCCGGTAGATGCCGGTCCAGCCGGTGAGGCCGAGGATGAGTACCACCGAGCCCACGCCGCGGCCGGTGACCGCCGCGAAGGCGAAGATGAGCAGGATGCCCGGGATCGAGGTGAAGACGTTGTAGACCCACTCCAGGAAGTCGCCGACCTTGCCGCCGAAGAAGCCGCCGAAGGCGCCCAGCAGCGTGCCGATGAACGTGGCCAGCAAGGCCGCCGACACACCTACGAGGATCGAGATCTCGGCTCCCTTGACGGCCTTGGCCAGCACGTCGCGGCCGAGCCGGTCGCCGCCGAAGGGCAGCGTTTCGGAGCGCACCTGTTCGGTGGTCTTGAACTGCCTGGCGCGCTCTTCCCATTCCTTGTAGCGCGGCGCCAGCGGGTCCACTGCGGAAAGATCGACGTTCGGCCCCTTGGGCGCGGCGATCGCGGCCGACTCGGTGGACGCCGCCGGGCCCATGAAGGTGGGTGGGGCGTTGGGCACGCCGACCTCCTGCTGCCAGTCGCGGGCCACCAGGCCCACCCCGGCAGCAATGACCAGCAGCAGGAACAGGGCCACGATGACCAGCGACACCATGCCGACCCGGTCGTTGCGAAAGCGCCGCGCGGCGGCGGCCCAGACGCCTTCGGAGCGGGTGGGGACGGCCGTCGCTGCGGCCGCCGGATTTTCGAGTACAGCACTCATTTCAGTTCTTCCCTGGAGCCGCGAGCCGCGCCCGATGCGCGAACGGCAACGCAACCGAGCGGACGCCGCGGAACCGGCTTTGCCGGGCCGCTGGCGGCGCCCCCTTGAGGGGGAGCGCCGAAGGCGCTACGGGGGTGGGTCATTTCAAAACCACCCGTGGATCGACGACCTTGTAGGCCAGGTCTACCAGCAGGTTGATCACCATGGTGATCACCGCGATGTAGATGGTGACGGCCTGGATGACGGGGTAGTCGCTGCGGTTCACCGCCAGCAGCACCTCGCGGCCGAGGCCCGGGATGGAGAAGAACACCTCGATCAGGAACGAGCCGACGAAGATGCCGGGGAGCTGCACGCCGATGTTGGTGAGGATCGGAATGGTCGCGTTGCGCAGCACGTGCTTGAGCAGGATGGTGCGTTCGCTGAGGCCCTTGGCGCGCGCGGTGCGCACGTAGTCCTGGCCGATCTCGTCGAGGAAGAAGCTGCGGTACAGCCGGGTCTGCGGCGCCAGGCTCACCAGCACCGCCAGCAGCACCGGCAGCGGCGCGTAGCGGGTGAGGTTGGTCCACAGGCTGTCGGTCCAGCCCTGCACCGGGAACAGGCCGAGCTGGAAAGCGAACACGTACTGGCCCACGATCACATAGACCAGGAAGGAAATCGACAGCGCCACCGTGGTGAGCACCATGATGCTGCGGTCGGTGAGGCTGCCGCGGACGTAGGCGACGGCAATCGCGAACGGGATCGCCAGCAGCACTTCGAAGAGGAGGATGGGCACCATCACCGTGAGGGTGGCGGGCAGCCGGGTGGCGAACAGGTTGGCCACTGACTCGTTGGTGGCCCAGCTGCGACCCCAGTCGAAGGTGGCGATCTGCCTGACGAAGATCCACAGCTGTTCGAGCACCGGCTTGTTGAGCCCCAGCTGCTCGCGGATGGCGTCGATCTGTTCCGGCGAGGCGTTGAGCCCGCCGAGGATTTCCGCCGGGTCGCCGCCGAAGTACTTGAAGAGGAAGAACACCAGCAGCACGACCCCGGCAAGCGTGGGGATCATTTGCCACAGGCGCCGTATCAGGTAGGCCGCCATGATGGGATGGGTACTCCGCTGAAAAAACCAAACGCCCCGTCCGCTTGTGGCATTCGGGGCGTACGCCGAATCAAAACAGGCGCGAGTCTAGGGCTTTGCCGGCCCGGGTTCACCCGCATTTGCCCGGGTGGCATGCAACTCGCATGCCGTGTTGCCGTCAAAAGACACGCGCTGGGGTTGACCACGGTGGGCGCGGCAAGCGGCTCGCTCTAGACTTCGCGCCTTTCGCGGAGAGCGCCGGCCCACCCCTGCCTGGCGCACACCGGAAGTCCCACAAGGAGATGGCATGAAGATGCGACGCGGCCCGTGCGGCGTGTTCGCCCTGTGTTTGGCGCTGTTGTCGGTGCTGCCCCGTGCGGCAGGGGCCACTGCCCCGGAAAAGGGCGCGGCCGTCGAAGGCATTCCGTCGTCGGCACCGCCGGCGCCCCCGCACTGGAAGGTGCTGCGGGTGTCGTACCGCATCGCCGAAACGGGGTTCGATCCGGCGCAGATCTCGGACCTGTATTCACGCAAGATCACAGAGAACATCTTCGATGCGCCGGTGATGTTCGAGTTCCTGGCCCGCCCGGTGCGCATGCGGCCCAACACGCTGGTCGCCATGCCCGAGATCAGCCCTGACTACAGGACCTTCACGTTCCGGGTGAAGCCGGGCATCTACTTCGCCGACGACCCGGCCTTCAAGGGCGTGAAGCGCGAACTGGTGGCGGCCGACTACGTGTACGCGATCAAGCGCCACTACGACCCCAGGACCAAGAGCCCCAACCTCTACATCCTCGAGAACGCGAAGCTCGCCGGGCTGTCCGAGTACCGCAAGGAAGTGCTGGCGGCCAAGAAGCCGTTCGACTACGACCGCGAGGTCGAAGGCCTGCGCGTACTCGACCGCTACACCTACCAGATCCGCACCGTGGACCCGCAGCCGCGCCTGCTGCTGCAGCTGGCCGACGGCTCGGTGTTCGGCGCGGTGGCGCGCGAGGTGGTGGAGTTCTACGGCGACCGCATCATGGAGCACCCGGTGGGCACCGGCCCCTATCGGCTTGCTTACTGGCGCAGGGCTTCGCGCATCGTGCTTGAGAAGAACCCGAACTTTCGCGCGGAGCGGTACCAGGAAGAAGCGCCGGCCGGCGATGCGCAGGCCCAGGCTGCCGTCGCGGCGCTCACCGGCAAGCAGCTGCCGCTCATCGACCGCATCGAGGTCAGCATCGTCGAGGAGAACCAGCCGCGCTGGCTCGCCTTCATGAACGGCGAGCACGACTACATCGAAGAGGTGCCCACCGACTACGCCAACATCGCCTTGCCCAACAACCAGCTGGCGCCCAACCTGAAGAAGCGGGACATCGTGATGGTGCGCTACCCGCGCGCCGACGTGGCGATGAGCTACTTCAACATGGAAGACCCGCTGGTGGGCGGCTACACGCCCGACAAGGTGGCGCTGCGCCGCGCCATCAGCCTGGCGGTCGACCTCGACAAGGAGATCCGGCTGGTGCGCCGCGGCCAGGCGATCCCGGCGCAGGGGCCGATCTCCCCGGGTACCTGGGGCTACGAGGCCGGCTTCAAGAGCGAGATGAGCGAGTACGACCCGGCGAAAGCGAAGGCCCTGCTCGACATGTACGGCTACACCGACCGCGACGGCGACGGCTGGCGCGACCAGCCCGGCGGCCAGCCGCTCGTGCTCGAGTACGCGACGCAGCCCGACCAGCAGTCGCGCCAGCTCATCGAGCAGTGGAAGAAGAACATGGATGCCATCGGCATCCGCATCGTCTTCAAGACCGCCAAGTGGCCGGAGAACCTGAAGGCCGCCAATGCCGGCAAGCTGATGATGTGGGGCGTGGCCTGGAGTGCGGGCGCACCCGACGGCGACACCTTCCTGGCGCTGGGCTACGGCCCGGCCAAGGGCCAGGCCAACAAGGCGCGCTTCAGCCTGCCTGCCTTCGACAGGGCCTACAACACACAGAAGGTCCTGCCCGACGGCCCCGAGCGCATGGCCGCCGTGGACGAGGCGCGCCGCCTGATCGTGGCCTACATGCCCATCAAGCTGCACGTGCACCGCATCTGGACCGACCTGGCCCACCCGTGGCTCATCGGTTACCACCGCAACGTGTTTCTGCGTGAAGGGTGGCGGTACTTCGACGTCGACCTCGAGCTGCAGAAGAAGTTGGCGAGATGAGCCCGACCTGCAGCGACCACGGCGCATCGAGGTACATGAGACATCTGTGGAACGCGCTGGGCGGCCTGCTGCTCGCGCTCACCGCGCTGCACGGCCACGCCTCCGAGCAGAAGGTGCTGCGCTACGCCTTCCTCATTGCCGAAACCGGATTCGACCCGGCGCAGATCTCCGACCTGTATTCGCGTGTCGTCACGCCGCACATCTTCGAGGCGCTGTTCGAGTACGACCCGCTGGCGCGGCCCTACAAGATCCGGCCGTTGACCGCTCGGGCGATGCCGGAGGTGTCGCCGGACTTCAAGGTGTGGACGGTGCGTCTGAAGCCGGGCATCTACTTCGCCGACGATCCCGCCTTCAAGGGCCGCAGGCGTGAGCTGGTGGCGGCCGACTACGCCTACTCGCTCAAGCGCTTCTTCGATCCGGCGATCAAGAGTCCGATGTACTCGAACATGAAGGACCAGGGCGTGCTGGGCCTGGACGAGTTGCGCCAGGAAAGTCTCAGGCACAACAAACCCTTCGACTACGACCGCGAGATCGAGGGAATCAAGCTGCTGGACCGCTACACGCTGCAGATCCGGATGCAGGAGCCGCGCCCGCGTCTGCATGAGGTGCTGGCGCAGGGCGACCTGCTGGGCGCGGTGGCGCGTGAGGTCGTGGAGTTCTACGGCGACAAGATCATGGAGCACCCGGTGGGCACGGGGCCGTTCGTGCTGAAGCAGTGGCGGCGCAGCTCCTTCATGGCCTTCGAGCGCAACCCCGGATACCGCGAGGTCTACTACGATGCCGAGCCCGCCGCTGCCGATGCCGAAGGCCAGGCGCTGCTGGCGCGGTTCAAGGGCCGGCGCCTGCCCATGATCGACCGGGTCGAGATCAGCATCATCGAGGAGAGCCAGCCACGCTGGCTGGCCTTCCTGCAGGAGTCGATGGACCTCCTGTGGGGGCTGCCGCTCGAATTCGCCGGCATCGCCGTGCCCAACGGCAAGCTTGCGCCCAACCTCGCCAAGCGCGGAATCAAGCTGAACCGCCAGTTGAATGCCGACGTCGTGCTCTCCTACTTCAACATGGAAGATCCGGTGTTGGGCGGCTACTCGCCCGACAAGGTGGCGCTGCGGCGCGCCATCAACCTGGCCACCGATGTCGATCGCGAGATTCGCCTGATCCGGCGCGGCCAGGCGATTCCTGCGCAAGGCCCGTTCGTGCCGCACTCCTACGGCTACCTCGACGACTTCAGATCGCTCAACAGCGAATACGACGTCGCGCGGGCCAAAGCCCTGCTGGACCTGTACGGCTATGTGGACCGCGATGGCGACGGCTTCCGCGAGCTCCCGGACGGCCGGCCGTTGACGCTCGAATACGCAACCACGCCGGACCTGCTGTCGCGTCAGTTCGACGAGCTGTGGAAGAAGAACATGGACGCGGTCGGCCTGCGGCTGCAGTTCAAGGTGGCCAAGTGGCCCGAGCAGCTGAAGTCGGCGCGTGCCGGCAAGCTGCAGATGTGGCAACTGGGTGTCAGCGCATCGCTTCCCGATGGGGCCGACTTCCTGGTGCGCGCCTACGGACCGGCCGCGGGCGGCCAGAACTACGCGCGTTTTCGCATGCCGGAGTTCGATCGCCTGTATGAGCGTGCGCTGCAGCTGCCCAACGGCCCTCAGCGCCTGGAAGTGATGGGGCAGGCGCGCAACCTGATCCTGGCCTATGCACCCTACCGCTACACCGTGCACCGCATGGTCAACGACCTGTCGCAGCCGTGGCTGATCGGCTACCGTCGGCCGGTGTTCACGTCCACCTTCTGGCAGTTCGTCGACATCGACCTGAAGAGACTCCACGAACGATGAAACGCCTTTCGCATCTGCTGATCGCCGCGCTGGCGGCCGGTGCCTTCATGGCGGCGGCGGCACAGCCGCCGAAGGTGCTGCGCTATGCGTTTCTCACTGCGGAGACCGGCTTCGACCCGGCGCGCATCAGCGACCTGTACTCGCGCATCGTCACGCCGCACATCTTCGAGAGCCCTTACACCTACGACCACCTGGCGCGGCCATTCAAGCTGAAGCTGCGCACGGCAGCCGGCATGCCCGAAGTGTCGGCCGACCACCGCATCTGGACCGTGCGCATCCAGCCGGGCATCTACTTCGCTGACGACCCTGCCTTCAAGGGCAGGCGTCGCGAGCTGGTGGCGGCCGACTACGTGTACTCGTTCAAGCGCCTTTTCGACCCGGCAGTGAAGAGTCCGTGGTACTCGACGATGAAGGAGGAGGGTCTCGTCGGCCTCGAAGAGCTGCGTCAGCAGGCGCTCAAGGGCAACAGGCCATTCGACTACGACCGCGAAATCGAGGGCGTTCGCGCGCTGGACCGCTACACGGTGCAGTTCAAGCTCAGCGGGCCACGCCCTCGCTTCATCTACGTGCTGGCGGCCAGCGATATCTACGGTGCAGTGGCCCGCGAGGCGGTCGAGTTCTATGGCGAGAACATCATGGAGCACCCCGTCGGCACCGGGCCGTTCGTGCTGAAGCAATGGCGGCGCAGCTCGTTCATCGCGCTGGAGCGCAATCCGGGCTACCGGGAGCACCGCTACGACGCCGAGCCGAATGCCGACGACGTCGACGGTCAGGCTCTGGCGGCGAAGTTCAAGGGCCGGAGGCTGCCGATGGTGGATCGGGTGGAGATCAGCATCATCGAGGAAAGCCAGCCGCGCTGGCTGGCTTTCCTCGACCGGCAGCATGATTTCCTGGACCGCGTGCCGCTGGAGTTTTCCGGTATCGCGGTGCCCAACGGCAAGCTTGCCCCCAACCTTGCAAAGCAGGGCATCACGATGGTCCGCGGTGTCGCACCCGACTCCACGATGACCCTCTTCAACATGGACGATCCGGTGGTCGGCGGCTACACACCCGAGAAGGTGGCGCTGCGGCGCGCCATCGGCCTCGGCTACGACACGGACCGCGAGATCCGCCTTGTGCGCCGTGGGCAGGCGGTGCTGGCGCAGGGCCCCGTGCCACCGCACACCTATGGCTACGACCCCGAGTACCGCAGCGAGAACAGCGAATACGACCTGGCCAAGGCCCGTGCGCTGCTCGACATGTACGGCTATGTGGACCGCGACGGCGACGGCTGGCGCGAACTGCCCGACGGAGCGCCATTGACGGTGGAGCTGATGAGCCCTACCGATCAGGTCTACCGCCAGCTCAACGAGGTGCGCAAGAAGGCCTTCGACGCGCTCGGCCTGCGGCTGACCATCCGCTTCGGTCAGTGGCCCGAGTTGCTGAAGGCGGCCCGGGCAGGCAAGTACATGACCTGGACCGTCGGGCTGTCTGCGTCGTCGCCTGACGGCCAGCTGGCGCTGGAGGCGAGCTACGGACCGGCGACTGGCGGGCAGAACCTGTCCAGATTCAGGCTCGAGGCCTTCGACCGCCTCTACGAGAAGATGAAGGCGCTGCCGGACGGACCCGAACGCCAGGTGCTGTTCGCCGAAGCGAACAAGCTCGTGGCGGCCTACCTGCCCTACAAGTACCACGTGCACCGCGTGCTTACCGATCTGTCGCAACCGTGGCTGACCGGCTACCGGCGGCCGCTGTTCTGGACCGAGTTCTGGCAGTACGTGGATGTCGACACCGAACTGCGCGACAAGATCCTGCAATGAAAGCCTTGCTGTTCCGCGGCGTCGCGCTGACGCTGGTCACTGCGTTGTCCGTCTGCATGCCGGCCGCCTTCGCACAAGACCGGACCGCGCCCACCAAGGTGCTGCGCTACGCCTTTGAGAAGGCGGAAACCGGCTTCGACCCGGCGCAGATTGCCGACATCTATTCGCGCATCGTCACCGCGCACATCTTCGAGGCGCCGTACCAGTACGACCACCTGGCGCGGCCCTACAAGATCAAGCCGGCCACCGCCGCGGCCATGCCGCAGATGAGCGACAACCACCGCACCTTCGTCGTGCGGCTGAAACCGGGCATCTACTTCGCCGACGACCCCGCCTTCAAGGGGAAGCCGCGCGAGCTCACCGCACAGGACTATGTCTATTCGTTCAAGCGGCTGTACGACCCGGCGGTCAAGTCGCCCGGCGTCAGCAGCTTCGACGAGCAGGGCATCATCGGCCTGCGTGAGCTCAAGCAGGAGGCCGAGCGGACCAAGAAGCCCTTCGATTACGAGCGCGAGGTCGAAGGGCTGAAGGCGCTCGACCGCTACACGCTGCAGTTCAAGTTGCGCGAGCCGCGACCGCGTTTCGTCACCGCGCTGGCCAATCCCGACATCTGGGGTGCCGTCGCGCGCGAGGTGGTCGAAGCCTACGGCGACAAGATCATGGAGCACCCGGTGGGCACCGGGCCCTTCGTGCTGAAGGATTGGCGCCGCAGCTCCCTGATCGTGCTGGAGCGCAACCCGCGCTTCCGCGAAGTCACCTACGACGCCGAGCCGAACCCCGACGATGCCGAGGGCCAGGCACTGCTGGCGCGCTTCAAGGGCCGGCGCCTGCCGATGGTCGACCGCGTGGAGGTTGCCATCATCGAGGAGCGGCAACCCTTGTGGCTGTCCTTCCTCAACGAGGAGCAGGACCTGCTCGAACGCCTGCCCAACGACTACGCTGGGCAGGCCATTCCCGGCGGCAAGCTGGCCCCCAACCTGGCCAGGCGCGGCATCCAGAAGTACCGCATCCTGTCGCCCGACATCACGCTCGCGGTGTTCAACGTGGAGCATCCGGTGGTGGGCGGCTACACGCCGGAGAAGGTGGCGCTGCGGCGCGCCATCAACCTCGGGCTCGACGTGCAGCGGGAAATCGACCTCGTGCGTCACGGCGAGGCGGTGCCGGCGCAGTCCATCGTCGTGCCGATGACCTTCGGCTACCGGGATGACGTGCGCACGGGCGCGGCCGACTACGACGTGGCGCGCGCGAAGGCATTGCTCGACATGTACGGCTACATCGATCGCGACGGTGACGGCTGGCGCGAGCTGCCCGACGGCTCGCCGCTGGTGCTGGAAATGGCCACCCAAAGCGATCAGGTGACACGCAAGCTCGACGAGCTGTGGAAGAAGAACATGGATGCGCTGGGCCTGCGGCTGGCGTTCAAGACGGCGCAATGGCCCGAGAACCTGAAAGCTGTGCGGGCCGGCAAATTCATGCTGTGGCGCGTGGCCTCGTCTGCCGCGTCCCCGGACGGGCTGGGGGCGATGGAGCGCGCCTACGGGCCCTCGACCGGCAAGTCGAACCTGGCGCGCATCCGGCTGCCGGCCTTCGACGCTCTGTACGAGCGCATGATCGGCATGCCCGACGGGCCTGAGCGGCAGGCGCTGTTCGACGAAGCGACCAAGCTGCTGGTGGCATACGCGCCCTATCGCATCGGCGTGCACCGGTTCCACACGGATCTCGCGCATCCCTGGGTGAGCGGCTATCGGCGCCCGCCCTACTGGTTGGGCTGGTGGCACTACGTCGATGTCGATGCCGCACGCCAGCAAGCGGCCATGGCGCGGCGCTGAGCCGCCGCCCCGACGTCACCGTGGCGCCTGGGGATATCGCACGGATTCCGCACCGACCGCCAACCACGGCAGTACCAGCTCCACCTCGGCCACCTCGCGCGCCAGGACTTCGGCGCGTGCGGCCTGCTCGCGCGTGGCCACGCAACCCTGCAGCGTGATGAATCGCCGTTCGGCGATCACCCAGATCGACGTGCCGGCCAGTGCCGGCTCGGCGCGCAGCGCTGCGACCGCGGCCTGCGCGATGCGCGCGTCGTAGCGGTAGGCGTTCGGTTCGCTGCAGGTGCCGGCCAGCCAGCAGCTGGTGCCGCGCTCGACGCGGTAGTGAGCCTCCTGCTTCAGCTCGGTGTCTGTGTAGGCCGGCCCGCGCGGCGTGGGGCAGGCGGGCGCACCGGTGGTTGCGGCGACGAAGGGGTCGTTGAACGGGTTGAGGTGCAGTGCCTCGCCGGCCAGCGCCGCTGCCGTGCACAGCACCGCGGCCAACACCACGCTGGCGAGGCGGATCGTCATCGCGCCCGCTCCAGCTGGGCGGCCAGCGCGTCGCCCACTTCCTGCATGAACAGGCTCACGCGTGCGGTGCGGCGCAGGTCGGGGTGGGTGAGCAGCCAGACGTCGGTGCGCAGTTCCTCGATCTCGGAGGACACCGCCACCAGGCTCGGCTCGGACAGCGCCACGAAGGTCGGCAGCAGCGCCACGCCGATGCCGGTCTTGAGCATCGCCACGCTGGCGTTGAACACGTCCACGCGCAGCCGCACCTGCTGCGGCAGCAGGTGCGCGTGCATCCAGCGGTCGAAGCTGCGGTAGGTGGCCTCCTTCTCGAAGGCGATCCACGGCGCGGTCTCGATGAGCCTGGCCAGCGGGGTCACGCGCTGCGGCAGCCCGGGCGCACCGCGCAGCGCATAGACACGGATGCGCGCGGCCCCGAGGCGGCGGCCCACCAGGTGTTCGGGCACGCTGTTGGC
This sequence comes from Methylibium rhizosphaerae, assembly GCF_006386545.1. GTDB lineage: Bacteria > Pseudomonadota > Gammaproteobacteria > Burkholderiales > Burkholderiaceae_C > Pseudorivibacter > Pseudorivibacter rhizosphaerae. The sequence continues at coordinate 37,179 of NZ_SWAR01000030.1, read as the reverse complement.
AATGCGCAGGGCCAGCTCCGCCTCGCGCTTGGAAAGGTCGGCCAGCGTGACCGTCTCGACGGCCTCCACCTCGATGCCGGCATGCGCCCGCGCAAAGGCGGCCAGCGCCTGCGGCAGCAGGTAGTTCATGCCCACCGGGTTGGTGGAAAGCCGCAGGTGGCCGGTGAGCGCCAGGTCGCGGCCCAGGATCCGACGGCCGATGTCGTCGACTCGCGGAGCGAACAGCCGTGCCTCGTGCACCACCAGCTCGCCGGCCTCGGTGGGTGCATAGCCGCCGCGCTGCCGCACGAAGAGCTGGGCCCCGAGACGCTTCTCCAGCGCGTCGAGCCGGCGCAGCACCGTGGTGTGGTTCACCCCCAGCGAGCGTGCCGCGCCGGCCAGCGAGCCGGCGGTGGCCACCGCCAGCGCGGTGCGCAAGTCGTCCCATTGCAGCGCCGTTTCCATGGGGCGCGAGCCTACCTCACCTCCTGCGCCTGTGCAAAAACGCAAAGTCGAACTGCGATCCCGTGTATTGGCTGTGCGCCGATGCACGCATACAGTGGCCCCCTCGGACTGCAAGGGAGAGCCAGATGGCCGCCTCGACGATTGCCGCTGCCCGCACCCTGCCGCGTGCGGGCTCGCGTGTGGCACCGCGCGTCTGGGTGCCCGGTGTGGACACCCCTCGCCAGCTGCGCATGCTGGAGCCGCTGCGCGAGCGCGAGCTGGCCGAACAACGGCGTGCCGGGCAACTCGCTGCCGCCGCGCCCTCGAGCTTCGTGCCGACCCGTCCGTCATGGGCCGAGCGTTTGGGCGAGTGGCTGGCCCGCCGGGGCGACGCGGCGATGCAGCGCCACATGAAGGCGTGGACCCTGCCGCGCTGAGTCCTCCTCCGCCCGCTACAGGGGCAGCTCGGTGAAGTAGCGCCCGCCGTGGAAGATCAGCGGCAGCGCGCCGGGGCGGTGCGAGCAGCGTTCCACCTCGCCGACGAAGATGATGTGGTCGCCTTCTTCGTACTGGCTGCGGTTGAAGCACTCGAACACCGCTGCGGCCCCCTCGATCAGCGGCACGCCGCCCGCCCCTTCGCGCAGCGCCAGCCCGGCGAAGCGGTCGGCGCTCTTGGTGGCGAAGCGCGCTGCCAGTTCACGCTGCTCTGCCGCAAGGATGTGGATCGCGTAGTGCGACCCGCGTGAAAACACCGGCATGGAGCCGGCCTTCAGCGACAGGCTCCACAACACCAGCGGCGGCTCCAGCGATACCGAGTTGAACGAGTTGGCGGTGAGTCCCACCAGTGCCCCTTCGGCAGTGCGCGCCGTGACGATGGTGACGCCGGTGGCGAACATGCCGAGCGCCGCGCGGAAGTCGCTGGAGGTGAAGCTGGGCGCCTGGGCGCGGCGGGGCGGATTCATGCGGCGGATTGTCCCGTAAGCCGCAGCGGCCGGCGGCCGCCTGCCTAGAATCCGCCGATGACCGAGCCCCAGCCGACCGTCGCCCCGCCCGTTGCGGCCGGCCACACCCCCGTCTACCGCCGCAAGCTGTTCTGGGTTGCGCTGCTGTACTTCAGCGAGGGCCTGCCGCTGGGGGTCTTCTTCGACCTGTTCCCGGTGTACTTCCGCCAGCAGGGCGTCAACCTGGCCGACATCGGCCTGCTCAGCCTGCTGGGCCTGGCCTGGACGGTGAAGTTTCTCTGGGCGCCGGCAGTCGACTGGGCGCGCCACCACCGCTGGTGGGTGGCCGGCGCCAACTTCGGCATGGCGGCGGTGATGGGCCTGTTTGCCGGCGAACTGGGCTTCGGCCCGTGGGTGTGGGTGGCGATCGGCGCCTTCACCATGCTCTCGGCCACCAACGACATCGCGACCGACGGCTACACCATCGAGCTGCTCGACCAGCGCGAATACGGCATGGCCAACGGCTTTCGCATCGGCTTCTACCGGGTCGGCATGCTGACCGCGGGCGCGGTGCTGGTGGTGTCGGGCTGGTATGGCTGGACGCAGGCCTGGCTGGTGGCCGCCCTGGCCTTTGCGCTCAACGGCTGTGCAGTGCTGTTCGCACCCAAGGAACCACCTCGGCCGGGCAGGCCGCCGGCCAGCGTCGCCCAGGAATGGACGCTGCTGAAGCAGCAGCCGCTATGGCTGCTTGCATTGGCGCTGGTGATCGCCGGCCTCGTTTGGCCGGTGCTGGCGCCGGTGGCCAAGGCGGCCGGCTGGCAGGCGGTGGTGGCGGTGAGCAACACCTGGTGGTTCAAGGGGCTGCTGCCGGTCGGGCTGATGTTCGCCGGGGCCGGCCTGCTGGTGGTGGCCGCAAAAGGGCCGCGTGCAGGCGAGATGCGCAACGGCCCCGTGTTCGGCGCCTGGGTCGAGCTGCTGGCCCGCCCGGGCATGCTGGCGGTGCTGCTGTTCATCCTGACCTTCAAGCTGGGCGATGCGGCCATGGGCTTCATGGTCAAGCCGTTCTGGGTCGACTCGGGCTTCTCGAACGCGCAGATCGGGCTGGTGAGCGTGAACGTCGGGCTGGCACTGTCGATTGCCGGCGGGCTGGTGGGCGGCTGGTACGTCGACCGTGCCGGCATCTTCAAGGGGCTGTGGGTGCTGGGCCTGTGGCAGGCGCTGTCGAACCTCATGTATGCCGCGGTGGCCGCCTACGTGCCGAGGGTGCTCGCCGGCGGCGCCGAGCCGGGCGCGGTGGCGCTGTCGTACCAGTTCGCGGTCTACGCGGCCAGCGCTCTGGAGAGCTTCACCGGCGGCCTGGGCACCGGGGCCTTTCTCGCCTTCCTGATGGGCATCACCAGCAAGGCGCGGGCGACCACCGAATACGCCATCCTGTCGAGCATCTTCGCGTTCAGCCGCGCCGTGGCCGGATGGGCCGGCGGCATCGGGGCCCAGGAGCTCGGTTACGCCTGGTACTTCTTTGTCACCTTCTGGCTCAGCTTCCCGGCCTACGCGTTGTTGCCGCAGGTCCGCCGTATGCTGGAACACCATGAAGTCCGTTGAGGTCTGAACGACATCGTCACGCGTTGCCCTTCAAGTCACCATGTACCACTGCGCCTTCTGCCAAGCCTTGCACGCCGTGTCCGCCGCGGCGAATGCCCACGACCAACCGGCCCCACCCGATCGGGGCCGGCGCCTTTTCACGGGCGCGCTGCTGGCCGGCGCCATGAGCCCGGCGCTGGCGCGCGAAGGGGTCGAGGTCGGTGATCAGTCGAGCCTGGCCAAGCTGGTGCCGGCCGAGCAGATCGAGGGCGCCGCCAAGCAGCAGTACGGCGAAATGATTGCCCAGGCGCGCGCCAAGAACGCGCTGGCGCCGGACGACCACCCGCAGACCGTGCGCCTGCGCGAGATCGCCAAGCGCATCATCCCGTTCAGCGACAACTGGAACGCCCGCGCGAAGCAGTGGAAGTGGGAGGTCAACCTCATCAATTCCAAGGAGCTCAACGCCTTCTGCATGCCGGGCGGCAAGATCGCGTTCTTCTCCGGCATCCTGCGCCAGCTGAAGCTCGAGGATGACGAGGTCGCGATGATCATGGGCCACGAAGCCGCGCACGCCTTGCGCGAACACGCGCGTGAGCGCCTCGGCAAGACCATGGCCACGCGCGGCGGCATCGAGATCCTCTCGGCGCTGCTCGGCCTGGGCAGCACCGGCCGCATGATGGCCGACCTGGGCGGCCAGCTGCTCACGCTGAAGTTCAGCCGCAGCGACGAATCCGAGGCCGATCTCGTCGGCATGGAGCTGGGTGCACGCGCCGGTTATGACCCGCAGGCCGGCGTGACCCTCTGGGAAAAGATGGGCGAAGCCGCCAAGGGCGCACCGCCGCAGTTCCTGTCCACGCACCCGTCGGGCCCGAGCCGCATCCGCGACATCCAGGCGAACCTGCCGCGCGTGCAGCCGCTGTACGCGCGGGCCCCGAAGCCATCACGGCGATTTGCCGTGATGACCTGAAGCGGGCTCAGCGCGCGACTGGAAGCGCGGCTCAGTTGTAGCGCGCCGTGCTGTCCTTGTAGCTGCCGTCGAGCATGCGATAGCGCAGCTGGAGCGTGCGGCTGCTGCTGCCATCGCTGGTGAGCGGGCGGAAGCTGGCGCCGGCTGGCGCGTTGGCCACGGCCGAGGTGGCGCCGCGCGCCACGCCCACCAGGCCCTGGTTCACCGCGAGGCCGCCGCCCGAGGTGTAGACCCCGGCCGAACGAATGGTCTCGGCGTACGTATTCGCCGCCCAGGCCAGCGTGGTGCTGGCCACTGCACCGGCCTGGGCGCCGCTCGGGTCCAGGAAGGCGAGCGCGGTGCTGGTGAAGGACACCCACTGCAGGCTGCCCAGACGGGTCGCGGGCACCAGTGGTGTCAGCAGCGTCTTGTTGAAGGTGTGGCGCGGCGCAGTCTCGCCCTCGTAGAAGATTTCCACGCTGTACGAGGTCAATGCCTTCAGCGCGCCATAGTCGATGTAGTCGGTGGTGCCCGGTGCCGCGCCGTAGTCGAGCGGATGCGCCCAGTTGACGGACGCGGTGTTGTTGCTGCTGCCCGCGTTGGGATTGGGGCGCAGGGTGGTCGCGTCGGCACCTGAGAGACCCATGGTGCGCTGCAGCTTGAAGATGTTGCCCACGTCGGCCGCCGGCGTCGCCACAGCCGGGTCGGTGTTGCCCGTCTTGTTCCTGATGTTGAGCCAGCTCTGTTCGGTGACCAGCGCCGGATCAGGGCGGGTGAGCACGATGCCCGCGGTCGGCAGCCCGGGCCCGGTGACGCGGGCCGCACGCATGCCGCTGCTGCCCGGGCCGCCCTTGTTGACGAAGATCTCGAAGCCAGACTCGTAGCGGCTCGCCCCGGCGTTGGCGAACGGCGCCGTGCCGGGGTTGGGCGCCAGCTGCTCGGAGCGGCGCACGTAGGCGCGCAAGGCCGTGTCCACCGGCTGCTGGTTGCCCCACAGCCACCAGTCGCTGTTGCGCTCGGGCGTGGCGCTGCCGGGGAGCCTGATGGCCACCGTGATGATGTTGCCGGCGTTGCCGTTCGCGTCGACGTAGCGGATGTTGATGACCGCACGGTCGCGGTCGTCGCTGGTGGTGTCATCGATGAACCACATCACCTCGGGCAGGCTGAACTGCGCGCCGGTCATGGTGTTGTCGTGGAGCAGGCCGTAGAACTGCTGGCCGGCGCGGTAGCCGTTGTGCAGGTAGTTCGCATGCGCGATGTCTTCGCAGTCGGTTGCCACCTCGGTCACTTCGGGCCCGCCTTCGCTCGCCGCAATGGCAGTGTTGCTGGCCAGCGCGCGTTGCGCCGGCGGCAAGGCAAAGCATGCGTTGAACGCAGCAGCCGCCGCCTTGATGGCATCGGCGAGCGTGATGACCGCGGTGCCCGGCGCAGGCAGTGTGGTTGGCGTGGTGGTGGTGGCGCCAGCCAGCGGCACCGCATCGGCAGGCCGGTCGATGGTGGCCACGGTGGTGACGCCGTTGACGGTGCTGATCTGCAGCAGGTCGACGATGCGGTCGGCGGTGTTGCCGGACACCGTGGCGGTGGCTGCGGTGATCGGCGTGCTGAAGGGGTCGTAGCCGGCTGGCGCGTTCAACGCGGCCAGCACGTCGGCCAGCTGCCCCACCACCTTGGTGGTGATGCTGCCGAGCGCCGCTGTGTCGAGCAGCGATGGGTTGGCCACCGCCGACAACGCACTGCGATCGGGCGCCAGCTGCGCCACGATGGCCGTGGTGATGGGCGTGACGTTCACCGTGAGCGGTGTGCCCGGACTGGGTGTGCTGGTGCCCACGCTCACCATGGGCGGCCGGGCGCCGCTCGGGTCGGTGACCACCACGATGAACGGTGCCGTCCTGCCGCCTTGCAGCGTGCAGCTGTAGGCCCCGGTGTCCGACGTCACGATGCTGGTTTCCTGGCAGACCGGGGCACCCGAGGCATCGGTGATGCGCACGTCCGCCTTCGACAGGGCGGCACCCACGGCCGCGACGCCGGCCAGCGTGATGGGCGCCGCCGGTGGCGGTGCGGGCGGGTCATCGCTGCCGCCGCAGCCCAGCAGCGCCCAGGCTGCCAAGGTGGCTGCGGAAAGCCCCGCACCGGCGGGAAGGGAATGGGTGGGTGTGCGCATGCTGTCTCTCCTCTCGCGGCTGCCCGACGGGGCAGCTCGGCGAGCGAGCCTAGAGATCCCGGCATGGCGGCGCATCGTTCAAAGGAACGAAGGGTTCCCACCCCCTAGTTCGAAGTGGCCCATCCGCCACATGGCTGATGGCGCCTTGGGCAGTCCGTCCCACAGAATGAGGATGACGGTTGCATTTGCTAACAGCATGCTCACGCCACCAAGAACAACCAGCGGGGATACCGATGCCTGGCTCGTGCTGCCCCGGGCTCACCGGGTGGTGCTCGTGGTGGACGTGGTCGAGTCCGTGCGTCTCATGGAGCAGGACGAGGAAGACACCATCACCCGCTGGCGCGCCTTCGTGCGCAGCGTGGAGCGGGAGCTGCTGCCGCAGCGAGGTGGCCGCCTCGTCAAGAGCCTGGGTGACGGCCTGATGCTGGAGTTCGAACGTGTCCTGCCTGCCGTTCAGACCGCCCTTGCCATGCAACAGCTCGCCCAGACGATGAACCAAGGCCGCGCGGCCGAGCGCTGCATGTTCCTGCGCATGGGCGTGCATGCGGCCGACGTGGTGGTGGACGAGCGCGACATCTATGGCGCGGGGGTGAACCTCGCGGCGCGGCTGGCGACGCTGGCGGGGCCGGGGGAGGTGGTGGTGTCGGCGGAGGTGAGGGATGAGTTGGTTCCAGAAGTCGACGCCGAAGTGGAGGATATGGGCTCGTGCTACCTGAAGCATCTGAGCCAGCCTCTGCGGACGTTTCGCTTGCAGTGGGCGCAGCGCTCAGGGGACAGCCGTCAGCCGCCCCAAGTCAAGATCGGGCGGATTAGCGTGGCTGTGCTGCCACTGGTCGCACAGGGGGGCACAGCCGCCGATGCGACGCTCGCGGAGCTCTTTGCTGACGAGGTTATCTCGATACTCTGCAAGTCCAACCAGTGGCAGGTCATCTCTAGGCTCACCACTTCGCGTCTTGCAGGCCGTCAGTATGGGCCTGGGGACGTTGGCAAGCTGCTTGGTGCCACCTACGTGCTGTCGGGTCAGATGCTGCGAGTGGGACAGAGATGCAGGCTGTGGGTCGAGCTGTCGGCGGCACAAGACGAAAGAGTCATGTGGGGCACGTCCCTGTCCGTCACTTCGCAAGACTTGCTCGACGGCGGCGGCGACGGGCCGATCGCAAGAATCGCGGCTGAAGTCGGCAATCAGTTAATCAAGGGCGAACTGTCCAGAGCTTCAACTTCGAACCTGCACAACCTCGAAGGCCAATCCGTCCTTTTGCACGCGATTGCCCAGATGCACCGGCTGTCGTCAGCAGAGTCGGACAAGGCGCGGCAGGCGTTGCTCTATCTATGCGACCGATATCCGCGCTCCCCAGAACCCAGAGCATGGCTCGCCAAGTGGCACTTCATTCAACTCGCTCAAGGCTGGAGCGCGGATGCGCGTGTTGACGCAGAGCGTGCAAGGAGCGAAGTGAACCGGGCGCTCGAGATCAGCCCCGAGCACGCGCTCTCGCTGGCCATTGCCGGCCAAGTCAGCGCGTTCGCCTTTGGTGATGCCACAGGGGCCGAACAAAGTCTTGCAAAGGCAGTGTCCGTGAACCCCAACGAGTCTCTGGCGTGGTTGTTCTTGTCGTCGGTTTACGCGAATCAAGGCGCTGGGATCGAAGCAGTTGAAACGGCGACCAAGGCGAGGCAGCTCTCGCCGTTAGACCCGCTCCGCTATTTCTATGACATCTTTGCAGCCTCGGCCGCGCTGGCCGCGGGGGAATACCGGCATGCAACTGAACTGGCGCGCGCGTCGATCAGGGCGAACCGAACCCATCTGCCAAGCTACCCGATCCTGATCGTGGCTCAGGCCTTGGGAGGATGCGTCGACGAAGCGAGAGCGACGGCGCGGGCGTTCCTTGAAATGCGTCCAAAAGCCTCGGTAGCGCGCTACCGGCGCCTTCATCAGGCGCGTCCTGCACTCGTTGCTACCTACTGTGACGCGCTGCTGGCCGCAGGTATTCCTCCGTGACCACAATCTCAAAAGGAGAGAGGCGATGGTGATGTTTCTTACGCCTGGGCCCATCCCGGGGCGGCGCAGGCTTGGATATACGGCGTTCGATTCATCGCCAGGCAGCGTATCCGAGGAGCTGCTCACAAAGGCCATAGAGGAGGCGGCAAAGCGGCTTCCGCCCGGGTGGCCCTGGTATCAGAAGAACAAGCAACCCCTGCAGACTAACTACAGTCAGATCATCGCTGCGTTCAAGATCACGCCTGCGCCGGCGGCTGGGGGAGAGCTTCGCAAGCTTGCCCCCGAGGTTCTCGTTCTCCTCTGTCGTCAGGAGTTGCTTCAATCGCTACGAACGACTTCCTCCACCTCAGGCGGCAAGACAACCGCGAAGACATCCAGCGTCGCGGGAAGCGGTGCTTGCATTTGCAGCCTCGAGTCGCCGGCAAGCATGCTCGATGCCGAGGCGAGCGACGTCGTGACCAGAAAGTCAGACCGTCAATCACGACAAGGCGAGATCCTTGCACAGGTCTCGGCAATTGATGCGTTCATCGGGTCGGTGCTCGGCATGACCCCGGACTCCCATCCATGGACAGTTCTTCTGATGCAGGTGGTAGCGGACGCGATCGCGGGACCAGTTCACGCATTGAAAGCGGCGCTTCACATCCAGCGACCCGCGGAGTTGAACGCCAAAGTGATGCCGCTCATTGCCGTCCCGGGCCACCGCAGCTTCCCAGCTGGCCACGCCGCCTATGCCTTTGCCCTTGCACTGATTTTGCCGACCGTCGTGAACCGATCGGAGGCTTTCCAAGATCTGCTGAACCTGGCACTGGGAGTAGCCGACAACCGCGTCGTCGCAGGTCTTCACTATCCTGTGGATGGCTTGGGTGGCCTTGCAATTGCCTTGTCATTCGCCACATGGGCCATCGGCCTCGGCTCTGGCAGCACTCAGTTCTTGTTCCTGCGCACTGAAGGAGCAGTCCAGGGCCAGGTCGACCCCGTGTACGACGTCACCGTAACTCTGCAGCGCGCGCAGGGTCTGACCGGGGAAGAAGCACCGCTCTGGGGGGATCTCTTGACCTTGGCCTCCTATGAATGGCTCTGAACGACGCGATCTCGTTCGAAGCGTTCACCAATTGGACGGGAGGTGTGACTTCAGTCGAATCGATGCTCCGTTTGCAGCAAGGTACCCACCTCGCTCCAAGTCCTTCATCAACCTCGACACCATCTCCCTCGAGCACCCCACCCGGCTCGCGATCTCCGCATGCGTGAGCCGCTCGTGGATCACGCGCGTGCCGTCCCCCTGCGGCACCGCCAGCTCATCCAGCAGCCGCACCAGCCGCCCGTACGCATCCAGCAGCGCCATGTTGCGCGCATCGCGCGTGGCCATGCGTGCGCGCCGGATCACCTTTGCCAGGAGTTCGAGTGCGAACTCCGGATGCTGAGCGATGTGCTGCTTGAGCGTGTGCCGCGTGACGACCGTGCACACGCTCGGCTCCAGCGTGATCACCGAGGCCGACCGCGGGCCGCCGTCCAGGCTCATCTCGCCGACGTATTCGCCGGGGCCGTAGATGCCGAAGGTGATCTCCCGATCCTTGGCGCCCATCGAGAACGCCTTCAGACGGCCGGCGAGGATGATGAAGAGGGTGTCGCCGACATCGCCCTCCTGGATGATCAGCGTGTTGCGCCGGTAGTGGCGCAGTTCGCCACGCTCTGCCAGCGCCTGCAGGCCGGGGCTGAACGGGGACGGAGCGCCGTTGGCGGCGGGTTGTTCTTGAGTTCCTGCCATCGCACCCTCTCCACACGTGCGGCGCACGCGCGGCGGCGCGTGCGTGTGCCAATGTAGCCGAGGGCCCTTGCGACGGGTGACGTATTCAGTGCACCGCCGCCATCTTCACCGCCGGCGCAATGGGCGGCAGCGTGGCCACCTGCTTGACCAGTTCGCGAATGCTCCCAGCCGCCGTCTTGCTGCGGATGCTGCTGACCTGCGTGCGGATGGTAGAGATCGCGACGCATTGGTGTTCGGCGATCTCGCGCGGCCGAAGGCCCTTGCACAGCGCCAGCAGCACGGTGTTCTCGGCGGGGGTGAGGGCATGCAGTTTCGAGAAGAAGCTGACGCTGAGCGATTCGCACACCTGCCGCTTGGCCAGCACCAGCAGCACATGTGCGTCGGCGCCGGTGCGCAGAGGCACCACCGCCACGGTGACGCGGCCGTTGGTGTCCTGCAGAGGCAGCAGGCTGCGCCGGCCGCGTTCGGCGTCCGCCAGGGCGCGTGTCAGCGCCCCCTGGTCTGCGCGGTGCCGCGCGCTCACCTGCCCCTGCAGCAGCTGCAGCGGGCCGGCGCCGGAGCACTCGTGCATCGCGAGGTGGTTGCCGAAGCGCAGGATCCCGTCGGTGCCGACCACCAGCACCGGGTAGTCGATCTCGTCGAGCACGAGCGCGAGCAGCTCGCTGCCCGCGGCACCCGAATGCCGGGGAATGCCCGCGGCCCGCGGGTCGGCGTCAAGGTCGTTGCTTGTGAACAGCGCTTGGTTCATGCAGCCCCTCCGGTGTGTAGCGGTGACGGTCGCTACAAAGGTAGCGGGGCGGGCGTCGCGCAGGCCGTGCCTATTGCCCCGGCGCCTGGTGAATATTCACCGCGCCGGACGCACCTCAGCGCTCAGGTGCCGCGCACGTAGGGGTTCGAGCGGCGCTCCCGGCCGAAGCTGCTCTCCGGGCCATGGCCTGGAATGAACACGGTGCCGTCACCCATCGGCCACAGCCGCTGGGTGATGGAGGCGATCAGCGTGTCGAAGTCGCCGCCGGGGAAGTCGGTGCGGCCGATGGAGCCGGCGAACAGCACGTCGCCCACGAAGGCGCGCTGTGCCTCGGCCGAGTAGAACACCACGTGGCCGGGGGTGTGGCCGGGGCAATGGCGTACCGCCAGGGTGCTCTCTCCGACCTGTACCGCGTCTCCGTCTTGCAGCCAGCGCGTTGGCGCGAACGGCTCCGCGGGCGGGAAGCCGAACATGCGGCTTTGCTGCGGCAGCCCGTCGATCCAGAACTGGTCGGCAGGGTGCGGGCCGATGATGGGCAGCCCTTCCTCGCGCGCCAGCGTGCCGGTGCCGCCGGCATGGTCGATGTGGGCATGGGTGAGCCAGATGGCCTTGAGTGTGACGCCGAGCCGGCGGATCTCGGACCGCAAGGTGTCGAGGTCACCGCCCGGGTCGATGACGGCAGCCTCCATCGTCTTGTCGCACCAGACGATGGAGCAGTTCTGTGTGAAGGCGGTGACGGGAACGGTGAGGTAGCGGAGCATGGCGGCCGTGGTGTGGGGAATCGACCACCCATTGTTCCAAACGCCCGGAGCGCTCCAGGCGCTCCGGGCCGGTCAGAACGAGTAGCCGATGGCGAAGCTGATCTGCGGGATCGCCTTCACCTTGCCCACGCCGTCGCGCAGCTCGGCGGTTTCCTTGTCCAGGTCCTGCTGGCTCACCAGGTTGGCGTTGGGGCCGCTTACCGAGGTCCTGACCTTGGCCTTGCCGATGATGGCGCCCAGGTCGAACGAGAAGCGCAGCCCGGTGCCGGCGTCGTGGTGGCCCCAGCCGATGCCCAGGTAAGGCGTGGTACTGGGCAGCTTGACCTCGGCATCGATGCGGTCCTGCGGCGTGAGCACGTAGGTCGTGTCGCCGATTTCCACCGGCTGGTTGGTGCCGCGCGCGGTGAGCGCGAGCTTCATGTTGTTGGCCGTGATGCCGGCGGTGACGCGGAAGCCCCCGGCCATGGGAAACCAGTCGGCGAACACACCGCCGCGGGCGAACTTCAGAGTGCCTTCGTAGCGGATGCCTTCCTCGTCGTACTGGTCGTCATGGGTGCCGAGCGTCAGGTAGTCGGCGCGCACGGTGAAGTGGCTGTTGAGCGGCTGGGCGAAACCCAGGCCCGCGCCCGGAAAGCCGAGCTGGCCGTAGACCTCGCCCGCCTGGGCGGTGCCGAGCAGGCCGGCCGCGAGACCGAGTGCGGCGAGGGTGCGGTAAGGCTTCATGCGTACTTCCTTCTTTCGGATTGCAGTGAGTGACGGGGATGAGGCCAAGGATGCCGCCCTGCCTCCGGCTGCGCTACGTACGAAAGGATGAAGCGTCGCGCTGGCGCCGCACCCGCGCGTGAAATATCTGCGCTTGATGCCGTTTGTTGCCGGCCGGCGCGGCGGCGAGGCGGCCGCTACAGGGTGAAGTCGTAGTCGATCACCAGCGGCGCGTGGTCCGAGAAGCGCTCGTCCTTGTAGATGAACTCGCGCCGGGCCAGGCTCGCGATGCCGGGCGTGGCCAGGTGGTAGTCGATCCGCCAGCCCACGTTCTTGGCCCAGGCCTGGCCGCGGTTGCTCCACCAGGTGTACTGCTCGCCGCGGTCGTTGAGCGTGCGGAACACGTCCACCAGCCCCAGCTCCTCAAGAGAACGGGTCATCCACGCGCGTTCCTCGGGCAGGAAGCCGCTGTTCTTCTGGTTGCCCCGCCAGTTCTTCAGGTCGATCTCCTTGTGGGCGATGTTCACGTCGCCCACGAGCAGGAATTCACGTTCGGCCTTCAGCTCGCGCATGTGCGGAAAGAAGCCCTCGAGGAAGCGGAACTTGGCCAGCTGCCGCTCCTCGGAGCTCGAGCCGCTGGGGAAGTAGCAGCTGATGACCGACAGCTTGCGGTGCGGTGTGTCGAAGCGCGCCTCCACGTACCGGCCCTCGGCGTCGAATTCCTGGTTGCCCCAGCCGATCAGCACGTCGCTCGGCTCGCGCCTGCTGTACAGCCCCACGCCCGAATAGCCGGGCTTGGCGGCGTAGTGGAAATGGCCCGTCATGCCGGCCAGCGTGTCGAACTTGCCCACCACGTGTTCGGCCTGGCATTTGAGTTCCTGCACCCCCATACAATCCGCCGCGACGCTTTCGGCCCAGGGCACGAAGCCCTTGTTGGCGGCAGACCGGATGCCATTGAGGTTGAGAGAGACGAGTCGAAACAAAGGGGTGCTCCCATGACCCGAGCCCAAGGCGCTTCGGATGCGCTGGCCCAGGAATTCGTGGCGTTTTCAGTCGAAGCCGGCGTGCTGCGCTTCGGCGAATTCAAGACCAAGGCGGGGCGCCTGAGCCCCTACTTCTTCAACGCCGGCCTGTTTGACGACGGCGCCAAGCTGGGCCGTCTCGCGGAATTCTATGCACGGCGCCTGCTGGCCTCGGGCCTGCAGTTCGACCTGCTGTTCGGCCCGGCCTACAAGGGCATCACCCTGGCCGCGGCGGTGGCCATCGAGCTGGCGCGGCTGGGCAAGAACGTGCCGTATGCCTACAACCGCAAGGAAGCCAAGGACCACGGCGAAGGCGGCACCCTGGTGGGTGCGCCAGTCAAGGGCCGGGTGCTGATCATCGACGACGTCATCTCGGCCGGCACCTCGGTGCGCGAGTCGATCGCCATGATCACCGCCGCCGGCGCCACCCCCTGCGGCGTGACGATCGCCCTCGACCGCCAGGAAAAAGCCACGGAATCCGACGGGTCCGAAGCCAACCATTCCGCTGTGCAGCACGTTGAGCGTTCACTCGGTCTTGCGGTCGTCTCGATTGCCAGCCTGTCCGACTTGCTGCAGTATCTGGCCGCCCAGTCGGACCCCGAGCTGACCCGACACCTCCCTAAAGTTCAGGCTTACAGGAACCGATACGGGGTCTGAGAATCCACGAAACCATGCGCGTTGGGACCGTCGTATTTGCTGCTTTGTTGTTGCTGTCGAGCGGCGCCGCGTGCTTTGCGGCGCCCGATAGCGGGGCCGGCTCCATCTATACCTGTATCGACGCGCGTGGCCGCAAGCTCACGTCCGACCGGCCCATCCTGGAATGCCTCGACCGCGAGCAGCGGGTGCTCAACAAGGACGGCTCCCAGCGCCAGACCTTGCCGCCCTCGATGACCGCCGACGAGCGGGCTGCCGTGGAGGAGGCCGAGCGCCGCAAGGCGGCCGAGCGCGTCGCCCGCCAGGACGCCATCCGCCGCGACCGCAACCTCCTCAACCGCTTTCCCAACCTGGCGGCGCACAACAGGGCGCGCGAAGCCGCCCTCGACGACGTGCGCAAGGCGGTCAAGGCCTCCGAGCAGCGCCTGGCGGCCATCGAGGCCGAGCGCAAGCCGCTGCTCAACGAAGCCGAGTTCTACAAGGGCAAGCAACTGCCGGCCAAGCTCAAGACCCAGCTCGAGTTCATCGACGTGACGGCCGAGGCGCAGAAGACGCTGGTGCAGAACCAGCAGGCCGAGGTCGTGCGCATCACCGCGCTCTACGACCAGGAGCTGGAGCGCCTGAAGAAGCTGTGGGCCGGCGCGCAGCCAGGTTCGCTCGGTTCGGCGATGGCCGAAGCGCTGCCGGGGGCCGGCGCCGCCGCCACCCGCAAGCCCTGAGCCCAACGGGGCAGCGCCGCCCCGGCTGCGTCAGTGCAAGGCCCGGCGCATCAGGTACTGGTGCAGCGGCTGGCGCACGAAGCCCAGCTGTTCCAGCACGTCTCCGCCCAGTTGAGGCGCGAGCAGGGCCGGCATCTGCAGGCGCCGCTGCGGGTGCTCGGCGGCAAGCCGCCTCACCAGACCCGCCAGCGAGCCGCTGGCGGCGTCCGCCTCGTGCACCACACGCAGGGCCAGCATGCTGTCGTCCTGCGGTGGCAGGTCGAACACCAGCAGCGCAGTGCCGGCCTGCCAGGCGGTGCCGCGGGTGGTGGGCGCGCGCAGCAGGTGGGCCGACTGCTGGAAGGGCATGTCCGTGACCTGCCGTGCCAGCCAGTCGGCCGCCGCGGCCAGCGGCAGCACGGCCGGAACGGGCGCGGGCCCCTCGGCATGCCGGACAGCCGAGGCGCCGCAGGTGTACCCGTGCAGCGGCATCACCTCCTGAAAGCCGAAGCTGAGGTACAGGCGGTGCGCGCGAGGGTTCTGGGCGAACACTTCGAGCTCGATGGCGGTGTCGCCGCGGCCGCCGGCCTCGGTGATCGCACGCTCGAGCAGCGCTTGCGCCAGCCCGCTGCCGCGGGTCTCGGGCAGCAGGCCCATGGCGCCGACACGGCAGCGCGGACCGTCGCGCTCCGGGCGCCGGCCGATGAACACGAAGCCCAGCGGCCGGCCGGCGGCGTCCACGGCCACGCGCGACAGGACCGCATCGGCGCCCTGGCGTGCGAGGAAGGCGGCCAGGCCGGGGACGTCGAGCGTCATCGTGCCGGCCACATAGTGGGCGAAGCTGGCGTTGAAGGCCTCGGCCAGCGCCTGCGGCGCGACCTCGCCGGCCGCAACGATGGTGGGGGCGGTCAAGGCGTCGCCGCTCAGCCGAGCTTCTTCTTCAGCAGCTCGTTCACCTGCGCCGGGTTGGCCTTGCCCTTGGTGGCCTTCATGGCCTGGCCCACCAGCGCGTTGAAGGCCTTTTCCTTGCCGGCGCGGAATTCGTCCACCGATTTCCGGTTGGCCGCCAGCACCTCGTCGAGGATGCGCTCGAGCTCACCGGTGTCGCTCATGGTCTTCAGGCCCTTGGCCTCGATGAGGGCGTCCACCTCGGTGCCCTCGCCCGACCACAGCGCCTCGAACACCTGCTTGGCGCCGTTGTTCGAGACGGTGCCGTCGGCGATGCGTCCGATCAGCGCGGCCAGCGTCGCGGCGCCCACCGGGCTGTGCTCGATGCCCTTTTCCTCGGCATTGAGCCGGCGCGACACCTCGCCCATGAGCCAGTTCGCCACCAGCTTGGGGCTCCTGCAGGCATCCCGCGCGGCCTCGTAGTAGCGCGCGAAGGCGAGGCTCTGGGTCATCATCGACGCGTCATAGGCCGGCAGGCCGTCGTCGCGCATGAAGCGCTCGGCCATCACCCGCGGCAGCTCCGGCATCCCGCCCTTCACCCGCTCCACCCAGGCCGGCTCGATGACGAGCGGCGGCAGGTCGGGATCGGGGAAGTAGCGGTAGTCGTGCGCGTCTTCCTTGCTGCGCATGGCGCGGGTCTCGCCGCTGTCCGGGTCGAACAGCACCGTGGCCTGCTGGATCGGCATGCCGTCCTCGATCTGCTCGATCTGCCACTGCACCTCGGCATCGATCGCCTGCTGCAGGAACCGGAAGCTGTTCAGGTTCTTGATCTCGCGGCGCGTGCCCAGCGGTGCGCCGGGCTTGCGCACCGACACGTTGGCATCGCAGCGGAACGAGCCTTCCTGCATGTTGCCGTCGCAGATGCCCAGCCACACCACCAGCGCATGCAGGGCCTTGGCGTACTCGACGGCCTCCCTGGCCGAGCGCATGTCCGGCTCGGTCACGATCTCCAGGAGCGGCGTGCCGGCTCGGTTGAGGTCGATGCCGCTCTGGCCGTGGAAGTCTTCATGCAGCGACTTGCCGGCGTCTTCCTCGAGGTGGGCGCGCACCAGGTGCACCGTCTTTTCCTCGTCGCCGACGAAGAACTTCACCACGCCGCCCTGCACCACCGGCACCTCGTACTGGCTGATCTGGTAGCCCTTGGGCAGGTCCGGGTAGAAGTAGTTCTTGCGCGCGAAGATCGACTGCGGCGCCACCGTGGCGCCCACCGCCAGCCCGAAGCGGATGGCACGTTCGACCGCGCCGCGGTTCATCACCGGCAGGGTGCCCGGCAGGGCCAGGTCGACCACGCTGGCCTGCGTGTTGGGCTCGGCGCCGAACTGGGTGCTCGAGCCGGAGAAGATCTTGGACTGCGTGGACAGTTGCGCATGCGTTTCGAGGCCGATCACGACCTCGTAGCCGCGCACGAGTTGGGGTGTTGCCATCTCAGTAGCCCTCCGGCGCGCGGAGGTGGAAGTCGGTGGCCTGCTGGAAGGCATGGGCCGCGTGCAGCAGCTGCGCCTCCTGCCAGTAGTTGCCGATCAGCTGCAGGCCGACCGGGAGCCCGCCTTCGCCGAAACCCGCCGGCACGCTCATGCCGGGCAGGCCGGCCAGGCTGCCGGGCAGCGTGAAGATGTCGGCCAGGTAGTTGGCCACCGGGTCGCTCTTGGCGCCGATCTTCCAGGCCACCGTGGGCGACACGGGGCCGGCGATCAGGTCGCATTGGCTGAAGCAGGCCTGGAAGTCGTCGGCGATCATGCGGCGCAGCTTCTGCGCCTGCAGGTAGTAGGCGTCGTAGTAGCCGTGGCTGAGCACGTAGGTGCCGATCATGATGCGGCGCTTCACCTCGGGGCCGAAGCCTTCGCTGCGGCTCTTGCGGTACATGTCGAGCAGATCGGTGTACTGCCTGGCCCGGTGGCCGTAGCGCACCCCGTCGAAGCGCGACAGGTTCGAGCTCGCCTCGGCCGGCGCGATGATGTAGTACACGGGGATCGACAGCTCGGTGCGCGGCAGGCTCACGTCCACCAGGGTGGCGCCGAGCTTCTCGTATTCGGCCAGGGCCGCGCGCACCGCGCCGCTCACGTCGGCCGCCACACCTTCGCCGAAGAACTCCTTCGGCAGGCCGATGCGCAGGCCCTTGAGCGGCTGGGCTGCACTGGCGCCTTCGCGGGTGGTGCCGATCGCGGCCACGAAGTCGGGCACCGGCTGCTGCGCGCTGGTCGAGTCGCGTTCGTCGAAGCCGCTCATCGCCTGCAGCAGCAGGGCGCAATCCTCGGCGGTCCTGGCCAGCGGGCCGGCCTGGTCGAGGCTGGAGGCGAAGGCGATCATGCCGAAACGCGAGCAGCGGCCGTAGGTGGGCTTGATGCCGGTGACGCCGGTCAGCGCGGCCGGCTGGCGCACCGAGCCGCCGGTGTCGGTACCGGTGGCCGCCGGCACCAGCCGCGCGGCTACGGCCACCGCCGAGCCGCCCGACGAGCCGCCGGGAATGCGCGACGGATCCCACGGGTTGCGGGCCGGGCCGAAGGCCGAGTTCTCGTTGCTGCCGCCCATGGCGAACTCGTCGCAGTTGAGCTTGCCCAGGGCCACCGTGCCGGCCGCCTTGAGCTTGGCCACCACCGTGGCGTCGAAGGGCGAGCGGTAGCCGGCCAGCATCTTGGAGGCGGCGGTGCTGGCGAAGTCGGTGGTGACGTAGATGTCCTTGTGGGCGATCGGCACGCCGTCCAGCGCGCCGAGGGCCGCGCCGCGGGCCCGGCGTTCGTCGGCGGCGCGGGCCTGCTGTTGTGCCAAAGCGGCATCCACCTGCAGGAAGGCGCCGAGTTGTTCATGGGTGGCCACACGTGCAAGCAGGTGTGACGTGAGTTCCTCGCTCGAAAACTCGCCGGCGGCGAGCCCGCGGCCGACCTCGGCCACGCTGAGCTGGTGCAGGGGGCGGACGCTCATTCGATCACCTTCGGCACGAGGAAGAGGCCCGCTTCGACGGCCGGAGCGCTCTTCTGGCTGGCCTCGCGCTGGTTGGTCTCGGTGACCGCGTCGTCGCGCAGGCGCAGGCTCACGTCCTGCACGGCCGACAGGGGCGTGTACAGCGGCGCGACGCCGGTGGTGTCCACCGCTCGCATCTGCTCGACGATCTCGAAAAAGCCGTTGAGCTGGCCGAGCATCTCGGCCTGTTCGCCGGGGGTGAGTTCGAGCCGCGCCAGCAAGGCGATGCGGCTCACGTCTTCAGGGGTCAGGGCCATGGGGAATCTCTGGTGGAACCGGGCCGAAAGCCGTGTATTTCCGCGGCTTGGCGCACGAGGCATGGGGTATTATCTTCGGTTATCCACAACGGCTCGCGGCGTAGGCGCTTCCCTCTGGCATCGGCACGCAAGTGCCGGCATCTCTCGCGCTTCGCAACGGTCGTACAACCCAAACAATTTTTCCGGCGGGTCGTGTCCTACCACGGCCCGATGGGACTGCTGAGCCGCCATTCATGTTCGGATCACTGCGCCGCTACTTCTCCACCGATCTCGCGATCGACCTCGGCACCGCCAACACCCTGATCTACGTCCGCGGCAAGGGCATCGTCCTCGACGAGCCTTCCGTGGTGGCCATCCGGCACGAAGGCGGGCCCAACGGCAAGAAGACCATCCAGGCGGTCGGCGCCGAGGCCAAGGCCATGCTGGGCAAGGTGCCGGGCAACATCGAGGCCATCCGCCCCATGAAGGACGGCGTGATCGCCGACTTCACCGTCACCGAGCAGATGCTCAAGCAGTTCATCAAGATGGTCCACCCGCGCTCGGTGCTCAAGCCCAGCCCGCGGATCATCATCTGCGTGCCCTGCGGCTCCACCCAGGTCGAGCGCCGCGCCATCCGCGAGTCGGCGCTGGGCGCCGGCGCTTCGGAGGTCTACCTGATCGAGGAACCCATGGCCGCGGCCATCGGCGCCGGGCTGCCGGTGTCCGAGGCGTCCGGCTCGATGGTGGTCGACATCGGCGGCGGCACCACCGAGGTGGGCGTCATCTCGCTGGGCGGCATGGTCTACAAGGGCTCTGTCCGGGTGGGCGGCGACAAGTTCGACGAAGCCATCATCAACTACATCCGCCGCAACTACGGCATGCTGATCGGCGAACCCACCGCCGAGGCCATCAAGAAGGAAATCGGCTCGGCCTTCCCCGGCAGCGAAGTCCGCGAGATGGAAGTGAAGGGCCGCAACCTGTCCGAAGGCGTGCCGCGCAGCTTCACCATCAGCAGCAACGAGATCCTCGAGGCGCTGACCGACCCGCTGAACCAGATCGTCTCCAGCGTGAAGAACGCGCTCGAGCAGACGCCGCCCGAACTGGGCGCCGACATCGCCGAGCGCGGCATGATGCTCACCGGCGGCGGTGCGTTGCTGCGCGACCTCGACCGACTGCTGGCCGAGGAAACCGGCCTGCCGGTGCTGGTGGCCGAAGACCCGCTGACCTGCGTGGTGCGCGGCTGCGGCATGGCGCTCGAGCGCATGGAGCGTCTGGGCTCCATCTTCACTTCCGAGTAAGCCCATTCCATGTGCACCAGGAGGCCGGCTGCGACCCACGTGGCCGGCTTCTGTGCTTCAAGATTCGTGGTGTCGCGCTAGTTCAAAGACGACATGCCGCTCGGTACCCTCGACCGCACCCCGCCGCCCTTCTTCAAGCAGGGCTACTCGGCCTTCACGCGGCTCATCTTCTTTTCGGCGCTCGCCCTGTTCCTGATGGTGGCCGACACCCGCTTCGCGGTGACGCAGCCGCTGCGTGCGGTGGTGGCCACCGTGCTGCACCCGGTGGAGCTGGCGCTGCTCGCGCCGGTGAAGATGTTCCAGGGCGGGCACGAGTACCTGGCCGGACTCTCGGCGGCGCGCCAGGGCGAAACGCAAGCGCGGGAGCTGCTGGCCAAGCAGGCTGAGCGCGTCACCCGCATGGAACAGCTGGAGCAGGAGAACGCCCGCCTGCGCGCCTTGCTCGACCTGCGGCCGCGCCTGTCGGTGCAGTCGCAGACGGCCGAGGTGCTGTACGACACGGCCGACCCCTACACCCGCAGGGTGGTCATCGACCGTGGTGCCACCCAGGGCGTCGAGCGCGGCTCGCCGGTCATCAACGAAGCCGGCGTGCTGGGCCAGGTTACGCGGGTCTACCCGCTCACTTCCGAAGTCACGCTGCTCACCGACCGCGACGCAGCCATCCCGGTGCTCAACGTGCGCTCGCAAGGGCGCGGCGCCGCCTACGGCGACCCGGGCAGCACCGCCATCGGCGGCGGCATGGAGCTGCGCTTCATGGCCGGCAACGCCGACGTGCAGCCCGGCGACCTTCTCAACACGTCCGGGGTGGACGGCATCTACCCGCCGGGGCTGCCGGTCGCCAAGGTGGTGAAGGTGGACCGCCGCGCCGACTCGGCCTTCGCCAAGATCGTGCTGGCACCCGTCGCCGTGCCCGACGGCGCCCGCCATGTGCAGGTGCTGCAGCCGGTGGGCGCCCAGCTGCCGCCGCGGCCGGCACCTGTCGAGGCCGCCGCATCGGCACCTGCCGCCGCACGCAAGGGAGCCCGCAAACCATGATGCCCCGCGGCTCCGACCAGCTGCTGCTGCCGGTCAACCCGGCGTTCATGTGGGCGTCCCTGCTGGGCGCGCTGGCGCTCAACCTCATCCCGCTCGGCCGGGTCGCGGCCATGCCCGACTTCCTGGCGCTGGTGGTGGTGTTCTGGAACGTGCACCAGCCGCGCCGCGTGGGCGTGGGCGCGGCCTTCGTGTTCGGCCTGCTGATGGACGTCCACGAGGGTGCCCTGCTGGGCCAGCATGCGCTGGCCTACACGCTGCTTTCGTACTTCGCGATCACCATCCATCGCCGCTTGCTGTGGTTCACCGTGCCCTCGCAGGCGGTGCAGATCCTGCCGCTGTTCTTCGCGGCGCACGCGGTGTCGCTCATCGTGCGCTTGTTGGCAGGCGGCAGCTTCCCGGGGTGGAACCTGATGTTCGCGCCGTTCATCGAAAGCCTGCTGTGGCCGGTGGCGTCGGTGATGCTGCTGGCGCCGCAGCGCCGCCCACCCGACCCCGACGAGAACCGCCCACTTTGAAGCCGTGACCCGCGACTTGTGACCGGTGTCCGGTGAGGACATCATTCACGGGCCACGCGGGCTCACGAGTCATCCGTCACCAGTCACAGGTCACCACCCAGCCATGACCGAGCTCAAGAACGTCGAACAGGAGCTGAGCCGCTTCCGCCTGCGGTTGTTCGCGGCGGCGGCCTTCGTGCTCATCGGCTTCGGCTTGCTGGCGGCGCGGCTGGTGTTCCTGCAGATCTACAAGCACGAGGAGCTGTCCACCCAGGCCGAGGCCAACCGCATCGCGGTGGTGCCCATCGTGCCCAACCGCGGGCTCATCGTCGACCGCCAAGGCGTCGTGCTGGCCAACAACTATTCGGCCTACACGCTCGAGATCACGCCGGCCAAGCTCGATGCCGACCTCGACGCCACGATCGATCAGCTGGCCGAGGTCATCGACATCCAGCCGCGCGACCGCCGCCGCTTCAAGCGGTTGATGGACGAAAGCAAGGGCTTCGAGTCGCTGCCCATCCGCACCAAGCTCACCGACGAGGAGGTGGCTCGCTTCACCGCTCAGCGCTTCCGCTTCCCCGGCGTGGACATCAAGGCCCGGCTGTTCCGCAACTACCCCTACGGCCAGCTCGCCAGCCACGTGCTGGGCTACATCGGGCGCATCAACCAGAAGGAAAAGGAAGCCATCGAGGACTCGGAGGACGCGGCCAACTACCGCGGCACCGACTACATCGGCAAGCTGGGCATCGAGCAGAACTACGAAAGCGAGCTGCACGGCATCACCGGCTTCGAGGAGGTCGAGACCAGCGCCGGCGGGCGGGCGGTGCGCCGGCTGAAGTCCAACCCGGCCACTCCGGGCAACACGGTGCGCCTGTCCATCGACATCAAGCTGCAGGCGCTGATCGAGGAGCTGTTCGGCGACCGCCGCGGCGCGCTGGTGGCGATCGACCCGCGCAACGGCGAGGTGCTGGCCTTCGTCAGCAAGCCGACGTTCGACCCCAACCTGTTCGTCGACGGCATCGACAACGAGAGCTGGAAGGAGCTCAACGAATCGATCGACAAGCCGCTGCTCAACCGCGCGCTGCGCGGCACCTATCCGCCGGGCTCGACCTTCAAGCCCTTCATGGCGATGGCCGCGCTCAACAGCGGCAAGCGCTCGGCACACCAGGCCATCCTGGACAACGGCACCTTCATGTTCGGCAACCACCGGTTCCGCAGCCACGGTGACGGCGGCCTGGGCATGGTCGACATGTACCGCTCGATCGTGAAGTCGAGCAACGTCTACTACTACTCGCTGGCCAACGAGATGGGCGTCGACCTGATGCACGAGCAGCTCATGCCGTTCGGCTTCGGTCGCCTCACCGGCATCGACCTGAAGGGCGAGGTGACCGGCGACCTGCCGTCCACCGAGTGGAAGCGCAAGAAGTACAAGCGCCCGGAACAGCAGAAGTGGTACGCCGGGGAAACCATCTCGCTGGGCATCGGGCAGGGCTACAACAACTTCACCATGCTGCAGCTGGCCAGCGCGACGGCCACGCTGGTGTCGGGCGGCCAGCGATTCCAGCCGCGCCTGGTGCGCGAGATCGAGGACGTGCTCACGCACGAGCGGCGGCAGATCTCGTCGGAAGCGCTGGAACCGCTGGCGCTCAAGCCGGAACACGTCGAGCTGATCCGCAATGCGCTGCATGGCGTCACGCAGGAAGGCACGTCGACCCGCGTGTTCATGGGCGCGGGCTACAAGAGCGGCGGCAAGACGGGCACGGCGCAGGCGGTGGGCATACGGCAGAACGAGAAGTACAACAAGGAACGCATGGGCGAATACCTGCGCGACCATTCGCTTTACACCGCCTTCGCGCCGGTCGACAACCCGCAGGTGGCACTGGCGGTGATCGTCGAGAACTCCGGGTTCGGCGCCGAGGCCGCGGCGCCGATCGCGCGGCGCGTGCTCGACTACCTGCTGATGGGCCTGTACCCGAGCGTCGAGGACATTGCGGCCGCCCGCGTCGGCCAGGCCGGCGCGCCGCTGGGCAAGCCGCGGCAGGCGGTGGACGTGCCGCTGCCGGGGGCGCCGGCGGCGATGCCGGAAAACGGCCCGCCGGGGGCAGCGGCCCTTGCCGCAGCAGCGGCATCGGCACCCCAGCCGAGCGCCTCGGCTGTGCCGGCGCGGCAGGTGGTTCCGGTGTCGGCGGGAGCGTCGCGATGAACGTCTCCTTCGAGAAGCCCTCGCTGTGGCAGCGCATCCGGCCGGTGTTCATCGGCTTCGACGGGCCGCTGGTGTTCGCCATCCTGCTGCTGGCGGCGGCCGGCATGCTGACCATGTATTCCGCCGGCTTCGACCACGGCACGCGATTCGTCGACCACGGCCGCAACATGCTGCTGGCGGCCGCGATCCTGTTCGTCGTGGCGCAGGTGCCGCCGCAGCGGCTGATGTCGCTGGCCGTGCCGCTCTATGTGCTCGGCGTGGCCCTGCTGATCGCGGTGGAGCTGTTCGGCATCACCAAGAAGGGCGCGACCCGCTGGCTCAACGTGGGGGTGGTGATCCAGCCCAGCGAGATGCTGAAGATCGCCGTGCCCCTGATGCTGGCCTGGTGGTTCCAGCGCCGCGAAGGCCAGCTGCGCACGCCCGACTTCCTGATGGCGGGCGCCCTGCTGGCGGTGCCGGTGGGCCTGATCGCCAAGCAGCCCGACCTCGGCACCGCGATCCTCGTGCTGTCCACCGGGGTGTACGTGATCTTCTTCGCAGGTCTCAGCTGGAAGCTGATCCTGCCGGTGATGGTGTTGGGCGCGGCCGGCATCATCGCGCTGATTGCCAGCGAGTCGACCATCTGTCAGCCTGACTTGCAGTGGCCCTTCCTGCGCGAATACCAGAAGCACCGGGTGTGCACGCTGCTCGACCCGACGCAGGACCCGCTGGGCAAGGGGTTCCACATCATCCAGGGCATGATCGCCATCGGCTCGGGCGGGCTCACCGGCAAGGGCTTCATGAAGGGCACGCAGACCCACCTGGAGTTCATTCCCGAGCGCACCACCGACTTCATCTTCGCCGCCTACTCCGAAGAATTCGGCCTGATCGGCTGCATCGGCCTCGTGCTGGGCTTCGTGTTCCTGATCTTCCGCGGCCTGATGATCGCGGCCGAGGCACCCACGCTGTTCGCCCGGCTGATGGCGGGCGCCATCACGCTGAGCTTCTTCACCTACGCCTTCGTCAACATGGGCATGGTGAGCGGCATCCTGCCGGTGGTGGGCGTGCCGCTGCCGTTCGTGAGCTACGGCGGCACGGCCATGGTGACGCTCGGGCTCGGGCTGGGCATCCTCATGTCCATCGCCAAGAGCCGGCGGTTGATGCAGTCTTAGCCCACCCCCTACGCGCTTCGCGCGCCCCCTCGAGGGGGCGGCCCCCTCTGGACCGGCGGAGCCGGATCTTGGGGGCCACTTGGGTCGGCGCTCCGGCCTCGCCGTCGCGCCTCTCGCCTCTTCTCTTGATCCTGCGTTCAGCGTTCAGCGTTCAGGTGCCTTGGCGTGCGGCGCGCAGCTTGCGGTGGGTGGCGCGGGCGTGGCGGACCCAGCCGTGGCGCTCCCAGCGCCACCACATCAGCAGGCCGCGCAGCCATTCGTCGGCGGTGTAGGCGATCCACACGCCCACCAGCCCCAGTCCGAGGGTCGCGCCCAGCAGCCAGCTGCCGCCGGCCAGCACCAGCGCCATCGAGACGGCGCCTGCCGCGACCGGGAAGCGGGCGTCGCCGGTGGCCCGCAGGGCGTTGATGACCACCAGGTTGAAGGTTCGCCCGGGCTCCAGCAGCACGGTGATCCACAGCAGCGCGGTGGCCGCGTCGATGATGGCTTCGTCCTGCGTGAACAGGCGCAGCACCCAGGGCGCCGCCAGCGCCGCCAGCAGCGCCATCGTGGTGGAGACGCCCAGTCCCCAGGCCAGGTTTCGGCGCACCAGGCGGTGTGCCTCGTGCAGGCGGCCGGCGCCGATCATGTGGCCCACCAGGATCTCGCTGGCGAAGCCGGTGGCCAGGCCGAACAGCAGCACGTAGTACATGACCTGCAGCGCATACGACTGCGTGGCGAGCGCACCGGCGCCCATCCTGGCTGCCACCGCCACGCTCACCATGAAGGCCACCCGGTAGGCGATGTTCTCGGCCGCGCCGGGCAGGCCGATGTGCAGCACCGCATTGATCTGGCGCGCCGGCAGCCGCCACCAGTCGGCGCGCTGCGGCGTCAGGTTCAACCGCAGCCTCCACAGCCACAGGTGCATCGCCAGGCCGGCCGCGCGGCTGGCAGCCAGCGCCACCGCAAAGCCGATCAGCCCCAGCGCCGGCAACGGCCCGCTGCCGCGCATCAGCGGCGCGGCCAGCAGCAGGTGCACGGCATGCATGCCGACCATCACGAACAGCGTGTCGCGGCCGTGCAGATGGGCGCGCATCACGCTCGCCATGCTGGCGTTGTAGGCGTCGAGCGCCAGCGCCACCGCCAGCACCTGCAGGAAGGGCGTGGCCAGCGGCAGCACCTCGGGCGGCGCGCTCATGAGCTTCAGCAGCGGCTCGGCTGCCACCACCGTGACGAGCGCCACCCCGAGCCCCATCCAGGTGCTGGCGCCCAAGCCGGCCCGTGCCACCGCATCGGCCTCGTCGCGCCGGCCGGCGCCCAGGTTCTGGGTGATGACCACGCTCACGCCGATGCCCACCACGCGGAACAGGATGAACAGTGCCGCCATCAGGTGGTTCGCCAGCGAAAATGCGCCGGCCGCCGTGTCGGAATCTCGCGCGGCCAGCCACAGGCCGACGGCGCCCACGGTCATGCCGAGCAGGAACTCGGCAAAAATGGGCCACGCGATGCCGAACAGGGCGGGCCGTGGTGCGGGCGACGATTCAGAAATGCGCACGGTGATGGCGGATCTTGGGAGGGTGATGCCTCACGGAGGCGGCGTAACGGGCGCTCGCGCGCGGCGCTTTGTACCGCAGGCGCGTCCCGGCGGTGTGGGGCGCACGGAGTCTTTCTGGTTACAGTGCTCTTCCTGGGCTGGCCCAGGGTAATGCCTCAGGCGCATTGCCCCTTGCCTTGAAAGCATGGCCGCGGGCTGAAGTTTTCATACACCATATCGAACGATGAGACCCATCCCTGGCCACCTGCCAACCCATCCTGCCCACAGTGGTGCAGACGCCGCGGCCCTGGCCTTGCGCCACGCGGGTATCGAGGCGGTTTTCCTGGCCGAACGCTCTGAACCGACGCGCGGGCTCGAACAGGCCGCCGAGTCTGCGGGCGGGCTGCGAAGTACGCGCCTGTCGGGCGAGGCTGCGGCCGTGCATGCGGCCAGTGGCTATGCGCGTCGCACCGGTCGCGCAGCCGCGGTCGTGCTCGGCCCCGGCGCCTCCTTTGCGCGCGCGGTGCCGGCACTGGCCACGGCGCTGCTGGACTGCGTGCCGATCGTGTGCGTTTGCGTCGACACGCCACAGGCCTTCGTGGGCCCGGGCGCGTGTACCGAATGGGATGTGATGGGCCTGTCCATGCCGGCCACCAAATGGGCAGGACGGGCTTTGCATGCAGGCGAGATCGAATCACGTTTGCGCCGCGCGGCGGCCATCGCGATGGCCGGCCGCAGGGGGCCGGTGGTGCTGGCCGTGACGCCGGAAGCGCTGGCCGAGGCTGCCCCGGCACAAAGGGAGCCGCAAGACGGGCATGCGGAGCCTGGCCCTGCCGGGCAGGCGCCGCGCAAGCAGCTGGAGCGCATTCTCAAGCTGGTGGAAGGCAGCAGGCGGCCCCTGCTCTATTGCGGCAGCGGCGTGGTGCGTTCCGGCCCGGCGGCCTGCGCGGCACTGCAGTCGCTGGCAAACCTGACCCGCATCCCGTGCGTGCTGACCTGGGGAGCGCTCGATGCGCTACCCACGGACGACAGGCACCGGCTGGGTCTGCTGGGCCCCTTCGGCGATGCCGTGGCCAACGCCGCAATGCGTCATGCAGACCTGGTGATCGTGCTGGGAGCGCGCTTCGAGGAGAGCCTGCCGGCGCCAGCGGTGGTGGGCACGACCACCCGCCATGTGGTGCACGTGGACATCGACCCGGTGAGCATCAACAGGGTGGTGCGCGCCGACGTGCCGGTGGTCGGCGACTGCGGCGCAGTGCTGGAGCGCCTCGTGGAACTGGCAAGCGAGGCCGGCATCGATGGCTCGCGGCTGGATGGCTGGTGGGCGCAGCTGGCCGACGTCCGTGCGGCCAGCGAGACCGTGGCTGACCAGCCGGAAGGCCGCATCACGCGGTCGGTGCTGGCGCAAGCGCTCGGGAGCATCGCCAGTGAAGTCGTGATCTCCATGGACGCCAGCCGTCATACGAACTGGCTCGCGGCACACCTGCGTTTCTTGCGGCCAGGCCAGTGGCTGGCGACCGGGCCTTCCAGCGAAATGCCCGGGCAGGCCGTGATGGCCGCGGTGGGCGCCCTCGCTGCCGCCAAGGCGCCTCTCGACCCGCTGCTGTGCCTGACCGACGAGCGCTCGCTGCTGGCCCTGGCGGGCGAATTGCCGGCGCTCGCCGCCACAGGCTGGCCGCTCAAGCTGGTGTGCGTGAACACCGAGCCGGGAGGTATCGACACGCGTGCGCTGGCCGAAGCCTGCCGCTGGAGCGCCGCTCGCGCGGATGACCCGGCGACGCTGCCGCAGGCCCTGCTGGCCCTGATGGCCTCGCCAGGCCCGGCATTGCTGCAGATCGAGATGGGTCGTCGCTTGCCGCGCAAGCTGCGACCTGAGTCACCAGGCCTGCGTCTGGGCTTGTTCGGCGAGACGGAGCGAGTGGCCGAAGGCTTCGTGCCGGTGCCGGTGCCAGCGCCCGCGCGCCGCTGAGGCGCTCCGCCGTCAGCCGCCGTTGTGGTTCGCAGGCCGCGGCGCAGGCGGCATGCGCCCCAGCGTGTGCCGCGCCAGGAAGACCTTCTCGATGTCCAGGCTGCCTCGCACGCCGAGGTCCTGCCGGTGGTAGCGCAGCCAGTGCGTCGCCGCCTTGCGGCCCAGCTCGAACAGCTGCTGCAGGAAGGTCCAGTCGGTGTTGAACTTGCTCGAGGCGTTGTAGGGTGCGAGCCCGTCATCGTCGGCCACCATGTGCAGCCGCAGGTCCTTGTAGCGCCCAGCCTGCAGCGTTCCCTCGCGCACCAGCCGCGACACGAAGGCGATCGCGCGCATCTCGGCCACGAGGCTGGCATTGAAGGTGATCTCGCTCAACCGGTCGATGATCTCCACTGCCCGCGTGGGCAGCGCCTCGCGTGACAGCGGGTTGATCTTCACCAGCATGATGTCCATCGCCTCGGTGTTGTAGATGAGCGGGTAGATCGCCGGGTTGCCGGTGTAGCCGCCGTCCCAGTACGGCTCGCCGTCCACTTCGACGGCCTGGAAGATGAACGGCAGGCAGGCCGATGCCAGCAGGGCATCGACGCCCAGCTCGCGCTTGGTGAACACCCGCGCCTGGCCGGTGCGCACCGAGGTGGCGGTGATGAACAGCGGGATGTCGCAGCGTTGCAGGTCGCGCTCGACCACGTGCCGCTGCACCACATCGCGCAGTGGATTGAGGTTCAGCGGGTTGAACTCATAAGGGCTGAAGGCCCGGAAGAAGCTCGACAGCCACTGGTAGCTCGGCAGCTGGTCGAAGTTGAAGTGGTTGCCGGTGGCGCCCGCCTGGCTCACCGAAAACGGCGAGAAGACCTGGCTGCTGTGGCTCACGTCCTTCCAGAACGCCGCCAGCGCCTCACGCGCGCCCTCGCGCCCGCCGCGGGCGAAGCCGGTGGCCAGGACCGCTGCATTGAGCGCGCCGGCGCTGGTGCCCGAGATGCCGCCGATCTCGAGTTCTTCGTCTTCGAGCAGGCGGTCGAGCACGCCCCAGGTGAAGGCGCCGTGCGAGCCGCCCCCTTGCAGGGCCAGGTCGAAGCGCCGGCGCGCGGGTGCCTTGTCCTTGGAGTGGGGTGTGTGTTCGTCCATCGCGTGCTCAAGGGTGTACTTCGTGGGTGTCGCCGGCGGGCGGGGGCGAGCTGTCTGCGTGCTGCACCAGCGCGGCAAAGCGCAGCGTGAAGCGGGCGCCCGGGCCGCCGTCATGCGCGCCGGCTCCGGCAGGGGCATTGGTGCCCGGCCCGCGCGCGTCTTCGAGGGTCAGCTCGGCACCGTGGCGGCGTGCGATCTCGCTCACGATGGCGAGTCCGAGGCCGGAGCCGTCGACGTTGGTGCCCAGCGCCCGGTAGAACGGCTGGAACACCAGGTCTCGCTCTGCGGGCGGGATGCCGGGGCCGGAGTCCTCGACCTGCAGCACCACCACCTGCCCGAAGGGGTCGCTGACCACACGCACCGTGACCGTGCCGCCGGCGGGCGTGTACTGCAGTGCGTTGTCCACCAGGTTGCCGAGCAGCTCGCGCAGCAGGATGGGCTGGCCCATCACCATGGCCGAGCCGGGGTCGGGGCCTTCGTACCCGAGGTCGATGCGCTTGTCCATCGCGCGCGGCACGAAGTCGCGCACCGTCTCGGTGGCCAGCGACGCCAGGCACAGCGGCTCGAGCTGCAGGCGCTGGCTGGCGTCTTCGGTGCGGGCCATGGCCAGCAGCTGGTTGACCATGCGCGCCGCGCGCTGGCTGCTGCGGGCGATCTGCTGCAGCGAGGCGGCCAGGTGGTGCGGGTCGGCGGTGCCGGCTTCGATCTCGCGCTGCGCCAGCTCGGCCTGCATGCGCAGGCCGGCGAGCGGGGTCTTCATCTGGTGGGCCGCGTCGGCCAGGAAGCGCTTTTGCGTGCTGATCGAACGGTCGAGCCGGCCCAGCAGGTCGTTGATGCCGCGCACCAGCGGCGCCACTTCCTCGGGCGCCTCGCGTTCGTCGATCGGCGAAAGATCGTCGGCCGCGCGGGCGCGGATGCGCTGCTGCAGCTCGTTGAGCGGCGAGATGCCGCGCGCCAGCGCCAGCCACACCAGCAGCACCGCGATCGGCAGGATCACGAACTGCGGCAGGATCACGCCCTTGATGATCTCGGTGGCGAGCTTGGAGCGCTTGCCCAGCGTTTCGGCCACCTGCACCAGCGGCCGGGCCGCAGCGTCCCGGCTTGCGGTGGCCTGCGCCACTGGAGGTCCGTCGAGCCACAGGTAGGCCACCCGCACCGGCTCGCCGTGGACGAACTCGTCGCGGAAGCGGATCTCGCCGACGACCGGCTTTTCGTCTTCGGGCGGCACCGGGATGTCGCGGTCGCCGCTGACGAATTCGCCGCGGGTGCCCAGCACCTGGTAGTACACCTCGTCGGCCTCGTCGGCGCGCAGCAGGTCGGCGGCGGGGGTGGATAGCTGGAAGCGCAGGCGCGCCGGCGCGTCCTGCGCCGGCGGCAGCACCTGCTGCGCCAGCACGCGGGCGGTTTCGCCGAGCGCGCGGTCATAGGGGCGGTTGGCGATGTTCTGCGCCACCAGCCAGGTGAGTGCCACGCTCATCGGCCACAGCAGCAGCAGCGGCGCGAGCATCCAGTCGAGGATCTCGCCGAAGAGGGAGCGCTGTTCGCGGGGTGGGCTGGTCATGCTGGCGGTGGCCCCGCGAAGGGTGTTGCGCCCGGGGCGCTGCGGAGGTGGGCCAATCTACCCCGGGATCTTTTCGAGGCAGTAGCCCAGGCCGCGTACGGTGGCGATGCGGATGGGGCCCTGCTCGATCTTCTTGCGCAGGCGGTGGATGTAGACCTCGATGGCGTTGTTGCTCACCTCCTCGCCCCATTCGCACAGCCGCTCGACCAGCTGGTCCTTGCTCACCAGCCGGCCGGCCCGCTGCAGCAGCACCTCCAGCAGGCTCAGCTCGCGCGCGGACAGCTCGATCATCTGGTCGTTGATGTAGGCCACGCGGCCGGTCGCGTCGAAGGTCAGCGGCCCGTGCTTGAGCAGCGACGAGGCGGTGCCCAGCCCGCGGCGGGTGAGCGCGCGCACGCGCGCTTCGAGCTCCTGCAGCGAAAACGGCTTGGCCATGTAGTCGTCGGCACCGAGGTCCAGGCCCTTCACACGCTGCTCGACGCTGTCGGCCGCGGTGAGGATCAGCACCGGCGTGGCGCTGCCGCGCGCACGCAGCTTCTTCAGCACCTCGAGCCCGTGCAGGCGCGGCAGGCCCAGGTCCAGGATCACGAGATCGAATTCCTGCGACGCCAGGGCGGCATCGGCTTCGGTGCCGCTGCCCACGGCGTCGGCGGCATAGCCAGAGTTGCGCAGGGTGCGCAGCAATCCGTCTGCCAGCACTTGATCATCTTCGGCGATCAGGATGCGCATGGCGTGTCTCCTACGTTTCGAACGATTCTATTGAGGCGGGTCGGCAACCCGCTGCGGGCATTCAGCATGGCGAGGCATCTCAGCCGCCGCCGGCATAGGCCTCCAGCCCGAGGGTGACCACGGTGGCCACTTCCGCCCCAACCTCCTGGCGGAACTCGGCTTCAGCCTGCGCCACCGCCTGGCGAAAGGCCTCCAGCCACAGCAGCCCGGTGGGCGTGAAGCGGACCCAGCGCGCGCGCCGGTCGCGCGTGTCGGCCTCGCGGGTGACCAGGCCCCAGGCCTCGCACTGGTCCACCAGGTCGCCCATGGCCTGCTTGCTCATGCCGGCCTGCTGGGCGAGGTCGGTGAGGCGGGATCCTTCGGGCGCGAGGTGGCGGGTGATGTGGACGTGCGCGGCGCTGACCTGGGCCCGCGCCGCCAGATTCGACAACGCGAGCGGGACGTCGATGTTGCGCGCCATCAGTTCCAGGACCCGTTCGTCGAAGCGGCGCATGGCATGGCCGAGCAGGCGGCCCAGGTGGGTCTGGCGCCAGGAGGGGTCGGCGGGAGCGCTTTTCGGCATCGCCAGATGGTAAGGCAAACTGACCAAAAAACGTTTGCGAGCCCCAGTACTCGCCACTAACATCCTGTGCATCCATCCAGCCTGTCGTTAAAGACAGGCGCTCGATTCCAGCATCAAGTCATGAAAACCAAGGAGATTTCCGTGGACGCACCCGTCAAGGCACTGAACACCGAAAAAGCCAAGGCCTTGCAGGCCGCCCTGGCCCAGATCGAAAAGCAGTTCGGCAAGGGCTCGATCATGCGGCTGGGTGAAGGCGAAAAGATCGAGGACATCCAGGTCGTCTCCACCGGTTCGCTCGGGCTGGACATCGCGCTGGGCGTCGGCGGCCTGCCGCGCGGCCGCGTGATCGAGATCTACGGGCCGGAGTCGTCGGGCAAGACGACGCTCACGCTGCAGGTGATCGCCGAGATGCAGAAGCTGGCCGGCACCTGCGCCTTCATCGACGCCGAACACGCCCTCGACGTGCAGTACGCCAGCAAGCTCGGCGTGAACCTGCAGGAGCTGCTGATCTCCCAGCCCGACACCGGCGAACAGGCGCTCGAGATCGTCGATGCGCTGGTGCGCTCGGGCTCGGTGGACCTCATCGTGGTCGACTCGGTGGCAGCGCTCACCCCCAAGGCCGAACTCGAAGGCGAGATGGGCGACGCCCTGCCCGGCCTGCAGGCGCGCCTCATGAGCCAGGCGCTGCGCAAGCTCACCGCCACCATCAAGAAGACCAACTGCACGGTGATCTTCATCAACCAGATCCGCATGAAGATCGGCGTGATGTTCGGCAGCCCCGAAACCACCACCGGCGGCAATGCGCTGAAGTTCTACGCCTCGGTGCGCCTGGACATTCGCCGCATCGGCAGCATCAAGAAGGGTGAAGAGGTCATCGGCAACGAGACCAAGGTCAAGGTGGTCAAGAACAAGGTGTCGCCCCCGTTCAAGACGGCCGAGTTCGACATCCTCTTCGGCGAGGGCGTGAGCCGCGAAGGCGAGATCGTCGACATGGGTGTGACCGCCAAGATCGTCGAGAAGTCGGGCGCCTGGTACGCCTACAACGGCGAAAAGATCGGCCAGGGCAAGGACAACGCGCGCGAGTTCCTGCGCGAGAACCCCGACATCGCCCGCGAGATCGAGAACAAGATCCGCGAGTCCATCGGCATCACGCTGCTGCCCCCGGCCGCCGCGGCCGAAGACGGCGAGGAATAAGCCCGCCGTGCCCGCGCCCAAGCTGTCGCTGAAAGGGCGGGC
Source organism: Methylibium rhizosphaerae (assembly GCF_006386545.1). Classification (GTDB taxonomy): domain Bacteria; phylum Pseudomonadota; class Gammaproteobacteria; order Burkholderiales; family Burkholderiaceae_C; genus Pseudorivibacter; species Pseudorivibacter rhizosphaerae. The sequence continues at coordinate 3,766 of NZ_SWAR01000030.1, read as the reverse complement.
GCTCAAGTACCTCGCGGCGCGCGAACACTCGCGCGCCGAACTCCTGCGCAAGCTCGCCCCGCATGCCGAGGAGCCGGCCGAGGTGGAGCGCGTGCTCGACGAGCTCGAGGCCCGCGGGCTGCTGTCGGCCGAGCGGTTCGTCGAATCGCTGCTGCACCGGCGCGCCGCGCGTTTAGGCACCGCGCGCCTGCGCCAGGAACTGCAGCAGCACAAGCTGCCGGCCGACGCGGTGGCGCAGGCGGTCGAGGCGCTGCGCGGCACCGAGCTAGAACGCGCGCGCGCCGTCTGGCAGCGCCGCTTCGGCGGCGAGCCGGCGGCTGACGCCGCCGAGCGCGCACGCCAGGTGCGCTTTCTCACGGCCCGCGGCTTCTCCTCCGAGGTGATCCGCCGCGTGGTGCGCGGCGCCGACGGTGACTGAGTCGCAGGCGCCATCCGCGCCCGGCGCCGCTGCGCGCTTGTAGTGCGCCGTAGTACCGAGCGTTTTTGGTGCGTCGCACCATGCTAAAGTGCGCCGTTCGCCACCCGGGGCACCCGGGCCCGGCTCCGCCCCCACCGTAGTACCCGCCCGCGTCAGACCGATGGCCCTGCCCACCGCCGCGCCCCAGCGTCAGTTGAAGCATCGACGCAGCATCGACGTCCAAGTCTTTGCGCGTGGCAACGGCCTTTGGGAGGTCGATGCAAGGCTTTCCGACATCAAGACCCGCGACTGGCCGCTGGCCACCGGCATGCGCCCGGCCGGCACGCCGGTGCACGACCTGCTGCTGCGGCTGGTAGTCGACGAAAAGCTCGACATCCTCGAGGCAGGCGCCGAGTCCAGCTGGGTGCCCTATCCCGGTCACTGCGATGCGTACGGCGATGCCTACGCCCGCCTGGCCGGCCTCAACCTGCTCAAAGGTTTTCGCCAGGCCGTGAAAGAGCGGCTCGGCGGCGTGCTCGGTTGCACCCACCTGACCGAGATGGCGCAAGTACTGCCGACTGCCGTGATCCAGGCGTTTGCCGGCGAAGTGCTCAACACCCAGGAAGGCGGCCAGGCCGAAGCCGCGACCCAGCCGTTCCAGATCGACCGTTGCCACGCCTTGCGCAGCGACGGCCCGGCCGTGCGCACCTACTATCCGCGCTGGTACCGCCCCCGGGCGGTGGCCGCCGCGACGAAGCGCTGATCACCCTCATCACAACAAGCAGTACCCGTTTTTTGAACCTCGGAAGAGTCACACCATGAAGATCCACGAGTACCAAGGCAAGGAAATCCTGCGCCAGTTCGGCGTGCCGGTGCCGCGCGGCCATGCCGCCTTCACCGTGCAGGAAGCGGTCGAAGCCGCGCAGAAGCTGGGCGGCCCGGTGTGGGTCGTCAAGGCGCAGATCCACGCAGGCGGCCGTGGCAAGGGCGGCGGCGTCAAGCTGGCCCGCTCCATCGACGACGTGAAGAAGCTGTCGGGCGAGATCCTCGGCATGCAGCTGAAGACCCACCAGACCGGCCCCGAGGGCCAGAAGGTGCGCCGCCTGCTGATCGAGGAAGGCGCCGACATCAAGAAGGAGTACTACGTCGCTGCCGTCACCGACCGCGGCACGCAGAAGGTGGCCATCATGGCCAGCTCCGAAGGCGGCATGGACATCGAGGAAGTGGCCCATGCCACGCCCGAGAAGATCATCAAGGTGTTCGTCGATCCGGCCGCAGGCCTGACCGACGCCCAGGGCAAGCAGCTGGCCGACGGCATCGGCGTGCCCGCCGCCTCGCAGGCCCAGGCCATCGACGTGTTCAAGAAGCTCTACCAGTGCTACATGGACACCGACGCTTCACTGGCCGAGATCAACCCGCTGATCCTCGAAGGCAACGGCAACATCAAGGCGCTGGACGCGAAGTTCAACTTCGACTCCAACGCGCTGTTCCGCCACCCCGAGATCGTGGCCTACCGCGACCTCGACGAGGAAGACCCGGCTGAAATCGAAGCCTCCAAGTTCGACCTGGCCTACATCCAGCTCGACGGCAACATCGGCTGCCTGGTCAACGGCGCCGGCCTCGCGATGGCCACCATGGACACCATCAAGCTGTTCGGCGGCGAGCCGGCCAACTTCCTGGACGTGGGCGGCGGCGCAACGGCCGAGAAGGTCACCGAGGCCTTCAAGATCATGCTGAAGAGCCACAACGTCAAGGCGATCCTGGTCAACATCTTCGGCGGCATCATGCGCTGCGACACCATCGCCGAGGGCGTGATCACCGCCTGCAAGGCGGTGAACCTGAAGGTGCCGCTGGTGGTGCGCATGAAGGGCACCAACGAGGACCTGGGCAAGAAGATGCTCGCCGAGTCCGGCCTGCCCATCATCTCCGCCGACACCATGGCAGAAGCGGCCCAGAAGGTCGTCGCTGCTGCCAAGTAATGCCCTGAAGGAAGAACGAACATGAGCATCCTGATCAACAAGGACACCAAGGTCATCACCCAGGGCATCACCGGCAAGACCGGCCAGTTCCACACCCTGGGCTGCCAGGCCTATGCCAACGGCAAGGCCGCCTTCGTTGCCGGCGTGAACCCCAAGAAGGCCGGCGAGAAGTTCTCCGACATCCCCATCTACGCGACGGTGCAGGAAGCCAAGGCCCAGACCGGCGCCGGGGTCTCGGTGATCTACGTGCCGCCCGCGGGCGCCGCGGCTGCCATCTGGGAAGCGGTCGAGGCCGACCTCGACCTGGTGGTGTGCATCACCGAAGGCATCCCCATCCGCGACATGCTCGAAGTGCGCAACAAGATGAAGGTCAAGGAAGCCAAGGGCGGCAAGAAGACGCTGCTGCTGGGCCCCAACTGCCCCGGCCTCATCACGCCCGACGAGATCAAGATCGGCATCATGCCCGGCCACATCCACCGCAAGGGCCGCATCGGCGTGGTTTCGCGCTCCGGCACGCTGACCTATGAAGCCGTGGCGCAGCTCACCGAGCTGGGCCTGGGCCAGTCGAGCGCCGTGGGCATCGGCGGCGACCCGATCAACGGGTTGAAGCACATCGACGTGATGCAGATGTTCAACGACGACCCCGAGACCGACGCGGTCATCATGATCGGCGAGATCGGCGGCCCCGACGAAGCCGAAGCCGCCCGCTGGTGCAAGGCCAACATGAAGAAGCCCATCGTCGGCTTCATCGCCGGCGTCACCGCCCCCCCGGGCAAGCGCATGGGCCATGCCGGCGCGCTGATCTCCGGCGGCGCCGACACGGCCGATGCCAAGCTCGCCATCATGGAGGAGTGCGGCTTCACGGTGACGCGCAATCCGTCCGAGATGGGCAAGCTGCTGAAGAAGGCCATCGGCGCCTGAGCGGTACGGCATCCGCCCCGATCACAAAGCCGCCCGCCGGGCGGCTTTGTGTTTGTCCGGCGTGCGTAGTCCTACGCACCGGAGCAGCCGCAAAGCCCGCCTAAACTCCAGCGGGATTCGAGATACAACCCCTGCCGGCGCCACGCCGGCTTTTCATTCAAGCGAGGACACTGCCATGGAGCAGTTCATGACGGCCGAGTTCTGGATCGCGGTCGGCCAGATCATCATGATCGACATCCTGCTGGGTGGCGACAACGCGGTGGTCATCGCGCTGGCCTGCCGCAAGCTGCCCGCCAAGCAGCGCACGCAGGGCATCCTGTGGGGCACCGCCGGCGCCATCGTGCTGCGGGTGGTCCTGATCTTCTTCGCGCTCACGCTGCTGAAGATCTCCTTCCTCAAGCTGGTGGGCGCGGCCCTGCTGATCTGGATCGGCATCAAGCTGCTGCTGCCCGAGGACGAGGACGAGCAC
>NZ_SWAR01000029.1 GCF_006386545.1 Methylibium rhizosphaerae | reverse complement strand
CAGGGGCGCACTCGTTGTTGCGAAGCCTTGATGTGGGGCCTGCCACATCGGCGGCTTCGCGCCTAGATTGCGCCCCTGGCAGGCACTCACGGGGGTGCCATTTCACTGACGCAGTGGACTAGACTGCCCGCACATCTCCACCATGTCGCAAGGGAGCCCGCCATGCCCGGCCGCCACCTCGATGAAGACGACCCGCTCGACGACTTCGAGCCGCGCGTCATCTCGCTGCTCGGCCGCGAAAAGCGGGTGCATGTGGCCGGCCAGGGGCCGGCAGTGATCGTCATGACGGAGATGCCGGGCATCAGCCCGCAGGTGGCCCGCTTCGCACGCTGGGTGCGCGATGCGGGCTTCGCCGTCTACATGCCGTCGCTGTTCGGCCGTGACGGCGCCGTGCCGCAGGTCGACGAGGGCATCGCAGTGTTCCGCCGCGCCTGCGTGAGCGCTGAATTCCGCGCCTTCGGCGCCAATGCCTCGAGTCCCGTCACCCAGTGGCTGCGCGCACTGGCGCGGCTCGCGCGTGCCGAATGCGGCGGGCCGGGGGTGGGCGCGATCGGCATGTGCTTCACCGGCAACTTCGCGCTCGCGATGATGCTGGAGCCGGCCATGCTGGCCCCGGTGCTGTCGCAGCCGACGTTGCCGCTGGACGACCCGGCCGGGCTGGAGATCGCGCCGGACGAGCTGGCGGCCGTTGCAGAGCGCCTGGCGCGTGAAGACCTCACCGTACTGGCCTACCGCTTCGACGGCGATCGCTACTGCACCGCGCAACGCTTTGCCGCCTATGCGCAGGCATTGGGCGACCGCTTCGTGCCCCGCGTGCTGCCCGATGCCGCGGCCAACCCGGTCACGCCGCCGTTCTTCGACAAGGTGGTGGCCTCGCCCCACAGCGTCGTCACCGCCCACCTGGTGGACGAGGCGGGGCATCCCACGCTGCAGGCGCGAGACGAGATCCTGGCCTTCTTCGCGCAGCGGCTCGGCCGTTGAAGCCGCGCTTTGCCCCCACGCCGGCGTGGGTACGGCGCAGCGCGCATCGTGGCGGCCATGCCGAAACGCGCCGCCAAGCCGCCGCCGCTGAAACGTGCCAGCCATGGCGCCTTGTGCCTGCCCGGCGTGGTGATCGCGAGCTACAGCACCGAGCTGCGCGACGAAAACGACGGCCTGATCGGCGACCTGGCCAGCCAGACCGCGTTTCGCGCGCTGCTGCAGAAGTGGCGCAAGCGCCTGGCGCGCAAGGCCAGCGACGCTCTGGCCGACACCCCCGGGCGCCGGCTGCGCAAGCGCGACATCGACCGGCTGCTCGAGACGGGCGATCCCGACGTGGCCGCGGTGATCCGCGTGGCGGCCGAGGAGTTCGCGCAGAACCTGGCCCGCGTGGCCGGTGAGTTCATGCAGCTGCACAGCTGGCGGGGCGTGCAGCGCATCGTGGTGGGCGGCGGCTTCGTGCGCAGCAGCGTGGGCCGCATGGCGCTGCGCCGTGCCGGGCAGCTGCTGAAGCAGCAGGGCCACCCGGAGGTGAGCCTGCGGCGCCTGCACCACGAGCCGGACGATGGCGGCCTGATCGGCTCGCTGTTCCTCGTGCCGCGGCGGATCTTCAACGACGGCGCGGCCATGCTGGCCATCGACATCGGCGGCACCAACGTCCGCTGCGGCATCGTGCTGCCGCGGCCGGAGCTGGCGCCCGGCTTCGCCCGCGCCCGCGTCGTGCGGCGCGAGAAATGGCGCCATGCCGACGACGTGACGCGCCGCCGCGAGCTGGTCGACGGCATCGTCGACACCCTGCAGTCGCTGGTCGAGCATGCCCGCCGCCGCGGCATCGCGCTGGTGCCGTGGGTGGGCGTCGCCTGCCCCGGGCATGTGCTGCCCGACGGCCGCATCGAGCGGGGCGCGCAGAACCTGCCGGGCGACTGGGAAGGCACCGGCTTCAACCTGCCCGAGCGGCTGCGCGAGCGGCTGCGCATCAACGGCCGCAAGCCGCACGTGGTGATGCACAACGACGCGGTCGTGCAGGGCCTGAGCGAATGGCCCTTCATGCAGGACGTGCGGCGCTGGGCCGTGTTCACCATCGGCACCGGGCTCGGCAACGCGAGCTACGCCAACCGCGGCCGGCCCGCGCCGCCCGCACCGGCTACAAGGTCCGCAGGAAAGCCACCAGGTCCTGCTTCTCCTGGTCGCTGAGCTTCACGCCGAGCACCAGGTTGAAGAACTCGACCGTGTCCTCCAGCGTCATCAGCCGGTCGTCGTGCAGGTAGGGCGGCGAGTCCTTGATGCCGCGCAGCGGGAAGGTCTTGATCGGGCCGTCCTGCATCGCCTTGCGGCCGTTGAAGGTGATGCCTTCCTCGTAGAAGCGTTCGGTGCGCAGGTTGTGCATCAGGTTGTCGGTGTAGTAGGGCGGCATGTGGCAGCTCGAGCACTGGCCCTTGCCGTTGAACACCTTCTCGCCGCGCAGCTCGGCCGGCGTGGCCTTGGCCGGGTCGAGCCGGCCGGTCACGTCGAGCTTGGGCGCGGGCGGGAAGTCCAGCAGCGCCTGGAACTCGCCCATGAAATGCACCTGGCTGCCGCGCTCCAGCACGTTCACGCCCTTGCGCGCCGCGGCGGAGTGGTCGCCGTCGAAGTAGGCCGCGCGCTGCTCGAACTCGGTGAAGTCCTCCACCGTCTTCAAGGCCCGCTGCGAGCCGAACAGGCGCTGCACGTTGACGCCGCGCAGCGAGGGCGTGTCGATGCGGTGGCGCAGCGCGTCGGGCCGGATGTCGCCCACCGTGTGGGTGGCCGCGTTCGTGTGGCCGTTGGCATGGCAGTCGAAGCAGGCCACGCCCAGGTGCGGCCGCAGGCTGCGGCGGTCGTCGGTGGCGTTGAACTGCTGCTGCGGGAAGGGCGTGACCAGCAGGCGCAGGCCTTCGAGCTGCTTCGGGTTGAGGACGTCCTTGAACAGCGCCTGGAAGTTGTCGAGGGTGACGAGCTGGCCCTTCGACACGTCGCCGAGATCAGGCCGCGTGGTCAGGAAGATCGGCGCCGGGAACTCGGGCAGCAGGTGCTGCGGCAGGTCGAAGTCGAGGTCGAAGCGGGTCAGGTCGCGGGCGGTCTGGCGTTTCGTCTCGTCGATCAGCGGCTGCGGAAAGATCATGCCGCCGGCTTCATGGTGCGGATGGGGCAGCGGCAGGAAGCCTTGCGGCCAGAGCCTGCGGCGCTTGATCTCGTCGGGCGGCAGCGCGGCCAGCTGCTGCCACGTCACGCCCTGCGGCAACCTGACCCGCACGCCCTGCTGCACCGGCTTGCCACGGCTCATGGTCACGCCCTGCGCGGGGCGGTCCGAGAGGTCGTAGCGCTGCGCCAGCAGGTCCTGCTGGCGTTTCGCGAATGCCGGCTTCTCGCGTTGCAGGCGCTTCACCAGCTCGTCGAAGCTTTCCGTCTGCGCGAGCAGCGCGGGGGCGCCGGCGGCCAGCAGGGCAGCCGCCAGCGATGCGTGCAGCCAGCGTCGGCCGCATGGGGTTCTTCTCATGGCAGGGCACTCCTTCCTTTGTGCCGGGGTCGCTGCCTGTGTTGTCGACCTCGGCAGTGCTCAGGTTGAAAGGAAACCCGTGCCTTGCGGCACCTCCGCCGCCGTGCAAGTTACTCCGGCGGCCGCAGCGCGGCTGTTGCGATTGCCTATCGTGGCGATTGCCTGGAGCCGGGCGATCGCGCGGTGGCAATGCAGGCCCGGCGGGTCTAAGGTGGCAGCACACCAACAACCCGAGGAGACAGGCCCATGGAAGCGTGGAGGTTCGCGGCTGCGGCCGCGGTGGTGGTGCTCGCTGCCTGCGGCGGCGGCACCGAAAACGGTGTCGGAGACAAGGCGGCCGATGCCGTGGCCGTCGAGAAGGCGGCGGGCGGCGGCCACCCCGGCTGGCGCGTCGAGCTGACGGTACTGTCGAGCCCTGCGCAGTACGTGTCCGGCGGCGACGCCCGCGTGGCGGTGCGCGCCGCCCCGGGCCAGCGCGACAAGCTCGAGCTGTGGCTCAACGGCGGCCGCCTCGACGTGGCGCTGGCCGAGACCGACACTGGCCTCGAAGGCGTGATCACCGGGCTGCGCGAGGGCGACAACTGGCTGGAGGTGCGACACAAGGGCCGGGCGGTGCTCGACCGCATCAAGCTCACCAACCACCCCATCAGCGGGCCCATGTTCTCGGGCCCGCAGCAGCAACCCTTCACGTGCACCACCACACAAGGCGCGGTGGGCCGGCAGCCGCTGGTCGAAAGCCTCACGCCGCCGGGGCATCCGGTGTTCGACTCGCTGGGCAACAAGCTGGGCTACAGCCGCACCTGCTCGATCGATACCTTCGTGACCTACTGGTATCGCAGCACGGCCAACCAGTGGAAGCCCCTGCCGGCCGACGGCTCCACGCCGGCGGACCTTGCGCAAGCGACGCTGGCCGACGGCCGCACCGTGGAATTCGTGGTGCGCCAGGAGCGCGGCACGATCAACCGCTTCCTCTACAGCTTCGCGATGCTCGCGCCGCGCGGCGAGCACCCGGCGCAGCCAGACCTCAGCCTGTGGAACCGGCGCCTGCAGTACTGGTTCCAGGGCGGCGTGGCGGTCGGCCACACGCAGGGCACGCTGCACGGCGGCGCGATGAACGCCGACATCCTGCGCACCGGCACGGCCATCGTGCATTCGAGCGGCAACAACACCGGCACCCACTACAACCTGCAGGTGGCCGGCGAGACGGCCATGATGACCAAGGAGCGCTTCATCGAGCGCTACGGCCGCCCGCTCTACACCTATGGCCTCGGCGGCTCGGGCGGTGCGATCCAGCAGTACGTACTGGCCCAGAACCAGCCGGGCATCCTGGACGCCGCACTGCCGGTGCAGTCGTATCCCGACATGGTGACCCAGACCATCCACGTGGGCGACTGCGAGCTGCTCGAGCACTACATGGACGCCACCGACCGCCACAACCCGAAATGGCACGTCACCAAGAACCGCAGCTGGCTCGTCGGCTTGAATGCGGAGGAGGGCTTCGCCAAGGTGAACGATGCGCTCGCGCCGCTGAAGCAGGCACTGGGCTACGGCACCGCGGCTGGCTCCACCGAGTGCATCCCCGGCTGGCGCGGCCTCACGCCGCTGGCGATGAACCCGCACTACGGCCAGGCGCCCAACCAGCAGCTGTACGAGCCGCAGGAGGACATCGCGGCGATCCGCTGGACCCATTACGACGACCTGCGCAATCTCTACGGTGTCGACGCCACCGGCGCCGCGCGGCCGACCTGGGACAACGTGGGCGTGCAGTACGGCCTGCGCTCGATGAAGGAAGGCAGGATCACGCCGCTGGAGTTCCTCGACCTCAACTTCAAGGTCGGCGGCTGGAAGCACCCGAGCGACATGGTGCAGGAGGGCTTTCCCTTCTTCGGCACCTCGCAGGCGGAGATCACCAAGGCGCTCACCCAGCCGGGCTACTTCGACCCGTGGAGCTCGCGCAACATGAACCTCGCGCCGGCGCCCGGACAGCCGGCGCCGCGCACCCATGGCGACCCGCTGGCCATGCGCGCGGCCTACACCTCGGGCATGGTGTTCAGCGGCCGCATCCCGCTGCCCACCATCGACCACCGGCAGTACATGGAGCGCGAGCTCGACATGCACAACGTGCACCAGTCGTTCGCGGTGCGCAAGCGGGTGCTGCAGGCCATGGGCACGAGCGACCACCTCGTCATCTGGTTCACCGACACGATGCCCGGCGTGCCGAAGGCCAGCAACACCCTCGATGCCATCGCGGTGATGGACGAGTGGATGGCGAACATCCGCGCCAACCCGCGCAGGAGCGTGGCGCAGAACCGCCCGGCGCGCGCGGTGGACAGCTGCTTCGACGTGAACGGCGCGCTCATCTATGCCGGCAACGACGCCTGGGACGGCGTCATCGACGGCAAGCCCGCAGGTCCGTGCACCCGGCGCTTCCCCATTTACGGCACCTCACGCACCGTGGCCGGCGCGCCGCTCGAAGGCGGCATTTACCAATGCGCGTTGAAGCCGGTGGAGCAGGCGGTGGCCGACGGCACCTATGCGCCATGGATGCCGAACGGCCAGGCGGTGGCGATGCTCAAGCAGGTGTTCCCCGAGGGGGTGTGCGACTACAGCAAGCCGGACCGCGCGCGGCCGCGGTGGTGGCACCCCCCGTTGCACCCGCATCCTTGACGCCGTCGTGACCGGTCAGCGCTTGCGCTCCTCGGCGGGCGCAGACTGCTCCTGCCCCGGCTTCGTCGGCCGGGGCGGCGCGAATGGCGGCGGAAAGCCCACGAACGCCATGAAGACGAGGATGGGCAGCAGGCAGTAGAGCAGCGGCCGTTTCCAGTGGAGGTTGATCCGCATCGTGCCGAGGTAAGGCGTGCCGCGGAGCCTTCAAGGCCGCTGATCGCTTCACCCCCGGATCACCTGCGCGACCCGCTCGCGCAGGTGTGGCACGAGTTCCTGCTCGAACCAGCGGTTGCGGGCCAGCCAGCGGTTGTTGGTCGGGCTCGGGTGCGGCAGCGGCACGACGGCCGGCCAGTACCGGCGCCAGTTGCGCACCGCTGCCGTCACGCCGTCGCGTTCGTCGGGCAGGTGGTAGGCGCCCGCGTACTGCCCGATCACCAGCGTGAGCTGCAGCCGCCTGAGCAGGCGCAGCAGCGGCGCACGCCAGTGCGCCGCGCACTCGGGCCGCGGCGGCAGGTCGCCTGAGGCACCCTTGCCGGGATAGCACAGCCCCATCGGCACGATGGCGAACAGCCGGGGGTCGTAGAACTGCTCGCGCGTCACGCCCAGCCAGCTGCGCAGGCGTTCCCCGCTCGCGTCGTTGAAAGGGATGCCCGTCTCGTGCACCTTGCGGCCGGGCGCCTGCGCGGCCACCAGGATGCGTGCCGCCGGGTGGAGCTGCAGCACCGGGCGCGGGCCCATCTGCAACTCGGCGGCGCACAGCTCGCAGCTGCGCACCTGAGCCAGGAGGGCTGCCGCAGAAGGCATGGGTTACGCCGCGTGGCGCCTACAGCTCGCGCGAGTAGACGATGAAGCCATGGTGCCTGGCCACCTTGTCGTACAGCGCCCGCCCCGCCGCATTGGTCTCGTGCGTCTGCCAGTACACCCGCGACGCGCCCGCATCCCGGGCGGCGGCGCAGACGGCCTCGATGAGCGCGCGCCCCACGCCCTGTCCACGAAGCGACGTCAGCGTGAAGAGGTCGCTGAGGTAGCACACCGGTTCCACCCGGGTCATGCTGCGGTGGAACAGGTAGTGCGCCAGGCCCACCACCGTGCCCTCGTGTTCGGCCACCAGCGCGAACACCGGCTCGGCGGGATCGAAGAAGCGCCGCCAGGTGGTCTGCGTCACCTCCTCGGCCAGCGCGGTTTCGCCGTGGCGGCCATAGAACGCGTTGTAGCCGTCCCAGAGCGTGCGCCAGACGGCGTAATCCTGCAGCTCGAGCGGGCGGGTGGTGTGGGGGGTGATCACGGCGACGCGGATCCTGCGTCGAACTCGACGATGGCCTCGATCTCGACGGCGAAGCCCTTCGGCAGCGATCCCACCCCGATGGCCGAGCGCGCATGTTCGCCGCGTTCGCCCAGCACTGCGACGAACAGGTCGGAACAGCCGTTGATCACCTCGGTGTGGGCGGTGAAGTCCGGATGGGCGTTCACCATGCCGAACACCTTGACCACCCGCCGCACCCGCCCGAGGTCGCCCAGCGCTTCGCGGATGCTGGCGAGCAGGTAGAGGCCTACCTCCTGTGCATGCGCGCGCGCCTGCTCCACCGTGACCTCGCGCCCGACCTTGGGAACCGGCGGGCCGTCTTCTCGCAAGGGCGCGCCCTTGCCCGACAGGTACAGCATCGAACCGGCGATCACGTACGGCCGGAAGTTGCCGCGCGGCGGCGTGAGGGCCGGCAGCTCGAGGCCGAGGCTGCGCAGGCGTTGTTCGGCGGGTGTGTGCATCGCGCGAGTGTATTGAACTGAACTGCGGGTTCGGCCGTGAAGGTGTCAGCGCGTTTGCGCAAGCTCGCGCAACGCATCAACCAGCCTTTGCACATCGGCGGCCGCATGCGCCGCCGACAGCGAGATGCGCAGGCGGGCCGTGCCTTGCGGCACAGTGGGCGGCCTGATGGCGGGCACCCACAGGCCGCGTTCGCGCAGGGCGGCCATCAGGTCGAGTGCGGCCTGGTTGTCGCCCACGATCAGCGGCTGCACGGGCGTCGCCGACGCCAGCAGCGGCCACGGCAGGCCGGCCAGCCCTTCGCGCAGCTGCGCAATGAGCGACTGCAGCTGGCCGCGACGCCAGTCGTCGCGCGCGATCACCTGCAGCGCGGTGCGCAGCGTCTCGGCCTCGAGCGCAGGCGCGGCGGTGGCGAAGATGTAGCTGCGGGCGCGCTGCAGCACCCATTCCACCAGCTGCGCCTGCCCCGCCACGAAGGCGCCGTGCACGCCGGCCGCCTTGCCCAGCGTGGCCATGTACAGCAGCCGCGGCGAGGTGATGCCGAAGTGCGCCGCCGTGCCGCGGCCCTGCGGCCCGAGCACGCCGAAGCCGTGGGCGTCGTCGATCATCAGCAGCGCATCGAATCGCTCGCACAGCGCCAGGATCTCGGGCAGCGGCGCGATCGCGCCGTCCATGCTGAACACCGCGTCGGTGATGACCAGCTTGCGGCGTGCGGTGCTGGCCGCCAGCAGCCGCTCGAGCGCCAACACGTCGCCATGCGCATAGGCGTGGATCTCGGCTCGCGACAACCGCGCACCGTCGATCAGGCAGGCATGGTTGAGCGCATCGGAGAACACCGCATCGCCACGGCCCACCAGCGCCGGCACCACGCCGGCATTGGTGGAATACCCGGCGTAGAAGTACAGCGCCCGCGGCAGCCCGACGAACCGGGCGAGCTCCTGCTCCAGTGCTTCATGCGCAGTGCTGTAGCCGCTCACCAGCGGCGAGGCACCCGAACCCACGCCCCACCGCTCGGCGGCCTGCCGCGCCGTCTCGATGAGCCCGGGGTGCTGCGCAAGGCCGAGATAGTCGTTGCTGCAGAAGGCGAGCAGCGGCTTGCCGTCGATCACGACGTGCGGGCCGTCCACCTGTTCGACCACGCGGCGCACGCGGGTGAGCTGCTGGTCTTCGAGCGCCTGCAGTTCGGCGGTGAAATCCCAGGCGGTCATCGCGGCCCGCCTTCTGCTTGCGTCGCCGGGTCGGGCAGGCGGATGTCGATGGCGGCCGCATCGGGCTGCGCCATCCATGGCACGTCGGCCAGCATCGGGGCCGCCAGGCGTGCGCGCAGCGTGTCGAGGTTGTCGGCCGCCGACGCCATGGCCGGGTCGATGCGGTTGGCCACCCAGCCGGCGAGCCTCAGGCCGCGGGCGAGGATGGCCTCCTGCGTGAGCAGCGCATGGTTGAGGCAGCCCAGCCGCAGCCCCACCACCAGCACCACCGGCAGGCCGAGCCGTTGCGCGAGGTCGGCGCTGGTCTCGGTGTCGTTGAGCGGCACGCAGAAGCCGCCGGCGCCTTCGACCACCACCGCATCGGCCAGCGTGGCGAGCTGCCGGTAGCGCTGCTCGATCAGCGCCGGGTCGATGCGCTGCCCGGCCAGCCGTGCCGCGATGTGCGGCGATACCGGCTCGGCCAGGACGTAGGGGTTGTCGAGTTCGGCCGGCACGACCACGTTGCCGGCGGCGCGCAGCGCGCTCACGTCTTCGTTGACCAGCCGGCCGTCGGGCGCGGTGTCGGCGCCGGCCGCCACCGGCTTCATGCCGACGGCGCGTCCGTGCCGGCGCGCGAGCGATCGCAGCAGGGCGCAGCTCACGAGCGTCTTGCCGACACCGGTGTCGGTGCCGGTGATGAAGTAACTGAGGGTCATGTGTGGTGGAGCGTCTGTTCGAGTGCGGCGAGCGCGCCCTGTGCGAGTTGCACCAGGGCTTCGTCGTCCATGACATACGGCGGCATGAAGTACAGCGTGCGGCCGATGGGGCGCAGCAGCAGGCCCTGCTGCAACGCCGCTGCATGGTAGCGGCGTGCGAAGCCGGGGTCCTGCGTGGCGATGTCCCAGGCCCAGATCATGCCGAGCCGGCGCGAGCTTTCGACGGCCGCATGCCGATGCAGCGGTTGCAGCAGCTCGTCGAGGCGCTGCGCGGTGGCCCGGTTGGCGCCCAGCACGTCGCTCGCGTCGAACAGCTCCAGCGTGGCCAGCGCCGCACGGCAGGCCAGCGGGTTGCCGGTGTACGAATGCGAATGCAGGAAGCCGCGGGCGGTGTCGTCGCTGTAGAAGGCGTCGTAGATGGCGTCGGTGGTCAGCACCGCCGACAGCGGCAGCATGCCGCCGGTGAGCCCTTTCGACAGGCACACGAAGTCGGGCGTGATGCCGGCCTGCTGGTAGGCGAACAGGCTGCCGGTGCGGCCGAAGCCGACCGCGATCTCGTCGGCCACCAGGTGCACCTGGTAGCGGTCGCACAGCGCACGCGCGAGGCGCAGGTATTCGGCATCGTGCATCGCCATGCCGGCGGCGCATTGCACCAGCGGCTCCACGATGAGGGCCGCGGTTTCATCGTGGTGCTGCTGCAGCCAGGCCTCGAGCGCGGCGGCGCAGTCGCGCGCATGGTCGAGCGCACTGCGGCCGGGCGCGGCCAGGCGCGCATCGGGGCTGGGCGCCGTGGCGCCGAGCCGCACCAGCGGCGCGTAGGCCTCGCGAAAGATCGGGATGTCCGTCACCGACAGCGCCCCTACCGTTTCGCCGTGGTAGCCGTGTTCGAGCCCGATGAAGCGGCTCTTGCCGGGTCGGCCCAGGTTGCGCCAGTAGTGCGCGCTCATCTTCAGCGCGATCTCGGTGGCCGAGGCGCCGTCGCTGCCGTAGAACGCATGGCCCAGGCTGGTGAGCGCGCCCAGCCGTTCGGAGAGTTCGACCACCGGCGCGTGGGTGCAGCCGGCCAGCATCACATGGTCGAGCGTGTCGAGCTGCGCCTTCAGCGCCGCCTTGATGTGCGGGTGCTGGTGGCCGAAGAGGTTGACCCACCAGGAGCTGATGGCGTCGAGGTAGCGCCGGCCTTCGGTGTCGTACAGCCACACGCCTTCGGCGCGGGCCACCGCGAGCAGCGGCTGGGTTTCGTAGGCCTTCATCTGGCTGCAGGGGTGCCAGACGGCGCGGCGGCTGCGGTCGAGCAGCGAGGTTGTCGGGTTGTGGGGCATGCGTGGAGGCTTTCGGTCCCCGTTCGCACCGAGGGATCGAAGGGCCTGCCCCAGGTCGCTGCGGGCTTCGATACCTCAGCCCGAACGGGCGTTGTTGTCGTCGTGGTGGCGCCGGGGCAGCGTGGGCCGCGCCAGTGCCGGTGCGGCGCGCGCCGGCAGGCTGCGGCCCGTCATCACGGCGGCCTGCAGCGAGGCGACCGCCGCTTCGGGCGACGCGGCGCCGGTGATGGCACTCACCACCGCCACGCCGGCCGCGCCGCAGCGTGCCGCTTCCTGCGTGCGCTGCTCGTCCATGCCGCCGATCGCGACCACCGGCGTGCCTGGTTGCAGCAGCGCGCACCAATGGGCCAGATTGTCGTCGCCCTGCGGCGTCCACGGCATGCGCTTGAGCAAGGTGGCATGGATCGGCCCGCAGGCGATGTAGCTGGGCCGCAGCGCCCAGGCCCGGCACACCTCCCAGTACGCATGGGTGCTGATGCCCAGCCGAAGGCCGGCCGCGCGGAGGGCGCCCAGGTCGGCCGTGGCCAGGTCTTCCTGGCCCAGGTGCACGCCATAGGCGCCGTGTTCGATGGCCAGCGCCCAGTGGTCGTTGATGAACAGCTGCGCGCCGGCGGCGCGCGCCGCCTGGACGCTGCGGCTGATCTCCAGCGAAAGCGCCGGGTGGGCGCGGTCCTTGATGCGCAGCTGCACCGTGCGCACGCCGGCGGCCAGCACGCGTTCGAGCCAGTCGGCGCTGTCGACGATCGCATAGAGGCGGAGGTCGGGCTGCGCCAGCGGCGCGAACGCTTCAGTCGCAGCACTGCCCCAGGCCGGCAGGTGGTCGAGCCTGGAGGCAAAGCCGGCCATCGGCCGCACCGGCCCCGCGCCGCGGCCGGCCGCATAGCCGTTGCGCAGGGCGCCAGCGGTGCACATCTTTGCCAGCACCACCGCCTCGGCTTCGGCGAAGCCCAGCGCCAGCGCGGCCGCCGCCGACGAGGCGAACACGCAGCCGGTGCCGTGATGGTGCGGCGTGTCGATGCGCGGCAGCTCGAGCCGGCCGCCGGCCTGCGGCGTGTGTGCATGGTCGGCCGCGGTCGTGCCGCCGTCGTCGCCGCCGGTCACGACCGCGGCACGCGCGCCGGCCTCGACCAGCGCCTGGGCGGCCCGCTCGGTCGCGATGCCGGGCTGGCCCAGCAGCAGCTCGGCTTCCCGGCGGTTCGGCGTGACCAGCGTGGCGCGGGGCAGCAGCTCGTCGCGGTAGGCCTGCAGCACCGCATCGTCGGCAAAGGTGGCGCCGGTGGTGGCACGCAGCACCGGGTCCACCACCAGCGGGATACCGGGCTGCGCGGCCCGTAGCCGGTCCACCCATTGCGCCACCACACGCAGGTTGTCGGCACTGCCCAGCAGGCCGGTCTTGATGGCGGCCGGCGGCATGTCGGCCGCCAGCGCGGCCAGCTGGGCGTCGAGCATGGCGGGCGACACGGCCTCGATGCGCTCGACCGCCGCCGAATGCTGCGCGGTGATCGCGGCGACCGCGGTGCAGCCGTGCACGTCGAACGCCTCGAAGGTCTTCAGGTCGGCCTGGATGCCTGCGCCGCCGCCGCTGTCGGAGCCGGCAATGCTCCACACGATGGGCTTGTTCATATCTCGAAAGGCCTCCCGCCGACCGGTGTGGAGGCCACCGCCATGTCCTGGGCGGCGATGAGCCCCGCTTCGTAGCCCAGCCGCCCGCCGGCAATGGCTGAGGCGAATGCGGCGGCCATGCGCACCGGGTCGCCGGATTGCGCCACGGCCGAGTTGAGCAGCACCGCGTCGAAGCCCAGCTCCATCGCCAGGGCCGCATGCGACGGCGCGCCGATGCCGGCATCGACGACCAGCGTCACGCCGGGCAGCCGGGCGCGCAGCGTGCGCAGGGCCCAGGGGTTGATGAGTCCCTGCCCGGAGCCGATGGGCGCGCCCCAGGGCATGAGGATGCGGCAGCCCGCGTCGAGCAGGCGCTGGCAGGTCACCAGGTCGTCGGTGCAGTACGGAAAGACCTCGAAGCCGTCCTTCACCAGCTGCGCGGCGGCGTCGACCAGCTCGAACGGGTCGGGCTGCAGCGTGTGCTCGTCGCCCACCACTTCGAGCTTCACCCAGTGGGTGGCGAGCAGCTCGCGCGCCATGTGGGCCAGCGTGACCGCCTCGCGTGCGCTGCGGCAGCCGGCGGTGTTGGGCAGCAGGTGCGCGCCGCTGGCCCGGATCATCTCGATGAAACCGTTGTCGCCCTGGCCGCCGGCGAACTGGCGCCTGAGGCCCAGCGTGACGACTTCGCTGCCCGACGCGGCGATGGCGTCGCGCAGCACGGCCGGCGACGGGTAGCCGGCCGTGCCGAGCAGGAAGCGGCTTTTCAGCGGCCGGTCGGCCAGCACGAACTCGCTCATCTCATCCTCCGACGATGGGTGCAAAGCAGGTGATCGCATCACCGGCGCCGAGCCTGCGTTCCGCGCGTTGCGCACGCGGCACGAACTCGCCGTTCACCGCGGTGGCCACGCCGTCCGCGGGCTGTCCCAGGCGCTTGAGCAGCGCGTCCAGCGTGGTGTCATCGCGCACCGCGTGCGGCGTGCCGTTCACCGTGACGGTGAACGCAGCCTCTTGTGTGATGGCGTTTGTCATGCGGATTCCTTCCAGAGGCCAGCCCCCAGCCCTGCGTCGTGCAGCGCCTCTTCCACCAGCGCGGGCGCCAGCAGCCAGCCGTGGCGGAACAGGCCGTTGATGCGGGTGAGGCCGGCCTGGGTTTCGATGGCGGGCAGGTTGTCCGGCAGGGCCGGCCGCAGGTTGACCTCGGTGTGCACCACACGCCCTTCGGCCAGCTCGGGCAGCACGCTGTGCGCGGCCGACAGCAGGTTGAGCAGGGTGCGCACCGAGATCGGCGAGCGGTCCTCGGATTCGATCTCGCTCGCGCCGACCACCACGATGTCGCCCGGGCGCGGCACGAGGTAGACGCGCAGCCGCGGGTGCAGCAGGCGCAGCGGACGGCGCAGCACGAGGCCGGGTGCATGCACCCAGAGGATTTCGCCCCTCACGCCGCGCAACTGCGGCGTGAATCCATGCCCTTCGCCGCGCAACTGCGGCGTGAATCCATGCCCTTCGCCGCGCAGCGGCAGCTCGGGCCGTGCGCCGAGGCCGCGCACGTCGAACACCCGGTCGAAGGTGTGGTCGTCGAGGCGGTGCGG
Organism: Methylibium rhizosphaerae; assembly: GCF_006386545.1. Taxonomy (GTDB): domain Bacteria; phylum Pseudomonadota; class Gammaproteobacteria; order Burkholderiales; family Burkholderiaceae_C; genus Pseudorivibacter; species Pseudorivibacter rhizosphaerae. Next base: position 63,007 of record NZ_SWAR01000029.1, on the reverse strand, counting down.
CTCGACGCGTCGCACCGCCTCGCCCCAGCGCCATGCCACGCCGAGCTGGGCGGCCGCATCGGCCAGCGCGTCCATGGCCTGCACCGTGTGGATCTGCGCTTCCTGCGGCAGCAGCCAGGCCGCCGCGGGGCCGAGCACGGCCGGCTCCAGCTCGTGCAGCTGCTGCGTCGAAAGCCGCCGGGGCGGCGCGGTGTCGGCGGGCGACTGCGCGCTGAACACGTCGAGCACCCGCTGCGCGGCCCCCAGGTCGCTGCGGTGCGCCACCAGCAGGCTGCCTGCGCGGCGGAAGTCCACCGGCTGCGGCAGGCACGGCACGACCTGCGACCACAGCTCGATCGAGCGCAGGCCTCGTTGGGCGGTCTGTGCATTGGCGCATTCGAGCTCGGCCACCGGGCTCAGCATGCCGGCGGCCGTCCAGCCCGCGGCGCCCCGCGCCCCGGCATGCGGCGCAGGGTCGAACACGGTGACGCGGTGGCCTTCGCGCGCCAGCCGCCACGCCAGCAGCCGGCCCAGCAGCCCAGCGCCGGCAATGCCGAGGTTCAGGCCGGCCATGTCGGTGCTCCCCGGCGCCGCAGCGCGACGCGAATGAACCGGCGCCTCACGTCAGCCCTTCGTCGCGATCGGGATGTAGATCTCGCCCCCGCCCTGCTTGAACTCGGCCGACTTGTCAGCCATGCCCTTGGCCGCGAATTCACGCACCTCCTGGGTGATCTTCATCGAGCAGAACTTCGGCCCGCACATCGAGCAGAAATGGGCCACCTTGGCCGAGTCCTTCGGCAGCGTCTCGTCGTGGAAGTCCTTGGCCGTCTCCGGGTCGAGCGACAGGTTGAACTGGTCCATCCAGCGGAACTCGAAGCGCGCCTTCGACAGCGCATCGTCGTGCGCCCGCGCGCCCGGGTGGCCCTTTGCCACGTCGGCCGCATGCGCGGCGATCTTGTAGGCGATGAGGCCCTGCTTCACGTCGTCGCGGTCGGGCAGGCCCAGGTGCTCCTTCGGCGTCACGTAGCAGAGCATCGCGGTGCCGAACCAGCCGATCATCGCGGCGCCGATCGCCGAGGCGATGTGGTCGTAGCCCGGCGCGATGTCGATGGTCAGCGGCCCGAGCGTGTAGAAGGGCGCCTCGTGGCAGTGCTTGAGCTGCTCTTCCATGTTGGCCTGGATCATGTGCATCGGCACGTGGCCCGGGCCTTCGATCATGGTCTGCACGTCATGCTTCCACGCGATCTGCGTGAGCTCGCCCAGCGTGCGCAGCTCGGCGAACTGGGCCTCGTCGTTCGCGTCGGCACCGGAGCCGGGGCGCAGGCCGTCGCCGAGCGAGAAGCTCACGTCATAGGCCTTCATGATTTCGCAGATCTCTTCGAAGTGCGTGTACAGGAAGCTTTCCTGGTGGTGGGCGATGCACCACTTGGCCATGATGGAGCCGCCGCGCGAGACGATGCCGGTGCGGCGGTTGGCCGTGAGATGGATGAACGGCAGCCGCACGCCGGCGTGGATGGTGAAGTAGTCCACGCCCTGCTCGGCCTGCTCGATCAGCGTGTCGCGGTAGATGGCCCAGGTGAGGTCCTCGGCCACGCCGCCCACCTTTTCGAGCGCCTGGTAGATCGGCACGGTGCCGATGGGCACCGGCGAGTTGCGGATGATCCAGTCGCGGGTGGTGTGGATGTTCTTGCCGGTGGAAAGGTCCATCACGTTGTCGGCGCCCCAGCGGATCGCCCACACCAGCTTTTCCACCTCTTCCTCGATGCTCGAGGTCACCGCCGAGTTGCCGATGTTGGCATTGACCTTGACCCTGAAGTTGCGGCCGATGGCCATCGGCTCCACTTCAGGATGGTTGATGTTGGCCGGGATGATGGCGCGCCCGCGGGCCACCTCGTCGCGCACGAATTCGGGGGTGATGAGCTCGGGGATGCGCGCGCCCATCGCGTTGCCTTTCAGGCGCGCCTCGCGCTCGGCATCGGCCAGGTATTCGCGCATCCATTCGCGCTTGCCGTTCTCGCGGATGGCCACGTATTCCATCTCGGGCGTCACGATGCCGCGCCGCGCGTAGTGCATCTGGGTGACGTTGCCGCTGTGGTGGCCGCCGGCCCTGGCGCGGCGCGGCGTGCGCTGCAGTGCGGCGGCCTCGCGCCGCAGGGTGTCGATGCGTTCGGCTTCGCGGGCCTCGTGCTTCGCGCCGTCGTCCAGCGCCTGGCGGGTGCGGCCTTCGTACGGCTCGGTGTCGCCGCGCGCCTCGATCCAGGCGCCGCGCACGCTGGCCAGGCCGCGGCGCACGTCGATGGCGGCCTGCGGGTCGGTGTAGGGGCCCGAGGTGTCGTACAGCGACACCACCTCGCCGTTGGACAGCGTCACGTCGCGCATCGGCACGCGCAGCTGCGGGTGGGTCTGGCCGGGCACATGGACCTTGGCCGAAGCCGGGAAGGGCTCGCGGGTGAGCGGCAGGGTTTCGAACAGGGGCAGGGATTCGGGGGCGTTCATCGGGGTTCCTTTCCGTTGCAACAGGTGGCGTGCTCCGGAAAGCCCCCGGCCCCGCGTGCCTCTTTCACTTCGGGAGGCACCCCCGGCGCATGGACTGCGGCGCCGGGGCGGGATGGGTGTTCAGCTCTTCTTCCGCCGGTATTAACCGGATCAAGTTCTCGGGTTCGGCTTCGCCGTCTCAGCACAAGGTGCACCCCGGAGCGCTGCGAAGTGTAGACGCGGCCGGTGCCCGACCGCAACCCGGGAGGCGGCAGCGCGGGCCCGCTCAGCCGGCGGCCGAGGCCCGCCAGGGCGTCCCGTGGTGGTGGGTACTGTCGTCGCCGGCCAGTTGCGCGCGCACGCCGGCAAGGAAAGCATCGAAGTCGAGCGGCTTGGTCCAGTAGTCGCGCGCGCCGTGGGCGCGCGCCCGCAGCACCTCGTCTTCCATCGCGCTGGCCGAGAGCACCACGATGCGCAGCGCCCGGGTCGCAGGATCCCGCTGCAGCGTCTGCAGCACCGCGATGCCGTCCATGTCGGGCAGCTGCATGTCGAGCAGCACCAGGCCGGGACGGTGGGTGCCTGCCAGCGCAATGCCCTCGGCGCCGCTCTCGGCATGCAGCAGGCGCACCGCGGGCCAGCGCTCGAGCAGCTGCTGCACCAGCAGCAGGTTGACCGGGTTGTCCTCGATGTAGAGCACCACGCCTTCCGGCTCGGCCTGGCTCGCGGGAGCAGCGTCCAGCGCGGCGAGCTGCAGGGCGGGTTCATCGGCCAGGCGCAGCAGCACGCTGGCGCGGGTGCCGCGGCCCGGGGCGCTGTCGATCTCGAGGCGGCCTTGCATCAGCTCGACCAGCTGGCGCGTGAGCACCAGCCCGAGGCCGGTGCCTTCGACCTGGCCGTGTTCGCGGCCCAGCCGGTTGAAGGGCTCGAACAGGTGTTCGGCCTGTTCGGGCGTGATGCCCGGCCCGTCGTCGCAGACGTCGATGCGCATCCAGTCCGGGCCTTCCACCGCGGCAGCGAGCCACACCCTGCCGCCCGGCCGGTTGTACTTGACCGCGTTGCTCAGCAGGTTGAGCAGGGCCTGGCGCAGCCGCAGCGCATCGGCACGCACCGCACGCAGGGGCAGACCTCGATAGTCGGCCCGCAGCTGCACGCCGCGGCGCAAGGCCAGCGGCCCGCACAGGGCCATCGCCTTGTCGAGCTGTTCCTCGAGCGACACCGGTCGCAGGTCGAGGTGCAGCTGCCCGGCCTCGATGCGGGACACGTCGAGCACGTCGTCCACCAGCGCGAGCAGGTGGCGGCCGGCATCGAGGACCAGCGAGGTGCGCTCCTGCAGCCTTTCGCCGGACCCCTTGGCGGCGTCGTCATGCATGAGCTGCGCGAAGCCGAGCATGGCGTTCAGCGGCGTGCGCAGCTCGTGGCTCATGCGGGAAAGGAACTCGGTCTTGGCGCGGCTGGCGGCTTCGGCCGCGAGACGCGCCTGCTCGGCGCGTTCGGCGGCACGGGCCTCGGTGACGTCGACGCCCAGCGCCAGCAGGCAGTCATGGCCCTCGAAGGTGATGCGTTCCCAGTTGAGAACGAAATCGCGCCACTCGCCACGGCGCGAACGCAGCGGCACCTGAAAGCCGCGCACCGAGCCTTGCTGCTCGACCAGGGCATACAGGAGCAGCCGGTCGGCCTCGGCCAGGCCGATGCCGAGTTCGGCGAAGCTGCGGCCCACCATCTCGTCGGCGCGGTAGCCGTAGTAGTCGCAGGCGGCGGCATTGACCCGCAGCACGCGTCGATCGCCGGCCCGCAGGATGGTCGCGGCCACCGGCGCCGCCTCGAACACCTGGCGGAAGCTTTCGAAACCCAGCCTCGCCTCGTGCTCCGCGGCGGCATGCGCGGCCTGCAGGTCGAACCGGTCGAGGGTGAACGACAGGTCGTTCACCATGTCGTCGAGCAGCGCCACGATCTGCGCGTCGAAGAACTGCGGCTGGTCCATGTAGACGGTGAGCACCGCCTCGACCCGGCCGCCGCGGCGGATCGGCAGCGAGGCCTGGCACCGCACGCCGGTGCGGCGGATGCGGTCGCGCCACGGGCTCACGCGCGCATCGGCCAGCAGGTCGTTGCAGACCTGGTGGCTGCCCTCGCGCATGGCGGTGGCGGCCGGGCCCTGCGAATAGGGCGAGGCCGGGTCGAGGTCGATGCGGATGCCCGCCAGCAGGTCGTCGATGGGGCCGGCCGACGCCACCACGCGCAGCTGCCCGGCTTCGGCCATGCCCACGTAGGCCATGCCGGCCTGGCCGGTTTCGACGCAGATGCGGCAGATCTCGCGATACAGGCTCGGCACGTCGTGCAGCCGCACGATGGCCTGGCTGGTGCGTGACAGGGCCTGGTAGAAGCTCGCCATGCGCAGCGCCTGGCGCTGCGATGCCGCGATCGCCTGGCGCCGGCGCAGCAGGCTCACGATGAGCAGCATCACGCCGAAGGCGATGAGCAGCGGCCATGCGTAGTGGCGCATCACCACCAGGTCGGCGCCGCCGGCCACCATGGCCAGCGCCAGCGCCGGCACCGTGCCCAGGCTGGCGGTCAGCCACCACAGGCCGGTGCCGGGCTCGCGACGCGCGGCCACTGCGCTCATCACGCAGTAGGCGAGCGTCACGCCAAGCAGCGGCAGGCTGGCCAGCGGGCGCTGCAGGTGCAGCCCCAGCGACGCAGCCGCGGCCTGTGCCAGCAGGGGCAGTGCCAGCAGCAGGACCGGCCACCGGCGCGCGCGGTCGATGCGCAGGTAGCGGGTGAGGCCCAGCGCCAGGCAGACGTGGATGGCGGCGCTGGCCACGACGTAGTGCCGGTTGGCCTCGGCGCCGGACGGCATGAGGCGCTCGTCGAACAGCGCTACCACCGCATAGAGACCGAACGCTGCCACCAGCCACGGCACGCCGGGGTCGCGGTCACGGATCCAGATCACCGCCAGCATGAGGGCGATGAGCGCCAGCGTGAAGGCCGCAACGTCGGTACCGGCAAGCGGCTGGGCACTGAAGTCGGGCATGGCGCGGCAGTCTATCGGTCGGCCCGGGGCGGGCAAAGCGGTGCAAACACCGCTTCTGCCGGCGTCAGTAGCCGCGGTGGCGATCCACCAGGTGGGCAATGGCCGTTCCAGCCCGAGCGGCACGGACGTTCGCCGCCGCCACCCGCGCGGCGCTGCGCGGGTCGGTCTGTGCCGCGGCATGCGGCAGCACGGTGACCCGCGGGTGCCGCCAGAACGGGTGTTCCGCCGGCAGCGGCTCGGAGCGGAACACGTCGAGCACAGCATGCTGCAGCCGGCCGCTGTCGAGCGCGGCCAGCAGGTCGGCTTCGACCACGTGCGCGCCGCGCGCGAGGTTGACCAGGCGGCTGGCGGGCTTCATGCGCTCGAAGGTTTCGGCCCGGAACAGGTCGCGGGTGAGGGGCGTGAGCGGCAGCAGGTTGACCACGATGTCGGCCGCGGCGAGCACGTTCTGCAGTGAAGCCTCGCCGGCATGGGTGGACACGCCCTCGAGCCGGGCCGGCCGCGTGCTCCACCCGTGCACCCGGTAGCCCTGTGCAGCCAGCCGCAGCGCGGTGGCGCGGCCCATCTCGCCCAGGCCGAGCACGGCCACGGTGGCTTCGTCGGCCCGCTGCTGCCCATGAGGCGACCAGTGTGCCTCGCGCTGCAGCGCTGCATAGCGGAAGTAGCCGCGGTGCAGCGAGAGCACCGCCCACAGCGCGGTCTCCGCCATGGCCGCATTCATGGCCGGGTCGACCATGCGGGCGATCGGCACGCCGTGCGGCACGGTCGTGTCGGCCAGCAGCCTGTCGACGCCCGCCCACAGCGACTGGATCAGCCTGAGCCCCGGCAGCCCCTGCAGCGCACCGGCCGGCGGGTTGGCCACGATGGCGATGTCGATGTCCGGCGCCGGGCCTTCGGCAGCCGTGGTCACGATGCGCTCGCCGGGCAGCTCGGCCCGCAGCGCGCGGAGCCACGCCTCTTGCTCGTGTTCGTCGAAGCGGGCGGCGAGCAGGGCGGTCATGAGGGCCGTGCTGCGTCGAGCAGGCGCTGCAGGGCCTGCTCGACCGTCTGCCGGCGCACCGCGGCGCGATCGCCGTGCAGCTGAAGCCGCCGGGCCTCGGTGGGTTGCCCCTTGGTGGTGATGGCGAGCCACACGGTGCCCACCGGCTTGTCCGGCGAGCCGCCGGTGGGCCCGGCAATGCCGGTCACCGCCACCGCCAGGTCGGCATGCGAGCGGGCCAGCGCGCCTTCGGCCATGGCCAGCACGACCGCGCGGCTCACCGCGCCGTGCGCCGCGATGGTGGCAGCCGGCACGCCCAGCAGCTCGGTCTTGGCCTCGTTGCTGTAGGTCACGAAGCCGCGCTCGAACCAGTCGCTCGAGCCGGACACGGCGGTGCAGGCCGCGGCGATGAGGCCGCCGGTGCAGCTTTCGGCGGCGGCGAGCTTCCAGCCGCGCGCGCGCAGCGCGTCGGCGAGCGAGAGCACCTCCGCTTCGAGTTCGCTCATGCTGTCGAGCATCGGGGTTTCCTCCTCAAGCCAGGCGCTGCCACAGCGCCATGACCAGCAGCGCGCACAGCGCCGCGACCAGGTCGTCGAACAGGATGCCGAAACCCTGGCTCCAGCTGATGCCGGGGCGGCGCGAGCGCTTGAACAACCGGTCGGCCCAGGCCACCGGCCCCGGCTTGGCGGCATCGAAGAAGCGGAACAGCACGAAGGCGGCGACCTGCGGCAGCAGCATCTCGTGCAGCACCACGCTCCAGCCGGCGTCGAGCTGTGCTCCCGAGGGCGTGACCAGCAGCAGCATGGCCCAGAACGCGAGGATCTCGTCCCACACGATGGAGCCGGGGTCGGCCACCGCCATGTGCTGCGCGGTGCGGGTGCAGGCCCACCAGCCCACCGGCAGGCCGGCGGCTAGCAGCAGGGCCCATTGCAGGTCGCCGAGGGCCACGTCGAGCACCACGAAGCTCAGCCAGGCCCACAGCGTGCCGATGGTGCCGGGCGCCTTGGGGCTCAGGCCGCTGCCGAAGCCGAGGGCCAGCAGGTGCGCCGGGTGCTTCAGCATGAAGCGCACGGTCGGCTTGTAGATCGGTGCCGCGGGCATGGCGGTGGCGCTCACGTCGCGTTCCTCAGGTGCGGAAGTGGTCAAACGAGCTCCAGATGTTGTCCACCGGCTGGCCGCGATGGCTGAGCAGCTGGAGGTCGCGGCGCGCGTCGATGCGGCCGATGCAGGCCACGCCGGTACCTGCCTGCCGGCCGGCTTCGAGCACCTGCTGGTGCGCCGCCGCGGGCGCGGTGAACACGAGTTCGTAGTCGTCGCCGCCGGCCAGCGTGCACTCGCGCTGCACGGCCAGCGGCTGGGCCGCGAGCACGGGGCTGCGCGGCACCGCATCGACGTCGATCGCCGCACCCACTCCCGAGCGTCGCAGCAGGTGGGACAGGTCGCCCAGCAGCCCATCGGACACGTCCACCGCCGCGCTGGCCACGCCGCGCAGCGCGAGGCCCAGCGCCACGCGCGGCTGCGGCAGCTCCATCGCGCGGCGCACCTGTTCAAAAGCCGCGCCGTCGAGCGCAATGCGCCCGCGGAACACCTCGAGCGCCAGCCGCGCGTCGCCCACGCCGCCCTCGGCCGGGTAGCTCACCCAGACCTCGTCGCCCGGCCGTGCGCCGCTGCGCAGCAGCGCGCCGCCGGCCGGCGTTTCGCCGAACACGGTGATGCAGACATTGAGCGGGCCGGCGGTCGTGTCGCCGCCCACGAGCTCGCAGCCGTGGGCATCGGCCAGGGCGTGCAGTCCGCGCGAGAAGCCTTCGAGCCAGTCGGCATCGGCGCGCGGCATCGACAGGGCCAACGTGTAGGCCACCGGCCGTGCGCCGCACGCGGCGAGGTCGCTCAGGTTGACCGCCAGGGCCTTGTGCCCCAGGCGCTCGGGCGCCACCGTGGACAGGAAGTGCCGGCCCTCGACCAGCATGTCGCACGAGATCGCCAGTTGCATGCCGGGCCTTGGCGCCAGCAGCGCGCAGTCGTCGCCCGGCCCCATCACCGCATTGGGGGTGGGGCGGCGGAAGTAGCGCTCGATCAGTTCGAATTCGCCGAGGGATGCAGCACTCATGGCGGCCATTGTGGCGCGATCGCCGGCGGTGTCGCGTTGTCCTGCGGCTACCATGGCGGGCTTCCGTTTCGGGCCCTGCACATGCACCGACACCCACGACCCGCCCTGTGGCTGGCCTCGAGCCTGCTCGCCGCCGCCGCGGCCACCAACCCGGCCCGCGCGCAGGACGTCGACTCGATGAACGAGCGCCGCGACGACGACGGCAAGGCCGTCTGGTCGCTGGGCCTGGGCGTGGTGGCGATGCGCCTGCCCGACTACCGCGGCTCCGACGAGAGCCGCAACCGCGTGCTGCCGTTCCCGGCGTTCTTCTACCGCGGCCCGCGGGTGCAGGCCACGCGCGAGGGCATCCGTGCCGAGCTGTTCGAGGGCAGCCGCTTCGAGCTCGACTTGAGCCTCGCCGGCAGCCTGCCGGTGCGCAGCGAAGGCAACCGCGCGCGCGCAGGCATGCCCGACCTCGATCCGACGGTGGAGTTCGGCCCGTCGCTCAATGCCTGGCTGTGGCGCAGCGAAGCGGGCGACAGCGAGCTCAGCCTGCGCATGCCGTTGCGCGCGGCGATGAACGTCGACCGCGACGGCCTGCACATGCGCGGCTGGCAGTTCGGGCCGCGGCTGCAATGGCGCACGCGCTCGCTGCCCGGGCTCGAGGGCTGGCGCATCGGCGTGTCGGGCGGGCCGCTGTGGGGGTCGCGCCGCTGGCATGCCTACTTCTATGAGGTGGCGCCGCAATACGCGCGCACCGACCGGCCGGCCTACGAAGCGCACGGCGGCTACGCAGGGCTGCAAGCCACGCTGTCGGCCTCGCGCAGCTTCGGGCCGTGGAGCGTGTTCGGCTTCGTGCGCGCCGACAGCCTGTCGGGCGCGGCCTTCGAGGACAGCCCGCTGGTGAAGCAGCGCAGCAACACCGCGGTCGGCTTCGGTGTGAGCCGCAGCTTCTGGGGGTCGTCGGACGCGAGGCCCTAGGTGAGCCCGCGCAGCAGGTTGGCCAGCTCCACCGCGGAGCGCACGTCCATCTTCTCGAACACGCGGGCGCGGTGGACCTCGACGGTGCGCACGCTGATGTTCAGCTCGTCGGCGATGAGCTTGTTGGGCCGGCCCTCGATGACCAGGCGCATCACGTCGCGCTCGCGGTCGGTGAGCTCGGACAGCCGCTGGCGCACCGCGTCCTGCTGGCGCTGCGCCAGCAGGACCTCGGCGCTGCGCGCCAGTGCCTGCTCGACCCGGTCGACCAGCGCGTTGTCGGAGAACGGCTTCTCGAAGAAGTCGAACGCGCCGCGCTTGACCGCGGCCACCGCGGTGGGCACGTCGCCGTGGCCGGTGAGGAAGATCACCGGCATCAGGTCGACCAGCTTGCGCTCGATGAGCCGCTCGAAGAACTGGATGCCGCTCATGCCGGGCATGCGCACGTCGAGCAGCAGGCAGCACGGGGCGTTGGGCTTGAACAGGCGCGCGCCTGCCGGGCCGGTGCTGCGCGACTCGAGCATGGCCTCGAACGCCTCGGCCGACGCATAACCCTCGGACAGCAGGCGGCGCGAGCGCAGCAGCCAGGCCAGCGCGTCGCGCACGACGTCCTCGTCGTCGACGAGGTAGACGGTGGGCAGACCGAGGGAAGCGGAGGTGCTCATCGCATCAGGGCCTAAGGTGGTGGTGGAGCTTCGGTCGCGGCGCTCGGGGCGGCGGCGCCGGCCGGGTCGTCGGCCGGTGACAGGGCCGCCGGTAGGGTAAACCGAAACTCGGTGCCCGCGACCTGCCCGCCCGCGCCGGCGAGGCTCTCGAACACCAGCGCGCCGCCGTGCTGCTCGATCACGGTGCGGCACAGGCTCAGGCCCAGGCCCATGCCTTCCGACTTGGTGGTGAAGAACGGCGTGAACAGCCGCTGTGCCACCTCCTGCGGAATGCCGGGTCCGCGGTCGCGCACCGCAATGCTGACCCAGCGCGACTCATGACCCGAAGCGGCCACCGCCCGCACCTGCAGCGTCAGCACCCGGTCTTCGAGCGGCGTGGCCACTTCCATCGCCTGGATGGCGTTGCGGGTGAGGTTGAGCAGCACCTGCTCGACCATCGTGCGGTCGCAGGTCACGCGCGGGACCGGCTGCGGCAGGTCGAGCTCGATGCGGGTGCCGCTCTTGCGGGCCTGCAGGCGCACCAGCGGCAGCACCGCGTCGATCAGGTGGTCGGCTCGCAGCGACTCGCGCAGCTGTTCGCGCCGCCGCACGAAGTTGTGCACGCTCTTGATGACGCGCCCGGCACGCTCGGCCTGCTCGGCGATGCGGCCGGTGGCCTGCCGGATCAGGGCCAGGGTCTCGTCCGCTGGGCTGGTCGGGATCAGGTTCAGCGTGCCTGTGGCATAGCTCGCGATGGCTGCGAGCGGCTGGTTCAGTTCGTGGCTCAGCAGCGAGGCCATTTCGCCCACCGTGGCCAGCCTCGCGGTGGCCTGCAGCTTTTCCTGCTGCTGGCGCGACAGCTCTTCGGCGCGGCGCTGCGCGCGGATGTCGAGCGCAGCGCTCATCCAGCCGCTCTGCCTGCCGTCGGCGTCCACCAGCGGCGCCTCGTAGATCATCACCGGGAACCGTTCGCCGTTGCGGTGCATGAAGACGGTTTCGAAGCCTTCGCGCGGCGGCGCGTTGCCCGACAGGCGCACCCGCTGGCGGCGGGTGTATTCATCCACCATCTCGGGCGGCCAGTAGGGCGGGATGGTGCTGCCCAGCAGCTCCCTGGAAGAAAACCCCACCATCTCGCAGAACGCCGGGTTCACGTACGTGATGCGGCCCTGCAGGTCGCGCGCGCGCAGGCCGGCCACCAGCGAGTCTTCCATGGCACGGCGCAGTGCGAGTGCCTCGGCCAGCCGGCGTTCGGCGGCGGCGCGCTTGCGCACGTCGCGCACCAGCAGCCACACCAGTCCCGACAGCGCCAGCGACAGGCCGAGCACCAGCGCGGTGGCGAGGTTGGGAATGAGCCGAGGGCCGCCGGTGGCGCTGTCGACCCGAAGCGCCAGCGTGAGGCCGGGCAGGTCGACCAGGCGCTCGGCCACGTACACGCCCGCCCCGCGCGGCAGCCCGGCTCGCGCGAGCCGGGTGCCGTCGCCCTCGACGAACGAGATCTCGTGCGTGCGGGTGAAGCTGGGGTTGGTCATGTGCTCGAGCGCCACGCCGAGCGAGATGGTCGCGATCATGGTGCCGCCCGGGGCGCCGTTGTGCAGCACAGGCAGGCACACGTCGGTGACTTCCATGCCCAGCCCGCCCGGCAGCGGCACGAAGTAGCTGCGCGAGAACGTCGGCCCCGCCAGGCGCCGCGCGCCGGTGCAGGCGACCTCGGCTTCGAGGTCGAGGTCCTCGCGCGAGATCGTCGAGAACAGCGGCGGGTGGTAGGGCGAATCGACCGCCTCCTGGATCGCGAAGCGCATGTCGCGCCGCTCCAGCCGCATGAGTTCGCGGCGGTTGCGCATCAGCGTGGAGGCGTCTTCGCGCCACTGCGGCAGCGAGGGGTCGTTCCACAGCAGCGCCTGCAGGCTCTGCACGTCGCCGGCCAGCGCCTGGCGCACGTCGGCAGCCGCATTGGCCGCCACCAGTTCGACCTCTTCCTGGGCTCGGGTCTGTTCGTAGTTGGCCGTCAGCCACAGCAGCAGGACCTGGGCGACCAGCAGCAGCGCCACCAGCAGCACCCATGGCCAGGTGCGCCGCCAGCGACGCCAGCGCACCGCGGCCGGCCGCGGCTCCGCCGGGGGGGCGGGGGGCGGTGGAGGGGGCAACAGGGGCTCGGTGGACAAGGCGGTGCTCGCGCGGCGTGCGTCACGCCCTGGAGCCAGTATTGCGGACCGCTGCACAAAACAGATACGCAATTTCGCGCATGGCTGGCCAGGCCGGCTTGCGAAACACTGCGGTCCGGCCCAGCAGGGGGAGCGCGCCGACCGGGTGTGCCGGCCATGCATGGCGTGATGCCGAAACGGCTGTCAATGAGCTGTCCTGGCGCCCGGGCGCCTTCCTACAATGGTTCTCCCCGCTTGACGGGGCGGCTCCTGCCGGCGCCAAGTAGAGCGCGGCCCACAACAGACACGAGACATTTGCGATGCCCACTCCTGAAGAAAAACGCGCAGAACTGCGCCGTGCCGCCCTCGAATATCACGAGTTCCCCACGCCCGGCAAGGTGGCCATCGCGCCGACCAAGCAGCTCATCAACCAGCGCGACCTGGCCCTGGCCTACTCGCCCGGCGTGGCGGCGGCCTGCGAAGAGATCGTGGCCGACCCGGCGAACGCCTTCCGCTACACCTCGCGCGGCAACCTCGTCGCGGTGGTGACCAACGGCACCGCGGTGCTCGGCCTGGGCGACATCGGCCCGCTGGCCTCGAAGCCGGTGATGGAAGGCAAGGGCGTGCTGTTCAAGAAGTTCGCCGGCATCGACGTGTTCGACATCGAGGTCAACGAGAAGGACAACCTCGACAAGCTGGTGGACATCATCGCCGCGCTCGAGCCCACCTTCGGCGGCATCAACCTCGAGGACATCAAGGCGCCGGACTGCTTCTACGTGGAGCGCAAGCTGCGCGAGCGCATGAAGATCCCGGTCTTCCACGACGACCAGCACGGCACGGCCATCGTCGTCGGCTCGGCCATCATCAACGGCCTCAAGGTGGTGGGCAAGGACCTGAAGAAGGTCAAGCTGGTCACCTCCGGCGCGGGCGCCGCGGCGCTGGCCTGCCTGAACCTGCTGGTGAAGCTCGGCATCCCGCGCGAGAACATCTGGGCAACCGACCTCGCCGGCGTGGTCTACAAGGGCCGCACAGAGCTGATGGATCCCGACAAGGCGGAGTTCGCGCAGGAGACCTCGCTGCGCACCCTGGCCGAGGTGATCGAAGGTGCGGACATCTTCCTGGGCCTGTCCGCTGCCGGCGTGCTCAAGAAGGACATGGTCGCCAGGATGGCCAAGAACCCGCTGATCCTGGCGCTGGCCAATCCCAACCCGGAGATCACGCCCGAAGAAGTGAAGACGGTGCGCGACGACGCCATCATGGCCACCGGTCGCACCGACTACCCGAACCAGGTCAACAACGTCCTGTGCTTCCCGTACATCTTCCGCGGCGCGCTCGACTCGGGCGCCACCACGATCACCGACGAGATGGAGATCGCCGCGGTGCATGCGATCGCCGAGCTGGCGCAGGCCGAGCAGAGCGAAGTGGTGGCGGCTGCCTATGCCGGCGCGACGCTGAGCTTCGGGCCCGAATACCTGATCCCGAAGCCGTTCGATCCGCGGCTGATGATCAAGATCGCGCCGGCGGTGGCCCAGGCCGCCGCCGACTCCGGCGTGGCGCTGCGTCCCATCGCCGACCTCGACGCCTACCGCGAGAAGCTGCAGACCTTCGTCTATGCCTCGGGCACGACGATGAAGCCCATCTTTGCCGTCGCCAAGCGCGCCGCCAACAAGCGGGTCGCGTACTGCGAAGGCGAAGAGGAGCGCGTGCTGCGTGCGGTGCAGGTGGTGGTCGACGAGAACCTGGCCCGCCCGACGCTCATCGGCCGGCCTGCCGTGATCGCCCAGCGCTGCGAACGCTTCGGCCTGCGGCTGCAGGCCGGCCGCGACTACGAGGTGGTCAACACCGAATACGACGAGCGCTACCGCGACTACTGGCAGACCTACCACCGCATGACCGCGCGCAAGGGCGTCACCGCCCAGCTCGCCAAGATCGAGATGCGGCGCCGCCTCACGCTGATCGGCGCGATGCTGCTGCACAAGGGCGAGGTGGACGGCATGCTGTGCGGCACCTGGGGCACCACCGCGATGCACCTGCCCTACATCGACCAGGTCATCGGCCGCCGGGCCGGCGTCAACACCTACGCCTGCATGAACGGGCTGATCCTGCCCGGTCGCCAGGTCATGCTGGTGGACACCCACGTCAACTACGACCCGAGCGCCGAGCAGATCGCCGAGATCACCGTGATGGCGGCCGAGGAGATGAAGCGGTTCGGCCTGCGCCCGAAGGCGGCCCTGCTGTCGCATTCGAACTTCGGCTCCAGCAACCAGCCGTCGGCCGTGAAGATGCGCGAGGCGCTGGCGCTCGTGCAGCGCCTGGCTCCCTGGCTCGAGGTGGACGGCGAGATGCACGGCGACGCCGCGATCGACGCTTCCTACCGCAGCGAGCTCATGCCCAACAGCACGCTGTCGGGCGAAGCCAATCTGCTGGTGCTGCCGAACATCGACGCCGCGAACATCAGCTACAACCTGCTGAAGCAGGCCGCCGGCGGCGGCATCGCCATCGGCCCGGTGCTGCTGGGCGCAGCAAAGCCGGTGCACATCCTCACGCCGTCGGCCACCGTGCGCCGCATCGTCAACATGACGGCCCTGACCGTGGCCGACGCCAACGCGGCGCGCTGACACGGGGCGGTAACAAGCACGGCGATGCGCCAAAAACGGGCCGGTGGGCGACCACCGGCCCGTTTTGCATTGCACGATGACGGCGGCCCCGTGACGGAGGGACGCAAGCCCCGGCAGAGCCTTCGATGCGATGGAAGTGTGCGATCGCAAACTTGGGGCAAAAGCCCGACATTGCTGCCGCAAATTGTGGCAAACCCTTGAGCTTCCCGCCCCATTTCGATACCATGTCGGGCTTCAGGATTCAGGGAAAACCCCGTGCTGTTCTTTGGTCGGCCACCGTCGTGGCAGTCACTCCGGTCGTTCGGAGGACTCGTCGCCCTGGCGGGAAGCCTGGCACTGGCGCCGGTCGGCGCTTCGGCCAAGGAAGCTGCCCAGACAACGGACACGACGGTTTCGCTGCAGACACTGCCCCCCGAAGCGCAGGCGACACATCGGTTGATCCATGCCGGCGGTCCGTTCCCTCACGCAAAGGACGGGTCCGTGTTCGGCAACCGCGAACGCCTGCTCCCACGGAACCGTCGCGGTTACTACCGCGAGTACACGGTCAAGACGCCGGGGGCCAGGAACCGGGGTGCCCGGCGCATCGTCTGTGGTGGGGAGCAACCCCGAGCCCCTGAAGCTTGTTACTACACCCAGGACCACTACGCGAGTTTCCTCCGCATCGCGCCCTGAGTGGTCGGAGCTTTGAACCAGGAGGATCGTGACCATCATGCTGTTGCAGACAGTCCGTCCGAACATCGTCCAGGCCATCCGCGCCTTTCGCGTGGAAGACCTGGCGCAGGCCGCCCAGGACACCGGCCAACACTTCCTCTACGCCAACCTGGGCAACGCCCAGTCCAAGCAGGAGGTGATGGAGTCCATCGCCGAGGCCTTCCTGTTTCCGCAGCACTTCGGCAAGAACCTCGATGCGCTGTACGACTGCATGACCGACCTCGTCAACAAGGCCGGCAGCCAGCCGGGCTTCGTGGTCGTGCTCGAGCAGCTGCCCGACAACGCCAAATTCGACCGCGAAGCACGCGAGCAGCTGCTCGACGTGTTCCGCGACGCGGCCGACTTCTGGGCTGAGAGGCGAATACCGTTCAGGTGTTTCTATTCTTTTCAGTAGCCCGTTCCCAGGACAATGGCCAGTGGGAACGGGCGACGGAAACGGCCCAGAACGAAGAACCGGTGGCTCCGGCAAAAACCTCCAAGAACGCCAAGCCGCAAGCGCCGAGCTTCGGCGCCAACATGCCGCTGATGAGCAGCGCGTTCGACACCGCCATGTGGCTGGCAGCCGCCTGACGGCGTCTGCCTCGGGCAACGCGCACCACGAACAGGCGACCGGCAGGTCGCCTGTTTTGCTTTCAGGCTGCAGTTGCGAGTTCGGTGGCCAACGCGACGAACTCGGCCACCGGCACTTCCTCGGCGCGCCGCTGCAGGTCGAAGCGGCCGCCGTAGCCGCGGGCCTCGAGCCATCGGCCGAGGCTGTGGCGCAGCAGCTTGCGCCGTTGTGAAAAGGCGCTCGTCACCAGCTCGCCCAGCAGTGCGGGGTCGACCGCCACGACCGCCGGCAGCGGCAGCATCCGCACGACGGCCGAGTCCACCCGGGGCGGCGGGTCGAAGGCTTCGGGCGGCACGTCGATCAGCGACTCGATGTCGTAGCGCCACTGCAGCATCACCGACAGGCGCCCGTAGTCCTTGCCGCCGGGTGCGGCCGCCATGCGGTCCACCACTTCCTTCTGCAGCATGAAGTGCTGGTCGATCACCTGCTCCACCTGTTCGAGCAGGTGGAACAGGATGGGCGTGGAAATGTTGTAAGGCAGGTTGCCCACCACACGCAGCTTCTGGCCGGACTGCTGTGCGAGCGCGGCGAAGTCCACCGTCAGCACATCGGCCTCGACGACGTTCAGCTCGGGCCGCTTGCGCAAGCGCGCGGCGAGATCGCGGTCGAGCTCCACCACCGTGAGGCGCTCGCAGCGTGCCACCAGCGGATCGGTCATTGCGCCGAGCCCCGGGCCGATCTCGACCAGCGCCTGTCCCGGTCGCGGGTCGATCGCACGCACGATCGCGTCGATCACCGCGCTGTCGGACAGGAAGTGCTGGCCGAACCGCTTGCGGGCCTGGTGCTTCACGAGTGCTGCGCCCCCTGCAGGTTCACTGCGGCGGCTCCCGCATCTCGACATAGGCGCGGGCGCGGATGTCGCGGGCCCACTCGTTGTAGGCCTCCTCGGACTTCTGCTCGCGGATCGCGTTGCGTGCCACGTCGCGTTGCTGCTTCGGATCGAGGGTGACCGAGCGCCGGTCCATCAGCTGGATCAGGTGGACGCCGAACCGCGACACCACCGGGTCGGCGATCTGTCCCGGCTGCAGGCGGTTCATCGCCTCTTCGTACTCGGGCACGAACTGGCCCGGCGACACCCAGCCCAGGTCACCGCCCTGTGCGGCACTGCCGTCGTCCGAGTTCTCTCGCGCCAGCTGCGGGAAGCTCGCCCGGCCTTCGATGATCTGCCGCTTGAAGTCGGCCAGGCGCTGGATGGCCTGTTCCTGGCTGACTTGCGGCGAGGGCCGCAGCAGGATGTGGCGGGTGCGGGTCTGGACGATGGTGAGGCCGTCGTTGGCCCGCTTCTCCACCAGCTTGAGCACGTGGAAGCCGGCGCCCGAGCGCAACACCTGCGGCACCACGTCGCCGGCGTTGAGCGAGCGCACGGCGTTGACGAACAGGTCGGGCAGGCGGTCGGCGGGCCGCAGGCCGAGCTGGCCGCCCTGCTCCTTGGAGCCGTTCGACAGCTCGCGTACCAGCGCGTCGAATGCCTCGCCGCCCTGGGCCCGCTGGAGCGCCTGTTCGGCCCGCTCCCTGGCCTGCGTGGCTTGCGCAATGCTGGCGCTCTCGGGCACGGCGATCAGGATCTGGGCGATGTTGTATTCGGCGGCCGAGGCCGCGCTGCTGCGCTGCTTGTCGAGCCAGGCGTCGATCTCGGCATCGCTCGCCTTGATGCGCCCCTGCACCTCGCGGTCGCGGATGCGCTCGAGCATCAGCTGGTCGCGCAGCGTCTGGCGAAACCGGGTGATGTCGATGCCGTCCTTGCGCAGGCGCTCGGCCAGCTCCGTCACCGACACCTTGTTGTTGGCGGCCACGCTGGCGACCGCACGGTCCAGCTCGGCTTCATCGACCCGCACGCCGTTCTCGCGCGCATAGGTGAGCTGCGCACGTTCGTCGATCAGCGCGTCGACCACCTGGCGGCGCAGTTCGTCGCGAGGGGGCAGGCGCTGGCCGGCACGTGTGGCTTCCTGCTGGATGCGCGCGAGCCGCTGCTGCACTTCGGCGTTGGTGACCAGCTCCCGGTTGACGATGGCCACGATGTAGTCGACCGTGCGGGGCGCATTGCCGGACGGCTGCTGGGCCAGCGCCGGCGCGGCGCTCGCGGCCACCAGGCCGGCCAGCAACAGGCGCTGCAACGACAGAAGGGGGCGGCGAAAGACGGAAGCTGTGGTGTGGGTCATTGGGGGACGGGTGCTCAGTGCGCGGTGCTGGCTCGCGGGCTATTCGCGCAGCAGCTGGTAGCCGGGGACATTGTCCTTCAACACCTGCAAGGGGTTGGAGCCGAGGTTCAGCCGCGACAGGCCGACCAGTTCGAGCTGGAACGACAGCCGCGTGGTGGCTTCGGCGCGGCCGGTGGACAGGCGCGTGGCGACCACGCGGCCGATCCAGCAGCCTGCGTCGTACTCGAAGCCGACCAGCGAATCGGTGACGCGGCTGTCCTTCATGCTGTAGTTGACACGCCCGACGCTGTACCAGGTTCCTTGGCAGGTGTTACCGCCGGCAGCAGCCGCGCGCTGCAGCAGCGTGGGCGCCTCGTCGCTGCTCGGCGGCGGCGAACGCAGCGGCGGCCGGGCCGACGGCCCGGGTCCGTAGATCGGCCACTGCCAGCCGAGTTCGACCTGCTCGCTCAGGTCGCGCGCATAACGGTAGGTGGCACTGACGGTGCGAAACGGCCCTGGCGAATAACGAGCGCTGACGATGGAGCGCACCGCGCGGTCGATCTCGGGGCTGTACTGCACCGTGGCATCGAAGTTCCAGTTCGGCACCAGCGAGGTCGAGCCGAGCAGCAGCACGTCAGAGAAGCGCCGGGTGAACGGCTCGCCGTCGCCCGGGGTGACGCGCTGGTCGCGGAACAGGTAGCGCTGCACCAGGCCCAGCCGGAGCGTTTCGGCACCGGTTGCGGTGTCGAGGAAACGCGTGGTGAGGCCGGCGGCGAGCTGGTGGGCGTCGGACACGCGGTCGACGCCGGAGAAGGCGTTCTCGGTGTAGACGCTGGTGATGTTGAAGTCGTTGGCGGCGCTGTCGAAGTTGGGCAGGTGGTCCTGCCGCCGGAACGGCGTGTTGACGTACAGCAGCCTCGGCTCCAGGGTCTGCGTCACGTCGCGGTCGAACAGGCGGGCCGGCCGCTCGAACACCCAGCCGCTGTCCAGGCTGGCGGTGGGAATCACCCGCGACGCCTGGCGACGGCCCTCGGTGTCGGCAGGGCTCAGCCGCAGGGGCTGCGCCACCTGGTAGCTGGCCGCGTTGAGGCTCAGCTTGGGAGTGAGCGTCCAGCCGCGCTCACCCAGCGGACGCGCCACCGAGGCCAGCAGGTGCATGCGGTCGCCGTGCTGGCGGGTCGGGTCCTCGTGGGTGAAGCGGTTGAACTCGGTCTGCCAGTTCCATTGCCAGCCGGCCGCCTCGCCGCGCTGGCGCAGGCCGATCTGCGGCTCACGCCGGTAGGGCGGGTCGATCAGGCTGGCCGGGTCGGCGTCCTGCAGCACCTGCCAGTGCCGCACGGCCGCGTAGGCGGTGGTGTCGCCGAAGTCGTGCTGCCAGTGGCGCTGCACCTGCGCGTTGGACCCCAGCAGGCGCGGCATCAGGCTGGGCATGCGGCCGGCGAAATCCTTCCAGTAGCTGTCGTCGGAGACCCGGCGCCAGTCCCAGTCGTAGTGCGCATCGTTCGGCAGTTCGCCGTCCTGCTTCCAAAGGCCGGCCCAGCGATTGCGGTCAGCCACCCGGTCGTTGGGCAGCAGGCTCAGGTCGAGCTGCCCCTTCCAGCGCGGCTGCAGGTAGCGGAACTCGCTGTCCAGCCCCACGCCGCGGCGGCTGAAGACCACCGGCGTGAGCGTGGCATCGCGGTTGGGCGCGATGTTCCAGTAGTACGGCACGCCGAACTCGAGCCCGCTCTTGCTGTCGAGGCTGATGATGGGCGGCAGCCAGCCGGACTTGCGCTCTTCGGTGAGCGGGAAGCTCAGCACCGGCGCGCCGAGGATGGGCACGCCGTAGAAGCGGATCACCGCTCCCTCGGCGATGCCTTCGTTGGCCTCGAGGTCCAGCTTCACCCGGCCGGTGGTCAGCACCCAGGCCGGCGTGCCGTCGTCGTCGACCGGGCAGCTGGTGTAGCTGGCGCCGTAGGCGATCGAGCGGTGGCTGTCGAGGAAGTCGATGCGCTGTGCTTCGCCCCCGGCCTGGGTGGCGACGAAGTAGTAGCTCGGGTTCTGGAAGTAGCCTTCGTAGCGCTGCAGCTTGAGCTGCAGCTCCGGGCCGCTGTAGACGTTGCCGTCGCGCGAGATGCGCACGTTGCCGGTGGCGCGCGCGAGGTCCTGCGGCACGACGTACTCGACCCGGTCGGCGTTGATCTGCAGGCCGCCGCGCTGGATCTTCACCTTGCCTTCGAGCACGGTTTCCAGGTCGGGCCGCCCGCTCAGCTTGTCGGCCTCGAACTGCACCGGCAGGTCACGGTCGTCCTGCGGTGCCGAGGCGGCGCCGGCCGGGGTGAGCGCGGCAGCCGGCTGCGCAAGAACGACGCCGGGCCACTCGGCCAGTGCCGCTGCCACGGCCAAAGGCAGGACCTTGCGATACAAGGCCGGCGCGCGAGGCGGCGGCAGGGAGGGCGAGCGAGCAGGCAAGTGCGCTGGCCGCGGCGCTGCCGCGGGGGGCGGTTTGTAGAATCGGGCGATTATTTCACGCACCCCGCGCGCGTCCTGCTGCGCGATGACGATGCCCGCCAACGCCCCCGACACGATCCATTGGGTCGACCCCGCCCGGCGCGAAGCCTTCGAGCGCTGGCTCGCTTCGCTGGCCGGCCGCCACGGGCTCGACACCACCAGCGCGCGCCCGGCCAGCGCCGATGCGAGCTTCCGGCGCTACTTCAGGGTGGACGGCCAGCCGCATTCGTGCATCGTGATGGACGCGCCGCCCTCGCACGAGGACTGCCGTCCATTCGTCCAGGTGGCGCAGCTGCTGCGCGGCGCGGGCCTCAATGCTCCCGAGGTGCTGGCATGGGACGAACCGCAGGGCTTCATGCTGCTGGGCGACCTGGGCAGCACCACCTACCTGTCGCAGCTCGATCCGCAGAAGCCGCACGACACGAACACCCGCCAGCTCTACATCGACGCCGCCGAGGCGCTGGTGCGGCTGCAGGGCATCGCCGCCGAGGGCCAGGTGCCGGCCTATGACCGCGAGCTGCTCACCCGCGAGCTGACACTGCTGCCCGACTGGTACATCGCGCGCTATCGCAACGTCACGCTCGGCAACGAGCAGAAAAACGTCTTGCAGGCGAGTTTCGAACTCATCCTGGCCAACAACCTCGCGCAGCCCAGGGTGCTGGTGCACCGCGACTACCACTCGCGCAACCTGATGGTCTGCCCGCCCCTGGGCGAAGGCGGCCCCAACCCCGGCATCCTCGACTTCCAGGACGCGGTGTGGGGCCCGGTGACCTACGACCTCGTCTCGCTGCTGCGCGATGCCTACATCGAGTGGGACGAAGACGTCCAGCTCGACTACGTCGTGCGCTACTGGGAACGCGCCCGCAAGGCCGGCGTGCCGGTCGATGCCGACTTCGGTAACTTCTGGCGGGACTTCGAATGGATGGGCCTGCAGCGCCACATCAAGGTGCTGGGCATCTTCTGCCGGCTGTGCTATCGCGACGGCAAGACCGGCTACCTCAAGGACCTGCCGCTGGTGTGGCGCTATGCGCACCGCGTGTGCACCCGCTACAACGGCCTCGGGCCGCTGGCGCGGCTGCTCGAAGACATCGAGGGCACCGAGCGGCAGGCCGGATATACCTTCTAGCCGGAGCCCCTCGCCGGGCCGCCCCGAGCAAGGCCCGCCCCCCTCTCGGAGGGGTGGCCGGCGTACCCGCCGGTCGGGGTGTTGTCATCCCTAGGCTGCTGCGCGCACGGGGGTCGTCTCGCAGCCGGCGGCGGCCAGCCACGGGTCGCTGTCCTGGCCGCCGAACACTTCCACGAGAAAGTCGATGAACACGCGGGTGCGTGCCGGCAGGTGCTTGCGGGTGGGCATGGCGGCGTAGATGCGGTAGTCCATCAGCGACCAGTGCGGCAGCACCCGCTCCAGCGCCCCTTCGAGCAGGGCGTCTTCGACCATGAACGACGGCAGGCCCACGATGCCCAGCCCCGCCAGCGCGGCGGCATAGAGGGTGTCGATGTGATGGGTGCTGAGCGCGGCCTGCGGCTGCACCACGGCGCTTTCGCCGCCGCTGTGGAACAGCCATTCGCGCGGCACGTTGGGCAGCACCGGCACCAGCGCCTGGTGATCGTGCAGATCGGTCGGGTGGCTCGGGCGGCCGCAGCGGTCGAGGTAGCTGGGCGCGGCGCAGGTCACCACTTCCGTGCGGGCCAGCTGGCGCGCCACGAAGTCGCCGCGTTCCAGTTCCCGGGTGATGATGATGGAGACGTCCACCCCTTCATCGGCCGTGTCGATCGGGCCGCGCACCTCGAGGTCGATCGTGACCTTGGGGTAGCGCTCGCGGAAGGTCGGCAGGTGCTTGGCCAGCTGGTGCACGGCAAAGGCCGGCGGCATCAGCAGGCGCAGATGCCCGCGCGGCTCGCGCGTGGCGGCGCCGGCCAGCGCCTCGGCCTCGTCCACCTCGGTGAGGATCTGGCGCACCCGCTCGAGGTAGGCCTCGCCCACGTCGGTGAGCGCGAGCCGGCGCGTGGTGCGGTTGATGAGTCGCGCGCCCAGGTGGTCTTCGAGTTCGGCCACCAGCCGTGTCACCACGGCGGGCGCCATGTCCATGGCGCGGGCGGCCTGCGCGAAACTGCCTTCGTCGATGACGCGGGCGAACACCCGCATGGGCTCTCAGCTGGTCCATGGCGGGCGATTATCCCGGAGGGGCATGCCCCCGCTTGAACAGCAGCAGGCCCGCCATGGCGGCGCCGCTCATCGCCCCCGCCGCATGCGCGAGCGGCGCGACCGCGATGTCCCAGCCCTCGGGAAAGATGAGCGGCCCGCGCCAGGGCGCTTCGCTCAGCACCTTGCCGACGAGCGCGATGCCGATGGCCAGCGCCAGCGCGCGCTGTGCACGGCTGCCGTGCAGCGCCAGGTGCACCGCCACCACCGCCGCGCCGGCATGCAGCACGCCGGACAGTCCGCCGTAGCTGGCGAGCTGCGGCTGCAGCAGCAAGGCGAGGTGGGTCAGCGGCCAGGCCAGCGCCCAGGCCAGCATGGCGCGGGCCGGTACCCGTGCCGCCCAGCCGAGGGCCAGCACGAGCCCGGTGCCGGCCAGGTTGGCCAGCAGGTGCATCCGGCTCAGGTGCACCCAGGCCGCGCTCCACCAGCGCCAGGGTTCGGAAAGAGCTCGCTGCGGCTGCCAGTCGAGCATCGGCGCCTGGCCGGGGCCTTGCCACCACACGGCCACGGCGGGCAGCGCCAGCAGCAGGCACAAGGCAGCCCAGCGCCACGGGGCCGCCGCGGGTGCTGCCCCGGGTATCAGCCGAACACCGTGCGCCACAGGGTCAGCACGGCATCGCGCTGCGCGGCCAGCGCGCCGAGTTTGCTTTCGGCGATCTGGGTGGCGGCCTCGTCGAGCCGCGCCCGGTGCTGGGCGCGGCGCAGCTCGCGGTAGGCGTCGGCTGCTGCATGGCCCACGCCGCCGGGCAGCAGCCCGGCGCTTTCGGCGCGCTGCAGCAGCGCGATGTTGCCGGCGTCGTCCCGCAGCTCCACATGCTGCGCGCTGTACGCGAGCACCAGGTACTGCACCGCGAACTCCACGTCCATCATGCCGCCGCGGCTGTGCTTCACGTCGAAGCAGCCGTCCTTCACCGCATGCGCCTGGCGCACGCGTTCACGCATGGTCTGGATCTCGCCGCGCAGCGCCTGCGCATCGCGCTGTGCGGTGAGCACCGCGCGGCGCACGGCCTCGATGCGCGGCGCCATCGCGGTGTCGCCGGCACACCAGCGGGCCCGGGTGATGGCCTGATGCTCCCAGGTCCAGGCGGTGTTGCTGCCGCGCTGCTGCTGGTAGCGCTCGAACGCCGCCAGCGAGGTGACCAGCAATCCGGAGTTGCCGTTGGGCCGCAGCGCGGTGTCGATCTCGAACAGCTCGCCGGCCGCGGTGCGCAGCGTGAGCCAGGTGATCAGCTTGCGCGCGAAGGCGGCGTACACCTCCGGCGCGCGTTCGTCGTCGTCGTCGAACACGAACACCACGTCGAGGTCGCTGCCGTAGCCGAGTTCCTTGCCGCCCAGCTTGCCGTAGGCGATGACGGCGAAGCCGGGCATGTCGCGGTGCCGGTTGCGCAGGTGCTGCCAGGCCCAGCGGATGGTGCAGTCGAGCGTGGCGTCGGCCAGCGCCGACAGGTCGTCGGCCACCTGCTCGACGGTGAGCTGGCCTTCGACGTCGCGCACCAGCGTGCGGAACATCTCGGCATGGTGGGCGCGGCGCAGCGTGTCGAGCAGCGACTCCTCGTCGGCCTGCCCGCCGCGCGTCCAGGCGCCATGGCGTTCGCCCAGGTCCTTCAGGAAGGCGTCGCGCTCGAAGCGGCCGTGCATCAGGCGCGGGTCGGCCAGCTCGTCGATCACGCCCGGGTGGCGCATCAGGTAGCGCATCGGCCAGCGGGCCAGGCCCAGCAGCCGCAGCAGGCGGGTCAGCACCTCCTGCCGCTCGATCAGCAGCGCCAGGTAGCTCTCGCGCCGCAGCAGCGGCTCGACCCAGTCGACGAAGCGCAGCACCGCGTCCTCGCGGATGTGCACGTCGTCGATCGCGCTCGCGGCGCGGCCGATCAGCTTGGCCAGGCGCCGGCGGGTTTCATCGCGCAGCATGGCCACCCTCGGCCGCGCGGCAAAGGCCTTCACGCGTTCTGCGAGCTGCGGCGGCAGGCGCTCGAGGAACGCCTCGCTGTCCATCTGCAGCGGGGCGCCCGAGCACACCTTGCCCTTGCAGCCGTGGCCGGGCCCGGGGGCGCGGCCGTCATGCAGCAGCGCGTCGAACTCGGTGGCGACGAATTCCCGGTAGGTGCACAGCCGGTCGAGCAGCTCGCAGGCATCGCTGCCGCACGACAGGCCCATCGACTGGGCGATCCAGGTGAGGTCGCCGTCGCCGGTGGGCAGCACATGGGTCTGCTGGTCGTCGAGGTACTGGATGCGGTGCTCGACGCGCCGCAGGAACACGTAGGCTTCGGCCAGCTGCTGCGCGGTGTCGGGCTTCATCACGCCGACGGCCACCAGGCGCTGCAGGGCGGTGAGCGTGGGGCGGGTGCGGATCTCGGGAAAGTGCCCGCCGCGCACCACCTGCAGCAGCTGCACGGTGAATTCGATCTCGCGGATGCCGCCGCGCGAGAGCTTCACGTCGTTGGCGCGTTCCGGGCGGCCGGCCGCGCGGCGGCTGGCTTCGTCGCGGATCTTCGAATGCAGCTGGCGCAGCCCTTCGAACACGCCGTAGTCGAGATAGCGCCGGAACACGAAGGGCACGACCACGTCGCGCAGCTGGCGGGCATTGCCCGATTCGAGCTCGGCACGCGGCGCCACCACGCGGCTCTTGAGCCAGGCGAAACGTTCCCATTCGCGGCCCTGCACGAGGAAGTACTCCTCCAGCATCGCGAGGCTCACCACCGGCGGACCCGAGTTGCCGTTCGGCCGCAGCGCGAGGTCCACCCGGAACACGAAGCCGTCCTCGGTGACGTCGCCGATCAGGGCATACAGGCTGCGCGCCACCTGGCTGAAGTACTCGTGCGCGCTGATCGCGCCGGTGCCGTCGGCGCTGCCGGCGGTCTGGCCGTCTTCTTCGTAGACGTAGATGAGATCGATGTCGGACGAGACGTTGAGCTCGCGCGCGCCCAGCTTGCCCATGCCCACGACCCAGAAGCCGATGCGCCGCCCCTGCGCCGACATCGGTGCGCCGTGGCGTGCGTCCTGCTCGGCGAACGCGTGGGTCAGCGCATGGTCGAGCGTGCACTCGGCCAGCAGCGTCATGGTCTGGGTCACGTCGTCGAGCGAGGCGTTGTGCTCGACGTCGAGCGCGGCGAGCCGCTCGAGCACGAGCTGGCGGGTCACGCGCAAGGCGGCCGGCAAGGCGCGGCCGCCGCGCAGCAGTTCTCCGATCAGCGCGTCGATGTGCTCGCGCGTCGGCACGCCGGGCGGCAGCAACAAAAGCTCACCGGCGTAGCGCCTGCGCACCCGCTGCACGAATCGGGAATGGTCGGCGCGAGCCGCACCTGCTGCGTTGTTCGTGGTGGCGGCCGAGGCCGCGGATGCGGTGGTTGGCGTGAAACCCATCAAACTGCTCCGGGTCTATGCTAGGGTCGCCAGCCCGGCGGCGTCTGTGCCAAAAAACACGCAGCCGGCTCTTGCAGAACCCGCAGCCTGCTGGCGTCCCAGTCGTTTCATGCCATCCATCCCATCCCAAGACGCCACGGCGCCGGCAGAGCCTTGTGATCGCCGCACGCGCCGATTGACGGTGGTGCTGCGCTGGACCCTCGGTCTGCTTCTTGCCGCGTGGAGTGTGCTGCTCGCGGCGTGGCTGATCCTCCAGTGGGGGATTTTGCCCCGGATCGAAACGTGGCGACCCCAGCTCGAGGCGCGTGCCTCGCAGGCCCTGGGCCTCACCGTGCGCGTGGGTCGCGTCAGCGTGCAGTCGGGCGGCTGGATGCCCACCATCGAACTGCGCGACGTGGTGCTGCTCGACCCGCAGGATCCGCAAGGGCGCGAGGCCCTGCGCCTGCCGAAGGTGGTGGCGGTGCTGTCGGCGCGCACGATGCTGCACTGGCGGCCCCACTTCGAGCAGCTGCACATCGAAGGCCCGCGCCTCGAAGTGCGGCGCGACACGGAAGGCCGCCTTTTCGTGGCGGGGCTTCGCTTCGGCTCGCCGGTGCGCGACGAAGCCGACGACGGCGCGGTGGCCGACTGGTTCTTCGCCCAGCCCGAGTTCGTGATCCGCGGCGGTTCTCTGCGCTGGATCGACGACAAGCGCGGCCTGCCGCCGATGGAGCTGCAGCAGGTCGACCTGGTGGTGCGCAACCGCCCGGGCCTCGGCAGGCGCCATCACGAGCTGCGGCTCGACGCGACCCCGCCGGCCGAATGGGGCGAGCGCCTGTCCTTGCGCGGCCGGTTCACGCAGCCGCTGGTGAGCCGCCATGGCCTGGTGTCGCACGGCCAGTGGCGCACCTGGCGCGGCACGGTGTACGCCGAGTTGCCCGCGGCCGACGTGCAGTCGCTCAAGCGCCATGTGGACCTGCCCTTCCCGCTGGCCAGCGGCCATGGCGCGCTGCGGGCCTGGGTCGAGGTGCGCAACGGTGAGCCTCGCTCGGTTGTGGCGGACGTGGCCCTGCGCGACGTGGAGGCCACGCTGGCGGGCGACCTGCAGCCGCTGCGCTTCGAGCGGGTCGATGGCCGCGTGAGCGGCGAGCGCCTCAACGACACCTTCGCCGTGGCCGGGCGCGGCCTCGGCTTCACCACCGGGGACGGCGTCGTGTGGCCGTCGGGCGACTTCAGCCTGCGCTGGCGCCACGACGATGCCGGCGCCATGCTCGGCGGCGAGCTGTCGGCGCAGCGGCTCGACCTCGCCGTGCTGGCCCAGATCGCCTCGCGCGTGCCGCTGGGCGAGCCGCTGCGCCGCAGCCTGCAGCAGCTGCAGCCGAGCGGGGTGGCCGGGCCGCTGTCGGCGCGCTGGGACGGGCCGCTCGACGCGCCGCAGCGCTATCGCGTGCAGGGCCGTGTCGCCGGCCTGAGCTTGGCCGCGCAGGGCATGCCGCCCGAGTGGGACGGCAGCGTGGCGCCGATCGACCTGCCGGCCAGCGCGCCGCGGCCCGGTCACTGGGCCGGGCGTCCGGGGCTGCGCAATGCCGACATCGAGTTCACCGCCACCGAGCAGGGCGGCGATGCCCGCCTGAGCCTGGCCGACGGCGCGCTCGAATTCCCCGGCGTGTTCGAGCTGCCGGTGGTGGCGCTCGACCGGCTCTCCACGTCGGTGAGCTGGCGCCTGAGCCAGCCCCGGCGCGACGCGGCACGGCAGGTGGAAGTGAACGTGAAGGGCCTGCGCTTCGCCAACGCAGACGCGGAAGGCGAGTTCGATGCCGCCTGGCGCAGCGGCGCGGGCAGCGGCCATGGCCGCGGGCAGCGTCTGCCCGGCCTGCTCGACCTCAACGGCAAGCTCACGCGTGCCCGCGCCACCGCCATCGCCCGCTACCTGCCGCTGGGCATTCCGGAGTCGACCCGCCACTACGTGGCGCGCGCGGTGCAGGGCGGCACGGCCAGTGCCGTGCTGTTCCGCGTCAAGGGCGACCTGGCGGACTTCCCCTTCGGCCAGCCGGCAGGGGCGGTGCCGGGTGCAGCGCCGCCAGCGCCCCTGCCGGGTGAGTTCCGCATCGCTGCGCGCATCGAGAACGCCCGCCTTGCCTACATGCCCGGCGAGCCCAACCAGCCGCCGGGCGGCGAGCATGGGGCCTGGCCGGCGTTCGATCAGCTGCGCGGCGAGTTGATCTTCGATCGCCGCTCGATGGAGATCCGCAATGCCTCGGCGCGGCTGGGCGACGTGGGCAGCGGCGGCTTCGAGCTGCACAAGGTGAGCGGCGGCATCCGCCAGCTCGACCACGACGCGACGCTGTCCATCGGCGGCCAGGGCCGCGGCCCGCTGGCCGATGCATTGCGCTATGTGCAGCTCACACCGGTCGCCCACTGGATCGGCGGCGCGCTCGACAGCGCCACCGGCAGCGGCGCCACCGAGCTGCAGCTGTCGCTCAACATCCCGCTTTCGCGCGGCCACGACACCACCGTGGCGGGCCGGCTGCAGCTGGCCGGCAACGACGTGCGCCTGCGGCCCGACGTGCCGCTGATGGCGGCGGCACGTGCGCGCATCGACTTCACCCAGCAGAGCTTTGCCATCACGGGCGGCGGCGCCCGCGTGCTGGGCGGCGACCTGCAGTTCGAGGGCGGGCAGCCGGCAGGCGGCGTGCTGAGGTTGACCGGCCAGGGCAGCGTGACGGCCGAAGGCCTGCGCCGGGCCACCGAGCTCGGGCCGCTGGCGCGGCTGGCCACGCAGATGAGCGGCCAGACCAGCTACCGCCTCGGCATCGCATTCCCGCAGGGGCGCCCGCAGGTGGACCTCAGCAGCTCGCTGGCCGGCCTTGCGCTCGACCTGCCTGCGCCGCTGCGCAAGCCGGCCGAACAGGCGCTGCCGCTGGAGCTGCATGCGGTGCCGCTGGCCGATGCGCAGGCCGGCGGCCGCGACCAGCTGCGGTTCAGCCTCGGCCAGCTCGTGCAGGCCCACTACCTGCGCGACGTCTCCGGCAGCACGCCGGCGGTGCTGCGCGGCGGCGTGGGCATCGGCGAGGCGGCGCCCTCGCCGGCGACGGGCGTGCAGGCGGCGGTGCAGCTGCCCAGCCTCGATATCGACGCCTGGCAGGCGCTGCTCGACAAGGTGCAGGGAGGCAGCGCCCCGGCTGCCGGCGGCGATGCCGCATCGGCCGGCTCGTACAACAACCCCTACCTGCCGGTGCAGATCGCGCTGCGCACGCAGGACCTCAAGGCCGGCGGCCGCCGGCTCACCCGGGTGGTGGCGGGGCTGTCGGAGCAGGACGGCGTGTGGCGGGCCAATGTCGAGGCCGACCAGCTCAGCGGTCACGCCGAATACACGCCGCCGGGCCGCCTGGGCGGCGAGGCCGGGCGCGTGTATGCGCGGCTGGCGCGGCTGTCGCTGCCGCGCAGCGAGGTCGAGGCGGTGGAGTCGCTGCTCGACCCGTCGCCCAGCAGCATGCCGGCGCTCGACATCGTGGTCGACGACTTCGAGCTGCGCGGCAAGCGCCTGGGGCGAGTCGAGGTCGAGGCATCGAACCGCGCTGCCGCCAGCGGCGCCGACGGCGCGCGCGAATGGCGCCTGACCAAGCTCAACCTCATCGCACCCGAGGCGCGGCTCACCGCGACCGGCCAGTGGGGCATGTCGGCCGAGGCCGGCGGCGCAGCAGCGCGCGCGGCCGCGCCGGCCCGCCGCCGTGCGGTGATGGACTTCAAGCTCGACCTCGCTGACAGCGGCGCCTTCCTGACGCGGCTGCAACTGCCCGGCACGCTGCGTGGCGGCAAGGGCAAGCTGTCGGGTCAGGTGTCCTGGCTGGGTTCGCCGCTCTCGCCCGACTACGCGAGCCTGGCCGGCAGCGTGCAGATCGCCATCGACGAAGGCCAGTTCCTCAAGGCCGATGCCGGCGCAGCCAAGCTACTGTCGGTGCTGAGCCTGCAGTCGCTGCCGCGGCGTTTCCTGCTGGACTTCCGCGACGTGTTCCAGGAAGGTTTCAGCTTCGACAACGTCTCCGGCCACGTCAACATCGCCAACGGCGTGGCGCGCACCAACAACCTGCGCATGCGGGGCGTGCAGGCGGTGGTGCTGATGGAAGGCGAGGCCGACATCGGCCGCGAGACCCAGGACCTGCGGGTGTGGGTGGTGCCCGAGATCAACGCGGGCGCCGCATCGCTGGCCTATGCCGTCATCAACCCCGCCATCGGCCTGGGCACCTTCCTCGGCCAGCTGTTCCTGCGCCGCCCGCTCATCGAGGCGGGCACGCGCGAATTCAGGGTCACCGGCTCCTGGAGCGACCCCAAGGTCGATCGTGTCGAGCGCAAGGCGGGCGATGCGGTACCGTCGCTGGAGCCGCCGCCGGCCGCCTCGTCGCCGGCGCGTTGATTCGCAGGAGCCAGAGCCATGAAGATTGCCGCCTTGCAGATGGTTGCCACGCCGCGGGTGGACGACAACCTCGACACCGCCCGCACGCTCATCGCGCAGGCCGCCGGCCAGGGGGCCGAACTGGTGGCGCTGCCCGAGTACTTCTGCCTCATGGGCCACAAGGACCGCGACAAGCTCGCGATGGCCGAGGCCGACGGTGACGGGCCGATCCAGGGCATGCTGTCAGCGGCGGCGCGCGAGCACGGCGTCTGGCTGGTGGGCGGGACCCTGCCGCTGCGGCTCGACGGCGTTGCCCACGACAGCACGGCCGCCGACTGCCGGGCGCTCAACACGACGCTCGTCTACGGCCCCGACGGCGAGCGCGCCGCGCGCTACGACAAGGTGCACCTGTTCTGCTTCGACGACGGCGAGCGCCGCTACGACGAGGCAGCCACCCTGCGCGCAGGAAGCGAGCCGCGAGCCTTCGAGGCGCATGCGCGTGACGGCGAACGCTACCGCACGGGCCTGTCGGTCTGCTACGACCTGCGCTTTCCCGAGCTGTACCGCGCGCTGATGCGCCCCGACCCGTGCGACCTCATCGTCGTGCCCGCGGCCTTCACCTACCCGACCGGGCAGGCGCACTGGGAGCTGCTGCTACGCGCCCGCGCGGTCGAGAACCAGTGCTACGTGCTCGCACCCGCCCAGGGCGGACGCCACGAGAACGGCCGGCGCACCTGGGGCCACTCGATGCTGGTGGATCCGTGGGGCGAGGTGCTGGCCGTGCAGGCCGAGGGCCCGGGCGTGGTGATGGGCGAGATGACGCGCCAGCGGCTCACACAGGTCCGCAGTCAGCTCCCCGCGCTCGCGCACCGGGTGCTGTAGGCGCGAGGGGCGTCAGCGCCATCCGAACATCATCTGTCGCGCCAGGCGCGACTTCACCGGCCCGAGCCGCTGCAGCGCGGCGAGACCCAGCCCGCGTGCCGTCGACAAGCCCGGCAGCTGCCAGGTGAAGCTGCGCGCCAGGAAGTCGGTCGCCGCGATCAGCGTCCAGCGGTCGGGGCCGCGCTGCCATTCCACCTTGCGCAGTGCGGCGTCGACCGACGACGCGCGCCGCAGCGCATGGACCAGCTCGTGCACGTCGCGCAGCCCCAGGTTCAGGCCCTGTCCGGCCACCGGGTGCAGGGTCTGCGCCGCATTGCCGATGC
The DNA here is from genome assembly GCF_006386545.1 of Methylibium rhizosphaerae. Classification (GTDB taxonomy): domain Bacteria; phylum Pseudomonadota; class Gammaproteobacteria; order Burkholderiales; family Burkholderiaceae_C; genus Pseudorivibacter; species Pseudorivibacter rhizosphaerae. The sequence continues at coordinate 30,990 of NZ_SWAR01000029.1, read as the reverse complement.
GCACGGTGCGGCCTTGCACCAGGGTGCGCTCGGCATTGAGCCCGAGCGGAAACGCCTTCAGCGCCGACACGCCGGTGAGCAGCCCGACCCTTTCGTGGAACAGGCTGTTGAGCACCACCAGGCGCTGCGCGTCGTCGAGCTCGCGCACCGGGTCGTCGTCGCTGTCCACGCACCACACCAGCGCGGCACGATGCTGCTGCTCCTTGCGCGGCAGCGGCAGCAGCGCGGCCGGGCCCTGGGTGGTGAAGCGCTCGAAGGCGCAGCCGCCATGCGGCGCGGCCAGCGTGACCTGCCCCACCCAGGCGGTCTGGTGGTAGTCGCGGCTGAGCGCCTTGCGGACCTGGTCGGTGAAGACGCCGCCCTCGGCCACCACCGCGAGGTCGAAGCGTTCGGCGATGCCGGCATCCACCTCCACGCCATCGGCCAGAGGCTTGAGTGCCGACACCTTGGCCCCGAAGCGGCTGCGCAGGCGCTCCGGCTCGCGCCCGGCTGCGGCGAGCCAGGCCGCCTGCAGCGGCGCCACGATGGCGCCGTAGGTGGCCACCGCACCCAGCTGCGGCACGGCTTCGTCGACGGCACGGATCAGCACCTCGGGCTCGGGCGCCAGCCCCATCAGTGCCGGCTGCTGCTGCGACACGTGCACCGCGGCAATGGCCTCGCTCGCGGGGGCGATGGACGGCCACACGCCCAGGCGCTCGAGCTCCTGCACGCTGCCCAGCGACAGCGCCAGCGTGCGCGGGTCGCCCGAGATGTCGTGTTCCGCGGGCCGGGCATCGAACAGCGTGATCTGCGCGCCCGGCAGGCTGCGCGCGGCATGCAGGGCGAGGGCCAGGCCCACCGGGCCGGCACCGACAACTGCTATTTGCAGGGATGAAGCGATAGGGTTCATGAGGCCTCTGTGCGATGTTCGGATCGACTTCCCGGGTTAACCCGGGGCTCCGCGGGGCCGACACCCCCATTTCCATGCGCCACACCCCCGAAGCACGGGGTGGTTGAACTAGGGGGTCTGGCGACAAACTGAAACAACTTCGAGCCGTCACGCTCGTGGACCATAAACCCCAGGAGTTGTCCCATGCGTATCAAACCCATCGTCGCCGCACTCTCCACTGCGTTGCTGGCATTGGCTGCCGCATCACCCGCATCGGCCAAGACGGAGGCCCTGGGACCACTGACGGATCGGGCTGCCTATTTTGGCAACGTGTTCCTCACTCCGGTGTCGAGCTTCACCGACTACTACACCTTCTCGCTGAGTCAGGCGCGTGACGTGGTGGGCGGCACGCTGACGCTGGACTTCGGTCCGTGGTTCGACGTGAACATCTTCTCCGTGGGACTGTCCGGCAGCGGCATCAGCGGCTGGCTGACCGACAACGTCGCCTCCGACGGCTTCGCCTTCGCCAACATCTCTTCGGGCAACTACACGCTGGCCATCAACGGCAACGTGACCGGCATGTTCGGCGGCGCCTATTCGGGCGTGATCGCCGGTGCGGTGCCCGAGCCCGAGACCTACGCCATGATGCTGCTCGGCCTGGGCGCCGTGGGCTGGGCGGCGCGCCGCCGCAAGCAGAAACAGCAGCCGAAGCGCTGATCGCCCCGGCGCTCTCACGCACGAACAGAAGCGGGCTCCAGGGCCCGCTTTCTTTTTGTCCGCTGCGCAGGGCGTGGCACATGTCACGTTCCTGCCCGACGCATGCGCGCCGCCCCCCGTATGGGGAGTGCCCGCGCCGCAGGCGGCGGCTACGCTGGTGTTTGGTGGTCAACGAGGCGCTTGCATCCATGTCGAGTCACGGTTCTCTTGCGGTTCGATCCCGCGCTCGCAACCTGCTGCTGTCTTCTGCCGCGGCGGCCCTGATGGTCGTGCTGTCGGGCTGCAACAAGGAAGCGCCCAAGGCTGCATCGCAGGTGGCCGTCAAGGTCAACGACGGCGAGATCTCGCTGCACCAGGTCGACCTGCTGCTGGGCCGGCAGCAGGCCGTGCCGCCCGAGCAGGCCGAGGCGCAGAAGCAGCGCCTGCTCGACACGCTGGTCGAGCAGGAACTCGCCGCGCAGGCGGCACGCCAGCATGGCCTCGACCAGGACCCTCGGGTCGTGCAGGCCATCGAGATGGCCCGGCGCGAAGTGCTCGCACGGGCCTACCAGGACAGCCTGGCCGAAAAGGCCGGGCAGCCCAGCACCGACGAGATCGAGCGCTACTTCGACGCCAACCCGGCGCTGTTTGCCCAGCGCAAGCTCTACACCGTGCAGGAGCTGGGCGTGGAGGCCACCGAGGCGCAACTGGCCGAGGTGCAGCCGAAGCTGAAGGCTGCCGAGGGTGCCGCTCAGCCGGCGGAGATCCTGCGCGCGGCCGGGCTGCGCTTCGGTGCGCGCCAGGCCACGCTGGCGGCCGAGAGCCTGCCGCTGCCGGTGCTGGCCGCACTGTCCGATCTGAACCCCGGGCAAAACCTCGTGATCCCCACGCCGGGCGGTGCCCGCGTGCTCACGGTGCTGCAGGCGCAGCCCGCCCCGGTGGACCGTGAAACCGCCAAGCGCGCGATCCAGGGGCACCTGGTGCTCGAGCGCAAGCGTGAGCTGGTGAAGCAGGGCATGAAGGCCGTGCGAGACGCCGCCCGCATCGAATACGTCGGCAACTTCGCGCCGGCCGGGGCGGCCTCTGCTGCTTCTCGCTGAGCGCACACGCGATGAGCGCCGCCACCGGGCCCGATTCCACATTGCCTGCGCAAGGCCAGCCGTTCGCCGCGGTGTCCCCGTGGCTGCCGGGCGGCGTGGACCGCCTCGCGCTGTTCGTGGTGCTGCTCGGGCTCGGCCTGCTGTACCTGCCCACCTACTGGGACTTCCTCGCCGGCAGCAAGGCCGCCGACAGCCAGGGGCATGAGCCGCTGATCGCCGGCGTGGCGGTCTGGCTGGTGTGGCGCCGCCGTGAAGCCCTGGCACGCCTGCCGCCGGCGCCCGCGCCCTGGGCCGCGGGGTCGCTGCTGGTGGTGGGCCTGCTGCTGTATGTGTTCGGCCGCTCGCAGCACTTCCTGCGGCTGGAGCTCGTGTCGCAGCTGCTGGTGTTCGCCTCGGTGCTGCTCGCCTTCAAGGGCTGGGCGGCGGTGCGCCTGGTGTGGTTCGCGCTGTTCTTCCTGCTGTTCGTGATTCCGCTGCCCTACACCGTGGTGCAGACGCTCACCGGTCCCATGAAGGAGGCCGTGTCGGCGGTGGCCACGACGCTGCTGTACTGGAGCGGCTACACGATCGGACGCACCGGGGTCGTCATCACCATCGGCCAGTACCAGCTGCTGGTGGCCGAGGCCTGCGCCGGGCTGCACACCATGTTCACGCTCGAGGCGCTGGGGTTGCTGTACACCCAGCTGCTCGACTACCGCGCCTGGCAGCGCAGCGCGGCGCTGGCGCTGCTGGTGGTGCCGGTGTCCTTCTGCGCGAACGTCGTGCGGGTGATCACGCTGGTGCTCATCACCTACTACTTCGGCGACGAGGCCGGCCAGGGCTTCGTGCACAGCTTCGCCGGCCTGCTGCTGTTCTTCGTGGCGCTGCTGCTGATCTTCTCGGTGGACCGGCTGCTCGGCCTGGTGCTGCCCGCGAGGTGGCGCGAATGACGCTCGATGCCACGCGACGCAAGGCGCTGGCGCTGGTGGCCGGCATGGCCGGGGCCGCGGTGCTGGCCGAGGTGGCCAAGCCCAGGCGTTCGGCGGCCGAGGCGGCGGCGCTGGCCATCCGGCTGGAAGACGTGTTCCCGCGGGCCATGGGCGGCTGGCAGGTCGACGCGGCACGCGACATGTTCGTGCGGCCGGCCGACCAGGCGGGCAAGGTCTACGGCTTCTACGACCAGGTGCTCGAGCGGGTGTACCTGGGCCCCGAGGGCGAGCAGGTGATGCTGTCCATCGCCTATGGCGCCGAACAGTCGGCCTCGCTGCAGCTTCACCGCCCGGAGATCTGCTACGCGGGCGGCGGCTTCAAGGTGCAGGGCCTGCACCGGGTGGCGCTGGCGCTCGCCGGGCAGGACGTGAGCGCGACGCGGCTGCATGCCACGCGGCCGGGCCGGTCGGAGCCCATCACCTACTGGACGGTGCTGGGCAGCGAAGCGGTGCAGGACGGCGGCAGCTTCCGCCTGCGCCAGCTCGCCCACGGCCTGCGCGGGCACATGCTCGACGGCATGCTGGTGCGCATCTCCAGCATCGACCCGGACGCGCAGCGCGCCTACCGCGTGCACGAGCGCTTCGCGCAGGCGCTGGCCGCGGCCGTCGAGCCGGCGATGAGGCCGCGCGTCATCGGCCGCGCCGCGCGCGCGGGCTGAGCGGCATCACACTTGTTGGGGGGTGGGTGGCCCGGGGGGCTGCCCTATCATCGCGCTCGCCATTTCCTCGAAAGGAGTACGCCATGGCCCTGATGGATTTCATCAAGAAGCAGTTCATCGACATCCTCGAATGGGTCGAGGAGGGCGACGGCACGCTGGCCTGGCGTTTCCCGGTGGCCGACCGCGAAATCCAGTACGGCGGCTCGCTCACCGTGCGCGAGTCGCAGATGGCGGTGTTCGTCAACGAGGGCAAGGTGGCCGACGTCTTCGGCCCCGGCCGCTACACGCTCACCACGCAGACGCTGCCGGTGCTCACCTACCTGCAGAACTGGGACAAGCTGTTCAAGTCGCCGTTCAAGAGCGATGTCTACTTCTTCAGCACCCGCCAGCAGGTCGACCAGCGCTGGGGCACCACGCAGCCGGTCACCATCCGCGACAAGGACTTCGGCGCCGTGCGGCTGCGCGCCTTCGGCAACTACAGCTACCGCGTGGCCGACCCGAAGCTGTTCCACACCGAGATCTCCGGCACGCGCGAGCGCTACACCGTGGCCGAACTCGACGGCCAGCTGCGCGCGCTCATGCTGCAGCACATCTCCGATGCAGTGGCCTCCAGCGGCGTCCCGTTCCTCGACCTCGCGGCCAACCAGGTCGAGTTCGCGGAGCAGCTGAAGAACGTCACCGCGCCGGCGTTCGAGAAACTCGGCCTGAAGCTCGAAGGCGTGACGGTGCAGAACGTCTCGCTGCCCGAAGAGCTGCAGAAGATCCTCGACCAGAAGATCGGCATGGGCATGGTCGGCGGCGACATGGGCAAGTTCATGCAGTACCAGACGGCCCAGGCCATTCCGAAGTTCGCCGAAGGCGCGGCCGCGGGCGGCGGGGGCAGCGGCATTGCCGGCGACGCGATGGGACTGGGCGCCGGCGTGGCGCTCGGCCAGGTGCTGGCGCAGAACCTCGCGCAAGGCCTGCAGGGCGGCAATGCCGTGCCGCCGGCACAGGCCGCGGCGGCCGCGGCCTCGGTGGGGGTGAAGCCCGAAGACGTGATGGCCACGCTCGAAAAGCTGGGCGACCTGAAGGCCAAGGGCATCCTCACGCAGGAAGAATTCGACGCCAAGAAGGCCGAGCTGCTGAAGAAGCTCGTTTGAGGGAACGCGGGCCGCCTGCGATCCAGCGCGGCCCCTCGCACAAGGCGCACGCACGCCCCGGGGGAGCAACACGATGCAAGGCAGCTGCCGCTGCACGATGACGCATGGCGACTGACGCGCCGGGTTCGCCCCAGCGCGCCTACCGCGCCGCCTGCCCGAACTGCGGCGCACCGGTCGAGTTCCGCTCGGCGGCCTCGCCCATGGCGGTGTGCAGCTTCTGCCGCAGCACGCTGGTGCGCGACGGCGAGGCGCTCCAGCGCATCGGTACCAGCGCAGAGCTGTTCGATGACCACAGCCCGCTGCAGCTCGGCGTGGGCGGCAGGTACCAGGGTGCCGCCTTCACGCTGGCCGGCCGCCTGCAGATGCGCTATGCCGGCGGCACCTGGAACGAATGGCATGCCGTCTTCGACAACGGCAGGAGCGGCTGGCTGAGCGAAGACAACGGGCAGTACGTCTTCAGCTTCGAGGCGCCCGCGCCCGGGCCGCTGCCCGCCGCCGAAACACTGCGCCCCGGCACGCAGCAGGTGATCGGCAACCAGGGCTGGTCGGTCGCCTCGGTGAGCGCGGTGAAGGTGGGCGCCGCCGAAGGCGAACTGCCCTTCGTGCCGGAGCTGGCCCGCGGCTACGTGGTGGCCGACCTGCGCAACACGCAGGGCGAGGTGGCCACGCTCGACTACAGCGACACGCCGCCGCGCTGGTACGTCGGCCGCGGCCTGCGGCTCGAAGACCTGGCGGCCAGCGGGCTCAAGACCGACTCGGCGCGCGAGCTCAAGGGCCGCAGCCTCGAATGCCCGAACTGCGGCGCCGCGCTCGAGGTGAAGCTCGGCACCACGCAGTCCATCACCTGTCACCAGTGCCATGCGGTGGTCGACGTGTCGCAGGGCGTCGGCGCGGAGCTTGCGCACTACACGCAGCGCAACAGCGGCGAAAGCGGGCTGGAGCCGCAGCTGCCGCTGGGCAGCACCGGCACGCTGTCGCTCGGCGGTGCCAAGGCGGTGTCGTGGCAGGTGGTGGGCTATGTCGAGCGCTGCGAAATCCCCGAAGACCCGGAGGACGAGCAGGTGTTCTGGCGCGAATACCTGCTGTACCACCGCACCGAAGGATTCGCCTTCCTGGTCGACACCGAAGAAGGCTGGAGCTGGACGCGGCCGATCACCGGCGTTCCGAAGACGCTGGGCGCCGACCGCGTATCGCTCGAGGGCGTGACCTATCGCAGGAAATACAGCTACAGCGCCAAGATCACCTGGGTGCTGGGCGAGTTCTACTGGCACCTCGAACGCGAGCAGCGCACCTTCAACACCGACTACGAAGGCACTGGCGCCAGCGCGCGCAAGCAGCTCAACCGCGAGCAGGCCGGCGACGAAGTCACCTGGTCGGCGGGGCAGACGATCCCGGTGGACACGGTGCTGAAGGCCTTCCGCATCGCGCCGGAGGCCGCTGGGGCCTTGCAGCGCGACGCGGGGCCAGTGTCCGCCAGCAAGTCGAGCGCGCTGGCCTACATCTTCCTGGGCATGCTGATCCTGCTGGTGCTGGTGGCGGCGGTGCGCTGCGGCAGCGACGATTGCGACGACGTGCGCCGCAACTTCGGCGAATACAGCAACGAGTACCAGCAGTGCAAACGATCCGGCGGCAGCGGCGTCGGTTCACGCGGCGGCTCGTGGGGCGGCTTCAGCAGCGGAGGCGGCGGCCACAAGTAGCGGCCGCGCCAGGTTCACCATACACACACGTACGGCAACGAAAGGCACACCATGATGGGACTCGAATGGCTCCGGCCCGCGGCATTCTTCGGTTCGCTGATCTATGCGCTGGTCGGCGTCGTCATCTTCTGGGTGAGCTTCGTCATCATCGACAAGCTCACCCCCTACGACCTGTGGGCCGAGATCTGCGAGAAGAAGAACCTTGCGCTGGCCATCGTGGTGGCGGCCATGTGCCTGGGCATATCGGTGATCGTGGCTGCCGCCATCCACGGGTAGTAGGGTCCCAGCTTCCGGGTCGCGGCCGGTGAAGGGCGCGACATGGGCTGCTGCCACTGATTCCATGACCCAGGACGCCACCCTTTCCGAAGGCCCTTCGCCGGCCGTGCGCCCTGCCGAAGTCGCGCTGCTGGCCTCGGTGTTCGTGGTCGCCGCCTGCGGCCTCGTCTACGAGCTGGCCGCCGGCGCGCTGGCGAGCTACCTGCTCGGCGACTCGGTGCTGCAGTTCTCCACCATCATCGGCAGCTACCTGTTCGCCATGGGCGTGGGCTCCTGGCTGTCGCGCTACCTCGAGCGCCAGCTGATCGCGCATTTCCTGCGCATCGAGCTGCTGGTCGGCCTGGTGGGCGGGCTGATGCCGGCCGCGCTGTTCGTGGCGCACAGCTACCTGCCGGCCAGTGCCGGGGCACCGTTTCGCGTGCTGCTGTATGCGATGGTGCTGCTGGTGGGCACGCTGGTGGGGCTGGAGATCCCGCTGGTGATGCGCATCCTGAAGCACCACTTCCGCGAGCGTTATGCGCTGAAGGAGCTGGTGTCGCAGGTGCTCACCTTCGACTACCTGGGCGCGCTTGCCGTGTCGGTGGCATTTCCGCTGCTGCTGGTGCCGCAGCTGGGGCTGGTGCGCACCGGGCTCTTCTTCGGCCTGCTCAACGTGGCGGTGGCGGTGTGGGCGCTGTGGCTGTTCCGCGCCGAGCTGCGCCGTCTCGGCGCGCATGCCGCCGCCTGCCTGGCGGCGGTGGTCCTGCTGCTCGTTGCCTTCGCAGGCGCCGACCGGCTCACCACCTGGGCCGACGACCGCTTCTACGGCGATGCCATCGTCTTCAACGAAACCACGCCCTACCAGCGCATCGTGGTCACCTCGCATGCGGCCGGCGTGCGCCTGTTCCTCAACGGCAACCTGCAGTTCAACTCGAAGGACGAGTACCGCTACCACGAAGCCCTGGTGCACCCGGCCATGGCCGCGCACGGAGCGCCGCGGCGCGTGCTGGTGCTGGGCGGCGGCGACGGCATGGCGGTGCGCGAGGTGCTGCGGCATGCGAGCGTCGAGCAGGTCACGCTGGTCGAGCTCGACCCGGCGATGACGCGCCTGTTCGCCACGCAGCCGCTGCTGATGGCGCTCAACGGCGGCGCGCTGTCGTCGCCCAAGCTGCGCATCGTGAACCAGGACGCCTATGCCTGGCTCGACCGGCACCCCGACGAAGTGTTCGACGTGATCGTGGTCGACTTTCCCGACCCGACCAACTTCTCGATCGGCAAGCTCTACACCACCTCCTTCTATGCGCTGCTCGACCGGCACCTCGCGGCCAGCGGCTTTGCCGCGGTGCAGACCACCTCGCCGCTCGTCGCCCGCAAGAGCTACTGGACGGTGGTGGCCACGCTCGAGGCGGTGGGCCTGGCCACGCGGCCCTATCACGCGCACGTGCCGAGCTTCGGCGAGTGGGGCTTCGTGCTGGCCTCGAGGCGGCCGTGGTCGCCGCCGCGGGCCCTGCCCGAGGGCCTGCGCTTCCTGACCGTCGAAGGCCTGCCCGGCCTGTTCGACTTTCCGCCCGACATGGCCCGTGTCAGCGCCGAACCCAACCGCCTGAGCCACCAGAACCTCGTGCACACCTTCGAAGAAGAGTGGGGACGTGTTCGATGACCCACCCCCGTAGCGCTTCGCGGCGTCCGCGGGATGCCGCTGGTGACGTGACGTTGCCCGTGCTCAATCGCCGCTCCTTGTTCGCACTGTCGGCAGCGGGGACCCTGGGCCTGGCCGGCTGCGGCAGGGAGAGGCCGTTGCAAGGCGGCTGGGTCGGCGCTTCACACGAGCGCGGCCATGCCTGGCGCGACGGCCGTCTTCCGCGCGCCGATGCGGGCAGTGCCCGGCATGTGGACGTGGCCATCGTCGGCGCCGGTGTGGCGGGCCTGTCGGCGGCACGTGCGCTGCGCCGCGCGGGCATCGAGGACCTGCGCCTCTTCGAACTCGAAGACCATGCCGGCGGCAACAGCCGCGGCCACCGGATGGGCGGCATGGCCTGTCCGCTCGGCGCGCACTACCTGCCCACACCCGGTCCGCATGCCCAGGCGGTGAGCGAATGGCTGTTCGAGATCGGCGTGGCGCGCCACGAGCTGGGCCGCACCGTCTACGACGAGCGCCACCTGTGCCATGCCCCGCAGGAGCGACTGTTCATCGGCGGCCAGTGGCAGGAAGGCCTGCTGCCGCTGTCGGGCGCCTCGGCCGACACGCTGGCGCAGTACCGGCGTTTCGCGCGGACGGTGCGCGAGCTGCAGGCTGCGCACCCGTTCCGCCTGCCCACCGCGCTGGCGCCGTGGACGCCCGGCCTGGCGGCGCTCGACGCCGAGCCCTTCGGCCAGTGGCTGCAGTCGCAAGGCTTCGGCGACCCCTGGCTGCGCGGCTACCTCGACTACTGCTGCCGCGACGACTACGGCGCCGGGCTCGAACAGGTCTCGGCCTGGGCCGGCCTGCACTACTTCGCCAGCCGACATGGTTTCCACGCCCCCGGCGAAGACGATGCGCAGGCCGAACGCGATGCGGTGCTCACCTGGCCCCAGGGCAATGCCTGGCTCACCGAGCGCCTGGCCGCCGGGCTGGGCGAGCGCCTGCAGACGGGCGCCGTGCTCACCCGGGTGTCGCCGGCGCGAGAGGCCGTGACGCTGGAGCTGTGGAACGCGACCCGGCAGCAGCCCGAGCGCTGGCTGGCGAAGCAGGTGGTGATGTGCGTGCCGCTGTTCATCGCGGCGCGGCTGGTCGATGCGCCGCCGGCGGCCCTGCGTCACGCCGCTGCGGGCCTGCGCTATGCACCCTGGCTGGTGAGCAACCTGCAGCTGGCCGAGCCGCTGCTCGACCGCCTGGGCGTACCGCCCGCCTGGGACAACGTGGTGCACGGCAGCGCGACGCTCGGTTATGTGGACGCGCAGCACCAGAGCCTGCGGCCTGTGCGCGGCGCCACCGTGCTGACCCACTACTGGGCGCTGGGCGGCCGCTCGCCCGAGGAGCTGAAGGCCCAGCGGCAGCGCCTGCTCGCCGAGCCGTGGCAGCGCTGGGCGCGGGCCGTGATCGACGAGCTGTCGCTGGTGCACCCGGACCTGCCGCGGAAGCTGGAGCGCATCGACCTGATGCGCTATGGCCATGCGATGAGCATCCCCGTGCCCGGCCAGCGCAGCCATGCCGCGCTGGCAGCGCTGGCGCGGCCGCAGGGGCGGCTGCACTTCGCACACGCCGACCTGTCGGGCTATTCGGTGTTCGAGGAGGCGTTCACCTGGGGCGCGGTGGCGGGCGCCCGGGTGGCGGCGGGCTGGCGCTGAGCCGCTAGGCCAGCCGCTTGGCCATGAACAGGCTCAGCGGATCTTCCTTGTAGTCGCCGAAGGGCCCGCGCCTTTCGTAGCCGCAGCGCTTGTACAGGCCGATCGCCTCGTCCTGCAGGATGCCGGTTTCCAGCTGGAGCAGCGTGCAGCCTCGCTCGCGCGCCGCGGTTTCCAGGAACGCGAGCAGCGCCTTCGCGACGCCCTGGCCGCGCAGCCGCGGGTGCACGTACATCCGCTTGATCTCGCCATGGTCGGGCCCCAGCACGATGGCCCCGCAGGCGCCGGCAGCGCCATCGCTGCCGCGGGCCACAGCGAACAGCACGCCGGGCTGCGCGAGGGTGGCGATGTCGACGAAATGGTTGCTTTCGGGCGGATACAGCGCGCTCTGGTAGCGGTCGAGTTCGGTGATGAGTTCGACGACGTCGGGCTGGTCGGGCGATTCGAGGGCGATGTTCATGCAGTCAGGGGAACGAGCGCGGAGCGCACCATGATGTGATCGGACTGGCGGTCGGAGCCGACCCAGAAGTCGGCGCTGCCGGCGATGGCAAAGCCGTGCCTGGCATAGAAGGCCACCGCGCGCGGATTTTCGGTCCACACGCTCAGCCACAGCGAAGCCGCGCCCAGCGTCTGGTGGGCGGCGGCCAGTGTGGCCTGCATCAGCTGGCCGGCAACGCCGCTGCCGTGCCAGCGGCCGTCGACATAGAAGCGGCGCAGCTCCGCGGGGCGGGCCGCGGTCACGCAGGGCGGTGCCGGCTGCCGGCGCAACTGGGCATAGCCGGCCGGTTCGTCCCCTGCCGTCAAGGCCAGCAGCGTCACGTAGTCGGGGTGCTGCAGTTCCTGCGTCTGCTGCGCGACGCCGAAGGACTTGGCCAGGTGGGCGGCCAGGTCCTCGGGGTCGTTCTGCGCGCCGAAAGCCTGCTCGAAGCAGCGGGCGGCAAAGGGGGCGAGCACGGCAGCGTCGGCGGGGCTGGCTCGGCGGATGGTCATGGGGGTCATGTCGGGCAGATCGTCCGGTTCAGGCAACGCGCAGGCTGGTGCTCACCACCGACCCCGCGGCCGCCAGCAGCGCCACGCCGGCCAGGGCATCGAGCATGCGCCGCCCGGCGGGGCCTTGCAACCACTGGCGGGCTCTCGAGGCGGCCAGGCTGTAGGCCAGCAGCACCGGGTATTCGATCACGATGGCCAGCAGCCCCAGCATCACGATGCGCAGCGGCGCACCGTCGGCCGAGCCGGCGAAGGTGGGCAGCAGCGCGCAGAAGAACACCACCGACTTGGGGTTCGCGCCCTGCAGCAGGAAGCTCTGGCGGTACAGCGACCAAGCCGGCGCGGGCGGCGGCAGGGTCGCCGCGGCCCCGGCAACCGGATCGGCCCAGGCGCCCTTCAGGCTCTTCAGGCCCAGCCACGCCAGGTAGGCCATGCCGCACCACTTGATGGCCTCGAACAGTTGCGGCACCGCGAGGATCAGCGCACCCAGGCCGAGCGCGGCCAGCGCCATGTACATCGCATTGGCGCTCAGGATGCCCGCGATGCTGGCCTGGCCGGAGCGGGCGCCGTTGACCATGCTGTGCCCCACCACCTGCATCACCGCCGGGCCGGGCGTGATGTTGAGCAGCGTGCTGGTGGTCACGAAGGCGGCAAGCCAGGCGCTGCTGATGCCGAAGAAGGTGAGGTGGGCGGGGGTGGCGGTGTCCATGACCCGCATCGTGCGAGGCAATGGCATGAGCCGGATGAGTGCATGGATGAGCGTTTTGGATGGATGGCGGTTTCGGTGTCTGGATAGGAGCGTCGCTGGCCGGCAGCCGGTGTTCAAACCTAGATGAACTCCATCATTGAGGCGCTCGGCCTAACGCGTATCCAGCCAAGCAACGCGAGGTTGCGCACAGCTTCTGCCACTGCTTGCGTCTTCGCAGGCTCTCGCCAAGCCTTCTTCCACTCGAGGATGTAGTCGAAGATCTCCTGCTCCTCGACGTCAGCGTTCTTGTCACCTTTCTTCACTTGGCGACTTGCGAACAGCACTGTGAGTACCTCTTCTGCCTGCTCGGTGTCTTTGATGCGACTGAACAAATCGACGGTCTTGTCGATTGACTTCCGGTAGCGCGCGATCTCTCCCGCGAACTTGCTGCGCTCCTTTGAGAATTGCTCTCCTACATGGAGGGCGACCATGCGCCCAAGTGGCTTCTCTTGGAGCCAGTTCCTGTTGGCAAAGTCGTGCAGCACTGGCTTCACATCGGCCGAGAACGGGCCATAGCTTCCCTTTCCGAACTCAAAGCCCGTTGGCACTCCCAGCTCGGTGACGACATAGCAGATCTTCTGAAAGATCGTTCGTCCCACAGGGGGGGCGTAGGGCTGCTCCTCCAGTTCCTTTAGGACTTCGATGAGAGCAACCCATCCAGGGTTCATCTTCTCCAGTCGTCGTCCCTTGCCCTCCAGCGAAAGCTGTGCTGGCTTTTCAAGGAACTCTGTTCTCAGCTCGGCAGTCGGTGTCCCGTACGGGGCGAAGACTTCGACGTCGATAGGAAGCCGATGAAGCTTCTGATAGATCAAGGGCCCCACTTCGGACCAGTCGAGGCCCCCGTTGCCGCATCCCAGAGGAGGCATGGACATGCTTTTGATGCCCCACTGCTCGTAGTGCTCAATCAGATACGTGAGGCCATCTGCGATGTCGCTGAGACGTGAGGATGATCGCCAGTGGTCTTTGGTAGGGAAGTTAAGAATCTTGACGCCACTCTTGTCTTCGTAGACGTACGGCTCGCCTAACTTCACTGCTTTGCGGTCGCACCGACGGACATAGTCCTCATACATTTCAGGGAAGCGCTTCTTGAACTCAAGCGCAATCCCCTTGCCCATGACGCCGACGCAGTTCACGGTGTTTACCAGCGTCTGAGCGTCGCTGCAAAACATGTTTCCGATGAGTGCCTTCAACTTGCTCATGTGTTACCTAAAGAAGAAGTCTGGGGTGACCTCGATCGGCAGGTCGAACCCGCTTTGAACCATTCTCCCGCGGGCCCCTGTGTCAGCAACGTAGGCGCCAACGATCATGTCCGCGGGCACCCTCCTCGGAACAAGCACTTCGGCGCACTTGCGCGACTTGTGTCTGTAGTAGCGATAGAGGTCATCTGGGTGACGCCAGTCCCGTGCGAAGATGTCCTCGAAGTCCAGTAGCCGCCATTGCGATGGTGCGAGGAAGCGAACGTAGTCGCTCGCGGCGTTCTGGTCCGAAATGACTGCGCCGTTGATTTGGAATACGCCGGTCGACAGTCGCAGTACGCACACGTCCTCGCTCCTGCGCTTAAACAGCATAGGGTTGCGCGCATGGAAATACAGGTTCGCGTACTGGTGAAGCCTAAGCCCTCCAGGTACCGATTTCTGGTCCCTTTTGTCCTGGATGACGCGCATCGCCACGCTGGAGTGATGCAGCTTGGCAGCCATCTCGTACGAAAGCACTCCGTGCTGAATCACCGATGCGACGTTGTCAATCGGCATGATGCAGTGCAGATCAGTGACTCGAGGATCCATCGTTCCAGTGGTCTTGCACCATCTAAGCGACCAACGCCACAAAGGCAGTCAGCTGCTACGGCTGGTACTGCAAGGGTTCCATTTTCCTACGCAACATAGCGCCCATTGTCACCGCCGTGTTCATAGAGGCGCGAAGCATCTGCTTGGGCGTGAAGGCGTCGCGGCGTGCAGCGTTTCATCCTTAGCTGGCCCGAGGCGCATCGTGATGTCTCCAAACAGGTCGCCCTACAACCCCGCCCGCGCCTGCCCCAGCAACCAGTCCCTGAACGACCGCAGCGCGGCGCTGTAGCGCACCTCGGGCTTGTGCACGAGGTAGTAGCCGCCGGGCAGCCGTACGCGGCGCTCGATCACCGTGACCAGCGTGCCGCGCTCGAGCGCGCGTGCCGCCACGAACCGCGGCAGCGCGGCCACGCCCAGGCCGCGCTCGGCGGCTTCGAGCACCTGCGAATACAGGTTGAACGACAGCGCGTGTTCCGTGCCGGTGAAGGCGATCTGCGCCTCGGCCGCCACCTGACGCCAGGCCTCGGGCACTTCCACATGGTCGAGCAGCTGGGAGCGATCGACCCTGCCGCGGGCGAAGGCCTTGATGGCCGGGTGCCTGGGCGCGGCCACCACCACCAGCTCGTTGCCGCCCAGCAGCACGCTCTCGGCGTTGGGCCAGCTGCCGTCGCCCCACAGGATGGCGGCGTCCACCTCGGTGACGATGTCCTCGTATTCGAGGAAGTGGCGGGCGAAGGTGAAGGCGATGCCTGCATGGCGCGACTGCCAGACCGGCAGGCGGTCGATCAGGAAGTAGGACGCGAACGACGGGATCACCAGCAGCTTCAGCTCCACCTCGGTGGCCGAACGCCGCGCCAGGGCGGCCAGGCCGTCGATGTCGGCCAGCGCCGACTGCACCCGCGGCAGCAGCGTCTCGCCGGTGGGCGTGAGCTTGCAGGCCCGCGACGTGCGTAGGAACAGCCTGGCCGCCAGCGACTTCTCGAGCTGGCCGATGGCATGGCTCAGGGCGCTTTGCGAAACACCCAGCGACCGGGCCGCCGCCGAGAAGCTGCCGTAGCGCGCCGCCGCCGCAAAGGCGCGCAGCTGCGGCAGCGAAGGCGACGCGGCGCTCATCCCTTGCGGCGGTTGTGTCGCCCGTCGGCGTAGTAGGCCTTCTTCGACACGTACATCTGCTGGTCGGCGCGGTTCACCGTGGCTTCCAGCCGGTCGCCCGACTGGCAGGTGGCCGCGCCGAGCGCGAACGAAAGCTCCGGTCCGCCGTAGAACTGGTTGTTGAGCTCCACCAGCTCGCCGATGCGCTCGATCACCTGCTCGCCGCCGCGTTCATCGGTGGCCGGCAACAGCAGCGCGAACTCGTCGCCGCCGATGCGCGCCGCGCAGGCCGGCTTGTCCACCGACTTGCCCAGCACTTCGCCGGCGCGACGCAGCAGTGCATCGCCGGCCGCATGGCCGAGTTCGTCATTGGCGAACTTCAGGCCGTTGAGGTCGCCCACGATCACCGTCACCGGGAACGGGCCCTTGCGTTCCAGCCGGTTGAGCTCGTCGGCGAAGAACGAGCGGTTGCGCAGCTTGGTCAGCACGTCATGCTTGCCGAGGAATTCGAGGTAGGCCTCGGCCTGCTTGCGGGCGGTGATGTCGGTGAGCGACACCAGCACCAGGTCCCAGTGCTGCTCGTGGCCGGGGAACACCGAGAACTGCAGCAGCACGTGCAGCTTGTCGCCCGACAGCGCGTAGTTCACCACCTCGCGCTGCTGGAACAGCTTGCCCTGCCACAGCTCCACCAGCTGCTCGGTGAAGCTCGCGCGCATGTCGTCGCGGAACACCAGGTTCAGCGACCTGAGCAGCTCGTGGCGGTCGCGCGCGGCAAACATCCTGAGCGTCTGCTGGTTCACGTCGACCACCCGGATCTCGGCCATGCAGCGGTCCACGAACTCCGGGTGCACGTCGGTGAAGGTGCGGAAGTCGCTGATGCCCTGCTCCCGCGCGTCGTCGAGCAGGCGCTTGACCGATGAGAAGTCCTCGACCCACAGCGACACCGGCGAATGCTCGAACAGCCCGCGCGCATACAGCTCGCTCATCGACAGGCGCTGCTGCGCCTGCACCCGTTCGGTCACGTCCTCGATGGCCAGCAGCACGCGGCCCCAGTCGCCTTCATGGCCGGGCAGGACGTGGGCATTGAGCAGGATGTCGAGCCGCCGGCCGGCCAGGCTGTAGTTGACCGTCTGGCTGGAGAAGCGGGTGCGGCCTTCCCACAACTGGGCCAGCTCCTCGACGTGCTGGTCGAGCATGTCGTCGCGGAACACGCGGGGCAGCCCGTCGACGAGCGCCTCCATGCTGGCCGCGGCGTACAGCTCCAGCGTGCGGCGGTTCACCCGCAGCACGCGGATGCAGCGCGAGCATTCGGCCACCCGCTGCCGGTCGGCGCGCAGGTGGCTGCGCAGGTCGTTCACGCCTTCGGCGCGCCAGCGCTCGAACAGGGACTTGAGCGCGCTGTAGTCCTCGAGCCAGAGCGACACCGGCGCCAGCTCGAACATGTCGGCATATTCGTGGTCGGTCATCGTGCATCCCGCATCAGCGCTTCGATCTCGTCGGCGCGCACCGGCGCGCCGCGCGACATCAGCTCGCAGCCTTCTGCCGTGACCACCGCGTCGTCCTCGATGCGGATGCCGATGTGCCACCAGCGTTCGGGCACGTCGGGCGCCGGCCGCACGTACAGGCCCGGCTCGATGGTGAGCACCATGCCCGGCAGCAGCAGCCGCGACGGCTTGGAGGTGCGGCGCCCGCCCATTCCGTCGGGCTGGTCCACCGGCGCTTCGGCCTGCGACAGGTAGTCGCCCGCGTCATGCACGTCCAGGCCCAGCCAATGGCCGGTGCCGTGCATGTAGTAGCGGCGGTAGGCCGCGCGCTCGATCACGTCGTCGAGGCTGCCGTGCGCGTCGCGCGACAGCAGGCCCGTGTCGAGCAGGCCCTGGCTCAGCACCCGCACCGCGGCCCAGTGGCCGTCCTGCTTGCGAGCGCCCGGGCGGGTGGCGGCCACGGCGGCTTCCTGCGCGGCCACCACCAGGTCGTACAGCTCGCGCTGCGGGCCGCTGAAGCGACCGTTCACCGGGAAGGTGCGGGTGATGTCGCTCGCGTAGCTGCCGTATTCGCAGCCGGCGTCGATGAGGCACAGCTCGCCGGCCTGCAGCGGCGCATCGCCGGCTTCGTAGTGCAGCACGCAGGCGTTGCGGCCGGCCGCGACGATGCTGCCGTAGGCGGGGCCGCTGGCGCCCTGGCGGCGGAACTCGTGCAGCAGCTCGGCTTCGACCTCGTATTCGCGGCAGCCCGGCCGCGCGAAGCGCATCGCACGCACATGCGCCTGCGCGCTGATCTGCGCGGCACGGCGCATCAGCGCGAGTTCGTGCTCGTCCTTGAACAGCCGCATCTCGTCGACCAGGCTGTTCAGGTCGCGCTGCTGGGTCGGCATGATCCAGCCCATGCGTTCGTGCGAGCGCACGGTGTCGAGCCATTGGGTCACTCGCCTGGGCACCTCCTGCGAGCCGCCGAACGGGAACCACACGCCGGGCTGGCCGTTGAGCAGCGGCGGCAGCTCGTCGTCGAGCCGGCTGATGGGATGGGCTTCGTCCACGCCCAGCTCGCCCGGGGCGGCCTCCGGCCCCAGGCGGTAGCCGTCCCACAGCTCGCGTTCGGCATCGCGCGGGCGGCAGAAGAGCAGGGAGCGCCCGGTGCTGGTGAGCACCAGCCAGGACTCCGGCTCGGCGAAGCCGCTCAGGTAGTAGAAGCTGCTGTCGTGCCGGAACGGGTGGTGGTTGTCGGCATTGCGCTGGCGCTCGGGCGCGGTGGCCAGCACGGCGACGCCGCCGCCGGCGGCTCGCAGCGCCTCGATCACGCGCGTGCGGCGGGCGGCGTACATGGAGTGGTCCATGGGGTTAAACGCTTCTCGTTAGGCTTCGGGGCCTTTGCAGTCTATCGCCGGCCCTGCCGGCACCGATTCAACATTTCTTCTGCTGGAGACAACAAATGCAATACCGCCGTCTGGGCCGATCGGGCCTGCAGGTGAGCGAGCTGTCGCTGGGCTCATGGGTGACGTACGGCAACCAGGTCGACACCGGGGCGGCGCGCGAGATGCTGGCCGCCGCCATGGATGCCGGCGTCAACTTCTTCGACAACGCCGAGGCCTATGCCGGCGGGCAGAGCGAGGTGGTGATGGGCGAGGCGCTGCGGCAGCTGGGCCGCCCGCGGCTGAACTACGTGGTGTCGACCAAGTTCTTCTGGGGGCTCGACCGGGCCAAGGCCGGCCAGCCGCGCCTGCCCAACCGCCAGGACACCCTCAACCGCAAGTACCTGATGCAGGCGATCGACGGCTCGCTGAAGCGCCTGCAGCTCGACTTCGTGGACCTGGTGTTCTGCCACCGGCCCGACCCGTTCACGCCGATCGAGGAAACGGTCTGGGCCATGAGCGACATGATCCGGCAGGGCAAGGCGCTGTACTGGGGCACCAGCGAGTGGTCGGCCGACGAGATCCGCGCGGCCCATGAGGTGGCCGAGCGCCACCACCTGCACAAGCCGGTGATGGAGCAGCCGCAGTACCACCTGTTCCACCGCAAGCGGGTCGAGCAGGAATACGCGCGGCTCTACGACGACATCGGCCTCGGTCTCACCACCTGGAGCCCGCTGGCCAGCGGCCTGCTCACCGGCAAGTACCGCGGCGGCCTGCCCGAAGGCAGCCGCGGCGCGATGGAGAACATGGCCTTCCTGCGCGACAACCTGCTGAGCCCGGAGAAGAACGCGGCGGTCGAGAAGCTCGAGGCGATCGCCCGCGACCTGGGCGGCACGGTGGCCCAGCTGGCCATCGCCTGGGTGAACAGCAACCCGCGGGTGAGCACGGTGATCCTGGGGGCCAGCAAGCTCGAGCAGCTGCAGAGCAACCTGGGCGCGCTGGACCTGGCACCGAAGCTGACGCCCGAGGTGCTGGCGAAGATCGACGAGATCACCAAGCCGCTGGCCGCCTGAGGCGCAAGCACGCCGCAGCGCGTGCGGGGGCGGCTACTTCGGCGGCAGCCTCGGCACCGGCTTGCGCAGCGGCGGCGTGATGGTGAGCAGCGGCGGGATCAGCGCGCCGGTGGTGGCTTCGGCACCCAGCAGCGCTTCTTCCTCGTCGGCCTGGTCGCGCGGCGGGGTGCCGCCGTAGAACCACAAGCGGACTTCGTTCACCCACGTATCCCTGTGGTCCATGGCCGTCTCCTTGCGCTGTTTGCCGTGTCCAGGTGCTGGCGTGCATCTTCACGCAAGCACCGGCTGCCGGCTGTCGGTGCGGCTGGGCCGTGCTTGTCAGCCTGGGCTGACAGGCCGTTTCAAGGCGTTCATGACACGGCGGGGCGCATTACCTTTCTTTACCCGCGCTTGAAAGCGCCGGTGACGTGCGGGCAACAGACTCGCATGCAAGAGCCCGCACGCCTTCCGATTCATGAACCAGCACCACACCGCCCCGCCGCCTTCCGAAAGCGTTCGCCGAAGCTGGCATTCGCGCCGCTCGTTGCGCTATGCGGCCGGGCTGCTGGCGCTCGCGGCGCTGGCCGCTGCCGGCTGGTTCGGCTGGCAGAAGTTCCACGGCGGCAAGAACGTGCGCGACCAGTACGTCCTGGCCACCGTACAGCGCGGTGACATCGAGGACCTCGTCAGCGCCACCGGCACGGTGCAGCCGCGCGACTACGTGGACGTGGGCGCGCAGGTGTCGGGCCAGCTGAAGAAGATCCATGTGGAGGTCGGCAGCGTCGTCAACACCGGCGACCTGCTGGCCGAGATCGACGCCACCGTGCTGGCCGCCAACGTGGATGCGCGGCGCGCGTCGCTGCGCAACCTGCAGGCCACCATGAAGGACCGCGAGGCGCAGCTCGCGCTCGCGCAGCTGCAGTTCCAGCGCCAGCAGAACCTGATGGCCGAGGACGCCACCACCGCCGAAGCCCTGCAGCAGGCCGAAGCCGCGCTGCGCTCGGCGCGCGCACAGCTGGAGGCCGTGAAGGCGCAGATCGACCAGACCGACTCGTCGCTGCGCGCCGACGAGGCCAACCTCAACTACACCAGGATCTATGCGCCGATGGCCGGCACGGTGGTGTCGATCACCGCGCGCCAGGGCCAGACCATCAATGCCAACCAGTCGGCGCCGATCATCATGCGCATCGCCGACCTGTCGACGATGACGGTGCAGACGCAGGTGTCCGAAGCCGACGTCGGCAAGCTGCGCCAGGGCATGGACGTGTACTTCACCACGCTGGGCAGCCAGGGCCGGCGCTGGAGCGGCCAGCTGCGCAAGGTGGAGCCCACACCCACGGTGACCAACAACGTGGTGCTCTACAACGCGCTGTTCGACGTGCCGAACGTGAACCGCAGCCTGATGACGCAGATGACCGCGCAGGTGTTCTTCATTGCCGCGCGTGCCGGGGACACGCTGCTGATCCCCGCGTCGGCGCTGCAGGGCGGCGCCGGGCGAGCGGACCGCCCGCGACGCGAGCGCAGCGGCGAGGCGGCGCCTGCTGCGCCGCAAGCCAGCCACCGGCCGCGCCGCGCGACGGTGAAGGTGATCGACGCCGACGGCCACATCGAGGAGCGCCAGGTCGAGACCGGCGTCACCAACCGGGTGCAGGTGCAGGTGCTGTCCGGCCTGACCGAGGGCGACCAGGTCATCGCCGGCGTGCGCCCGCCGCCGTCGCAGAACAGCGCCCAGCGCCCGCCGCAGCAGGGCGGCCTGCAGCAAGGGCCGATGGGCATGCCGCCCGGCGGGGCCGGCGGCGGCAGGGGGCGCTGATGCAGCGCGACCCGACGCCGGCACTCGCGGGCGACGCGCAGCCTGCGGCGCAGGTGCCGCTGATCGAGCTGCGCGGCATCACCAAGACCTACCGCAACGGCGAGCTCGCGGTCGAGGTGCTGCACGGCATCGACCTCAGCATCCACGCCGGCGAGTTCGTCGCGATCATGGGGGCGTCGGGTTCGGGCAAGTCCACGCTGATGAACATCCTCGGCTGCCTGGACCGCCCCACCACCGGCAGCTACCGGTTCATGGGCCGAGACGTCTCGAACTTCTCGCGCGACGAGCTGGCGCAGCTGCGGCGCGAGGACTTCGGCTTCATCTTCCAGAGCTACCACCTCATTGCGGCCGCCAACGCGACCGAGAACGTCGAGGTGCCGGCCATGTATTCGGGCCTGCCCACCGAGCAGCGCCGCGCACGCGCACAGGCGCTGCTCGCCGAACTCGGCCTGGGCGAGCGGCTGGAGCACCGGCCGAACCAGCTGTCGGGCGGGCAGCAGCAGCGCGTGTCGATCGCGCGTGCGCTGATGAACGGCGGCCGCATCATCCTGGCCGACGAACCCACCGGCGCGCTCGACAGCAGGAGCGGCGCCGACGTGATGCGCATGCTCTCGGAGCTGTCGGCTCGCGGGCACACGGTGATCCTGATCACGCATGCCCGCGAGGTGGCCGAACATGCGCACCGCCAGATCGAGATCAAGGACGGCAACATCGTGTCCGACAGCGGCCGCGAGGCGGCGGCCGAGGCGCCCCTGCCGCAGGCCGACTTCCAGCCGGCCTTCGCCAGCGACGGCGGCTCGCACCTGGCCGACGTGCTGGAAGCCGCCCGCACCGCGCTGCGGGCGCTGCGGGCCAACATCTTCCGCTCGGTGCTCACCCTGCTGGGCATCGTGATCGGCGTGGGTTCGGTGATCGCGATGCTGGCCATCGGCGACGGTGCCAAGCAGGCGGTCATCGACCGCATCAGCGCCATGGGCACCAACCTGATGCTGGTGCGCCCGGGCGCGCCCAACCAGCGCGGCTTCAACAGCACCGCCACGCTGGTGGTGGGCGACGTCGATGCGATCGACACCCTGCCCAACGTGCTGGGCGCCATACCCGAGCAGAACAGCAGCGTCACGCTGCGCTACGGCGGCTCGGACTACAGCAGCAGCATCAACGGCACCTCGGCGAAGTTTCCGCAGGTGCGGCAGTGGCCGGTGGCCCAGGGCACCTTCTTCACCGAGGAGGACTCGGCCACCTATGCGACGGTCGCGGTGCTGGGGCAGACCGTGGCCAGGGCGCTGTTCCCCGGCGGCGAGAGCCCGCTGGGCAGGCACGTGCTGGTCAACAACATCATCTTCCAGGTGATCGGCGTGATGAGCGAGCGCGGCGCCTCGCCGATGGGCAGCGACCAGGACGACGTGGTGTTCGTGCCCTATGCGACCAGCAGCCTGCGGCTGTCGGGCCAGCGCTTCCTGCGCAACGTGACGGTCGCGGTGCAGGACGTCTCGCGCATCGACGACACGCAGGCCGCGGTGGAGTCGCTGCTGCTCGAGCGCCACGGCGTGGTGGACTTCCAGATCCGCAACATGGCCTCGCTGATCGAAAGCACCGAGGAGACGCAGAACACGATGACCATCCTGCTGGGCTCCATCGCGGCGATCTCGCTGCTGGTGGGCGGCATCGGCGTGATGAACATCATGCTGGTGTCGGTGACCGAGCGAACCCGCGAGATCGGCATCCGCATGGCCACCGGCGCACGCGAGCGCAACATCATGCAGCAGTTCCTCATCGAGGCGGTGGTGGTGTCGGCACTCGGCGGCGCCATCGGCGTGGTGGGCGGGCTGGCCACGGCCGCCGTCATCGGCGCCTTCGGCACGCCGGTGCAGTACTCGCTCGCACCGGTGCTGCTGGCCTTCGGCTGCGCCTTTGCCACCGGCCTGGTGTTCGGCTTCCTGCCCGCGCGCAAGGCCGCGCAGCTCGACCCGGTGGTGGCCCTGAGTTCCGAATGAAGATGACCCGCCTTCCCTCTTGCGCGACCGCACTGGCGCTCGCCGCGCTGCTGGCCTTGGGCGCCTGTGCCCACCGCGTCGAAACCGGGCCGCGGCCCGAACTCGCGATGCCCCAGGCATGGGGCGAAAGCAGCGCCGCCACCGAAGCCCTTGCGGCGCAGTGGTGGCAGTCCTTCGGCTCGGTCGAGCTCGCGCAGCTGATCGACGCAGCCCAGGCCGCAAGCCCCGACCTGCGCACCGCGGCCGAGCGGGTGCAACAGGCCGAGATCGCGGTGAACGCCGCGGGCGCATCGCTGTTCCCGTCGGTGAGCGTCTCCGGCAGCACCGGCTCGCGGCGCAGCGATGCGAGCGGCGCGCCGGCCTCCGCCAGCGAAACGTCGAGCCTGTCGCTGGGCGTGAGCTACGAGATCGACCTGTGGGGCAGGCTGGCCGCCGGCCGGCAGGGCGCCGAAGCTTCGCTGCGGGCCAGCCGCTACGACCTGGAGACCGCCCGCCTCTCGCTCACCACCGGCGTGGCCAATGCCTACTTCCAGGTGATCGCGACGCGGGTGCGGTTGGCGGTGGCGCGCGAGAACCTCGCGATCGCCGAGCGCGTGCTGCGGGTGGTGGAGGCGCGCCGCCGCAACGGCGTGGCCACCGAACTCGACCTGAGCCGCCAGCGCTCGACCGTGCTGTCGGCCCGGGCTGCGCTGCTGCCGCTCGAGACGCAGGAGCGGCAGACGCTGTCGGCGCTGGCCCTGCTGCTGGGCCGTGCGCCGACCGGTCCCAACGGCGAAAGCATGGACGTGGCGGCCACCGTGCTGGACGCGCTGACGGTGCCGCAGGTGTCGCCCGGCCTGCCCGCGCAGCTGCTGGCGCGCCGGCCGGATCTCGCCAGTGCCGAGGCGCAGCTCGCCGCGGCCGATGCCGACGTGGCCGCGGCCCGCGCGGCGCTGCTGCCCGGCATCACGCTGTCGGGCTCCGGCGGGCTGGCGACCACGGCGCTGCTGTCGCTCGCCAATCCGACGGCCAGCGTGGGCCTCACCGCGTCGGTGGTGCAGACGCTGTTCGACGGCGGCCGGCTGCGCGGCCAGGTGCGCCTCGGCGAGTCGCAGCGCCGGGTGCTGATCGAGACCTACCGGCAGGCGGTGTACACCGCGCTGAAGGAGGTGAACGACGCGCTCGGCAATGCCGAACGCAACCGCCGGCAGGAGGAGGTGCAGCTGGCGGTGCGCGACGAGAACCAGCGTGCGCTGCGCCTGGCCGAGACCCGCTACCGGGAGGGCGCCGACGACCTGCTCACCGTGCTCGACGCGCAGCGCAGCCTGTTCGCGGCGCAGGACTCGCTGGCACAGCTGCGGCTGGCCCGGCTCACCTCGGCGCTCGACCTGTTCAAGGCCCTGGGCGGGGGCTGGCAGCTGCCGGCGTAGCGCTGCCGCAACCGAGCGCGCGGCGTCTGCTGGCGCCCGCTCAACCGCGCAGTTGCTGCCAGTGGTTGTCGATCTGCAGGCCGCCCTGCAGCGGCAGCGTGGCCGCCTGCAGCACCGCGGTGGTGCCGGCCACCGACACCACGCCCTGCCGGCCGGCAGCCAGCGCATAGGCGCCTTCGAGCGGCAGCAGGTCGTGCTGAGCCACGCTGCCGTCGGGCGCGAGGCGCCAGCGCACCGCACGATCTCGGCGCGGGCAGCTCACCACGAAGCCTTCGCGCCAGGCGGCAATGTCGCCGCCATAGCCGCCGGTCGCGCCGTCCGAGGGCGCGACGCGCAGGCCGCGGCGGGCGTCCCACACTGCCAGCACCGGCGCGGCGGCACGCGCCTGCGGATCGTCATGCTCGGCCTGCATCGCGATGCCGAGGTGGCCGTGCGGGCCGAAGGCGAGGTGGCGCAGGCTCAGGCGCCGGTCGTCGAGCCGCCACTGGCCGCGCGGCTGGCCGGACGCGGCGTCCAGGCACACCAGCGACGAATCCATGCGTTCGAGGTCGTGCTTGCGGCGGCCGGTTTCGGGCCGGGTATCGATGCCGCCGTTGGCCACCCACAGGCTGCCATCGGCTCCGACCAGCAACTGGTGCGGGTCGCGCCCGCCGCTGTCCCAGCGGTGCAGCGGCGCCAGCGTGCGCGCGTCGTGGACGCCGATGCGGCCTTCACCGGTTTCACGGTCGGTCTGGGTCGTGTAGAGAAGGCGGCCGTCGCGCGACGGCACGGCATGGCCGTTGAACTGGGCGTCGGCGTCGATCCAGTGCCACTGCAACGCGCGGCCGCTGCGGATGTCGAAGCGTACGAGCCAGTCGCCGGGCCGGCGCGCCACGGCCAGCGCGGTGCGGCCGTGCGGCTCGACCAGCAGGCCATGCGCCCGGGTGGGCACTTCAAGGGTGGCCTGCGGCTGCACGCGTGCAGCCACGAGGCCGAGGCGGCCGACATGGTGGTGTTGCGAGCTGTCCCAGGCGGCCAGCCATTCGGGCGCATCGGCGCGTGCCCATGCCGCCGCCGGCAGCAGCGCGAGTACCCCGGCACCCTGCAGCCACTGCCGCCGCGCAGGGTCAGTCGCCATCGGCATCGGAAAAGCCGAGCGTCACCTCGAGGGTGGGCGCGACCTCGGCCTGCAGGGTGCGCTTGAGCGCATCGAGCGCCTGCACCGCCGACTTCATGGCGGCGTTGCCGGGCAGGCCCTGCGACTTGCCGCGCCACAGCGGCTGCAGGGCGCGGTCGGCGCGCAGCACCGCGCGCTTCCAGGTGTCGGCTTGCGGGTTGTTGCCGCGGCCGCGGAGGTAGGCCTCGATCGTCACCACCCCCGGTGGCACCGCGGGGGCCGGGCCGAAGCCGTCGTTCGGTGCAGGCCCCACGGCCAGCGACGACAGGGTGCCCCAGTGGGCACGCCAGGTTTCGGTGGTGCTGCCGCTGGCCACGCGCGGAAATTCGTCGCGCCTGCCGGCGGCCAGCGGCTTGCCCAGCATGCGCCAGCGCAGCTGCTCCAGGCCGCCGAGCCACTGGTTGATGGCCTCCGAGGCGAAGGCCGACGCGGCTTCGCCTTCTTCCTTCCAGTCACGCCCGGCCTGCTGCGAAAAGCCATGCGCCAGGGCGTCGGCCTCGCGGGCCACGTCGGAGGCCAGCAGCGCGGCATAGCGGCAGGCGGCCTCGCTGCGGGCGGCTTCGCCCGGCCACAGCAGCCACTCGAGCGCCGGCAGCCCCTTGGCCGGGGCGCCGATGCGCTCGAGCGCCTGCAGGTCGCCCGGTGCGCTGTCGATGGCGCGTCGGATCGACTGCGGCCGTGCCGGCCAGAAGTCGATGCTGCGCGCGCTGCGCTGCTCGACGGTGGGCCCCACCGCTACCGCGTACAGCGCGTCCCAGGCCGAGGTGGCGGCGCGCCACTGCTCTCGCGCGGCGGCGAGCGCGGTCTTGTCGGTGCGTTGCTCGCACAGGCGCTGCAGCGCCTGCTGCAAGGCGGCCGACTCGCGCTGCAACGCGAGGGCGCGCGGCAGTTCGCCGTGCGCGAGCAGGGCCGCGGTGTAGGCCGGCGCGTCGTAGTACGGCACGGCCACCACCTGCGCGCGCAGCGCGGGCGCGTTCAGGCCCAGCGCCAAGGCCGCCAGCGCCAGCAGGACGTGACGCCGCAGGGAAGCTGCCGCCATCACAGCGACTCCACGAAGCGGACCAGCGCGTCGCGCTCGTCCTTGCTGAGCCTGAGCACGGCGTCGCGGCTGGCCGCTGCTTCGCCGCCGTGCCACAGCACGGCTTCGAGCACGCCGCGGGCCCGGCCGTCGTGCAGCAGGCGCTGGTGGCCGTTCACGTCCGGAATGAGCCCGATGCCCCACAGCGGCGGCGTCTTCCATTGACGGCCGTTGGCCTCGAAGTCGGGCCGGCCGTCGGCGAGGCCTTCCCCCATGTCGTGCAGCAGCAGGTCGGTGTAGGGCCAGATGCGCTGGCCGGCCAGCTTCGCGCTGCTGAACTCGGGCAGCGGCGGTGCCCCGGTGACGTAGCTCGGCCGATGGCAGGCGGCGCATTGCGCGGCATGGAAGATCTGCTCGCCGCGCTGCACCACCGGATGCTCCGGCCGGCGGCGCGCCGGCGGCGCCAGCGTGGCTTCGTAGAACACCACGTTGGCCAGCGTGGTGTCGTCGATGTTGGGCTGGCCGCCGCGGGGCGCGGCCAGGCAGTCCTTCTGCGACGGCGTGCAGGCTTCGTCCGGGAAGCGCGACGAGGTGATGCCGATGTCGCCCAGGAAGGCACCGGCGGTCTGGTGCGCCAGCGTCGCCAC
Source organism: Methylibium rhizosphaerae (assembly GCF_006386545.1). Taxonomy (GTDB): domain Bacteria; phylum Pseudomonadota; class Gammaproteobacteria; order Burkholderiales; family Burkholderiaceae_C; genus Pseudorivibacter; species Pseudorivibacter rhizosphaerae. The sequence goes on along the minus strand of NZ_SWAR01000029.1, from coordinate 3,733 downwards.
GTTGGCCTTCCAGCCGAAGCGGCCGGTCATCTGGCGCTGCGCGAAGGCGTCCCACACCCGGTTGGGCCGGCCCTTGATGGGGCCCGCAGCGGCAGCCTGCCGCTGCGCGTTGCGCTCGATCTCGGCCTCGGGGATCGCTTCGAGCAGGCCCATGCCGATCATCTGCGGCGCGATGCGCGGGCTGAGCATCGTGTCCGGCCGCATCGGGCCGTAGCCCAGCCGGGCGAAGCCGTAGTGCGGCTTCTGCAGCGTGTAGGGCGTGCCGTCGGCAAACCGGCCGTGAACCTGGGTGTGGCGCAGGGTGACCTGGCCTTCCGGCTTCACGCCGGTGACGGCGGCGTTGTCGAACTGGTCGCCATACACCGGCTCGGGCACCGGCCCGCCATGTGCGTTGCGCCCGGGCACCGACAGGCGGATCAGCAGGGCCACCGCCGGCTCGCCGGCGCCAGGCGGGGCGCCGCGACCGTCCTGCAGGTGGCAGGCGCCGCAGGAGCGGGCGATGAAATGCGGCCCGAGCCCGTCGCGCGCGGTGGTGGACGACGGCGCCTCGACCCAGTTGCGGCGGAAGAACGAGTTGCCGACGGCGAAGCGCGCCCGCTCCTCGTCGGACAGGTTGGCGGCCGGGAAGCTGAAGGCATTGCGGCCGTCCGCCTCCACCGTGGCGGCGCCGCCCACCGGCGAGTCGCCCTGCGGCTCGAACGCGGCCTGCAGCGCGAGGGCGCCGAGCGCCAGGCACGCGCCCACGGCCAGCAGCGCCGGCCGGGCGATCCGCTGCAACCGGCTCACGGGTTCACCAGCGTCAGCTTGGTGATGCCCACCGCGTTGGCCGCGTTCACGAGGTCGCGGGCCTGGGCGTTCAGGCTGGCCACCAAGGCCTGCACCCGCAGGCGGCCGGGGGCGTCCTTGCCGCCGCGGATCTCCTGGTCGAAGGGCGCCTGCAGCTTGCCGGCCAGCTCGACGCTGGCGGTGATGTCGCGGCTGGTCTGCTCGGCGACGGCCGCGTCGCGCGCGGCCACCAGGTCGCGCAGCGAGGGGCCCTGCAGCACGCTGCCGTCGGCGCGCTGGTGGCGGCCGAACCACACGTTGGCAATGCCGGTGGCATTGGCCACCACGTCGCGGTGGGTGTTGTCCGAGAAGCAGGAGTGCTCGTCTTCCTGCTCCTGGCTGGCCAGCGCCACTTCCAGGCGTTCGCCGGCGAGTTCGCCGCGCGACAGCGAACCCAGGCCGACGAAGATCTTGCGCAGGGCTTCGCCGCCCTGCTGCTCGAAGCGGGCGCGGTAGTTGTTCTTCACGTTCGGCGCCCAGGCACGCACGAGGAAGCCGAGGTCGTCGACCAGCAGCTCGGTGACCACGGTGAGGTACTGGCGGCGGCGGTCGGCATTGGGCGCCTTGCCGTCGACGAAGTCCTCGAACGAGCGGTTGCCCGGGCCGCTGTCGCTGAAGTCCTGGCCCCACAGCAGGAACTCGACGGCATGCCAGCCGGTGGCGATGTTCTCTTCGCCGCCGCGCTCGTTCTGCCGGGACAGCGAGGCCTTGGTGATGGCGAACCTGCGGTTGTTGACGAGGCCGGCATTGGGCTTGTCCTTGACGCTGTCGACGAAGGACTCGTCCATCGGCCAGGCGTTGATGCGGCCTTCGGGACCCTTGGCATCGTCGATCGGCCCGCCATAGAAGCGGAAGGCTTCGGTCTGGCCATAGAACTCGCGTGCGGCGAGCCAGGCACGGCGCGCCTCGTCCAGCGTGGCCTGCGACGGCGCGGCGGTGAAGGCCGCCACCTTGGCCTGCATCGAGCCGGCGGCGGCCAGGGTGTCTTCGTAGCTGGCGTGGACCAGCGCCGCGTAGTGGCGGGCCACCTCGGTGGGCTGCGCCGCGGCGGTCACTGAAGCCGTGGCGGCGTTCTGCGCGAGGACGGAAGCCGGGAGGCAGGCGAAGGCGGCAACGAGCGCGGCCGCAAGGGACAGGTGTTTCATGGGCAGCTTGCGTGGGAGTTCAGGGCGAACCACCCAGGCGGTCGCCAGCCGCGCAGGATACCGCATCAATGCGAATCGTTCTCGTTTGCTTTGGCGTCGAAGCTCACGCCTCGGGCGTGCCGCGCCCGGCCGCCTGGCGGCGCAGCTTGATGAGCTCCTTGCGCAGGTCGCGCTCCTCGTCTGGCGAGGGCTTGCCCGCGCGGCGCGCCTCGGCGCGCTTCTCCGCCGCCACCCGCTTGCGGGTGTCTTCGACCATCTGCATCTGCAGGCGCACGAAGTTGGCCACGTTCTCGACCCGCTCGAGACCGCCGATCACCGCCGTGCGCGGCAGCTTGATGGCCTTGCCGTCGGCCATTTCGAGGGCGATGTAGCAGGCCGCGATGCGCACCCGGGCAAAACCCAGCGGCACCACGCTTTCCTTTTCGACCACGTGCAGCTGATGCACCTGGGACACCGGCACCCGGCGCGTGGAGTGCTGCCAGCCGCGGCGCCAGGACACGAACTTCACGCTCGCGGCCACCCGCTCCCAGGTCCAGACGTCCCACGCCAGGGCACCCAGCCAGGCCAGCAGGCCGAGCGCGACGAGCCAGCCGCTGTCGTAGGCGGCGCCCAGCCACCACAGCAGCCCGGCCGCGACGAGCCCGCCCCACACCCCGAGCAGGGCACGTTCACCGGGAGTGAACAGCGAGCGCTGGTAGGTGACCGAGTCGGTCTCGTCGCCCGACAGCGGCGCATACGACAGGCAGGCCGCGGTGGCCACGCGCACCACCAGCACTTCGAGTGCCACCGAAACGATCAACGCGGCGATCAGCCACCACACGGACACCGTCATCTCGTCGTCTAGCCGTTGTTGTTCAGGGGGCGGGCGCCGTGCGCTCCGCGGGTTCAGGCGTTGAGGTTTGCCAGCTGTTCAGGCGTGCCGACATTTTCCCAGTGCCCGCCGTAGATGGTGGCACTGATGCTGCCTTTGGACATGCCTTGATACAAAAGCGGCCCCAGCTTGGCGTGGGTGCCGGGCGTGATGTGGCGGGTGAGCGACGGACGCACCAGGGCGAGATTGCTGTAGGTCCAGCGCCGGCCGTCCGGGCCGGCTTCGGCCAGCGCGAGGCCGGTGCCTGCGTCGAAACCGAAGTCGCCTTGCGGGTGGAACGGCGGGTTGGGCACCAGCCACAGGTGGGCCTCCTGCCGGCTGCGCAGGAAGCGCTCGGCCTGCGCAGCCTCGAAGAGGAAATCCGGCACGTGGATGTCGCCCGAGACGACCCAGAACGCTTCGGCGCCACCCTCGATGAGCCAGGGCATCGCCTTGGCGATGCCGCCGGCGGTCTCGAGCGCGCCGCCGTGGTCGCGGCCTTCCATCGAGTAGCGGATGCGCAGGCCCCAGCGGGAACCGTCGCCCAGCGTCGCCGGGAACTGCTCCTCGAGCCAGGCGGTGTTGATGACCACGTCGCGCACACCGTCGCGGGCGAGCGCTTCGAGGTGCCATTCGATCAGCGGCTTGCCGCGCACCGGCAGCAGCGGCTTGGGCGTGCGGTCGGTGAGCGGCCGCATGCGTTCGCCGCGGCCGGCGGCGAGGATGAGCGCAGGTAGTTGCGGGGTCATGTCTGCCCCTCGTGCGGCGGGTACGCCGCCCGATCCCCCAAGGGGATGCGGGCCGGCTTGGGAGCGGCCCGGCGCTCGGCCCGCAAGGATGACTGCCCCTCGACCGGCGGGTACGCCGGCCGATCCCCCGGGGGGATGCGGGCCGGCTTGGGAGCGGCCCGGCG
>NZ_SWAR01000028.1 GCF_006386545.1 Methylibium rhizosphaerae | reverse complement strand
TGCACCGCCGGCAGAAGCAGCCGGCAGTTCTCGCCAACCTGTTTGGAGCGCCTCATGTTCGGTACGCGGCAGCCTGACCGGTTGTTAGACATTTACCCGCCTGCTCAATAACAGGCCCTAGCAGTCGCAACGCACTCGCGCAAGTGCGCAAATGCACCTCCCCCCCTAGAACGTTGGAGAAGGCGTCGCCCGGGCGCCTCTGTCAGGAGCACTCCCGTTGACGCGTGCAGGGCGCCGTGGTCCATTGGCGTCCGGCTTTGGATGCGTCCCCCGGACACCAACCGTGGACGCTCCTCGAGTCCTGGCCCGCACTCCCTACCAGGGTGCTGCCTTCAACCTCAATACTCCCAAGGAGGTTCACGTGAAAAGACTGTTCTCACCGTTGGCGGTGGGTGCGGCGGCGTGCTTGCTGGTCGCTTGCGGCGGCGGCAGCAACGACGATTCACCATCCGACCCATCCGGCGCGGCGACGAAAGCCTCGCAGGCGGCTGACGCATCGACACAAGCCCTCGGCCCGCACCGGGTCCCGGCGCCAGAAGGTGCAGTGCTGCCGGCTCGACTCGACTCGCGCCTGCGCAGCGCGCGCGGGCCGGTGGACGTATGGGTATCCCTCGATCAGAACTCCGTGGCCGGCGAGCGCGCCGCACTGGCCGAGGCCGCGGGCCTGGCCGGCATGGAAGGCACCGCCATGAAGGCAGCCCCCTCGCTGGCCAAGGGCGTGGCCGACCACCGCAAGCGGATCTCCGATGCGCAGTCGGCCCTCGCCGGGCGCATCGGCTCGCTGGGCGGCAAGGAGCTCGCACGCGTGCAGACGGCGCACAACGCCATTGCGGTGCGCATCGACGCGGCGCAGCTGTCGCAGCTGGCCGCCCTGTCCGGCGTGGCCAAGGTGCGGCCGGTGCTGCACTACGAGATGACGCTGTCCGAAACCGTGCCCTATGTCGGCGCCGCCGCCGTGCAGGCGAGCGGCGTGGACGGCACCGGCATTCGCGTCGCGGTGATCGACTCCGGGGTGGACTACACGCACCGCAACCTCGGCGGTGCAGGCACCGCGGCAGCCTATGAGGCCGCCTGGGGCACGAGCCACGCGGACCCGCGCAACACCACGACCGACGGTCTCTTCCCCACCGCCAAGGTGGTGGGCGGCTACGACTTCGTCGGCGAGACCTGGGGCGTCGTCAACGGCGCCGTCGTGGGCACCCGCACCGAAGACCCGGATCCGATCGACTTCGACGGCCACGGCACGCACGTGGCCGACATCATTGCCGGCAAGAGCACCGACGGCACGCACAAGGGCATGGCGCCGGGCGCGAGCATCCTGGCGGTGAAGGCCTGCAGCGCGGTCAGCTCATCCTGCAACGGCATCGCGCTGCTCAAGGCGATGGACTTCGCGCTCGACCCGGACGGCGACGGCGATACCAGCGACGCGGTGGACGTCATCAACATGTCGCTCGGCTCCGACTACGGCCAGTTCCAGGACGACCTGACCGACGCGGCCGCCGACGCGGTGAAGCTCGGCGTTGTGGTGGTGGCCTCGGCCGGCAACGGCTCGAACAAGCCCTACGTGGTGGGCTCGCCGTCCATCGCACCGGGGGTCATCAGCGTCGCGCAGACCACCGTGCCCAGCGAGAAGGCGCAGCCGCTGGTGGTCAACGCACCGGCGGCCATCGCCGGCGTGTATGCCAACACGGCGACGGTGGACTGGGCGCCGGTGGGTTCCGGCGTCACCGGCGACGTGGCCTTCATCGGCCGCGGCTGCCCGGCCGACGCGGTGGCCCCGGGGAGCCCGGCCGACCCGCTGCTGGCCAGCCCGGCCGGCAAGATCGCGCTGATCGACCGCGGCGCCTGCTCGGTGAGCCTGAAGGTGGACTATGCCGTCAAGGCCGGCGCCACCGGGGTGCTCATCGGCCTGGTCGCCCCGGGCGATGCGGTGTCGTTCTCGTTCGGCGGCGGCACGTCGTTCGCGCCCACGCTGGTGATCCAGCAGGTGCTTGCGAGCCGCATCAAGGCCCAGCTCGGCGGCGGGCAGACCGTCAACGTGTCCATTACGCCGTCGGCCAGCATCCCCCTGGCGGGCAGCATGGCCAGCACCTCGTCGCGTGGGCCGTCGGTCAGCTACCAGACCATCAAGCCCGAGATCGGCGCTCCCGGCGCCTCCGTCTCGGCCGAGGTGGGCACCGGTACCGGCCAGACGCCGTTCGGCGGCACCTCCGGTGCGGCACCGATGGTGTCCGGCGCGGTGGCCCTGCTGCTGCAGGCGCACCCCAACCGCTCGCCGCTGAAGATCAAGGCGATGCTGATGAACAGCGCCGAGACCAAGGTCTACACCAGCCAGGCGCTCGCGCCCGGCGAGCTCGCCCCCATCACGCGCACCGGCGCGGGCGAGCTGCGGGTGGACCGCGCCATCGCGCTGAGCTCGGTCGCCTACCACCGGGCCACCCGGTCGTCGGCCCTGTCCTTCGGGGCGGTGGAGGCTTCGCGGCCGATGGTGCTCGAGCGCACGCTGACGGTCGAGAACTTCGGCAAGGCCGACAAGCACTTCAGCGTCGCGGCGACCTTCCGCGATGCGGGCGACCAGGCCAGCGGCGCGGTGAAGGTGCTGGTCAAGCCCAGGCTGCACGTCGACGGGCGGGGCCGCGAGGAGCTGGAGGTCAGGCTCGTCATCGACCCGTCCAAGCTGCCGACCTGGACGCTCAACGGCGGCCAGCTGGGCGGCAACGGCGCGGCGCTGAACGGGCCCGAGTACGACGGCCACATCACGCTGACCGCGGGCAGCGAGAAGCTGTCGATCCCCTGGCACGTGCTGCCGCGCAAGGCGGCCGACACCGAGGCCTCGCTCGCCGGCCACGGCCGCGCGGGCACCTACGTGAAGCTGCGCAACCGCGGCACCGAAGCGGGCGACTACGACGTGTTTTCGCTCACCGGCATCAACCCGCGCGCCCCGCGCGGCGAGCTGCCGGGCTCGGGCGACAACTTCGCGTTCGTGGACCTGCGGGCGGTGGGCGTGCGCTACCTGCCGGCATCGGTGTTCGGCGCGGACTACCTCGAGTTCGCCATCAACACGCACGGCCGGCGCGCGCACCCCAACTATCCGGCCGAGTTCGACGTGCTGATCGACACCAACGCTGACGGCGTACCCGACTTCCTCGTCTTCAACGCGGAAAACGGCGGCTTCAGCGCGAGCGGGCAGAACGTGGTGTACCTGGGCAACCTGGCCACCGGCACGGCCACCGGCGTGTTCTACGCCGATGCGGACCTGAACTCCGGCAACATGATCTTCACGGTGCCGATGAACAGCTCCGCCGGGCCGGTGAACCTGGGCGTGGCACCAGGGACCACCATCAACTTCAGCGTGCAGGCCCTCGACAACTACTTCACCGGCGCCGTGACGGACGAGATCGCCGGCATGCGCTTCACGCCGGGCCAGGCCCGCTTCGGCGTGGTGGGCGATCCGTTCGGCAGCGTGCCGTCATGGAGTGGCGCGCAGCTGGGACTCACGACCGCCACCCTGCCCGATACGCAGAGCAGTGAACGCGGCCTGCTGATGATGTTCCGCCGCAATGCGGGCACCGAGGCGGAGATCGTGCGGATCCGCTGAGGACCCCTCGCCTGCAGCTTCGGCTGCCGCAAGAAGAAAGGGCCGCGCAAGCGGCCCTTTTTCATGGGTGCGAGGCTCTATCAGCCTTCCTGGGCCCCGGCATCACGGCGGGGGCCGCCGAACTTGCGGCCGCCTTCGGGCCGGCCGCCGCCCGGGCGGCCAGGGCCGCCGCGGTGGTGGTTCGGCCGGCCGCCGTCACGGCCCGGGCGCTGGCCTGGGCGGGCGTTGAACTTCGGCTCGCGCGGCTTCGGCGGCGTGGGCTCCAGGCCTGCGATGGTGCTGGCGGCGATGGGCTGGCGGGTGAACTGCTCGATGGCGCGGATCTTGTGGCGCTCGCGGTGCTCGGCCAGCGTGATGGCGGTGCCGCTGCGGCCGGCGCGGCCTGTGCGGCCGATGCGGTGCACGTAGTCCTCGGCCTTCATCGGCAGGCCGAAGTTGATGACATGGCTGATGCTCGGCACGTCGATGCCGCGCGCAGCCACGTCGGTGGCCACGAGGATGCGGATGCGGCCCTCACGCAGGTTCTGCAGGCGGCGGTTGCGCACGCTCTGCGGCATGGCGCCGTGCAGCGCCACCGCGGCATGGCCGGTCTGCTGCAGCGTGTCGGCCAGCATGTCGGCGTCGGCCTGGGTGGAGGTGAACACCACCGCCTGCTCCAGCGCCACGTCGCGCAGCCAATGGTCGAGCAATGCGCGCTTGTGCGACAGGTTGTCGGCCCAGTGCAGCGTCTGCGAGATGTTGACGTGCTTGTCCTGTGCGGTGGCCAGTTCCAGGCGGCCGGGTTCGCGCATCACCTGGGCGGCCAGGCGCATGATGCGCGGCGCGAAGGTGGCCGAGAACATGAGCGTCTGGCGGCGCTGGGCGCACAGGGTGTGGATGGCTTCGAGGTCTTCGGCGAAGCCGAGGTCGAGCATGCGGTCGGCTTCGTCGACCACCAGCACCTGCACCGCGTCGAGCAGGATCTGCTTGCGCTCGGCGAGGTCGAGCAGGCGCCCGGGGGTGGCGACCACGAGGCTTGCGCCCTGCAGGTCGGCCAGTTGCTTGCCGAAGGGCATGCCGCCCACCACGGTGGCCACGCGCAGGCCGCGGCTGCCGCGCACCAGGTCGATGGCGTCGGCCGCCACCTGCTGCGCGAGTTCACGCGTGGGGCACAGCACCACGGCGCGCGGCGCGGCCGGCGCCGCATTGCGCGGCACCCAGCCGCCCTTGGCGGGGCGCGGCAGCCTGGCCGGCGGGTTCTGCTCGTTCTCCAGGTGCAGGCTGTGCAGCACGGGCAGCAGGAAGGCGGCGGTCTTGCCGCTGCCGGTCTGGCTGCTCACCATCCAGTCGCCGCCCTGGAGGGCCGCCGGAATGGCCTCGGCCTGCACAGGGGTCGGTTTTTCGAAGCCCAGGGCCTGCACGGCCTGGAGCAAGGGAGCGGCGAGGCCGAGGGCCTCGAAGGAAAGGGTCGTCGTCATGCAGCAATGCCGCGGGCTTGTGGCGCCTCGCGGTCCGTCACGGGTTGGTCTATGAACACATCGACCAACAGACGGAATGCAACAGGTGCAATGGCTCTCGAATCGAAAGACGAGGCCGGGACTGGTGACGATGCAAAAAGAAACTCGCCCCGTCTTGATTGGGGCGAGTCCGGCGCGGATTCTCGCACACCTAGGGTTTTCCCGCCAGGGCCGTTCCTAGAATGGGCGTGAAGGAGCACACGCATGAGTCCCGAGTTCCTGGAATTTCGCGAGCACGGCATCACCGTCATCGACACCGGCTTCATACGCCCGCGATTCGATGCCGCCTACCTCATCGTCGAGAACGGGCGCGCCGCCTACGTGGACACCGGCACCAACGATGCGCTGCCCCGTCTGCTGGCTGCGCTCGGCGCCCAGGGGCTCGAGCCGGCCGACGTGGACTACCTGATCGTGACCCACGTCCACCTCGACCATGCCGGTGCCGCCGGCGCGCTGATGCGGCACCTGCCGCGAGCGAGGCTGGTGGTGCACCCGCGCGGCGCGCGTCACATGATCGACCCGGGCCAGCTGCTCGACGGCGCCCGTGCGGTGTACGGCGTCGACGAAGTGGCCCGCACCTACGGCGACGTGCTGCCCGTCGACGCCGGCCGCGTGCTCGAGACGCATGACGACCTCGTGCTCGAGCTGGCCGGGCGGCCGCTGCGCTTCATCGACACGCCCGGCCACGCCCGGCACCACCACTGCATCTGGGACGAAGCCAGCCGCGGCTGGTTCACCGGCGACACCTTCGGCATCTCCTACCCCGAGCTCGACACGCCGGGCGGCCGCTATGTGCTGCCGGCCGCCACGCCGGTGCAGTTCGAGCCCGAGGCGCTGCATGCGTCGGTGCAGCGCCTGCTCGCGCGCCGGCCGCGCTGGATGTACGTGACGCACTACGGCGCGATCGGCGGCAGCGAAGCCGAGGTCGCGCGCCTGGCCGGGCTGCTGCTCGGCCAGGTCGATGCGATGGTGACGCTCGCCCGGCCTCTCGCCGCGGCGGGCGATCGCCACGAGGCGCTCAAGGCAGCGCTGCGCGGCCTGCATGCCGCCGAGCTGCGGCAGCGCAGCAGCCCGTGGGCCGACAGCGACCTGCTGGAGCCCGACATCGAACTCAATGCGCAGGGCCTGGGCGTCTGGCTCGACCGCGTGGCACGGATCCTTTGACCTGCCGCAAGAAAACCCCAGGGGCGACTCAAGTCCGCACGCTGTGCATACGAAACCCTCGGTGAAGGCGCTGATGGCCTGCCAGGGCAACGGCGTCCACCACGACTTGAGGGAGTCCCCATGCGAAACAACCTGCCCGTCACCGGACGCGGCTTTCCGCTCGAACCCGACCAGACCCTGGTGTCGACCACCGACCTGAAGGGGCGCATCACCTACTGCAACCCGGCGTTCATCCGGGTGAGCGGTTACAGCCGTGAAGAGCTGATGGGACAGCCGCACAACCTCGTCCGCCACCCCGACATGCCCGAGGAAGCCTTCCGCGACATGTGGCAGAACATCGCGTCGGGCCAGCCCTGGCTGGGAGTGGTGAAGAACCGTCGCAAGAACGGCGACCACTACTGGGTGCTGGCCAACGTGACGCCGCTCATGAAGGACGGCCGCCCGATCGGCTACATGTCGGTGCGCACCTGCCCGCAGCCCGCGCAGGTGGACGCGGCGCAGGCGCTCTACGCCACGATGCGCGACGAGGCCCGAGCCGGCGTGCTGCTGCACCGCCGGCAGGCCGGGCGCGTGGTGCGCGACAACCTCGTCGGGCGCCTGCGGCGCCTCTTCGAGTGGAGCATCGGCCGGCAGCTGTACGCCGTGCTGCTGCTGGTGTCGCTGCTGGGCTTCTGCGCCGGTCGCGCCGACGGTGGCGCTGCAATGCCGGCCCTGGGCGCGGTGCTGCTGGCCGCGGCGGCTGCCGCTGCACACCTGCACCGGCGTGCGGTGGCGCCGCTGCACCAGCTGCTGGGCTTTGCCAACCGCATGGCCGCCGGGGACCAATGCGGCCGTGGAAGCCGCGCGTGCCGGGCAGGCTGGGCGGCCTTTTCGGCCGAGCCTGCGCTGTGGCGCGTCGCCCCGGTGATCTGCTCCATCGAGGCGGCCGTTTCCTCACCCAACGCCTGCCCTGCCAGCGGCAGGACCTGATCGGGCGGCTTGCGCAGGCACTCAACCCGAGGTGCAAAACATGTGCACCAACACGCGCGAGATCGCCTCGGGCAACCCAGGACCTCTCCGCCCGCACCGAAGCCCAGGCAGCCAGCCTGGAGCTCGCCGGCATCTCCCAGATCAACGAGGCCGTCGCGCAGCTCGACGTCATCACCCAGCAGAACGCCGCGATGGTGGAGCAGCTGGCGGGCTCCGCACGGGCGCTGCAGGGGCAGGCCGACACGGTGGCCAGCAGCGTGCAGGTGTTCCATCTCGACGCCGGCGGCGGCGCTTCGGGCATGGTGGCCGCCGACGGTCTGCAGCCGGCCTGACGCCACAGGCCCCAGGGCTACACTCGCGCGGCACGCACGAGCCCGCTCACGAGGCGGGCTTCTTTCATTGCAGCTGGAGACATCGACATGAACGCTGTGAATTTCGCGCTGGCCGGCAAGGTCTGCGTCGTGACCGGGGCGGCCCAGGGCATCGGTGCCGCATGCGTCGAACGTTTCGCCCGCGAAGGCGCCCCGGTGGCGCTGTGGGACGTGGACGATGCGCGCGGCCAGGCGCTGGCCGGGCAGCTCGCCGCGCAAGGCAGGCAGGCGATCTACCTGCATTGCGACGTGTCGCGCAAGGTGCAGGTCGACGCCGCGGTGGCCGCCACCGTCAAGGCCTTCGGACGCATCGACGTGCTGGTCAACAACGCCGGCATCTTCAAGGCGGCCGACTTCCTCGAGATCACCGAGGCCGACTGGGACGCGGTGATCGACGTGAACCTGAAGGGAGCCTTCCTCGTCGGCCAAGCCTGCGCGCGCGAGATGGCCAGGCAAGGCAGCGGCGCCATCGTCAACATGAGTTCGGTCAACGGCCTGATGGCCATTCCGAGCATCGCCAGCTACAACGCCAGCAAGGGCGGCATCAACCAGCTCACCCGCGTGATGTCGCTGGCGCTGGTGGACCGCGGCATTCGCGTCAACGCGGTGGCGCCCGGCACCATCGCCACCGAGCTGGCGGCCAAGGCGGTGCTCACCAGCGAGGAGTCGCGCCAGCGCATCATGGGCCGCACGCCGATGAAGCGGCTGGGCGAGCCGGCCGAGATCGCCGACGTGGCGGCCTTCCTGGCCAGCGACGCCTCGAGCTACATGACCGGGCAGATCGTCTATGCCGACGGCGGCCGGCTGAGCCTGAACTACACCGTGCCCGTGTGAGCCTCGCTCAGGCCGATGCGGCCTGGGCGACCGGCTTCAGCCGAGCCTCGCGGATGGGCAGGTGCAGCAGCGCCGCGGCCACCGCCAGCAGGATGTCGGCGTACCACATCCAGTCGTAGGCACCGGTCCATTCGAAGGCCTTGCCGCCCAGCCAGGCCCCGAGGAAGCCGCCGACCTGGTGCGACAGCATCACGAGGCCGAACAGCGTGGCCATGTGCGACGTGCCATAGAACTTGGCCACGAGGCCGGCGGTGGGCGGCACGGTCGACAGGTAGGTGAGGCCGATCACCGCGGCGAACACCAGCATCACCGCCGGCGTCTTGGGCGACAGCACGAACACCAGCACCGCGACGGCACGCGCCGCATACACCAGCGACAGCAGCGACTTCATGCGCCAGCGGCCGACGGCCCAGCCCATCGCGAAGCTGCCGGCAATGTTGAACAGGCCGATCACCGCCAGCGACCAGGCACCCACTTCGGGCGGCAGGCCGCATTGCGCCACCACGCCGGGCAGGTGGGTGGCGATGAAGGCCACGTGGAAGCCGCAGACGAAAAAGCCCGCGCACAGCAGCCGGTAGCTCGAGTCGCCCAGCGCGCGGCCGATCGCCTCACGGGTGCCCAGGTGCTGCGTGGCCTGCCCCGCTGCGGGCTGCACGGCCGAAGAATGCCCGCGCAGCACCCAGGCGGCCGGCAGCGCGAGCAGCGTGATGAAGGCCAGGCTCTGCAGCGCGGCCACCCAGCCGGCGGCCGCCGTGACGGCCTGCGCGATGGGGGCGAACACGAACTGCCCGAACGATCCGCCTGCGTTCACGATGCCGGTGGCCATGCCGCGCCGTTCGGCCGGAATGAGCCGCGCGGTGGCGGCCATCAGCACCGACGGCCCCGCGAGCCCGGCACCGCCTGCGGCCAGCACGCCGATGGCGAGCACCAGCCCCGCGGTCGTGTTCATGAACGGCGTGAGCGCCGTGCCCAGCGCCACCAGCAGCACGCCGACGACCAGCACCCGGCCGGCGCCATAGCGGTCGGCCACGATGCCGGCCACCGGCTGCGTGAGGCCCCACCACAGCTGGCCGAAGGCGAACGCGAGGCTGATGCTCGCGATGCCGAGGCCGGTGGCCGTGTTCAGCGTCGGCAGGAACAGGCCCATCGACTGGCGCGCACCCATGGTCAGCGCGAACGTGCCGGCCGCAGCCAGCAGGACGAGCGCCACGGGCATGACGACCCGGCGGGAATCATTCATCGGAGCTTCCTTCGTCTTCGGCCTCGTCGAGCAAGGCCATGCATTCGTCGATCAGCGCGTGCAGCTTGACCACGCGTTGCGGCGTGAGCCGCTCGTTGAGCGACAGCTGGGCGCGCTTCCACGCCCGCTGCGCCTCGGCGCGCAGCGCCTTGCCTTCGTCGGTGGCCACCAGCAGGCGGCTGCGCGCATCGACGCCCGGCTCCAGGCGGATCCAGCCCTGGGCAATGAGCGGCTGCATGTTGCGGGTGAGCGTGGAGGCGTTGAGCTTCATGCGCGCGGCCAGCGCCGACGGCTGGATGGGGCCCAGCAGCACCACGTGCGACAGCAGCGAGTACTGGGTGTTCTTGAGGCCGGTGACCCCCACCTCGCGGTCGTACAGCCGCGTGACGCGGCGGCTGAGCTGCCGCAGCTTGAGGTTGGTGCAGCCCTGAGGCTTGACGGTGGCTTCCATGCAAACTATTGTAGATGCATCAATTGCATATGCAAGCATATCGAGGAGAGCACCGTGATGCATGAACTGCAGGCCCAGTGGGAAGCCGAAGAAGCCGCGTTGCGCGCCAGGCTGATGCCGGGCACCGGCATCGCGCGGCCCGACCAGGTGGTCGGCCGCACCGGCATGGAGATGTTCCAGGCCATGTTCAATGGCGAGATCCCGATGCCGCCCATCGGCGACACGCTGGACTTCACCCTGCTGCGGGTGGAGCCGGGGCGCGCGGTGTTCCAGGGCCGGCCGCAGGTGCGGCACTACAACCCGATGGGCACGGTGCACGGCGGCTGGTATGCCACGCTGCTCGACTCGGCGGTGGGCTGTGCGGTGCACACCACGCTGCCGGCCGGCAAGGCCTACACCACGCTGGAACTGAAGCTGAACCTGGTGCGTGCGCTGACCGACCGCGTGCCGCTGGTGCGGGCCGAGGGTTACGTGGTGCACGCGGGCGGCCGGGTCGCCACGGCGGAGGGGCGGCTCACGGGGGTTGACGGAAAGCTGTACGCTCACGCGAGCACGACCTGCCTCATCTCCGACCTCCCCCCACCCAGATCATGAGACTGCTACACACCATGCTGCGCGTCGGCAACCTGCAACGCTCGATCGACTTCTACACGAAGGTGATGGGCATGCAGCTGCTGCGCACCACCGACCGGCCCGAGCAGCAGTATTCGCTCGCCTTCGTGGGCTACGGCAGCAACCCAGAACATGCCGAGATCGAGCTCACCTACAACTACGGCGTCGAGCAGTACGAGCTCGGCACGGCCTACGGCCACATCGCCATCGGCGTGCCGGACGCCTATGCGGCCTGCGAGAAGATCCGCGCCGGCGGCGGGGCCGTCACCCGCGAGCCGGGTCCGGTGAAAGGCGGCAGTACGGTGATCGCCTTCGTCACCGATCCCGACGGCTACAAGATCGAACTCATTCAAAGGGATTCAGCGGCTTAGCGCGATACCGCCGTTTCCCCGCCGGCGTCGGCCTTGGCGCGGCGGGAGGTATGGCAGGTAGCAGCCACGGATTTCCGCCAGTGCGGCCAACACGAACAGGCCGCTCGGTTGACCACAGCCGATAGCGATAACATGGCCATGTTTGAAAAAACGGCCATGTTAGATAAAATGGCCGCGTTAAACGAGCAAACTCACATGCCAGCCCCTCTGTCGCCAAGCAGGCGCTCAGTGCCTGCTGAGAAGTACGTTGCCGACTTCTTCCGCGCCCATAAGTGGTTCGTGGAAGTACCGCATCACGTCCCAAACGGCGCAGACTTGATCATCCGACGCGGCAAGCAACGGTTTGTTGTCGAGATCAAAGCACTCTCTGAAAGCCGCCCAGACCGCGTCCTGCCGATGCTTTCGATGGCGATTCTTCAAGCCCAGACCGCGGCCGAAGAGTTCAACAACGCCCTCCCCCTTGCAATCGTGTATGTGCCAGAGGCATCCCCCGTGTTGGCAAAGCACGTGGACTCGTTTGTCAAGCGATTCGCGAAGGACGTGCCTGTCGGCCTCATCTCGGGACGCGGCGAACAATACTTCAGCGGCGAGGCGTTCCAAGAGCTGAATCGATTGCCGGAGGAATCCAGGCGTTCAGCGCCGGCTCGCCCCCAACAGGCCGTCAATCTGTTCTCGGATCTCAACCAGTGGATGCTGAAGCTTCTCCTGGCAGGGGAACTGCCCGAAGGCCTGCTGAACGCCCCTAAGAAACAGTTTCGGAACGGCTCCGACCTGGCCGAAGCCGCGCAGGTATCCGCGATGAGCGCATCGCGATTCCTGCAGCAACTGCGCACCGAAGGATACCTAAGCGATTCATCCCCCCATCTGAGGCTGGTGCGTCGCGAAGAACTGCTTCGCCGCTGGGCCGCCGCCTCCATGCGTTCATGTCCGGAGATCCCATGCCGCTTTCTTCTCAGGGCACCCGTCCCGCAGCAAATCCGAGGCTTGCTCCGCAAACATCCGGAAGACGCCTGTCTGGGACTCTTTGCCGCTGCCGATGAACTGCGTTTCGGGCACGTCAGCGGCGTGCCCCCGTACATCTACGTCCGCAAGCTGCCTCAGGTAGGTGGGTCGGACTGGTCTGGCCTGATGGCGAATCCCGCCGAGCGGCCGGACCTGATCGTGCGGCAAGCCCCTTTCCCGCAATCGACGTTCAGAGGGGCCATCGATCGAAACGGGCTCATGGTGACCGACGTCATCCAGACGTGGCTGGACGTCATGCACCATCCGGCACGCGGCGCCGAACAGGCCGCTCTGATCTACGAGAAACTTCTTTCGCCGATTGCCGCAAATCGAAGCGCATGAACGATCTAGAGGCCTTCGCGAGACTGGTGCAGGCAGTGGCTGCTTGGCGTCAGCAACTCATCTTCATAGGCGGGTGGGGCCATCGCCTCTACCGGCTGGACCCGAGGGCAAATCGCCCGGACTACCCACCCGTGTTCACCCGCGACACAGACCTCGCCTTTGCCAACAAGGAGCCTATAGAAGGCGATATCAAGCAGTCGCTGATGCAGCATGGATTCCGTGAGGAGCTGAGCGGTGATCATCGACCTCCTGCAGCGCACTACACGCTTGGCGACGAGGCCGGTGGCTTCTATGCCGAGTTCCTGACGCCCCTGGCGGGAAGCGGCCGCAAACGAAGTGGCGAAGCTGACGCGACCATGGCGAAGGCAGGCATTTCAGCGCAGAAGATCCGCCACCTGGACGTCCTTCTCGTCGATCCCTGGG
Organism: Methylibium rhizosphaerae; assembly: GCF_006386545.1. Classification (GTDB taxonomy): domain Bacteria; phylum Pseudomonadota; class Gammaproteobacteria; order Burkholderiales; family Burkholderiaceae_C; genus Pseudorivibacter; species Pseudorivibacter rhizosphaerae. Next base: position 64,841 of record NZ_SWAR01000028.1, on the reverse strand, counting down.
TGATCAGCATGGGGCCACAGGAAGGCGTTCCCCTGCCGGCCCGCATGGATGTGTTGGTGCCCAACCCGCTGTGCTTCATGGTCCAGAAGTTCCTGATCCAGCAAGATCGACCCGCCAACAAGAGAGCCCAGGACGTGCTGTACATCTACGACACGATCGAACTCTTCGGCGCACTGCTCGATGATTTCAACGCGCATTGGCATGCGCGTGTCGCGCCCGCACTCGGGCACTTGGCCGACGAAGTGCGGAAACTGTGCACGCAGACGTTCACTGATGTCAACGACATGGTTCGCGACGCCGCCCGCATTCCTGCGGGTCGCAGTCTGTCGCCGGAACAGATTCAGGCAACGTGCCGATACGCCTTTGAGCACATGCTGCGCTAGCCATTTGCCCTGCGGTACCGGCTCGGCTGGTTGCGCTTCGCGAATGCCCTGGCAACGGCAGCGACGTTTGCGGCGGGCCTGCGGCAGGCCTTTCGCAGGGACTCGATGCTCAAGCACCTGAACACGGGACGGGCCGCTGAAGGTGGCCTGCAGACCGCCCAGATGGCCGTGTCAATCAACTACAAGATCGAGCTGATCGAGCGCAAGTAGACCCGGCAGGTTCGCGTCACGCCAGCTTCACGCGAGACCGATAGGGTCGCGGGCTTGCCGCTTGCCACATGCAGGCGGCCCAACGAACAAAGGCCCGCAAGCACATGGCACGACGCGCCCCCGCCCCCAATCGCCGCGACTTCATCCGCACCCTGGCCGCCGGTACGGTGGCCGTGGGCGGCACGGCGCTCACCGCCTGCGGCGGCGGCGACGACGACACCACCGTCGCGTTCTCGCATGGCGTGGCCAGCGGCGACCCGCAGCCCGACCGCGTGATGCTGTGGACCCGCGCCACGCCGTCACGCGACGCGGCGCTGCAGCTGCGCTGGCAGGTGGCCACCGATGCCGCCTTCGCGAGCGTGGTGGCGCAAGGCACCACCAGCACCGGCGCCGAGCGCGACTACACCGTCAAGGTCGATGCCATCGGGCTGCAGCCGGGCACGCGCTACTTCTACCGGTTCAGCTTCGGCAGCGGCACCCACTCGCCGGTCGGCCGCACCCGCACGCTGCCGGCGGGCGCGGTTCAGCAGGTGAAGCTCGCGGTGTTCTCGTGCGCCAACTATCCGCGCGGCTACTTCAATGCCTATGCCGATGCAGCGGCGCTCGCCGACGTGGACGCGGCCGTGCACCTGGGCGACTACCTGTACGAGTACCCGAAGGACGGCTACGCCTCGGGCAACGCCGCCGCGCTCGGCCGGGTGAGCGTGCCGGAAACCGAAACCCTCGCGCTGGCCGACTACCGCCGGCGCCATGCGCAGTACAAGAGCGACGCCGACCTGCAGGCCCTGCATGCCGCCATGCCGCTCATCGCGGTGTGGGACGACCACGAGATCGCCAACGACACCTGGCGCAACGGCGCCGAGAACCACACCGAGGCCACCGAAGGCAGCTTCGCGGCGCGCAAGGCGGCCGCGCTGCAGGCGTATCACGAGTGGATGCCCATCCGGCTGCCCGACGCCGCGCAACCCGATCGCATCTACCGTTCGTTCGACTTCGGCTCGCTGGTGTCGCTGCACATGCTCGACACCCGGCTGGTCGGCCGCGACCTGCAGCTCGACATCGCCGCCTACGTGACCGCCAACGGTTTCGACGCGGCGCGCTTCGCGGCCGACGTGACCGCGGCGGACCGCCAGCTGCTGGGCGCTGCGCAGACCACCTGGCTGCAAGGCCGGCTGCAGGCGTCCACCGCCACCTGGCAGGTGCTGGGCCAGCAGGTGCTGATGGGCCGCATGCTGATCCCGGCGCCGGTCGCCTTGCAGCAGGTCAGCGTGGCGCAATACGCCGACATCGCCACGCGCGCGCAGACCGACCCCGGCTCCCTCACGCCGCAGGAACAGGCCATCCTCGCCCAGCCGTCCATCCCGTACAACCTCGACGCCTGGGACGGCTATGCCGCCGCGCGCGAGACGGTGCTGGGCATGGCCCGTGCGCTCGACAAGAACCTCGTGGTGCTGGCCGGCGACACGCACAACGCCTGGGCCAGCGACCTGCAGGATGCGCAGGGCCGGCAGGTGGGCGTCGAATTCGCCACGCCGGGCGTCACGTCGCCGGGGCTGGAGGAAGTGCTCGCCGGCCAGGACCCGGCCCAGCTCGCCGCCGGGCTCGCCCAGCTGATCGGGCCGCTGCAGTACTGCGACACCCACCGGCGCGGCTACATGGTGCTCACCGCGACGGCCGCCGACGCGCGGGCCGAGTGGCGCTATGTGAACACGATCGACAGCCGCAGCTTCACCGTGGCGAGCGACCCGGTGCTGAAAGTGCGCCCCGGCGCCGGCCAGCGCCGCATCGAAGCGGCGTAGCCCACTGCCCTGCGCGGCCTGGAAAAGCGTGCGACGATCCGCGCCTTCCAAGCCCACAAGGACAGAGGAGACCGCATGGACGCACCGGTGACCCCGGCCCGTCGCAAGCTGCTGCTCGCAGCCTGCGCCACCCCGTTTGCCGCGCCTGCATGGGCGCTAGCCGCCACCAGCGCCAGCACCGCCACGGCGCCGTCATCGGCGGCGGCCGCGCGCCTGGCCGCGCTGGCCGACCGCTACTTCGCCGCCCTGCTCGATGCCGACCCGTTCTGGGCCAGCCGCCTGGGCAGCGCCACGCCGGCGCAGGCCGCCAGCCTGCCGATCGACATCTCGCCGGCCCACCGTGCGAAACGCGCGGCGCTGTACCGCAAGACGCTCGCCGACCTGCGCCGCATCGACCGCAAGGCGCTGGGTGAAATCGACCTGATCGCCTATGACGTGCTGGCCTACCACGCGCAGGACCAGCTCGCGCAGCTGCAGCACCCCGACCACCTGCTGCCGCTCGACCAGACCCCCGGCAAGCCGCCGTTCGAGTTGGCCAATGCCGCCGACAGCGGCCTGTCGATGTTCGCCACGGTGGCCCACTACGAGCAGCATCTTTCCCGCCTGCGGGCGCTGCCGGCCTGGTGCGACCAGGCAGTGGCCAACCTGCGCGAAGGCCTGAAGCGCGGCATCGTGCACCCGCGGCCGATCATCGAGCGCCTGCTGCCCATGCTGCGCAACCTGGCGCCCGCCGAAGTCGACAAGAGCCCGTATCACGCGCCCATCGCCACCATGCCGGCGCGCTTTGCCGCCGCCGACCGCGACCGGCTCGCAGCCGAGTACCGGCGAGTGATCGAGCAGCGGCTCCATCCGGCCCTCGTGCGGCTGGCCGACGCGGTGGAACGCGAGGTGCTGCCGCGCAGCCGCACCAGTGCCGGCTGGTCCGCATTGCCCGGCGGCAACGCCTGGTACGAGCAGTTCGTGCGCACCCACACCAGCACCACCATGGGGGCTGAAGAGATCCACCAGCTGGGCCTGCGCGAAGTGCAGCGCCTGCGCGGCAAGATGGCCGAGGTGCAGGCGCAGTACGGCTTCGAAGGCAGCCTGGCGGACTTCCTGACCTGGCATGCGAAGCGTCCCGAGAACTATCCGTACAAGACCGAGCAGCAGGTGCTCGATGCCTATGCCGAGCTCAACCGCCGCATCGCAACGAAGCTGCCGCAGCTCTTCAGCCGCGTGCCGAAGGCGCCGCTGGAGATCCGCCCGGAGCCCGAGCTCACCCGCTACACCGCCAGCGACCACTACACCCAGCCCTCGCTCGACGGCTCGCGGCCGGGCATCTTCTTCGCGGTGATCACCGACCCGGCCGCCTATGCCACGCCGCGCATGGCCTCGCTCTACCTGCACGAAGGGCAGCCGGGACACCACTTCCAGATCGCGCTGGCGCAGGAACTGCCGGTGACCAAGCTGCAGCGCTTCTACTTCTACAACGCGTTCGGCGAAGGCTGGGGGCTGTATGCCGAGACGCTGGGCTACGACCTGGGGCTGTACGACGACCCGAACGCCCACCTCGGCCACCTCGGCATGGCCATGATGCGCGCGGTGCGCCTGGTGGTGGACACCGGCATGCATGCCAAGGGCTGGTCCCGCGAGCAGGCCATCGCCTACTTCCAGGAACAAACCGGCTTCACCGAGCGCGACAGCCGGGTGCAGATCGAGCGCTACATGGTGTGGCCCGGCCAGGCGCTGGGCTATGCCATCGGCCGCATCAAGATCGAGGAACTGCGCGACCGCGCCAGGGCGGCGCTCGGGTCGCGCTTTGCACTGGCCGACTTCCACGAGCAGGTGCTGGCCAGCGGCTCGATGCCGCTGGCCGTGCTCGAAGCGAAGATCGACCGCTGGATCAACGCGAGGCAGAGGGGCTGAAGGGCAAGGCCGGCGCCATCAGTCGGCCTTGCGCTTGAACAGCTTCATGAGGCCGCCGCCGAACACGGCCAGGCCAACCAGCGCCACCTTCCAGAACTTCGCCAGCAGCAGGCCCAGCGTGGCAAAGAGGCCCAGCTTCTTGGCCACGCCGCCGGCCACCAGCGCCGCCAGGCCGTACTCGGCCACACGGTCGGTGCCGGCATTGAAGTCCTCGTAGCGCTTGCCGTCGTTGAAGCTGGTGGCCGCGAGCAGTTCGTTCGCGCGCGGCTTGGTGGCCTCGAGCTGCTGCGGCTCGGTCATGAGGTTCATCTCGATGAAGCCCTCGCGGCCGAGCACGTAGGTGCGGTAGTTGACGCTTTCGCTGCGCTGGCCGGCGTCGATGGATTCGGCGCGCAAGCCCCACACCAGCCGGTGCGTGGCCGCCTCGTACGCGGGCCGCTGCACCCAGTCGATGACGTGCAGCTCGCCGCCGCCCATCTTCTTGCGCTCCTCGTTCGACGCTTCGGTGCCTTCCTTCACCGACTTGAACAGCTCGTCGGCGTCCCAGCTCTTGGCGTCCTCGTCCTTCACATAGCCTTCCTTGTGGAATTCCAGCGTGATGGCCCAGCCGTCGTTATCGCCGGAGCCGACCACCATGCCCAGCGTGTCGTGCGGACCCGGGTTGCCCCAGTAGGTGAGCATCGCGGCCGCATCGGCAGGGTTCAGGTACACATAGCCGGCCGGCAGCTTGAGCGAGCCCTGCTCGCCGAGAGTGACCGTGCGCGGGCCATGCTCGGCCTTCACGGCCGGCGGCGCCGGCATCTGCGCCTGGGGCGCCGCCGGGGTTTCGGCAGCCCTGGCTTGCCAGGCCGGCAAGCCCAGGCTGGCCGACAACAGCGCGGCAGCCAGCGTCGTACGCAAGGCGGTTTTCATGAGGTTCCCTCCGGTTGGTTTGAGTCGGCCGGCAAGATACCAGCGCCAGGCGGCCCGCCCGGGCGAACCGTCGCGCGCACACCTCACCCATCCGAGGGCCCGGCACCGATCGCGGGTTATCCCTGCATTGACGCGAAGCCAGGCCGCCGCTGAAATGCAAACGTTCGCGCAAACGTTTGCGCGACGACCCGCACCGAGCACAACACACCAGGAGACAGCTTCATGAAATTGCGCCTCAACCGCCGAGCGGCCGCCCTGTCCGTGCTGGCCGCCAGCTTCGGCCTGCTGGCCGCCACCTGCCTGCCCGTCCATGCACAGCAAGCCGGCGCCAAGCCGCGCGTCGGCCTGGTGATGAAGTCGCTGGCCAACGAGTTCTTCAAGAACATGACCGAAGGCGCCATCGCGCACGAGAAGAAGCGCGGCGACTTCACGCTCAAGGCGGTGGGCATGCAGTCGGAGACCGACTTCGATGCGCAGACCGCCGCGGTGGAGAACTTCATCACCCAGCAGTACGACGTGATCGTCATCGCACCGGCCGACTCGCGTGCCATGGTGGCGCCGGTGGCGCGGGCCCTGAAGGCCGGCATCACGGTGGTGAACTTCGACGTGGCCCTCGACCCGGCCGCCATGAAGAAGGCCGGCCTCGACCTCGCGTTCGTGGGCCCGGACAACCGCGCCGGCGCCAAGATGGCCGGCGACGAGCTGGCCAAGGCCCTGGGCCCCGGCGCCAAGGTGGTGATCATCGAAGGCAACCCCGGCGCCGACAACGCGCTGCAGCGCAAGCTCGGTTTCGAGGACGCGGCCAAGCAGGGCAAGCTCAACGTCGTGGCCTCGCAGACCGCGCACTGGGAAACCGAAGAGGCCAACGCGGTGTTCACCAACATCCTGACGGCCAACCCCGACATCAAGGGCGTGATGGCGGCCAACGACTCGATGGCGCTCGGGGTGGCCAAGGCGATCGACGCCGCCGGCAAGTCGGGCCAGATCAAGGTGGTGGGCTTCGACAACATCCCGGCCATCCGCCCGCTCATCAAGAGCGGCAAGGTGCTGGCCACGGTGGACCAGTTCGGCTCGCAGATGGCGGCCAACGCCATCGACCAGGGCATCAAGGCTCGCAAGGAAGGCAAGCAGCTCAAGGGGTGGATCAAGACGCCGATCGAGCTGGTGACGGCAAAGAACCTGAAGTAGGACCACACACGGGAAGAGACTGCCGTTCGCCCTTGTATGCCGACACCTTCTGACCGCCCCACCGCCCTCTCGCTCCAGGGCCTCACCCGCCGCTATCCCGGCGTGGTGGCGCTCGACGGCGTGGACCTCGAGCTGCATGCCGGCGAGGTGCATGCGCTGGCCGGCGAGAACGGCGCCGGCAAGTCGAGCCTCATCAAGCTGCTGGGCGGGGCCGAACGGCCCGACGCCGGCAGCATGACGCTCTTCGGCACCGCCTATGCGCCGCACACGCCGCTCGACGCGATCCGCGCCGGCATCCGTGTGGTGCACCAGGAGCTGCACATGCTCGACGAGCTGTCGGTGGCGGAGAACCTGCTATTCGAGCAGCTGCCGCGCCGGCGCTTCGGACTGCTCGACCGCGCGGCCACCCTGCGCCGCGCCCGTGAGCTGCTGGCCCTGGTGGGCCTGGACGACCTGTCGCCGCAGACCCGCGTGGGCAGCCTCGGCATGGCGCAGCGGCAGCTGATCGAGATCGCCAAGGCGCTATCGAGCCGCAGCCGCATCGTGATCATGGACGAGCCCACCGCGACGCTCACGCCGCGCGAGACCGACCGGCTACTGCAGCTCATCCGCCAGCTGCGCGACGGCGGCGTCACGGTGGTGTTCGTGTCGCACCACCTGCAGGAGCTGTTCGAGATGTGCGACCGCGTGACCGTGCTGCGCAACGGCCGCAAGGTCGCCACGCAGGCCATGGCCGACACCTCACCCGACGAGCTGGTGCGCCTGATGGTCGGCCGCGCGCTCGAGGAGCGGCCGCCGCACAAGCCGGCGGCATTGCAGGCCGACCGTGCGCCTGCGCTGCAGGTGCAGGGGCTGCGCTACCGCGGCCAGCGCGCCGGGCGCCAGATCGACTTCACGCTGCGCTATGGCGAGATCGTCGGCCTGGCCGGCCTGGTGGGATCGGGCCGGACGGAAACCGTGCGCGCGATCTTCGGCGCCGATGCCCCGGCGGCCGGCACGGTGCTGCGCGATGGCCGGCCGGTGCGCATCCGCTCGCCGCGCGATGCGCTGGCCCAGGGCATCTGCCTCGTCACCGAGAACCGCAAGGACGAGGGGCTCATTCTCGACATGCCGATCCGCGCCAACATCAGCCTGGCCCACCTGGGCGCGGTGTCGCGCCGCGGCCTGCTGCGTGCGGGCGACGAAGAAGCCGCCGCCCGGCGTGCCTCCGCCGACCTGAAGATCCGGCTCGCCTCGGTGGGGCAGCCGGTGCGCGAGCTGTCGGGCGGCAACCAGCAGAAGGTGGTGCTGGGCAAGTGGCTGCTGCGCCAGCCGCAGGTGTTGCTGCTCGACGAGCCCACGCGCGGCGTGGACGTGGGCGCCAAGGCCGAGATCCATGCCCTGCTCGAGCGCATGGCGGCCGACGGCCTGGCCGTGCTGGTGGTGTCGTCCGACCTGCGCGAGCTGATGAGCGTGTGCGACCGCATCCTCGTGCTCAGCAAGGGCGCGCTGGCCGGAGAGCTGCCGCGCGAACGTTTCGATGAAGAGGCCATCCTGGCGATGGCCTACCAGGAATACATGCATCCCGGGAGTACCAACGATGCAGAAGCTGCTTGATCATCAGGGCTCCGTGATGCCAGCCCCCGCTTCACTCACGCCTGCCTGGCAGGCCCGCGCCCGCACGGTGCTGCGGGAGGCCGGCATCGGGGTGGCGCTGCTGGCGCTCATCGCGGTGTTCTCGATGCTGTCGCCCATCTTCCTCACGGCCAACAACATCACGAACATCTTCACGCAGATCAGCATCAACGTGATCCTCGCGGTGGGCATGACCTTCGTGATCCTCGTCGGCGGCATCGACCTGTCGGTGGGCTCGGTGATGGCCTTCTGCGCCGTGGTGGCAGGCACCGTGCTCAAGGTCGAGACGCTGCCGGTGGGCGCCGCCATCGCGCTGGCCCTGGCGGCCAGCATTGCGGTGGGCGCAGCCTGCGGGCTGGCCAACGGCTGGGTGTCGGCGTTCTGGGGCATCCCTTCGTTCATCGTCACGCTGGGCATGCTCAACATCGCGCGCGGCGCGGCGCTGCAGTGGACCGAGGCGCGCTCCATCTACGAATTCCCCGACGCTTTCAACAACTTCGGCAGCGCCACGCTGCTGGGCGTACCGGCGATCTTCCTGGTCGCGCTGTCGCTGGTGGCGATCGGCTGGTTCGTGCTCAACCGCACCGTGTTCGGCCGGCTGCTCTATGCGATCGGCAACAACGAAGAGGCGGTGCGGCTGGCCGGCCACAACGTGCGGCGCTACAAGATCGCCGCCTTCGTGATCGCCGGCGTGGCGGTGGGCGTGGGCGCGGTGATCTACATGATGCGGCTCACCATCGCCAGCCCGATCATCGGCATCGGCTTCGAGCTCAACGCCATTGCAGCGGTCATCATCGGCGGCACCAGCCTGTCGGGCGGACGCGGCTCCATCATCGGCACGCTGCTGGGCGCCTGCATCATCGGCGTGCTGGCCAACGGCCTGATCCTCATCGGCATGAGCGACTTCCTGCGCCAGATGGTCACCGGCTTCGTCATCATCCTGGCGGTGGTGCTCGACGTGTACCGCGCCCGGCTCACCCAGCGACGCACCGCATGATCACCATCAAGGACGTCGCCCAGCATGCGCAGGTGTCCGTCACCACGGTGTCGCATGTCATCAACGGCACGCGCTTCGTGAGCGAGGCCGCGCGCGAGCGGGTGCAGCAGGCCATCGCCGCGCTGAACTACGTGCCGAGCGCGCTGGCCCGCAGCCTGAAGAGCAGCCGCACGCACACGGTGGGGATGATGATCCCCAACAACTCGAACCCGTATTTCGCCGAGATCATCCGGGGCATCGAGGACACCTGCTTCGAAGCCGGCTTCAACGTCATCCTGTGCAACTCCGACGACGACCCGCACAAGCAGGCCCAGTACGTGCGCGTGCTGAGCGAAAAGCAGGTCGACGGCCTCATCGTGCTGTCCTCCGGCGGCGACCCGGAGCTGATCGCCACGCTGCGCTCGGCCGGCATGCCGCAGGTGGTGGTCGACCGCGAGATCGACGACCTGGCCGCCGACCTGGTGGAGGTGAACCATGAACTCGGCGGCTACCTCGCGACCCGCCACCTGCTCGAGCTCGGCCACCGGCGCATCGCCTGCATCGCAGGGCCGCAGCCGCTGTCGCCGGCCCGCCAGCGGGTGCAGGGCTATCACCGCGCGCTGACCGAAGCCGGCCTGCAGGTGGACGACAAGCTGCTGCGCAGTGCCGACTTCACCAGCGCCGGCGGCCATGAGGCGATGACCTCGCTGCTCAGGATGCGGCAGCGGCGGCCCAGCGCCGTGTTCGCGTCGAACGACCTCATGGCCATCGGCGCCGTGTGCGCGGCCGCCGAGGCCGGGCTGCGCATCCCGGAGGACCTGTCGGTGATCGGCTTCGACGACATCGCCCTGGCCGCCTACAGCAACCCGCCGCTCACCACCATCGTGCAGCCCAAGCACCAGACCGGCGCGCTGGCGGCCCGCCTGCTGCTCGAGCGCATCGCCCAGCGCGACAAGCCGCTGCGCCGCGAGATCCTGCAGCCGGCGCTGTGCCTGCGGCGGTCCACCGCCGCCCGCAAGGAGCCCGCATGATCGTCGTCGTGGGCAGCGCCAACATGGACATGGTGCTGCGCGTGCAGCAACTGCCCCGTCCCGGCGAAACGGTCTGCGGCCGCGGCTTCGAGACGCTGCCCGGCGGCAAGGGAGCGAACCAGGCGGTGGCTGCGGCGCGGCTCGGCGCCGAGGTGCATTTCGTGGGCTGCGTGGGCAGCGACGTCTTCGGCACGCAGATGCGGGCCACGCTGCAGGCCGAAGGCGTGACCGTGGACCACCTCGTCACGGTGAGCGGCCCGAGCGGTATCGCCATCGTGCTGGTCGACGACGCAAGCGGCCAGAACAGCATTGCCATCGAAGCCGGCGCCAACGCGGCGTTGACCACTTCGCATGTCGATGCCGCGGCCGACACGATCGCTGCGGCGTCGATGCTGGTGTGCCAGCTCGAAAGCCCGCTGGCCGCGGTGCAGCGGGCCATCGGCATCGCCCATGCGGCCGGCGTGCCGGTGCTGCTGAACCCGGCGCCGGTGCAGCCGCTTTCGCCCGAGCTGCTGCAGCAGGTGAGCCTGCTGGTGCCCAACGAAAGCGAGGCCGCGGCGCTCGCGGGCCAGGCGCCGGGCGAGCCGGTCGACGAGGTGCTCGTTGCCGAACGGCTGCGCCAGCTCGGCGCCGGCACGGTGATCGTCACATTGGGCGAACGCGGCGTGTACGTCTCGACGACCGGCGGCGCGATGCGCCACGAGGCGCAGCCGGTGGCCCGGGTGGTGGACACCACCGGCGCCGGCGACACCTTCATCGGCGCGCTGGCCGCGGCCCGCTGCCGCGACGGCCTGTCGCTGCACGACGCGGTGGCCTTCGCCCAGCGCGCCGCCGCCTTCAGCGTGTCACGCCGGGGCGCGATGTCCGCCATGCCGCACCGCGAGGAGCTCGTGGAATGAAGAAGGCCGCGCTGCTGCATGGCGAGCTGTCTCAGCTGGTGGCCATGCTGGGTCACGGCGACGCGCTCGTGATCGCCGATGCCGGCCTGCCGGTGCCGCCGGGCGTGCGCTGCATCGACCTTGCGGTGACCCGCGGCGTCCCCGCGTTTTCGGACGTGCTGGCCGCAGTGCTCTGCGAGATGCAGGTGGAACACGCGCTGTGTGCCGAGGAGCTGGCCGCGCGCAGCCCGGAGCTGGCGGCGCGCCTGCCGGCATGGCTGGGCGGCGTGCCGCTGCAGACGGTGAGCCACGAAAGCTTCAAGCGCCGCAGCAGGCGCGCCCGCGCCATCGTGCGCACCGGCGAGTTCACACCGTATGCGAACGTGATGCTGTTCGCGGGCGTGGTGTTCTGAAGAGGGGCTCCCTCTCCCGCCAGCGGGAGAGGGAGCACACCGCGCTCAGCCGCGCAGCGCGCCCGCCGCCTTGGCGAGCCGCGTGATGCGAGCCCAGTCGCCGGCCTGCACCGCGTCGTCGGGCGTGAGCCACGAGCCGCCGCAGACCTTCACGTTGGGCAGCGCCAGGAACTGCGGCGCCGTCTCGGCCGTGATGCCGCCGGTCGGGCAGAACACCACGTCGGGAAACGGCCCGGCCAGCGCCTTGAGCAGCGGCACGCCGCCCACGGCGGTGGCCGGAAAGAGCTTCAGGAAGTAGTAGCCATCGGCATTGGCCGTCATCACCTCGCTGCCGGTGGCGACACCGGGCAGCAGCGGCAGATCGATCTCGCGCGCGGCGCGACCCACTTCGGTGGTGTAGCCGGGGCTCACCGCGAAGCGGCAGCCGGCATCCTTGGCGGCCTGCGCGTCGGACACCGAGCGCACCGTGCCGGCGCCGACGATGGCATCGGGCACCGCCTTGGCGATGGCCTCCATCGCCTTCAGCGCCACCGGCGTGCGCAGCGTGACCTCGAGCACGCGCACGCCGCCGGCCACCAGGGCCTCTGCCATCGGCACGGCGTCTTCGAGGCGCTTGATCACGATCACCGGAATCACCGGGCCATGGCTTGCAAGTTCGAGCGTGTTCATCGGACGGGTTCTTTCGTTCTGGAAGGAGGTCACAGCCAGGTGCAGGCGCCTTGTTCGGCTGCGACGACGTTGCGGCGCAGCCCGGCGAACAGCTCGCGGCCCAGGCCGTGGGCATGGGTTTCGCGGTGAGCGTCGCCGGGCACGGCGGTTTCGCGCTGCTCCCATTCGTCGGCGGGCACCAGGGCCTGCAAGGTGCCGGTGATGGCGTCGAGCCGGATCAGGTCGCCGTCGCGCACCTTGGCCAGCGGGCCGCCGGCCTGCGCCTCGGGGCTCACATGGATGGCCGCCGGCACCTTGCCCGATGCACCGCTCATGCGGCCGTCGGTCACCAGTGCGACACGGAAGCCCTTGCCCTGCAGCACCGCCAGCGGCGGCGTGAGCTTGTGCAGCTCGGGCATGCCGTTGGCCTGCGGGCCCTGGAACCGCACCACCGCCACGAAGTCGCGCTCGAGCTCGCCGGCCTTGAAGGCGGCGAGCAGCTGCTCCTGCTCGTCGAACACGCGCGCGGGCGCTTCGATCACGTGGCGGTCTTCGGGCACCGCCGAGACCTTGATGACCGAGCGGCCCAGGTTGCCGGTGAGCAGCTTGAGGCCGCCGGTGGGACTGAACGGCGATGCGGCCTGGCGCACGATGGCCGCATCGCCCGGCTCGGTGGCCAGCGCCTGCCACTGCACCGCCTGCGCATCGCCCTGCACCGCCACCGGCAGCTGCGTGTAGTCGCGCAGGCCGTTCCTGGAGACGGTCATGACGTCGCCATGCAGCCAGCCGCCGTCGAGCAGCTCGCGCACCACGAAGCCCGGGCCGCCTGCGGCCTGGAACTGGTTCACGTCGGCCGAGCCGTTGGGGTACACCCGCGCCAGCAGCGGCACCGAGGCCGAAAGATCGGAGAAGTCGGTCCAGTCGATCAGGATGCCGGCCGAACGCGCCACCGCCACCCAGTGGATCAGGTGGTTGGTGGAGCCGCCGGTGGCCAGCAGCGCGACCATCGCATTGACGATGCAGCGCTCGTCCACCAGTTCGCCGATCGGCGTGTAGCGCTTCGCCTTGACGTTGGCCAGCACGGTGCGCACCGCCTCGCGCGTGAGCGCCTCGCGCAGGCCGCTGTGAGGGTGGATGAAGGCCGCGCCCGGCACGTGCAGGCCCATGGCCTCGAGCAGCATCTGGTTGCTGTTGGCGGTGCCGTAGAAGGTGCAGGTGCCGGGGCCGTGATAGGCCTTGCTCTCGGCTTCGAGCAGCGCTTCGCGGCCCACGAGGCCCTGCGCGTTGAGCTCGCGCACCTTGGCCTTCTCGCTGTTGGACAGGCCGGTGCTCATCGGCCCGCCGGGCACGAAGACACAAGGCAGGTGGCCGAAGTGCAGCGCGCCGATCAGCAGGCCGGGCACGATCTTGTCGCAGATGCCCAGCAACAGCGCGGCATCGAACACGTCGTGCGTGAGCGCGACCGCCGTGCCCATGGCGATGGTGTCGCGCGAGAACAGACTGAGCTCCATGCCGGGCAGGCCCTGCGTCACGCCGTCGCACATGGCCGGCACCCCGCCGGCCACCTGCACGGTGGCGCCATGCCTGCGCGCCTCGTCGCGAATGATCTCGGGGTAGCCCTCGTAGGGCTGGTGGGCCGAGAGCATGTCGTTGTAGGCGGTGACGACACCGATGTGCGGCGCGCGTTCGGCCACGACCTTGAACTTGTCGCCGGCAGGCATGCCGGCGAAGGCATGCGCCACGTTGGCGCAACCCATGCGGTCGCTGCCGCGGGCGCGTTGCCCGGCCGCCGCGGTGCGGCGCAGGTAGTCGGCGCGCAAGTCGCGGCTGCGCTCCTGGATGCGCTGCGTGACTTCGAGGATGGCTGGTTTCATCGGGAGATTCGCCGGGGGGAAATCGGCTTGTAACTGATGGGCTGATTATTAGGTAACTCGGTTACATCGTCAAATCGAACCGCACGTGGCGGATGTTTTTTCCAGGCCGGCAAATTCCGTGCGCTTGACACCTCGGGGCACGGCATCGCAACCTCGCCCCATGCTTGAAGACCTGACTGCCGGGACCGCGCCAGAAGCAGCGTTCCCGACGCCGCTGCGCGATCCGCAGCACCTGTTCGAACACACGCTGCGCGGTTGGGATCCGCAACAGGACCTCTGGGTGTTCGGTTATGCGTCGCTGATCTGGCGGCCCGAGTTCGAGGCGCACGAAGAGCGCCTGGCGCGCGTGCACGGCTACCACCGCTCGCTGCGCATGCGCTCGCGCATCAACCGAGGCACGCCCGAGGTGCCCGGCCTCGTGTTCACGCTGCTGGCCGGCGGCTCCTGCGTGGGCATGGTGTACCGGGTGCCGCGCGAGCGCGGCCATGAAGAGCTGCAGAGGCTGTGGCTGCGCGAGATGCCCACCGGCGTGTACGACCCGCGCTGGCTCGCCTGCCGCACCGCGCAGGGGCCGGTCAAGGCGCTGGCCTTCACCCTGAGCCGCAGCAGCCCGAGCTACACCGGACCCATCGACGATGACCAGATGGTGCGCATCCTGCGCGACGCGCGCGGGCGCTTCGGCACCACGCTGGACTACCTGCTGGCCACGGCCGACGGCCTGCGCAAGCTGGGCATCCGCGATGCCGAGATCGAGCGGCTGGCGGCGCTGGCGTGCCGCCACGGGCTCAGCTGACGCTCACTTGAACATCAGCGCGGTGTTGTGCAGCGCACCGCCGCCGCCCTGCACGAGGCGCAGCGCATGCAGGTCGTCCTCGGTGTCGACGTCGAGCAGCACGCCGGGGTCGTCGACCTCGACGCCGTGGGACGGATAGCGCCCCAGCAGGCGCCGGGCGCCTTCGTCACCGCTCAGGGTGGCGAGCTCCGAATACAGCTCGGCGGCGAATCCGACGGGGTGCCCGCGCCGGCCCTGGTGTTGCGCATAGGCCACCGGGTGGTTCACCAGCGCCCGGGCCACCGCCTGCAGCGAAGCCGGCTGCACCATCGGCATGTCGCCGGGCAGCACCAGCCAGCCGCAGGCATGCGGCCGCGCGGTCACGCCCGCGGCAATGGAATAGCCCATGCCCAGCGGCTCCATGCTGGCCGAGCCCACCATGGGCAACAGCACCACGTCCTTGGCGGCCACCACGTGACGCGCCTGCTCGGCAAGCGACTCGGTCGTGACCACGACCACCGGCAGGCTGGTCGCAACCGCATGCTGCAAGGTGGTGGCCAGCACGCTGAGCGACCCGAGCGGCTGCATCAGCTTGTGATGCTGCCCCTGGAATCTGGAACCGCTACCAGCGGCCAATACGACGATGACAGGTTCTGCCGTCTTCACGCGGCACCTCCACTGCAACTGCAATTGCTACTGCGACTGCCCCATGCACACATGACAAGTCTGCTCCCCGTTCCTATGGGACAGCTTTCGCGCACCGGGCGAAATGGGGACTTCACTTAAGGCGATATCCCTAAGGCACTCTCCCTAAGGCGATACCCCGTGAAGAAATCGCTTGATCAAAACGAAAGGCCTGCAACGCGGGCGCTGCAGGCCTTGGACACGCACCACGAGGGAGCGCGAGATTGCGCGCGATTACGCCAATTTGAACGGCAGTTCGCGCAGCGGCTTCTTGCTCAGTTGCGCCAGCGCATTGGCAAAGGCGGGCGCCAGCGGCGGCAGGCCTGGCTCGCCCATGCCGGTGGGTGCATCGGCACTCGGCACGATGTGCACGCTGATCTTCGGCATCTGGTTGATGCGAGCCACCGTGTAGTCACCGAAGTTGCTCTGCTGCACGACGCCTTCCTTCAGCGTGACGGCGGCGCCGGGCAAGGTGGTGCCCAGGCCCATGAGCGCCGCGCCCTGCACCTGTGCCTCCACCGCGAGCGGGTTGACGCAGAAGTTGCAATGCACGCCGGCCGTCACCTCGTGCAGCACCGGCTGCCCGTCCTTCAGCGAGGCCTGCACCACATAGGCCACCACCGAGCCGAACGACTCGTGTACCGCCACGCCCCAGGCACGCCCCTTGGGCAACTGCTTCTTGCCGTAACCGGACTTCTCCACCGCGAGATCGAGCGCGGCGACATGGCGCTTGTGCTTTTCGCCGAGCAGCGACTTGCGGTAGGCCACCGGGTCCTTGCCCACGCTGCGCGCGATCTCGTCGATCAGCGTTTCCATCACGTAGGCGGTATGGGTGTTGCCCACCGAACGCCACCACAGCACCGGCACGTTCACCTTCGTGTGGTGCACGTCGAGGGACAGCGGCAGGTCGTAGGGCGTATC
The DNA here is from genome assembly GCF_006386545.1 of Methylibium rhizosphaerae. Lineage (GTDB taxonomy): Bacteria > Pseudomonadota > Gammaproteobacteria > Burkholderiales > Burkholderiaceae_C > Pseudorivibacter > Pseudorivibacter rhizosphaerae. The sequence goes on along the minus strand of NZ_SWAR01000028.1, from coordinate 48,633 downwards.
GACCACGCCTTCGGTGGTGGTGCCGTCGATGCCGTTCTTCACGAGGAAGTCCTCGAACGGCGTGCCCATCAGGATGGACTGGCCGACGATGGTGTGCTTCCAGGCCAGCACCTTGCCCTGCGCGTCATAGCCGATCTCGGCACGGTGCACGTGCAGCGGGCGGTAGTAGCCGCCGCGGATGTCGTCCTCGCGGCTCCACATCACCTTCACCGGCTCGTTGCGGCCCTTGGCACGCCAGGCCTTCGCCACCTGCGCCGCTTCGGCCACGTATTCGGAGCCCGGCACCGCGCGGCGGCCGAAACCGCCGCCGGCCATCATGGTGTTGAGCTCCACCTGCTCGGGCTTGAGGCCCAGCACGCCGGCCACCGCCATCTGGTCCATGGTCTGGAACTGCGAGCCGACCCACACGCGGCAACGGTCGCCGCTGTACTGCACGGTGCAGTTCAGCGGCTCCATCGGCGCATGTGCGAGGAAGGGGAAGCTGTATTCGGCGGTGAGCTTGCGCGGTGCCGCGGCCAGCGCCGACTGGTCGGCCTCTCGGGCCTTCAGGCCCGGCTGCTTCGCCAGCTCCAGGTATTGGGCAAGCAGCTTGTCGCTGTCGGCCTTCTCGACGCCGTCGGTGTTCCAGCGCGGCTCGAGCAGGTCGCGCGCCTGCTTGGCCGGCCAGTAGCCGTCGGCCACCACCGCCACGCCGGTGGCGCCGCGATCGAGCGGGATCTCGAGCACCTCGACCACGCCCTTGACCGCCTTCGCCTTGGCCGCGTCGTAGCCGGCCAGCCGGGCGCCGAACACCGGCGGCCGAGCGATCAGCGCCACCTTGAGTCCGGGCAGCCTGGTGTCGATGCCGAAGTCCTGCCGGCCGCTGCTCTTGGCGGCCTGGTCGAGGCGCACCGTGCGCTTGCCCAGCAGGCGGAAGTCCTTCGGGTCCTTCAGCGCCACCTTCTGGGGCACCGGCTGCTTCATCGCGTCGGCCGCCAGCTCGCCGAGCGTGGCCTTCTGCCCGCCGGCGCTGGCCACGCCGTTGGCGATCTTGACCTGCTCGGGCGCGACGCCGAAACGCTGCGCCGCCGCGGCCACGAACATCGCGCGCGCCCGCGCGCCGAGTTCGCGATAGGGCTGCCACGAATGGTTGAGGGCGGTGGAGCCGCCGGTCATCTGGATGCCGAAGCCCGGATCCTTGTAGGCGTCGCCCGCGGGTGCCAGTTCGGCGCGCACCTTGCTCCAGTCTGCATCGAGCTCTTCGGCCACCAGCATGGGCAAACCGGTGTGCACGCCCTGGCCGAATTCGAGCCGGTTCACCTGCACCACCAGCGTGTTGTCGGGCTCCACCCGCACGAAGGCGCCGGGCTGCTCGAAGGGCTTCAGGCCACCGGCGGGCGCCGCAACCTGCTGCGCCAGCGTGTCGCTGCCGACGGCAAACATGCCGAGCGCAAAGCCGCCGGCCGTGCCGAACTTCAGGAAGCCGCGGCGGCTCATGCCGTCGGCCGGTTCGGCGGCGCCGGCCGCGCGCTGCTGCGCGCGGCCCACGCGTTCCATCAAGGCGAGGTAGTTCATCGTGTCTCCCTTCTTGCTCAGGCCAGCGAACGGGCAGCGTCGTGGATGGCCGCACGAATGCGGGCATAGGTGCCGCAGCGGCACACGTTGCCGGCCATCGCGCCGTCGATGTCGGCATCGGTCGGCTTCTTGTTGGTACGCAGCAGGGCCGTCGCGCTCATGATCTGGCCGCTCTGGCAATAGCCGCATTGCGCCACGTCGTGTTTCTGCCAGGCGGCCTGCACCGCCTTGCCCACGCGGTCGGTGCCCACGGCTTCGATGGTGGTGATCTTCTGCCCGGCCACTGCCGAGATCGGCGTCACGCACGAACGCGTGGCCTGACCGTTGAGGTGCACGGTGCAGGCGCCGCACAGGGCGGCGCCGCAGCCGAACTTGGTGCCGGTGAGGCCGAGGTGGTCGCGCAGCGCCCACAGCACCGGAGTGGATGGATCGGCATCCACGGTGACCGGCTTGCCGTTCACGGTGAGATTCGTCGTCATGGGGGAACCTCCTTGTGTGTATCGCTCGGGGGCGACTGATGGGAGGCGCCGGTATACGTCGAATTCGTTAAGAGTGCATGAGGACCCGCGATTGCCCGAGCGGGCATGCCGCCTGCCGGTGCCGGCTGTGCACAACTCCATCCAAGTGAGGTAGCCATGGTCAAGAGCAAGCAAGGTAACGGCGACGGCACGACAGCCGTGGCCTCGAAGCAGCGCGACATCCAGCGCGAGCAGGACCAGCGTGACAGCGGCAAGTCCAGGGCCGGCAACGGGCAGAAGCCGAAGCAGCCGGTGCAGGCCGGCGCGCGGGAACAGCCTGCCGACCTGCCGGCACAGCACATCGACAAGCCCGGCCATGAAAGCGAGCTGCAGCTGCCGCCGCGTTTCATGGCGCCCGGCTATGAAGGCAGCAACAAGCTGCGCGGCATGGTCGCGCTGGTGACCGGCGCCGATTCCGGCATCGGCCGGGCGGTCGCGGTGCTGTATGCCCGCGAAGGCGCCGACGTGGCCATCGCCTACCTGAGCGAACACGCCGACGCCGAGGAAACGTTGCGTTGCGTCGAGGCCGAAGGCGCCCGCGGCATCCTGCTGCCCGGCGACGTGAAGGACCCGGCCTTCTGCAAGAAGGCGGTCGACAAGACGCTCGAGGCCTTCGGCCGGCTCGATGTGCTGGTCAACAACGCCGCCTTCCAGGAACATGCCGAGTCGCTCGAGGACCTGAGCGACGAGCGCTTCGACGAAACCCTGCGCACCAACGTCTACGGCTACTTCCATATGGCCCGCGCGGCCCTGCCGCATCTGAAGCCGGGCAGCTCGATCATCAACACCGGCTCGGTGGTAGGCCTGCGCGGCAGCGCCCACCTGCTCGACTACGCCACCACCAAGGGCGCCATCCATGCGTTCACCAAGTCGCTGGCCAGCAACCTGGTCGACAAGGGCATCCGGGTCAACGCGGTGGCCCCCGGCCCGGTGTGGACACCGCTGAACCCGGCCGACTCGCCGCCCGAGAAGGTCAAGGAGTTCGGCAAGTCGACCGACATGAAGCGCGCAGCCCAGCCGGAGGAGCTGTCGCCGGCCTATGTGTTCCTGGCCGCGCCGGTGTGCTCGGGCTACATCACCGGCATCGTGCTGCCGGTGACGGGCAGCGTGGGCGCGATCTAGAGGCCCGGATTCCTATACTGCGGGGCATGACCAGACTCGCCGACCTGCGCAAGAGCTACGAGCTCGACGAACTCGATGAAGACCACGCGCATGCCGCGCCCTTCGAGCAGTTTCGAAACTGGCTGCAAGCCGCGATCGACGCCGGCGTGCCCGAACCCAATGCGATGACGCTGGCCACGGTGGGTGCCGATGGCCGGCCGTCCACCCGCATCGTGCTGATCAAGGGCTTCGACGAGCGCGGTTTCGTCTGGTACACCAACTACGACAGCCGCAAGGGTCGCGAGCTGGCCGCCCACCCGTTCGCCGCGCTGCAGTTCCACTGGGTCGACCTCGAACGGGTGGTGCGCATCGAGGGCAAGGTGGAGAAGGCCACCGCCGAGGAGTCGGATGCCTACTACGCCTCGCGCCCTCTCGACTCGCGGCTGGGAGCCTGGGCCTCGCCGCAGAGCCAGGTGATCGCCTCGCGCGCCGTGCTGGTGGCCAATGCCGCCAAGGCCAGCCTGCAGCACGGGCTCAACCCGCCGCGACCGCCCCACTGGGGCGGCTACCGCCTGGTGCCCGACCGCTTCGAGTTCTGGCAGGGCCGCCGCAGCCGGCTGCACGACCGGCTGAGCTACCGGCTGCAGCCCGACGGGCAGTGGCTGCGGGAGCGGCTGGCGCCCTGAGGCCGGCCGCGCCGCCTCAAGCCTGCGCGGCCGCCAGGGCGTCGAGCCCGCCCAGGAACTGGCCGAAGTCGATCGGTTTGGTCCAGTAGTCGTGGAAGCCCGCTTCGCGGGCCACGGCAATGTCCTCGGGCATCGCGTTGGCCGACAGCGCGATGAACCTGCTGGACTCGAGCCCGGCCTGGCCGCGCAGGCGGCGCAGCACCTCGAAGCCGTCGAAGTCCGGCAGCTGCATGTCCACCAGCACCACGGTCGGATGCAGGTCGAGCGCCTTGCGCACGCCGGCCTCGCCGGTGTCGGCCACATGCAGGGTCCAGCCCGGGCGCAGCGCCACCAGCTCCTGGACGAGCAGCACGTTCACGGCGTTGTCTTCGATGTAGAGCACGTCCAATGTCTTCCCCATGTTCGCGTGGGCCGCGCTGCCGTCGGCCGCGACGCCAAGTGTGGCGCCAGGCGCGGGTTGCCGATGCGGTTGGTCGTGGTGGGAGCCTTCGTCAGCCCCGGCTCCGGCAGTCGCCGCCGGCAACCACACCGTGAAGCATGAACCGACGCCGGGCTCGCTGTCCACCACGATGGCACCGCCCATGCGTTCGACCAGGTGGTGCACGATGGTGAGCCCGATGCCGGTGCCTTCGATGTCCTCCAGCTCGGCGCCCAGCCGGTTGAAGGGCTCGAACAGCTGGTTCATCTGGGCCGGCGTGAGGCCGCGGCCGGTGTCGCGCACCTCCACCGCCAGCCAGGCCGGGTCGCTGACCGGCAGCAGCCGCACCGCCACGCTGCCGCCGGGGCGGTTGTACTTGATGGCGTTGGTGAGCAGGTTGATGAACACCTGGCGCAGCCGCCGTGCATCGCCTTGCGCCACCGCCTCGCAGTCCAGCACCTCGAGGTCGACGCCGGCGCGCGCGGCGGCCGGCTGCGCCCATTGCAGCGCCTGGGCGAGCACCGGCGCCAGCCGCACCGGCTCGTTGTCCAGCGGCAGCGTGCCCGCTTCGATGCTGGCGAGGTCGAGCGTGTCGTTGATCAGCGCGAGCAGGTGCGCGCCGGCCGTCTCGACGATGGCAATGCGCTGCTGCTGAGTCTCGCGCAGCGGGTGCTCGGCATCAGTGGCGAGCAGGCGGGTGAAACCCAGCACCGCATTGAGCGGTGTGCGCAGCTCGTGGCTCACGCGCGCCAGGAATTCGCTTTTCGCGCGGCTGGCCTGTTCGGCGGCCGCCTTGTCGCGCAGCGCCTGCTCGGCCTGCTTGTAGTCGGTGATGTCCCAGTTCACGCCCAGCATGCCGGCGATGCGGCCCTGCAGGCCCGCCTGCGGCATGCCGCGCGCCGCCAGCCAGCGCACGCGCCCGTCGGGCCACACCACGCGGTACTCGTCTTCATAGGCCTCGCCGCTGCCGTGCAGCGCGGCTTCCAGCCGCTCGAGCGCGCGTTCGCGATCGGCGGGGTGCAGCGAGGCCGCATGCAGCTCGGCCGGCGGTTGCGGGCCGCCCGGTTCGAGGCCGCGCAGGCGGTACATCTGGTCGTCCCAGTAGATGCCGCCCGAGCCCGGGCGGTGCTCCCAGGTGCCCATGCCCACCGCCAACGTGGCCAGCCGCGCGCGCTGCTCGATGCTGCGCAGCTGCTCTTCTGCGGCGCGGCGTTCGGTGAGATCGAGGTTCACGCCCAGCAGAGCCACCGGCTTGCCGTTGGCGTCGCGCACGGCGACGCGGCGCGACAGCGCGGTGAGGTACACGCCGTCGGCACGGCGGTAGCGCGCCTCCACGTCCACCGCCTCCGGATATTCGAGCGCCCGCTGCGTCGCCTGCTTCACCGCCGGCTTGTCGTCGGGATGGACGAGGTTCGCCAGTTCCTCGGCACTCATGCCTTCTTCGCTGTAAGGCAGGCCGAGCAGGCGGTAGCCCCATTCGCTCAGGTGCACGACGTCGCTGTCGAGGTCGCGCCGCCACACGACGATGCCGCCCAGCCGCACCGCCAGGTCGAGCTGCAGGCTGGAGGCCTGGTGCAGCTGGGCCAGCTCGATGCTTTCGGTGTCGTCCAGCAGCACGCCGATGGCACGCTCCGGCTGGCCGTCGGCGCCGTTGATGACCTCCCACATCGAATGCAGCGACTTGAGACGGCCTTCGCGGGTATAGAGCCGGAAGTGCAGCTCGTACTGCCCCGGCTGCCGGATCGACTGGTGCCAGGTGTCCATCGCACGCTGCGCGTCGTCCGGGTGGAAGTGCAGCTGCGCCGCCTGTTCCATGGTCGGCGTGCCGGCGTCGGGGTCGAGGCCATAGAGGCCGTAGATGTAGCGGTCCCACTGGCCCTGGCCGGTGCGCACGTCGCGCTCCCAGATGCCCAGGCGGCCGAAACGCTGGGTGATGTCCAGCCGCTGGCGCAGCTGGCGCACCACCTCGTCGGTGGTGGCCGCCGCCGCGGCCGGTGTCGCGGCTTCCGCCGGTTCCAGCCAGGCCAGCCAGCCGGGCTCCAGCACGCCGGCGGTCCATCGCAGGCAGGTGCTGCCGGCCCCATCGGCCAGTGTTCCGGTGCTCGTTCCGCCATGGACCGATTGCAGGATCGCCTCGGCCCACTGCCGCCACAGCACGGCCGCGTGACCCAGCCGGTGCGCCGCCGGGTTCAGCTGCCAGCCCGGCCCTGCCTGCGCGGCGGCGGGCAGCAGGCGTATCGCCGGCACGGGAAGGGTCTGCCAGAGGTCGTGCATGGGGCCGCTCACACGCCGCACAGGGCGTCGAGCCCGGCCAGGAACTGCGGGAAGTCGATCGGCTTGGTCCAGTAGTCGTTGAAGCCGTCGCGCAGCGCGCGCTGCACGTCTTCGGGCATGGCGTTGGCCGACAGCGCGATGCAGATCAGGTCACGCGTCGAAGGTTCGGCGCGCAGCGCACGCAGCACCTCGAAGCCGTCGATGTCGGGCAGCTGCAGGTCGATGAGCACCGCATGCGGACGCAAGGCCCGGGCCTTGGCGATACCGGTGCTGCCGTCTTCGGCGCTGTGCAGCCGCACCCCCGGCCGCAAGGCCACCAGCTGCTCGACCAGCAGCACGTTCACCGGGTTGTCCTCGATGTACAGCAGGTCGATCGACTCGCCAGCAGCGGGCGCGTGCAGCTCCAGCACCATGGGCGCGGTGGGCTCCTCGACCACGTCGGCGTGGGCCCGCAGCAGCCACACGAGGAAGGTCGTGCCTTCGCCGGGCGTGCTGTCCACGTCGATGCGGCCGCCCATGCGCTCGACGAGGTGGCGCACGATGGTGAGGCCGATGCCGGTGCCCTCGATGCCCTCGCGCTCGGCACCCAGCCGGTTGAACGGCTCGAACAGGCGCTGCAGCTGCGCCCTTGTGAGCCCGCGGCCGGTGTCGCGCACCCGCAGGCCCAGCCAGCGGTCGCTCGGCTCCTCGATCACCCGCAGCTCGACCCGGCCGCCGGGCCGGTTGTACTTGACCGCGTTCGACAGCAGGTTGGCCAGCACCTGGCGCAGCCGGCGCGGATCGCCCATCACCGCACCACGCACCGGCACGGCATCCAGCGACACGCCGGCCCGCTCGGCCGCCGGCGCCAGCCACTGCAGTGTTTCTCCCACCACCGGCGCGAGCGGCACCAGCCCCTGCTGCAGCGGCAGGGTGCCGGCCTCGATGCTGGTGAGGTCGAGTACGTCGTCGATCAGCGCCAGCAGGTGCTTGCCGGCGTTGCGCACGCGCTCGGCGCGCTGGCGCTGGCCGGTGGTGAGCGGTTCGCCGGCGTCTTCGAGCATCAGCTGCGCGAAGCCGAGCACCGCATTGAGCGGCGTGCGCAGCTCGTGGCTCATGCGTGCCAGGAACTCGCTCTTGGCGCGGCTGGACTCCTCGGCCGCGGCCTTCTCGCGGCGCATGTCTTCATTGACCTTGTGGTCGGTCACGTCCCAGTTGAAGCCGGTCATGCGCTGCGCGCGGCCGCTGGCATCGCGCAGCACCGAGCCGCGGGCCGCCAGCCAGCGCACCGTGCCGTCGGGCCACACCACGCGGAATTCGAAGTAGTAGTCGCCCTCGCGCTGCACGATCTGCGCGGTGCGCTGCTCCACCAGCGCCACGTCGTCGGGATGGATGCACTGGTGCCGCAGCTCGTTGGGCGAACGCGGGTCGTCGGCAGCCAGCCCGCGCAGGCGGTACATCTGTGCGTCCCACCAGGAATCGCCGGTCTCGAGGTCGCGCTCCCAGTGGGCCAGCCCGACCGTCTGCGCCGCCAGCAGCGTGCGCTGCTCGGCCAGGCGCAGGCGCTGCTGGGTCCTGCGCTGCTCGGTCACGTCGATCAGCACGCCGAAGGCCACGTGACGCTCGCCATGCTGCGCACGCCGGGCACGTGCGACCACCCAGCGCACCTCTCCATCGGGCCGGCAGACGCGGAACTCGGCATCGTCGGCCACCGGGTCGCCGCTCACGAGCCCGGCAAGGCCCTGCGCCACCCGGTCGCGGTCTTCCGGATGCACCAGCTCCAGGCCGCGCTGGGCCTGCAGGGCCGGTGCGTCGTCGGGCAGACCGCAGATGCGGCGCATCTGGCGGTTCCATACGCTGGCGCCGGTGTCGAGGTCGACGCTCCACACGCCCACGCCGGTGGCGTCGGCGATCAGCTCGATGCCCTGGGTGGCCTCGAGGGCCCGCTCGCGAACGTGCACCTGCTCCGTCATGTCGAGCGACACGCCGATCAGCGCCACCGCCCGGCCGCCGTCGTCGCGCACTGCCACCCGGCGGGTGAGCAGCGTGCGATAGCTGCCGTCCGGACGGCGATAGCGGGCCTCCGCGTCGATGATGCCGATGCCCGCCACCGCTTCTTCGGTCGCGCGCACGATGGCCGCCTGGTCGTCCGGATGGATGCAGGCGCGCATCTCGTCGAGCGGCATGCCGTCAGGCATGGGGGTCCGCCCGATCAGCTGGTAGCCCCAGTCGTTGAGCTGGATGCGCCGGGTGGCAAGGTCGATGCGCCACAGCGAAATGCCCACCAGCCCCACCGCCAGCGCCAGCTGCGTGCTGGCGGCCTGGTGCCATTGCGCGAGCCGCACGCTTTCGGTGTCGTCGATCATCACGCCGACCATGCGCTCGGGCTGGCCCTCGGCGTCGCTCTTCACTTCCCACAGGCTGTGCAGCTGCGCGACGCCGCCCTTCGCGAGCATCAGCCGGTAGTGCGCGTCATGGCGGCCGGGCCGCACCATCGAGCTGACACAGTCTTCGCGTGCGCGATCGCGGTCGTCGGGGTGGAGGCGCTGCAGCGCCTCTTCGAGCTCCGGCGTGCCGAGTGCCGGGTCGAAACCGAACAGCTCGAACATGCGGTCGTCCCAATGGCCGCGGCCGCTTCGCAGGTCACGCGCCCACACGGCCAGGCGTCCGAACTCCTGGGCGATGTGCAGCTGCTCTTGCAGCAGCTCGACCTGCTCGCGCATCGCCTCGACATCGGGAGCCGCCGTTTCCTCGTGCGGCGACAGCCAGGCGAGCCAGCCGCCGTCGTGCGGCACCGCGTGCCAGCGCAGCCGCAGGTCCGGGTCGCCGGACTCGAAGACACCGCGCTGCGCCTGGCCGGCCACCGCCCGCGCCAGCGCGGCCCATTCGGCCTCATGCCAATGGCGTGCGGGCGCCCAGCGGCGGGCAGCGTCGTTGAGCTCCCATGTGCAGCCGGCGCCTGCTGCGTTCACCATCAACGCTGGAGCCGGCGCGCACTGGCATAGCGGAGGGAGTCGGCTCGACATGCGGCAAAGGCTTACTGCACGGGGTGGCGGCCAGTGTAACGACCGGCCCCGCGCAAAAGGTACCCCGCGCTAGCACTGACGGCCTGGCGCAACGCCGGCTTGCCTAGAAAGCCACACGCAAGCCTGCCATGAGCCGCCGGCCCGGCAGCGGCGCCAGCGGCCTCACCGTGCCGATGGTGCCGGCGTTGTAGGCCAGCGTGTTGCCGGCGTTGTCGAGCCGCGCGAACAGCAATGCATCGGTGGCCGCCAGCCGCAGGCGGTAGCTGGCCGACAGGTTGACCAGCGTGTAGCCGTCGGTGGGCACGTCGTCGGCCGGCACGCGCGTCTGGCGGGCCACCCGCTGCACCTCGGCCCGGGCGGACCAGCCGGCTTGCGTGTAGGTCGCGCCCAGCGTCAGGCGCGCGGGCGCGATGCGCGGCAGCGGCTCGCCGGTCTCCCGGTTCTCGGCGCGCACCAGGTCGAACCGGCCGTCCAGGTCGACCTGCCGGGCGCCATCGAGCACACGCCAGCGGCCTTCGGCCTCCAGGCCGTACAGGCGCGCAGGCACGCCGGCGAAGCCGTACACCGGGAAGGCCTCGCCTTCGTCGTTGACGAAATCGGGCTCGCCGGTACGCAGCAGCGCGATGTAGTTGGCAAAGCGGCTGGTCCAGGCGCCGACCTTGGCCTGGTGCGCGCCCTCCTTCCATTGCAGCGCGACGTCCACGTTGGTGCTGCGTTCCTTGTCCAGCGCGGTGTCGCCGCGCTCATAGGCCGCGGTCGCCACATGCACGCCGTTGGCGAACAGCTCGTAGTAGGTGGGCGCGAGCTCGGTGCGCGCCACGTTGCCCAGCAGCTGCCACTGCGGCGACAGCTTCCAGGCCGCGCCCAGCGCCAGGCTGCCCGCCGTGAAGCGGCGCGTCTGCGGAGCGCCGAAACGCGGCTCGGCCGCATCGGGCGCGTCACCGTCGGAGGCCACGCTCGTGTGCTCGACGCGTGCGCCGGCGGTCAGCGACAGCCGCTCGAACGACAGCTCCTCGAATGCGAACAGCGCCCCCTGCTCGGTGCGGGTGCCCGGCACGAAAGCCTCTTCGCCGAGCGCCGAGAAACGCATGCTTTCGCCCTGCGCGCCGAGCACGCCGCGCAGCGTGCCGCCGGCCATGGCCAGGGACACATGCTCGGCTTCGAGCCGGCCGTCGGTGCCCTTGTTCTTGAAGGTGGTGCCCACCTCGCCGGTGCCCTCGACTTCGGCATGCCGGTAGTCGGTGTGCTGCAGCTGCCCGCGCACCAGCTTGAACGGCCCGCCCAGGTCGCGCACCTCGCCCGCCAGCGCCAGCTTGTCGCGCTTCATGCGGATGGTGACGTCCTCTTCGGCCACGACCCCGTAGTCGTTGCGGTAGGTGTCCACCGATGCACCCAGGTAGCCGTGGTCCCACACCATGGAGCCGCCCACCGCCCCGCCCTTGGCGCGGCTGGCCGAGTTGACGATGCGGTTGCGGCGCTCGGTGCCGCCGCCGTCGACCGGCCGGTCGAACGAGGGCACGTGCAGGTCGTCGGTGTCGCGGCCGAAGGCATCGGCATGCCAGGCAAAGCCGCTGCCGCCGCCTTCGACCAAGGCGCTCGCGCCACGCTCGTTCGCGGCGCCGCCCAGCCGCAGTTCGGCCGCGCCGTTGACCATGTCTTCCTTGTCACGCGGGATGCGGTTGTCGATGGCATTGACCACGCCGCCCACGGCGCTGCCGCCATAGAGCAGCGCAGCCGGGCCGCGCAGCACCTCGACGCGCTCGACGACCAGCGGGTCGATCGGCACCGCATGGTCGAAGCTGAGGGCCGAGGCGTCGAGCGAGGCGCCGGCGTTGCTCAGCATGCGGACCCGGTCGCCGTCCTGCCCCCGGATGACCGGGCGGTTGGCGTTGGGGCCGAAGTAGCTGGACGACACGCCGGGCAGGCCGTTCAGCGTGTCGCCCAGGCTGCTGCCGCGCCGCAGGACCAGCGCGTCGCCGGCCAGCGTCGAAGAAGGCGTGGTCAGCGTCTCGCTGCGCAGCGGGTTGCCGGTCACGACGACCGGATCGAGCGCCGTCGGTGCCTGGGTCTGGGCAGACACGGCAAGGCTGGCAAGCGACAGGGAAACTGCCGCGGCAACGCGGCTGCGGCGCGGGGAGGAGGAAAAGCGTTTCATGAGTGCAGGCTGCGGCCGTCGGCCGCAGCGAAAAGTCGTCGATGCGAAATGGCCGGCACCGGTCAGCCAGGCGGCGACCGGTCGGCAACGTGCGTAAGGGGCGTAAGGGGCGTCAGGCCTGCGGAGGCCCGCGGGCGTGGAAGGCGAGGAGCGGTTGTGACGCTGCTTCGGGCTCGGCCTGCGCCGTGAGCACGGCGGCGCAGGCCGGTGGCACGAACGCCGGTGCATCGACCGGCAGGCCGCCCGCCTGCGCGATCTGGTCGAACAGCTGGCAGCTCAGACCTTGCTGGTCGCCTTGCGCATGCCCCAGCAGGTGGTCGGCCGAGGCTGAAGCGGCGGCCTCCTGCGACGACAGCTCCGGGTGCGAAGGCAGGTGCACCACCCCGTGCACAAGCGCCAGCGTTTGCGCCAGCACGAGCGCCAGCAGCGCCAGGGAGGAAACCCAGGCGCGGCGGTGCAAGGCGGTGCGGCGCGTCGACGTCATGCGGACAACAGTGGAGGCGAGGCGCGAGTGTAGAGCCTCAGGCCCGGCGACGCCGCGCCGCGAAGGTCTTGCGGAATTTCTCGAGCTTGGGGGCCACCACGAAGGCGCAGTAGCCCTGGTTGGGGTGGTTCTCGAAATACCGCTGGTGGTAGTCCTCGGCGCGCCAGTAGTTGGCGACCGGCGCCACCTCGGTGACCACCGGGCTGCGGTGGATGCGCGAACCTTCGAGCTCGGCGATCACCTCGCGCGCGACGCGTGCCTGGTCGTCGGTATGGGTGTAGATGCCGGAGCGGTACTGGGTGCCGACGTCGTTGCCCTGGCGGTTGAGGGTGGTCGGGTCGTGGATCACGAAAAAGATCTCGAGGATCTCGCGCAGGGAAATGCGCTCCGGATCGAACTCGACCTTCACCACCTCGGCATGGCCGGTGTCGCCGGTGCACACCTGTTCATAGGTCGGGTTGTGCACCGCGCCGTTGCTGTAGCCCGACTCGACGGACAGCACGCCCTCCACGTCGAGGAACACGGCTTCGAGGCACCAGAAGCAGCCGCCGCCCAGGGTGATGGTTTCAGACATGGCAGGTCTCCGGTCGAAAGCCCGACGATACCGCGGCCGTCAAGGTTCACCCTCCCAGTAGTCGAGCCCGGGGCCCAGGCGCTGGATGCTGTCGAAGCGGCCTTCGGCACCCGCGCCGCCGCTCCACGCCGAGTACTTGCCCGAGTCTGGGTACACGCAGATCTCCGGGGTTTCGCGCGTGCTGATCGACAGGTACTTCATCGGCGCTCCGGACGTGTTGATGATCTGGTGCGGGTACTGGGGGCCCGGCGGGATGAACACCACGTCGCCGGCGGCGATCGCAAGCATCTCGCCGGCCACGCGCAGCGTGCCCTGCCCTTCGAGCACCACGAACAATTCCTCCTGCGCGTGGTGGTAGTGGTAGGGGCAGCCGCGCTTGCCCGGCGGCAGGATGTCGATGCTGGCGCCCAGCTTGGTGGCCGCCGTGCCCACCGCCAGCCTCGCGCACAGCGTTTCATACAGCGGGTCGCGGCGCTCCAGCTGCTTGTCGACCCGGTCGAAATTGCGGATCAGCTGCATGCGCAGCGCTTCTGCCTGCGATGCGGCCATGTCAGCCTCCCAGGCCTTTCAGCTCGTAACCCGGCGCGCCCATCTGCCACAGGAAGAACGCGTACACGTCGGCCCGCTCGGCCAGGCGCTGCTGCTTGGTGTTGCCGATGCCGTGGCCGGCCTGGTAGTCCAGGCGCAGCAGCACCGGCTTGCCGCTGGTGCTGGCCGCCAGAAGCCGCGCCGCCGTCTTCGTGCTGTGCCACACCTCCACACGCGGGTCGTTCACGCCGTGGGTGAACATGACCGCCGGGTACTTCTCGCCGTCGCGGATCTGGTGGTAGGTGCTCATCTCGAGCAGCGCCTGGAAGCCTTGCTCGGTCTTGACCGTGCCGAACTCCGGAATGTTGGGCGGCCCGTTCGGGCCGATCTCGAAGCGCACCGCATCGAGCGCGCCGACCGCGGGCACCACGGCGGCAAACAGGTCGGGCCGCTCCGTCATGGCGCGCCCCACCAGGATGCCGCCGGCGCTGCCGCCGTAGATGCCCAGGCGCCGGCTCGAGGTGTAGCCCTGCCCGATGAGGTATTCGGCGCAGGCGATGAAGTCCTTCCAGGTGTTGGGCTTGGTGGCCTGCTTCCCGGCCTTGTGCCATTCCTGCCCGTAGACGCCGCTGCCGCGCGGGTTGGCAAAGGCGTACACGCCGCCGGCGCGCAACCAGGCGAGGACCGAGGTGCTGAAGAACGGCTCTTCGGTGATGCCGTAGGAAGCGTAGCCGTACAGGATGGTCGGGTTGCTGCCGTCGAGCCGCGTGCCTTTGCGATACACGACGGACATCGGCACCATCACGCCGTCGTGGCTCTTGACCAGCACCTCGGCGGCTTCCACGTCGGTGGGCGCGTCTTCGGGCCCCTGGGGCTGCAGGCCGGTGTTGGCAACCTTGCCGTCGGCGGTCACTTCGTACAGCTGTCGCGCCCGCGTCCAGCTCTGCAGGTCGATCAGCAGGCCGGGCAGCTGCCCGTTTGCGGCCGAGTAGTTGGATTCGTCGCCGTTCAGGCTGAACGAACCCTGCAGCGGCAGCACCACTTCCTGCACCGGGGCGCCCTCTGCATGGCCGCGCTTGAACAGGCGCTTGACATTGCCGTCGCGCGCTTCGATGTACAGCGCATCCGACGCTGCCGCGATGCCGGTGACGACGCGCTCGCCCGCCGGCAGCAGCAGCTTCCACGCGGCAGCGTCGCTTGTGCCGTCGAGCGGGCGCGCCTGCACCTTGAACCGGGGCGCCTCCAGGTGGGACATCGCGTACAGCGTCCCGCCGTGGTAGGCAATGCCGGTCACCGCATCGGCGGTCCTCACCACCTCGCGCCAGCGCGCCCGCCCGGCCAGCGCATCGGCCTGCGGCGCTGCGTACACCCGCAGTTCCCGCTGCACGCCGTTGAAGACGCGCCCGATGGCCCAGCGGCCATCTGCAGTGAGGTCCAGCGCCGGGCTTTCGTCGTCGGCCAGCTTCGCACCCTGGGCCCGGAACCCGAACACCGGCTGGGGCCGCAGCGCGCCGCCGCGCGCCACGTCGATCACGTAGGTTTCGGCACGCTTGTACTTGTTGACCTCCGGCTCGCCCTTGCGCAGCGCCTTCAAGCGGGTGAAGGTGAGCAGCCGGCCGTCGGCCGACCATTCCGGCCAGCCGAAGTCGGCACGGGTGACAGGCCGGCCCACGGTTCTCTTCGTCTTCACGTCGAGCACGACCAGTGACGCCGCTTCCGAGCCTCCCGACGAAATGCCGTAGGCCACGTAGCGGCCGTCGCGCGAGGGCATGAAGTAGTTGATCGCATGCGGCTTGCCGGTGCGCCCGGACAGCGCCTCGGGGTCGACCAGCAGCGTTTCGGCGCCATCGACGCCTTCTCGCATGTAGAGCTTGAACTGGTTGTCGTCAGCGCCCCGGCGTTCGTAGAACATCCGGCCTCCCGTCGTACGCACCGGGTAGACGACGCGCGCCGGACTCGCGTTCTCCAGCTTTTCGAGCGTGGCCAGCATGGCGTCGCGCCCGGCGATGTGGGCCAGGGTCGAGTGGGCCGTGTCGCTCTGCGCCTTCATCCAGGCCGCCACTTCCGGCGACTTGGCGTTCTCGAAGTAGCGGTACGGATCGGCGACGGACGTGCCGAAGAACTTGTCGACCACCGGCCGCGGCGGCGCCACGGCAGGAGCTTCGGCGGCCTGTGCCGCGATCAGCGGCAGCCAGCCAGTGCAGACGGCGACGATCAGCCGCCGGGCAGAAAACATCCAGATCATTGGGGTTCCCTGATTGGAATGAGGAGTGCGAATGATGCCCTTCCGGCACAATCGGCGCGCTTTTCAGACCCATACCAAACTAGGGAGAGCGAATGCTAGGCCTTGAATCGTGGAAGCCCATCCTCACGGCGCTGGTGCTTCCGCCGGTGCCGCTGCTGCTCCTCATGCTGGTGGGTGTGAGGCTGGTCCTTCCACGACGGGGCCTGGGCTACTTCCTGGTCTTCCTGAGTGCTGCATTGCTGTGGCTGAGTGCCTGCCAGGGCTCCGGGCGCTGGCTGCAGAACTTCGTACTCAAGCCGCCGGCGGCGCTCTACAGCGACGACCTGACCCGCCTGAAGGCCGAGGGCAGGAACCGGGCGCCCACGACGGCCATCATCGTTCTCGGCGGCGGGCTGATCCCCCGGGCGCCCGAGTACGGCGTTTCGGACCTCAGTTCCGTGTCGCTCGTGCGGCTGCGCTACGGCCTGTGGCTGGGGCGCGAGACCGGGCTGCCGGTCGGCTTCAGCGGCGGCCTGGGATGGGCCCACATCGAAACGTCCGGCCGTTCGGAAGCCGAAGCGGCCGGACGCATCGCCCAGCAGGAGTACAACCGCCCGCTGCGCTGGATGGAACCGGACTCCCGCGACACCCGCGAAAACGCAATCCGCACAGTGGCCCTGCTGCGCGGCAGCGGCGTCAAGGAGATCGTGCTGGTGACCCACGCGTACCACATGCCGCGCGCGCGCAAGGTGTTCGAGGAGGCCGCGGCCGGGGCCTTCCGCATCACGCCGGCGCCGATGGGCTCTTTCGTGCCCACCAGCCGCCCGGTGCTGGACTGGCTGCCTTCGAGCCGGGGATATGAGCAGGTGTCGCTGGTCCTGCACGAACTGCTCGGGCTGCTCGTGCGCGCCTGAGGCCAACGAAAACCAAGCCCCAAAACTGAAACCCCTCCCAGCCTTGGGCGGGAGGGGTGAGTGGCTGACGCCACCGTTCCGGGGCTCCAGAGGAAGATGGGTCCGGGGCTCCTGGCGCGCAGAGACTGCGCCTTTGAGAATGCCTGCTGACAGGCTTTCCTACATTAGAAGAGGGCTCCGGGGACTTCAAGCATGGCGCGCGCCGGCAGTTCTATGACGGCCGGAACCGTCATTGAGCCCCGCTGCTTGACAGCGATTGCCCGCGTGTGATTTCCGCATACAGCTCGGCCATGCGGGCCTCCACCTCGGCGTCCATGCGGATCACCTTGCCCCATTCGCGCTGCGTCTCGCCGGGCCACTTGTTGGTGGCATCCAGGCCCATCTTCCCGCCCAGCCCGCTCTCGGGCGAAGCGAAGTCGAGGTAGTCGATCGGCGTCTGGCCGGCCAGCGTGGTGTCGCGCACCGGGTCCACCCGGGTGGTGATCGCCCAGATCACGTCCTTCCAGTCGCGGATGTCCACGTCATCGTCGGTCACCACGATGAACTTGGTGTACATGAACTGCCGCAGGAAGCTCCACAGCCCGAACATCAGCCGCTTGGCGTGTCCCGGGTAGCTCTTGCGCATGCTGATCACCGCCATGCGATAGCTGCACCCCTCGGGCGGCAGGTAGAAGTCGACGATCTCGGGAAACTGCTTCTGCAGGATGGGCACGAACACCTCGTTCAGCGCCACGCCCAGCACGGCCGGTTCGTCGGGCGGCTTGCCGGTGTAGGTGGTGTGATAGATCGCCCCCTGCCGGTGGGTGATGCGGTCGATCTGGAACACCGGGAACCACTCCTGCTCGTTGTAGTAGCCGGTGTGGTCGCCGAACGGACCTTCGAGTGCAAACAGGTAGCCACCCCTTTCCTGCAGGGGCACGCCCTGCTCGCTGGTGCCCCGGTAGCCGGCGGGCGCAGTCGGGATGTGGCCTTCCAGCACGATTTCAGCGAGGGCGGGCACCTGCAGCTTGTGCTCGCCTTCACCGACGCCGCTGTCCACCAGCTCGGTGCGGCTGCCGCGCAGCAGGCCGGCGAACTGGTATTCGGACAGGCTGTCCGGCACCGGAGTGACCGCCCCCAGCATGGTCGCCGGGTCGGCGCCCAGCACCACGGCGATCGGAAACGGCTGGCCCGGATTGGCGAGCGCGAACTCGCGGAAGTCGAGGGCCCCTCCCCGATGCGCCAGCCATCGCATGATGACCTGCCTGCGGCCGATGACCTGCTGCCGGTAGATGCCCAGGTTCTGCCTGCGGCGCGGCTGCGGCACGCCCTGCGGGCCGCGGGTCACCACCAGGCCCCAGGTGATCAGGGGCCCGGCGTCGCCCGGCCAGCAGAACTGCACCGGCAGGCGGCCCAGATCCACATCGGCGCCCTCCACGACCACCTCCTGGCACGGTCCGGACCGGCTGCGCGCCGGCTTCATGTCCCACAGCGCCTTGGCCATCTGCAGCAGCTTGCCGGCGTCCTTGAGGCCGCGCGGCGGCTCCGGCTCCTTGAGGCTGGCCAGGACCCTGCCGATGTCGCGCAACTCGCCCACATCGGCCGCCCCCATCCCCATGGCGACCCGCTTGGGCGTTCCGAACAGGTTGGCCAGGACCGGGAATTTGTAACTTTGCTGACCGTTTGTCGGCTGGCTGAACAACAGCGCCGGCCCCCCCGACTTGAGGGCATGGTCCCCCAAAGCAGTGAGTTCGAGCCGTGTAGACACTGGCTTTGCGACCCGCAAGAGCTCAGACTGCGCTTCCAGACCGGCCAAAAACTCCCGAAGATCCCGGTATTTCATAACCATGAAGAATTAGAGAAGGCTTTCTTAGGCTTGACCCGTTATTAAACGCGTTTCTAGAATCCGCGCCACTCACTAGGGAGAACCCTCAGTCCCCTGAACAATCGACGCAAATCAACCAGGCCCGGGCGTCCTCGCTGTCTCTGCGCAGGCGCATCTTTGTAACGGGCGAATTATCACTGCCTCATGTCGCCGGAGTCTGCGCGGCGAGGCAGGGAGGGAAAGGAAGAGACATGTCAGCGTATCGACATTGGGCGCGCACCGGCGCCGCAGCAGCGGATTCCGCACGCGTGTTCCTCAAGGACGTAGGCCACGGCCTGCTCGAAGTCAGCCACAACTCACTTGCCCTGCTCGGCTTTGCCGTCGCCGCGGTGGTGGTGTTCGTCGGCTCCCATCCTGAATTGCGCCGTGGTGCCGAGCAAAAGGCACTCGGCTGGCTGCTGGCACGCCAGGAGGCGCGGCTGGAACGCGACCCCAACGTGCTGCTCGCATTGGCCGAGCCGGAAGCGATCGCCCGGGCCACGGCACTCAACCCGTCGGCGCTCACCCGCCAGCAGGCATCGGTGGCCCACTGGCTGGCACGACGCTACAAGGTGGCTCCCGAACCCATCGGCCGCCTCGTGCAGGAAGCCTGGGGCATCGGGCAACGCGCCGGCCTCGAGCCGACCCTGATCCTGGCGGTGATGGCGGTCGAGTCGGGCTTCAACCCGTTTGCCCAGAGCCCCGTCGGCGCCCAGGGCCTGATGCAGGTGATGACCCGCGTCCACGACGACAAATACGAAGGCTTCGGCGGCAACCATGCCGCGTTCGACCCGGTGACCAACCTGCGCGTGGGCGTGCAGGTGCTGAAGGAGTGCATCGCCAGGGCCGGCAGCCTGGAAGGCGGCCTGAAGTACTACGTCGGCGCCGCCAATCTCGACGATGACGGCGGCTATGCCGCCAAGGTGCTGGCCGAGCAGGCCTACCTGCGGCAGGTGGTCGCGGGCCGCCTCGTGCCAATCACCGCCCCTGTGCGGGCGGTCTCCACTCACTCGGCCACGGCCTCCGGCGCGGCCCCGGCGGAGCCCGCACCCGCGCCGGCGCCGGCCAAGGAAGAAGCCCGGCCCGCCGAACAGGTCGCACTCCTCCAATAAGTAGTAGGGCGATCTCGCGGCCGACGCATCGCCTCCGCTACACTGCGCAAGCTGCGCAACTGGCGATAAGGCCGTCAAGGCCGAGGTGGTGCACCACCGGGGAGCGCAGCCGGCGCTCCCCGCGTCGTTTCCGCCGTTCGCCTGGGCAGCCCTCGGACCGCACACTGCTTCTTCTTAAGTGCGTGTCTTCGGGATCTTCAAGTCATGAAGAGGACTGCCATCCATGTTTGACCGCTCCATTTCCACCGTTGCCAACGTCGATCCTGAGATCTGGGCCGCCATCCAGGCCGAGAACCGCCGCCAGGAAGACCACATCGAGCTGATCGCTTCGGAGAACTACGCCTCGCCGGCCGTGATGGCCGCCCAGGGCAGCCAGCTCACCAACAAGTACGCCGAGGGCTACCCCGGCAAGCGCTACTACGGCGGCTGCGAAAACGTCGACGTTGTCGAGCAGCTCGCGATCGACCGGCTGAAGCAGCTGTTCGGCGCGGAGCACGCGAACGTGCAGCCCAATTCCGGCTCGCAGGCCAACCAGGCGGTCTTCTTCGGCCTGCTGCAGCCCGGCGACACCATCATGGGCATGAGCCTGGCCGAAGGCGGCCACCTCACCCACGGCATGCCGCTCAACATGAGCGGCAAGTGGTTCAAGGTGGTGAGCTACGGCCTCAACGCGCAGGAAGACATCGACTACGACGCGATGGAGCGGCTGGCACATGAGCACAAGCCGAAGCTGATCATCGCGGGCGCCTCTGCCTTCGCTCTGCGCATCGACTTCGAGCGCTTCGCCAAGGTGGCCAAGGCGGTGGGCGCCTATTTCATGGTCGACATGGCGCACTACGCAGGCCTCATCGCGGCAGGCGTGTACCCCAATCCGGTGCCGTTCGCCGACGTGGTGACCTCCACCACCCACAAGAGCCTGCGTGGCCCGCGCGGCGGCATCATCCTCATGAAGGATGCGGTCGCCAAGCCGATCAACAGCGCCATCTTCCCCGGCATCCAGGGCGGCCCGCTGATGCACGTGATCGCCGGCAAGGCGGTGGCCTTCAAGGAAGCGCTCAGCCCCGAGTTCAAGGTCTACCAGCAGCAGGTCGTGAAGAACGCCGCGGCGCTGGCCGACACGCTGACCCAGCGCGGCCTGCGGATCGTGAGCGGCCGCACCGAAAGCCACGTGATGCTGGTGGACCTGCGGGCCAAGGGCATCACCGGCAAGGAAGCGGAAAACGTCCTGGGGCAGGCCCACATGACCTGCAACAAGAACGCGATTCCCAACGACCCGGAAAAGCCGATGGTCACCAGCGGCATCCGCCTCGGCTCGCCGGCGATGACCACCCGCGGATTCAAGGAAGCCGAGGCAGTGCGCACCGCCCACCTCATTGCCGACGTGCTGGACAACCCGCGCGATGAGGCCACCGTCGCCGCCGTGCGTGAAAAGGTCGCGGCGCTGACGCGCGACTTCCCGGTGTACCGCTGACAGGCACTCGAGGCAGGGCCGGTTCCCGCCGGCCCTGCGGCCCGCCCCATGCGCTGCCCCTTCTGCGCCCACAACGAAACCCAGGTCTCGGAAACCCGCGAGTCCGATGAAGGCGACGTCATACGACGCCGCCGCCGGTGCCTGTCTTGCGACAAGCGCTTCACCACCTATGAGCGCGCCGAGATCGAGTACCCGGCCATCGTCAAGAAGGACGGCCGGCGCACCGAGTTCGATCCCGGCAAATTGCGCGCTTCAATGACGCTGGCCCTTCGCAAGCGGCCGGTCAGCGCCGAGGCACTCGACCAGGCCCTGGCACGCATCGAGACCTCGCTGCTGCACAGCGGTGAACGCGAGGTGAGCAGCACCCGCCTGGGTGAATGGGTCATGCGCGAGCTCAAGCGGCTGGACAAGGTGGCCTACATCCGCTTCGCCTCCGTGTATCGCAGCTTCGACGACGTGAGCGAGTTCATGGAAGCGGTGCGCGAAACCTCTCGCCGCCAGCGCTGACGCCACACCCGGCCGCCGACCGTCGGTGGCCCGCGCCCATTCGTCGTTTCATCGCCCCCCGCGGCGAGGCCGGCTGCTACCCTCCGCTCCAACTCGAATCAGGCAAGCACAGGAGGAAGTCCTCGCTTGCCGACCACCCAACAGAAGCAAAGTGAACACGCAGCACACCCCGGCAAAGCGACCCATACCCGCCCTGCGCGCAGCGGCCGGGTTCACGCTGGTCGAACTGATCGTCACGGTCGCCGTGTTCGCGATCCTGGCGTCGATCGCGATACCGAGCTTCCAGGCCACGATGCAGCGTAACCGGCTCGCCACTACCGCCAACGAGCTGCTGGCGGGCATCCAGGCCGCCCGCAGTGAGGCGCTTCGATCGAACCAGACCGTGCGGTTCTGCACAACCGCCGCCAATTGGCAGATGACGCGCCAGTCCGACGGCACCGTCTTGCGGCAAGGCGATATCTCGTCGCAGTCGACCGTGGGCGCCTTCTGCGCCGACTTCCGCGGCGACGGGTTGTCCTATGCCACCGACGGAACTCTCATGACCAACGGCAACCTGCCGGTGACCGTTGGTCCGCACTCGAAGTCGCTTGTCGTCAGATTGGGATCGGCCAATGTGCAATAAAACATCCATCCTTCGTCGCGGGCCCGGATCCAGTTCCGCAAGAGCTCGCGCCAGCCGCGGCGTCACGCTTGTCGAAGTGCTGGTGGCCGTGCTGGTCATGTCCATCGGCATGCTGGGTATCGCCGGCCTGCAGGCGCGTGCCCTCAAGTTCAGCCAGAGCAGCTATGAACGCAGCGTGGCGGTCATCCAGGCCCAGTCCATCGTCGACAGCATGCGTGCGAACTCGCTGGCAGCCAAGTCGAACGCGTACAACATCCCGCGGAAGTGCGACACGAGAGCGGCCTCCGAATCGCAGGCCGACCGTGACCTCGCCGCCTGGATCGGCCAGATGCAGACCAGCCTGAGCGGCGCGGCTGCGAATGTCTGCGGTGGCATCAATTGCAACGGCACCACCGGCATCTGCATCGTGACCGTGCAGTGGGACGACACCCGCGGCAACCCGGACAAGTCCGGCACGCAGCAGATCGAACAACTCTCCTTCGTGACCCAGCTATGAACGCACGTCGACGCGCCCGAGGCTTCGGCCTCGTCGAAATGATGGTGGCCCTTGCGCTGGGGCTGTTGATCGTCGGCGGCGCCATCGCCATCTTCCTCGGCTCGCGCCAGGTGTCTCGTTCGACCGATGACCTGTCGCGAATCCAGGAGGGCGGACGTTTCGCCTTCGAGCTGATGTCCCGCGAACTGCGCGAATCGGGCAGCACCCCCTGCGGTGCGTCCAAGGGTGAGTACACCAACGCTCCTGACGCCCCCGGCTGGGTCAAGGTGTCGTCGATCATTCCGGCACCCGAAACCAAATGGTGGGCGCTATGGAACCCTGTGTGGGGCTATGGCGGCAGTACCGAATTCACCGGCATGCCGTTCGGCGCGGCCATCGGTGCACGGGTGCCTGGCACCGACGCCATCGAGACCCGTTCGTCCATGGGTGGCGGCGAGTCGGTAGCTGAAGCCGCTGCCGGCGGGGACCTGATTCTGAAGGCCACAGCCAAGGCCGACGACCTCAAGGCCGGCGACATCGCGGTCGCCTGCGACGTCGACAACGGCCACGTCTTCGAAGTGACCGATGCCAGCGGCCTCAACATAAAGATGGGCAGCCTCGGACAGGGCAGCATGAAACCCGGCTCCGTCGTGGCCCGGTTGCATGCCACGGCCTGGTACGTCGGGCAGACGGGCCGCGCCGCCACCGGCGGGCGCGCGCTGTTCCGGGCCACGCCGACCGGCACCCAGGAAGTCATCGACGGCGTGCAGGACATGCAGGTCGCCTACATGGTGGCCGAGTCCGGACAGTACGTCGACGCGAGCCTCGTGCCTGCGACGAGCTGGGGCCAGATTTCGGCAGTTCGAATCACGCTGACGCTGCAAGGTCCGCAGGCCAATGTGGCGACCAACGCCGCCGGCTCCAGCGTTGATGACCGCATCACCCGTACGTTCACCCACACGGTTGCCCTGCGCAACCTCATTCCATGAAGACCACGCCCTACCCACTTGCGACCGCGGGCCGCCAGCAAGGCGCCGCGCTCATCATCACGCTGGTGCTGCTCGTGATCTTGACCCTGCTGGGGCTGGCGTCGCTGCGACAGACCACGCTGGAAGAGCGCATGAGCGCCAACTTGAAGGACCGTGCCATCGGCCTGCAGACCGCCGAGGTGGGCTTGCGCGCAGGCGAACAGTCGCTGACAGCCCGCCAGGGTCCGCGCGACACCGACTCGTCGCTCAACTTCGGCGACACCGACTACACCAAGTGGTCAGCCGCCGACTGGAATGAGAAGGCCGAGCAAGCCGAGGTCGCCGGACTGCCCTCCAGCCCGAGGTACTTCATCGAGTTCTGGAAACGCAACGAGCCCTGTGTCGAATGCGCGGACAAGGGCATGGGCACCTTCTACTACCGAATCACGGCCAACGGCCAGGGCGGATCCGGGCAAGCCGGCGTCACGCTGCAAGAAATCAAGCCCGTCGTCTTCAAGTGAGGGTTTTCATGTCGACCGCATCCCTTTCCCGCCGCCCTGCTTCGCTGCTGGCGGTCGCCTTCTGCTGCAGCACCTTGCTGAGTCAGCAGGCGCTGGCACTTACAAGCCTGAGCGACTTGCCGCTGTACGCATTGCAGGGAGTCCCGCCCAACGTTGCGCTCACCATCGACGATTCGGGGAGTATGGCGTGGGCGGCCGTGCCCGACAGCAAGGTTGTGAGCGACACGGGCCTGCGCTGGCGCTCGACGGCCTACAACGCCCTGTACTACAACCCCGGCGTGCGGTATGTGGCGCCGCCGGATGAAAACGGCACGGCACGGACCACTTCGTTTACCGCGGCATGGATCAACGGGTTCGATACGACCCGCGGCTCCGTGAACCTGTCGAACAACTACAAGGCGACGCGCGACTACAACCCGAACAACACAACGCAGACGCTGCAGAACGCGCCCACGGACTCGTTGGCCGACTACGGCGTGCTCAACCTGAGCAACGCCAACTGCGACAAGACATCCAGAGACACCTTCGGCGCCTACCTGGACAACGACTGCTATACGCGGGTCATCGTCAGCGCGACCTCCGGGCCGGCCACCGTCGACATCAACGGCGATGGGGTGGTCAACGCGACCGACAAGGACGAGCGCCAGAACTTCGCCAACTGGTACTCGTTCTACCGGACGCGCAACCTGGCCACCGTCTCTGCCGCCACGCTGGCGTTCAGCAAGCTGGACAGCACGTTCCGCATCGGCTTCCAGAACCTCCACACGTGCGACGGATTCATGAACACGTCGAACGGCTGCGAAGACCGCTCTGGCACGGACTATGACAGCCGGCTCAACGTCTTCAGCGGCACGGCGCGGACCAACTTCTTCCGATGGCTCCAGCGGTCACCGGCGAGCGGTGGCACCCCTTTGCTGCCCGCCTTGCAGCGCACCGGCGAGATGTTCAAGACAGACCGGGCCTGGCAGAACACGATCGGCGACAACGCGTCCGGCAAGTATGTGTGCCGCGGCAACTACGC
Organism: Methylibium rhizosphaerae; assembly: GCF_006386545.1. GTDB lineage: Bacteria > Pseudomonadota > Gammaproteobacteria > Burkholderiales > Burkholderiaceae_C > Pseudorivibacter > Pseudorivibacter rhizosphaerae. Next base: position 23,658 of record NZ_SWAR01000028.1, on the reverse strand, counting down.
GGTGCTGATGACTGACGGCATCTGGAACAGCAGCTGGGCCGCCGGCATGACCGACGCCGACAACACGTCGAAGACCCTGCCCGACGGGGCCGGGTACTCGGCGCGAGCTCCCTACAAGAAGACCGATGGGTCGTCTCATAGCCTGGCGGACATCGCATTCCACTATTGGTCCCAGGATCTGCGCACCGACTTGAATTCCTCCGACGCACTCAAGTACACCCCCGTCAAGGGTGACGAGACCGTCAAGGGAACGTCCTCCACGACCACGTTGTCGTCGTACTGGAATCCGAAGAACGATCCGGCCACCTGGCAGCACATGGTGACGTACACCATCGGCTTGGGCCTGACCGGCAACCTCGGGGCGGACTGGCAAGGCAACATGTACAAGGGCGCCTACGGCGACCTGGTCAACGGAACGAAAGCATGGCCCGCCACTGGCTTTGACAGCATTCCGGGCAACGTCTACGACCTCTGGCACGCAGCCATCAACGGCCGCGGCGGCTTCTACAGCGCCGAGTCGCCCAACGATGTTGTGAAGGCCTTCCAGGACATCGTCTCCAGCATCAGCGAACGGCAGGGCTCGGCCGTGGCGGCCTCTCTCAACAGCAGCCGCATCGCAGCCGGCTCCGCGGTGTACGCGGCCGGCTTCAACACTGGTGACTGGTCCGGCAAGCTCAGGGCCTACCCGATTGCCGACGGCGATGGAGCGGGCTGTTCCGGCGTCGCCGGCACCATCTGCGAGACGCCGAAATGGTCAGCGGAGGCGCTCATCAACAACAAGAACTGGGGTAGCCGCACCATCATCACCAACAGCGACGGCGCCAAGGCTTTCCGCTGGAGCTCACTGAGCCCTGTACACCAGACGGCGCTGAACCAGTCCGACTCGCTGGGTGAGCGCCGGCTCGAATTCCTGCGCGGCAGCCGCGCACTCGAGGGCACGACCTTCCGTGAACGCGGCAGCGTGCTGGGCGACATCATCAACTCCTCGCCCGCCCCGCTGTACGTCGGCGCGCCTGACTTCTTCCTGCCCGATCAGGCGGGCTATGCCGAGTTCAAGGAAAAGCACAAGAACCGGCTGCCCATGGTTTACGTCGGCGCCAACGACGGCATGCTGCACGGCTTCGACGCCAACACCGGTGAGGAACGACTTGCGTTCGTGCCGAACGCCGTCTATCCGAACCTCAGCAAGCTGTCCAACGTCGACTACAAGCACCAGGCCTATGTCGACGGCGGCATGATCGCCTACGACGTTTCGGTCGACGGCAGCTGGAGTACCTACCTCTTCGGCGGGTTGGGGCTGGGCGGCAAGGCCGTCTATGCCCTGGACATCACCAACCCCAGCTCCTACTCGGAAACGACGCCGGGATCGGTCTTCAAGTGGGAGTTCTCCGATGCGAACATGGGCATATCCAATGGGAAGCCCAAGGTGGCGCGGCTGAACTCCGGAGTGACCGGCGTGGTCTTCGGCAGCGGCTACATGGACGGCGCGAACGCACCTTCGATCTACATCGTCAGCGTGAAGGACGGCTCGCTGATCCGCCGCATCCCGGTGCCCACCACTGACGGCTCCATCACCTTCACCGACAACGGCCTGACCGGCGTCACCCTGGCTGACCAGGACGGCAACGGCACGACGGACGCCGTGTTCGCGGGCGACCTGTACGGCAATCTCTGGAAGTTCGACCTGTCTGCCAAGTCTTCGGCCAGCTGGGACGTCGCCTACAGCGGTGGCAGCGGCAAGCTGCCGATGTACGTGGCCAAGGCGAGCAACGGAGCGCGGCAGCCCATCACGACTGAGCCTGCCTTGGGTGCCCATCCCAGCGGCAACGGGTTCATCGTGTACTTCGGCACCGGCAAGTACCTGGGTGCGGCTGACATCTCGAACACCCAGGTCCAGACCTTCTACGCCATCTGGAACCGTACGATCACCACGCACAGCACCAACCTGACGCGCAGCCACCTGCTGCAGCAGAAGATCCTGGTGGATGACACCTCGAGCTTCAGCGCACGCGACGCTCGCGTGACCACCGACTTTCCCATCAAGTGGAGCAACACCGCGGGACTGCCGGGATCCGACAGCCACATGGGCTGGTATCTCGACTTCTCCACCGAGTCGGGTGAACGCGTGCACCAGCCACCTTTCGTGCGCGGCGACCGGATCATCTTCGCAACGGTGACGCCGTCGACCGATCCCTGTTCGGCGGGGGGCGACAGCTGGATCTACGAGCTCAACGCCAACTCAGGCTCGCGCCTGATCGTCAGCCCGTTCGACTACAACCGCGACAACTCGCTGAATTCGTCGGACTTCCCTGTCATGGGTGGCAAGCATGTGCCAGGTAGCGCCATCCGCATCAAGAACGGCGGCGTTTACTACATCGACAAGGAATCGGTGATTCGCAAGCCCGACGGCACCGAGGGCAAGGTGGTCAGCACTTCCTCGGGCAGCCTCACCATGGAGGGCGAAAGCGCCCCGTTCAGCGGCGCGCGGCACTGGCGCGAACTTTTCGGGCGCTAAACCCCAGGGCGGACGACGGGCGGCGGCCGGCCAATGGCCAGCCCCGCCCAGGAGCAGCACACATGACAAGACCTTCCAGCATGAAAAACACCCGGCCCGGCCGAGCACGCGGCTTCACACTCATCGAGCTCTTGATCGCCATGGCGGTGGTGGCTGTCCTCGCGGCGATCGCCTACCCCGCCTACCAGCAGCAGATCATGCAGTCGCGCCGCGCCAAGGCGCAGGTGTGCCTGAACGAGCTGGTGCAGTTCATGGAGCGCTTCTACACCACCAACATGCGCTACGACCAGACCGCTGCCGGCGTGGCCGTGGCGCTTCCGGCAACGTCGTGTGCGGCTGAACTTGCCACCCAATACAGCTTCGCGTTCAGCGCCCCCCCCACTGCCACCACCTATGCGCTGGCCGCCAATGCGATGGGTACGCAGGTGAAAGACTCTGGCTGCACCGTGCTCACGATCAACAACGCCGGCCAGAAGACACCTGCCGCCGGTTGCTGGAAATAGCCAGCGGCTGATCAAGGCTAGGGGCACACAGCAAGCGGCTCCTGCTCACGCCGCACCCGCCCCGACGCGGAAAGAACGAGCCTGACGGCCGGTTGATCGCGAGCGCTGCAAAGCACCCACGTGCCGGCCAGGAAGGCACCGTTCATCTGGACAGGCGCGCCTGAAGCGTCGAACGACAGATACCGGCCCAGCGGACCTTCAGCACTCGCCGCAACGCCCGACAGAGGCTCTGCATGCGCCAGCAGCGCCTCGCCGTCGTCCCAGGTGCCGCTCGTGTTGTCATCCACATGCAGCCGCCAGCCGCCGGCCCAGTCGCCCGGCTGCAGCGGCGACATCGTGACCCGCGCGTTGCGCGAGATGGCCGTGCTGCGCGCCATCGCCACATGGCTCTCGATGCGAGACGCCGCGGACTGCTGCCGCTGCCGCGCGTTCAGCGCCTGCCAGGCCGGCACCGCCAGCGCCAGCAGCGTGGCGAAGACCGACAATGCCACCAGCATTTCCACCAGCGTCCAGCCGGTGGTCGGCGTCGAAGCCCGACGCCGCACCATTCGTGCCTGTGCCATGAACCCTCCCCTCGGGACCGCCGCAGACTCTATGGCCATGACTTCAGCGTCTCCATCCCCAGATTCGCAGCCGGACGCCGGGCAGGACCTGCAATGGATGCGGGCAGCCCTGGCGGAAGCAGGTCGCGCCATGCGCCACAGCCCGCCCAACCCGGCCGTCGGCTGCATGGTGGTCACGACCCGCGGCGAATCGTTCGGCGGCCACACCCAGCCGCCGGGCCAGGGCCATGCCGAGGTCCAGGCGCTGGCTGCGCTGCGCGCCCACGGGGCATCGACCGCCGGTGCCACGGTGTACGTGACGCTGGAGCCCTGCGCCCACTTCGGCCGCACGCCTCCGTGCGCCGACGCACTGGTGGCGGCCGGGGTCGGCCGGGTGGTGGTCGCGGTGGTCGACCCCAACCCGCTGGTGGCCGGCAAGGGCATCGAGCGCCTGAGGGCTGCGGGCATCCGCGTCGACGTGGGGCTGCTGGCCGACGAGGCCCGCGAGGTCAACCTCGGCTTCTTTTCGCGCATGGTGCGCGGCGTGCCCTGGGTGCGCATGAAGATCGCCGCCTCGCTCGACGGCCAGACGGCGCTGGAGAACGGGCGCAGCCAGTGGATCACCGGGCCCTCGGCCCGGGCCGACGGGCATGCCTGGCGCGCGCGCGCCGGCGCCGTGCTGACCGGGATCGGCACCGTGCTGGAAGACGACCCCCGCCTCGACGTGCGCGAAGTGCCGACCGCACGGCAGCCGCTGCGTGTGGTGCTCGACTCCGGACTCCAGATGCCGGGCGATGCCCGCATCCTGCAGCCGCCCGGCACGGTGCTGGTGTATGCGGCGCGCGAGGAGGCGCGGCGACGCGCGGTGCTCGAAGCCGCCGGGGCCGAGCTGGCATTGCTGCCCGGCCCGGGCGGCAAGGTGGACCTGCACGCGGTGCTGAAGGACCTGGCCCGCCGCGGCGTCAACGAACTGCATGTCGAGGCCGGCCACAAGCTCAACGGCTCGCTGCTGCAGGCCGGCCTGGTCGACGAGTTCCTCGTATACCTGGCGCCCAAGCTGGTTGGCCAGGGCCGCGGCATGCTGCGCGCCGGCCCGCTCGAGTCACTCGACCAGGCCGTAGGGCTGCGCTACACCGAGGTGTCGATGTGCGGCGACGACCTGCGCATCATTGCGCGCCCGCCGGGCCGCGAACGCTTCTAGAGGCCCCGGTCGCCCGGGCCGGCGCACGGCGCCGCCTACAATCCGCGGATGGCGATTTCCCCCATTCCCGAGCTCATCACCGAGCTTGCCGCGGGCCGCATGGTCATCCTCGTGGACGAGGAAGACCGCGAGAACGAAGGCGATCTGGTGCTGGCGGCCGACCACGTCACGCCCGAGGCGATCAACTTCATGGCGAAGTTCGGTCGCGGCCTCATCTGCCTCACGCTGACGCGCGAGCGCTGCGAAAGGCTGCAGCTGCCGCCCATGGCCCAGCGCAACGGCACCAAGCACGGCACGGCGTTCACCGTCTCCATCGAGGCTGCCGAAGGCGTGACCACCGGCATTTCGGCGGCCGACCGCGCCCACACCATCCGGACCGCGGTCGCCAAGGACGCGCGCACCCGTGACCTGGTGCAGCCGGGGCACATCTTCCCGCTGCAGGCGCAAGACGGCGGCGTGCTCATGCGAGCCGGGCACACCGAAGCGGGCTGCGACCTCGCCGGCATGGCCGGCCTCACGCCGGCGGCGGTCATCTGCGAGATCATGAAGGACGACGGCACGATGGCCCGCCTGCCCGATCTCGAGGAATTCGCTCGCGAGCACGGTCTGAAGATCGGCACGATCGCCGACCTCATCGAGTACCGCAGCCGCAACGAATCGCTCATCGAACGCATCGGCCACCGCCGCATGCTCACCGCACAGGGCCCGTTCGACTGCACCGCCTTCCGCGACCGCACCGGCGGCCTGCACCTGGCGCTGTCGCTGGGCAGCTGGACCGCGCAGGACGACGTGCTGGTGCGCGTGCACGAACCGCTGTCGGTGATGGACCTGCTCGATGCCGAGCAATGCGGCCACTCGTGGCCGCTGCCGCGGGCGCTGGCCGCCCTGCGCGACGCCGGCCGCGGCGTGGCCGTGCTGCTCAACTGCGGCGAAGACCGCGAAGGGCTGCTGCAGCACTTCGCGCCGGTCGAGCTTGCTTCAGCCGGCGCGCGGCCCCAGATGGACCTGCGCACCTATGGCGTGGGCGCTCAGATCCTGCGCGAGCTGGGTGTCGCCCGCATGCGCCTGCTCGGCAGCCCCCGCCGCATGCCCAGCATGACCGGCTACGGCCTCGAAGTAACCGGCTTCGTCGCCGCCGACCATCACGCCTCGGAGGCCGAAGCACGGCCGGCTGTTTGATCCTCTCCTCCTGAAAGAACTCCAATGCAAGGTGCAGACCAAGGCCAGGCGGCCGATCTCGACGGCGAGGACTTGCGCATCGGCATCGTGCAGGCCCGCTTCAATGCCGATATCACGGCGGCGCTGGCCCGGGCCTGCCTCGCCGAACTCGAAGTGCTGGGCGTGTCGCCCAAGCACATCCGGCACGTGACGGTGCCGGGCGCGCTCGAGGTGCCCAGCGCGCTGCAGGCCATGGCCGAGAGCGAGCGCTACGACGCCCTCATTGCGCTGGGCTGCATCATCCGCGGCGAGACCTACCACTTCGAGCTGGTGGCCAACGAAAGCGGCGCCGGCGTGACCCGCGTGGCGCTCGACAGCGAGCTACCGATCGCCAATGCCATCCTCACCGTCGAGAACGAAGCCCAGGCCTGGGCTCGCGCAGAAGAAAAGGGCCGCGATGCCGCACGCGTGGCGGTCGAGATGGCCAACCTGCTGGAAGACCTGACGTGACCGAAGCCAAGAAGAAGCCGGCCGGCCGGCCGGGCCAGGGCGGCGCCCGCCCCAAGTCGGCACGCCGCCGTTCGCGCGAGTTCGCGCTGCAGGGCCTGTACGAATGGCTGATCAGCGGCAGTGATGCCGGCGTCATCGATGCCCATATGCGCGAGCAGGAGGGCTTCGACAAGTGCGACAGCGCGCACTTCGATGCGCTGCTGCACGGCTGCATCGACGAGGCGGCCGCCCTCGACGCCGTGCTGGCGCGCCATGTGGACCGCAAGACCACCGAGCTGTCGCCCATCGAGCATGGCGTGCTGCTCATCGGCTCCTACGAGCTCAAGCACTGCATCGACATCCCCTACAAGGTCGCCATCAACGAAGCGGTGGAGCTGGCCAAGGCCTTCGGCGGCACCGACGGGCACAAGTACGTCAACGGCGTGCTCGACAAGGCTGCGGCCGACATGCGCCCGGTCGAGGTGGGTGCGGCACGCGGCGCGCCCCGCTGAGCCCTGGGGGCCGTCATGAAGCTTGCCTCGCGGCTCGATCACATCGAACCGTTCTATGTGATGGAGTGCGCCAAGGCCGCGGCCGAGATCGCCGCCGGCCCGCTGTGCGACCCGGCCCGGGGCGGCTCGCCGATGATCTTCCTGAACATCGGCGAACCGGACTTCACCGCGCCGCCCGCGGTGCTCGAAGCCGCGCAGCGCTGCCTGCAGGCCGGGCGCACGCAGTACACGCCGGCCACCGGCCTGCCGGCGCTGCGGCAGGCCCTGAGCCGCTGGTATGCGCAGCGTTTCGGACTTGACGTTCCGGCACAACGCATCGTCATCACCGCAGGCGCCTCGGCCGCCCTGCAGCTGGCCTGCCTGGCGCTGGTGAACCCCGGCGACGAAATCCTGATGCCGGACCCGAGCTATCCGTGCAACCGCCATTTCGTGGCCGCCGCCGACGGCGTGCCGCGCGGGCTGCCGGCGGGCCCGGCAGAACGCTTCCAGCTCAGCGCCGCCATGGTCGAGCGCGAGTGGCGCGGCAGCACGCACGGCGTGCTGCTGGCATCGCCGTCCAATCCGACCGGCACCTCGATCGACCCTCAGGAGATGGCCCGCATCGTGGACGTCGTGCGCGCGCGCCACGGCGTCACCCTGGTGGACGAGATCTACCTCGGCCTCAGCTACGACGAGCGCTACGGCCACAGCGCGCTGGCGCTCGGCGACGACGTGGTCTCGATCAACAGCTTCTCCAAGTACTTCAGCATGACAGGCTGGCGCCTGGGCTGGCTGGTGCTGCCGCCCGGCCTCGTGGAGCCGGTGGAGAAGCTGGCGCAGAACCTCTACATCTGCCCGTCGGCCGTCGCTCAGCATGCGGCGCTCGCGTGTTTCGAGCCCGCGTCGCTGGACGAATACGAACGCCGCCGCGCCGCATTTCGCGAGCGGCGCGACTTCATCGTGCCGGCCCTGCGCGAGCTCGGCCTCGACGTGCCGGTGATGCCCGACGGCGCCTTCTACGCCTGGGCCGACTGCTCGCGGTTTTCGGCCAGCAGCTGGGACTTCTGCTTCGAGCTGATGCGCACGGCGCAGATCGCGCTCACGCCCGGCCGCGACTTCGGCCGTCACGGCAGCGAGCGCTACCTGCGTCTCTCGTTCGCCAACGCGATGCACGAGCTGGAAGAAGCGGTCGCCAGACTGCGGCGCGTGCTGAAATAACGCTCCTGCGCCTTGACGTGAGTTTCTGTTACGAAGGTGCGACATATTGCCGCTTTTGTGAGGTTGTGACCCCCCTGGGGTTCGCTTAAGCTCGTCGCCGTGGAACGTCCCAGTCAACCCCCGAGCGACATGCTGTCGCTGCCGGCCAGCGAATCCATACCGCCGGCCACCCTGCCCGCCGATCCTTGGGACGAGGCCGACACCGTGCTGCTCGAGCCGGAGCTTCCGGAGGAGGCCAGCAACGTCCCGCCCGGCACGCCCACGGAATCCCTGCCCACCATCGGCCACATCGGCCGCTATGCGCTGAAGTACCGCATCGGCGAGGGCGGCCTGGGTACCGTGTACGCGGCCCACGACCCGCTGCTGTCGCGGCTCATCGCCATCAAGACGCTGAACGTGCAGCTCTCGAACGAGGAGCGCGAGCAGTTCAATGCGCTGTTCCTGAACGAGGCGCGCGCCGCGGGCGGCCTTTCGCATCCGCACATCGTCACCGTGTTCGACGCCGGCGTCAGCCCGCAGGGCGCCTACATCGCGATGGAGCTGCTCAAGGGCAAGGACCTGCGCCAGCTCCTGAAGGAAGGCTGGCGTCCCACGCCGGCACAAGCCGCCCTCATCGTGCGGCGCGTGGCCGATGCACTGGCCTACGCCCACACCAAGGGCGTGGTGCACCGCGACATCAAGCCCGCCAATATCTTCATGGTCGGCCGCACGCAGCCGCGCGTGCTCGACTTCGGCATCGCCCGCGTGGCCCACCAGCGCGACAGCATCGACCTGGTGGCCGGCTCGCCCTACTACATGGCGCCCGAGCAGCTGCGCGAGGAGCCCACCGACCGCCGCACCGACGTGTTCTCGCTCGGCGTGGTGCTCTACGAGCTGCTCACCGGCACCCGTCCCTTCGTCGGCAACTCGCTGGTCGAGATCTCCAACGCGGTGCAGAACCGCATGCCGCTGCCGGCCCATGAAGCCGACACGACCGTGCCGATGGCACTGTCGGACATCGCGGCACGCGCGATGGAAAAGGACCCGAACCACCGCTACCGTTCGGCACGCGCGCTGGCGCGCGACCTGCGCGGCTGGATCGACCAGAACCCGCAGGAACCCACCAGCGGCGAAGACGAGCCGCCGCAGCGCCAGCGCCAGCGGCTGGCCCTGGGCGCAGTCGGCCTGTTCGGCCTGGCGCTGGTGGGCTTCGGCCTCTGGCACAGCCTGTCCGACAGCGATACTTCGCGGCCCGTGGCAGCCCAGGCCGCGTCGGCCCCGCCCGCGGCCGTGGTGGCACAGGCCGCAGTACCCACCCCTGTGCCCGTCGCTTCGGAAGCTGCAGTACCCGAAGCCGCAGCCTCCGAGGCGCTACCTGCGGCCGGCAGCACGCATGCCGCTGCTCCGGCCGCGGAGCCTCCCACCGCCGTGGTCGAACTGGCGCCCGCGACGGCAGCAGCCAGGAAGGCCGTCGAAACCCCGAAGGAGCGTCGCGCCCGTGAAGCCCAGGCCCGCGATGCCCGCACCCGCCTTGCATCAGCCTCGCCCACCCTGGCCACCGGCACGCTGCAGATTGCGGTGAGCCCGTGGGGCCATGTCGAAGTCGACGGCGCGCCGGCCGGCACGACGCCGCCGCTCAACAAGCTGACGCTCAGCGAAGGCCGCCACACCATCACCATACGCAACGACGAGTTCCCGCCGCACACCGTGACTGTCAACGTCAGCGCCGGGCAACCGATCATGCTCAAGCACAAGTTCGGATCATGAAGCGCCCCCTCCTCGCCTGCGCCGCCGGCGCCCTTGCACTGGCCCTGCTGGCCGGCTGTGCCCAGCAACCCGGCGCCCCGACCGGCGTGATGGACCTGGCCCAGCGCCCCGCCGAAAAGGCCCTGCTGGCCGGCATGCGCGCCTATGACGACGGGCAGTACGGCGAAGCCGAAAGGCTCTTCAACAGCGCACTCGGCACCGGCCTCGCCTCGGCCAAGGACAAGGCCGCCGCGCACAAGTACCTCGCCTTCATCTACTGCACCAGCGAGCGCACCTCGCAATGCGAGGCGGCCTTCAAGGCGGCTCGCGCGGCCGACCCGGCCTTCGCGCTCACGAAGTCGGAAGCCGGCCACCCGATGTGGGGTCCGGTGTACCGCCGAGCCAGCCAGTAAGGCGGGGCCTCGCGCGCAGGGATAATCCCGCGCGTGACCGATACCAGACCAGACGACGACTACCAGCACACGCTGCGCGTGTACTGGGAAGACACCGACGCCGGCGGCGTGGTGTTCTATGCCAACTACCTGAAGTTCTTCGAGCGCGCACGCACCGAATGGCTGCGCTCGCTCGGCTTCGGCCAGGAGCAGTTGCGCACGGAAACAGGGGCGATGTTCGTCGTGACCGATACTTCGGTCCGCTACCGCCAGCCCGCCCGGCTCGACGACGAGCTGGCGGTCAGCGTGCGGGTGGTCGAGCGCGGCCGCGCCAGCCTGCTGATTTCTCAGCGGGCCACGCGCAACGGTGCCGTGCTCGCCGAGGGCAGCATCCGCATCGGCTTCGTGGAAGCAGCCAGCTTCCGCCCCTGCCGCATTCCTTCCCAAATCCTTGAGCGCATCGGATGAACCAGGATCTCAACATCCTCAATCTCGTACTGCACGCCAGCTTCGTGGTGCAGGTGGTCATGGCCGGCCTGCTGATCACCTCGCTGATCAGCTGGGCGGTCATCTTCGGCAAGCTCTTCGGCCTGAAGCGCGTGCGCGGCAGCAACGAGGAATTCGAGCGCGAGTTCTGGTCGGGCCGCCAGCTGCAGGAGCTGTATGCCGATGCGGCCAAGGTTGCGCCCACCGACCAGCAGGGCGCGCCGATGGAGCGCATCTTCGCCTCGGGCATGCGCGAGTTCTTCAAGCTGCGCGAGAAGCGGGTGACCGACGGCTCGGCGCTGATCGACGGCTCGCGCCGCGCCATGCGCGCGAGCTTCCAGCGCGAGCTCGATGCCATCGAATCGAACCTGAGCTTCCTGGCGTCAGTGGGCTCGGTGAGCCCGTATGTCGGGCTGTTCGGCACGGTGTGGGGGATCATGCATGCCTTCACCGGACTGGCCAACCTGCAGCAGGTGACCCTGGCCACCGTGGCGCCTGGCATCGCCGAAGCGCTGGTGGCCACCGCCATCGGCCTGTTCGCCGCCATCCCGGCGGTGGTGGCCTACAACCGCTTCGCACGCGACATCGACCGCATCGCGATCCAGCTCGAGACCTTCATCGAGGAGTTCTCGAACATCCTGGCGCGCAACGTCGGCCAGCCGGGCGCCACCCACTGAGGCCGCGACCATGCCTGCGCTCGTACAACGCCACGGCACGCGCCGCCGCACCATGAGCGAGATCAACATGGTGCCCTTCATCGACGTGATGCTGGTGCTGCTGATCATCTTCATGGTGAGCGCGCCGCTCATCACCACCGGCGTGGTGGACCTGCCGTCGGTGGGCCAGGCCAAGCGCCAGCCCGACAAGGTGATCGAGGTGGTGCTGGGCACCGACGAAAGCGTCAAGCTGCGCATCGACGGCAAGGACGGCGAGCGTGCCACCTTGCGCAACCTCGCCGCCCGGGTGAAGGAGGCGCAAGGCGGCAGCGCCAACGCCCCGGTCATCATCTCGGCCGACCGCAACGTGAAGTACGAGGCCGTGGTGAAGGTGATGGACACCCTCAACCGCGCCGGCGTGCAGCGCGTGGGCCTGGCCGTCAAGACCACCGGCACGTGAACCGAAGCGTGTCTGTGCGGATCACAAGCCGACGATGAGCGCCACCGCCCTGCCCCAGTACAGCCTGCGTCCGCGCGCGCCCGACCGCATGGGTTCGGGTTTCGCGCTGGCCGCCGGCGTGCACCTGCTGCTGCTCGTGGCGCTGGGCCTGGGCGTGAGCTGGCGCTCGGCCGACATCGCCGGCGTCGAGGCCGAGCTGTGGGCGGCGGTCCCGCAGGTGGCCGCGCCGAAGGCGGTGGAACCCGAGCCGCAGCCGCCCAAGCCGGTGGAGCCTCCGAAGCCGGTGGTGGAACCGCCGCCCAAGCCGGTGCAGCGCGAGGCCGACATCGCCACCGAAAAAGCCCGCAAGGAGCGCGAGCAGAAGCAGCGCGAGGAAGAAAAGGAACGCGAGCAGAAGGCCCAGCGCGAGAAGGAAGCGCAGGAACGCCGCGAGCTCGAGAAGAAGAAAGCCGACGAAGCGCGCAAGAAGGCCGAGCAGGAAAAGGCCCAGCAGGAGCGGCTGGAGGCCGAGCGCAAGAAGAACCTCGAACGCATGATGGGACAGCTCGGCGGCACCGGCGCGCCCAACAGCACCGGCACGGCGGCGCAGTCGGCCGGACCTTCGGCGGGTTATGCCGGGCGCATCGTGGCGCGCATCAAGCCCAACATCGTGTTCACCGAACCCATCGCCGGCGACCCGGTGGCCGTGGTGGAGGTGAAGGTGGCGCCCGACGGCACCATCATCGGCCGCCGCATCACCAAGGCCAGCGGCCAGAAGGAATGGGACGACGCCGTGCTGCGCGCCATCGACCGCACCGAGGTGCTGCCGCGCGACGTGGACGGGCGCGTGCCGCCCACCATCGAGATCCGCTTCCGCGCCCGCGATTTCTGAGCGGGCCTTGCTTCACTTCACCAGGGCGATCAGGTCCGTCACGCCCGGGTCCACGCCGGCCTGCAGAAGCAGCGTCGTCACCTGGCCCCGGTGGTGCGTCTGGTGGTTGAAGAAGTGGCTGAGCGCCTGCCACAGCGGGTGTTCGCGCGGCGCGCCCTTCGTGCTCGCATAGCGCATGGTCTGCTGGACGTAGGCCGGCGTCATCTCGGCGGCCCAGGCCTCGATCGCGGCATCGAGTTCGGCACGGTGCGAGCGCATCTCGTCGAAATCGTCGAACAGCACCTGGTCGAGGCCGGTGAAGTCGGGCCGGGCCAGCACCGAGGCCGACAGCGCCTCGAAGCGAACGCCCTGCTCCGCAAAGCGGCCCAGCCAGATCTTGTCGGCCAGCACCAGATGCGCCAGCGTGCGATGGATGGAGCCGAAAAACGCACCGCGGTCGCGGCGGCGTTCTTCGTCCGGAAGGCCGGCCGCGCAGGCATACAGCCGCTCGTTCATCCAGCGGTTGTAGCGGGCCATGAAGCGTGTGTGTTCCAGCATGGCCCGCAGTGTGTCACTGCCGGCGGCCGCGGCGCCAGACGAAGGCGTCGACCGACCACCGCCCCGGGCCCCACAGCACGAGCCCCAACAGCAGGCTGCCCCAGAACACGTGCTGCTGCAGCGCCGCTTCGGCGATCTCGGCCAGGCTCAGCACGGCGACCACGTTCACCACGAACAGCCCCGCCGCGGCAAGCCGCCCGCCCAGGCCGAGCACCAGCAGCACCGGCAGCACCAGCTCACCCGCGGTGCCCAGCGGCGCGGCCAGCTCGGGCGGCAGCAGCGGCACCTGGTACTCGTCGGTGAACAGCGCGAGCGTGGTCTCCCAGTCGCGGATCTTGGTGAGCCCCGACAGGAAGAACACCTTGGCCACGTACAGGCGCGCCGCCAGCTGCGCGGCCGGCTGCAGCGCTTCGAGCGCCGACACGGCGCGCTGCCACAGCGCTTCCAGGCGCTGCCAGGCGGGTTGATGAGCGGCTTGCATGGTCAGGTCTCCGGTGAGTTGGAAAGGAGGTCGATGCCCGCGATCCAGCCCTCGCGCAGCGCGCGCGCGAGCCAGGCGTCGAAGGCGAACGAGCTGCCGGCGGCATCGAGCGCGGCAGCCAGGTCGCGGCCTTCGATGGCCGCGCGGGTGAACGGCACATCAGACGCGTCGAGCGCACACACCTGTGCGCGCCACCCCCGGCGCCACACCAGCGCCGTCTCGCCGCGGCCGGCGGCAAAGGCTTCCCACAGTCCGTCGAAGCGATCGCTCGCATCGCTGCGATGGGCCAGCCAGATGCCGGCCACCGGCCAGGACGAGGCCACCATGCCCGTGCCGGCCCTGAACCGCAAGGCGAGCCGCGACGGCTCATGCGCCGCGAGCTGCTCTAGCCCGCAGAGCGGGCCGTCGTCATCCGCGGCCGCTTCGGCGCGCTGCACCGCCCATTCGAGGCGGGCCACGTCGGCGAGGTAGGGCTCGCTGCGCAGGCCTTCGGCGTCGGCGATGAAGGCCGGCAGCGACTCGCCCAGCCAGGCGAGGTCGCCCCGCGCGGGCGGGCGCCGGCGCACGAAGTCCCGGGCCATGGCAGCGAACGACTCCTCGCCCAGGAGCTGCTGCACGGTCGGGAAGCTGCCGGCCAGGGCGCGTTCGGCTGCAGCGCCCAGGTTGGCCTGGTAGGCCGCCAGCCCGCGGCCCATGCGGGCGCCGCTTTCGCGCACCCAGCCGTTGAGTGCCAGGCCGTCGCCGCGCGACACGATGGCGCGCAGCAGCAGTTGCTGGCGTGTGGCCTCGCGGGTGTTCATGCCGCAACCTCTTCATGGACGGCGCAGCGGGCCTCGGCCGCGGCCGCCTCGCCGAGCAGCACGTCCAGCGCCGGCAGGCGCGTATCCCACTCGACAAGCACCGGCGTGCCGCGCAGCCTGCCCATCGCATGCTCGAACACCTGCCACACCGGCGCATGCACCCGGCTGCCGTGGTCGTCGATCACGAGATCGCCGCTGTCGTCGTAGCCGGCCAGGTGGATCTCGCCGACGGCCTGCGCATCGATGGCATCGACAAAACGCTTCGCCGCCGCCACTGCATCGCCGGCGCCCGCATTGAGCTGGTTGACCACGATGTTGTTCACGTCCAGCAGCAGGCCGCAGCCGGTGCGCCGCGCCAGGCGGTTGAAGAATTCGGGTTCGCTCATCGAGTCGTCGGCCCAGCCCAGGTAGGCCGACAGGTTCTCCACGAGGATGGGCCGCCCGAGCCGGTCCTGCACCGCCGACACGTTGGCCGCCATGATGTCCAGCGAGGCCGGCGTGAAGGCGACCGGCAGCAGGTCGTTGCCGTGGGTGGGGGCTGCACCGGCCCGCAGCGGCGCCCGCGCGAAGCAGGCGTGGTCGCTCACCCGCACCGGCTCGATGCGATCGACCAGCCGCGCGAGCTGCTCGAGGTGCCATCGGTCCAGCCCCGCCGCCGAGCCAAGCGCGAGGCCCACGCCGTGCAGGCTCACGTCATAGTGGCTCCTGGCCTCGTGCAGCACGGCCAGCGCCGCACCGCCCTCGGCAAAGAAGTTCTCGGAATGCACTTCGAGGAAAGCCAGCGGCGGCCTGCGCTCCAACAGCTCGCGGTAGTGCGGCTGGCGAAAGCCGATGCCGGTGCAAAGAGGTGCGTTCATGTCGGCCGCCGCTGCTTCGTTCACCGCCGGCTTACTTCTTGGCCTTCATCTTGGCTTCTTCGGCCGACATGCCGTTCATCTGCTTGCAGGTGCCCTTGGCCACGTACTTCCAGTCGCCCGGGTCGTTGTCCATCTTGGACTGGCCGGCGCACGAATGGGTGCCGGCAAGGTTGGCGCAGTCGTTCTGGCCGGCCTTGGCGATGCCGTAGCACTTTTCCTTGCCGGCCGACTTGGCGTCGTCGGCCGCGCCGGCGGCGCCGATGAGGCCCATGGCGAGCACGGAAGCGAGGGCGGAAGAGACGACGAGGCGTTGGTTCATGGTGAGCTCCTTTGGGGGTGCGTTGTCGAAAAGAGCCGCCGCAGACCTTGCGGCGACGAGCGTGTGTCGCGCCATGCCGTCGATTACTTACACTGCCGCCCAAATGAACGATCTCGCCATCGACCTCGACAGCCACCGGGTGCACCTGCTGCGCTATGCCCGGCTGCAGCTGCGCAACGACGCCTGGGCCGAAGACGCGGTGTCCGACACCCTCGTGGCCGCGCTCGAGAAGCCGCAGGCCTTTGCCGGGCGCTCGCAGGTGCGCACCTGGCTGGTGGGCATCCTCAAGCACAAGGTGGTCGACCAGCTGCGGCGCCACACCCGCGAATGCGCCCTCACCGCCGAAGACGCCGAAGGCGACGAGTTCGACCTGCTGTTCAAGGAAGACGGCCACTTCCGCGAGCTGCCGGCCGAGTGGGGCGACCCGCAGGCGGCGCTGCGGCAGGACCAGTTCATGGCCGTCATCGAGGCCTGCACCGAGAAGCTGCCCAACCAGCTGGGGCGGGTGTTCCTCATGCGTGAATGGCTGGAACTCGACACCGACGAGATCTGTAAGGAACTGAGCGTGACGCCGACCAACCTGTGGGTCATGCTGCACCGTGCGCGGCTGCGGCTGCGCGAATGCCTGCAGCTCAACTGGTTCGCAGAGGCAAGCGCCACGGCCGCCACGAAAAAGGGAACCGCGCGATGAGGCTCAGACGTACATGCCGCGAATCCGCTGCGCTCCTGCTCAGCCGGCAGGACCGCGCGCTGCCCTGGGTCGAACGCCTCGCGCTGCGCCTGCACCTCATGGCCTGCAAGGCCTGCCCGCGCTTCGAGCGGCAGGTCGAGACGATGGAAGCCGCGATGAAGCGCTGGCGGCGCTACAGCGAGTCGGGCGAGGTCTGACGCTCAGCCGAGGCTGCCGCCCGATACGCGCAGGTCGGTGGCCACGGTGAGCGCGGTCTGCAGCGCCAGCCGCACGCCATTGGTCATCAGCTGCAGGCCCATGCTGGGCAGTTGCCCCGGCCGCCGCGCCGCCTGGACCGGCAGCAGCGGCAGGTGCACGAAGCCGCTGCGCACGCCGGTGCCGGCCAGCCGGTGCTGCAGCCAGTAGAAGACGTGGTTGCACACATAGGTGCCGGCGCTGCAGGACAGCCCGGCCGGCAGGCCCGCCTCGCGCAGTGCCGACACCATGGCCTTCACCGGCAGCGTCGAGAAGTAGGCCGCCGGACCGCCCGGGACGATGGGCGCATCGATCGGCTCGGCCCCCGCGTTGTCGGCGATGCGGGCGTCGTCGAGGTTGATCGCCACCCGCTCGATGCTGATCTCGCCACGGCTGGCCGCCTGCCCGAGCGCCAGCACCAGCGACGGTTCGTGGGCCGCGATGGCCTCGCCGAGCACCCGCAGCGACCGGTCGAATTCGCAGGGCAGCACCAGCCCTACCACCTCGTGGCCCGCGAGGTCGCCGCCGTGCAGCGCCTGCACCACGTCGGCCGACGGGTTGACGGCTTCGCCGCCGAAGGGCTCGAAGCCGGTGAGCAGGATGCGCCGCTGTAGGGTCATGTGGGTTGCCGCTTGCCGCGAAGGCGCGCAGCGTACATGAACAGCGCGACCGCCAGCGCCACGGCCAGCGCGAGCACGAAGGCCGCGGCCGGGTGCATGTGCGGCAGCGCGACATACAGCGCGATGAAAAAGCTCGCGAAGCCATGCAGGCCCCGGGCGAAACCCGCCAGCAGCGAGGCGGTGGCCGCGGCCCCGTGGCGCGGCAGCGTGAACGCCGGCAGCACGCTGCCGGTGATGGGCACCGCCAGCAGCAGCCCGCTGGCCGCCGCCGGCAGGATGCCGGCCCCGACCAGGATGGTGGTGGCCATGCCCATGGCGGCGATCACGCGGAAGGCCAGTTCCGCAAGCGGGATGGACACCGGCCCGGCGCGGCGGCAGGTGGCCGGCATGGCCGCCAGGCCCAGCCCCGGGGCCACGGCGGCGAGCAGGCACACGAGCCAGGCCGGAAGGTCCGCCCAGGCCAGCAGGAAGCCGAACGAGAGGAAGGCCCCGAGCGATAACCCGAGGCAGGCGCCCCAGGGCCAACGTGTGCCGCAGCGCGCGAACACCACGATGTGCAGCACCGCCGCCGGTGCGCAGGCCAGCGTGGCCAGCGCGATGTCGCGCACGTGCGCGGCCGGGTGCTCGAACAGCAGCAGCGCCATGATGGGCGCCGCGATCATCGGCATGCCGGCCAGGGCACCGGCCACCGCATGCCCGAACCGCCGCGCCGCCAGCGACGACAGCAGCACCGACGCCGCGACCAGCGACAGCTTCAGGAGCATGTCAGGGGGTGCCGAAACCGCCGCCTCCGGGGGTCTCGATCACGAACACGTCGCCCGGCGCCATCTCGCAGGAGCCGATGTGATCGAGCGGCTCGATGCGGCCATCGGCGCGTTCGACGCGGTTGACACCCAGCGCCCCCGGCTGCCCGCCGGCCACGCCGAAGCTCGGCACGTGGCGGCCGTTGGACAGGATGGAGGCGGTCATCGCTTCGAGGAAGCGCACGCGCCGCACGCCGCCGTCGCCGCCGCGGTGCCGGCCGGCTCCGCCCGAGCCCTTGCGGATCTCGTAGCTCTCGAGCCGCACCGGGAAGCGGAACTCCAGCACCTCCGGGTCGGTGAGGCGCGAGTTGGTCATGTGGGTCTGCACGACGCTGGTGCCGTCGAAGCCGGGACCGGCGCCGCTGCCGCCCGAGATGGTCTCGTAGTACTGGTGCCGCTCGTTGCCGAAGGTGAAGTTGTTCATCGTGCACTGGCCGGCGGCCATCACGCCCAGGGCACCGTACAGCGTGTTCGTGATGCAGGTGGAGGTCTCGACGTTGCCGGCCACCACCGAGGCCGGCGGGTTGGGGTTCAGCATCGAGCCTTCGGGAATGATCACCTTGAGCGGCTTCAGGCAGCCGGCGTTGAGCGGGATGTCGTCGTCCACCAGCGTGCGGAACACATACAGCACCGCGGCCATGCACACCGCGCGCGGCGCGTTGAAGTTGTTGGTGAGCTGGGCCGAGGTGCCGGTGAAGTCGATCACGGCGCTGCGGTCGGCGGCATTGACCTTGATGTCGACCGCGATCTGCGCGCCGTTGTCGAGCTTCATCGTGTAGGTGCCGTCCTTGAGCTTCGTGATGACGCGGCGCACCGATTCCTCGGCGTTGTCCTGCACGTGCTTCATGTAGGCCTGCACCACGTCGAGCCCGAACTGCGCGACCATCTTGCGCAGCTCCTGCACGCCCTTCTCGTTGGCGGCGATCTGGGCCTTCAGGTCGGCCAGGTTCTGCTCCGGGTTGCGCGAGGGGAAGTCGCCGCTGCGCAGCAGCGCCAGCATCTCGGCTTCGCGCAGGCGCCCGCGCTCGACCAGCTTCACGTTGTCGATCTGCACGCCCTCTTCCTCGATGCGGGTCGAGAACGGCGGCATCGAGCCCGGCGTGATGCCGCCGATGTCGGCATGGTGGCCGCGCGAGCCCACGTAGAAGAGAATCCTGCCCTGCTTCGCGCCCTCTCCCCCCGGGAGAGGGTTGGGGTGAGGGTCCTCGGCAAACACCGGCGTGACCACCGTCACATCCGGCAGGTGCGTGCCGCCGTGGTACGGGTCGTTGAGCACGTACACGTCGCCCGGCTGCATCTGCCCGGCGTTGCGCTGCATCACCGTCTTGATCGACTCGCTCATCGAGCCCAGGTGCACCGGCATGTGCGGCGCGTTGGCGATCAGGTTGCCGTCGGCGTCGAACAGCGCACAGGAGAAGTCGAGCCGCTCCTTGATGTTGACCGAGTAGGCGGTGTTCTGCAGTTGCAGCCCCATCTGCTCGGCGATGTTCATGAAGAGGTTGTTGAAGACCTCGAGCATCACCGGGTCCACCGTGGTGCCGACCGCCTTGCGCGCCGGGCGCGCCTGCACGCGCTGCAGCACGAGGTGATCGAGGTCGGTGACCCGCGCCTGCCAGCCGGGTTCGACCACCGTGGTGGCGTTCTTCTCGGCAATGATCGCGGGCCCGGCGATCACGTGGCCGGGCCGGGTGTGCTCGCGCACCACGAGCCCGGCGTCCCACCAGCGGCCGCCGCTGAAGAGCTTGACCATCGCAGCCGTGGACGCGGCCACGTCGGGCACCGCGGTATAGCGCGGCTCGGCCGGCGCGTCACCGGCCACCACCGCCTCCACCGACACCGCCTCGACCACCAGGCGGCGCCCTTCCATCAGGAAGGCGAAGCGCTGGCGGTAGGCGGCCTCGAAGCCGGCGCGCAGCTCGGCCACGGTGCCTTGTTCGAAGGGCACCACGAGCGCCGAGTCGGTGCCTTCGTAGCGCAGGTGCGCGCGGCGGATCACCCGGGTGTCGCCCGAGCTCACGCCCTGGCGGCGGATCTCGGCCAGCGCCTCGTCGGCGAGCGCCTGCAGGCGCGCCGCAACGGCCGGCAGCGCCTCGTCGGACAGCGGCTGCTCGATCGCCGTTTCGCGCATCACGCTCTGGTCGGCCAGGCCCATGCCATAGGCCGACAGCACGCCGGCCAGCGGGTGCACGAACACCTGGTTCATGCCCAGCGCGTCGGCCACCAGGCAGGCATGCTGGCCGCCGGCCCCGCCGAAACACTGCAGCGTGTAGCGGGTGACGTCGTAGCCGCGGGCCACCGAGATCTTCTTGATCGCATTGGCCATGCTGCCCACCGCGATGTCGATGAAGCCTTCGGCCACCTCCTCTGGGCTGCGCCTGCGGCCGGTGGCCCGCTCGATGTCGTCGGCAATGGCGCTGAACTTCGCCACCACCACGTCGCGGTCGAGCGAATCGTCGGCATTCGGCCCGAACACCTTCGGGAAGTAGGCCGGCTGGATCTTGCCCAGCATCACGTTCGCATCGGTCACCGCCAGCGGGCCGCCGCGGCGGTAGCAGGCCGGGCCCGGATTGGCGCCGGCGCTTTCGGGGCCGGCGCGGAAGCGCGCGCCGTCGAAGCTCAGGATGGAGCCGCCGCCGGCGGCCACCGTGTGGATGCTCATCATCGGCGCGCGCATGCGCACCCCGGCCACCTGCGTCTCGAAGGCCCGCTCGAACTCGCCTGCGTAGTGCGACACGTCGGTGGAGGTGCCGCCCATGTCGAAGCCGATGACCTTGTCGAAGGCGGCCAGCTCGGCCGTGCGCACCATGCCCACGATGCCGCCGGCCGGGCCGGAGAGGATGGCGTCCTTGCCCTGGAAGGCATGCGCATCGGTGAGGCCGCCGGACGACTGCATGAAAAACAGCTTCACGCCCGGCATCTCTGCGGCCACCTGCTCGACGTAGCGCCGCAGGATGGGCGACAGGTAGGCATCGACCACGGTGGTGTCGCCGCGGCTCACCAGCTTCATCAGCGGGCTCACCTCGTGCGACACGCTCACCTGGCTGAAGCCGATGGCGCGCGCGATGCGCGCGGCCGCCGCCTCGTGCGCGGTGAAGCGGTAGCCGTGCATGAACACGATGGCCACGCTGCGCAGGCCGCCGTCGTAGGCGGCCTGCATCTGCGTGCGCAGGTCGGCCTCGTCGAGCGCGGTGAGGACCTCACCCGACGCACCCACCCGTTCGCGCGCCTCGATGACCTGCGAATACAGCAGCTCGGGCAGCACGATGTTGCGGTCGAAGATGCGCGGGCGGTCCTGGTAGGCGATGCGCAGCGCATCGCGGAAGCCCCGCGTGGTGACCAACAGCGTGCGCTCGCCCTTGCGCTCGAGCAGCGCATTGGTCGCCACCGTGGTGCCCATCTTCACGCAGGCCACGCGGTCGGGCGTGATCGGCTCGCCGGGTGCCAGGCCCAGCAGGTGGCGGATGCCGGCGACCGCAGCGTCGCGGTACTGCTCGGGGTTTTCACTCAGCAGCTTGTGGGTGACCAGCGAGCCGTCCGGTTTCTTCGCGACGATGTCGGTGAACGTGCCGCCGCGGTCGATCCAGAACTGCCAAAGCGAAGGCTGCTGCGCCGGCTGCGGGGTCTTGTGCGTTGCTTGCTTGCTCATCTTGCGATCTGACTCAGTTGGATGCGCCGGCACGACTGTAGGCGTGGCCCGCGCGAAGGATTCACTGTTGTGTGTAGTAGGGGACGAAGATTTCATTGGCCTCTCGGCCGACGTCGCGTATCCATTCGAGCGAGAAGCGCTCGCCCAGCCGCTTGATCTCCTTGTCGAACTCGGGGCTCACCCGCTCGACCTTCATGCCGCGGCGCCTGAGCTCGTCGACCGACTCGAGCGCGGCGGTCATGCTGGCCTGCCAGCCGCGCGCCTCGGCCGCCAGTGCGGCGCGTCGCACCGCCTGCTGCTGCGCGGCGTCGAGTGATCGCATCGCCGCCTGCCGCACGAACACGATGTTCTTGGGGAACCAGGCATTGATCTCGTAGTAGTGCTTCACATGGCTCCAGACCTGGTTCTCCACGCCGGTGACCGCGGAGGTGATCATCGTGTCGATGCGGCCGGCCGCCAAGGCCCGGGCCACGTCGACCATGGGGACATCCACCGGCGCGGCGCCCAGCAGCTGCGCGATGCGCACCGTCGTCTGGTTGTAGGTGCGCATGCGGCTGCCCTTGAGGTCGGCCGACACCGCGACCGGCCGGGTCGAGAACAGTCCCTGCGGCGGCCACGGCACGGCGTACAGCACCTCGAGCCCGCGGGCCGCGAACTGCCGCTCGATCAGCGGACGCTGGTGCCGCCACATGCGCCGTGCGTCCTCGTAGCTGCTCACCGCGAAGGGCACCGAGTCGGCGCCTGCGATGGGCAGCGTCTTCACCAGGCTGGTCATGATGGTCTCGCCTGCATCGAGCTGGCCCTGCTCGCAGGCCGGCCAGATGTCGGCCAGCTTGAACAACGCGCCGTTCGCATGCAGCTCGATGGCCAGCACGCCCTGGGTGGCCTGCGCGGCCTCGGCGGCGAACTGCGCCAGGTTGCGCCCATGAAAGGTCTCGGCCCGGTAGCCGGTGGCCAGCTTCCACCGCACCCCCGCCCTGTCCTGCGCAAAGCCGGGGCGAACGAGAGCCAGGCCGGCGACGAGCCCGGCACATTGCCTGCGATTCATGGTGAACCCTCCTGAGCCCTCGGGCTCGTTGTGCGAACAGCTACACAGAAGGCGAGATCGGTGCGGTTTCCGGCGTCATCGCTCCTTGCCCATCACCAGGTCGGGCACCGACGTCACGATGCCCGGGAACAGCGTGATGAGCGCGATGCAGGCCACCAGGCACAGGAAGAACGGGATGGCGGCACGGGCGATGGTGTTGCTGTCCTTGCCGGTCATGTTCTGCAGCACGAACAGATTGAAGCCCACCGGCGGCGTGACCTCGGCGATCTCGACCAGCAGCACCACGAAGATGCCGAACCACACCAGGTCGAAGCCCGCCTTCTGCACCATGGGCAGCACCACCGCTGCCGTGAGCACGATCATGCTGATGCCGTCGAGTGCGGTGCCGAGCACGAGGTACACCAGCACCAGCACCGCGATCAGCGCATAGGGCGACAGGTGCATCGAATTCACCCACTCGGCCAGCTCGCGCGGGATGCCGGTGAAGGCCATGGTCTTGGTGAGGAAGGCCGCCCCCGCAAGGATGAACATGATCATGCAGCTGGTGCGGGCGGCGCCGAACAGGCTGTCCTTGAGGTTCTGCCAGCTGAGCGACCGGCTCCACAGGGCCAGGCCCAGCGCGCCCACCACGCCGTAGGCTGCGCATTCGGTGGCCGTGGCCCAGCCGGCGATCAGCACCCAGACGATGAAGACGATCAGCGCACCGCAGGGAATGAGGTTGCGCGAACGGCGCAGCTTCTCCATGAAGCTCATGACCGGTTCGGCCGGCGGCATTTTGGGCTTGTTGCGCACGCTCCACCAGGCGATGTAGCCGGAGAACAGCAGCATCAGCAGGAGGCCGGGCAGGAAGCCGGCCAGGAAGATGCGGATGATCGACGCATCGGCCGCCACCGCATACACCACCATCGTGATCGA
>NZ_SWAR01000027.1 GCF_006386545.1 Methylibium rhizosphaerae | reverse complement strand
CGCCAAGCGTGCGCGCATCATCAAGCCTTGTTCGCCCCATGTGCTGCGGCATTCGTTTGCCACGCACATGTTGCAGGCCGGCTACGACATCCGTACGGTGCAGGAGTTGTTGGGGCACAGCGACGTGAAGACCACCATGATCTACACGCACGTGCTCAATCGTGGCGGGCGCGGCGTGCGCAGCCCGTTTGATCAGTTCTGAGGCCGCTAAGCCGACACTGGCGAATGCCCGGAAGTGGCCGAGTCGGGCCGACGGGAGGTCCAGACTCGTAGCCGGAAAGCTGTCTTCCAGGGCCTCGCCGCGGCCAAAGTTTCGAGCGCAGGATGACCGGCCGCTCATGGCCGGGCCGAGCCAACGAGAGGGCCAGACTCGTCGCCGGAAACCTGCCGTTCGTAGGTCCGCCGAGCCAAGATTCTCGAGCGCGCCCTGAAGGACGGCTTGTGGCCGGGCCTGTCAGTTCAGCCGGGCTTCCCGGAACCTGACGATCGCGGCGGGTGCATCCTGCACGGCCCTCAACTCGATGGGAGACCATCATGGGTACCGCAGGCAACGCCCCTCATCGCGAGCCGTGGAACAAGGGCAAGCTCGTTGGGCAGAAGGCACCGTTCAAGCTCAAGGACATCTGGGCCTTGCGCGTCCGACTGCAGATGCAAGGCCGGGTTCGCGAACTTGCACTGTTCAACCTCGGCATCGACAGCAAGCTGCGCGGATGCGATCTGGTCGGCCTCAAGGTCCGCGACGTGTGCCACGGCGACCAGGTTGCGGCTCGCGCCATCGTCGTCCAGCACAAGACGCAGCGGCCGGTTCAGTTCGAGATCACGCCGCCCGCCCGAGACGCCGTGCAGGCGTGGATCCAGCTTGCTGGGCTGAAGCCAGAGGACTTCCTGTTTCCCAGCCGGCTTCACGACTCACCTCATCTCGGCACTCGTCAGTACGCCAGGATCCTCGGGCACTGGGTCGACGAGCTGGGACTGGACCGCGCCGACTACGGGACGCACTCGATGCGGCGGACGAAGGCGACGCTGATCTATCGGCGCACGAAGAACCTGCGCGCCGTGCAACTGCTACTTGGGCATTCCAAGCTCGACTATCTCCCGCGCCGGACTATGTCCCGCCGCACGCGCGACCACGACTGGGCAACACGGCATGTCGCGGGACATAGTCGGACGTACTACAAGCCCTTGAGTGTCGGCGCCGATCCAATTTTGAGCCACCGTGCCGACGCAATATTGAGCCAGGGGTGGAAGCCGACCGCGTGATGGTCGGCTGTGGGTAAGTCTAGATCTTTGTCTCTGGTGTTGGTCTCCTCGATGTGCGGCTGATCGCGCTGGGGAAGCCGCGCAGGGCGTAGCCCGTAGCGGGTTCCCCAGCGCGGCGGCCGATCAGCTGGCGCCGTCGACGGGCTTTGGATCGGCACCCTTGCGGCCCTGTTCTCTCGCCTTGATGCGCTTCTTGGCCACGGCCGAGCTGTGCAGGAAGCGATGGCTCTCGTTGCCGGTCTCGACGATGTGGCAGTGATGGGTCAGCCGGTCGAGCAAGGCGGTGGTCATCTTGGCGTCGCCGAACACGCTGGACCACTCGGCGAAGTCCAGGTTGGTCGTGATCATCACGCTGGTGTGCTCGTACAGCCGGCTCAGCAGATGGAACAGCAGCGCCCCGCCGGCCTGGCTGAAGGGCAGGTAGCCCAACTCATCGAGGATGACGACGTCCATTCTCAGCAGGCTGTTGGCGATGCGCCCGGCACGCCCCTGCGCCTTCTCCTGCTCCAGTGCGTTGACCAGATCCACCGTCGAGTAGAAGCGCACGCGCTTGCCGTGGCGCGTCAGGCCGGCCACACCAAGGGCCGTGGCCAGATGCGTCTTGCCCGTGCCCGGTCCGCCCACCAGGACGACGTTCTGCGTCTGCTCGGTGAAGTCCATCTCGGCCAGCTTCAGCACGAGCTTGCGGTCCACCGGCGAGACGTCGAAGTCGAAGCCCGCCAGGTCGCGATGCACCGGGAACTTGGCCGCGTGCATCTGGTGTTTGACCGAGCGCATCGCGCGGTCGACGGCCTCGGCCTGCAGCAGGTGCTCGACGAGCCAGCGCGCACCGTCCAGCCCGCTGTCGCCCTCTTGCTCGGCCAGATCACCCCAGGCCGCGGCCATGCCGTGCAGCCGCAGCTGCTTGAGTTCCACCAGCACGTCACGCATGGCCGACCTCCTGGGCGCTGTCGCTCGCACGCAGGCTGTCGTAGCGCGCGGTGTTAGCCAGCGGCGGTGTGGCCACCTGCAGCGTCGTCGCCGCGTTCTGCGGCGCCGGCGCGGCGTTCAGGCGACCCAGCACGTTGAGCACATGCTCGGTGCTGATCCGCCCGGACGGCGGCGCGCCTTCCAGCGCCAGCTCCACCGCCACGAGCACGGCATCCAACCCGGCACTGGGCACCAGCGCCAGGACCTGCGCCATCGCCCGATCGCCGCCGGGGTTGCGCAGCAGCGAGCGGCGCAACTTCTGCAGCGCCGCCGGCAGATCCTCGAACGGCGCTCCATTGCGCAGCGCACCGGGCTTGCGCTGCACCAGCGGCACGTAGTGCTGCCAGTCGTAGCGGGTCTGCCCGGCGGCGCTCAGCCGCTCGTGGCGCGCCACCATGGCGTCGCCCGCCACCACCACGACCTCGCCGGGGTACAGCCGCGTGCTGACCATCTGCCCGGCCAGCTCGCGCGGCACCGAGTAGCGGTTGCGCGCCACCGCCACCAGGCACGTGCTCGACACGCGCGCGGGCTTCTCCACGTAGCCGTCGAACGGCGCCGGCATGGGCATCAGATGCGCGCGCTCATGCTCGAGCATCTCGGCCACGCTGAACTGGTCGTGTTCGGGGTGTCGCACTTCATCCCACAGCGCGCGGCACCGCGCCGCCAGCCACGCGTTGAGTTCGGCGAACGAGCCGAAGCGCTGCTTGGCCGCCTCGATCCAGATGCGTCGGCGGCTGTCCTGCACGTTCTTCTCGACGACGCCCTTCTCCCAACCGGAGGCGACGTTGCAGAAGTCGGCGTCGAACAGGTAGTGCGCGCACATCACCTCGAAGCGCGCGTTGACGATCCGGCCCTTGCCCTTCTTGACCTTGTCCACGGCCGTCTTCATGTTGTCGTAGATGCCGCGCCGGGCTACACCGCCCAGCGCCGCGAAGCTGCGCGTGTGCGCGTCGAACAGCATCTCGTGGCCCTGGCCGGGGTAGGCCACCAGCCAGAACGCCCGGCTCGTGCACAGCTTCATGTGCGACACCTGCAGCCGGTAGTAGATGCCGCCCACCACCAGGCCTTCCTCGCTCCAGTCGAACTGGAAGGCCTCGCCGAGCTCGAACGCCAACGGCACGAACGCATTCGTCGCCACCGACTGGCCGGCACCTTGGCGCCAGGCGCGTAGGAAGTCGGTGACCCGCGTGTAGCCGCCGTCATAGCCCGCCGCCTTGATCTCCTCGTACAGCGCGCGCGCCGTGCGCCGCTCGTGCTTTGGGCGCCGGGCATCGGCCTTGAGCGCCAGCTTCAGCGCCTCGTGGAACGGCGCGAGCTTGGTCGCCCCCGGGCTGCGCCGGTACTTCGGCGCCGTCTCCACCGGCGCCACCAGCCACTTGCTAATCGTGTTGCGCGACAGGCCCGTCAGCCGCGCGATCTCGCGCACCGACTTGCGGCCCCGGCTGTGCAGGCGCCGGATTCTGCCAATCATGTCCATGGTGATCACTCCTCGAACCCCGCTGCACAAAAAAGCAGCAGGGCAGGTCAATCACCTGGCTCAGTTTTCGGTCGGCACAACCCTTAGAAGTGGCTCAGTTTTCGGTCGGCGCCAACAGCCCTGAGGTGTTGATTTCCCAAATCGGACCTACTGGGGGCAGGATTGCGTGGAACTCAACAGACTAGCGTTTGCTGCGATCAGCATCCTCAACGTTAGGGACAACGCTCACAAGGGAACGTCGGCGGGCCGCAACGCGAACCACTATTACTGGCGCGGTGACGATGCTCTAATCGACTGCCATGTGCTCATACCCTTCCAGGCGCTAACGTGGTGCCCGGCGACGCTGCCATGGTGGTCGTGCGCTTGCGCCGCGGCGCGGTGAGCGGCAGCCCGCCTGCCAGCCTGCAGGCTGCCTTGGGCGGCTTTGGCGGGACGCTCGTCCCCATGTATCCCGGGATCAGCGATGCCGAGCTCGCATCGTGGTTCACGGTGACAGGTGTCCCGCTCGCGCAGGCTGACGAACTCGCCGCGCGGCTTCGCGCGCTCGACAGCGTGGACGCTGCTTACGTCCAGCCGACCCCAAGCCCGGCGGGCTAGGTCGGCTAGACGTTGGCCCCTCTAGCCACGGGTCGCAGCGCCGCCGTCGATCACGTCCCTCAGCCAGTCCGGCGGACCGCCGGCACGCGTGGCGTCTCCGGTCGCCGGCTCATTCGCGCGTGCGTCTTCCTGTTTGCCATCCTGGACACCGAGCATTTGACGCAGCGTGTTAGGCGCCGGGCCGCCGTCCGTCGGCGGCCCATCGATGACCGCCACGTCGCGTGGCCCGCTGCCACCTTCACCACGGCCGATCACCGTGGTGCGGCTCTCGCCATCAGTCGTTTCGATGATGATGCGCATGGCGTGCTCCTCCTACCACCCGACGACGGCGTAGCGCGCTTCGATGTTGGCATCCTCGGGCGCGAGGTTGGTGATCGAGATCCAGTACGTGACGGAGCGGTCGGAGGCGCGCTCGACCTGCACCGACCAGCTGAGCTGCGGCGCGCCGGGCCGCGGGCTGGTGGGCACGACCGTCCAAAGCACGTGCCAGTGAGCCGGCCAGCTGTGCGTGAACCAGCGCTTGGTCGAGTTGGCCGGCACCACGCCCGTGAACTGGACGCCGATCCATTGACCCGTCTGCAACGCCTGCGCGATGAGCTGGCGTAGGTTGGGCCGGTTGCCGATGCGTTCGGTACGCGGCCGGCCAGGCGCGTCCTGCTGAGGCGAACCCGAGCTGCGCAGCAGTTCGCGCGCTCGCGCGGGGCTCAGCGGAATGCGACCCGCTGAACGCAGCACACCTTGTACACAGGCGAGCGCGCCCACGACGATCGGCGAGGCGCTCGACGTGCCGCTGAACTGGTCCGTGTACCACCCGTCCTCGCTGGCGCCGCCTTGCAGGTCGCCGTAGCCTGTCGTCGTGACCTCACGGCCCCAGCCCTGCACATCGATGGAGGAACCGTAGTTGGAGAAGTCGAGGCGCGACCGATCGGGCCCCCAGATGTTGCGCCCGTGAGTTCCTGGCGGGGGCGCCCCGGCGCCCACGAGGACCGCGCCCGAGTCGCGAACGCTGCGATTGAATGCGTTGCGCCAATCCGTCGGGAAGCCGGCCAGGGGCGTGTTGTAGGCCGGGTCATCGAGGTTGTTGTTGCCGTTGCCAGCGGCCTCGACGACGATGACACCGCGGTTCACTGCATAGCGGATGGCCGCGTACTCGGCCGGCCACCATTCGACCGCCGTGTAGCCCCGTGCGGGGTGGCCGTATTGCACCTCGAGCAGAATGACGTCGCCGGGCGAAAGTTGGTCAGTAGCCGCCACGATGGCCGCCGGCAAGCCACCAGTGTCGAAGATCGAGCAGCCGCGGATGTTCGCGTCGGGGGCGATGCCGGTGATCCCGAACGTGTTGCGGTCGCCTCCAATCTCCCCGGCCACCGCCGTGCCGTGGTTGCGCCAACTCAGGTCCGAGGTTGGGGTGCGGATGATGCCGCCCTGGTTGGTCGTCAGGTCTTCGTGGGTGAAGCGCCAGGCGCCCTCGCAGTCGATCACGCGTACGCCGGCACCGCCGCCGCCAGGCACCGTCCACGCATAGCGCGCGTCGATTCCGCCCGGTGCGCCATCGAGATAGCCCTGACGCAGCACGAAGTCAGGCGTCGCGGGAAGCGCCGGCACGGGGCTGGGTTGCATGGCATTGAGCTCAAGCGGCCCGAGCACTTCCTGCGGCAGCGCGGCGGCGAGTTCGGGTCGCGGCGCGACGTACGCACCAGCCATGGTCGGCAGCGCGGCGAGTTGCTCGGCCAGTCGTTCCAGGTCCGCATCGGGTGCATCGGCATAGTAAAAGAGCGAGAGGTCGGGCTCATCAACGGACGCCATCGACGTTGCGCTGGGTGCTGCCGCCGCGGCGGCAACCGATTTCGCCTTGAGCCGCTCTTCGGTGTCGCCAAACAGCGGCCGCAGGGACACCCCTGCCTGCGCGAGGACCGCGTTCAACCCGTCGACCTCCATGCCGCTTGCCGACGCGATTGTTGTAGGCCCAGCTCGTAGTTGTGCCTCTGGCTTCGCAATGGCCACCACCATCCGCGGCGCAGCGGTGGGCCGTGACGGCATGTTTGGCCCGCCGGCAATGCCACCGATCGGGACCGATGTGCCTACCCCGCCGGCCGGCACCGATGCGACGCTGTGGCTACCGCGGGATGCCGACGCGGACACGCTCGCCGCCATCGCCTTGACCTGCTTGCTCATGATTCCTCCTTTGCGAGTGCCTTGCGCGGGTCTCGATGCGTGTAGCACGGGGCGCCGCGTTGGGGGAGAATCTCACTGCCGCGGTGGAGCGGCATCCGCAAAGTGGATGAGGGCCGGACCGCTTCGAGTACCCAGGTCGCGAGCGTTGCAGTCCGTGAAGCCCGCTTGGCTCAGCGATGTCCCGGCGGCCTCGTTGGTTCACAGCATGTTGGAGTCGCCCAGCACGATGACATCACTGTCAGGGTGGGCCTGCTGCAGTGCTTGCAGACCTTCAGGCGCTGTGACTTCGGCTCCGTCGGTATTCAAGGTGCACCGGCACCAACAGCCAGTCCGACAGGGCGGGCCCCGCCGAGAACTTCATCACCTGAGGCCAACGACTCAGCACGACCGTGTCAGGGCTGGGGTTGGGGTTGGGGTTGGGAAGGTGTTGCGGATCGCGATTTCGCGGGTCTCATCGACCTGCACCGCGAGTTTCCAAGGGCCGCAAACCTTCTGGGCCTTGGCGGCATTCCAGGGAATGCCAGTCCATTGGTCGTCAGGGGCACATCCGCCAGGGCGCTTCTCGAAGAGTTCGTACTCCCAGCGTGCGCCTTCGTCGTTCAGCAGCCCAAGAGCGTGGGCGAGTGGCTGGTTGGGTTGGCGCCCTGTCGCGTCCCTGCCCGTCACAGAACTCTCGGCAATGCCAGTACATCAATCTGAGAGGCTGCGGTGCAGGAGGCGATGTCCACCGGCGCCTGCGGCTGGCGTTTGTCTTCCGCCGCATTGCCAAGCCACTGGATGTTCCTGGCTCCCACTTGCACGATGGACCAGCAGCGTGGTGCACCGACGACGCTGGCGCAGCACAGAGGCCAACAGCAACGATGAAACGATCAAGCGTCGCATGGTTGTCCTCCTCCAGCGCGTTGTTATACGCAGCGCGACACCGCGGCCCTTCGTCTGTTTGGGGGATGGGACGTGCCGTCCCCTGGTGGGGTGGCCAAGCCCAATCGAGCACTAGCGTCACTCGACTTTTCAGTGCACGGGCGATAGCAACCAACGCGGCCGCCACCGCTGACTCAACGGACTGGACCAGCTCGGCGACTGAGGACAACCACCAGAAGTGATGCTGCGCCCATGCGCCGGCCGCCGACATCCTTCGTTGTAGGGATGCTGGGGACGAACGAACCTCGTAGCGTTGGCTTCTCCTGATCGAGAGGCAACTCCATGAGTCGCGACGCCCAAACTGGCCCAATACAAGCACACGCGACCTCGCAACGAAGCCTCATGCCGGGCGCCGTCCGCTGCTATCGGGCCAGTGCACGCTACCGCTCCCTTTTCGGAAGCATCGTTCCGCAATACGATCCTCGCAGCGTCACTCCGCGAGGCAGACTAGTCAGCCGCAGAGGTGTGGTCAGAATGGACTGGAGGGGTTATCCGAACGTCGGCGATGCCGCGCCGCGCCGCGAGCGCCGGGCGATCGTGGTCGCTGACCTTGCCGAGTCGGTACGCCTGATCCACGGCCGCGAACAAGAGACGATCGAGCGTTGGCTCGCTTTTGTTGGCGACGTTCAACACCGTGTGCTGCCCGCTTCGGCCGGGCGCATGGTTAAGAGCTTGGGCGACGGCGTGATGCTCACCTTCGACAGCGCGAGGGCTGGCCTGGAGGCGGCCCTCGAGTTGCACGAAAGCATCCGTCGGGTGAATGATGGCGTCGATCCTGAGTGGCTAATGCTCCTTCGTGTCGCGGTGCACGTTGCAGACGTCGTCGCGGACGATATCGACGTGTATGGCGCCGGTGTCAACATCGCCGCACGACTCGCCGGTTTGGCGCAACCCGGGGAGACACTGCTTTCCGAGGCGGCCCGGGACGAAGTGGTGGACGGCCTCCATGCCGAAATCGAAGACATGGGGCTGCGGTACGTGAAGCACCTCGACCGGCCGCTGCGTGCCTTCCGCGCGAGGCATGCCAAAGAAAAATCTTCGGGCGGCACGACGCCCGGCGGCCTGTGCCTGCCGCCGGCAAGAGATCTCCGACCCGCCCTGGCCGTCGTGCCATTCGTCTGCATGCCGGCAAGTGCCGTCCACGACGCTCTGGGGCATGCGATGGCCGATGACATCATCGCGGCAATGGCGCGGCACCCAAGCTTGCGCGTGTTGTCTCGTGCATCGACCGCTCCCTTGCGCGACAGGGCAATCACGCCAGTGCGCATGCATCGACTGCTGGGGGCATCGTTTCTGCTGTCAGGCCGCTACTACGTGCTGGGAGAGCGTGCACGGCTGACCGTCGAGCTGTGCTCGCTTCCCGGCGCCGAGGTGGTCTGGAGCGGAAGCGCGATGGCGAGCATCGACTCGATCTTTGCCGGCGAGGACGAGCTGGTGCCTCATGTCGTGGCCAACGTGGCTCAGCACATCCACATGCACGAGCTTGCCCGGGTTCGAAGCCTCCCGCTGGAGAGCCTGGCGTCCTACTCCCTGTATCTCGGCGCGAGCGGCCTGCTGAACAGCCTCGAGCCGTCGGCATTCGGCATGGCCCGCCGGGCGCTCGATCACCTTGTTGAGAGGCACCCGAGGCAGGCGGCGCCGTACGCCATGTTGGCCCGCTGGCATGTGTTCCGCAGCGTCCAAGGCTGGAGCGACGACGAAGACGCAGAAAGCCGGGCTGCACTTCAGCAGGCGAGCCGCGCACTCGATATCGATCCGAAGCAGGCCATGGCACTGGCCTCGGCGGGGCTGGTGCGCATGAACTACCACGACGACGCCGAGGACGCCCGGCGGCTGTACATGGCGGCGACCGAGGCCGACCCGCTGGAGGCGCACGCATGGGCCTGGCGCACAGCGGTGCACAGTTTCTGTGGGGAACATGACGAAGCCCGGGCGTGTGCGGCGCGAGCCCTTGCCGTGTCGCCGCTCGACCCGTGCCGCTACCTGTTCGAGGCCTGGGCGGCCATGGCGGATCTGGGTGCAGGCTGCTGCGAGGACGCCGTCGCCCACGCCCAGGCCTCGGTACGACTGAACGCCTTGCACGCCCCATCACTTCGCATCCTGGTGGCCGCGCTTTGGCTGAGTGGGCTCCACGAGGAAGCGCGTGCGGCCGTGCCGCGCTTGAAAGCCGTGCGTCCCAACGCACGCGCGGGTGGCATGCGTGCACACATCTCCGGGTCACAGCCGGTATGGGGTGGCGCCTTCGACGACGCTCTGCGGGCCGCCGGTCTGCCACCGTGACTCGCGTCACTCTCGCGAGTGACCGCACCAGTTCTTGTGTGGAAGGAGGGGAAACATGGCAGCACAGATGTCTCCAGGCGCTTGGCTCAGCGGGTTCGGTCCCGCCGGCGTGGGATTGGCAGGACTTGATGCATTCGCGAATCCGCCGGTGCAGAAGCGTTGGGCAAGCACCAACCCACCGGTCGGCCGTCCAGGCTTCAGCGCAGAGGTCAACCCGCCCGTTGACCAGCGGGCGTTCAACGCGGACGTCAATCCACCCGTCGACAATCGCGCCCTCCAGCCGGCACAGATGCTGTATTCGCCTGGCATGTTCCCCGGGCAGTGGGTCATGACTCGAAGCGGCCCGCGCCCTGGGGAGCCCCTGGTTCCCTGGAACGGGATCGATCCGTCCTGGGTCTGGGACAGCAGCCAGCCCCGTTTGCTGGCGCAGGCGCTACGCAAGTTGCGTGCGCGTGTCGTGCCCCCTGCCGACCTGCGCATAGGGCCTAGCGGCACGGGCGACGTTGTCTCGCTCGCCGGGAGCGCCAAGAGCGCCCTGTTTCGGTGGGACGCGTCGTACAGGATCTCCGCGATCGTCGATGAGCTCCTGGGCCGTCTTGTTGCGGAAGGTCAGCAGCTGTGGTGGGTGCCGGCCCCTTCTGAAATCGGATCGAAGGCAATGCCGGCGCTGCTTCACACCGTCGAGAAGCTACCCAAACACTTCGACTATTCAGATCAGATCGACAAGGTGCTGCGCGCTGCGGTCGAACGCGAGGACCGGATGCCGGAGATCCTCACGCAGGCGACGGACATCGGACCTTTTTTCGATGCGGTCACGGGCATCGACCGCGCGACGGCGCCTCGGCTGGCGGAGCTGATCCAGGTGGCGTGGGAGGTGGGAACGCACATTGTGATGGCCCTGAAGAACAACCTTGCCGAGTGGCGCCCCTATCAACGCAGTGCCCGAGTGGTGCCCGTCATTGCGACTCCCGGTCACGGGACGCTGCCCAGCGGGCACGCGACGCTCGCGATGCTGACCTCGGCGCTGCTGTCAAAACTGCTGTACCCGGCCGGCGACGTGCGCAGAACGACGCTCGACCGAGTCGCGCGGCGCATCGCGTTCAATCGGGTGGTGGCCGGAGTGCACTTTCCGATGGACAGCGCGGCCGGCGCGGCCTTGGCCAACCAGATTGCCAGGGCCCTGATCGCGGCTGCACACAGTGAGTCGCTACCAGAGGCGACCAAGTGGGATGTGCGAGTCGCCCCCGAGCTTGAGGAGATCGGCGTCGATCCGGCGCCGCCTCCGCTCGAGAAGGGTGCCAACGGAAAGGCAGACCAACCAAGTGACCCTCCAAAGGCAACGACCAAGCACTGGAGAGCGTTGTGGCGCGCAGCGGTCGCGGAGGTGGCGCTGCGCAGAATCTGACCGCAAGGAGGGGCACATGGCTGAATGGGCAAACCATCAAGAGCGCATGCTAGCGAAACAACGGGCCGTTACCAGCATCGCGGGATCCGGCACGCAGGCGTCTCAGGGCAACAACGAACCTGCCGACCTTTATGCACGGTGGGCGCGGGCCACGGAATGGCGTGGCTTCGCTCGCGGCAGCACAGGCAACTCGCCACCCGAACCGATGTCGGTGCGGATCATTGCTCGCGCGCCCAAGGCAGTCCTGCAGAAAACGTTTGTCGAGGGCTCGCTCCTGCAGGTCGCCGAGATGTACAACCCAGACCATTACGAGCAGCCGAAAGTGCGCGGGTCGGACAGGCTGTACTTCACTGCCACGTTGAATACGGGCGACATCGGCAAACTGGCAGAGACATACCCAGGGCTGGTTTGGGAGTTGGCAATGCCACTGCACAAGGCGGAGTCGACTGCACAAGCGACTACCGCGGGACGCTATGGGGCCCAGAGTGAGCAGGCCTCGCGCGCAGCTCCCCCGATCTTCACTGCGGTCACGGCGCAGCCAACCCAAGCTGCTTCGATCGGTGACGCCATCGTGATCGTCGACTATGGGTGCCCGTTCATGAACGAGCGCTTCGCCCGTCCTGGCAAAGACTGCGAAAGTCGGATTGCCACGATCTGGGACCAGGACGTCGGGCGCCAGGATGGGCGTCACCCTGCCTGGTCGAAACCAGGCTGCACCGGCTATGGGCGAGAACTCAGCCGCAGGACCATCACCGAAATCCTGACTTCGGCCAAGCGAAGCGTGCCACCGGTCGACGAGGACACTGCCTACCAGAGCCTGGAGTACCTCATCGCAGATGAAGATCCCCGGCGTCGCACCTGGTTTGCCACCCATGGAGGTCATGTCATGGACGTGGCGGCGGGCCGGCAAGACCCGCTCGCAGCAATCATCGGCACTGACGGTGTCGACGCGGCCTCGAACGCCGACATCATCTTCGTGCAGCTGCCTGCGCTGACCGCAGCGGACAGCAGTGGGGGTTCCCTGAGCGCGCACTTGCTCGATGCCGTGCGCTACGCACTCCACGTATGCGAGCCAGACGCACGGCTGGTCGTCAATATCAGCTACGGCACGTTTGCAGGTTCGCACGATGGCAGTTCCCTGATCGAGACTGCGTTCGACCAACTGATCGAAGCGTGTGGCGGACGTCTTGCGATCGTGCTCGGCGCAGGAAATGCACGACAGGCCAACTGCCATGTCCGACGGACCGTCGCACTGGACAAGACTGCTCTGTTGCGCTTTGCGCTCGCGCCGGATGACACCACCGATACGTTCATGGAGCTGTGGTATCCGCGCCCCAACAAAAAGGGCCACACGCCCTTGGCGGTGAGAGTGCGGACCGCCGAACGTGATTGGAGCGATTGGATCGGGCCCGGCGGAGCGGACGCACTCCTTGATCCGACGACGGGCAAGCTGCTCGCGTTGCTTCAGCACCAAGCAGAGGTACCGCATGGCGGAAACAAGCCCAAGAATGAACAGGCTATGGTGCTACTGTCATTGGCTCCCACTGCTGCGGGGATTGACGATGACGGCCCACTGAACGAGCCGGGCCTCTGGGAGATCGAGGTCGGGTTGGAACACGAGAAGAGCGACACAAAGGTCACGTTCGATGCATGGATCGAACGTGACGATCCTGGTGAGAGCACAGGGTTCGACCAAGGCGCACAGCCTTGTTTCATCGGCCTGGATCGTGACGACGAATACAACACCTTGAGCAGCATCGCGACTGGCTCAAAGGCGTTTGTGGTGGGCGGCTATCGCTGGAGTGATGCCAGCCCAGCAAGCTACAGCTCGCTGCCATCACTCGACAGGCCAGGCTCCCCAATGCTCTTGGCGCCCTGCGAGGAAGATGCCATGTCTCCCGGCATCGTTGCCGCGGCGGTGCGCAGCAATGACGTACATCGCATGAATGGGACCAGCGTTGCCGCTCCGGTTGTCACCCGGCGGCTCTTCAACCTGGACAGGTGGCCCGCCACGTTCGTGGGCGTTGTCAAAGCGTTAGTGCGGGAGTCAAAAGGTGTCATCAAACGTGGCACCTTGGATGAACAGGCGTAGCCCTGACTGGCGAAAGTTTGAAGACGGGTCGCCCCGCAGCCAGTCGAGGACGACCGACGCATCTCTGCAGGCGCCCCATCTGCGTTCGATCCCAAGTCGGAGTCAGCACGAAGCTGTCACTCGGAGCCCTTGCGACGAGGCCCTCATCGGTGGGCATCCACAGGTAGCCTTTGGCAGACCAGGTCGAACCTGGCGGGCTGACCGACAGATGCGCTACTTGGCGTCAGGCAGAGATGGGAACGGTGCACCGAAAGCGCTGGGGCCGCTCGCATACCAGGAACCAGCCCAGCCTCTGCTGAAGGCCATCGCGCCTGGTGTCAATGAGGTTTGCCTGCACTCCGTTTGGACCCGCTTAGTGTTCTCACCTCGAGCGGACACGCACGCCTCCTGCGTCGCGTGACAATGAACGCTGTAGCGCTGGGGCCCGGGGTTGCGGTCGTCTTCCTGATAGCAGAAGGCCTCCGCCGGAGCAGCCTGTCCAGCGTTCTGCCCGACCGGTGGAACCCACACCTCGATGACGTCGTGGCGTCCGGCCATCCCCGCTGGCACCGGCCGAACTTGCCAGGGAGGCAAGGCGCCATCTGGCTGCAACGCTTCAGCACACAATTTGGAGGCTTCGTGCTGGTAGATGACCGTGGGCACCTGATACGGCTGGGGCAAACGCCGCCCCGCTCGGCGCGCACTGTCCCAGACATCCTCCACCGGAGGCACTGAGGCGCCCAGGGCGCGCCATGGCTCTCTCAGCAGACGAACTGAGTCCCGCAGTTCCGGACCGTAAATCTGAAGGTAGATCGTCTTGCCAGTGCAGACAGGCGACTTTCGCTCCCCGATAGGCTTCGGGGCCTGCCCCGTCACCGTGGCGGACGCCGCGCTGGCAACCTCGCTGACCGGTCTTGCAGGTGGCATCGCGCTCGACGCCATGTCCACGCCATCCTGAATTGGCAGTGCCGCCGGGTCCCAGCAGTTGGAAGGCTTGGTTGCATCGGTTTTGTAGTCCCGCGTCCAGTAGGTTGGAACACAGGCAACCCGCGGCTTGTCTTGCAGGCATGCCGACACCTTGTCGTCGTTGAGCAAGGCGCTGCAGGAGGCGTGCGCTGCGGCCGAGTCGCGGCAAGCTTGCTTCGTCCGCGCCACCATCAGCGCCATCAACTCCGATTGCCTGAACGCAGCGAGGTTCTTTGGGTTGCAGACGGCGTCGCCGACACGAAGCAGCGCCGTTGCCATCTCGCCAAGTCTGGCGTCGGGGGCCGAGGCTCCGGCCGGGACTGGGCTAAGCTTCCCGAAGATGTCTGTCAACTCCTTGTACGTGCCTGGCTCGATGCGAGAAGCCAAGGACATCGAACTCAGCTCCTTGTTGACCGCGTCCCATGACGCCAGTCCGATGGTGGTCACAGCACCAAGGCTCACCGAGGCGGAAACAGCTCCGGTTGCCGCGATTCTGGACGAGAGCCTCTTGGATGAGTATTGGACGGATTGCTCGCCCTTGGCGTCAGTGACTAGCATCGCCCCGTCGTCGTCGACGAAGTGCTGAGTGGCAAATGCCGCCAGATTGCAGAGCACCTTCTGGCTGATGTTTGCTCCGAGCGTTTGCCCGAGCTGGTAGTAGCTTTCCCACTGTGCCTCACTGAAGAACTGGTCGGTCGTGGGTTCCTGCGGGAACAGTGGGTTGTCTGCCTTGAAGTTCACGAGATCCACAGGAACACCGTGGCACATGTTCGGTTTGACGATCACCATGTGACCGACGCGCTCCGAGTGACCGTATGTCACTCGGGCTAAGGCGAGGCAGGCCTGACTATCTGTTGAGGCAAGCTCGTTCAGCGATCCGAAAAGGGTGACTGAGTCCCCAAAGGTGTCGGCGTCCGGATTTCTGGCGGCAACCTCCGTTGTGGACTTCGGCCTCAGGAAGGTGATGTCTGCCTGAAGGTCGATGCGCGCCTTTCGAACCAGGTTCTCCAGGTCTCCGAATGCGTAGCGGGGGTCGGCACCGCAGTCAGCGAGGACGATGACTTCGCATTCTTCGCGCAACAGCGCGTAGGCGGCGGTGTTCTCGAAGTGGCCGCCGTCGCTCAAGAACCAATCACGCCCTTGATCTCCGTCGAAGCGCCCGCGCAGTTCGCTGAAGAACTGCTCGTACTTGGTGACGGGCCGCCTTGGCGGCTCGCTCGGCTTGGTTCCAAAGTTCAGACTGTCCCACCAGTAGCCCAATCTGAGGCCGGCAAGCATCAGCACTGCAGCCACACCCGAACGGGTTGATGAGCCCAGGCCGGGTGCGACCGCCGCGCCAGAGATGGCCATCCACGAACCGAGGGTGAGGCGGGCCTTGTCCTGCGGAAACCGCCATACGTTCGGCGTGGTGCACATCTGGCCGTTGGGCCCGACCGTGAGGAGGAGGCCCTTGCGATCCTGATTGAACAGGCCACCCCTTGGATCCCGCGTCTGGTTGACACACACATTGATCAGGTGGACCGGCCCGCCTTGCATGTGAGGCTGATACCTCTCCATGGCGACATCGTCCTTTGCGTGCACACTGGCGACGAGCACCTTGGGCGCTCCGACCCGGGCCTTGTCAACGCAGCTTCCGCCGCTATCGGCCGCTTCGAAGCGGCCGGGGTTGGCGGCGCCCAGATAGCTTCGAACAAGTCGAGCTCGGTAGAACGTGAACAGCGACGAGCGGTTCAAGAAGTCCCGATTTCGAAGGGAGGCGAGTACCAACAGCACTGGCGGTATGACGATCCAAAGTAGCGCCTCATAGGACGGCTGAAACCTGAGTTCCGGCGGCCGCCTTACGAACAAGACATCCGACGTTGCCCTGTGCACCCAGCTCATCCAGAAGATGACTACCAGCGCGAGCAGCAGCAGCCCGGCAATGTTGATCAGCCACAGGACGCTCCTCCTCGTGCCGGGCGTTAGGCTCTTTGGAAGATCGGCGATCTTGGGCAATGCCGCTCGCAGCGCGACCACCGCGAGCGCCAGTGCCGCTCCGAACGTCCCCTGCTTTGCCGCGTCGATGTTCCCGATGGACCATGCCAAGTAGTCCGCTACGCCGAGTCCAGCCACGATGAGACCCACGCTCAGCGTTACCGACAGTGAGGCGGTCAGCCGATTGCGGACGCGGTCCTGTTCCTTGCCGCTGAATGCCAGACAAGTAGCAATGGCGATGCCGGCGATCCATGCCAGGAGCAGCGCCACAGCCGTTACTACAAGTTCGCCCGGCAACTCGAGCGTGCCGGTGATGTGCGGTAGTCCTGACAGGGCGGATGTCGCGTGCCTGACCAGCAGGACGATGCCAGTCACTGCCAACGCGGCTGTCACCAGAGGCTGCACGACCCAGCTATCTCCTTTGCGGGCTGGTAGTACCCAGTAGGCGCAGGCAAGCGCAGTCCCGACCCATGCCACAAAAGGCAGGAAGAGCCAGATCGGTGGTGGGCCCGATAGGAGCGCGAGGACGTCAACGTCTATCCACCCGGGCCGCCAGCACTGGCCAGATTGGAAGATGCAATTGGCCCACTCCCAAACCACCAAATCCAACCCGACCAGGAAACCGCCAAGAAGCAGCGAGAGGAACGCTAGTTCGATGTGAATGCCGACGAGGTTCCGACCAAAGTTGGCGATTGCGAAGATGAGGTCCTTCGTGCCTCGCGGGATCAGGTATCGCCCATTGGCCCGCAGCCACACGCCGAACGGCCGCGTACCGGCGTCAGCAAGTGCCGCTTGGACACGCTCGGGGGTGCTGCCGGATTCATGAAACAGCCTGCCAACGGCAGACCCGATGTAGCCACCGCCCGACACCGTCGAAAGTATGTCGAAACGACGGAAGAGATCGTTCCTCGCCAATGCCTTTAGCAAACCAAAGCAAAACGTCGCGCTGCGGATACCACCGCCGGAGAGCGCCAGTCCCCATGGTCGGGCTGACAGGCCCTCCTTGTCCGCGAGCACTTCCCTGCGACGCTGGTAGTGCGCGCTCATGCTTTTGGGTTCGATACCTGCTTCCGGGCGATTGCCTGCCATGGGTCCCTCCGCAACTGGCATCCGCCCGCAGCCGGAAGCTGGGCCACACGCAGGCCTGCATCCCTTTGTGAACCGCGGGCGACGAGCGAGACAGCGTAGTCCTTGGAGAAACGCGGCGCCTCCCCAATTCAGATGTTGCGTGGGCGATGCAGGTTGAACATGAGCCAGGCAGCCAACCCGAAGCCGCCAGGACTACGAAGACAGCGCCGCCAGAACTGTCTCGGCCGTAGACGCTGCGGGGACCGCCGGGTGACGCCGCTTCGCCTCAGCAGGCGATCCTGTTTCTGGGGGCACAGATGAACCAGATCTACCTTCGCAGACACATGCGGCTGCATGTACGGCCGAGAGTGGGCGGCGTCACGCCGCAGATGGCCACGAGTGCGCGGCACGATTCAACAGAATCAGCCATGGACTTGCCTTTCGGCCCGGCTGGAGTCGACCTTGACCGGTGTGTTCACCGTGTCGGGCACATCGCGGTCAATGGCGTCATCGGTGTCGTACCTTGCGGCCGACCGGTCCTGAGCGTGCTGCTGACATTCAAACGTTGACCGGACGCCACCTCGGATCGCACGTCGGCCGCATGACGG
The DNA here is from genome assembly GCF_006386545.1 of Methylibium rhizosphaerae. Taxonomy (GTDB): domain Bacteria; phylum Pseudomonadota; class Gammaproteobacteria; order Burkholderiales; family Burkholderiaceae_C; genus Pseudorivibacter; species Pseudorivibacter rhizosphaerae. The sequence goes on along the minus strand of NZ_SWAR01000027.1, from coordinate 134,616 downwards.
CTTGTCTGGTCGACCTACTTACGCACCCGACCCAAAGCGGCCGGGTGAAGCCAGCGGTGATCAGTCCGAACAGCGGACGCTCAACGTTCGCCACGGGCGGAACTTGCGGCAGATCCGGCGTCATCCACCTTGTGGATGCCCTTAAGACCATCCGAACATACGCTGCGCGGCGTCAGTGAAAAGGATGCTGCCATGGCCGACTTCCGATCCACTCCCTTGCAGGTGTGCGCCGTTGCCAACGGTGGGGCCGATGTCGATGTTAGTGCCACGTTGTTCGTCGATGGGCGAACCAGCCAGGAGGGCGACCAAACAATTGTCGACGCACATCTGGAACGGCAGTGCGTCGAACTAACTGGGCGCAAGGTCTCCGGGAAAGCGCAACTGCGGCTGATCTTTGTAGTCGTGCCTTTGGTTGGCAACGGACAGTTTGAAGTTGCCATTGAACTGACCCATTCCGACATACCTGGCAGTCCACGCTCCTTCAAGAAGCGTGGCAACGCAGCCGGCGCCCCCAAGACCTTCTCGATGACGCTAAACCTTGCATGAGGCCATCCTTATGCCTACGTCAGCACTCCTCCGAACACTTGCGAGTGGGCTTGCTTTGCTCGGGCTTGGCGTCGCCGCGCCGGCTGACGCCGAAGACAAGTCGCTGAAGGACCAGTTGGCCGAATTCACCGCGGACCTCAGCATACCCACATCGCCTGCCGCCACCCATGTCGGCCTAAGCGCGGACAGCGTGCTGATGCCCAAGAATCGGCGCGAGTTCGAAGCTGGGGTGTCCGGGCTCTTCAATGGCACCGGCAAACCTAACGGCGCGGTCGAGTTCACGCCGTACTACATCGTCCGCGGTGGCAAGTTGAGCTTCCGCGAGTACCGGAGCAACTCGTGGTTCCGGGCCCTCACCAAGACGACGCTGGGCCTGGCATCCGGCAAACGTAAGGTCGACGAAGCGGAGATTACGGCCACAGGACTGTCGCTGTCCGTTGTGTTGGCTGACCTCGGCGACCCGGCGTATTCCTACGGTCTCCAGCAGTGCATCAACCGCGTCCAGGCCGGCATGTTGGAGCGAGCCCGCTCAAAGCCGCTTCCGGACGGCGGCGTCCCGATCCCAGCCGACGGCTCAACCAGCGACTTCGCCCCCGAGGATGAACTTCAGGACGACTTGGCAGCCAAGGAGTACAAGGCGTGCTTGGCGGCGCGCGAGCCGCAACTGTGGAACCGGTCACGTCTTGCAGTCGGAGTGATGACGGGCCGGGGCCGCGAGTCGGACGGCGAGCAGCGGCGGTTGCAATTCGGCACTGGGTGGTGGCTCTCAGCGCAATATGGGTTCGAAGGGCTAGCGGCGCTGCGGCGCACGCTGGGCTCTGACAGCGGCTTCTACGATTGCATTACGCCAGGCCCGCAAGGATGCAGCGAGCAGCACACCGCGTCGCGCTGGGAGCGAGGCGCAATGCTGACTGTGCACGCGCGGCGGGTCAGCGGCGCATCAAAGCTCGATCTATCAGCGGGGGGCGAGCTTGCAGAGGAGACTCAGACGCTACTGGGTGCACGTCTTACCTACGGGTCCGCGCGTCGGGCCCTGTTCTTGGAAACCTCGCGCACTTCAGCCCGAAGTGAAGGAACTAGCTCCCACCGCGATCAACACGCAGTAGGGCTCAGCTTTAGGGTGTCTGAGAATTTGTGGATCAACGCGGTGACCGGACGGCGGAAAGAATTCTCTGACGGCCGCATGGAGCATGTCACCAACCTCAACCTTCAGTATGGAGCGGCTTCCGAGCCGCTTGTGCCCATCCGATGAAGGAGGTGTTCTTCTCCATAGGGACCTTCCTTGCGCTGGCGATACCTGCTATCGCCGCTGAGCCGACGCGCGACCACGTGCTAAAAGACGTCGACAGGCGCGCGGCGCAGGCAGAAAGAAGGTGCGGCCCCGAGGACAACACCTGCAAGTGGGACATAAGGTTGAAGGCCTCCATGCAAAAGGCCGCAAGAACCGACCGATTCGTGGAGCAATACGTTGCGACGGTGAAGAAGTCCTTGCCGGAACAGCGCCATGCGTCCTTCGATCTGCTGCAGACAAGTTGGAGACGCTTTGTTGGGCATGCTTGCAAACAACGCGCCTCTATGGTCCTGCGCAAGCATGAGAACTCGCCGCAGGTTGAGTTCAACGAATGCAAGGTCGAGTATCAGCAGACGCGCCTGAAGGAAGCCCGGCACCTAAGAGACAAGGCTGTCCCGCCAGCGATTCCCGCCTCGGCAGCATCGGCCGTTGGGTGATTCTTCCTGCCGATGAAGATCACCGAACTGACCATCCGCCATCTGCCGCCGCGGGGATCCACCGATTTGCGGGGTTACAGAACGAGCAGCTGACGCGGAAAGTCAGGAGTCGCGATTTCGAACCTGTCAAAACTGTGCGGAGGGTCGCGTCATGAAGACAAGCTCGCTTGTCATTGCAGTTGCGGTCGGCACCGTTGCCTTGTCTGCACCTGTCCAAGCCAGGGTGTTGAGTGGTTTTGAACAGGGGCTGGGCGACTGGGGCTACATGGGTGACGTATCCATCCAGACCTCGACGATTGGTCTGGATCCAACGCAGGGCCCCAACATGGCGTTCATCTCGACCATGTGCGACCGCCTCAATCCTCCGCTAGAAGGCGCCCCGGCCGGTCGCTCTTGGCCATGCGACACCACGACCAATGAGCACCCCTACTCAGGTGTGTCGAGCCCAGACGTTTCCTTCTCCCGTGAGTTTCTGGGCTTGCCAACTGACCGAAGGAGCTTCCTGGAATCGATGCCCCCGATTCCCTACTGGACAGCAGCCGGCGTAGGAGAGAGCGGCGCGATCAGGACGAGTTTCTACGCGCCCCAGGCCGGCGAACTCACTTTCGACTGGGACAAGATTGGGGTAGACGATACGGCCTACTTTTCGCTTTGGTCCGACGATGGAACGTACCGTCAGAATGATTGGTTCTACTACTACGAATCGTTTTCCGGATCGTTCATGACAAGTGGCGTCGACCTCTGTTCGCGCTACTACACGGAAGGGCTAGAGGGCGGCTATTGCGGGGGAATGAACCTCGAGACGGGCTGGCACAGCAGGTCAATCTCGGTTCCCGGGCCCGGGTTGTACTGGATCGGCTTCGCGCTTTCAGAGCGCCTCGAGGGGACCGTTCCAAGTGTTCTGGCCCTGGATAACGTTCGATTCAGCGTGGCTGCTCCAGTGCCGGAGGCCGCGACCTACTCAATGTGGGGACTTGGACTGGTGATGGCCATCGTTGTCCGCCATCGCCGCCGCAAGTGCAATCCTGCCCTTGGGGCCGCATGACCATCTGCGCTCAGCTCTTCCAGAACGCCGTCGTTGCGTTCACAGGCTCACGGCGGCTCAGCCGAGCATCGACAGCCGAACGTCGGGCGCCAATAGTCACAGCGAGACGTCGCATTCATGAGGCTCAGGCGCACCGGCGCGGACCAGCGAGTGTTGGCCTACAGCCAGTGCGCAAGGCTTGCGCGGGTGCGCAAGGTTGATCAACGAACAGCGCCCGCGCTGAATGCGTGATCGAAGGGAAATCTTGGTCAGTACCGCAGGCCGCTGCAAGTTGCGCTGTTGTAGTCCGGTAGTCCGCGCAACCCCAATGCTAGGCATCGCAGAGGCCACGACAGACACTTAGGAGGACACCATGAACAGGGCTCGTTCGCTTGTGCTCACAGTGTTTCCTGCTGCCATTCCTTCAGCCGCTCTCTCTCAGGAGTACTTTGGCAAGTTCTTGGACGAGCTCCGCGGCGTCTTCAACGTTGAAGCAAAGCCTCGACCAACGTTTAGGTTGCAGAACGACTTCAGATTTGACGACCCAAATGGCCTGCAATGGGTAGCGCCAGCACAAACAGAAGTGGATGGTGCGGCAATCCCTCAGTTCTTTTGGTCGTTCATTGGGGGACCATTCGAAGGCGAGTACATAAACGCGTCTGTCATTCACGACAACTACTGTCGAACGAAGGCGAGAACCGCGCATGACACACATAGGTTTGGCCCTGCTCTTCGATGAGTACCCCCCGACGGGTGAGCAGCTTCATGATGCGGGTGATGATCTTGTGCAGCACCGCCTGCAGCTTTTCGTCGCTATGCGCGGGCACCTCGCCAAACACGGGCTCGCCTTCGGCACCGCGCCTGTACACGCCGTCCATCACCAGGCAGTTCAGGTGGATGTTGAGGTTGGCCACCGCCGAGCCAAGGCGCTGGATCAACGTGACCGCGCCGCTGGGGCTTCGTCGGCCTCGAGACCGGTCCGCCCGAAGGCGCAACGGGATCGGCGGCGACGGCACCCACTGGCGCACCGGCACGTGGGGAAGGTCCACCAGGTTCGCCGCCGTCTGTGCCACGCGCCGGGCGCCGCATGACTGGCAGAACCCGCGGCGCTTGCAACTGAAGGCGACCAGCTTGTCGTGCCAGCAGTCACCGCAGCGAAGCCTCAGAAAGCCGTGCGCCAGGATGCCGCATTCGAGGAAGGCGTCGAACTCGGCAATGGGTCATGAAGCGCGTGGCCACGACAAGGCACTCAACTGCAACGGCCGTGATGTGATCTCGTGCCTTTCGGGCCGACATTGGCGCCCACGCGTAGCTTGTCGGTCAGTGCAATATGGGTAGCGCGGCGCCGGATCGTCTCCCCATCGCGATGGACGATTCGATGCTGCTCAACGCCGGCTGATGTCGAGCAGCCGGGCGTCGGTGATCGAGATGCCGGGGCCGGTGACGACGGCGAAGAACACGGTCTGGCTCGTCATGATGTCGATCTCCTGCCGGTCGACCTTGCCGTCCTGGATCATGACGAGCGCGCCATCGCCGAGCGCGCGCTGCCATTCGGCGAACGCCTTGGGATCGTCGGCCTGGGGGTTGCGGACGCGCACGACACCGCCGATGCCGCTGCCATGGGCGTCGATCCAGCGATACTCGCCGGCCGCGCCGAAGGCGTGGCTGTAGCCGCACTCGTTCACCATCCGCGCGCTGCTGAAGAAGTCGTGCTCGCCGACGACAGCGAAGGCCGCGGTAGTGCGCCCGGCGCCGCTCCACAGCACCAGGTCACCTGTGTTGATCCGGACTTCCCGTCGGTCGACGTCGAAGCCACGCGTGGCATCCTTCACCAGCACGTCGTGCTGCGTCATCTCTCGCCCCTTCTCTTCGTCGACGACGACGCGGAACGGATATTCGGCCGCGAGCGCATGGCCGTGGCCGGGCACGACGACGTACTCGTACACGCCGGGCCGCATGAAGCGCTGTGCGAAGCAACTCGCCCGGCCGATCGCGCGGCTGTCGAGCACGTTGAGTCCGATGGCGCGCGAGGGCGTGTTGGATTCGGGCTCGCAGCAGCCGGGCTTGGCGGAGATGCGCGAGGAAGCGGGTTCAAGCATTTGTTGCTCCTTCAGGCGGAGATGTCGGCGGTGATGACAAGTTCGTCCTCGTCGCTGGTGCGCACTTCGGCAGCGATGGCGTCGATCGTGACGGTGACGCGCGGATCGACGGGCCCCTCGATCGGCAGCACTTCGAAGACTTGCGGAACCTCATGGATCGGGATCCGCAGGCCGCTGACGAACGGGGTGAGAATCGGGCCAAGCAGACCCGTCACACCGGCAATGCCGATCGCGAGCAGGATCGCGTTGACCGCGATCGCCAGGAAGGGCCCGATGAACGGGATCGGCGCGAGGACCAGAGCTGCGGCCGCGCCGATCGCGAGCAGCAGCGCTCCCGTCGCGAGTCCGAACCGCAAGCTCGGCAGGCCGACGATCTGGGCTTCGACCTTCCACACGCCGCTGTTCAGCGTTGCCAGCAGGCGGAAGTCGCCATCGGCCTCGACGAAGTCGCTGAACGAGACGGGGATCGCGATGGTCGGCCAGTCGATGCAGATGCGCGGCGTGCACACCCGACCGACGCAGGGGATGCGGACGCAGACTTGCGGCAGGCAGAAGTCGGGCAGGATCGTGCTCAGGTCGAAGCCGAAGCTGAAGTTGAGCGTGAAGTTCACGCGTACATCGCGCAGGCCGATGATGTCGGGCGCCCGCAGGTCGACATCGCCGCTCACCAGCGTCGCGCTCACGCCATACGTGACGACGAACGGGCCGAGGCTGCTCGATCCGCTGGCCGACTGCGGCGGGATCGCTCCGATCGCGGTGTCGATCAGGCTGTTGGCGCTGGTTTCGTCCACCGCTGCAATGATTTCGGGCATGGCTGCTCTCCCGGAGTACGTGGGATCAGAGGGTTCCGCGTGCCTTGATCTGATCGTCTTCGATCACTGGGCCGACGGTTAGCGCGAGCGGGAACGCGTCGGCCCGGAGCGCGCTGAGCGGCAGGCGTATGCCGGCCAGCACGGCTTGCAGGATCATGAACAGCAAGCACTCGAGGAAACTCTCAAGCTCGGCCGGCTGGATGTCCACGATCTCGACCGCGTCGACGGCAAAGGCAATCGCATCCTCGCCGGTCGTCGTGACGACCTGCTCCAGGTGCCCGATCGCGAAGACACGGACACGGAAACAGGTGAGCTCGGCGATCGGATGCGGCCGGTCGTCGCGCGGCGGCTCGTTGGGGTTGTCCTTGCCGCGCGGCGGGCGCGGCGGCTTGGGATCGATGCGGATCTTGCGGCACTCGATGCAGAGCTCCGCCTCGGTTTGGAGGCTGAACTGGCCGGGGCCGAGCGCCAGCTCGGGGGGCAGGGGATGGCTTTGCTTGAACAGGTCGATTGTCGGAATGCCGAGCCGCAATCGCCACTCGATGCCGCCGGCCAAGCCCGGAAAGGCAATCGCGTCCATCTGGGTTTCGGCAACGGTCGTGATGGGCGTGAAGGCCGGCGAACCGTAGTTCAGGTAGCGGGGCCGCGCCCTGCAGAAGGCGGCCACGAAGTCGTTGATCGCGGTCTCGTGCACGCTGGCAAAGACCGCTTGCGATTCGGTCAGGCTCATGAGCACCTCCTACGAACGGATGGGGGGACAGGCAAGCCCATTGTGTGTGCCCGCCATTGCGGGCGCCTCATGCGCATTGAGGACGAGCCCGCGCCTCAGGCGTCCGCCGGATCGCTGAGCTGGCGCGGCGCAAGGGGGAGAACGGCGTCTAGGCCCTAAGGCCTGCGGTCGCATGCTTCGACTCGCACCGCGGCGTACAAGCTGAGTCCGTCGATGTCGGCGCACCGGGGCTGGCTCGCTACGGTTTCACGTGGCATCGCACCTCGTAGAGTCAACATCTTCAGCCCGGCGCGAGGGCCGAAGGCGATGCGGTATGTACACGCTGCGGCCTGGAGCGGCCTGAGCGCGCGGGCCTCGTCCGAATCAGCATCGTTGTCGGCCATGTAGGTCGAACCCTCCTCTTCGACCCACACCCCCCTGCGGGTGACAGCGTCATCATGCGTGTGATGATCTTGTGCAACACCGTCTGCCGCGCTGCGTCGGTCGGCGCAGGTACTTCGACGAATGCCGGCGCGCCGTCGGTGCCGCGCCGGTACACGCCGTCCAGCACCACGCAGTGGAGGTGAATGTTGAGATTGGCCGCAGATCCAAATCGTTGAATCAGCGTGACCGCGCCGCTGTCGGCCTCGTCTGTCCGGCGCCTCAATCGCGCGGAGTTCTGCCTGCCGATGGGTGCCCTCCGCTGCTGGGCCAACTTCGGGGGCCTCGGTGTGGGTCCGAACGGCTGCTTCGGGGCGCCGAGATCAGCACAGCGGATGTCTCTTCAGGGTCGCCAGCGCAAGTTCAGAACGAAGAGAAGCAGTCGGCCGCGGCGCTGAGGGCTACGCTGTAGGCCCACGACCGCTGTAGCTCGTACTGCTGACCTTCGTTCCGTGCGCGGTCGCTAGTCTCAGCGACTGCTTGATAGCGGCCAGCGTCAGTCCGGCCTTCGCGCCCGAGCGACCGAGAACGCTGCACAGCGGCACTTGGTAGTCGGGATGCGGCTGGCGCCTTCAGCAGGCGCTGCAGGATTGAACGTCGTAGCCCGGTGTAAATTCCGGTGTAAAAGTTGGTCCGACAGGCGCGTTTTCGGGCGGTCCGTGGCGGTCGCTCCCCTCGTAAACCACTGTGGCCGATGTCTGTCACTTGGGTTCACACGGCAGGGGTCGCAGGTTCGAACCCTGCACCGCCCACCAAAACAGAAAGCCAGCAAGTCGTCGAACTTGCTGGCTTTTTTGTTTCTCCTTCGGGAGCCGCCTTATTGGTCGAACGACTGGTGCAAGTCGAACGCCAGTTCCGCCGAGGCGGTCTGCGGCCGCAGCAAGGCTTCGAACTTCCATTGAGCCACTGCCGCGAGCGCGGCCGGGTTCAGCCGCGGATTGCTGCTTCTGATCACCTCGGGCTGGTTCACGCTGCCGTCGAGCTGCACCTCGAAGCGGACCGTCACTGCGCCTTTCTTCTGGCGCCGCACGATGGCGACCGGGAAGTCAGGGTCCACCTGATGAACCAGGATCAGCGGCTGCTCCTGTTCGGGCGCGGCTGCCTGTGCCGTGGTGGCCGCAGGGCCGTCCGAAGTGTCTGGGCGGGCCTCGGCCGTGAGCGGGCGAGTCGCAGTCGCCGGCACATCGGCAGGCGGGGCTGATGCTGCACCCGGCGGCTTTGGCGCCGAAGCGGCAGCAGAGGACGGCGCGGCGGACAACCGGGCCACGGGTGAGGCCGAGGGTCCGGTCGTCCGCGATGGAGCTTCCGCGTTCGCAGTCTGCTGGCGTGCTGCAGCAGCCGTTGGAGCTGCTGCCTTGCCAGGAGGAGGGTTCGCGGTGCGCCTTGCCGCTGCTGCCGCCGCCGGCTCTGCAGCGGCCTGCCCGGCCCGTTTGGGCAACTGTCCGTTGATCAAGATCCGCCGGAAGACCTTGTCGCCTTCGAGGCGCGCTCGCTCGGCGGCTTCGGCGAACCTGGGGTCCGTCGAAGGGTCGGACTGGGCGGCGGCCGGCTGCAGGCCGCCGGCGCCCAGGAGCAGCGCGCAGTACAGCATGCACGGCACGCGAGACGGAGCGGCAAAACGCGATGGACCCATGCTGGCTCTGGAGGATCGATGGACAAGAGGCCGATCCGGGGATGTCGGCCTCCCGGCTGCTCGTCAGAAGAACTTGTAGTCCAGGGCCAGGCGCAGCGTGCGGCCTTGGACGTCCTCGACCGGTGGCGTCTGGTCGCCCGCGTAGTAGAACGCCTTGCGATCGAACGGCGTGGCCCGGTTGAACAGGTTCGTCACGTACGCGCCGAGGGTCACGTTGCGAATGCCGCTGTAGGCGACGAAGTAGTCGGTCCGAACGTAGGAGCCCACCCGGCACTCGGCGGCTGACAAGGTGAAGTTGTCGGCGCAGCCTTGCGTCGTCCAGACGGCGTCAGAGGCGTCGTCCTGCAGCTTGGTGCCGCTGCGGTAGGTCAGCTTCAGTCCGTTGACGAAGGCACCGCTGGTCAGCGCACCGCTCAGGTTCGCGCTCCAGCGCGAGAAGCCGTACTGGCCGGCCAGGTTGTCTCCATACCCGGCAGTGCTGGTGTAGCGCTGGAAGCGGTGGAGCCACGTGCCGAGCAGGTTCAGCTCCAGGCTGCCGATCGGCGTGCCGATGCGTGTCTTCGCTCCGATGTCGATGCCGTCGGTGCGTGTGCGCGTCGTGTTCTCGAACTGCCGCATGACACCGGTCAGCGCGCCGGCCGTGATGCCGTACTGCTGCTGCAGCTGCGCCGAGGTGAACGTGGGGTCGTTGTCGAGCGAGTCGCGGTTGATCGTCGCGCCGGGGGCGATCTGGCCGGTCCCGTTCACGATGTCCGAGACGCTGCGCAGCCCGATCTCGTTCTTGCGCTGCAGATTCCAGTAGTCCAGGGTGAAGCTTGTGTCGTGCAGCGGCTCGAACAGCAGGCCCAGCGAGTAGCCACGCGACACTTCCGGCTTCAGGGCCGGGTTGTGCCGGGACACGCCCACCACATTGGCCGCGCACTCGTTGCTCACCGCCTGGTCGGCGGTCGCCCGCAGCTCGGCCCTCTGGGGGTCGGACGCCGGGAGGCTCTCCGCCTGGGCTCTCAGGTCGTTCGCATAGGCCTGTGCGCCGGGGCAGCGAAGGGGATCGGTCGCACCCTCGAACGCCGTCCGCGTGGAGGGCGCTGCCTCGGTCAGGTTGGGAGCGCGGAACCCGCTCTCGGCGGTGGCACGCAGCAGCAGGTCCTTGGTGGGCTGGAAGCGCAGGCCGACCTTGGGCGAGAGGTGCGCGCCGAAGCCGGGGAACTTGTCGACGCGGGTGGCCAGCTGGCTCTCCAGGTTTTGCGTCACCGGCAGGATGAGCTCGCCGAACACCGCGCCGTAAGTGCGGGCACCGTCGGTCTCGCCTGCCCCGTAGGCCACGATGTCACCGCTCAGGATGTTGCTGGTGGACGCGATGACCGACCTCTCATGGCGCAGGTCGTAGCCGGTCGCGAAGCTGATCGGCCCCGCCGGAAGGTCACCCAGCTGACCGGAGATCCTGCCGTCGACCGCGACCTGGGTCAGCTTGCCGCGAGAGCCAAGCAGCGGAAACAGGGCGTTCAGCACTTCGGGGCTGTTCTGCTGGCCGATGCGATAGCCGCCCGGCTGGTTGAAGAAGTTCGGATCGACGGGCGAAGCCGGATCGCTCAGGTTGGTGGTGCCCCCGATCATCCGGCTGAAGCCGCTGCGGCTGTAGCTCGTGCCGCGATCCTGCAGGTCGGTGGTCGAGCGTGCGAAGGTCAGGGCCGTTTCCCAGTCGTAGCCGTTGGTGTTGCCGCGCAGGCCCGTGACCAGGCGGTAGTTCTGGCTCCTGGTGTCCTGCTTCGGGTTGACATCGGCGAAGCGGTAGGTGAGCACCGCGTCCTCGCCGGTATCGTTCAGCGGGTGGGTGGCAGGCAGCGCGAAGGAGTGGAAGGAGTCCAGTTGGGCCGTGCTGGGGTTGGCCCAGAGCAGTGGCCGGTCCGCGCTCGAGTAGGTCGGCCGATCGAGCCTGTAGGTGGTCTTCGTGCGGGTGCCGATGAAGTCCCCGAACGCGGTGACGTCCGCCGTGACGGCGGCCTTGAACGACACCAGCAGGCTGGTGCGATCGGCGGACGGCTGGGCTTCCATGTCCTTGTATCGGTCGTACCAGCACAGGCCGTCGCTCATCTGGCTGGCATCGCACCCGGCCACTGCATGCCAGTTGCTGCCGTCGAGCCGGCTGAGGTTGCCCGGCGAGCTGTAGACCGAAAGCTGGTCCTGACCCTGAGGCAGGCGCCCACGCCAACGTTCCGGGGCGTGATCGATCACCTCGCGCCACGTGACCCCTTCGCGGTGGTAGTGCTCCAGCGACGCGGTCAGGTTGAAACCGTCGGATTGCATGTTGCCCACGCCGGCCGCGGCGTGAAGGCCGGTTTCTCCGAACGAGCGGCTGTTCAAGGACTTCTGCGTGTCGGCGCCGAGTTCGAAGCCCTGGTAGTCCTCGCGGGTGATCACGTTGATCACGCCGGCCACGGCGTCCGAGCCGTAGATGGCGGAGGCGCCGTTCTTCAGTATCTCGATCCGCTCGATGGCATTCAGCGGCAGCGCATCCACGTTCGTGAAGTAGTCCTGGAAGTCCACGAGCGCGAACGGTGCGACGCGGCGACCGTTGAGCAGCACGAGGGTCGATTGCTTGCCCATGTGGCGCAGCGAGGCGGAAGATGCACCGCTGGCAAACGAATTCCCGCCGGTCTTGTCGTTCAGGGAATCGGTGGTCCAGGGCAGCGACTTCAGCAGGTCCACCACCGTCGAGGCACCGGAGCGTTCGATGTCGGAGCGGCGGATGATCGTGACCGGATCGGAAGTCTCGACGTCGATGCGCTTGATGTTCGAGCCGGTGACCAGCACGCGCTGCAGCTCGGTGGGCTGGTTCGGTTCTTCTTCGGCGGCAACCGCCGGCAGGACAGTTGCCAGGGCGGCGACAGCCGCAGCGATGCGAGTCTTTCGATGGAAGTTCATAGGGTTCCTAGCTTGAACGGGGCCGCCTGTACAGGCCGTCCGCGAAGGGGCGAACGATGAGCCATCCGAAGCTGGAAGTCCCGACCGACTTCTGGCGAAACCACTGCGGTTCGGCGGGGGGCTGTCGCAGAGGAAATAGTGTGCTCGAACGCACAGGCGTGGATGAGCCGCGACCATGCTGAACGCGATGCTCCGGCGAGTCCCCGGTTCATTCGATGGCCTTCTTGGAGAGCAACGCTGCCAGCCAAGCCAGCCAGGTGAACACGAGCAGGTGCCGGCGGGCGGCAAGTTCACCGCACCGTGCCACGAGTTGTTGCAGGCACCCGCCGAAACGCGCATGCTGCCCGCTCCTTTCGAAGCGGAGGTCCCCTGGCAATGCCTGTCCGCCTGCAGTTGTTCGGCACCCCGCAGGTCGACGTCGATGCCGCCGTCGACCACGGCGCAGGCACGCCGCTCGCGCTGCCTTTCGAGCGCCGCCATCAGGTCCTGGTGTTCCTGGCGCTGAAGGGCGGCTGGGTCGCGCGTGCCGACGTGGCGGCGATGCTGTGGCCCGACCAGCCCGGCAAGCTCGCCTCGTCGAACCTTCGCAAGGCACTGTTCCGCTTGCAGGAGCTGCCCTGGGGGCGATGTGTCGAATCGCAGGGCCATGCCATGCGGGTGGTCGATGCAACGACCGATGTGGCCGAGTTCGAGACGGCCCTGCGCGAGCAGCGGCTCGCCCAAGCCCTGCGCCTGCGCCGCGGGGAGTTGCTGGCCGGCTTCGAAGACGATGCCAGCGAAGCCTGGACCAGCTGGCTGGGCTTCGAGCGCGATCGCCTGCGCACCGCCTGGCGGGCCGCGGCGCTGTCCCAACTGGCCGCCGAGGGCGAAGCCGCCGAAGCGGTGGAGCTGTCTGCTCGCCTGCTCGAGGTCGACCCGCTCGACGAGGCGGCCCTGCAGGCGCACATGCACTGGCTGGCTCGCAGCGGCCAGGGCACGCGGGCGCGGCAGGCTTATGCGGCCTTTGCGCAGCGGCTCCAGCAGGAGCTGGGTCTGGCGCCGGATGCGGCGCTCAAGTCGCTGCACGACGCGCTGGGCGCGGCCGCCACCCCGGTCGTTCAACCGCCCGGCCTCGCGCCGGCCCCGGCGGAAGACCATGCCTTCGTCGGCCGCTCCGTCGAGTTGCGCCACATCGCCTCGCAGCTCGCGCAGGACGGCTGCCGCCTGCTCAGCCTCATCGGCCCCGGCGGCGTGGGCAAGACCCGCCTGGCCCGGCGCGCGTTGCAGGACGTCGCGCCTGCCTTCGCCGATGGCGTGGCCTTCGTCGCACTCGAAGGCACGGCTTCTGCGGGCGAGCTGGGCGGGCGCCTCGCCCGCGACCTGGGCCAGCGCCTCTCCGGCAGCGCACAACCGCTGGAGCAGGTGAGCGCCTTCCTGCGCGAGCGGCAGATGCTGCTGGTGCTCGACAACTTCGAACAGCTCGTCCCCGATGCCGTGCCGCAGCTGGCTGCGCTGCTGCAGCAGTGCCCCGGGCTCAAGCTTCTCGTCACCACACGGGTGCGCCTCGCGCTGCCGGCCGAATGGCTGCTGCCGGTCGAAGGCCTGCCGTGCCCGGAGCAGGAAGACGAAGACCGCCTCGAAGCTTTCGATGCGGCACGCCTCTTCGTGAACGCGGCGCGGCAGGTCGAGCCCGGCCTCGTGCCGGCAGCCGAGGCGGCGGCCATCGTCGACATCTGCCGGCAGGTCGGCGGCCTTCCTTTGGCGCTGGAGCTGGCGGCGGCGTGGACACGGGTGCTCTCATGCGCGTCCATCGCCGACGAGCTGCGCCAGGGCGTCGAGCTGCTGCAGGCGCCCGACGCGGCGCAGGCCGAGCGCCATGCCAGCATCGAGATGGTGTTCGAGCAGTCATGGCGGCTGCTCACGCCGCTCGAACGCGAGGTGCTGGCGCGGCTGTCGGTGTTTCGCGGCGGCTTCACCGCCGAGGCCGCCCGGGCCGTGGCATCGGCCTCCTTGCCGGTGCTGCGGGCCCTGGCCGACAAGTCGCTGCTGCGCAAGGAAGCATCACGCCTGTTCCTGCACCCGCTGGTGCAGCAGTTGGCCGGGCAGCGGCTGCAGGCCCAGCCCGATGCGCACGAGGCAGCCGAGTCCGCGCATGCGTTGCACTTCCATCGCCTGCTGGCGCAGCAGCTCGCTGCCATCGAGCGGGCCGACCGCGAGGCGCTGAAGCAGGTGGACACCGAGTTCGACAACCTGCGCGCCGCCTGGGGCTGGGCGGTGGCGCGGCGGCAGTTCGAGCTGCTCACCCGCAGCGCGATGGCGCTGCTGCAGTACTGCGACCATCGCGGCCGCCTGGGCGAGGGCCTTGCGCTCCTGCGAGCCGCCTCCGAGGCCGACCCGTCCCGCATCGAGCCGCTGTTGTGGAGCGCAGCGGCGCATTGCGAATACCGGCTGGACCGCTACCCCGAGGCGCAGGCGAGCGCGCGGCGGGCGCTGGCCGCGTCGAGGCGCTTGTCGCGCGACCGCGATGCGCGGCTGCAGTCCTTCAAGGTGCTGGGCGCCTGCTGCCTGCGCCTGGGCCGCCATGACGAGGCGCGGCAGCACTACCAGCAGGCGCTGGAGGAGTCGCCGCCCGGCCAGTACCCGCGCGACGCGGCTGCGCTGCTCGACAACCTGGCCCTGGTCGAGAAGGGCGTCGGGCGCTTCGACGAGTCGCTGAAGATGTCGATGCAGTCGCTGGTGCAGCACCGGCAGCTGGGCGACGCGGCCGGCGAGGCGCTGTGCCTCAACAACCTCGGCGCGCTGCAGGTGGACCTGGGCGACCATGCAGCCGGCATCGTGAACCTCAAGGCGGCCCTGGTGCTGTGCGAGCGGCACGGCCTGGTCGCCACCAAGGGGCTGGTGCTGGCCAACCTGACCGAACTCGCCGTGAAGGATGGCGACGTCGAGGCCGCGCAGCGGCACGGCAGGCAGGCGCTCGAGGTGGCACAGGCCATCGGCAACCGCGCCATCGAGTCCTGGCTGCGCATGCTGCTGGTGAGCACCGCCTTGCAACAGGGCCAACGCGAAGAGGCGCGGGCGCAGTTGCGCACGGCGCTCGAAATGGCCCTGGCCATCGGGCGGCCGGCACTGCAGCTGGCCGGCCTGGTGGCCTTTGCCGAACTGCTGGTGCACCAGGGCGACGCCGATTGCGCGCACGCCGTGCTGGCGCTGGCCGAAGCCCAGCCCGCCATCAACGCCCACCAGCGGCAGGACATCCGCGAGAGGCGTCAACGGTGGGGTCTGCCGGGTGACGCCACGGTGCGGCTGGCGGCTGCGGCGACGCTGGCGGAGCTGGTGCATCGCATCGCGGTCGAGAGCGATGTGGCCCACGGGCCGCTGATGGCGTGGCTGCGCGGCGTGCCACAGCCGGCTGCAAAAGGCGGCTGAATACCCTGGGAGGAACGCTCGCGGAACGCCCCCCCGCGCACAGTCCGCTGCCTCGGACCTACCCATCCAGGAGCAGCGATGACCCCCACACCGACCCGACAGCCCGCCACCGTGGTGCTGCTGCACTCGAGCGCCAGTTCTGCCCGGCAGTGGCAGGCGCTGGTGCAGCAGCTGCAGCCGCACATGCACTGCCTGCCCGTCGAGCTGCACGGCCACGGCGCGCAGGGCAACTGGCCGGGCCACCGGTCGCTGTCGCTGGCCGACGAGGCGGCGCTGGTGGCAGCCGAGCTCGGGCGCGAAGCCGGCAGCGTGCACGTGGTGGGCCATTCCTACGGCGCCGCCGTGGCGCTCAAGCTCGCCGCCCAGTATCCCGGGCGGGTGCGCAGCGTGGTGGCCTACGAGCCGGTGCTGTTCCGGCTGCTCCAGGGTGACCTGCACAGCCGCCGCGAAGCCGAGGAAGCGCTCGCGCTCGGGGAGGGCGTGCGCAGCCGCCTGGCCGATGGCCGTGCCCATGCGGCGGCCCAGCACTTCATGAGCTACTGGGCCGGCGCCGACGCGTGGCAGGCCCTTCCGCAGCCCCGGCGCGAGGCGGCCGCGCTGCGCATGCCGTGTGTCGCGTCGCACTTCGATGCGCTGTATGCCGAGCCGATGGGCCTGAAGCAACTGGCGCAGCTGCGCCTGCCGATGCTGTTTGCCACCGGCTCGCGCACCACCGCGGTGGCCCGGCGCATCGGCGAGCTGCTGCGCATGGGCCTGCCGACGGCACGCCATGAAGTGCTGCATGGCCTGGGCCACATGGGACCCATCACCCATGCCGCCCAGTTCAACCCGCTGGTCGTGCAGTTCCTGCTCGGCCACGCAGCCTGCCAACCCACCTCCCAACCGAACCCCCAGGCCGCAGGTGCAGTCGCGGCCGCCACCCTCGTCTGATCGACGACACCCACCGAGAGAGAGAAATCACCATGAATCAGGTACTCGAAAGCCGCCCGGCCCAACCCGACCTCGCCGCCATCAAGCAGCGGCAGCAGGCCACCTGGGCCAGCGGCGACTTCGCCGTGGTCGGCACCACCTTGCAGATCGTCGGCGAGTCGCTGGCCGAGGCGGCCGACGTGCGGGCCGGCGAACGCGTGCTCGACGTGGCGGCCGGCAACGGCAACGCCACGCTGGCCGCGGCCCGCCGCTTCGCGCTGGTCACCTCCACCGACTATGTGCCGGCCCTGCTCGACAAGGGCCGCGAACGGGCCCGCGCCGAAGGCCTGCCGGTGCAGTTCCAGGTGGCCGATGCCGAGGCGCTGCCGTTCGAAGACGGCCTGTTCGATGCTGCGCTGTCCACCTATGGCGTGATGTTCACCGCCGACCACCCGCGCGCCGCGAACGAGCTGCTGCGCGTGGTGCGCCCGGGCGGCCGCATCGGCCTGGCCAACTGGACGCCCGAGGGCTTCATCGGCCGGCTCTTCAAGGTGATCGGTGCGCACCTGCCGCCGCCTGCCGGGTTGAAGTCGCCCGCACTGTGGGGCACCGAGGCCTACCTCGACGCGCTGTTCGGCGCACAGGCCGCCGGCATGCAGGTGCAGCGCCGCCACTTCAACTTCCGCTACGGCAGCGCTGCGCACTGGGTGCAGGTGTTCCGCGACTACTACGGCCCCACCCACAAGGCCTTTGCCGCGCTCGACACGGCCGGCCAACAGGCGCTGGAGCGCGACATCGTGGCCCTGCTCCACGAGATGAACACCGCCGGCGAGGACTCCCTGGTGGTGCCCGGTGAATACCTCGAAGTGGTGATCACGCGGCGCTGAGTGGCCGCGGCGACGCCTCCCCTCCCTGACGAAAGAACCTGAAAGACCGAACCCATGCAGACCCAACGCATCCTCTTCGCCTCGGCCGTGCTGGCCGCGGCCCTGCCGGCGGCCCATGCCGACGCCGTGACCGACTGGAACGTCAAGGCCGGCGAGATCATTGTCGAGGCCAAGCTCGGCACGCCGCCCGCCGTGCGCGCCATGGCCATCGTGCAGACGGCCGTGCTGGAGGCGGTGAATGCCGCCGGCGCGCGCGCCTCGCTCGATGCGGCGGTGGCCGCTGCCAACCGCGCCACGCTGAGCCAGCTGCTGCCGGCGCAGCAGGCCTCCATCGACGCGGCCTACCAGGCCGCCCTCGCAGCGATGGCCGAGAGCCCGGCCCGGGCCGCCGGCATCGCGGCCGGCGAACGCGCCGCCGCCACAGTGCTCAAGGCACGTGCCGACGACGGCGCCGCCACGCCCGAGTCGTATCGCCCGCAGACCATGGCGGCGAGCTATGTGCCCACGGTCACGCCCGCCGCTTCGCAATGGCCGCAACGCAAGCCCTGGCTCATGGCCCATGCGGCGCAGTTCCGGCCGGCGCCGCCGCCGGCCCTCACCAGCGACACCTGGGCGCGCGACTACAACGAGATCAAGGCCCTGGGCTCGAAGAACAGCACGCGCCGCACGGCCGAGCAGACCGAGATCGCGCGGTTCTGGGAATACTCGCTGCCGCCCATCTACACCGGCGTGCTGCGTTCGGTGGCGCTGCAGCCGGGGCGCGACGCGGCCCGCAATGCGCGCCTGTATGCCGCGGCCGCGCAGGCGATGGACGACGCGCTGATCAGCGTGTTCGACGCCAAGTACCACTACAACTTCTGGCGCCCGGTGACGGCCATCCGCAATGGCGATGCCGACGGCCATGACGGCACGGCGCGCGACGCGAGCTGGGCGCCGATGATCGACAACCCGATGCACCCTGAATACCCGAGCGGCCACTCCGTCCTGGCCGGCGCCGTGGCTGCCGTGCTGAAGGCTGACGTGGGCCATGCCGCGATGCCGGAGCTGTCCACCGCGAGCCCGACTGCCAAGGGCGCCACGCGGCGCTGGAGCCAGGTCGAGGACTTCGTGCGCGAGGTGTCGGATGCGCGGGTCTACGAAGGCGTGCACTACCGCTTCTCGGTCGACGCCGGCGCGGCGATGGGCCAACGCATCGGCGCGCTGGCCGCAGAGCGCCACCTGCAGCCGTTCTGACGCTGCAGGCCTACAAGTCGAGCACCAGCACCGGTGTCTTCGAGCGCGAGCAGCAGGGCGTGAACTGGTCGTTCGCGGCCTGCTCCTCCGGCGTGAGGTACATGTCCTTGTGGTCGGGCACGCCTTCGAGCACGCGGGTGAGGCAGGTGCCGCACACGCCCTGCTCGCAGGAGGTCTGCACCTCCACGCCGGCCGCGGCCAGGGCCTGCACCACCGTCTTGTCCTTCGGCACCACCACCACCTTGCCCGAGCTCGCCAGCTTGACCTCGAAGCTGGCGTCGTCGGCCGACTTCACCACTTCGGCCCCGAAGAACTCGTAGTGCAGCTGCGCCTCGGGCCAGCCCTGGGCGCGGGCGGTGGAGAGCACCGCATCCATGAAACCCTTCGGCCCGCACACGTAGAGGTGCACGCCCGGCTGCGGGGCGCGCAGCAGGGCGGTGATGTCGAGCTTCTGCGCGGCGTCGCCGTCGTCGAAGTGCAGCTGCACCCGCGGCGCATAGGGCGCCGCCGCGATGCGCTGGCGGAACGCCATGCGGTCGGGCGAGCGGGTGCAGTAGTGCATCTCGAAGTCGGCCCCGGCCACCGCCAGGCGCTCGGCCATGCACAGGATGGGCGTGACGCCGATGCCGCCGGCCAGCAGCAGGCTGCGCTTCGCTTCATGCGCAAGCGGGAAGTGGTTCTTCGGCGTGCTGATCGACAGCACGTCGCCCACCTTCACCTGCTCATGCATCGCCTTCGAGCCGCCGCGGGTGTTGGCGTCCTTCAGCACCGCGATCAGGTAGCGGTGGGTTTCCTTCGGGTCGTTGCACAGCGAGTACTGGCGCACCACGCCGTCGGCCGCCTGCACGTCGATGTGCGAGCCGGCAGAAAACGCCGGCAGCGCGCGGCCGTTCACTTCCACCAGCTCGAAGCTGCAGATGTCGGTGGCTTCGACCGTCCTGCCGGCCACTCGAACGCTCAAGCCGAGGTTGTTCATGCTGCCGCCGCCATGCCGTCGCCGCGCTCCTCGGCCAGCAGGCGGTCGATGATGCGGCGCGACTGCACGCCGCCGGCGTCGATGTTGAGCTTGAGCAGGCTGCGCTCGGGCCAGGCGAGCAGGTTCTTCTGCTGGCGCTCGAGCATCTCGAGGTCTTCGCCGAAGATCTTGCCCTGGCCTTCGCGGATCTTCGCGGTGAGCTCGGCGTCGTGCGGCTGGAAGGTGCGCGCCATGCCCCAGAAGTACCAGATCGAGGTCTCGGTCTCGGGGGTGATGAAGTCGACCACGATGCTGGAGGCCTTCTTGTCGGCCGGCGCGTCGTAGCCGCCGTGGCCGGCCAGGGCCACGCCCACTTCGATCATCACGTGGCTGGGCGGCGAGAAGCGGCAGATCTGCCAGCGGTCCACCGGCTGGTCATCGGGCAGGTTGTTGCCGCGCAGCGCCATCTTCCAGAAGGGCGGCGCGATGATGTTGTGCATGAAGCGGCTGGTCACCACTTCGTCGCCTTCCGTCCTCGTGGTGGGCGCCGCCTCGTCGATCTCCTTCTGGCCGATGCTGTTGGCATGCACGTAGGTCTCGTGCGTCAGGTCCATCAGGTTGTCGATCATGAGGCGGTAGTCGCAGGCGATGTGGTACAGCCCGCCGCCATAGGCCCACTCCGGGCTCTCGGCCCAGTGCAGCGGGTGGATCTTCGCCGGATCGGCCTGGCTCGCGTCACCCGGCCACACCCAGATGAAGCCGTGGCGCTCGACCACCGGGTAGGTGCGCACCGCGGGGAAGCCCCGCACCCGCTGGCCCGGCATGGCGATGGTCTTGCCGTCGCAACCCATTTCGAGCCCGTGGTAGCCGCACACCAGCTTGCCTTCGCACACCCGGCCCAGCGACAGCGGCGCGCCACGGTGCGGGCAGAAGTCTTCGAGCGCCGCCACCTGGCCCTCCGGGCCGCGGTAGAACACGATCCGCTCGTTGCAAACCTTGCGGCCCAGGGGCTTGCCGTCGATCTCGTCGGGCGTGGCGGCCACGTACCAGGCGTTCTTCGGGAACATCGTCGTCGTCTCCAGGTGTGGTTATGGTTGGCTTGATTGGATCCAATTATGGCCATTCGAGCCGGTTTGAGTCAAAATATTCCGGTCAATTGGATCCAATCTAGGCATAGGAGGGGCATGGCCGCAGAAGACTCCGGCAGCGTGATCGCCACGCTGCGCAAGCTGATCATCGAAGGGCACTACGCCGCCGGCACGCGCCTGGCCGAGATCCCGGTGGCCGAGGCGCTGGGGGTGTCGCGCACGCCGGTGCGGCTGGCGTTTCGCACGCTGGAGCAGGAAGGCCTGCTGCAGGTGACGGGCAAGCGCGGCTACGTGGTGCGCGAGTTCTCAGACCACGACGTGCTGTGCGCGCTCGAAGTGCGCGGCGTGCTCGAAGGCCTGGCGGCGCGGCGGCTGGCCGAGCGCGGCATGAGCGAGGCGGTGCGGGCGCGGCTGGCCGGCGCGGTGGAAGAGGGGCGCAACCTGCTCGCCAAGGGCCACCTCACCGAAGAAGACGTGGGCACGTGGAGCCAGCTCAACAAGGTGTTCCACGACACCATCGTCGACGCCACCGAAAGCCCGGTGATCGCCGACGCGATCGCCCGCAACAACCACCTGCCGTTCGCCTCGGCCGACTCGATCATCATCGACCCGCAGGCGCTCGACCGCGAGTTCGAGAAGCTGCGCTTCGCGCAGCTGCAGCACGAGCTGGTGTTCGAGGCCATCGAGCAGCGTGAGTCGGCGCGGGTGGAGATGCTGATGCGCGAGCACGCGTACATCGGGCTGCGCTACGGGAAGCTGTTCGGCCTGAAGACCCGGTTGCCCGGGGGCGGCGCCTGAGAGGGCGGGGCGCCCGTACGCGTCTTCCGCGGGTCTATGACGCTGAAGCGGCTGTCGCGCCGCGCGTGACCTCGCGCCGGCGCGAACCTCGCGCACCCAGGGCCGCCGCGCCGGCCGGCAGCAGCGCCCACACGGCGGGCTCGGGCACGGGGCGAGCCCTGCGGTGCGACGGTCGGAAGATCACGATTCGCCTGCTGTTGCCTTGGCCCACCGGCGGATGGTGGCGCGCAAGGCTCGCATGGCCTTGTCGTCCAGCGGCATCTGGGCAACCAGCTGCAGGACCTGCTCTGGCGAGACGTACCCGTAAGAGAGCAGCGCCTTGCAGAACTCGCGGTCCTTCTCGCGCCCGGCGGCCGCCTTGGACGAGGATCGACTGGCTCCCAACGATGACGAACTCGTACGCCTGAGTGACCTCCGCGCTGGCGCGGATGATGTGCTCGAGCTCTTCCCTGGTCATCGCGGCTGCGGCTCCATCTGGTCGCCATAGACAACGCCCTGCTTTAGGTCGTTCACTTGCCGCAGCACTTGCTGCCGGACTTCTTCAGAAAGGATGGTCACGATCGGCGATGCCTGGCGCAGTTCCTGAGCCCGACGGGTGGAGCCAAGCACCTTTCTCCAGGTCTTGTCCTTCAAGATGCGTTGCCATTCACGCCACAAGCTCAGGGACCGTGAATTCCCGTTGTGGTGGATCCAGCGGCCTAGCGTTTCCAGGGCCTTGTCGCGCAGTGCCGGGTCTTGTTGAATCGCGCGTACCGCTGCTTCATGCAGTACCAGGCTCTGCAGATCCTGAACACGGTGACGCGACGAGTCCGATGTCACTTGAACCTGGACGATGGGGCGGCTGCGCCGCGACCGCGCTGCGGCCGAGCCTGGCGGCGGTGGCTGCAGGGTGTCGCCAGCCAGCAGCGCCAGCTCGCCGCTCACACCAAGCGCCGACATCACACGAAGATAGGTGCCCATCGATGGGGCCGGGTCGCCGGACTCGACCGCGCTGAGCGTGGTGCGCGATATGCCGACACGGCTGGCCAATTCGACCGCGCTGAGCCCCTGCGACTTGCGCAGCAATTTGAGCCGGTCGCCGAGTTGGAGCAGCAACTGGCGGTCGAGAACGGACAGGGAGTCTGTCTTCATTGACCAGTATTCTAGACATTTGGTGCGGCAGATGCACATTTTGATGTGCAACTTGTCAGTCGTGCTGTGCCAGATCGAGCGTGTACGCCGACGAAGTCACGTTCGCGCAATCGGCAGCGGCCCGCCCATGTCGGCCAGGCACTTCCACCTGCAGGGGCTGGACATCGTGGTGGATTGAGCTGAGCGCGCGCATGCCGGGGCACCACGATGTGCCCATGTGCCATTGCGCTCACATCACGGCGGAGTCAACGCAAGCAGTGTGCGTGTTCGGCCGTCATCACGTTCGCGAGTGATCGATACCTGGTCGGGCCCGACCGCTCATTGCCCGCTGGCTGCGGCTTGCCAGTGAGCCTTGGCGCTTCAGTCGCAACTGAAGCGCACGCTGTCATCCAGCGCCTCGGCCAGCACCAGCGTGCGCAGGCCGGCGGCGCGCGCGGAGGCACACAGCTGGGCACGCGCGGTGGCGTCGGTGACCCAGTTGCTCGCGTACTCGGCGTTGAACACGGGCTTGGCGCGGGTGGTGAACACCGAGTAGCCGCTGCACTCGCCGTGCTGGTGGCATTGCTCGTTGACGGCGAAGTCGAAGTAGGGCTCCAGCGCGGCCAGCTGGTCCACGTCGTTCTTCAGCCCCACCGCCAGGCCCCGCGCGCGGGCCTGGTTGGCGATGAAGCGGTTGTAGTCCAGCTGCGTGTCGGCCGTGAGTGCAAAGCCCGGCTGGTTGGCATAGCCGTCCATGTTGTCGGGCTCGACGCCGTCGCAACGCTTGGTCACGGCCAGGTCCAGCCGCGCCTGCATGATGGTGCGCACATTGGCCGAGCGCGTGTCCAGCCAACGCTCGCCCGGCCACTGGTCGAGCGGGTTGCCCATGTCGGCAGCGTTGAAGCGCGAGAAATCGCTGCGCCAGTCTTCCGAGCTGCCCGCCGAGAAGTAGCACACCACGCGGCGGCCGGCGGCCTTGAGCGCATCGATCGTGGCCTGCGGCGTGTCGAACAGGTCCACGTCGTACACCGCAACGGCGTACGACGTGTTCACCGTGCCGTGCAACTGCCATTGCCAGGTGTCGGCCAGCGCGGGTGCCCAGGCCCCGGCCGCCGGCGGCTGGGGGCTCGCCGCCGGGCTCGCCGTATCGCCGGCAGGAGCATCTTCGTTTCCACCGCCGCCGCACGCGGTCATCAGGAGCGCCAGCGCGCCGGCAACCCAGGCTCGGCACACGTTCGAATTCGGTTTCATTCGGGGCATTGTTTCTGCGGAGCTGACGTCAGACTTTCGCGGTGGGCGGCGGGGCGCCTGCGGTCACGCGGTGGCAGCGCGAGTCGGCGCGTGGAATGCCCGGATCCCAAAAAAAGAATCCGGGAATGTCGATTTGGGTCTGTCTCGATCGTCGTGCCCAGTGATCAGACCCTCAACGAGCCGTCCAGTGCAGTTGGCGGTCCTTCACCGGCAAGGGTTGCGCCTTGGGCGCATGCCTTGTTTCTGTTCAACCAAGGAGAAGCAAATGACCAGCAAGAACACGATTTGTCTCTGGTATGACAACGGCGCCGTGGAGGCCGCGAAGTTCTACGCAGCAACCTTCCCTGACAGCTCGGTGGGCACTGTGTATCGCGCGCCTGGGGACTACCCGTCCGGCCAGGAGGGCAATGTATTGACGGTGGAGTTCACCGTGATGGGCATCCCGTGCCTCGGCCTGAACGGGGGCCCGCAGTTCAAGCACAACGAGTCTTTCTCTTTCCAGGTCGCAACCGATGACCAGGCTGAGACGGACCGCTTTTGGAACGCGATCATCAAGAACGGCGGTGAGGAAAGCGCGTGCGGATGGTGCAAGGACAAGTGGGGCATCTCGTGGCAGATCACGCCACGCGCCCTGATGGCCGCGATCAGCGATCCGGATCCCGCGGCCGCCAAGCGCGCGTTCAACGCCATGATGGAGATGCGGAAGATCGACATCGCGGCGATCGAGGCGGCCCGGCGCGGCTGACGTTCACCTGCCGGCCCGACCACGTCGCCACGACCGAGCGCCTCCTGCGGCACCCGGGCCGGCAACACACGGCTTCAATCGAACTTCACGTTGTTCTCCCGCACGATCTGGTTGAACCCGTCGTACTGCTGCCTGAAGAACGCGCTGAACTGCTGCGGCGTCATGCCGTAGGCCTCGAAGCCCTGCTGCACCAGCTGTTCTCGCACTTCGGGCTTCTCCAGCGCCGCGCGCAGTTCGGCGCTCAACCGGTTCACCAGCTCCGCCGGCATGCCGGCCGGGCCGAAGAAGCCGGCCCAGGGCTTGATGGTCAGGGCACCCAGCCCTGCTTCGGCGGCCGTGGGCACCTCCGGCAGCAACGGGCTGCGTTGCGGTTGCAGCGTCACCAGCGCCCGCGCGCGGCCGTCCTTCACGAACGCAGGCGCAGAGGTGCCGGTGGTCCAGATCATGTGGATGTTGTCGCCCACCAGATCGGTGAGCGCTGCGACGTCGCCCTTGTAGCGGGCGTTCACCACCTTGCGGCCGTCGAGCAGCTGCAGCATCGCGAGCTCGGCCGCGCTGTTGCTCGAGGCCGAGTTGTACTTGCCCGGGTTGGCGCTCACATGGTCGAGCAGCTCCTTCACGTTCTTCGCCGGCAGGTTCTTGTTGACCACCAGGAACATCGAGAACTGCCCTGCCGAGCTGATGGGTGTGAAAGCCTTGAACGGGTCGTAGGGCGGGTTGGGCCGCAGCGAAGGCACGGCCACCAGCGCGGTGTTGGTGCCCATCAGGATGGTGTGTCCGTCGGGTGCGGCGCGCTGCACTTCCTGCGCCGAAAGGATGCCTTCAGCCCCCGGCTTGTTCTCCACGATGACCTGCTGGCCGAGCTGCCGGCCCAGCTGCTGCGCAATGATGCGGGCCATCACGTCGGCCGCGCCGCCGGGCGCAAAGCCCACCACCATGCGCACCGGCTTGCTCGGAAACGCAGCCGCTGGCTGCTGTGCGTGCGCCGGGCTCACGCACAAGGCGGCGAGTGCCGCCAGACCCAGGACCCATTGCCTGACCTTCATGCTGTCTCACTCCTGATGGTTGTCGTCCTTCACGAGCACCGCGCCCTTGGAGAGCGGCCCCACGTTGCGGCGGTAGATCTGCAGCCAGCCGCGGTCGAACATCGGTGCCGGGGCTTGCCAGCGCGCGCGGCGTTGTTCGAGCACTTCGTCGCTCACGTCGAGGTCGACACGCCGCGTGTCGAGGTCGATGGTCACCGTGTCGCCGTCTTCCACCAGCGCGAGCGGCCCGCCCAGTGCAGCCTCGGGTGCCACCTCGGCCACCACCAGGCCCTTGCACACCAGGCCCGACAGGTGACCGTCGGTCAGCATCGCCACCTGATCGCCCAGGCCGGCGCCGTCGATGCCGAACACCACGCGCGAGGCACCACCGCCCATTGCCGGGCCGCCGCAGGCACCGGCGCCGCGCATTACCACCACGTGGCCGGGGCGGATGCTGCCGTCCTTCAGCGCGGCCAGGGCTTGGTCCGAGGTGCCGAAGCAGATGGCCGGGCCGCTGAAGCGGCGTGTCTTGCGCTCGGCAATGCCGGTCTTGATGAGGCCGCCTTCGGGCGCCAGGTTGCCGCGCAGCAGCACGATGGCCGGGCGCGGCGCCACCGGGCGCTCGATGGGACGGATGACTTCGGCATCGCCCACTTGCACCTCGCGCAGGTTGTCGGCCACGCTTGCCCCGGTGACGGTGAGCGCGGTGGTGTCCAGCAGCGGTGCCAGCTGCTTCATCAGCGCACGGCAGCCGCCTGCAGCCTCGAACTCCTCGATGAAGCGCTCACCGATCGGGCGGATGCCCGCGAGCACCGGGGTCTGGGGGCCCAGGCGCTCGAACAGGCCGTACACGTCGACCCCGCTGCCGGCCTCCGTGGCCACCGCCTGCAGGTGCTTCACCGTGTTGAGCGAGCCGCCGATGGCGAGCACCGCCCGCACCGCATTGGCAAACGCGCCGGGCGACAGGATGTCGCGCGGCTTCAGGTCCTTCCACACCATGTCGACGATGCGCTCGCCCGCCGCGCGCGCGTCGTCGAACATCTTGGGCGACAGCGCCGCCACCGGCGCGCTGCCGGGCAGCGCCAGGCCGAGCGCCTCGCACACGATGTGCATCGAGTTCGCCGTGCCCAGGCCTGAACACACGCCCGGCGAGCGGATCGCGCAGCGGCTCATGCCGATCACGTCGTCCACCGGCGTGTGGCCGGTGAGCGCATGCATCGAGTGGATGAACACCTCCTCGATGTCCACGTGCCGGCCCTTGTATTCGCCGCTGGCCTGGTAGCCGCAGGGCACGAGCAGCGTCGGCACGTTCAGCCGCGCGGCGGCCATCAGCTGGCCGGGCACCGTCTTGTCGCAGGAGGTGAGGCACACCATGCCGTCGAGCTGCGCGCCTTCCACCGCCACCTCGATGTCGTTGGTGACGAGGTCGCGTGCGGCCAGCATGTAGGCGCCGCGGGCGCCCGCGCCGGTGACGAAGTCGCTCGGCGCGGCGGTGCGCACCTCGAAGGGCACGCCGCCCGCAGCCCGGATGGCCTGCTTCACCTCGGCGGCCACCTGGTCGAGGTGGCTGTAGCAGGCGGCGAGTTCGCTGCTGCTGTTCACCACGGCGATCTTGGGTTTCTCGCAGTCTTCTTCAGGAATGCCCATCGCCTGCCATTGCGCATTGCGCACGGCCCAGAGATAGGAACCACGGGGGAAGTTGCTGCGCAGTTTTCGTGAGGTCATGAAGGCGCCCCCGTTCAACTCATTGCAGCGTGGCGCCCGTGCTCTTCACCACCGGCGCCCACTTGGTGGTCTCGCGGCCGATGTAGGCGTTGTAGTCCTCGGGGCTGGACATGAGCGGCTCCTGGCCGATGGACGCGATGCGCTCGGTCACCTCCGGCAGCTTCATCACGCTGGCGAACTCGTCGCGGATGAAGCGCACCAGCTCGGGCGGTGTGCCGGCCCGCGCCACCAGGCCGAAGGCGCCGGAAAAGTCGTAGCCGGGCACGGCGGTCGCGAAGCTCGGTGCATTGGGGGCCAGCTCCGCGGGCCGCGCGCCCAGCGTGCCGATGAGCTTGATCTTGCCGGCCCGGGCCTGCTCGAGCAGCGTGTGCGACACCGGGTCGATCATCAGCTGCACATGGCCGCCCATCAGGTCGTTCATGGCCTGGGCGCTGCCCTTGTAGGGCACGTATTCCATCCTGACCTTGGCCATCGAGTTGAGCAGTTCCATCGCAAGGTACGACTGCGTGGTGGCCGAGGCATAGCTCACCTTCTCGCGCCGGGCCAGTGCCAGCAGCTCGGCCGGGTTGCCGGCCGGCAGCGACGGGTGCGCCCACAAGGCCATGTGGAAGCCGGTGAGCAGCATCACCCCGGTCAGGTCCTTCTGCGTGTCGTAGGGCAGCTTGGAAGTGAGCAGCGGGTTGATCACGTGGGAGCCGGTCACGATGCCCAGCGTGTGGCCGTCGGGCGCCGACTTCGCCACGACGTCGGTGCCGAGCGTGGTGTTGGCGCCCGGCTTGTTCTCGATGACGACCGCCTGCTTCCAGCGCGCCGAAAGCTTCTCGCCGATCAGCCGGGCCAGCGCATCGGTGGGCCCGCCGGGCGGGAAGGGCACCACCAGCCGCACCGGTTGCGTGGGATACCTGGGCTGCGCGCCGGCAGGTGCCAGCGCCAGCGCGCACAGCGAAACGGTGGCCGCCGCCAGCCCCTTGAAAAGCTTGTTCATCGGTCTTGTCTCCTGTGAACCGTTGAAACGTGGAAAGGCAACGCGGGGCCTTGGCTGTGATCAGCGGCCCTTCTTCGTCACTTCGACGATGCCGGCGTCGGCATCGACCCTGACCCAGTCGCCCGTCTCGATGCATTCGAGCGGGTCGCTGTCGAAATCGGTCATCGCCGGCGCATGGGTGACCACCGCACCGAGCGCGACCTTGGTGGTCATCTCGTTGAACAGCATGGCCGCCGGCGCCTTGCCATGCAGCCGGGTGGAATGGAACATCGCCGACCAGCCCGACGAGCCCTTGGCCCCCGGGAACACCAGCACCTTGCCGGCGAAGCTCTGGCCGCGCAGCTCGTGGCGCACTTCGATCACGCTGCCGGTGCGCGGGTCGATGCCGCCCCAGCCGGAGATGTGGTCGCGTGTGACCAGGGCCTCGCCCTCGACCACGCCGCCCACCACCTTGCGGCCGTGCAGCACGATGGCCCCCTCGCCACGGGTCGCACTCCCTCTCCCGCTTGCGGGAGAGGGGTGGGGTGAGGGTCCTGCCCGGCTCATGCGAACCTCCCTTCCCATCGCCCGGTGCAGGCCGCATTGATGCAGTCGGCCGTGCTGCCGTACCAGGCCTGCACGCCGGCAATGGCCGGCAGGTAGTGCGCATGCTTGGCCGAGTCCAGCGCCACCACCCGGGTGCCGGTGGGCACGCCGCGGCTCATGGCCGAGCAGCTGTCGCTCATGAGACGGCCGCCCGCGTCTTCGATGATCTTCGTGTAGCCGTTCTGGTCGGCCAGTGCCTTGATGGCGCGCGGCGTGAAGATCCACAGTTCGCAGTGGGCATGCACCTTGCGGCCTTCGAGCAGCTGGCAGGCTTCCCAGATCTGCTCGAGCGTGTAGTGCGGGCAGCCGAGCATCACGTAGTCGACCTTCGAATCGCCGGCGGTCGCGTTGAGCTGCTCCCAGGTCCTGCGGCGCTCGGCCTGGCCGTAGTGCACCGTGTCCACCGGCGTGTTGCGGCCGAAGGCCTGCTCGAGCGTCAGCGCCTCGGGCGTCACGCCCACCAGGTGGTACATCTCCACGCCGCCCGAAGAGGCCGCCGCCGCGCCGAAGTGCTTGAGCCGCGCCAGGTTGGGCACGCTGGCGAACCTGCCGTTGCGGGCACGCACGACCGGCACGCGCTCCTGCACCCAGTCGCCGATGAAGTAGCCGAGCAGGCCCCAGTCGGAGGTGGTCTCGACCTCGATGTCGAGCTGCACGAGGTGGGTGCCCAGGCGGTTCTCGTCGAGGTGGTAGCCCCAGTAGGGGATCTTGCCGGTGAGCATGGCAGCGCCCGCGCTTTCCCGGCCCTCGGCATTGGTGCGCGCGCCCAGCACCGAGTTGCAGTAGATGACGGCCGACGACTCCATCCAGGCGCAGTGCTCGCCGCGGGTGGGCACGTTGCCCACCTGGTAGGGCGTGCAGGTGTGGGTGAGCTGGATGCCGCGGCCGGCGGTGTAGGCCTCGCTCTTCGGATAGAAGCGCACCACGTCCTGCGGCACGTGCATGCGCTCGGCATGCTGCGGGTCGAGCGTGAGCTGCAGGTGCGAGGTGAACACCCGGGCCGGCGGCACCTGCACGATCTCGGGGCTGTCGAGGTTGAATTCGGAGAACACCGCGTCCATGCCGCCGTGCTTTTCGGCAAAGGCCACCATCAGCGGGCTGGTGGCGGCAAAGGTGCCGGTCACGTTGTTCGTGTCCACCAGCCGCTCGGCGCCCAGCGCCTCGCCGTAGCGCACGAGCAAGTCCATCGCGCGCCGCACCGCCGGGCCGTCGCGTCCGTCGAGCATGGCTTGTTCGTCGTCGTTCAGGCGCATCGCGGTGCTTCTTCCTCAGGCAGGCTCAGACGTGCGGCACGTGGCCGCCGATCTCCCGAGCCAGGGTCTTGGCCATCTCGATCAGCGCCGGTGCGATCTCGGCGCGCAGCTTGTCTTCGGTGAACACGAAGGCGGCGCTGCCGCAGTTGAGCGCCATCACCTCGCCGGTGGGGCCCACGATGGGTACCGACACCGAGTTGATCTCGCGGTGGAACTCGCCGGCCGAGATGCAGTAGCCGAACCGGTGCGCATCGTCGAGCGCCCGCTGCAGGCCGCCGCTCTGGGCCGACCAGTCGCTGCCGCGCGCCAGCCGCAGGGTCTCGACGAGCGCATCGCGCTCGTTGGGGGGCAGGGCCGCGAGATAGGCGCGGCCGAGGGCCGAGTTGGCCATGGGCGCACGCGAACCCACGTCCAGCCGCGCGGCCAGCATCGAAGACCGCGGCCGGCAGGCCTCGATCAGCACCATCTCCAGCCCGTCGCGCACGGCCAGGTACACCGAGCCGCCCATGGTCTCGGCCAGCTGCTGCATGTGCGGCCGGGCCACCGCGCGGACGTCGAGCCCGGCGAGGAACACCCGCGCCAGCGACACCACGCCGGGGCCGAGCATGAACCGCTCGCTGCCGTGCTCCTGCTTCATGAGCCCCAGGGTCACCAGCGTGGTGGCCAGCCGGGTGACGGTGGGGCGCGGAATGCCGGTGAGCCGCGCCAGCTCGGTGGGCGACAGCACGCGCCGGTCTTCGTCGAAGCAGCGCAGCACCGCGATGCCGCGCTCGAGCGCGCTCACGGTGTCGGGACGGGATTCGTTGGTGTTGGTGTTGCTGTTGTCGGCCATGTCGGCAGTCCTCGGCAGCCGCTCCTGCGCGGCCGTGGGTGGGACTGTAGTGGCGCCTTGCATGGGGGACTCAGGCGGCCCGCGCCTGCACGGCTTCTTCGCTGGGTCGCAGGAAAACACCCTGCGCCAGCAGGGCGGCCTGCAGCTCGCGCACGTCCACCGCGCGCGGCTCAACGTTGCGCGCCACCGCCAGCGCAGCGGCGGCGCCGGCGGCCTGGCCGGTGATCCAGCACTGCGGGATCTCGCGCATGAAGCCGTGCGAGTTCTTGTCGCACGAGATGTGGCGCCCGCAGGCCAGCAGGCCGTCCAGCCGCTCGGGCACCAGCGCGCCGTAGGGGATGGAGATGTTCGGGAACTTGGGCGAGACCGCCGGGCTCACGCCCACCTCGTCGGGCAGCGCAATGCCGTCGGGCCACTGGGTGCGCAGCACCGCGCCCACGCCCCTGAGCCGCCGCGCATGGCGCACGCCGATCTGCGGGGCGCTTAGCATCATGTAGGCGTTCTCGAAGCCGGGCGCATGCCGGCGGAAGTATTCGAGGTGGGCCGCCATCGCCCGGTGCGACTTCACCTCCACCTCGGTGAGGTCGTCGACGTTCAGCGCCGAATAACCCGACTGGCGCGGCCCCATGAACAGCGCGACGTCGTTGCGCCAGCTCACGAAGGGCCGCTCGAAGAGCCCGAGCTGCTCGCGCCCGCCCTGCATGAAGGCCGCATGCTTCTCGGGCTCGCCGGTCTTGAAGTCGATCCAGCGCTTCATGTCCACGCCGCCGAAGAGCCACGAGGTGTTCATGCAGTGGTGCACGTCGGCTTCCTCGATGTCGTTGTCGTAGGCGGCGCCGGCGCGGGCGAACATGTCGCCGTCGCCGGTCGCATCGACCACCACCCGGGCCATCACGGCCATGCGGCCTTCCTTGCTTTCGAACACCACGCCTCTGACCTGGCCGTTCTCGACGATGGGCCACGAACCCCACGAGTGGTAGATGAGCTTGACCTTGCGCTCGAGCACGATGTCCTGGCTCAGCAGCTTCAGGCGCTCGGGGTCGATGGTGGGCGACCAGGTCACCACGCCGTGATAGGCGGCGGTGCGGTGGCTCCAGTAGCCGGCGCGGGCCGCGTCGCGCGAACCCCATTCGGCACGCGAGGGGCCAGCCACCGCGTCGGCGGGCAGGCGGTCGAACAGCTCCTCGGCAAAGCCGCGGATCACCAGTTCGCCCGACCAGTCGGTCATGCGGTCGATCCAGATCACGAGGCCGCCGGTGGAAAGCCCGCCCAGGTGGTTGTAGCGCTCGAGCAGGGCCACGTCGGCGCCTTGTTTCGCGGCGGCGGCAGCGGCTGCAGTGCCCGAGGGTCCGCCCCCCACCACCAGCACGTCGCAGCGGTGATAGACCGGGATGTCGCGCCCGGGCTCGAACCAGCGGCCCAGGTCGGGCCTCGAAGAGCCGCGTTCGCGCTCGAAGATGTCCGACGACAGGATGCGTTCATCGGTGCGCTCAACGGTCTTCATCGGCTTCGTCTCCGGTCGGTCGGCTGGTGTCGATGAGTGGATTCTGGACGCTGCGCTCGAATTGTTCAAGAGTATTTTGGACGCAACGACCAGTATTGCGGCTGTTGTCTAGGGTTTTCCAGCAAAGCATCCCCGCAATGATTGATATTTATGGTCGCAAAGATCATTATTGCGATCACTTCTCTGGAGACCTGCATGATCCGCCGTACCTTCCTGCTCGCTTCCTCCGCCCTGGCTGCCGCCTTGGCCGCCGCCCCTGTGCCGTCCGTCGCGCAAGGCGCCGGCTTCCCCGCCAAGCCGGTGACCATCGTGGTGCCCAATGCGCCGGGCGGTGCGGTGGACATCCTGGCCCGCCTGCTCGAAAAGAACCTCGGCGAGATCTGGAAGCAGCCGGTGCTGGTGACCTACAAGGCCGGCGCCGGCACGGTGATCGGCACCGACTTCGTGGCCAAGTCCGCGCCCGACGGCCACACCATCTGCCTGGTGGTCACCTCGCACGTCATCAACCCGAGCCTGCGCAAGAACCTGCCGTTCGACACGCTGAAGGACCTGTCCGGCGTCACCATGCTGGCCACCTCGCCGGTGCTGATCTCGGCCTCGCCGAACCTCTCGGCCGGCAACGTGAAGGAGCTGATCGCGCTGGCGAAAAAGGAGCCGGGCAAGCTCACCTACGCATCGCCCGGCAGCGGCAGCTCCATGCACCTGGGCGGCGAGCTGCTCAAGACGATGGCCGGCATCGACATGCTGCATGCGCCCTACAAGGGCAGCGGCGGGGCCTACCCCGACGTGTTCGCCGGCCGGGTGGACCTGCTCATCGACCCGCTGTTCTCGTCGCTGCCGCACATCAAGGCCGGCAAGATGAAGCCGATCGCCATCATGAGTCCGCAGCGCTCGCCCATCGCGCCGGACGTGCCCACGGTGGCCGAGACGCTGCCCGGCTTCAGCGTGCA
Organism: Methylibium rhizosphaerae; assembly: GCF_006386545.1. GTDB lineage: Bacteria > Pseudomonadota > Gammaproteobacteria > Burkholderiales > Burkholderiaceae_C > Pseudorivibacter > Pseudorivibacter rhizosphaerae. Next base: position 101,462 of record NZ_SWAR01000027.1, on the reverse strand, counting down.
GAGCATGTTCGGCGCGGTGGTGCCCAGCGGCACGCCGCGCGAGGTGGTGAAGAAGATCAGCGCCGACATGGCGAAGGCGCTGCAGTCGCCCGAGGTGAAGGCCCGCATGTCCGACATCGGCCTCACGCCGGTGGGCAATTCACCGGAGGAGTTCGATGCGTTCATCCGCACCGAGATCGACAAATGGGCCAAGGTGGTGAAGGCTTCCGGCGCCACGGCTGACTGAACGGAGCTCCGCACATGACGACGCTGCAACTCGAGCCATTGCATCCGTTTGCCGCCGAAGCCAGCGGCATCGATCTGTCGCAGCCTCTTTCGCCCGCGCAGGTGCGCGAGGTCGAAGCCGCGATGGACCGGCATGCCGTGCTGGTGTTCCGCGGCCAGCCGCTCACCGAAGACCAGCAGATCGCGTTTGCCAGGAACTTCGGCCCGCTCGACATGGGCCTGCACAAGGTGAAGACCGGGCCGCGCCGCTTCAGGCATGCGGAGCTGGCCGACATCTCGAACGTCAAGGTCGACGGCGAACTGGCCGACCGCGCCCACGCCAAGATCGTGAGCAACCTCGCCAACCAGCTGTGGCACAGCGACAGCTCGTTCCAGCGCCCGCGTGCGAAGTACTCCATGCTGTCGGCGGTGGTGGTGCCGGCTGAAGGCGGCGACACCGAATATGCCGACCTGCGCATGGCGTACGACGCGCTGCCGGCGTGGCGCCGCCAGCAGCTCGAACAACGGGTGGCAGTGCACTACGCGCTGCATTCGCGCTTCCTGCTGGGCGACACCGAATACACCGAAGCCCAGCGCCGCGCCATCGAGCCGGCGCACTGGCCGCTGGTGCAGACCGATCCGCGCTCGGGCCGCAGGATCCTGTTCGTGGGCGCCCATGCCTGCGAGGTGCTGGGCATGACGGTGCCCGAGGGCCGCATGCTGCTGATGGACCTGCTGGAACATGCCACCCAGCGCGAGTTCGTGTACCGCCACCGCTGGCAGGTGGGCGACCTGGTGATGTGGGACAACACCGCCACGCTGCACCGCGGCCGCCACTACGACTTCGCCCAACGCCGCGAGCTGCGGCGTGCCACCACCGAGGAGGTGACCACGTCGGTGGAGGCGCAGGCGTTGGAGCTGGCGGCCTGAGCAACCGGCAGGCAGCGCGGATGGGTTCCGGCCCTTCGATGGGGGTTCAAGTGATGGCACACAGCCAACCTCCGTTCGGGCTGAGGTATCGAAGCCCTGCACCGACCGCTGCGGCCCTTCGATACCTCAGGGCGAACGGGGGGCGTTGCTCGCGAGTGAGGGCGTGGAGATTCGCGGAGGAATAGGGGTCTTCTCTGCGGACCTCCGCGGCGAACGGCTCACGATCCCAAAGCCCCCCGCAGCGCCGCCGCCAGCTGCAGCTGCGCCAGCCGCGCCGCACCGATCGCACCGCCCATGCTGATGAAGCCGTGTGCGAGCCCGTGGTACTCGACCACCGTCGCTTCGGTGCCTGCCGCCATCAGCCGGCTCGCGTAGTCGAGGATCTCGTCGCGTAGCGGGTCGTGCGCAGCCACCTGCAGCAGCGCCGGCGGCAGCCGCGACAGGTCGGCGGCCAGGACGGGGGCGCCGCGGAAATCCGGCGCGCGGCCTTCCGGGCCGAAGTAGTGCGCCATGAAGTACCCCATGGTGCGCAGCGTGAGCGTGGGGCCCAGGGCATGCCGCTCGCGCGAAGGGTAGGGGCCTTCCACGCCCGCCGCGGTGGCCGGGTACACCAGCGCCTGGAAGGCGATGCGCGGCCCGCCGGCGTCGCGCGCCATCAGCGCCACCACCGCGGCCAGCGTGCCGCCGGCGCTGTCGCCGGCCACCGCCAGGCGGTCGGGGCTGGCGCCCAGTTCGACGGCGTGTTCGGCCAGCCAGCGCAGCGCGGTCCAGGCGTCGTCCACCGCCGCGGGGAAGGGGTGCTCCGGGGCGAGCCGGTAGTCCACCGAGGCGACCACCACCTGCGCGTCTTCGCAGAGGCGGCGGCACACCCGGTCATAGCCGTCGAGGTCGCCGAGCACGAAACCGCCGCCGTGGTAGTACACGACCAGCGGCAGCGTTTCGGCCGCTGCGTGCGGCCGGTACACCCGCAGGCCGATGGTGCCGCCGCCCTCGGCCGCCGGGCGCGGCATGCGCAGGTCGCGCACCTGCACGTCGGCCGGCGGCACGTCGGCCGCGGCCAGGATCTCGCGGTACAGGCCGCGCGCCGCCTGAGGCGGCAGGTCGCACAGGTCGGGCAGGCCGGCCGCCTGGGCCTGGGCCACCATGCGGGCGAGTTGCAGGTCGAGCACGGGAAACGTCCTTTCGAATCTCGACTGAAGGGAAGGCGTGGGTCAGGCACCGCGGCCAGCACCGCGCGCCAGCACTGTGTTCGGTGTTGTGGATCGGCGGGGCGTTCAGACGTAGGTCGACGCCAGCCCTCCATCGACCGGCAGGTTGATGCCGCTCACCCAACGCGACGCGTCGTCGCACAGGAAGGCCACCACCGGGGCCACTTCGTCGCTGAAGGCCGGGCGCTTCATGCGGTGCGCGTCCTTCTGCACCCGCTCTTCGCCCAGCATCGACACGAAGTCGCCGAGGATGGGCGTGAACACCGGCCCCGGGGCCACGCAGTTCATGCGCACGCCGCGCTGCAGGAAGACGGCCTGCGACTGGGTATGGGTCCAGACGATCAGCGCTTCCTTGAAGTACTGGTAGCAGGTGGCCTGCGGCACCGGGTGGTCGCGCAGCCATTGCGCGCCTTCGTCGAAGCTGCGCGTGGCGGCCAGCTCGCGGTGCAGCTCCAGCCGCAGCGGCCATTCGGCTCCCAGGATGGACGAGATGTTGACCACCGAACCACCTTCGCCCATGCGGTCGAGCACGCGATGGGTGAGGTGCCGCAGGCCCAGGTAGTTCACCCGCCCCACCAGGTCCGCGGGCGCCGTGCCGGGCACGCCGGCGATGTTGGCCAGCGCATCCACCCTGGCCGGCAGCTGCTGTACGGCGGTGTCGATGGATTTCGGATCGCCGAGATCGGCCTTCACGAAACCATCGACGGACAGCGTGGGGTCGTTGCGGTCGATGCCGATCACGCGCGCGCCCTGCAGACGTGCGAGCTTGGCGAAGTCGGCGCCGATGCCGGAGCAGCAGCCGGTGACGACGATGGTCTTGTTGTTGAGGCTCATGTCTTGTCTCCTGTCGAAGTGATCAGAACGGGAACGCAGGCGGCGTGTCCTTGACGGTGATCCACTGCCACTGCGTGTACTCCTCGATGTCCGCCGGGCCGCCCACCGAGCCGCCGTTGCCGCCGATGCCGGGGCCGCCGAACGGGTTGGTGCATTCGTCGTTCACCGTCTGGTCGTTGATGTGGACCATGCCGGCGCGCAGCCGCTGGCCGATGGCCATGGCGCGGCCGACCGACTTGCCGATCACCGCCGCGGCCAGGCCGCCCTGGCTGTCGTTGGCCAGCTCGACGGCTTCGTCGTCGGTGCGGAAGACGATGAGGTTGGCCACCGGGCCGAAACACTCCTCGTCGAAGCAGCGCATGCCGGGCCGCACGTTCGACAGCACGGTGGGCTTGTAGAACAGGCCCTCGTGGGTGCCGCCCGCTTCGAGCCTGGCGCCGGCCTTCACGCTGTCCTTCACGATGGCGTCGAAGCGCTGCAGCTGCTTCGCGTCGATCAGAGGCCCGAGCGCGACCTGGCCGCTCGCGCCGTCGCCCACCGGCAGGTGGGTGGCCTTGCCCACCATGCGCTGCTTGAAGGCTTCGTACACCGACTCGTGCACCAGGATGCGGTTGGAGGCCATGCAGATCTGGCCCTGGTGGAACCATGCGCCGAAGGCGGCGGCGCTGGCCGCCGCGTCGAGGTCGGCGTCGTCGAGCACGACCAGCGCGTTGGCACCGCCCAGCTCGAGCGACACCTTCTTCAGGTGGCGGCCGGCCAGCTCGCCGATGCGCCGCCCCACCGCGGGCGAGCCGGTGAAGGCGATCATGGGCACGCGCGTGTCGCTCACCAGTGCTTCACCGGCGGCGGCATCCCCCGGCAGCACCTGCAGCAGGCCGGCAGGCAGACCCGCGGCTTCGAACAGGCGCGCCATCAGGAAGCCGCCCGACACCGGCGTACGCGGATCGGGCTTGAGCACCACCGCATTGCCCAGTGCGAGCGCCGGTGCCACCGAGCGCAGGCCGAGGATCAGCGGAAAGTTGAACGGCGAAATCACGCCGACCACGCCATGCGGCACGCGCCGGGCGATGGACAGCCGCCCCGGCACGCTGGGCAGCACCTGGCCCTGCGCTTGCAGCGGCAGCGCCGCGGCCAGCTGGCACAGCGTGATGGCCTCGCGCACCTCGTGCTGGCCCTTGGGGATGATGGCGCCGGTCTCGCGGGCGATGGCCAGCGCGAGTTCGTCGAAGTGCTGCTGCAGCACCGCGGCGGCGCGATGGAACACGGCGGCCCGCTCGCGCGGCCCCAGCGCAGCCCAGGCCGGCTGCGCCGCCTGCGCGCGGCCGATGGCGCCGGCCATGTCGTCGGCGGTGGCGATGCCCACGCTGCACAGCGTTTCTCCGGTGGCCGGCTCCAGCACCTCGCGCGAGCCGCCGCGCGGCGTGGTCCATTCGCCGCTGTCGTAGATGCGCCCCTTCCAGGCGGCGGGTTGCAGCAGCGTCTTGTGTTCGGGTGCGCCCATCGGTGGTCTCCTTGCTCGTGGCGAGTGGTTCATCAAAACGTCAGCCTTCGCGGGCTGTGCCGCAAGGAGCGCAACAGGCATGCCGCGACCTGCGGCGCACGAGCGGGCACGGGCCCTCCTGCCCAGGGAAACCGGGTGTTTTCCCGAGGGGGCAGCCGTCCGCACACCGCACACGAGGCCTTGGTGTTTGCCTGAGGTCGCCTTGATGTTTTGAGCAAGCACAAGCCACACTGCGGGGCACCCGCTGTCTCAAAACCGCAAGGCCACCGCAGATGTCGACCCCACCTTCCGCCTCGCGCGTTTCCCTGGCCGAGATGTCGCGTGCCGGCGGCAGCAGCGGCGCGCTGATGCGCCGCGGCGAGCCGTCGCCGCTGGACCACACCGACCACCCCCGCCTGGCCGACCTGACCGAGTGCCTGTTCTTCTCGCCGGGCGACGGCCGCATCTGGCTCAACGACCAGCGCATGGTGCTGATGCACACCTCGTCCCTTGGCACGCTGCGCCGCGAGCTGATCGACAGCGTGGGCCTGGAGCGCGCGCGCGGCCTGCTCACCCGCGCCGGCTACGAGTCGGGCGCCCGCGATGCACAGCTGGTGCGCCAGCGCTGGCCCGACGCCGATGCGCGCGCCAGCTTCATGGCCGGCCCGCGCCTGCATGCGCTCGAAGGGGTGGTGAAGGTCGAGCCGGTGGAGTTCGAGTTCGACGTGACGCGCGGCACCTACCACGGCGAGTTCCTCTGGCACCACTCCAGCGAGGACGACGAACACATCAAGGCCTACGGGCTGGGCACCGAGCCGGCGTGCTGGACGCAGCTGGGCTACGCGATGGGCTACGTGACCGGCATGCTCGGCCTGCCGGTGATCTTTCGCGAGGTGGAGTGCCGCTCCACCGGCGCGGCCGTGTGCCGCGTGATCGGCAAGACGGCCGACGCCTGGGGCGACGTGAGCGAGGACCTGCGCTACCTCAACGCCAAGGAGTTCCTCAGCGCGCGCGCCTTCGGCCCGGCGCAGCCGGCGGTGCTGGGCGGCGTGCAGCTGGCGGCCGCGGCGTCCGGTGCGGGTGAAGGCGGCCACGACATGGTCGGCGTGTCGTCGGCCTTCAAGTCGGCCTGCCACATGCTGTCCCGCGTGGCGACCACACGCGCCACGGTGCTGTTCACCGGCGAGTCCGGCGTGGGCAAGGAGCTGTTCGCCTCGATGCTCCACCGCATCAGCCCGCGCAAGGCCGAGCCTTTCATCGCGCTCAACTGCGCCGCCATTCCCGACACGCTGATGGAGTCGGAGCTCTTCGGCGTGGAGCGCGGCGCCTATACCGGGGCCGCCACGTCGCGGCCGGGCCGCTTCGAGCGGGCCGACGGCGGCACGCTGTTCCTCGACGAGATCGGCAGCCTGAGCCCCACCGGCCAGGGCAAGCTGCTGCGCGCGCTGCAGGAAGGCGAGATCGAGCGGGTGGGCGGCACGCAGGCCATCAAGGTCGACGTGCGGGTGGTGGCGGCCACCAACGTGGACCTGCAGGCCGAGGTGAAGGCCGGGCGCTTTCGCGAAGACCTGTACTTCCGCCTCGCGGTGTTTCCGATCCACCTGCCGCCGCTGCGCGAGCGCCGCGAGGACATCCCGCTGCTCATGAACTTCTTCCTGCACCGCTACAGCCGCCTGCACGGCCGCAGCGTGCGCGGCTACACGCCCCGCGCGGTGAAGGCGCTGCTGAACTACGCCTTCCCGGGCAACGTGCGCGAGCTGCAGAACATCGTGGAGCGCGGCGTGATCAGCGCCGACGACGACGGCGTGGTGGACCTGCCGCACCTGCTGCGCCGCGAGCAGCTCGACGAAGGCCTGTATTCGCTGGGCGCGGCCGGTGTGCTGGCCGCGGCGGCCGAGGCAGGGCAGGAGTCCACCACCTCGGGGGCAGCGCCCGGCCTGCTGCTGGACCGGCTGTGCGAGCCGGGGCAGGCCGGCGTGTCGCTGCAGGCCGTGGAGCACCGCCTCATCGACGAGGCGGTGGAAAAAGCGCAGGGCAATCTGTCGGCAGCCGCGCGGCTGCTCGGGCTCACCCGGGCGCAGCTGGCCTACCGGCTGAAGGCGCGGCGCGAGGCGTAGTAGATCGCGGCGGCTTCACAGTAGGCCGCGGCGCTCCTTGGTGGTGCGCGGTCTCTTCGCGCCGCCGTCGCTCGTTTCGCTTGCCTGACGGTTGGCTGGCGCTCGCGCTTCAGCATGGTGCGCAACGCAACCATGGCGGACGCTGGCCGTGTTCTCGACGCTCAACCGGCTGCTGAAGCAGCACTCCACTCCTGTCGTGGCGCGCACCGAGCCCACCGGCGCGACGACCAGGCGCGCCTCCAGCGGCCCGGACGACGGGCCGCTCCAGCCCCGCGGCAACGGCCGAGCGGAGGGTGCGGAAGACGTGCAGGCTCCGGTGTCTCCAGTGCGGGCCAGGCTGTCGGCGGTCGGGCCGGCAGCGGCCGAGGCCGCCAACGGTGCGCCGACGCGGTCCGGCGGTGACAGCAGGCCCACTACAGAGATCTACACCCGAGGCCCGATACCGCCGCGCGGGCCGCTGCGATGGGCGCATCTTGCCGTGGCGGCTCACTGGCAGGCCGAGCGCCTGCAGCTGCACGACCGGCTCATCGGCGAAGCCACCACCGGCGCGCTCAAGTTCGCCGAGGCGGTGGAGCGGGCCCGGCAGCCGCCGACGCTGTTTGCACTGAGGGGCAACACCGCGGCCGGCAAGACCTACATGGCCAAGAGGTCGCACCCGGTGCTGTCTGATGCACTGAAGGCCAGCGGCGGCGCCGGTGTGATCAACCCGGACCTCTTCAAGCCTGCCCTGCGCGACAACTCGGGCCCGATGCGGCCGAGTTCGGAGCGGGTGCATGGCGAGTCGTGCGTGCTCGCCGATCGCCTGGAGGAAGAGCTCAAACCCATGAAGACGCCCAGCGGGGCGCCGGCGAGCGTGCTGGTGGACAAGCGGCTGGCGCGGCCCGGGGAGATCAGCGCCTATCTCGAGATGGCCGAGCAGACCGGCCGCAGGGTCGAACTGTGCGACATCGATGCGCCGCTCGAACGTTCGCTGGCGGGGGTGCTGATGCGCACCCCCGAAGGCGACGACGCGGTGCCGCCCTACCTCGCGGTGGCCCATGGTTTCACCGGCGTGCGAGGCAACCGCCTCGACGTGATCGACAAGCTGCTCGACAAGCCCGGTCTCGGCAGCTACCAGCTCTTCGGCACCGCCGAGGACGGCAGCAAGGTCAAGGTGGCGAGTGTCGAGAACGGCGAGCTTTCCATCCACGAGCCGCAGCTGTACGAACGCATCACCGCGCCGGAAAGCGGGGTGGTGGGCTTCGTCGGCGACCGGGTCATCGATGCTGCGCTGATCGAGCGGATGGCCGGCGGCATCGACGACCCGCAGCGTGCGGACGGCCTGCGTGCCGCCTTGCAACGTTATGAAGGCATGACCTGGGCGCAGGCGGTGGATGCCCACTGCGCCCGTTCGAAATGACAGGACGCCCATGGCCACACTGAAGGGCGACGCTGCCCTGGCACTGCATCGCCGGCTGAAGGAGCGCAACGCGACGCAGCGGGCCGCCGACCTGGCCGCGGCCCGGGCTGCCGCACGGCAGCAGGGCAAGGAAGACTTCGAGCTGCGCAGGCTCGAGGCCCTGTGCGATACCGGGCGGGCCATGGGCCGGGCCGACGTGCCGGAACGCCAGGCGCACTACGAGTACCTGTACTACGTGGAGTGCGGGGAGGTTCGCACGCTGCAGGAGTTCGCGCGCATCGTGACGCAGTTGACCTCCTGGGAATGAAGCGGCGGCGGCCAGCGAGGCGGGCAGGGCCGCCTGCCTACAATGCGCGCCCTTTGCAGCCGTCGCGCAACCGCACTCATGGACATCGTCGTCAACGAAGAACTCAAGGCCTACATCGACCCGTTGACGCCTGAGGAATACGAAGCCCTCGAACGCAGCCTGCTGGCCGAAGGCTGCCGCGATGCGCTGGTGCTGTGGGGCAATGTGCTGGTGGACGGGCACAACCGCTATGAGATCTGCCGCAAGCACGGCCTGCCGTTCCAGACGGTGCAGCACGCGCGCTTCGGGTCCATCGAAGACGTGTACCTGTGGATGATCGACCACCACCTGGGGCGGCGCAGCGTGTCCACCTTCCAGCGCGGCGTGCTGGCCCTGCGCAAGCGCGAGATCCTGGCCGAGCGGCGCTCGCGTGAGACGCCGGCGGCGGCGCCGGTTCAGGAGGCCCCTGCGGGCGATGCACCGCCCCCGCAGCCCGCTGCCGCGCCCGAGCCGCTCAACAGCCGCGAAGCCGTGGCCAAGGCGGCACGCCTGAGCAGCAGCCAGGTCCTGATGATCGAGAAGATCCACAAGCAGGCCGCGCCGGAGTTGGTGGCGGCGGTGAAGGCCGGCGAGATCTCCATCAATGCGGCGGCTGCCGTGGCCACGCTGCCCGCCGAAGAACAGGCCGCCGCCGCGGCCGCCGGCAAGGAGGAACTCAGGCAGGTCGCCAAGCGCGTGCGCGATTCGAAGAAGAAGCCGCGCGGGGAGGGTGGCGACGCGGTGGCCGCGCCGACGCTGGACCCCAGCCCCGCGGCCGGCGCAGAAGCCGGCGAAACGCTGGAGTCACTGCGCCAGCGTGTCGCTGCGCTGACGGCGGAAAACGCCGCCCTGCGCCAAGAGGTGGTGGCGTTGCGTGAGCAGCTCGCGGCAGGGGTTGCGGCCGGCGCCTGACCGCGCCGTCAGAAGCGATCGAAGAAGCTCTTGATCTCGCGGGGGGCGAATTCCGGAGGCCAGTGCCCGCCGTCGGGGAAGCCGCACCACACGACCGGATGGCCGGCACTGCACCCCTGGTATTCGACGCAGCCGTTGGTGCCGATGCTGCGCACGGTGCTGCTGCACTGGTTCTTGGCGATGTACTTGTTGCGTGCCTCTTCGCCGAACTGGTAGCCGACCACTGAGTCGGCCTGCGAATGGATCAGGATTGCGGCCACCGTGTTCGGCGAGTCCTCGCAACCGCTCCACAGCGAACCGGCAATGGGAGCCACGGCACGGAAGACGTCGCCGGCGTGGCAGCCCAGGGCGTTCGACATCATGCCGCCGAAGCTGAACCCGGTTGCATGGACCCGGGTCACATCGACGCACAGGCCGCTCTTGAGGCGATCGACCATGGCGCGGATGAAGCGCTCGTCGCGGCCGTTCGTGTTGGCCCATCCCTGGTCGAGGCCGTTGGGTGCCACGAAGAGGGCGGAATCGCCATAGAGCTTCTTCAAACCGTAGAAGGCGCCGTCCCCGGTGCCGTAGACGTCGGTGGCCTGGCCGCCCCGCCAGTGCAGCCCGACGATCAGCGGCAGGGGCTTGCTCGGGTCGTAGTTGGAGGGGACGTCGACCCAGAACTCGCGTGTCTGGCCGTCCGAAGTGAGGGTGTACCTGCCGTCGGCGAACTGGGCGGCGCTGCCGCACCCGGCACTGGCCGAGGGCACAGGAGTCGGTGTGGGGGTGGCCGTCGGACGCGGGGTCGGCGTGGGGGTGCTCGTGGGACCCGGGGTCGGTGAAGGCGATGGCGAAGGCGTCGGCGTCGGCGCGGGTGTGGGGGAGGGTGTGGGCGCGGACGTCGGCGCGGGGGTCGGTGTAGGCGACGGAGCGGCCGTGGGCGTCGGTTGGCCGCTGCCGGCGTCGGTGCTGGCAGCGGGCTCGTCACCGGCGCCACAGGCGCCAAGCATGAGCGTCAGCGCGAACATGCCGCAGAGGCGGCGGAGGTCTCGATGGGGTGTCTTCATGTGCAAGGAGGGGAGCTGAACGAGTCTAGGAGGCGCTGTCTCGCGCAGTCATGACCGTTCGCTGACGACACACCCCTGCCGCGGCAAGGCTTGCAACTGTCTGCAACTGATCCGCGGGCCGCCGCCCTTGCGGCATCGACTCCAGGCCCTACTCGATGTCCGCCTTGATCGGCCGGTACTTGAAGGTGGCCCGGATGATGCCGTGGTCGTTGCTGCCGGTGGCCTTGTGGTCTTCGAAGTTGAGGTGGTCGTTGTTCACGATCAGCCCGTCGAACAGCCAGCGGCGCCGCTTGCTGTTGTCGTAGAGCTGCTCGCTCACCAGGATGTGGTCGAGCGATTCGCGGAAGTCCTGGTGCACGTGGGTGTAGTAGACGTCTCGCGAGTCGCGGTACTCCTGCAGCGTCTGGGCGGTGTAGAGCGCCACGTCGCCGCCGCCCACCGAGTCGCCCACCAGGTAGGCCGGCTGGTCGGTGAGGATGTTCGCCGTGTTGCTCATCTGGCCGTCGTTGATGTCGCCCATCACGACGACCGCAGTGTCGTTGCCCTTCATCAGGTCGTTCAGCATGAAGCGCAGCGCGGCGGCCTCGGCCGTGCGCCGGATGGTCGAGAGGGCCGAGCCCAGCGCCTTGGCGTGTCTGGAGTAGGGGTCCTTGGTGTACCAGGGCTCGGTGTGGATCCGTGTGGGCTGCTTCGACTTGAAGTGGCAGACGAACATGTGCATGTCGGGTTCGTCTTCCCGCGGCCGGATGGTGAAGTGCAGCACCGGCCGCGAGAAGCCCTTGATGTTCACAGCGATCTCGGGCGTCTGCGGGTCGTCACCGCGTGAGGCGAGCCTGAAGCCGGCGGGAAAGTCGGCGATCCATTCCGGCTGCGAACTGAGCAGCCCCTTGCGCACCATGGCCGCACACACGATGCCCTGGCCGATCGCACCGTCCGGCGCCACGACGTCGTATTCGTCCACCAGCCCGCCAGCCTCGGCTACGGCCATCAACGAGACCCTGTGCCACAGCTCCTGGAAGCCGATCACGTCGGCCTTGAGCCACGCGAGCTGCTCCGAGGTCCACTTGATCTTGCGCGCGTACTCCTCGGCCGTCCAGCCGTCGCGGTCGGTGTAGAGCGGCAGGCCCGGCTCGTTCAGGTTGTAGAGATTGAAGGTCGCGATGTCGAGTGTCTTGAGCTTCATGGCCGCTTCTCCCTGGGTTGCCGCGGCGCGGGTGTGCCCGCGAACGAAAAGACCTCCGCGGAATTTGGTGGAGGCCGCGGGAAATGGGCATCCCTAGGTCGGTGGAAGCGAGCGCTGCGCGAGCGCAGCGAGGCAATCCAGCTGCCAGCGGTACTCCGGCTCGAACGACTCACGCTCGGCCACGGCGCCGTAACCGCCCTGGCCATACACGGCGGCATAGGCCGCGTAGTCAGCGGCCTGGCGCGCCTTGCCGGCCAGCGCATTGGCCACCGCATAGCTGGCCGACACCGCCGCATGGCCCGCGCCGTCGAGCGATCTCGAACCCTGGTGCCGGTTGGCCAGCTGCGAAGCCTGAGAGGCCAGGCGCTCGAGTTCAGGCCGGTCGATCGAGCCTGCGAGGTACCGGCCGAGCCCATCGAGGCAGGCGAGGACGGAGGGCTCTTCGAGCAGGTGCCGGACCCTCGATGCGCAGGCATGCCCGAATTCGAGCCGCAGGCGCTCGTTGGCGGCATCGTCCAGCGAAAGGTCGGCGGCGAGTCGGTCGAGGGCCGGGTTCATGGGGGAACTCACACCCTCCGGTGCCTCGCCACCTTCTGCAGCAGCTCGATCAGCATCGCCCGCTCCGCCGCGCTCAGGTGGCGCAGCGGCTCGTTCTCCATGGTGAGCGACGTCTCGTGCGCCTGCCTGGCGAGCGCAGCGCCTTGTTCCGTGAGCAGGATGTGCTGCGAGCGCCGGTCGGTTTCGTTGCGCACCCGCGTGACGAGACCGCGTTCCTGCATGCGGTCGAGCAGGATGGTCACGTTGGGGGCGGTCACCGCGAGGGTCTGGCACAGCTGCTTCTGCGTCACGTCCTTGTTCGACATCAGCAGCAGCAGGATGGTGAACTCCACCGGCCGCAGCTTGAGCGGCTGGCCGATGTGCTTGAAGAAGATCTTGCGGGCGGGGATGTCGGCCTGCGCGAGGTTGTAGCCCATCACGTGGGCGAGCGCGCTCTGGTCGAGGCCGCCGTGCTCGTGCTTGTTGGCGTCTGAATCCGGCATGGCGTCGCCAGTGTATGCATCGTCGCGCTCGCGGGAGCTCATGTTTGCCCCTCGTCCGGCGGGTACGCCGGCCGATCCCCCACGGGGATGCGGGCCGGCTTGGGGGCGGCCCGGCGCTCGGCCCGCGGGGATGTCTGCCCCTCGTCCGGCGGGTACGCCGGCCGATCCCCCACGGGGATGCGGGCCGGCTTGGGAGCGGCCAGCGAAATCCAGGTCGACACAGGGTGTCTCATGACACGGCCGCCTCGTCGAGCCAGGGCAGGGCGGCATGGCGCGCCAGCACGCGTTGCCAGCAGGCGCTTGCTTCGGGTAGCAGCCATTCCCGGCCGTAGCGTGCGATGGCGAGCTTGTGCTCGCGCAGGCGCTCGTCCGGTTGTGCCAGCGCCACCCGGGCGCTGCGGGCCCAGGCCCAGGCGAGCAGCGCGAGGCCCACGCCGTTCAGGTAGTCGCCGGCCACGCGCTGCGGCCATTCGGTGTCGTCGGCATGGCCTTCGACCAGCGCCGCGGTCGCCTGACGCACGGCTTCGAGCTGCTGGAGCAGCGCCGTGCCGGCCGCGGCGGTGGCCGGGTGCTCGGCGCACAACGCCGCTTCCTGCGCCAGCTCGTCGAGCAGCGCACCGAGCGCGGCGCCGCCGTCGCCCAGCACCTTGCGCTGCAGCAGGTCCACCGCCTGGATCTCGTTGGTGCCTTCGTAGATGAGCGCGATGCGTGCGTCGCGCACGCTCTGCTCGATGCCCCAGTCGTGCAGGTAGCCATGGCCGCCCCACACCTGCTGCGCGTCGCTGGCGCCTTCGAAGCCCAGTCGTGTGAGCAGCGACTTCAGCACCGGCGTGAGCAGGGCCACATGGCCCTGCGCCGCCGGCTCGTCGAGCAGCATCGCGCACCAGTAGGCGAGCACCCGCGAGCCCTCGGTGTGCGCCTGCAGCTTCCACAGCGTGCGGCGCATCGCCGGGTGCAGCGCAATCGGGTCGGCCGGGCCGGTGCGTGAGCCTTCCGGACGGCGCGCCGCCCGCATCTGCAATCGCTCGAACGCATAGCGCAGCGCGTTCTGTGTGGCCATCTCCAGGTGCCCCAGCCCCTGCATCGCGACCTGCAGCCGCGCGGCATTCATCATCACGAACATCGCGGCCAGGCCGCGGTGCGGCTCGCCGACGAGCCAGCCGGTGGCCGCCTCGAAGCTCAGGGTGCAGGTGGCGCTGCCCTTGATGCCCATCTTCCTTTCGATGCCGTCGCAGCGCACGCCGTTGGCGCTGCCGTCGGGCAGCAGGCGGGGCACCAGCGCGAGCGACAGGCCCTTGCTGCCGGGCGGTGCATCGGGCAGGCGGCACAACACGAGATGGAGGATGTTGTCGGTGAGGTCGTGCTCGCCGCCGGAGATGAAGATCTTGGTGCCAGACACGCGGACGCTGCCATCGGGCTGCGGTTCGGCGCGGGTGCGCAGCAGGCCCAGGTCGCTGCCCGCATGGGCCTCGGTGAGGCACATGGTCGCGAGCCACTCGCCGCTCACGATCCTTTTCAGGTAGCGCTGCTGCAGCAGGGGCGTGCCGTGCGCCTTGAGGCATTCGTAGGCCCCATGGGCCAGGCCGGGGTACATGGTCCAGGCATGGCAGGCGCTGTTGAGCATCTCGTACAGCGCCATGTTCACGAGCTGGGGCAGGCCCTGGCCGCCCCACTCGGGGTCGCAGGCCAGGGCGGGCCAGCCGCCTTCGGCGAACTGGCGATACGCGTGGCGATAGCCGGCCGGCAGGCTCACCCGGCCCGCGTCCCAGCGGCAGCCGCAGGTGTCGCCCTCGGCATTCACCGGCTGCAGCACCTGGGCGGCAAAGCGGCCGGCTTCCTCGAGCACCTGGGCGGCGGTGTCGGCATCGAGCCCGCTGTCGCCGGCCGCCCATCGAGCCGGCGCGTCCAGCACCTGCTCGATCACGAACCGCATGTCGGCCAGCGGCGGCCGGTAGTGCCACATCGCCGGTCAGGCCTCCGGCGTGAAGCCCACCCGCTTGACGATCGGCCCCCAGGCCTGGTTCTCGGACTTCACCGACGCCGACAGCTGCGCCGGCGTGTTGGCGCCCGCTTCGAGGCCCAGCTGCAGGAAGCCGTCGATCACGTCCTGCGCCTGCGAGGCGGCCTTGATGGCCGCCGCCGCGCGGTTGATGTGTTCGGCGGGCGTCCTGGCCGGCGCGAAGAAGCCGTACCACTCGGTGATGCTCATGTCCTTGTAGCCGAGCTCCGAGTAGGTGGGCACGTCGGGCGCGAAGCGCGAGCGCTTGGGGCCCGAGGTGGCCAGCAGGCGCAGCTTGCCCGAAGCAAGGTGCGGCAGGTAGTCGCCGATGGGCGAGGACATCGACGCGATCTGGCCGCCCAGCAGGTCCTGGATGCCGGGGGCGGAGCCGCGATAGGGCACATGCTTCAGGTCGATCTCGCTTTCCTTCGACAGCAGCGCGCCCAGGAAGTGCGGCGGCGAGCCGGTGGCCGGCGAGCCGTAGTTCGCGTCCTTCGGGTTGGCCTTGGCCCAGGCGAGGAAGTCCTTCATGGTCTTCACGCTTTCTGGCACGGCCGGGCCCACGCCGAAGCCGAAGGCGATGGTGCAGGCGGTCGAGACGGGGATGAAGTCTTCGAAGCTGTTGTAGGCGAGCTTCTGGTAGACGTGCGGATACAGCGTGATGATCGACGCGGGCGTGAGCAGGAAGGTGCTGCCGTCCGGCGGCGTGTTCTTCACCATCTCGGCCGCGATGCGGCCGCCGGCGCCGGGCTTGTTCTCGACGATGACGCTCTTCGCATACACGCCGCGCATCTTTTCAGCGATGCGGCGCGTCACCGCGTCGGTGGTGCCGCCGGCCGGGAAGCCGACCACCAGCTTGGCAAGCTCCAGCGTCGGCGATGCCTGTGCGACCGCGCGCAGCGGCAGTGCGCTCGCGGCCGCGCCCGTGGCCACCGTGTTGATGAACTGTCTGCGATTCCACATGCTTGTCTCCTTTTTTGGGTTGTGACCAGTGACGAGTGACCAGTGACCAGTGACCAGTGACTGGTCACTACCTCGGGGGCAGGCGCAG
Organism: Methylibium rhizosphaerae; assembly: GCF_006386545.1. Taxonomy (GTDB): domain Bacteria; phylum Pseudomonadota; class Gammaproteobacteria; order Burkholderiales; family Burkholderiaceae_C; genus Pseudorivibacter; species Pseudorivibacter rhizosphaerae. The sequence goes on along the minus strand of NZ_SWAR01000027.1, from coordinate 85,734 downwards.
GGCGCCGTCCAGGCGGACGACTTCTCCGTTCAATGATGCATTGGCCACGATGTGGGCGGCCAGCTGCGCAAACTCTTCCGGCTTGCCCAGCCGCTTGGGGAACGGGATGCTGGACGCCAGCGACTGCTGCACGTCCTCGGGCAGCTTGTGGAGCAGCGGCGTGAGGAACAGCCCCGGTGCGATGGTGCACACCCGCACCCCATGCTGCGCCAGGTCGCGCGCCAGCGGCAGCGTCAGCGACACCAGCCCGCCCTTCGAGGCGGCATAGGCTTCCTGGCCCACCTGGCCGTCGAAAGCGGCCACGGACGCGGTGTTCACGATCACGCCGCGTTCGCCGTCTTCGAGCGGCTCGTTCTTCGCCATTTCGGCAGCGGCGAGGCGGATGGCGTTGAAGGTGCCGACGAGGTTCACGTCGATCACGCGCTTGAAGTCCTCGAGCGGCATGGCACTGCCGTCCTTGCCGACCACCCGCCTGGCGCCGCCGATGCCGGCCACGTTCATGAGGGCGCGCACCGGCCCGAAGGCTTCGCGGGTCGCGGCGATGGCCTGCTCCACGCTGGCCGAATCGGTGATGTCGCAGCGCAGGCCGAGCCCGCCGATCTCCTGCGCGACCGCCTGGGCCCCTTCGGCATTGACGTCGAGCACCGCCACCTTGGCGCCCTGCCGTGCCAGCTCGCGTGCGGTTTCGGCGCCGAGCCCGGAGCCGCCGCCGGTCACGATGACGGCCTTGCCCTGGATCTTCATGGATGCGTTCCTTCTTTCACTTGCGAGCCAGGATCACATAGGGGTCGCTGCCCGCGCCCTCGTACAGCGCCTCGACCAGCGAGGCGCGATGGGTGAGCACCGCGCGCTGGTTGATGGAGCCCTTGTCGGTGACCTCGCCCTTGTCGATGGAAGGCGGCTCGGCCAGCACGTGGGCGCGCGCCACGCGGTTGGCGCTGCCGGTGCCGGTGCGCCACAGCTCGTCGGTGAGCTGCTGGAAGAACTCGCGCACCTTCGGGTGGTGCAGCACCTCCGGCGCGGGTGTCGAGGCCGGCAGGCCGGCCAGCTTGCGGCATTCGTCGAGCCGCGGGAACACCAGCATGCCGAGCTCGTTGCGGTTGAGTCCGGTGATCACCGCGTCCTGCACGCACGGGGCGCCGGCCGCAATGATCCTGGCGCGCAGCGGGCCCACGCTCACGAAGGTGCCGGTGGCAAGCTTGAAGTCTTCCGCGATGCGGCCATCGAACAGCAGGCCCTTCTGCGGATCGGTCGGGTCCACGTACTTCACCGCGTCGCCGGTGCGGTAGTACCCCTCCTCGTCGAAGGCCTCGGCGGTGAGCTCGCTCTGGCGCCAGTAGCCCGGCATGACATTGGGGCCGCGGAAGCGCACTTCCACCTTGCCGTCCACCGGCACCAGCTTCACGTCCACGCCGGGGCAGGGCAGGCCGATGTGGCCCGAGCGCACCTCGCTGCCCTTGAGCGCGAACATGCACGAGGGCGCGGTTTCGGTCATGCCCAGGCCGGTGATCACCGGCACGCGGGCGCCGATGGTGCGTTCGCCCAGCCGGTCGAGCTGGTCCCACACCGCCTGCGAAAGGCCGGCGCCGGCGAACATGAAGGCCTGCACGCGGCGGAACAGCGACTCGCGCAGCACGTCGTCGGTTTCCATCGCGGCGGCGAGTTCCTCGAAACCCTTGGGCACGTTGAAGTACACGGTGGGCGAGATCTCGCGCAGGTTGCGCAGCGTCTCGGCCATGCCGGTGGCGGTGGGCTTGCCCTCGTCGATGTAGAGCGTGCCGCCGTTGTAGAGCGTGATGCCCACGTTGTGGTTGCCGCCGAAGGTGTGGTTCCACGGCAGCCAGTCCACCAGCACCGGCGGCTCGTCGGCCAGGAAGGCCATGCTCTGGCGCAGCATCTGCTGGTTGGCGCAGATCATGCGCTGGGTGTTGATCACGCCCTTGGGCGCCTTGGTCGAGCCGGAGGTGAACAGGAACTTGACGATGGTGTCCGGGCCGACCTGCGCCTGCGCCGCATCGACCTGCGGGCCGGGCTCGGTGTCGAGCAGGGCGGCGAATGGCGTGGCCTCGCGCCCTTCGAGAGAGCCCAGGGTCAGCACCACTTCCACGTCGTTCGCCACCGCCGCCGCGATGGCCTTGCCGTAGGCCGGGCCGCTGGCGAACACCAGCCCCGGCGTCACCGTGGCCACGATGTGCTTCAGCTTGCCGTAGTCCTGCGACACCAGCGAATAGGCGGGAGACACCGGCACATAGGGCACGCCGGCCCACATGGCGCCGAGGGCCAGCGTGAGGTGTTCCAGGTCGTTGTCGGACAGGATCGCGATCGGCCGCTCGACCGACAACCCGCGCTGCACCAGCGCCTGGCCCACCGCACGGGCGCGCTCCAGCATCTGCGCATAGCTGATGCGTTCCCAGTCGCCGCCGTTGCGGCGCTTGGCCACGAAGGTGCGGTCGGGTGCTTCGGCGGCCCAGTGCACCAGCTTGTCGGTCAGGCGCTGGGGGTAGGCTCCCAGCGGTTCGGTGGAGCGCAGCACCTGCACCCCGCCGGGTCGTTCTTCCAGCGTGGCGCCTACACAGCCGCCAACACGCGACCCACGGTATTTCGGAGCGGCCATCGCGTTCATCCCTGCTTGGCTACCTTGCCCGCGCGCTTTTCGAGGAAGTCGCGCATGCGCTGCTTGGCGGCGTCATCGCCCTGGGCAATGGCGGCCATGAGCGATTCGACGAACAGCCCGTCGGGCTGCGACAGGTCGGCGATGCGCGGCAGCGCCTGCATCACCGCGAAGTTGGACAGCGGCGCATTGGTGGCGATCTTGCGGGCCAGCTCGATGCCCTTGGCGACGCCGGCGCCGTCGGCCACGCGGTAGTGCGACAGGCCGACCGCCTGGCCTTCCTCGGCGTCGAGCACGCGGCCGGTCAGCATCATGTCGGCCATGCGCGAGGCGCCAATGAGGCGGGGCACCCGGGCCGAACCGCCGCCGCCCACGAACAGGCCGCGCTGGCCTTCGGGCAGGCCGTAGAAGGTGCTCGATTCGGCCACGCGGATGTGGCAGGCGCTCGCGATCTCGAGCCCGCCGCCCACCACCGCGCCATGCAGCACCGCCACCACCGGCACGCGGCCGAACTGCGCCTGGTCGAGCGCCGCATGCCACATGCGCGAATGCGCCACGCCTTCGAACACGCTGCGTTCGCCGAGCTCCGACAGGTCGAGCCCGGCGCAGAAGTGTTCGCCTTCGCCCGAGAGCACCACCGCTCGCACGGCCTCGGGCAGGTTGATGAAGCAGGTGTGCAGCTGGGTGACCAGCGTGTCGTTCACCGCGTTGCGCTTGACCGGGCGGTTGAGCCGCACGTGGGCGATGGCGCCGTCGAGTTCGATCTTCAGCAGGTCGAGCGCGGAAAGAAGCGAGTTGGGGGCGGAAGCGGAAGTCATGTGAACGAGCTCAGTCTTCAATTGGTTAACAATGCTAATCAATTGGGTGGGGTGTGCTTTGCGGGTAAACCCGCATCGATCAGGCTGTGCACTTAGAGGAGATTCGTGGATCGCACGGCGGGGTGGTCCACTCAGGGAAACCCCGGAAAGTCGACATCATTTTGATTAACTAACTTAAACAACCTGGTGCGAACGACACCCGGGGCAACACCAGGCCGAGGAGACGGACATGACGATACGACGTAGTGCAGGCCTGGGGCTCATCCTGGCCGTCGCCTGGCTGCTGGCCGCCTGCGGCACGCCCTCGCGCCAGCAAGCTCCGCAGCTTGCACCCGCCACCCCGGCCACGCTGCGCGCCTGCACCGAACTGCCGTCGCAGTTCAGCTTCGCCCACACCACCCTCACCGCGGCTTCGGTCGTGCCGGCTGGAGCACAGAAAGTGGGCGGGCGCGACGTGGCCGAGCATTGCCTCGTCACCGGCCGCATGTTCGAGCGCACCAGCCCGGTGGACGGCAAGACCTATGCGACCGGCTTCGAGATGCGGTTGCCGCGCGAGTGGAACGGCCGCTTCTTCCACCAGGGCAACGGCGGGCTCGACGGCTTCGTGCAGCCTGCCGTCGGCGCGGTGAGCGGCGGCGGCCCGCTCACGCATGCGCTGCACCAGGGCTTTGCGGTGCTGAGCTCGGACGCCGGCCACAACGTGAGCCAGCTGCCGCTGTTCGGCCTCGACCCGCAGGCGCGGCTCGACTACGGCTACCAGGCGGTGGGCAAGCTCACGCCGATGGCGAAGTCGCTGATCCGGGCAGCCTATGCCAAGGCCCCCGACCGGTCGTACATCGGCGGCTGCTCCAACGGCGGACGCCATGCGATGGTGGCCGCTTCGCGTCTTGCCGACCAGTACGACGGCGTGCTGGCCGGCAACCCCGGCTTCAACCTGCCCAAGGCCGCGGTGGCGCAGCTCTACGGCGCGCAGCAGTACGCCACGCTGGCCACCGGGCCCGACCTCGCCACCGCCTTCTCACCGGCCGAGCGCAAGCTGGTGGCCGATGCGGTGCTGGCCCGGTGCGACGCGCTGGACGGCGCGCCCGACGGCATCGTCGCCGCAGGCGCCGCCTGCCAGCGCGCCTTCGACCTCGCCCGCGACGTGCCCACCTGTGCGGGCGGCCGCGACGGCAGCTGCCTGTCGGCCGGCCAGAAGCAGGTGCTGGCACGCGTGTTCGGCGGCATGCGCAATGCGGCCGGGCAGCCCTTGTATGCGAGCTTCCCCTTTGATGCGGGCATCACCGGCACCGACTGGGCGAACTGGGAGTTCGTGTATTCGGTGACCAACCGCGACCCGGTGGCGGTGGCCTACGTCTTCCAGACGCCGCCGGCCGATGCCAGCGCCGCCCAGGACCCCAAGGCATTCGCCCTGGCCTTCGACATCGGGCGCGACGGGCCGAAGATATTCGCCAGCGACAAGACCTTCACCGAGTCGTCGATGGCCTTCATGACGCCGCCGGATGCGACCGACCTGTCGGCGCTGAAGAACCGCGGCGCCAAGCTGCTCGTCTATCACGGCACGAGCGACGCGGTGTTCTCGTCCGACGACACTGCCGCCTGGTACGACGCACTGGCCCGGCGCCACGGCGGCAGCGCCGCGGGCTTCGCCCGCTACTTCCCGGTGCCCGGCATGAACCATTGCCGCGGCGGCCCGGCCACCGACCAGTTCGACATGCTGGGCGCGCTGGTGGGCTGGGTCGAACAAGGCCGGGCACCCGATGCGGTCGTTGCCGGCGTGCGTGGCCCGGGCAACCCCGGCGGGGTGAACAATGAGCTGCCGGCCCACTGGTCGCCTGCCCGCACCCGGCCCCTGTGCCCTTACCCCCAGGTCGCCGCCTACAAGGGCAGCGGCGACATCGAAAGCGCCGACAACTTCACTTGCCGAGAGCCGAAACCGTGAACGCCAACGAACTCATTGCCATCGACATCCACACCCATGCCGAGGTGTCCTGCTGGAACCCCTTCGACAAGTACGGCGAGGAATACGACCGCGCGGCCGACAAGTACTTCCGCTCGAGCCGCAGGCCCACCATCCAGGAGTCGATCGACTACTACCGTGAACGCAAGATCGGCCTGGTGATGTTCATGGTCGACGCCGAGGCCAACCTCGGGCGTCGCCGCATCCCCAACGAGGAGATCGCCGAAGCCGCGGCCAAGAACCCCGACGTGATGATCGCCTTCGCCTCGATCGACCCGCACAAGGGCAAGATGGGCGCGCGCGAGGCCCGCCGGCTCATCGAGGAACACGGCGTCAAGGGCTTCAAGTTCCACCCGACGGTGCAGGGCTTCTACCCGCAGGACAAGATGGCCTGGCCGATCTACGAGGTGATCGCCGAGCACAACCTGCCGGCCATCTTCCACAGCGGGCATTCGGGCATCGGCTCCGGCATGCGCTGCGGCGGCGGCCTGCGGCTCGAGTATTCGAACCCGATCCATCTCGACGACGTGGCGATCGACTTCCCCGACATGCAGATCGTCATCGCCCACCCGAGCTGGCCCTGGCAGGACGAGGCGCTGAGCGTGGCCATGCACAAGCCCAACGTCTGGATCGACCTTTCAGGCTGGAGCCCGAAGTACTTTCCGCAGCAGCTGGTGCAGTACGCCAACACCCTGCTCAAGGACCGCGTGCTGTTCGGCAGCGACTACCCGCTCATCACCCCCGACCGCTGGATGAAGGACTTCGAGGAGGCCGGCTTTCGCGACGAGGTGAAGCCGGGGATCCTGAAGAACAACGCGATGCGGCTGCTGAAGCTGGAGACCTGACGCACACGCCGGGCGCTGCCCCAGGGTCTTCGGTCCTGCCCTGCTATCGCCGGTCGGCCGGGCTGCGCACCAGCAGCACCGGCACGGGTGACACGCGGGCGATCAGCTCCGCATCGCTGCCCATCAGCACGCGGCCCGCGCCGCGCCGGCCATGCGTGCCGATGACCACCAGTTCGGCGCCCCAGCGGCGAGCCTCTTCGGCGACCACGTCGCAGACGCGACCGGCCATCGACTCGAGCAGCGACGTCTCGGCAGGGACGCCGGCGGCGTCTGCCAGGGACCTGGCCTTCTCGAGGATCGCCTGGCCCCCTTCGCGCAGCATCTCGAAGACCGTGGGGGTGGCGGCCATGCTCGACTCGACGGACATGGTCACCGACATCATGTCCACCACATGCAGCAGCCGCAGGCGCGAGCCGGCGAGCCTGGCCAGCTTGCAGGCTTCCGCGAGCCCGAGATTGGAAGTGGGGCTGCCGTCCACCGGCACGAGGATCTTGCTGTACATGCGCTGCTCCGTGGTCTGTTGTGCGTGCGATGTGCAGCGTAGGCAAGGCGGCGGCGCAGGGGCTTGATGCGGATCAACCAGGGCCCGTCGGGCCGGCGGTGTCGGCCGGCCGCGCGGCGGCTGGCGCCTGGGTGGCCGGCGTGCGCACGTAGATCACGTAGTAGACGAGCGCCACCAGCACGCTGCCGCCCACCAGGTTGCCGGCGATCACCGGCAGCAGGTTGCGCAGCAGGTCGGCCGGCCCCAGCGGCGCGCCCAGCAGCATGCCCAGCGGCATGAAGTACATGTTGGCGATCGAATGCTCGAAGCCGGCGGCCACGAAGGCGGTGACGGGAAACACGATGGCCACCACCTTGTCGACCACGCTGCGGCCGGCCATCGCCATCCACACCGCCATGCACACCAGCAGGTTGCACAACACGCCCCGGAAGAAGGCCTCGCCGGGCGCGAGCCGTGCCTTGGCGAGGGCGACGCGCATCGCGGCCGTTCCCACCTGCCCGTCGTGCAGGCCGGCCTGGCCGGACCACCACACCAGCAGCGCCAGGCCGACCGCGCCGACGAAGTTCGCGGTGCACACCACGGCCCAGTTGCGCAGCACCTCGCGCAGGGTCACGCAGCCGTCGGCCCAGGCCATGGCCAGCAGGTTGTTGCCGGTGAACAGCTCCGCCCCCGCCACCGTGACCAGCACCAGCCCGAGCGAAAAGCACAGGCCGCCCAGCAGCCGGGAGGATGCAAAGCCGAGGCGTGCGTCGGCGGCCACCAGCGTGTAGAGCATGGCGCCCAGGCCGATGAAGGCGCCGGCCAGCACGCCCAGCATGGCCAGCGGCAGCAGCGGCATGCGGGCCTTGACGATGCAGAACTCTTCCACCCGGCGCGCCACCTCCCGAGGCGCGTAGGCGTCGGTGGTCGGGGTGCCGGGCTGTGTCATGAAGCGCAGGGTGCACTGCCCGGTGCGGCGGCTGCTTGACCGGCATCAAAGCCGGCTCTGCCGCCGTGGCTCCCTAGCTTGGTGGATACGCAACCGGGCCGCAGCTCCTATAACTGGGACTGCCCCCTCAGTCAGGAGATCCCATGGCCAGCACCAGCAACACCCCCGACCTCGGCGCCTATTTCTGGCGCGGCGGCAGCAAGGTGGCGATCGTCGAAACGCCCGATCACTTCACGGTGCGAATGAAGCGGGGCAGCCCGCCGGAGCGTGTGGCACGCAGCCACGGCAGCGCACACGAGCGGCACCTGAGGCGGCTCGACCTCGACGAGTTCTCGGTCGATTCGTCGGAGCGCGACGCGGTGATGGCCGCGGTGCGCAGCCGTGCCGATACCGAGTTCGCCTCGCACGTGTATGCGCCGGCCGATGAGCCGGGCAGCAAGCTCTACCTCACCGACCAGATCACGGTGCAGTTCAGGCCCGAGGTGAGCGATGCGCGCATCGAACAGCTGATGGCCGAGCACGGCCTGCTGCTCGAGAAGGAAGTGCGCGGCGTGCCGCGCGCCTTCGTGTTCCGCGTCGGCCCGCAGGCGCGCGAGAACCCGATCAAGATCGCCAACCGCCTGGCGCTCGAATCGGCGGACGTGCTCAGCAGCGAGCCCAACATGGCAGTGGCCTCCCAGCGTCTGTACACGCCAACCGACACGCTCTACCCGGAGCAGTGGCACCTGTTCAACACCGGCGGGCCGCAGCTGTCGGCCGCCTCGCACATCCGGGCAGCCCAGGCATGGGACGTGACGCGCGGCGACCGTTCGGTGGTCGTCGCGGTGGCCGACGACTCCTGCGACACCGGCCACGTCGACTTCCAGGGCCCCGGCAAGATCGTCTTCCCGCGCGACTTCGCAGGGCAGGACTTCGACCCGCTGCCCGAGCTGGCGGACGACAACCACGGCACCGCCTGCTGCGGGGTGGCGGTGGCCGAGGAAACCGGCACCGGCACGGTGGGCGTGGCGCCGGGCTGCGCGCTGATGCCCATACGCACCAGCGGCTTCATCGACGACGGCTCCATCGAGGACCTGTGCGACTGGGTGATCGAGCATGGCGCCGCGGTGCTGTCGTGCAGCTGGTCGGCCGCGGCGCGGCGCTTCCCGCTCACCCTGCGCATGCGCGAGGCGCTGCACCGCGCGGCCACGGTAGGGCGCGGCGGCAAGGGGTGTGTGCTGGTGTTTGCCGCGGGCAACGAGAACCGGCCCGTCAACGGCACGGTCGACGAAACCGGCTGGCCCAACAACCAGCCCAGCGGACCCACGGCATGGCACAACGGCTTCGCGGCTCACCCCGACGTGATGGCGGTGGCCGCCTGCAGCAGCCTCGCCACCAAGTCGGCCTACAGCAACTGGGGCGCCGAGATATCGGTGTGCGCGCCCAGCAACAACGTGCGGCCGCGCACCTACCCCCGCATCACGTCGCCGGTACCGGGCCGCGGCATCGTGACCACCGACCGGGTGGGCCCGAGCGGCTACCACGCCAGCGACTACACCCGCGACTTCGGAGGCACCTCCAGCGCCTGCCCGACGGTGGCGGGCGCCGCGGGGCTGGTCATCAGTGCCAACCCCGCGCTCACGGCGCAGGAGGTGCGCGAGGTGCTGCAGTCCACCGCCGACCGGATCGAGGACGGCAGCACCGATGCGCAGCTCGGCACGCGCCTGGGCGCCTACGACGGGCGCGGCCATTCGCCATGGTTCGGTTTCGGCCGCATCAACGCCGCGGCGGCGGTGGCCGAGGCGGTGCGCCGCAAGGGCGGCAGCACCGGCGAGGTGGTGCGGCGCAGCGCCGAGCCCGGGCTGGCCATCCCCGACAACGCGAGCGCCGGCGTGCGGCACGAGATCGACGTGCCGGACGACGCGACCCTGGTGTCGGTGACCGTGGCGGTCGACATCGCGCACAGCTTCATCGGGGACCTGGTGGTTTCGCTCACTGCGCCGTCGGGCAGCACGGTGGTGCTGCACCAGCGGCAAGGCGGCGACGCCGACAACCTGCAGCGCAGCTGGGACGCGAGCAGCACGCCGGGCCTCGCGGCGCTGGCAGGGCAGAACATGCGCGGACGCTGGGTGCTGGTGGTGCAGGATCTCGCGCCGGTCGATGAAGGCGTGCTCAGGCGCTGGAGCCTGGAACTCGTGCCGCGTTCCGGCGGCGTCGTGGAGGTCGAGGAGTCGCCGGGGACGCGCATTCCCGACAACCAGCCGGCCGGCATCGAACGCACGCTGGCGGTGAATGCTGCCGGGCGCGTTGCCGACGTCGAGGTCGCGCTCGACATCACGCATACCTACGTCGGCGACCTGCGCATCGCGCTGGTGGCGCCCGGCGGCGCCGAAGTGCTGCTGCACGACCGCGCGGGCGGCGGCAGCGACAACCTCGTGATGCGCTACGGCTCGGCCACGCAGCCGGCACTGCAGGCCTTGCGCGGCCTCCCGGCACAGGGGACGTGGAAGCTTCGGGTCGTGGACGCCGAGGCGGTGGACGAGGGCAAGCTCAACCGCTGGGCGCTGCGGCTGGTCCTGAACTGAGCATCACTGCTCCTCGAACCTGCCCCATTGCCCATTGACGTTGACCGGGCGGCATTCCGGCGTGTAGGGCGGGCGGCGCGACTCGCAGTCCGAAAGGGCGCCCTCCAGAGCGTCCTCGAGCGAAGGCTTGCCCACGGCCAGCCCCCAGCCGCCGTGCGACGAAACGGCGAACACCTTGTTCGCCGCTGCCGCCTGGTACTGCGCCTCGAATGCCGCCCGGGCATCGCCTGAAGGCAGCATGGCGGCTGCCATGGCCGCTGCCGGCGCCTGCCCTTGCGGCAGCGCCGGGTTGTCGCCGAGGCCACCGAGGCCGTCGCTGGCGCTGTAGAAGGCGAGGAAGGACTGCAGCGTGTAGCCGAGCGCCAGGCAGAACACCACCACGGACAGGCCCAGGCGCACCCAGCTGCCCTTGCGCGGCACGTCGCCATGTTCGTTCGAACCCTCGGTGCCCGGCAGCAGGGCCACCACCAGGCTTGCCACGCCGCCCAGGTAGGGCACGAGCATGACCAGGCTCCACCATCCGCTGCGGTTGAAGTCGTGCAGGCGCAGCACGGCCAGGCGCATCGACATGAACAGCACACCCAGCATGCCGGCGCCGAAGAACAGGAAGCCGCCGATGCTCGTGTGTTTCATCAGCAGCTGGGCGAGCATCACCATGACCGTGAACAGCACGAACCCGGCCGTCATGTAGCGCCGCCGTCCGATGCGGCCTGCGAGGCCGAGGCCCCAGGTGGCGGCCGATTCCCCGCTCGCGCCGGTGCTGCCGGCTGCCATGTCACCCGCCGGGGCGAGACCTCTTCTCGCTCGCCACTCCGCACGCCGGGCCTCCCGGGCCTCGCGCTCGGCCTCTTCCTTGGCCGCGATGCCCATGGGCATGTTGGTGGCGCAGGCGCGGCACATGATCCGCCTGGACTGCCGCTCGCCGCAGTTGGGGCAGACGATCTCTTCTTCGGCCGGTGCCGGTGCCTGCGTCGGTACCGGTGCCGGCGCCGCCTCGGGCTCCACATGCAGCCTGGCCCCCAGCTGCGCCAGGTGCTGCACGTAACGCTCGGCCTCGGCACGCGTCACCGAGCGCTTGAGCACCCGGCGCTCGCCGGAGAACAGGTGGGCGTGTTTCGTCTCGTCGAGCCGCAGCAGTTCGCCCAGGCGGCGCTGCACCTCGTCACGCTGGAAGCCCTGGAGGATCTCGCCGAAGAAGACGAGCTGCACGGTGTCGTTCATGGGATGGGGGCCGGTCGCGATGGCGGCGGATTATCCCGGCCGCCCTGGCGACGAAGGCCCCCCGGAAGGTGGGGGGGGATCCCCGTCCGAACGAGAAATATCACCGCGGAATGTGGCCGGCCTCCTGCAGCGTGGCGCGGTGCTCCTGCAGCGCCGCGAGCACCAGCTCGGACAGGCCCTCGCCGCGCTGCTGCTCCACGTGCGCCAGCAGCTGCCGGCGCATGCGGGGGTCCCAGAACTTCCGGATGTGGGTGGCGACGCCTTGCATGGCCTCCTGGCGGTCCGGCATGGCCTGGAAGAACTCGCCGATGCGGTTGGCCATGTGCACGAGGTTGTTCACGTCCATGAGATCAGGCGGGTCATGCCGATGGGAGCCCGAAACGTTCGGGGAAGGTATAGGCCACGAAATCCTGGCCGCGGGCGAAGCCGGCGAGCGCGAGGCCCGCGCAGCGTGCGGTGTTCACCGCCAGCGCGGTGGGGGCCGAGACCGCCACCAGCATGGAGGCGCCGGCCATCGCGGCCTTCTGCACCATCTCGAAGCTGGCGCGGCTGGTGATGCAGAAGAAGCCCCGGGCCGCATCGACCTCGGCCCGCACCATGGCGCCCACCAGCTTGTCGAGCGCGTTGTGGCGGCCGATGTCCTCGCGCATCAGTTGCACGTCACCCGTTGGGCTGCACCAGGCGGCCGCATGCACTGCGCCGGTCGCCTGCTGCAGCGCCTGTGCATCACCCAGCGAGCCCAGGGCCTGCCGCACCGCGCCCGGCTGGACCTCGACCCCGGCATTCACCGGCGAGGGCAGCGTTCGCTGCACCTGCTCCAGGCTTTCAGCGCCGCACAGGCCGCAGCCGGTGCGGCCGGCGAGGTTGCGCCGCCGCTCCTTCAGGCGGAATTCGCAGGCGCTGGCAACCTGCAGCTGCAGCGCAATGCCCTCGGCGGTGGGTTCCACTTCCACGCCATACAGCTCGGAGGGCCGCTGCAGCAGCCCCTCGGTGAGCGCAAAGCCGAGTGCGAAGTCCTCCAGGTCGGCGGGCGAGGCCAGCATCACCGCGAACGAGATGCCGTTGAACACCAGCGCCACCGGCGTCTCCTCGGCCAGCCGGTCGCTCACGCGGCGGGCCTTGCCGTCGCGGTAGGCGGTCACGTCGGCCGGCACGACGGCCGGCTGGTTCTCGATGGGTGTCACTTGTTGGCCACCGCTTCCTTGGAGGCACGGGCCAGCAGGTCGAGCTGCTGGTGGTTGAAGGCGTCGTAGCTGCGTTGCCATTCTGACTGCCCCCAGACCGGCACTGCGCGCCGGTCGCCCCCCGAGGGGGTGCCGGCAGCTCGGGACGGCCCTGCGCTGGCTTGCGAATGTTGAGCGACAGGCATGACCTGCACCGCCGTCACCTTGTACTCAGGGCAGTTCGTCGCCCAGTCGGAGCTGTCGGTGGTGATGACGTTGGCGCCCGACTCGGGGAAGTGGAAGGTGGTGTAAACCACGCCCGGCTGCATGCGCTCGCTCACCACGGCGCGCAGCACCGTCTGCCCGGCGCGGCTTTCGATGCCGACCCAGTCGCCCGTCCTGATGCCGCGGTCCTCGGCGTCGTGCGGGTGGATCTCCAGCCGGTCCTCGTCGTGCCAGCGGTTGTTGGCGGTGCGCCGCGTCTGCGCGCCCACGTTGTACTGGCTCAGGATGCGTCCGGTGGTCAGCAGCAGCGGGTACTTGCGGGTGACCTTCTCTTCGCTGGGCACGTACTGCGTGATGAAGAAGCGCCCCTTGCCGCGCACGAAGCGGCCCACGTGCATGACCGCGGTGCCGGCTTCCACGGTGGTTTCGTTGCAGGGCCACTGCACGCTGCCCAGGCGGTCGATCTTGTCGAAGCTCACGCCGGCGAAGCTGGGCGTGAGTGCGGCGATCTCGTCCATGATCTGCGACGGGTGCTCGTAGGCCATCGGGTAGCCCAGCGCATTGGACAGCTTCATCGTCGCTTCCCAGTCGCCCACCCCCGAAAGCGGCTCCATCACCTTGCGCACCCGCGAGATGCGGCGCTCCGCATTGGTGAAGGTGCCGTCCTTCTCGAGGAAGGACGAGCCGGGCAGGAACACATGCGCGTACTTGGCCGTCTCATTGAAGAAGATGTCCTGCACCACCAGGCATTCCATGGCCGAGAGGGCTGCTGTCACATGCTGTGTGTTGGGATCGGACTGCACGATGTCCTCGCCCTGGCAGTACAGGCCCTTGAAGCTGCCGTCGAGCGCGGCGTCGAACATGTTGGGAATGCGCAGGCCCGGCTCGGGGTTGAGTGTCACGCCCCAGGCTGCGTCGAACTGCGCACGCACGGTGCTGTCCGAGATGTGGCGTCGCAGGAGCCCTGCACGTTGTTCTGGCCGCGCAGCGGGTTCACGCCCACGCCTTCGCGGCCGACGTTGCCGGTGGCCATGGCCAGGTTGGCGATGCCCATCACCATGGTGGAGCCCTGCGCATGCTCGGTCACGCCCAGGCCGTAGTAGATGGCGCCGTTGGGACGCCTGTCGCCCAGGTGGCCCTCGGCATTGCCGGCGGCGTACAGCCGCGCGGCGCCGCGCACCAGCGCAGCGGGCACGCCGGTGGCCGCTTCCAGCGCTTCGGGCGAGTTTTCCGCGCGTGCCACGAACTCGCGCCATTCGCCGAAGCTCTTCGCATCGCAGCGTTCGGCCACGTAGGCCTCGTCGACCAGGCCTTCGGTCACGATCACGTGCGCCATCGCGGTGATGACCGCCACGTTGGTGCCGGGCCGCAGTGCGAGGTGGAAGTCGGCCTTCACGTGCGTGCCGCTCACCAGGTCGATCCGGCGCGGGTCCACCACGATGAGCTTCGCGCCCTCGCGCAGGCGCCGCTTCATGCGCGACGAGAACACCGGGTGCGCGTCGCTCGGGTTGGCGCCGATCACCATGATCACGTCGGCATGCTCGACCGACTTGAAGGTCTGCGTGCCGGCCGAGGTGCCGAAGGTCTGGTTGAGGCCGTAGCCGGTGGGCGAGTGGCACACGCGGGCGCAGGTGTCCACGTTGTTGTTGCCGAAGGCGGCGCGCACCAGCTTCTGCACCAGGTAGGTCTCTTCGTTGGTGCAGCGCGACGAGGTGATGCCGCCGATCGAGTCGCGGCCGTACTTCGCCTGCAGCCGCTTGAACTCGCCGGCGGCGTAGGTGATGGCTTCGTCCCAGCTCACCTCCTGCCACGGGTCGCTGATCTTCCGGCGGATCATGGGCCGGGTGATGCGGTCCTGGTGGGTGGCATAGCCCCAGGCGAAGCGGCCCTTCACGCAGGCATGGCCTTCGTTGGCCTTGCCGTTCTTCCAGGGCGTCATGCGCACGACCTGGCCGGCCTTGAGCTCGGCCTTGAAGCCGCAGCCCACGCCGCAGTAGGCACAGGTGGTCAGCACGCTGCGCTCGGGCATGCCGAGCGAGACCACGTTCTTCTCGATCAGCGAGCCGGTCGGGCAGGCCTGCACGCAGGCGCCGCAGCTCACGCATTCGCTGTCGATGAAGGGCTCGTGCTGGCTGGCCGCCACGCGCGACTCGAAGCCGCGGCCTTCGATCGTGAGGGCGAAGGTGCCCTGGGTTTCCTCGCAGGCGCGCACGCAGCGGTTGCACACGATGCACTTGGCCGGGTCGTGCACGAAGTAGGGGTTGGACTCGTCCTTGGCTTCATGCAGGTGGTTCTGCCCGGCGAGGCCGTAGCGCACCGTGTCCACGCCGGTGGCCTTCACCATGTCGAGCATCTCCGTCTCGGGGCCTTGCAGCGCCTCGGGCGGGAAGTCCGACAGGTACAGCTCCATCACGTTGTGGCGCAGCTTGTCGAGCTTTTCGCCGTGGGTGCGCACCACCATGCCGGCTTCGGCCGGCGTCGTGCACGAGGCGGGGAAGCCGCGGCGGCCGTCGATTTCCACCAGGCACAGGCGGCAGGAGCCCCAGGCCTTGAGGCTGTCGGTGGCGCACAGCTTGGGCACGCCGATGCCGGCCTCGGCGGCCGCGCGCATCAGCGAGGTGCCGGCCGGCACGGTGATCTCGCGCCCGTCGATCTGCAGCGTCACCTGCTGCTCGGAGCTGCTCCTGGGCGTGCCGTAGTCGATCTCGATCTCGTTCATAGCCCGAAGTCCTCTGGGTAGTGGTCGAGCGCCGAGCGCACCGGGTAGGGCGTCATGCCGCCCATCGCGCACAGGCTGCCCTGTTCCATGGTGTCGCACAGCTCGCGCAGCAGCGCCACCTGCTGGGTGCGCTGGCTGCCGGACGTGATGCGGTCGATGACCTCCACGCCGCGGGTGGAGCCGATGCGGCAGGGCGTGCACTTGCCGCACGACTCGACCGCGCAGAACTCCATCGCATGGCGCGCGAGCCGCGCCATGTCGGCCGTGTCGTCATGCACGACGATGCCGCCGTGCCCGAGCACCGCGCCCATCGCGGCATAGGCCTCGTAGTCGAGCGGCACGTCCCATTTGTCGGGCGGCACGTAGGCGCCCAGCGGGCCGCCCACCTGCACCGCCTTGATCGGGCGGCCGGAGCGGCTGCCGCCGCCGAAGTCGTGCAGCAGCTCGCGCAGCGTCACGCCGAAGGGCACCTCGACCAGCCCGCCGCGGAGGATGTTGCCGGCCAGCTGGAAGGGCAGGGTGCCGGTGGAGCGGCCCATGCCCAGCGCCTTGTAGGCGGCGGCGCCGTGCTCCATGACCATCGGCACGCTGGAGAAGGTGATCACGTTGTTGACGACCGTGGGCTGCCCGAAGAGCCCGGCCATGGCCGGCACCGGCGGCTTGGCCCGCACCATGCCGCGTTTGCCTTCCAGGCTTTCGAGCATGGCGGTCTCTTCGCCGCAGACGTAGGAGCCGGCCCCCATGCGCACCTCGAGATGGAAGGCGCGGCCGGAGCCCGCGACGTCGTCGCCCAGCCAGCCCGCCGAGGCGGCGCGCCGCGTGGCCTCGGTCAGGGTCGCCACCGCATGCGGGTATTCGGAGCGCACATAGACGTAGCCCTGCGTGGCACCCACCGCGAGGGCGGCGATCGTCATGCCCTCGATCAGCATGTACGGGTCGCCTTCCATCGTCATGCGGTCGGAGAAGGTGCCCGAGTCGCCTTCGTCGGCGTTGCACACCACGTACTTCTGCGGGGCCGGTGTGTTGAGCACCGTCTTCCACTTGATGCCCGCCGGGAAGGCAGCACCGCCCCGGCCGCGCAGGCCCGAGTCGAACACCTCCTGCACGATGGCCGAGGGTTCCATGGCCAGGGCGCGCCGGAGGCCGGCCCAGCCCCCGTGGGCTTCGAAGTCGGCCAGCGACAGCGGATCGGTCACGCCCATGCGCCTGAACACGTGGCGCTGCTGCCGGGCGAGGTAGGGGATGGCCTCGGTGGGGCCGTGGCACAGGGCATGTGCGCCGCCCTGCAACAGCCCGGCATCGAGCAGCGCCGGCACGTCCTCGGGCGCGACGGGCCCGTAGGCGATGCGGCCGGCGGGCGTGTCCACCTCCACCAGCGGCTCCAGCCAGAACAGGCCGCGCGACCCGTTGCGTACCAGCTCGACCGCCAGACCCCGCCGGGCGCATTCGGCCTGCAGCATGTCGGCCACCGCGTCGGCGCCCAGGGCCAGGGCGGTGGCATCGCGAGGAACATGGACGCGGGTGTTCATCAGGGCTGCTCCAGCGCCGCGATCACGCGGTCGAACTTCGCCGGCGTCATCAGGGCATGCAGCCGGTCGCCCACCATCACCGCCGGCGACACGGCGCACAGCCCCAGGCAGTACACCGGCTCCAGCGTGTAGGCGCCGTCGCCGCGGGTGTGGTGCTCCTGGCAGTGCAGCGTGCGCTCCGCATGGGCGAGCAGCGCGTCGGCGCCGCAGGCCTTGCACGACTCGGCCTTGCACACTTGCACCACCGTGCGCCCGGGCGGCTCGCTGCGGAAGTGGTGGTAGTAGCTGATGACCCCGTGCACCTCGGCGCGCGAAAGGTTCATGCCGGCGGCGATGGCGGGCACTGCGTCGGGCGGGATGTGGCCGAGCGCCTCCTGCACCGCGTGCAGCAGCGGCAGCAGGCCGCCCGGCACTTGCCGGAAGCGGCCGACCAGGGGCTCGACCACGTCGTCGAGCCAGGGGGTTTCGGTGTTCATCGATGGGTGTGCAGTTATGTGGGACGGGCATAAAGTGCCCGGGCCTCGCACGCCAATCTACGAGCACCGGGCAGCAGACGCAATATGGCGCCCGGCCGCATGTGCCTTATGCTGTCGGCCGCCTAAAGGGCCAACCCGTAGATGCACAAGGTTTCGATCCAGCCGCAGTGGACCATCCGCCAGCCGAGCGGCCACCAGTTGTCGCCGCGCCTGCTCGAACTGCTCGCGCAGGTGCAGGAGTTCGGCAGCCTGTCGGCGGCCTGCCAGCACACCGGGGCCTCCTATCGCCACGCCTGGGACCTGGTGCGCCAGGGCGAACAGCAGCTGGGCGTGCCGCTGCTGCACATGGAGCGCGGCAAGGGTTCCAGGCTCACGCCGCTGGGCGAAAAGCTGGTGTGGGCCGGCCACCGCATCGTCGCGCGGCTGTCGCCGGTGCTGGACACGCTGGCCTCCGAGCTCGAGGTCGAGATCGAGCGGGTGATCGGCGCCGGCCAGCCGGCCATGGTGCGGGTGCATGCCAGCCACGGCTTCTCGATCGAGAAGCTGCTCGACGCGCTCGCGCAGGCGCAGGTGGCGGTGGAGCGCAAGTACGTGGGCAGCCAGGAGGCGGCCGCCTCGCTGCACGACGGCGCCTGCGACCTGGCCGGCCTGCCCATCCCGCTGGGCGAATTCGAGGAGAGGGCGGTCGCCCACTACGCGCGCTGGTTCGATTTCCGCGCGAGCCGGGTGATCCACATCGCGACCCGCCGCCAGGGCCTGATGGTGGCGCCGGGCAACCCGAAGAAGATCTACGACGTGGGGGACCTCGCGCGAGCCGGCGTGCGCTTCATCAACCGGCAGCGGGGCTCGGGCACGCGTTTCCTGCTCGACTGCCTGCTCGAGCGCGACGGCGTGGATGCCTCCCGCATCGCCGGCTTCGAACAGGGCGAGCTCACGCATGCCGCGGTGGCCGCCTACGTGGCCAGCGGCATGGCCGATGTGGGCCTGGGCGTGGAAACGCCGGCGCGGCACTTCAAGCTCGACTTCCTGCCGATCGCCACCGAGTGCTACTTCCTGCTGTGCCACGAGCTGTCGCTCGCCAAGCCGGGAATCCAGGCCACGCTCGACATCCTGCGCAGCGAGGCCTTCCAGCGTGCGGTGAACAGCCTGCCGGGCTACCAGGCCCACAAATGCGGGCAGATCGAGACGCTGCGGCAGGCGTTCCCGGCCTACAGGCCGCGGCGCGGCGGGCCCCGCTGACCGCCTGGGCGGACGGTCCATCCGGCTCGCCTGCAGTTCGTCCCGGTTCCGCTGCAACTCGTCGCAAGCCGGTTGGAGGCGGCCCACCCGCTGCCTAGAGTTCGCTCCATCGCAAGCAGACAAGCAACCCGCAGGAGCCCGACATGATCAGCCGCCTTACCGCCTTCGCCGCCACCTTCGCCGTGTTCGCCACCGCGTCGCTGGCCTTCGCCTTCGAAGTGAGCCAAGATCAGGCCGCTGCGGTCGAGACGCCGGTGAAGGTCGTGCGCACCGTCGAACTGCCGCGCGTCGAGATCTCTGCCAAGCGACTGCCGCAAGCCCAGGGTTGAGCGGCAAGGTCGCACGACACGACGACATTGCGGAGCCCCGGCACCATGTCACTTCCAGACGAACTGGCCAAGCTCGAAGAGCTGCATCAGCGCGGCGCGCTGTCCGACGACGAATACGCACGGGCCAAGGCCCGGGTGCTGGCCGGTGAGCCGGCACCGCGCAGCACGCCGTCTGCGGTGTCGGCCGTCAACGGCCTGGTCCGCAGCCGCGACGACCGCTGGCTCGGCGGCGTATGCGGCGGCCTGGCCGCCACCACCGGCGTCGCCAGCTGGATCTGGCGGCTGCTGTTCGTGCTGGCGGTGTTCTGTGCCGGCGCGAGCGTCGTGGCCTACCTGCTGCTGTGGATCTTCGTGCCCGAGGCACCGCCGGTGCCATCTGCAGGCGTACGCCAGGAAGAGGCTCACCAGTGAGCCGCCGGCGGTCGCGCCTGCCGCGGCCGCCTCACTCCATCTCGAACGGCGGCACCTGTCGGCCGTCGATGTCGGTGAAGCCGTATTCGCGGGCGAGGTCGCCCACCCGGTACACGCCGCCCGTCCTGTCCATCACCTTTGCATCGGCCGCCAGCGCGGCCACCGCACGGCCCAGATAGCGCGGCGACTCGGTGCGGGCCAGCGCAGGCGCCTCCCGCCAATGCGTCTCGTCGGTCTTGTGGCCGGCCAGCACGAGCTCGGTGCGCATCCACCCGGGCGACACCGCGAGCGACGCCACTCCGTGGGGCCTGAGTTCCTGCGCCATGCCGAACGCCAGGCGGGTCATGGTGGCCTTCGCCAGGTCGTAGAACAGGTTGCCGCGCATGTAGCGGTCGCGGTCCCAGAAGGTCGTGGTGACGATGAGGCCGCGCTTGCGCCGGACCATCATCGGCGCGGCGAACCGGCTGGCCAGCAGGTGGTTGCGCACGCCGCGGTCGAAGAACGAGTCCCAGTGCGAGAGCGGGTGCTGCCAGAAGGGCGCGTCGAACACGCCGTCGAAGGTCTCTTGCCCGCCCCAGGCGTTGTTCACCAGCAGGTCGAGGCGGCCCTGCTGCTCGCGCGAGATGCGTTCGAACAGCGCCGCCACCTCCGGTTCGCTGGTGTGGTCGCAGCGCACCGCGATGCCGCGCCCAGCTCCACGGCGATTCCTCGGCCGGCTCCACGGCTGGCGCCGGTGACGATGGCGATGCAGTCCTCGAGCATGGTGCCAGCTGAGTCGCTCAGGCATCCAGCAACGCCGCCAGTGCCTTCGGGGCGAGGTGCCGGTAGCTCGCGCGCAGCAGGCCGCTCACCTCGTCCCAGTCGGTGTCGGCCTCGTCCAGGCGCATGCCCACGATGTCCGGAAACCAGACCGGGCGGAAGAACGGCGCCCAGGTGTAGGCGTGCAGGTCGAACTGCGGCAGCGGCGAGCGGAAGGTCAGCACGCACAGCGGCCCGTTGGAGCCGGCCGCCTGCGCATACGCCGGCGGCCAGGCCTCGTTGACCATCAGCACGTGGGCAAATGTCTGTTGCCTGATGCGCCAGCGCGTACCGACCCATGCGGCTTCCTCGCGCGCGTCCGGCAGGCCGAGGCAGGCCTCGCGCAACCTCGCGAGGACGAGGGCGGGGACTTCCAGTCGCTTCGATGGGTTCATGGACGCCTTCGCTCGCTGGTGGTGTGCAGCGCGGCAGTCTAGGGCCTGTTAACGCTATTTGGAGCCTCACACGCCACCAGCAAAAACGCCACGCGTTCGCGTGGCGTCCTGCAAGGCGGTGGCCGGCGCTCAGCCGCGTCGGCCGTCGCGGCTGTCGTGCCAGTTCGGCACGCCGTCGCCGTCGCGGTCGTGGCGGCGGTTGTCGTAGCGGTCGTGATGGTTCGGGATGCCGTCGCCGTCGCGGTCCCAGCGCGGGTTGTAGAGGCGGTCGTGGTGGTTCGGGATGCCATCGCCGTCGCTGTCCCAGCGGGTCGGATGGTAGTAGCCGTGGTGGTATCCGCGGCGGTAGTCGTGGCGGTAGTCGCGGCGGTAATCGCGGCGGTCGTCGTATTCGTCGCGATGGCGATAGTGCGGCTCATCGTGCACGAGCACCGGCTGCGGTGCCACCACCACCGCCGGCTGCGGGTAGTGCCGCACCACGGGCGCTGGCGTGCCGATCGTGACGGACCACTGCACGTCTGCGCCCTGGGCTTGCGCCATGCCGGTGCCGAGCGCGCCGGTCGAGGCCAGGGCCGCGGTGATCAGAAGCTTGCTCTTGCTCATGAACTCATCTCCTTGGGTGCGGCCGGCACCTCCAGGTGAAGTGGGCGCGGCCGTACACCGACAACGAGGCGGGCACGGCGGCTGTTCACCGGGTTGTGCAAACGCCATGTAAAGCTGCGTGAAGCACGCCATGCGGCCGGATTACGATGCGGCGGCCCGTCGTCGGGTGCTGGAGGCAGACATGGCGCAAGTGCAGGCGGTGCGTCCCGAACGCGAGGTGCTCACCCGGCAGAGGCTGCCGTATTTCGTCGGCATCTCGGGCAGCACCGTGGCTTCATCGGGCCTGTCGATGCACCTGGTGGTCATCCCGCCCGGCGGGCGTTCCGAGCCGCATTCGCACCAGGGCTACGAAACCGGCATCTATGTGCTCGAGGGCCGGGTGCGCACGCGCTGGGGCCGGCAGCTCGAGCACTCGGTGGTCAGCGAGGCGGGCGACTTCCTGTTCATACCGCCCGACGTGCCGCACGAGGCCCTCAACCTGAGCGACACCGAACCGGCGCGCGCCATCGTGGCGCGCAACGACCCTGCGGAGCAGGACAAGGTGTTGCCCTACCAGCCGCCGGTGCTGTGAGTGCGGGCCGATATCATCGGCAGCCTGCCGCTGCCTGCATGCCTGTCGTGATGTCCCCGCTGTCCTTCGCCGAAAACGACCCGCCGCCCGTGGCGCCCGAGCCGCCGCAGGACGGCGAGTGCTGCGGCAGCGGCTGCGACCCCTGCGTCTACGACCTCTACTACGAAGCGCGCGAACGCCATCGTGTCGCCATGCGCGAGTGGGAGCAGCGCCAGGCCGGTGCCGCGCCAATTGCAACGGCGCGGGATTCCGAGAAGTAATCCCGCCCTGCAAGCTTCGTTACGTGCCGGTCAGGCACACCGTTTGAGCACGCTCGCCAACAATGCCGGCATCAAGCGGGATGGCGATGGACTGCTCCAACCAACAACAAGCGTTACCGGCGACCACGCAGCACGAGCGCGTGCGCGAGTTCACCTTGCTGCTCGCGCAGCTGGCGGCCCAATGGCACATGACGGAGGGAGAACTCGCGGCAGCAGCCGGCGGCGCCTGTGCGATCGGCCGGCTGCTGCGCCGCGTTACTGCCGAGGAGCAGGGCATCGCGGTCGAGGACACCTCGGCCGAACTGCTGGTCATGCTGTTCGACACGCGCCTGCGCCAGCGCGTGCAGGTGGGAGCGGGCGAGGAAGCGCAGGCGGTCGAGCCGCTGGTGCTGCAGCCGCCGGTGGTTTCCTACCAGTAGGAGCAGGCGCTCATCGACGAGCGCGCTTCCATTCCTCCACGGCCTTCAGGGTGCTCGTCACGTGCCCCTCCGGGCTCATGCTCGAGTGCACGTAGGCGATCTTGCCCTCGGGGCTGATCACGTACGAAATGCGGTCGGCCATGTCGCGCTTGACCCACAAGGCGGCGTCGTACTGCGCCGTGATGCGGGCGCCCGCATCGGCGGCCACCGCGAACCTGTTGCGGCAGGCCTCGACGGAAAACTTCTTCAGCGTCTCGATGTCGTCGTTCGACATGCCGATCACCGTGGCACCCAGTGCCTCGAACTTCGGTGTGGCCTCGGCAAAGGCGTTGGCTTCGATGGTGCAGCCGCTGGTGAAGGCCTTCGGATAGAAGTACAGCACCACCGGCCCCTTCTTCAGCGCCTCGGCCAGCGAAAAGGTGGAGGTCTTGCCGCCCAGCGCGACGGGCACGGTGAAGTCGGGCGCGTTCTGGCCCACGGCCAGCGCCGCGGCAGCCGGAACGGGCAAGGTGCAGGCGATCACGGCGAGGCCGAGCGAAAGCGCGGTGCGGCGGCGCAGGTCGGCAGTCAGGCGCATGGCGTCCCTCCGGTCAAGGCTGGCGCGTGAAGAAACGGGGAATCGACAGGGCCTCGAGGAAGCGGCCGACCCGGGCACCCAGCCCGGGCGCGACGGCAGGCTCCAGCAAGGTGGGCTGCACACGCGGGCGCGGTCGCGACACCGGCTGCGAAGGCCGCACCATGGCCGGCGTGGAAGCCGCCGCGGCGGGCGCGGACACTGCGACCGGCCTGGATGCCAGCGACACCGCCGGGCGTGCCGCCGGCTGGACCACCGGGCGGCTTTTTTCCTCGACGGCCACCGGCGCCTGGTACAGCACCGGCTCCAGCCATTCGAGGATGGGCTTCCACTGGGCCATGTCGACCTGCGTCTGCGAAGCGGGCAGGTCGAACAGCGTGAGGCCCCGCTCGACACTGCGAACGTAAGCCTGGGTCTCGCGCAGCACGCCCAGGAAGGGCACGTCCTGCTTCGCTGCCCAGGCCTGCAGCACCTCGTCGGCCTTGGTGCGCGCATCCAGCCGCATGCCCACCGCGGCGACCTTGCAGCGCCCGCCGGCGATGCGCGGCAGTGCCTTCAGTTCGGCCAGACACTCGGCCGCCGACTCGCGGTCGAACACCGAATTACAGACCGGCATCAGGATGGCGTCGGCAAATGCGACCACACGGGCGAGGTCGAAGTCGCGCAGGCCACCGGGGGTGTCCAGCACCACGTGGCGGATGCCGGCAGGCGGCCGCAGCACGTTCTTCGGGTCGATGGCCCAGCCCACGATGGGCGCGCAGGTCGAGGGCAGCGCCTGTGTGTGGCGCAGCTTGAGCCAGGCCTGGGTGGACTGCTGGCGGTCCACGTCGCCCAGCATGACCGGCAGTCCCGCGTTGGCGCAGAAGGCGGCAAGGTGTGTGGCCAGCGTGCTCTTGCCGCTTCCACCTTTGCGATTGACGACTGCGATAACGGGCATGGAGGTCTTGACTGCCGGGCGCCGCGGGCGAGGAGGTGCCGAATTCTCGGTCGTCCAGGCGAAGCGCGCCGTGGATACGGCGCGCCATCGTTGCTCTTTGACGACAGGCAAGGCTACACGCGCAGCCTCGCGCCGCGTCGTTGGTGCGCCGCACAAGTGTGAGCGGATGTGTGCAGCCGGTGCGAAAACGCACGGCCGCGACGGTCAGGCGTCGCGCTGCAGCTCCACGTGGGTGGCCGCGATCTCCATCGATCCGTCACCCCTCACGTCCACCCATTCGCCGCTTTCGAGGCGGTATTCGGATTGGCCGGTGGGCTCCCAATGGGCTTCGGCCAGGGTGGTGAGGCTGGGGTCGCGGGCCAGGTGCTCATAGGCCATGACCTTGTAGGTCGCGCCGTCGCTGCCGCGCGCCCTGAAGCTCTCGAGCAGATGCAGCCGGGTGTCCATGCATGCCTCCTGCGTTGACTCGGAAGGAACAACGGCCCGGGCAGGCAGCCCGGGCCGGGGAGGCGTCATGGTCCGCCAAATGGCGGCCCCTCGCGAGGCAAGGGGTTTGCGTCGGGCCGGTTCAGCGGCCGCCGCGCGAGCCGGCGGACCGCGGCGCGCCGCCGGTACGGGCCGGCTTGGCCGCGCCACCCTGGCCGCCGGAACGGGGCCTGGGTTGCTGCTGGCCGTTGGCGCCGCCGCGTGCATGCTGCTGCGGCTTGCCCTGGCCCGCAGGCCGGGGCGGACGGTTGCCGCCACCGCCGCCACCGCCGCCCCCCGAGCGGCCCAGGCCGCCGTTGAGCGTGCGCCGGCCGATCTGGATCGGCTCGGGCTTGGCATGCGGGTCGGGTTCGAAGCCGGCCACCACTTCCTTCGGGATCGGGCGCTTGATGAGCTTCTCGATGTCGCGCAGGAAGGCCAGCTCGTCCACGCACACCAGCGACACCGCCTCGCCCTGGGCGCCGGCGCGGCCGGTGCGGCCGATGCGGTGCACGTAGTCCTCGGGCACGTTGGGCAGCTCGTAGTTCACCACGTGCGGCAGCTGGTCGATGTCGATGCCGCGGGCGGCGATGTCGGTGGCCACCAGCACCTGCAGCTCGCCGCTCTTGAAGTCGGCCAGCGCCTTGGTGCGGGCGCCCTGGCTCTTGTTGCCATGGATCGCCATGGCGGTGATGCCGCTTTTCACCAGGTGTTCGGTCAGCCGGTTGGCGCCGTGCTTCATGCGGGTGAACACCAGCACCTGGTGCCAGTCCTGCGACTTGATGAGGTGGGTGAGCAGGTCCTTCTTGGCCTCGCGGTCCACCGGGTGGACCTTCTGCGCGATGGTGTCGGCCGTGGCGTTGCGGCGGGCCACCTCGATGACGGCCGGCTTGTTGAGCAGCCGCTCGGCCAGGGCCTTGATCTCGTCGCTGAAGGTGGCCGAGAACAGCAGGCTCTGCTTCTTGGGCGGCAGCACCGCCAGCACCTTCTTGATGTCGTGGATGAAGCCCATGTCCAGCATGCGGTCGGCTTCGTCGAGCACGAAGTACTGCACGTGCGACAGGTCGAGCGTGCCCTGCTGGTGGTGGTCGAGCAGGCGGCCGGGCGTGGCCACCAGGATGTCGACGCCGCGCTTCAGGCGGTCGATCTGCGGCTGCATGCCGACGCCGCCGAACATGACCATCGAGCTGAGCTTCAGGTACTTGCCGTAGTTGCGCACGCTTTCCTCGACCTGGGCGGCCAGCTCGCGCGTGGGCGTGAGGATCAGCGCGCGGATCGCGTAGCGGCCGCGGTTGTCCTTCAGCGGGTGGGAGCCGGCCAGCTTGTGCAGCAGCGGCAGGGTGAAGCCGGCCGTCTTGCCGGTGCCGGTCTGCGCACCGGCCAGCAGGTCGCCGCCGGCCAGCACGGCGGGAATGGCCTGCTGCTGGATGGGCGTGGGCTGGTCATAGCCTTGATCGCGCAAGGCTTTCAGGAGGGGCTCGGCGAGTCCCAGGGTATCGAATGACATGGATGTGTGGCGCGCAGGCTTTGCCGGCGACGTCAAGATCGGCCTGCCGCCGCGTGAGGTTTTCACGGGCGCCAGTCGTGGAGGCAGATGGGGGAGGAGAGGTCGGAATCGACTGCAGCGCATGGACTGGAACTGCACGCTGCGCGGCGGATTGTAGGGGCAGGGCGCCTCGGCAGGGCGGCGTCTGCGCGACAAGTTGCCTCCAGTGGCCTGAAATCCACAGTCCGCGGCCCTGAATGCAACAGTTGGTCACAGCTGCACGGCGCCGCTGCGGCTCTTCCGAGAATGCCGGCCTCTCGTCTGCCCCGCCGTCATCATGCGATCACGAACGAAGCTCACCGATTGGTGCCTCCAGGGCTGGCTGCTGGCCGCCGCGGTGGGCCTGGCCGCCTGCGGTGGTGCCGGGGACGGGCCGCCGCCTGCGCAGGGCGGCGCGGGGGCGCCAACGCCCACTCCGGCGCCCACTGCCACGCCGACGCCGCAGCCCACGCCGACGCCCGCACCGACGCCGGCACCGACGCCCGCACCGAGCCCCGCACCCGTCGCCCAGGCGACCTTCGTGCCGAGCTCGGCCGAACTGGCGAACCCGGAGCGCGGCTTCTACGTCTGGGCCGGTGACGACTTCCTGAAGATCACCGCGGCCGACGCACAGGACGTCTACGCCAGGGGCTACCGGCTGGTCTACGGGCTGGTCCGGCTCGACGCCTACAAGGCGGCCGGCTTGCCGGCCGGCGTCATCAGCGACCTGTCGGCCGCCTTCGGGGCGGTGAGGCAGGCGGGGCTCAAGGTGGTGCTGCGCTTCGTCTACAACTACCCCGAAACCGAGACCCAGTACCGCGACGCGAAGGATGCGCCGCTTGCGGTGCTGCAGGGGCACCTCGCGCAGCTCAAGCCGGTGTTCTCGGCCAATGCCGATGTCATGGCCTACCTGCAGGCCGGCTTCATCGGCGCCTGGGGCGAGTGGCACACCTCGTCGAACAACCTCACCAGCCCCGCCAGCATGGCGGCGGTGCGCGACGCGTTGCTCGACGCCCTGCCGCCGGCCCGCTCGCTGCAGGTGCGCTACCCGGGCATCCTGATGGACTGGTCGCCGCAGCCGGGCTCGAGCGCCCGCATCGGCATGCACAACGACTGCTTCCTGGCCTCGGCCACCGACGTCGGCACCTACAGCGAAGACGCCGCCACGCGGCAGAACCAGCGCGCCTATGTGCAGCAGCTGTCGCGCACGGCGCCCTTCGGCGGCGAAACCTGCAACCCGGTCGACGAGCAGGGCGCCCAGCCCCGCACCAGCTGCGACGACATCCTGCGCGAGGGCCGCGCCTACGGCCTCACCTACCTCAACGACGACTACTACCGGGACGCCTTCCACAACAACTGGCAGGCCCAGGGGTGCATGGCCGAGGTCCGGCGCAGCATGGGCTATCGGCTGCAGCTGGTGAGCGTGCAGCATGCGAGCGCGCTGCCGGCGGGTGCCACCGGCTCCATCGGCTTCACCGTGCGCAACGTGGGCTGGGCCCGCGCCCACAACCCGAGGCCGGTGGTGCTGGTGCTGCGCCACCGCGGCAGCGCGCAGGTGTCTCGCCTGCCCGTCGGCGGCGTCGACGTGCGCGACTGGTTGCCCGGTGCCGACGTCGCCACCGGCGGCAACGTCAGCCTGCCCGCCGCCATGGCGAGCGGCACCTACGACGTCTACCTCGCCATGCCGGATGCGGCGGCCAGCCTCGCCGGCGACGTGCGCTACGCGGTGCGCCCGGCCAACGCCGACGTGCCGGCTGCCGGACAGGGCTGGGACGCTGCGCTCGGGGCGTTTCGCCTGGGCACCACGATCACCGTGGGAGCGCCCTAGCGCCCTAGAAGCCTATGCGTGCCGCGGCACCTCCTGCAGGTACTGCAGGAAGGTGGTGCACCACCAGTGCACGTCGTACTTGCGCACGTTGTCGAGCAGCACCGCATGCCGGTTGCAGCGCTCCTCGTGCGACATCTGCAGCGCCCGCTGGATCGCCTGGGCGGTGCCCTGGATGTCGTACGGGTTCACCAGCAGCGCGTCGCGCAACTGCTCGGCGGCGCCGGCGAAGCGCGACAGCACCAGCACGCCCGGGTCGGCCGGGTCCTGTGCCGCCACATATTCCTTGGCCACCAGGTTCATGCCGTCGCGCAGCGGCGTCACCAGGGCCACGCTGCTCACGCGGCACAGGCCCGGCAGGCGCTTGCGCGCGACCGTGCGGTGGATGTAGCGCACCGGCATCCAGTCGAGCTCGCCGTAGTCGCCGTTGATCTCGCCGCACAGCCCTTCGAGCTCGCGACGGATGTCGGTGTAGGCGTCCACGTCCTCGCGCGAGGGCGACGCGATCTGGATCAGCGTGGCGCTCTTGCGGTGCTCGGGGTAGTTGACCAGCAGTTCCTTGAAGGCGCGGATGCGCTGCGGCAGGCCCTTGGAATAGTCGAGCCGGTCCACGCCCAGCAGCAGCCGGCGCTGCGCATATTCCTGGCGCATGTGCTCGAAGGTCTCGCGCGAGTCGCGGCTCTGGGCCAGGCGTTCGAACTCGCCCACGTCGATGCCGATGGGCACGGCGCGGGCGCGCAGCGTGCGGTTGAACGCGAGGTAGAGGTCGTCGCCGAGCGGCCGTGCCCCGCCTTCGTTCTGCACGTAGCGCGAGAAGTGCGCCAGGTCGGCCTCGCTCTGCAGGCCCACCAGGTCGTAGGCGAACAGCGCGCGCAGCATCACCTCGTGGCCCGGCAGCGCGGCCATCACCAGCGGCGGCGGAAACGGGATGTGCAGGAAGAAGCCGATGCGATGGCGGCTGCCCAGCGCGCGCAGCTCCGCCGCCAGCGGGATGAGGTGGTAGTCGTGCACCCACACCACGTCGTCGTCGTTGAGCAGCGGCATGAGCTTCTGCGCGAACAGCCGGTTCACCCGCTGGTAGCCGCTCAGGTAGTTCGGGTTGAAGTCCGCCAGGTCGAGCCGGTAATGGAACACCGGCCACAGCACCCGGTTGGCGTAGCCCAGGTAGTAGGCGTCGTAGTCGGCGCGGCTCAGGTCGATGGTGGCCAGCTTCACGTCGCCGGCCTGCTGCACGTGCGTCTGGGCTTCGTTGGGCGCCGAGCCTTCGGGCGCCGGCTCGGCGATGTGGCCGCTCCAGCCGAACCACAGGCCGCCGGTGTTGTTGAGGGCTTCGCCCAGGGCGACGGCCAGCCCGCCCGCCGCGGGCTTGCGAGGGTCCGCAAGACGGTTCGATACGACAACAAGACGGCCCACGCTGGCGATTCCTTTCGTGTGTGGCTGGATGGCTAGATGGCGGTGTCCCACGGTGCCGACAGCCGCACCGCGCCGTTGATGAGGCCGACCATCGAATAGGTCTGCGGGAAGTTGCCCCACATCTCGCCGGTGACCGGGTGGGTGTCTTCCGACAGCAGGCCCAGGTGGTTGCGGGCCTTGAGCATGGCCTCGAACACCTCGCGTGCCTGCTGCTTGCGGCCGATGCGCGAGAGCGCGTCGATGTGCCAGAAGCTGCACACGTTGAAGGCGACCTCCGGCCGGCCGAAATCGTCGGGCGCTTCGTAGCGGCGCATGAAGGGGCCGTCGCACAGGTGCTTCTCCAGCGCATCGACCGTCGACACGAACCGCGGATCCTTCGGGTCGATGAAGCCGACCTCGGCCATCAGCAGCACGCTGGCATCGAGATCCTGTCCGCCGAAGCTCTCGGCGAAGGCCTGGCGCCTTTCGTTCCACGCTTCCTTCAGCACGCGCTCGCGCATGTGGTTGGCATGGCCATGCCAGTAGGCGGCGCGGTCGGGCAGCCCGAGCTTGGTGGCGATCTTGCCCAGCCGGTCGCAGGCGGCCCAGCTCATCAGCACCGACGAGGTGTGGATGCGCGCGCGGGTGCGCAGCTCCCACATGCCGGCATCGGGCTTGTCGTGTACGCGGATGGCCTGCTCGCCCACCGCTTCGAGGTGGTGGAACTCGGTGAGCCCGGCGCGGCGGAACAGGCGCCGGTCATGGAAGGCTTGCGCCGCGCCCAGCACGATGTTCCCGTACACGTCGTGCTGGAAGTGCTCGCAGGCCTGGTTGCCCACCCGCACCGGGCCCTGGCCGCGGTAGCCCGGCAGGTGCTCGACGAAGCTTTCGGTCAGCTTGTCCTCGAGGCCGATGCCGTACAGCGGCTGGATGTGTCCCTCGCGCATGACGGCCACCACGTTGGTGAGCCAGCGCAGGTAGTCCTCCATCGTGCCGACCTCGCTCAGGCTGTTGAGCGCGCGCACCACGAAGAAGGCGTCGCGCAGCCAGCAGTAGCGGTAGTCCCAGTTGCGCGCGCTGCCCGGGGCTTCGGGCACGCTGGTGGTCATGGCGGCGATGATGGCGCCGGTGTCCTCGAACAGCGAAAGCTTGAGCGTGATGGCGGCGCGGATCACCGCGTCCTGCCATTCGAGCGGCACGGCCAGCCGCCGGGTCCAGGTGCGCCAGTAGGCGCCGGTCTCGAGTTCGAAGCTGCGGGCGGTGTCGGCAATGCCGCCCATCAGCGTCTCGTCGGGCCCGAGGATGAAGTTCATCGGCCGGTCGGCGACGAAGGGCGTCTCGGCCAGCACGTAGTTCAAGGGCGCGTCGCTGGTGAGCCGCAGCGTCTGCGTGGCGCCCACGTAGCGGATGTGATGGCTGCCCTGGGTGATGGTGGGCGTGTGCAGGCCCCATTCGAACTTGGGCCGCAGCCGCACCCGCAGGCGCGGCGTGCCGGCGATCGGCCGGATGCGGCGGATCAGCTGCACCGGCCGGAACATGCGGTCGCGGCTCAGGAAGCGGGGCGCGAAGTCGGTCACTTCGACGCCCTGGCCCCGCTTGTCGTATAGCCGCGTGTGCAGGATGGCGGTGTTGACCTGGTACTCCTGCTCGCTGTGGCTGAACTCCTCTAGCTCGATGCTCCACAGGCTGCCGTTGGCGGTGGGGTCGAGCAGCGCGTTGAACACCGGGTCGCCGTCGAAGCGCGGCAGGCAGCACCACACCACCCGTGCGTATCGGTCCACCAGGGCCGAGAAGCCGCAGTTGCCGATCACGCCGACCTCGAGCGACGAGGTCGTGGGCAAGGGGGTGGTGCTTTCGACGTTGTTGTCCATGGCGTCCTCCTCGAAGGGATGTTGTTCGTTCGTTCGCTTGCTGGCTTCGCGTGGGCCCCGGCCGGTCGTCAGGCCAGCGCGACGGCCGCGTGCTGCAGCCAGTGGCGCAGCGCTGCCGGATGCGGCAGCCGCCAGCGCGCCAGCGTGCTGCCTTCGCCCACCTTGATGCCGCAGCCGCCCAGGCGCTGCGCGGCCGCAAAGCCGGCTTCGTCGGTCACGTCGTCGCCGGCGAACAGCGGGCGGCGTCCGGCGAAAGGGGTCTCGGCCATGAAGGCTTCGATGGCGTGGCCCTTGCTCGCGCCCATCGGCTTGGCTTCCACCACCTGCTTGCCATGCAGCAGGTTGAGGCCCGGATGCTGCGAGACGGTTCTTTCCATCAAGGCGAAGCAGGCGGCCTCGAAGGCCGGGGCCAGCCGGTAGTGCAGGGCCACCGCGCCGGGCTTGCGCTCCACCAGCAGGCCGGGGTGCTGGGCGGCCAGTGCCTCGGCCTGGCCGGCCAGGGTTTCGAGCACGCCTTCGAGCGCGGTTTCGAGGCGCACCACCTCGCCGCTGGCCTGCCGCCTTTCGGCGCCGTGCACGCCGGCGCAGGGCAGCATCAGGGGCGCCAGCAGGCGGTCGAGCTGCTCGATCGGCCGGCCTGACACCACTGCCAGTGCGCCGTCCAGGCGCCGGTGCAGGGCCTTCAGGGTGTCGGTGAGGCCGGGGAGCAGCGCCACCGCATCGGGGCGCGGCGCGAGGTCCGCCAGGGTGCCGTCGAAGTCGACGAACAGTGCGCAGCCCGCGTCGATCGCCGGGGCATCGAGGTTTTGCATGGCGGACAAAGGTAGCAAAGCAGCGCTGAAAACTCTGTAGGCGTACCGGCAATCCGCGGGCCGTGCGCGGTTTTGGGTCGCTTCGTAACAGATCAAAAAGGCCGAAAAGCGCCGCTTTCCCCGGGGCGGGCTCAATGCGGGTCGGTTCCTGTCGATAACCCGTTGACGCAAGACCCCCTTGCGCGAGCGCCCGTGTGTCGTTCGCCATGCAGGAGGGGGGCACCGGCCAACAACATGAGGAACGACATGCCATACCCCAAACGGGGCGCAGACGCGCGCGCGGCAGGCGGGCGGCTCGTGGCCCGACTGCTCGGGCTGCTGTGCGCCGCGCTGCTGCCGCTGCTGGCCATGCCCGCCAGCGCAGCCGCTGCCGAGCCCGCGGTGCGCCTGCGCATCGTGGGCGGGCTGGCAGGCCTGCACCAGTACACCCGCCACGAGGAGCCCTTCTGGTCGCGCGAGCTGTCGCGCATGACCGGCGGGCGGGCCAGCGCCGAAGTGGTGCCATTCGACCGCGCCGGCATCCGCGGCCAGGAGATGCTGCGGCTGGTGCAGCTGGGCGCGGTGCCGTTCGGCACGGCGCTGCTGAGCGTGAGCGCCACCCAGGACCCCGAACTCGCTGCGCCCGACCTGGCGGGCTTGAACCCCAGCATCGACTCCAGCCGCCGCAGCGTCGCCGCGTTCCGGCCCTACCTGCAGAAGATGCTGCGCGAACGCTACGGCATCGAGCTGCTGGCGCTGTATGCCTATCCGGCGCAGGTGATCTTCTGCAGCAAGCCGCTGGCCGGCCTGGCGGACCTGGCGAAGCGGCGCGTGCGCACCTCCAGCCCGTCCCAGGCCGACCTGATGGAGGCGCTGGGCGCGGTGCCGGTGCCCACCGGCTTTGCCGAGATCGTGGCCAGCGTGCGCAGCGGCAATCTCGACTGCGCCATCACCGGCACGATGTCGGGCAACACCATCGGCCTGCACGAAGTCACGACCCACATCCATTCCGCTCCCATCAACTGGGGCCTGGCCGCCTTCGTGGCCAACGGGGCAGCATGGGAGGCGCTGCCGCAGGACGTGCAGGCGCTGCTGCGCCGGGAACTGCCCCGGCTGGAGCAGGCCATCTGGGCCGAAGCCGGACACGAGACGGGCGAAGGCGTGGCCTGCAACACCGGCACCAGCTCCTGCCGCACCGGCCGCGTCGGCCGCATGAAGGAAGTGCCCGATTCGCCGGCCGACCAGCGCCTGCGCCGCGAGATCCTGGTCAACACCGTGCTGCCGCGCTGGGCGCGGCGCTGCGGCCCGCAATGCGCCCAGGTCTGGCAGCAGACGCTCGGCCCGGCGCTGGGCATCGAGCTGCGCTGAGGCGGCCGGACGCATGAACCAACTGCACGCACGCACCTCACCGGCACCCGGGGCACGCCATGCGCGCCGGGTGGCCGCCTTCATCTGGGCGGCGGTGCTGGCGCTGAGCGGCGCGACGCTGTTCGCCATGGCCCTGCTGCTGGAGCGCGGCCGGGAGCATGAGATCTCGGAGGGCCAGGCGCGCGCGGTGCGGTTCGTCGCGGGAGCCGAGGCCTCGCTCAACCGCACCCTCATCGGCATCGACCTGCTGCTGGCCGACATGGCCGAAGTGCTGCGCCCGGCCTCGGACGAAGGCGGCGCGATCTATGGCACCGTGGCGTCGCGCCTGCTCAAGAGCCAGGTCAACCGCAACCTGCTGCTGCGCGACCTTGCGCTCGTCGACAGCGAAGGCAGCGTGCTGGTGGCCGCCCGCCGCGACACCGAACGGCTGGGCATGCCGCTGCCGCGCAGCTTCCTGCATGCGGTGGCCGGCCAGACGGCGCCGGCGCTGGTCATCAGCGAGCCGCTGGTCAACTTCGCGACCACTGAGCGGGCGCTGTACTTCGCCCGGCCGGTCACCCTGCCGGGGCAGCAGCGCATGGTGGTGGTGGCCGAGGTGCCGCTGGTGCTCATCGCCAACATCCTGGGCCAGGGCAGCGACATCCCCGGCCTCACCGTCACCTTCGAGCGCAGCGACGGCCAGTTGCTGACCAGCCTGCCGTCGGTCGACGCCAAGCTCGGCACGCTGCTGTCGCCGCCGCTGGACATCGGCTTTGCCAGCGGCGAGGCGCACCGCGTGGCCGGGCGGCTGGACGGCAGCGACTCCATCGTGGTGGCTCGACCCACGCTGTACCGCACCGTGCTGATCGCCGCCAGCGTGCCGCTCGACAAGGTGCTGGCCGACTGGCGGGTGCGCGAGCGCCGCATCATGCTGGCCGCAGCCGCGTTCGTGTCGGTCTTGCTGCTGGCGGGCGCCGCCCTGCAGTGGCAGGTGCGCAGGCTGGCGCTGGCGCGGCATGAGATCGGGCAGGCCAAGAAGACGCTCGACCGCGCCCTGGGCGCCATGGCCGACGGCTTCCTGCTGTGCGATGCCGCCGACCGGGTGGTGGCCTGGAACGATCGCTACCTCGAGATGTTCCCGTGGCTGCGGGGCGTCATCGCCCAGGGGGTGCCTTTCGAGGCGCTGGTCGATGCGGCCGTCGTGGGCGCCGTGCCCGACGGCGACGCCGCGCAGCGGGCCGCCTGGCGCGAGGCCAGGCTGTCGCTGCACCGCAGCGGCTCGGGCATGTGCGAGATGGAGCTCGCCAACGGCACGGTGATCCATGTCATCGAGCGACGCACGCCCGACGGCGGCGTGGTCGGCGTGTTCCGCGACATCACCACCGCCGAGCGTGCGCTGGCGCGGGCCAAGACCGACGCCGAGGCGGCCAACCTGGCGAAGTCGCAGTTCCTGGCCGCCATGAGCCACGAGATCCGCACCCCGCTCAACGGCGTGCTGGGCATGAACAGCCTGCTGCTCAAGACCGAACTCACCGACGAGCAGCGCAGCTATGCGCAGACCATCCACAGCTCGGGCAAGAGCCTGCTGGCGCTGATCAACGACATCCTCGACCTCAGCAAGATCGAAGCCGGCCGAATGGAGCTGGAGGCGGCGCCCTTCGAGCCGCAGCGCCTGGTGTCCGAGGTGGTGGCCGCGCTGTCGGTGCGCGCGCAGGAAAAGGGCCTGGCCCTGGCCGTGGAGTCGGCCGCCGACGTGCCCGCGGTGCTGCAGGGCGATGCGAGCCGGCTGCGGCAGGTGCTGTTCAACCTGGTGGGCAACGCGGTGAAGTTCACCGACCAGGGCAGCGTCTGCGTGCAGGTGTCGCAGCGTGCGCTCGCCGACGGGCGCGTCGAGCTCAACATCGCGGTGCGCGACACCGGCATCGGCATCGACGCCGACAGCCTGCCGCGCCTGTTCCAGCGCTTCACCCAGGCCGACAGCGGCACCGCGCGGCGCTACGGCGGCAGCGGCCTGGGGCTGGCCATCTGCCGCGAGATCGTCGACCTGATGGGCGGGCGCATTTCGGTGGAAACCGACCTCGGCAAGGGCAGCACCTTCCGCGTGTCGGTGCCGCTGGCGCGCGCCAGCCTGCCGGCCGAGGCGCAGGACACGCTGGCCGAGGTGCCGCCGGACATGGCCGGCGGCCTGCGGGTGCTGGTGGCCGAGGACAACGAGGTGAACCAGATCGTCATCCGGGCGCTGCTCGAGCAGATGGGGCACCACGTCGACATCGTCGACAACGGGCTCGACGTCGTGGAGCGGGTGAAGTCGGGCCACCATGACCTGGTGCTCATGGACATCCAGATGCCCGGCATGGACGGCGAGACCGCGGCGCGGCGCATCCGCGAGCTGCCGGGGGCGGCGGGGCGCCTGCCCATCGTGGCCCTCACTGCCAACGCGATGGTGGCCGAGCGCGAGGCCTACCTCGCCGCCGGCATGAACGACTACGTCTCCAAGCCGGTGAGCGCCAAGCAGCTGGCGGCGGCGATCGTCCGGGCGGCGAGCGGCGTGGAAGCCTGACGCGCCGGCTCGAGGCCGCGCCGGAAGCGGCCGATCGGCGCAGGGGCGATAATCGGCCCCATCTTGCGGCAACCGGCCCCTGCCGGCCCGGTCCGGCTCCCCAGGCCGGAAACGCCGCCCCTCCCGTTTCCTACCCAGAGCTCGCACATGGCGCAATACGTCTACACCATGAACCGCGTCGGCAAGATCGTTCCGCCGAAGCGTCAGATCCTCAAGGACATCTCGCTGTCGTTCTTCCCGGGCGCCAAGATCGGCGTGCTGGGCCTGAACGGCTCGGGCAAGTCCACGCTGCTCAAGATCATGGCCGGCATCGACAAGGAGATCGAAGGCGAAGCCGTGCCCATGCCGGGCCTGAAGATCGGATACCTGCCGCAGGAGCCGCAGCTCGAGCCCGAGCAGACCGTGCGCGAAGCGGTGGAGCAGGGCATCGGCGGCGTGCTGGCTGCCAAGAAGCGGCTGGACGAGGTCTACGCCGAATACGCCGAACCCGATGCCGACTTCGACAAGCTGGCGGCCGAGCAGGCCGAGCTGGAGGCCATCATCGCCGCAGCCGGCAGCGAAAACACCGACCTGCAGCTCGAGCTGGCCGCCGACGCGCTGCGCCTGCCGCCCTGGGACGCCAAGATCGGCGTGCTGTCCGGGGGCGAGAAGCGCCGCGTGGCGCTGTGCCGCCTGCTGCTGTCCAAGCCCGACATGCTGCTGCTCGACGAACCCACCAACCACCTGGACGCCGAATCGGTGGAGTGGCTCGAGCACTTCCTGCAGCGTTTCCCGGGCACCGTGGTGGCCATCACCCACGACCGCTACTTCCTCGACAACGCCGCCGAGTGGATCCTGGAACTCGACCGCGGCATGGGCATCCCCTGGAAGGGCAACTACTCCGACTGGCTCGACCAGAAGGAGCGCCGCCTGGAGATCGAGCAGAAGAAGGAAGACGCCCGCATCAAGGCGATGAAGGAAGAACTCAAGTGGGTGCGCTCCAACGCCAAGGGCCGCCAGGCCAAGAGCAAGGCGCGCCTGGCCCGCTTCGAGGAGCTGTCCGACGTCGAATACCAGCGCCGCAACGAGACGAACGAAATCTTCATCCCGGTGGCCGAGCGCCTGGGCAATGAAGTCATCGAGTTCAAGAACGTCACCAAGAGCTTCGGCGACCGGCTGCTGATCGACAACCTGAGCTTCAAGATCCCCGCCGGTGCCATCGTCGGCATCATCGGCCCCAACGGCGCCGGCAAGTCCACGCTGTTCCGCATGATCCGCGGCACCGAAACGCCCGACGGCGGCGAGGTGGCCATCGGCAAGACCGCGCGCCTGGCCTTCGTCGACCAGAGCCGCGAGGAGCTGGCCAACGACAAGACGGTGTGGGAAGACGTCTCCGGCGGCCTGGACAACATCGTGGTCGGCCAGTTCGTGATGCCCAGCCGGGCCTACATCGGCCGCTTCAACTTCAAGGGCAACGACCAGCAGAAGCTGGTGGGCAACCTGTCGGGCGGCGAGCGCGGCCGCCTGCACCTGGCCAAGACGCTGGCCAAGGGCGGCAACGTGCTGCTGCTGGACGAACCCTCGAACGACCTCGACGTCGAAACCCTGCGTGCGCTGGAAGAGGCCCTGCTCGAATTCGCCGGCTCGGCGCTCGTGATCAGCCACGACCGCTGGTTCCTCGACCGCATCTGCACCCACATCCTGGCGGCCGAGGGCGACTCTCAGTGGTACTTCTTCAACGGCAACTACCAGGAATACGAAGAAGACAAGAAGAAGCGCCTGGGCGAGGAAGGAGCCCGGCCGCACCGCCTGCGCTTCAAGAACATCAAGTGAAGTGATGACCGGTTGAGCCGCCGGCAGGGCGGCCATCCACCGAAAAGGGAGGCCTTCGCCTCCCTTTTTCTTTTGCGCCGCCGTTCACACTTGCAACGGTTCGCGGCCCCGCGACATCTGCACGCGGTCCGGGGTGTTTACCGATGAAACCTTTGCCCGCTTTCCGACACCATTGACGGGTCACAGCGGGGGCGGCGACAGCGGCCTGCCGTTGCCTGGCGCAAAGCCTGCTTTCACGGGCTGGTGCCGTTCCAGAAGGGCCGTCTTCGACCATGAATCCGCGTGCTGCGCTTTCGCGCCTTGTTTCGTTCCCGCTTTCGCCCGTCTCCATCGCCCTCGGCACCGTGCTGCTGGCCGGCTGCGCCACCACGCAGCAGGCGTCGCCGCCCGCTTCGGTGCCACCCACGCACCTGGGCGGTTCGCAGGCCGCCGCTGCCGGTGCCGGCAATGGCGCCGCCGCAGCGGCCGCACCGGCCGGCGCGGCATCGGCCCCGTCGACCGCTGCCGGCCCGGCGGCACCGCTGCCGCCCGGTTCGCCGCCGGCCTTTGCCACCGTCGTGCGGGACGCGAAGAAGGTCGACGGCCTGTTCACGCTGTGGCAGAAGGATGAAAAGGTCTGGATCGAACTGAAGGCCGAAGACCTGGGCAAGCCCTTCCTGCTGTCGCCCAAGCTGGCCAGCGGCATCGGCGAGAACGGGCTGTACGGCGGCAGCATGTCGATGCGCGCGGCGGCCACCGAAGAGCAGCTGGTCGAGTTCCGCCGCATCCACAACCAGGTGCAGCTCATCGCGCGCAATGCGGGCTTCGTGGCCAAGGCGGGCACGCCCGAGGGGCGCGCGGTCAGCGCGGCGTTTTCGCCCAGCCTGCTGGGCAGCGCCACGGTGGCCAGCCAGCCGCACCCCGAGCGCAAGTCCATCCTCATCGAGGCCAATGGCCTGTTCGTGAGCGACATGCTCGGCATCGGCCAGTGGCTGGCCCGCACCTACCGGCAGAACTACGGCTTCGACAGCCGGCATTCGGCCATCCTGAAGGTGCGCGGCAAGGCCGACTCGGTGGTGTTCGAGACGCAGAACCACTACGCCACCTCGTCGATCGCGCTGCCGCTGGCCAGCCCGGCGCCCGGCACCACCGGCCCCTCGACACCGCGCACGCTGCC
The DNA here is from genome assembly GCF_006386545.1 of Methylibium rhizosphaerae. Taxonomy (GTDB): domain Bacteria; phylum Pseudomonadota; class Gammaproteobacteria; order Burkholderiales; family Burkholderiaceae_C; genus Pseudorivibacter; species Pseudorivibacter rhizosphaerae. Next base: position 46,893 of record NZ_SWAR01000027.1, on the reverse strand, counting down.
TGATGCGCGCAGCATGTTCTTCCAGCTGCACTACTCGCTGGTCAAGCTGCCCGACGTGCCGATGACGCCGCGCGCCGCCGATCCGCGGGTGGGCTACTTCACCACCAACACCCAGGACTTCGGCAACGACCTCGCCCGCACGCCGGTGCAGCGTTTCGTGAACCGCTGGCGGCTGGAAAAGAAGGACCCGCAGGCCGACATCTCCGAGCCGGTCAAGCCGATCACCTTCTGGCTCGACCGTACCGTGCCCGAGAAGTATCGCGAGGCCATGACGGCCGGCGTGCTGGAGTGGAACAAGGCGTTCGCAAAGGTCGGCTTCAAGAACGCTGTGGTCGTGAAGGTCCAGCCTGACGACGCCGACTTCGACACGCTGGATGCCGACGTGGCCTCGATCCGCTGGATGACCAACGCGAACCCGCAGTTCGGTGCCATCGGCCCGAGCCATGTGGATCCCCGCAGCGGCGAGATCCTCGATGCGGACATCGGCTTCGAGAGCCTGTCTTCGCGCACGGTGCGGGCGGTGCGCTCCCAGATCCTGGGCCGCGTGGCGACCGACTGGCCCTCGCTGATGCAGCTGCCGCAGGCCGCTGCCGCCGATGCACATTCGCCGCAGCAGGCCGGGCATGCGCATGACGCGCGCAGCTGCCTGTATGCCGACCATGCCGCCGAGCAGCTGGGCTACCTGCTCGACGTGCTGGCCGCACGCGGCGAGCTGGCACCCGACAGCCCGCTGGCGCAGCAGTTCGTGCTCGACTACCTGAAGGACACGACCATGCACGAGGTGGGCCACACGCTGGGCCTGCGCCACAACTTCCGTGCCTCCCGCGTGTACACCGAGCAGCAGCTGGCCGACGAGGCCTTCACCCGCGAGCACGGCATCACCGGCTCGGTGATGGAATACGCGCCGTTCAACCTGCCGCGCCCCGGCGAAAAGGCCGGCACCGCCTCGCAGCTCACCCTCGGCCCCTACGACTACTGGGCCATCGAATACGCCTACAAGCCGATCGATCCGGCAAAGGAGGAGGCCGAGCTCAAGCGCATTGCCGGGCGCAGCGCCGAGCCGCTGCTGGCCTACGGCACTGACGAGGACAACTTCCTTGGCGTCGATCCCGAGGCCATCCACTTCGACCTGGGCGCCGACGTGCTGGGCTTTGCGAAGAAGCGCTTCGACATCGCCCGCGACCTGCTGGCGCGCCAGGAAAAGCGTGAGCTGCGTCCGCAGGAGGACTACTCGGTGCTGCGCCGCTCGGTGAGCTATGCGCTGCGCGACGTGGCCCGTGCGGCCGGCGTGCTGACGCGCCAGATCGGCGGCGTGCGCACGCTGCGCGACTTCCCCGGCAGCGGCCGCGACCCGCTGGCGCCGGTGCCGGCCGCCACGCAGCGCGAAGCGCTCGACGTGCTGGCCCGCGGCCTCCTCGCGGCCGACAGCCTGAAGGTGTCGCCCTCGCTGCAGCGCCGCCTGGCGCCCGACTACCTGGAGCGCACCGACGCGGTGTTCGCAGGGGAGCTGGCGGTGGCGACCGACTTCTCGCCGTCGCAGCTGGTGATCGACATGCAGCGCACGCTGCTCGGCCAGCTGATGAGCGACGGCCTGGCGGTGCGCCTGCTCGACAGCGAAGCCAAGGCGACCCGCCGCGGCGATGCCTTCCCGCTTTCGGAGCTGTACGGCCGCCTGAGCAAGGACATCTGGAGCGAGCTGGCCGGCGGCGCCGACATCCCCGCGCTGCGCCGCGAGCTGCAGCGCGAGCACCTCAACCGGCTGAGCGGCCTGCTGCTGCGCCCCGGTGCACTGACCCGTGCCGACGCGCGCAGCCTGCTGCGGCATGAAGCCCGTGCCCTGCTGGCGCGCATCAACGCGGCCTCGGGCCGCCCGGGCCTCAGCACCGAGGCGCGCGCCCACCTGCAGGACAGCGCCGATTCGCTCAGCGAAGCACTCGGAGCCAAGCTGCAGCGCGCAGGCGCGTAGGAGCGGCCTCCACTCATTGGGGGTTGACCGCGCCGTGCGCGCGTTGAACCATGCCGCCCATCGCGCAGCGAGGAGGACGGCATGGCCACCAGCAGCAGTGCCCGTGCGGCCGGCAAGAAGGCCGCAAAGTCGCGACCCAGGTCCGACACCGGCCTGGCGGTGACCGGCCCGCGGGCCGGGCGACCGGCAGTGCCGCTGCCGCCTGGCGCCTCGGTTGCCCTCGAAGCCGAGGAAACCGGCAAGGCCAAGGCGGCGGGCGAGAAGGCAGCCGACCAGCGCACGCGCGAGAAGAGCCCCTTCCTGCGGGTGGCGCGGCCGGACTCCATCGACTTTCGCGACCGTCCGTTCCGACCGGCCGTCTCGGTGACGCCGCAGCTGCAGCTGTTCCCGAGGCACGGCCTCGAGGTGCTGAACCAGGCCGACACCAAGGCCTGCACCGGCTTTGCGCTGGCGCTGGTGGTGCAGCACCTGCTGCGCAGCTCCGGGCGCGAGCGCAAGCCGTCGATCTCGCCGTACATGCTGTACTCGATGGCGCGGCGCTATGACGAATTCCCCGGCTCGGTGGCCGACGAAGGCTCCAGCCTGCGCGGTGCGCTGAAGGGCTGGTTCAAGCACGGCGCCTGCTCGTCGAAGCTGTTTCCCGGGCTGGAGATGCCCGCGGCTGCGCCGAAGGTGGAAGACGACTGGTGGTTCGACGCGGTGACGCGGCCGCTGGGCGCCTACTACCGCATCGAGGTGAAGAACATCATCGACATGCATGCCGCGCTCAACGAGGTGGGCATCCTGTATGCGAGCTGCGGCTGCCATTCCGGCTGGGACGCCGGCGTCAAGGCCGACCGGCGCAAGACCCGGCCCACCTCCTTCGACGACAGGATCTGGTCCATTCCGGTGCAGGGCGGCCACGCCGAACACCCCGGTCACGCGTTCGCGATCGTCGGCTACAACGAGCGCGGCTTCCTGATCCAGAACAGCTGGGGCACCGACTGGGGCTCGCACGGCTACGCGATCCTCACCTACGACGACTGGCTGCGCAACGCGATGGACTGCTGGGTGGCGCAGCTGGGGGTGGTGACGCGCGAGCACAGCGAGATCGCGCACAGCATCTCGCTGCGCGAGCGCGACGGGCGCGTTTCGCTGTCGGCCAGCGAGGTGCTGCGCAACCGCGAGCTGTCGCCCTTCATCATCGACATGGGCAACAACGGCGCACTGAGCCCCGCGGGCACCTTCCGCACCACGCCCGACGACGTGCGCGCCATCGTCGACGTGCACCTGGCCGAAGCCCGCAGGCGCTGGGGGCTCCAGAACGAGGTGGTCGACGTGTGCGTCTATGCGCACGGCGGGCTGGTGGGCGAGGAGGGCGCGGCCCGCATCGCCGCCGAGTGGATCCCGATGCTCTACGAGGCGCAGGTCTTCCCGATCTTCCTGATGTGGGAGACCGACTTCCTGTCCACGGTGATGAACCGGCTCGAGGACGCGATACGCGGCGTGCCGCGCTCGGTGGGCTTCGGCGAGAGCGTGGAGCGCTGGTGGAACCGCAGGCTCGAGCGCACGCTGGCCCGGCCCGGCTCCGAGCTCTGGGGCGAGATGAAGCAGAACGCGCAGGCCATGAGCACCTACCGCGACCACGTGGCCGACGACGCCCAGGCGGGTGCGGTGCTGCTGTACAGGCACTTCAAGCACAACATCGCCAACAAGAAGGTGCGCATGCACCTGGTGGGCCATTCGGCCGGCAGCATCGTGGCCAGCTACCTGATCGACGCGCTGCACCGCGACCCGGAGGGCCGGCAGGTCATGAAATGGGAGTCGGTGAGCTTCATGGCGCCGGCCGTGCGCGTCGAGACCTTCGACGAGCTGGTGCGCCCGCACCTGGACCGCGGCGACATCCAGCGCTTCCAGCAGTTCCACCTGACCGACCGGGCCGAGGAAGACGACCCGACCTGCGGACCCTACCGCCGCTCGCTGCTCTACCTCGTGTCCGATTCCTTCGAGTCCGGCGACCTGCGCCCGGTGCTCGGCCAGCCCGACTACTTCGGCCTGCGTTCGGGCACCACCCGGCCCATCCTGGGCATGGAGAAGTTCTTCAATGCCTACTGGCGCGGGCTCGACGCCGCCACGCGGCGGCGCATCGGCGTGTGGCCATCGCCGGGCGGCGCGTTGCCGGGTGAGGCGGGGCCGCCGGTGGGCAGCAGCACGCACGGCGGCTTCGACAACGACCCGGGCACCCAGCGGCGCGTGGTCGAGTTCATCCACCGCAGCCGCGCGGTCTGATGCGGCATGCCGCGGCTCACAGCACCGCGTAGCGGCCCGGCCGGTGGTTGATGGCGATGAACAGGTTCATCACCACCGCGGCCAGCACCGAATAGGCCACGCGCGTGGGCTCCACCACCCCGAGCGCCAGCAGCACGATGGCGCAGTCGATGGCCATCTGCACCTTGCCCGCGCGCCAGCCGCGCGCCTTCTGCAGGTAGAGCGACACGATGGTGGCGCCGCCCAGGCTGGCGCGGTGGCGCGCCAGGAACAGGCAGCCCGAGCCCAGCAGCAGGCCGCCCAGCACGGCCGCATAGGCCGGGTGGATGCGCTCGATGGCGAACAGGCGCGGCGAGAACTCGGTGACCAGCGACAGCAGGCTGACCGAGAGGAAGGTCTTGAGGGTGAACTCCGTGCCCATGCGCTGCCACGCGAACCAGTAGAACGGCAGGTTGATCACGAAGAACAGCTGGCCCAGGCCCATGCCGGTGGCGTAGTGCAGCACGAAGGCCGCGCCGGCCGTGCCGCCGGTGAGCAGGCCGACCTGCGCGAAAAGGATCAGCGCAAGCGATACGAACAGCACGCCGGTGAACAGCGCCTGGGCGTCCTCGAACGCCGTGTGCGTGCGCACCGATGGGTCGATGACGGGTGGGGAAGAGGAGTCCATGCCGGTGCGCTGCGCAGGAACCATGCCAGTGCGGGCGCCGCGGGCGCGCAGCCCGCGCCCGCGGCAGGGCCTGCCGCAGCCTGCGCCCCGATTTCCGTCGCTCATCGCACCAGGGCCCGGGCGCACTTGGAGCCCGCTGCCCGCGCCGGTATCGTTCTCCCGTCATGAACCCTTCTTCTCCTTCGACGGCTCCGGCGGCGCGGCGCAGGACCGGCTGGCTGGCCGGCCTGAACAGCCGCCGCGTCACCATCGCGCTGATCCTCGGCACCATCGTCGCGTTTGCGCTCAACCCGATCTTCATCACGCCGTTCCCCATCCTGCTGGGGCGCACCCTGGTCATCTCGATGGCGCTGCTGCTGGCCTTCACGCTGGCGGGCAACTGGCCGCAGACGCTGGTGCCGCGCTGGGTGATGCAGCTCATCGCGGTGGGGCTGGCCGCTCCGCTGGCGACGTTTGCGCTGTACGTCATGTTCGTGGGCGGCGACGTGTCGCGGCTGCTGCAGCACGAGGGCCTGTTGTCCGGCTTCCTGTGGATCGCGGGCTCCAGCCTGGTGGTGGGGCTGCTGCTCACGCTCGGGGCGCTGTACCGCGAGCGCGATGCGCAGATGCATGCCCAGGCGCTGGAGTTCGAGCTCGAGCGCAGCACGCTGGCCCGCCAGGCGCTCGATGCGCAGCTGCGCGCGCTGCATGCGCAGATCGAGCCGCACTTCCTCTTCAACACCCTGGCGAACGTGCAGGCGCTGGTCGAAACCGGCTCGCCGCGCGCGGCGCCGGTGTTGCGCAGCCTCATCGCCTACCTGCGTGCGGCCATGCCCCGCCTGCGCGACGAAAGCGGCTCCACGCTGGCCGCCGAGACGGAGCTGGTGCGTGCCTACCTGGAAGTGATGCACCTGCGCATGCCCGACCGGCTGAGCTATTCGATCGACCTGCCGGCCGAGCTGGCCCGCCTGCGCTTCCCGGCGATGGCCTTGCTCACGCTGGTGGAGAACGCCATCCGCCACGGCATCGACCCCAGCGAGCAAGGCGGGCGCATCGAGATCGGTGCGCGCAGCGAGGGCGGCGGTGCGCGGGTGTGGGTGCTCGACACCGGCGTGGGCCTGCGCGACACTGCCCGGCCCGGCACCGGCCTGGCCAACCTGCGGGAGCGGCTGACCGTGTTTTTCGGCCCGCGCGCGCAGGTGGAGCTGTCGGAGCACACGCCGTCGGGCGTGCGGGCCGAGATCGTCTTCCCTGCCGACTGATGGCCACCACCACCGCGCTCATTGCAGACGACGAACCCTTGCTGCGCGAGCGGCTGCGGTTGTTGCTCGCGCGCCTGTGGCCCGAGCTCGAGGTGGTGGCCGAGGCCCGCAACGGGCGCGAGGCCATCGAGCTGTTCGACGAGCAGGCGCCGCAGGTGCTGTTCCTCGACATCCACATGCCCGGCGTCAACGGCATCGAGGCGGCCCGCGCGGTGGCGCGGCGCGCCCATGTGGTGTTCATCACCGCCTACGAGCAATACGCGGTGCAGGCCTTCGAGCAGGGCGCGATCGACTACGTGGTCAAGCCGTTCGACGAACAGCGGCTGGCCGACACCGTGCAGCGCCTGCGCGAGCGGCTCGAGGCGCCGGCCGTGCCGGCGGCGGACGACCGGCTCGACGCGGTGATCGAGCAGCTGGCCGCGCGGATGCGCCAGCAGCAGGGCGAGCCGGGCAAGCGGGCCTGGCTGCAGTGGATCAAGGCCTCGGTCGGGCAGAGCATCCGGCTCATCCCGGTGGAGCAGGTGCTCTACCTGCGCTCGGACGAGAAGTACACGCTGGTCGTGTGGGAAGGCGGCGAGGCGCTGATCCGCAAGTCGATCCGCGAGCTGGCCGACGAGCTCGACCCCGAGCGCTTCGTGCAGATCCACCGCTCGACCATCGTGAACCTGCGCAGCGTGACGCAGGTCACGCGCGGCCCCAACGAAACCGCCGAGGTCCACCTCAGCGGCCGCACCGAGGTGCTGCCCGTCAGCCGCAGCTACGTGCACCTGTTCCGGCAAATGTGAGTGGGTCTTCCAGGTAGTGACCAGTGACCAGTGACCTGTGACTGGTGACCGGTCACAAGTCACAGGTCACCAGTCACTACTCACAAGGGTTTGTCCGGAGGGCCAAGCCTCAAGTAGCCCCGAAGTGGTGCCGATATTCCGATCGCTGGTCAGGGAGTCCGCTCGCAAGAATCGATTCGTTCCTATTCGAATCGGATAGCCATCGAACAACGTTCCAAGCGCAAAGCAAGGCACCCCATGAAGAGACAACTCACACTCAGCCAACGCCTGGTCTTCGGCTTCTCGGTCATCCTCGCGCTCGTGCTCGCCATCGCCGGGATCGGCTGGATGAGCATCGCCGACATCGGCGGCAGGCTCACGCGCATCGTCGAGGTCAACAACCCGAAGACCGAGTTCGCGCACCAGCTGATGGGCGACATCAACGAGATGGCGATCCGTACGCGCTCGATCACACTGCTGACCGACGTGAAGGAGATCGACCAGGAAGTCGCCCAGCTCGACCTGACCATCGCCCGCTACCAGAAGTCCGCCAAGGCGCTGGCCGACGCGATGGAGGCCGACGCCGGCGTCACCGAAGACGAACGCAAGCTGCAGAAGGCCATCGAGGCGCACGCGGCCAGCACCATTCCGCTGGTCAAGGAGGCGGCGCGCCACGGCAAGGAAGGCGCCAACATCGAGGCCACCCTCATGCTCACCGGCAAGGTGCGCCCGGCCGAAGAGGGCTGGCGCAAGGCGGTGGGCGACCTGGTGAAGCTGGAGATGGACCTGAACGCCAGCACGCAGGCCGGCGCGAGCGCCAGCCAGACCCGTGCCCGCCTCGTCACGCTGGCCGCCGCGGCCGGTGCCCTGGTGCTGGGGGCCGTGCTGGCCTGGCGCCTGACGCGGGCCGTCACCGTGCCGGTCGGCAGCGCCATCCAGCTGGCCGAGCGCATTGCCGCGGGGGACCTGTCGAACCAGGTGGAGATCCGCACCCATGACGAGATCGGCCGCCTGCTTCAGGCGGTGGCGCTCATGCAGGACAAGCTGCGCGAACTGGTGGGCGACATCCGGCAGTCCGCCGAGTCCATCTCGACTGCCAGCAGCGAGATCGCCACCGGCAACCAGGACCTGTCCAGCCGCACCGAGCAGACGGCCAGCAACCTGCAGCAGACCGCCAGCTCGATGGAGCAGCTCACCGGCACGGTGAAGCAGACCGCCGACTCGGCCCGCACCGCCAACCAGCTGGCTTCTTCCGCGTCGGCGTCGGCCGCCAAGGGTGGCGAGGTGGTGTCGCAGGTGGTGAACACCATGGACGAGATCACCGCCAGCTCGAAGAAGATCTCCGACATCATCGGTGTGATCGACGGCATCGCCTTCCAGACCAACATCCTGGCCTTGAACGCCGCAGTCGAAGCGGCCCGTGCCGGCGAGCAGGGCCGCGGCTTCGCGGTGGTGGCCGGCGAGGTGCGCAGCCTGGCTCAGCGCAGCGCCGAGGCCGCCAAGGAGATCAAGAGCCTGATCGGCGCCTCGGTCGAGCGGGTGGAAGCCGGCTCGCGGCTGGTGCAGGACGCGGGCAGCACGATGGCCGAGATCGTGGCCAGCGTGGCGCGGGTGAACGACATCATCGGCGAGATCACCGCCGCCGCCTCCGAGCAGAGCGACGGCATCGGCCAGGTCAACACCGCCGTCACCCAGCTCGACCAGATGACGCAGCAGAACGCGTCGCTGGTGGAAGAGAGCGCGGCGGCCGCCGAGAGCCTGAAGGAACAGGCGCACCGCCTGACCGCCACCGTGCGCGCCTTCCGGCTGGACCGCGAAGAGATGGCGATGGCAGTCTGAACCCGATCAGCCGACGCGCCGGAAACCGACCGCCCCGCTCACACCGGGGCGGTTCGCGTTTCGAGCCAGCGCAACGCATCGCCGCTCACATGCGGCGACAGGCGGCGGCGCACTTCGGCATGGTAGGCATTGAGCCAGTCGACCTCGTCCTGGCGCAGCAGCGAACGGTCGAGGCAGCGCGTGTCGATGGGACACAGCGTGAGCGTCTCGAAGGCGAGGAATTCGCCGAACTCGGTGCTGCCGGCCGGCACGTTGAGCACCAGGTTCTCGATGCGGATGCCCCACTGGCCGGGGCGGTACAGGCCCGGCTCGATGGAGGTGATCATGCCCGGCTCCATGGCCATGTGGGCGTCGGGCACCGCCTTCGAGATGCTCTGCGGGCCTTCGTGCACGTTGAGGAAGTAGCCCACGCCATGGCCGGTGCCGTGGCCGTATTCGAGCCCTTCGGCCCACAGCGGGGCGCGGGCGATCGCATCGAGCATCGGCGACAGCGTGCCGCGCGGAAAGCGCGTGCGCGACAGGGCGAGCGTGCCCTTGAGCACCAGGGTGTAGTCGCGCCGCTGCTCGGCCGTCGGCGTGCCGATGGGCCACACGCGGGTGATGTCGGTGGTGCCGCCCAGGTATTGAGCGCCGGAGTCGATGAGCAGCAGGCCTTGCGCCGCCAGTCCGCCGGCGCGCGAGATCACCGCATGCGACTCGCGGGTGGCGCGGTAGTGCGGCATGGCGCCATTGGCATTGAAGCCGGCGATGGTGTTGAAGCTCAGTGACACGAAGCCCGGCTGCTTCGCGCGCTCGGCGCTCAGACGCTCGTCGATGGTGAGCTCGGTGATGACTTCATGGCCGAGCGCCTGCTCGAGCCAGGCATAGAAGGCGCACATGGCCGCGCCGTCGCGCTCCATGGCTTCGCGCACGAAGGCGGCCTCGGCTTCGGTCTTGCGGCTCTTGGCGAGCGTCGAGGGGTTGATGGCCTCGACCACCTTCACCTGCGGCGCCACCGCCTCGCGCAGGCCGAGGGTCACCCGCTTCGGGTCCAGCAGGAGGGCGCTGCCGGCCGGCAGCGCGGCCAGTGCCGCCGCTGCGTCGCCGTAGGGCCGCATCACGATGCCGTCGGTCGCCAGCACCTGGGCCAGTGCCGCGTCGATCTTGCCTTCGCCCACGAACAGCAGCACGGCGTCGCGCGAGATCAGCGCATGTGCCAGGAACACCGGGTTGTAGTTGACGTCGGAGCCGCGCAGGTTGAACAGCCACGCCATGTCGTCCACCGTCGACACGAAATGGTGGGTGGCGCCGTGGCGCGCCATCGCCTCGCGCACGTGCGAGAGCTTGGCGGCGCGCGGCAGCGGGGCATGCGGTGCGCGGTGTTCGTAGACGGGCGCAGTGGGCAGGGAGGGGCGCTCGGGCCAGGCTTCCGCCAGCACGTCGAGTTCGGTGCGCAGCTGCACGCCGGCGCGCTCCAGGGCGGCGCGCAGCTGCACCGCGGCGGCCAGACCCAGCGTGGCGCCGTCCACCGCCACGGTCCGGCCGGCCGGCACGTTGGCCGCGAGCCAGTCCACATGGGCCGACGAGGCGCCGGTCGGGATCTTCACCAGGTCGATGCTGCTGCCCGCCAGCTCGGCCTCGGCCTGCACCCAGTAGCGGCTGTCGGCAAACAGTGCCGCACGGTCCTGGGCCACCACCAGGGTGCCCATCGAGCCGGTGAAGCCGGAGAACCATTCGCGGCCCTGCCAGCGGCCCGGCAGGTATTCGGACAGGTGCGGGTCGCTCGAAGGCACCAGCACGGCATGGATGCCATGGCGCGACATCGCATCGCGCAGGGCAGCCAGTCGGGGACGGATGGGGGAGGTGCGGGTGTCCATGGTGAGGCTCCGGCGGCGGGCGCCATGGGTAAGGGCGCCTCGGGGGTGATCGACAGGGGTGGTCGATTCTAGGGGCCGGTTTTCCCCCTTGCCCGTGGGCCGCCTACGGGCTCCGCTTGGAAGGCATGGGGTCCGGCACCACCCGCGCATGGCGCTGCGACGTGAAGTAGGCCCAGGCCCAGTCCATGAACACGACCATGCGGTTGCGGAAGCCGATGAGGAAGTAGATGTGCACGAACAGCCAGAACAGCCAGGCCAGGAAGCCGCTGGCCTTGACGTGGCCGAGCACCGGCACCTCGATCATCATCACCGCGCGCCGGCGCCCGATGGTGGCGAGCGAACCGTAGTCGATGTAGCGGAAGCGCTGGGTGGGCTCGCCCTTCAGCCGGCGCAGGATGTTGGCGGCGGCCGTGCGGCCCATCTGCTTGGCGCCGGGGCTCACGCCGGGCACCGCGGTGGGTTCTCCCTTGGGCGGGTAGCTCTTTGCGGCGGCCAGGTCGCCCACCACCTGGATCTCGGGATGCCCCGGCACGCTGAGGTCGGGCTCCACCACCACGCGGCCGGCGCGGTCGAGCGTGCAGCCGGTGCTGTTGGCGAGTGCCCGCCCCAGCGGCGAAGCGGCGACGCCGGCGGCCCAGATGACGGTGCGCGCCGGCAGCACCTGCTTTTCCACGCTGCCGTCGGCCGCGGTGGTTTCATAGCTGAGGCCCTGCGCGTCGATGTGGGTGACGCGTGCGCCGGTGAGCACTTCCACGCCCAGAGTGCGCAGCTGCTCGTGCGCCTTGGCCGACAGGTCTTCGGGGAAGGCGCCCAGCACGCGCTGCGCGCCTTCGATGAGCACCACCCGGGCCTGGCGCGAGTCGATGCGGTGGAATTCCCGGGGCAGCGTGTGATAGGCGATCTCGGCCATGGTGCCCGCCATCTCGACGCCGGTGGGCCCGGCACCGACCACCGCGAAGGTGAGCCAGGATTGCCGCACCGGGGATTCGGCGCCTTCGCGCTCGGCACGCTCGAAGGCGGTGAGCAGGCGCCGGCGGATGTCGAATGCGTCGGCCAGCGTCTTGAGGCCCGGCGCATAGGCAGCCCAGCCGTCATGGCCGAAATAGCTGTGGGTGGCGCCGGTGGCCACGATCAGCGCGTCGTAGGGCACATGCTCCTGGCCGTCGAGCACCACGCAGCGGGCGCGCGCGTCGATGTCCATCACCTCGCCCAGCAGTACGGTGAGGTTGCCGCGCTGGATCTCGTGCCGCAGGATGTGGCGGATGGGGCCGGAAATGGCCGGCGCGGGCAGGCCGGCGGTCGCCACCTGGTAGAGCAGGGGCTGGAACAGGTGGTGGTTGGTGCGGTCGATCAGCGTGATGTCGACCGGCGCCTTCGACAGCTTGCGCACGGCCTCGATGCCGCCGAAGCCGCAGCCGATGACGACGACCCGGGGACGCTCGGTCTTGATGGGGACGGGGGGTGCTTGCATCTCTTTTCTCCTCGGGTGCTTTTTACACCAGCCTCCGGGGCGGATTGTGCGGCGCAGCATCCGGCTTCAGCCCGCGAGCGCCCCCAGCTTCTTCCTCACCAGCTCGATGTGGCTGCGCAGCGCATACAGCTCGTCCGCATGCGACAGCGGCACCGCGATGCGCTCCACCTTCGCGTCCAGCTCGTCGAGTTCCTTCAGAAGCGCCGCCCGGTCGGCCTGAGCGTCGGTGAGGTTCTCCTCGATCTGCCGCAGCCGGCCGTACCAGCGGAAGATGCGCGACCGGATGCGCAGCTCGTACAGCGGCGGCACCACCCGCGACAGCGGGATCAGGATCGCGATCAGCGAGACCAGCACCACCCACATGCGGTCGACCAGGTTGGCCACCCAGAACGGCATGTAGCGCTGCAGGAAGGGCGGGCCCGACTCGTAGTAGCGCTGTGCCTCCTTCGACACCGGCAGCACCGTGTTGCGGGTGGACGGGAACTCGTCCTTGCGGGCAAACCAGCCCGGCTGGCCGTGGATGGTGCGGGCTGCCTGCACGAACAGCTGCTGCAGCGCCGGGTGGGCATCCTCGCGTGCGACCAGCATGGCCGTGGGGGCCACCAGGCGCACGTCGGCCGGCGGCAGGTCCTTGGCCAGGTCGATCACGCCGCGCGGCAGGGTCACCGGCGCCACCGCCGGCAGCCGGCGCGAATAGGCCTCGGCCTGCGCGAAGTCGAGCAGCTTCACGCCCGGCGTCTGCAGCAGCATCTGGACCATCGGCGACTCGGGCGCCGACACGAACACGAGCGCGTCGATCTCGCCGGCCAGGAAGGCCATCACTGCGGGCGTCTGCTCGAGCCGGGACACGGTGAGGTCGCCGGCGTCGAGCCCGTTGGTGTCGAACAGCCGCAGCATCAGGTTGGTGATGCCGCTGCCGGGCGCGCCGATGTTGATGCGCCAGCCCTTCAGCTGCGTGAGTCCGGTGACCGAAGGCTGCTGCAGCTTCTCCTGCGCGACCGCCTCGCGATAGAACAGCCACACCGGCTCGTAGAACAGGCTGCCCAGCGTCAGCAGGCCTTCGATCGCTTCCTCGGTGGGCTCGTGCAGGCGGCCGGCGCCGCCCTGCACGAAGGCGAAGTCCACGCCAGAGTCTTCCTCGCGCAGCAGCCGCAGGTTCTCGGCCGACCCCTGCGTCTTGCGCAGCTCCACCGTCACGCCAAAGCGCTTCAGGTGCTCGACATAACGCTGGCCGAATTCGGCGTAGGCGCCCTGGTCCGGCCCGGTGGCGAGCACCACGCGACGCGGCGGCGTCGGGTCGAGGGCCCAGTAGGCCAGCGCCAGCAGGGCCAGCGCGAGCAAGAGGAAGGGGCCGGCGGTGACCAGCAGGTCACGCACGGACAGCAGGGTGTGGCGCAGGACTTTCGGCATGCGGGCGAGGGGGCGGGTGCAAAGCCAGCACGATACCGCGGAGCGGCGCAGAGCCGATCGCCGGCCACCCTGCCGGCGAGCTGTGGCGCAATGCACGCTACAGCGCTGTCGCGCGACGGAGCGGCTTGTGATGCGCGCGGCACGCCGATTTAATGGGCAGCTACCGTGACGCCGCCCGCTTCCGCAGCCCCTGAACGCAGCCCGGCCTCGCTTTCCAGCGTGGCCATGCTGACGCGCCTGTTCGAGGCGAGCCCCGACCCCATCACGGTGACGGACTTCGACTCCGGCCGGCTCCTGATGGTCAATGACGGCTTCGTGAGGCTCACCGGCTTCGCGCGCGATGAACTGGTCGGCCGCCTGGCGGTGGACGTGGGGCTGTGGGGCCACGGCGAGGAGCGCCGTCGCTACATCGAGGCGCTCAGGTCTCAGGGCACCGTGAACGACTGGGCCGCCGAGTTCCGCACGCGCGACGGCCGCGCCATCAACCTGCGCATCTCGGCGACGGTGGTGCACGAGGGCGAGCACACGCTGCTGGTCGCCTCGATGCGCGACGTGACCGCGCAGGACATCGAGCGGTTGCAGATGGCTGCCATCCTCGACAACGCGATGGTCGGCATCGCCTTCACCCGAGAGCGCCAGTTCCAGCACGTCAACCCGCGTTTCGAAGCCATGTTCGGCTGGGCGCACGGCGAGATCATCGGCCGGCCGGGCAGCGCGGTGTGGCCCTCGGCCGAGGCGTATGCAGAGATGGGCCGGATCGCCGCGCCGGTGCTGGCCGGCGGCGAGCCGCTGGACATGTCGAGCCAGATGTGCCGGCGCGATGGCAGCCTGTTCTGGGCGCGCATCCGTGCGCGGGCCGTGGACCCCAACCGGCCGGGCAGCGGCGGCACGATCTGGATCGTCGAGGACATCACCCAGGAGCGCGAGGCGCAGCTGGCGCTCGCGGCCGCGAAGGAAGCCGCCGAGTCGGCCAGCCGCACCAAGAGCGAGTTCCTGGCCAACACCAGCCACGAGATCCGCACGCCGCTCAACGGCCTGCTGGGCCTGGCACGGCTGGCTCTCGCCCCGGGGCTCGACCCCGTGGTGCAGCGCGACTACCTCGAGCGCATCCAGTCGAGTGCCCAGGCGCTGGCCGGCGTCATCTCAGACATCCTCGACGTCTCCAAGATCGAGGCGGGCCAGCTCAGCATCGAAGCGGTCGACTTCGACCTGCATGCGCTGATGCGCAAGGCGCACGGCGCCTATGCGGAGCTGGCGGCGGAAAAAGGCCTGCAATTCGACATCGGCATCGCGGCCGGCGTGCCGGCCTGGGTGCGGGGCGACGCGGTGCGCCTGCGCCAGATCGTCAGCAGCTTCATCAGCAATGCGCTCAAGTTCACCGCACGCGGGCGGGTGAGCCTGGAGCTCTCGTGTGCGTCGGGCGACCGGGTGCGCATCGTCGTGCGCGACACCGGCAGCGGCATCGAGCCGGCCACGCAGGACCTGGCCGTGTGCCGCCGGCTCGCCGAACTCATGGGCGGCAAGGTGGGCGCGAGCAGCGAGGCCGGGCGCGGCAGCCTGCTCTGGGCCGAGCTGCCGCTGCCGCTGGCGCGCCTGCCCAGCGGCTTCAACGGCCGCAGCGCCGACCCGGCCGCCCAGCTGCACGGGGCGCGGGTGCTGCTGGTCGAGGACAACGCGGTGAATGCGCTGGTGGCCGAGGCCACGCTGCAGCAGTGGGGCGCCGAAGTGGAACGGGTGGTGGGCGGCGCCGATGCGCTCGCCGCCGTCGACCAGGCCGAACGCCGCGGCGAACGCTACGACGTGGTGCTGATGGACCTGCACATGCCCGGCATGAGCGGCATCGACACCACCCGAGCCCTGCGCGCCCGCTCCGGCGGCGCCGGCCTGCCGATCGTGGCGCTGACGGCCGACGTGCTGGTGTCGGTGCGCGACACGGCACTGGCCCAGGGCATGAACGACTTCCTGGCCAAACCGATCGAGCCGGCCCGGCTGGTGGAAGTGCTGGCCCGTTGGGTCAAGCTGGGCCGCGCCGGCCGGCTGGGCTGACGCCTCCCCCCCTCGCACCGCCGACCGTCCGGGTTGCGGAGCCGGATGCCTCCCCGGCATCTTGTCTTGCAATATGCAATTGCAAATCATTATCATTCGCCCTCTTTGACGAGGAGAGACCCTTCGCCTCGTCCCCCCGTGTGTCGTCAGCACGGCAAAGGAATGCGATGACCAGCACCACCGTCAAGACCTGGGCCTGGATCCACAAGTGGTCCAGCCTCGTCTGCACCGTCTTCATGCTGCTGCTGTGCCTCACCGGCCTGCCGCTCATCTTTCACCACGAGATCGGCCACCTGCTCGGCACCGAAGTCGAGGCGCCGGAGATGCCCGCCGGGACGCCGCGTGCGAGCCTCGACGACGTGATGGCGGTGGCGCAGGCGCGGCACCCCGGCAAGGCGCCGCAGTTCCTGTCTCGCGAGATCGACGACGACAAGTTCTGGTACGTCACCCTCGGCGACACGCCGCTGGACGACAAGAACCAGAAGACGGTGGCGGTCGATGCGCGCACGGCGCAGGTGCTGGCGGAGCCCAGGTTCAACGAAGGCTTCATGTACGTGATGTTCAAGCTGCACGTGGACCTGTTCGCCGACCTGCCGGGCAAGCTGTTCCTCGGGCTGATGGGGCTGCTGCTGGTGGTGGCCATCGTGTCGGGCGTGGTGCTGTACGCGCCCTTCATGCGCAAGCTCGACTTCGGCACCGTGCGCCGCGAACGCACGCCGCGCATCAGGTGGCTCGACCTGCACAACCTGCTGGGCATCGTGACGCTCGTGTGGGCCCTGGTGGTCGGCTTCACCGGCGTCATCAACACCTGGGCCGACCTGCTGATCAAGTACTGGCAGTACGACCAGCTCTCCACGCTGCTGGCGCCTTACCGCGACCACCAGGTGCCCGAGCGGCTGGCGTCGCTGCAGCAGGCGTTCGGGCGGGCGCAGGAGGCCGAGCCCGACAAGACGCTGTCGTTCGTGGCTTTCCCCGGCACCGACTTCTCGAGCCCGCACCACTACACCATCTTCATGCGCGGCAACGAGCCGCTGACTTCGCGGCTGGTGAAGCCGGTGCTCATGGACGCCGGCAACGGCAAGCTGACCGCCAGCGTGGAGCTGCCCTGGTACCTGACCGCGCTGCTGGTGTCGCAGCCGCTGCACTTCGGCGACTACGGCGGCATGCCGATGCAGATCCTGTGGGCCCTGCTCGACATCGCCACCATCGTCGTGCTCGGCAGCGGCCTGTACCTGTGGCTGAAGCGCCGCCAGCCGCGCAGCCTGGCCGACGAGGCCGACGCGGTGATCGAGCCGCGGGCCCCGGCGCCGCTGCGCGGGCAGCCGTCGCAGGCGCGGGGAGGCCTCGAATGACGCCCGCTTTCCGCCGCCTGTGGGGCTGGCCGCTGCTGCTGGGGGTGGTGAGCGCGATCGGGCTCCTGTCGGCCCTCGTGGGCGACGGTGCCTACGACGCGTTGTCCTGGGCGGGCCTGGGCCTGCCGGTGCTGGTGGCGGCGCGCCACATCTGGGGGCGCTGAAGCCGCCCGCGCCTGCCTCTTCCTTTCGCCTCTTCCATTCCATTGCGCGCAAGGTCTTGCAGGACCGCGACAATCCGCAGCCTGCAACCACCAACAGGAGACGACCATGCGCAAGTTCGTGGCGTGCGTGTCGCTGGCGGCTGCCGTGCTGCTGGCCGGCTGCGCCACCGTCGAGAACCCCGTCACCGGAGAGCGCGAGCGCTCGGTGATGAACGAAAGCGACGAAGTCGCCCAGGGCAGGAAGGCGCACGAGGAGGTGCTGGCCGAGTACGGGGCCTACCAGGACGCCAGGCTCCAGGCCTACGTCAACGACGTGGGCCAGCGCCTGGCGAAGCAGTCGCACCGCAGCCAGCTCGAGTGGCACTTCACGGTGCTCGACAGCACCGAGATCAACGCCTTTGCCCTGCCCGGCGGCTACGTCTACATCACCCGCGGGATCATGGCCTACATGGACAGCGAGGCCGACCTCGCCGGCGTGCTGGGCCACGAGATCGGCCATGTCACCGCCCGCCACGGCGCGCAGCGCGCCACGCGGCAGCAGACCGCCGGCATCGGCGTGCTGGCGGCCACGGTGCTGGGCGCGGTGCTCGGCGTGGGCGACATCGCATCGCAGGTGTCGCAGAGCGTGGCGGCCGGCTACATCGCCTCGTACAGCCGCGAGCAGGAGCTGCAGGCCGACAAGCTGGGGGCCGAGTACCTCTCGCGGGTGCACTACAACCCGCAGAACATGGTCGACGTGATCCAGCTGCTGAAGAACCAGGAGGCCTTCGCAGCCGACCAGGCCAAGGCCGAAGGCAGGTCCGTGCCGGCCCAGCACAACTGGCTGGCCTCGCACCCCAGCAATGACCAGCGCCTGCGCGACATCACGCAGATCGCCTCGCAATACAAGGGCGACTACAGCGAGGAGGGCCGCACCCGGTTCCTGCAGGCGGTCAACGGCATGAGCTTCGGCGAAAGCCGCGAGCAGGGCGTCACCCGCGGGCGCAACTTCTATCACGAGCCGCTGGGCATCGCGCTCACCGCGCCGGTGGGCTGGAAGATCCAGAACACCGCCGAGGCGGTGGCGCTCGTGAACGGCGAGGGCACCGCCGGGCTCGTGATGCAGGCGGTGCCGCCCAAGGCCGGCAGCACCCACGAGGAGATCCTGCGCAACCTGGTGAAGCCGGAACAAGGCCGCACCGAAATGCGCAGCCTCAACGGCCTCGCCGCCACGCACTTCGCCGGCACGCGCAAGAACGAACGCGGCCAGTCACAGGGCGTGGTGGTGACGGTGGCCACCGGGCCGCAGGACCGCCACTACCTGCTGCGCTATGCCGCGAAGGACGCGCCCAGCCTGGACCGCGCCATGCCGCAGCTCAAGGAGGCCGAGGCATCGTTCCGGGCGTTGACCGCCGCCGACCGCAAGGCGGCCCG
Organism: Methylibium rhizosphaerae; assembly: GCF_006386545.1. Lineage (GTDB taxonomy): Bacteria > Pseudomonadota > Gammaproteobacteria > Burkholderiales > Burkholderiaceae_C > Pseudorivibacter > Pseudorivibacter rhizosphaerae. The sequence goes on along the minus strand of NZ_SWAR01000027.1, from coordinate 28,457 downwards.
CCCGTGGGTGGTGCGCACCGTGGCCTATCCGCGCGGCGGCTTCGCCGAGCTGGCGAAGCAGTCGCCGCTGTCCACCTATGCCGAGCAGCAGCTGCGGCTGCTCAACGGCTTCTATGCCGGCGGCGAGCCGAAGCCCGGCCAGCTGGTGAAGGTGGTGGCGGAGCAGTAGGGCGCGCTCTCTCTGCCGCCCTAGGCGGGCGCCGCCGAGCTGCGGCGCCCCTGCCACCAGCCTTCGGCGCTGTAGACCAGCAGCGCCAGCCAGATGGCGGCGAAGCCGGCGGCGCGCGCCGGCTCGAAGGATTCGTCGAACACCCACACGCCGATCAGCAGTTGCAGCGTGGGGCCGAAGTACTGCAGCAGGCCGAGCAGCGAAAACGGGATGCGCCGCGCGCCGGCCGCGAACAGCAGCAGCGGAATGGCGGTGATGGGGCCGGCCGCCACCAGCAGCCACTGGGTGCCGGCATCAGCGACCGGAAAGCTCGCCTGGCCCTGCGAGGCGGCCCACAGCAGGCCGGCCAGCGCAAACGGCGCCAGCACCGAACTCTCGAGCGCCAGGCCTTCGAGCGCGCCGAGCCGCGCCGTCTTGCGCAACAGGCCGTAGGTGGCGAAGCTGAAGGCCAGCACGAGCGCGATCCACGGCAGCTTGCCGGCCAGCACGGTGAGCCACAGCACGCCCAGCCCGGCCAGGGCGACGGCGGCCCATTGGCCTGGGCGCAGCCTTTCCTTCAGCACCAGGTAGCCCACAAGCACGTTGACCAGCGGGTTGATGAAGTAGCCGAGGCTCGCCTCGACCACGTGGCCGTTGACGACCGCCCAGATGTAGACGAACCAGTTGAGCGCGATGACGGTGGCGCTGGCCACGAACGGCCGCGCGAGCCGCGGCTCTCGCCACACCTTGCCCAGCCAGCTCCAGTGCCTCTGCACCAGCAGCACGAGCGCCACGAACACCAGCGACCACAGCACGCGATGCGCCAGCACCTCGAGCGGCGCCACGCCCTGCAGCGCCTTGAAGTACAGAGGAAACAGGCCCCAGCAGATGTAGGCGAGGGCGGCGTAGACGATTCCGCGGCGCATGGTCAGGCAAGGCGTTGCGGGCAGTCGGAGCGCCCGGCAGCGAGGTGAGGGAGGCGCGGATTGTCGGCAAAGCGCAGGCACGCTGCCCGCGCGGGGTCTTGGGCGTCCTCAGCCCGCCTCGGCCAGCCTGAAGGTCGACACCACGCCGGCCAGCTTCACCGCCTGGTCCTTCAGGCTGTCGGCGGCGGCGGCGCTCTGTTCGACCAGTGCAGCGTTCTGCTGCGTCATCTGGTCGAGCTGGCCCACCGCGGCGTTGACCTGCTGGATGCCGGCGCTCTGCTGCGTGGCCGCGGCGGTGATCTCGCCGATGATGTCGGTCACCCGCTGCACGCTGGCCACGATGTCGTTCATCGTGGTGCCCGCATCCCGCACGAGCTGCGTGCCGGCCTCGACCCGGTCGACGCTGCTGCCGATGAGTCCGCGGATCTCCTTGGCGGCTTCCGACGAGCGCTGGGCCAGCGAGCGCACCTCGCCGGCCACCACCGCGAAACCGCGGCCTTGTTCCCCGGCACGCGCCGCTTCCACCGCGGCATTGAGCGCCAGGATGTTGGTCTGGAAGGCGATGCCGTCGATCACGCCGATGATGTCGGCGATCTTCTTCGAGCTCGCGGAAATCTCGTCCATCGTCGAGACCACCTTGTCGACCACCTCGCCGCCCCGGATGGCGATCTGCGCCGCCGACGAGGCGAGCTGGTTGGCGTTGCCGGCCGATTCGGCGCTGTGCTGCAGCGTGCCGGTGAGCTGCTCCATCGAGGCCGCCGTCTGCTGCAGGTTGCTCGCAGCCTGCTCGGTGCGCGACGACAGGTCCATGTTGCCGGTGGCCACCTCGGTGCTGGCGACCTGGATGCTGTCGGCGCTGGAGCGCACGTTGCCCACGATGCTGGCGAGCGAGGCGCGCATGGCCACGAGCGAGCGCATCATCTCGGCGGCCTCGTCACGGCCTTCCACCGGCGGGCTGGCCCGCAGGTCGCCGGCGGCGATGCTGTCGGCCAGCACGCGGGCCTCGTCAAGCGGCAGGCTGATCGAACGCGACAGGCGCCAGGCCAGCGCGATGCCGAGCACCGCGAACACGACGAAGCCGACGGCCAGCGAGGTGATGGCCGAGGACACCATGCCCTGGACCTGGGCGAACACCTTCTGGCTGCCCTTGCTCAGGTTGCCTTCTATGTCGGCCAGCATGGCCAGCATGGCCTGGGCGCTGGGGTCGGACGCACGCATGGCCTGCATCGCTTCCTGCGCATCGGCATAGCCGTCCTCGGCCAGCTTCGCGGCGACCGGCAGCACCGCCTGGCGATACGTGCTCACGTGGCCGCGGAAGGTCTGCAGCCTGTCCTTGTGTTCCTTCTGGTCGGTGGCGCGGTCGAAGTCGTCCATCGCTTGGTCGAGCACCTTCTGGGCGGCGTCCCAATCGGCGCGCGACTTGGTGATCTCGGCGCGGTCGAAGATCGATGCCACCATGCGTGCCGTCTGCGCACGGCTGTCGAGCAGCCCGGTGCGGGCGGCCACCGTGATGTTGCTCACGGGAATCAGCCTGTTGACGATGCCGTCGAGGCCCTTGTGTGCGACCACGAGGCCGAAGGCCGCCACGGAGAGCAGTACGCCGCACATCAGCAGCAGTGTCGAGAAGCCGCCCAGCAGGCGGGTGCGAAGCTTGAACTGGCGAAGCATGGAGAGCGGGTCCTTGTACGCAAACGGTGAACTCGCCCCCTTATCGGCTGCTCCGCACCAGCCTTTAGGGTTTTTACCAGGGGCTCGCCATCGGCGCGGCGAGCTCTGCGTAGGCCGCCGCCACCGCGGCCGCAAGCCGGGCGTTGTTCCGCACCAGCTCGATGTTGCCGGCCAGGCTGTCGCCGCCGGTCAGGTCGTTCACCCGCGCCAGCAGGAAGGGCGTGACCGCCTTGCCGGCGAGGCCTTGTGCCTGTGCGTCGGCCAGCGCCTGGTCGATGGCGGCGTCCACGGTCTCGCGCGGCAGGGCGTGGGCCTGTGGCACCGGGTTGGCCACCACCAGCCCGCCGCCCAGGCCCAGGGACCATTTCGCCTGCATCACCCGCGCGATCGCGGCGGCCTCGTCCAGCCGCACGTCGACGCCGAAGTCGCTGTCGCGACAGAAGAAGGCCGGCAGACGGTCGGTGCGATAGCCGATCACCGGCACGCCGTGCGTTTCCAGGTACTCGAGCGTGAGCCGCAGGTCCAGGATGGACTTGGCGCCGGCACACACCACCGCCACCGGCGTGCGGGCGAGCTCCTGCAGGTCGGCCGAGATGTCGAAGCTGGTTTCGGCGCCGCGGTGCACGCCGCCGATGCCGCCGGTGGCGAACACGCGGATGCCGGCCAGCGCCGCCACGATCATCGTCGCCGCGACCGTGGTGGCGCCGGTCCCGCCGCCGGCCACGGCCACCGGCAGGTCGCGCCGGCTGAGCTTGGCCACTGCCTGGCCGTCACGGCCCAGCCGTTCGATCTGCTCGCGTGCCAGCCCGGCCTTCAGGCGGCCGTCGATCACCGCGATGGTGGCCGGGGTGGCGCCGTGGGCCCGCACTTCGGCCTCGACCGCCAGTGCCGTCTCGACATTGCGCGGCCACGGCATGCCGTGCGAGATGATGGTCGACTCCAGCGCCACCACCGGCCGGCCTTCGGCCAGCGCGGCGGCCACGTCGGGTTGGATGTCGAGCAGCGTGTGTGCCATGTGTCCTCCGTGCCGGATGCCGGATGCCGGATGCCGGATGCCGGATGCCGGATGCCGGCGCATGCGGTATTGGAGAGCAAATCCGCGAAAATGCCCGACCCGGCACGACCGTTGACCCGAAAGAAAGCAGACCCATGACCGAACCGGCCCAGAAGCCCGCGTTGCCCGACCGCCTCTCGACCGACCCGCGCAGCCCCCACCATGTGGCCGCCGCGTTCGAGCACGACATCGGCATCCGCCTCAACGGCAAGGAGCGTTTCGACGTGGAGGAGTACTGCGTCAGCGAAGGCTGGGTGAAGGTCCCCTCCGGCAAGACCAAGGACCGCCGCGGCCAGCCGCTGCTCATCACCCTCAAGGGCAAGGTCGAGGCGTTCTATCGGTAGTGACCAGTGACCGGTGATCAGTGACTCGTGAATCACCAGTCACCAGTCACCATTCAAACTACCAGCGGGTGGGGGACGGCGTGCCGTGTCCCGTCCAGCGCTCCACGACGGCTGCCAGCATTGCCGTGCTGATCGGCTTGGTGACGAAGTCGTCCATGCCGGCTTCGATGCAGCGTTCACGGTCGCCTGCCAGCGCATCGGCGGTCAGCGCCACGATCGGCGTGTAGGTGCCGCGGGCTTCCTCTTGTGCACGGATGCGGCGGGTGGCCTCGTAGCCGTCCATGCCGGGCATGTGCAGGTCCATCAGGATCAGGTCGTGGTGCGCGGCCGCCGCAGCTTCGCATGCGACCCTGCCGTCGCCCGCCATGTCGACCGTGCAGCCGAGCTTGACCAGCATGTTCTCCACCACCAGCTGGTTGACCGGGTCGTCTTCCACGAGCAGCACCCGCGCCGCCAGCTTGTGGTGCGGATCGTGCCCGTCCGCGCCTGCAAGCGGTTGGGCCGGCGCGGCAGGGGCGGCGGCCTTGGGCAGGGTGAGGTCGAACCAGAACCTCGAGCCTTCGCCCGGCTTGCTGCTCACGCCGACCTGGCCGCGCATCAGCTCGACGAGGTGCTTCACGATGGCGAGCCCCAGGCCCGAGCCGCCATAGCGGCGGGTGCTGGAGTTGTCGGCCTGCGTGAACGACTCGAACACCAACTGGAGCTGATCGGGCGCGATGCCGATGCCGGTGTCGGTGACCGCAAAACGCAGGCGCACGCTGCGAACGCTTTCAGCCAGCAGCGAAATGTCGAGCGAAACGCTGCCGCGCTCGGTGAACTTCACCGCGTTGTGCAGCAGGTTCACCAGCAGCTGCCGCAGGCGTATCGGGTCGCACTCCACGTAGGCCGGCAGTTGCGCCGGCAGGTTGCAGGCGAGGGTGACCGGCTTCTCGTGCGCGGCCACCCTCATCAGCTCCACCGCCTCGCTGGCGAGCGCGCGCAGATCCACGCTGGTGGGGTGCAGCACCAGCTTGCGGGCCTCGATGCGCGACAGGTCGAGCACGTCGTCGATCAGTGCGAGCAGGACCATGGCCGAGCGGTGCGCCGCCTTGGCATAGCGCCGCTGCTCGGCGGAAAGTGCGGAGCCGAGCAGCAGCTCGGTGGTGCCGAGGATGCCGTTCATCGGGGTGCGGATCTCATGGCTCACCACTGCCAGGAACTGTGACTTGGCCTGGCTGGCCTGTTCGGCCTGATGGCGGGCCAGGTCGAGCTCCACCGCCTGAGCCTCGAGGGTGCGGGTCTCGTGCTCGAGCCGCACCACCAGGTCGCGTGCCGCATGCACGGCGGTGCGCAGGCGATCGCGCAGCCGCTCGATCACGAGGCCGGTGACGGCGAGGTAGCCGCCCAGCATGTACATCGTGGCGGCGATCGTGAGGCGGTCGGCCAGCGTCGCGCCAGCCGGGTGGCGCGGCATCCACAGCGAGTAGGCCACGTAGGCCAGCGACACCACATGGCTGAAGTACAGCGCGCGCCGGAAACCGAAGCCCACCTGGTCGGCCACGCGCACCAGCAGGAAGAAGGCGAAGAAGAGGTTTGCCTGCTCGAATAGGTAGAGGCTGGGCAGCCACACCAGCACGTCGGCATGGAACAGCAGCAGGCTCAGGTCCACGCCCCTGAAGCGGTCGTATCCATGGCGCAGCACCGCCCAGGCCAGCACCGCGTAGAGCAGGTTGCCGCCCACGAACAGCGCCAGCTGCGCCGGGGCGAGCACGGTCTGCCCGCGCACGTGCTGCAGCAGCGCAATCACGCAGATGATCAGGAAGCCGACCATGCGCACCGCCGGAACCTGCGCGGTGTACAGGCGCCGGGCGTTGTCGGCCTTTTGCCTCGCCAGGAGCGCGGCGTCGAGCGTGAAGCTGGACTCGAAGGGGTGGGCCTCGGGCACGTTCACGAGAACGCCCTCGCGAAGTTTGCGCGATGGTACGCCTATACAGAGGGGGCGGCAGCACGGAGCATGCCCGCGGCCTCAGACGGTGGCGAGCCGGAAGGTGTTGCGACCGGCCGCCTTGGCTTCATAGAGCGCCGCGTCGGCACGGGCCAGCAGCGCCTCGGGCGCAAGCCGTGCGTCGGCGGCGAAGGCGATGCCGACGCTCGTGCTCACCTGCAGCACCAGGCCGCTGGCCAGCTCGAACGGCCGCTCGATCGCGGCGATGATCTTGCGCGCCACGAACTGCGGCTCGGCCGCGGCATGCAGCCCCTCGAGCACCACCACGAACTCGTCGCCTGCGAGACGGCCGACGATGTCGGTGACCCGCACGCTGGAGCGGACGCGTCGCGCGAACTCCTGCAGCACCGCATCGCCGGTGGCGTGGCCGTAGTTGTCGTTGATGGCCTTGAAGCGGTCCACGTCGAGGTACATGAGCGCGATCGCCTCGCCGGAGCGGCGTGCTCGCGCCACGGCCTCGGGCAGCTTCTCGTTGAGCTGGCGCCGGTTGGCCAGCCCGGTGAGCGTGTCGAAGCGCGCCATCTGGCTGAGCTGCTGCTGCACCGCCTTCAGGTCGGAGATGTCGGTGGACAGCGTGTAGATGCCGGCCACCGTGCCGTCGAATCGGACGTCGGGCACGTAGGTGGTCTGCAGATGGCGGGTGCGGCCCATCGCGGTGGATGCGAGCTCGAACGAAACGCGTTCGCCGGCCAGCGCCCGCTCGATCAGTTCGCGCCGCTGCTCGTACAGCTCCCGCCCCGTCACTTCCAGCACCGTGCGTCCGAGCATCTCGGTGGGCTCGACGCCCAGCCAGTCGATGAAGGTGCCGTTGCAGAAGCGGAAACGCTGCTGCTCGTCGATGTAGGAGATGAGCACCGGCAGGTTGTCGGTGATGTCGCGCAGCCGCCTTTCGCTGGTCTGGATCTGCTCGCGCACCCGCTTGCGCTCGGAGATGTCGTGCAGGAAGGCGTTGGCGGTCCAGCCGGCATCGGTTTCGAGCGCAGCGATCGACATCTCGATCGGAATCTCGCTGCCATCCTTGCGCAGCGCCTGCATCTCGATGCGCTGGTTGAACACCACCCCTTCGCCGGAGGCGGCGAAGCGGCCCATGCCCGCCAGGTGCCTCTCGCGGTAGCGCTCGGGGATCAGCAGGGCCGCGAGGTCGCGCCCCAGCGCCTCGTCGCGCGTCCAGCCGAAGGTCTGCTCCGCCTGACCGTTCCAGTCGCGGATGTGCCCCTGGCTGTCGATGCTGATGAAGGCGTCGGGCGCATGGGTGAGGATGCTGCGGATGCGCTGCTCGGACAGGCGCCGCAGCTCGGCTTCGCGGTCGAGCGAGGCGTTGGTGGCTTCGAGCTGCTCGGTGCGCTGGCGCAGGGCGTCGGTCATGGCGTCGAAGCGGCGCGCCAGGTCGCCCAGCTCGTCGCGCCGCGGCAGCCACTGCTGGCGGGCGGACAGGTCGCCTTGCTCGATGGATTCGGTGGCGCGCTCGAGCGCGCGCAACGGCCTCAGCACGCGGCGCGTGAAGAACAGCCCCTGGGCCACCGCGAGCAGCACGGTGGCGGCGATGGCGGCCGATGCGGCGACGTGGAAGCGCCGCTCGGCCGCTCGCTGCGCCTGCGCCGCCTCGCGCGACCAGCGATAGGCGCTGTCCGACATGCCCTGGATGCCCCCCACGAGCCGGTCCACCAGCAGCTCCTTGCGGCGGTCGGTGAACGGGATCTCCGGCGCATTCGCCAGGTCGGTGAGGCGGGCGAACAGCGGCGGCAGCTGGCTGGCCTGGTATTGCAGCTCACCGATGGCATCGGCGCCGAACGCGGCGGGTGCATCGAGCCCGCCCATCAAGGACGCATGCCGCACCTGCCACTGCATCGCCGCGCGCTCCTCGAGATGCAGCGCGTATTCCTGCGTGAGCACCAGCAGGCCGGTGATCTCGCGCGCCGTGGTCTGCGCGCGCTCCTGTTCGTCGGCTGCGGCGATCTGCTGGCGGGCGCTGACCCACACGCCGGCGGCCACCACGAGGGCCAGGGCCAGCGAAGCGGCGACGGAGGCGAGCAGCTGCGTGCGAATCTTCATTGGGGCAGGCCGACGGCGGACTCGTTGACCGCGCGCAGCGGAGCGGTGTGCACGTACTTGAGGAAATTGGGCACCTTGCCCTGCGGGACATGGCCCTCGCGCAGGGCCCAGCGCGCCTCGGATTCCAGCGTGCGCAGCAGGCCCTGGTCGAGCGACAGGCGGAAGCGCATGCCTTGCCACAGCCAGTCGACGGTGTCCTGGTCCAGCTTGAGCCTGGCACGCAGCAGGGCCTGGGCTTCGGCGGGCCGAGCGCGGATGAAGCGCGTGGCCCGCTCGATGGCACGCAGCACCTTGGCAAGCTCGGCGTCGCGCGTACCGATGACACGGTGCGAGGCGACGAGGTTGAAGGTTTCGTTGTAGACGCCCCGGCTGGGCAGCAGCGTGGCGTCGTCCTTGAGGCGGTGCATGGCCTGCCAGCCCTGCGGCTCCCAGACGGCGATCGCATCCACCTGGCCCGAGGCCAGCGCCCCCACCAGCGCTCCTGGCGCGAGGTCCAGCGCCGTGACCGACTTCGGCTCGACCCCGTTCATCAGGAGGTAGGCATCGACGAAGTAATGGCTGGACGAGCGCAGCACTGCGCCGACCCGCTTGCCGGTCAGGTGCTGCGGCTTGGTGATGCCTGCACTCTTGCGTGCGATCAGCTTGGTGTCGTCATGTGCAACGACGAAGGTGCCCAGCACGGCGAAGTCGGCACGGTCGAAGCTGTTGAACATGATGGGCGCGTCGGCGGCCGTGGCGAGGTCGGCTTCGCCGGCGAACATGAGCTGCATGCAGCGGAAGCCCCCCACGCATTCCTGCAGCCGGGGCTTCAGTCCTTCGTCGGCGAAGTAGCCCTGGCTGTCGGCCACGAACAGCGGCAGCGACAGCGGTGTGTTCGCCACCGCGATGGTCAGCTCCTTCGGCGGCGCGCCGGCCGCCGCGGCGCCCACCAGCAACGCGGCCAGCCCGAGCCAGAGGCGCAGCCGGCCGAGCAGTGCCGGCAGCCAAGGCGTCAGGGCGTTGCGTCCAGGCATGGATTCCTCGAATTTCGGCAAGGCGGCAAGGGGGCTTGAATCAGGCGGTCTCGGCGACCTCGGCGAGAGCCGTGCTCGGCAATGTGTGTGCCTCGAAGAAGCGCCACATCTCGCGGCTGGCGTCGGGTCCGCTGGGGCCGGTGAAGGATCCCGTCGCATGGCCGCCCGACCAGGCATGGCCCACGCCGTGGACCAGCCAGTGTTCGGCCAGGGCCGGGCCATCGCCGGCGACGCGATAGACGGTGCGCGTGTAGCGCAGGCCATGCGCCGAGAGGCCGGTTTCGGTGGCTGCCAGGGGCGAGACGGTGGCGTCGCCGCCTGCGAGCGCGGCCTGCAGCACGAGCTCGGCGTTGCGCGGGTGCACCGTGGTGTCGAGGTCGCCGTGGAACACGATGGTGGGCACCCGTGGCAGCGGCGCCTCCCCGGCGGCCGGCCGGCCGCCGTGCCGGAAGCTTTCGTGGGCCCACGGATGGTCGCTCGCGCCGGCGTCCTTCATGGCGGATACGGCGGAGGCGACGTCATGGGCTGCGCCGCGCGGCACGCCCGAGTGCACGCCGACGGCTGCGAACAGGTCGGGGTAGGCATGGCCCAGGATGGCGGCCATGGCGCCACCGGCCGACAGCCCGGCCACATAGACGCGCCGCCGGTCGATGGGGTGCTCGGCCATCACCTCGCGGGTCAGGTCGGCCAGCACCGCCGGCTCGCCGCTGTCGCGTTGCTGGTGCCGGCGCTTGAACCAGTTCCAGCAGCGCAGCATGTTGGCCGAACGGGGCTGCTCCGGATAGAGCACGTAGAGGCCGAGGTCCCGGGCCAGCGCGTTCATCTGGGTGCCGGCGGCAAAGTCCTCGGCGTGCTGCTTGCAGCCATGCAACATCACGAGCAAGGGGTGCAGCGTGCGCTCCGGCATGGCGGGCGGCACGAACAGCCGGTAGTGCCGGTCGCCCTCGCGGTGGCTGAAGTAGCCGGCATCGAAGCGGCCCTGGCCTCGCGGCGGCGGTTCGGGCGGCGGCAGCTCGCGCGGCGCTTGTGGCGGCGGTTCGACGGGCGGGGCGGCCGTGGCCTGCGGCTCCTGAGGCGGCTGCCCCCAAGGCAGCCGCGCACGCAGCGCTTCGAGCAGGCGGTGCGCGGCCTCGACGATGCGGCGCAGCAGCGACTGCGCCCGCTGCCTGAGCTGTTGAAGTGTCGGCCTCATGGTCCTCCGGGTTGCGGAGGATGGTATCGGGACCCGGGGGCCCGAGGTTCGACAGACTGTTACGCGGCTTCGCGCTGGGGTTCGCCGCGAGCGGCCGGTGCGGCCCGTTCGGCCAGCAGCGGCGCGGGGCGGTGGACGCCATAGCCCTGCACATAGTCCACGCCGAGCCGGCGCAAGGCGTCGGCGGTGGCCTGGTCTTCCACGAACTCGGCCACGGTGCGCAGGCCCATGCGGCGGGCGATGTGGTGGATCGCCTCCACCATCGCATAGTCCACCGGTTCGCTGAGCATGTCCTTCACGAAGCCGCCGTCGATCTTCACGCAGTCCACCGGCAGGCGCTTGAGATAGGCGAACGACGACATGCCGCAACCGAAGTCGTCGAGCGCGATGCGGCAACCCAGCCCACGCAGGCGGCCGACCAGGTCGGCCGCCGCATCGAGGCTGTCGATGGCGGCCGTCTCGGTGATCTCGAAGCACACCATGCCTGGTGCCACGCCCTGCACCGCGAGCTGCTCCCTCACGAAGTCGAGCAATGCCGGGTCGGCGAGCGTGGCACCCGACAGGTTGATCGAGAAGCGCGCGGCGCGCCCGCTGTGGCGCTCGTATGCCGCATGCGCCGCCAGCGCCTGGCGGATCACCCAGCGGTCGATGGCGGGCATGAGGCCGTAGCGTTCGGCAGCGGGAATGAACGCCATCGGCGACACGATGCGACCGTCGTCGCCGCGCAGGCGGATCAGGATCTCCACATGCTCGACGTCATGGTCGCCGTCGGGCTGGATCGGCAGGATCCGCTGGCCGTGCAGTTCGAACAGGTCCTCGGCCAGTGCGCGCTGCAGGCGTGACACCCAGTCGAGCTCGTCACAGCGGCTGGCCACCGCGGTGTCGGTCTCGTCGTACACATGCACCCGGTTGCGACCGGCCTCCTTGGCCACGTAGCAGGCCGAATCGGCCAGGCGCAGCAGCTCGGTGCGGCTGTGTTCGCCCACCGCGAAGGGCACCACGCCGATGCTGATGCCGGGCTGGAACGGCCGGTTGTTCCACAGGAAGCGGAACTCGGCGATGCGCCGGCGCATCGACTCGGCGACGCGCAGCGCCGGTTCGCGCGGGCAGCCTTCGAGCAGCACGCCGAACTCGTCGCCGCCCAGGCGGGCGAGCAGGTCGTGCCTGCGGATCTCCTGCCCGAGCAGCGCAGCGACCTCCTTGAGCAGCTCGTCGCCGGCCGCATGGCCGCAGGTGTCGTTGACGACCTTGAACTGGTCGAGGTCGATGAACATCAGCGCATGCTGCAAGTCCTGGCGCTGGCCGTCGTCCAGCACGGCGTCCAGGCGGGCCTCGAAGGCGGCCCGGTTGGGCAGGCCGGTCAGGGCATCGGACAAGAGGCTGGTGCGCAGCCGCTGGGATTCATGCACCAGCTTGCGCTGGGCGCGTTCCTTCTCGGCCTCGATGTCGCCCATGCGGTGCGCCTGCCGTGTCAGCATCGCCGCGCCGGCCATGATGGCCAGCGTGGCAAACACCGCGGCCACCAGCACCTGCGTGCGCGAGGTGTAGTAGCCCTCCAGCGCGCTCGAAGGCGACAGGGCGACCATGGCGTTGAGGCCATAGCCCTCGATCGGCACGATGGCTCCGAAGCGCGCACGCCCGTCGATGGGACTGATCGACGGCCGCAGTTCGCGCCGCTGCTGCTCGACCAACTGGCGGATCACCGTCGGGTCGATGTGGTCGGCCACGCTGTGCTGGCTGCCCGTGCGGCGCGACAGGTATTCGCCGTCGGGGCGCAGCACCGCGACCAGGGTGTCTTCGTACTGGCCGAGCGCAAAGCCGTCGGTCAGCAGGCCGGCCTCGAAGGCCACTGCCGACGCGCCGGCAAAGCGCCCCAGCCGGTCGTGCATCGCCTGGGCCATCGGCACCATCCAGCGCTTGTAGAGGCGGCCATAGACCGGCCTGGACACATGCAGCTCCGAGCCCACCCGCGTGGCGCGGAAGTATTCGCGGTCCGACAGGTCGTGGCCCTGGCCGATGCCGTCGGAGTCGGCGATCACCACGCCGTCCGGGCCGATCAGGTAGGCGATCGTCCGCCGGTGCTCGCCGGTGAGCCCGGCACGCGACAGGCCGGCAAAGTCGATGCGACCGTCGCGTTCGTACAGGTGCTTGTTGAACAGCAGCGTCTGCCTGAACCGGTCGAGCAGCTTGGAGGCACGGTCGGCCAGGCGTTGCGCGGCGTTGTCGGCTTGGCCCAGCGCCAGCCGCGCGTGCATCTCGTACTCCGACTTGAGCGTCCACCAGACGCTCAGCCACAAGGCGCCCACCAGCGCCCCGGTCGCCGTCATGGCGGCCAGGGTGAGTCGGCTGGGCTGGCGCAGCCGGTGGAGCGGGGCGGGCAAACGCATCGGGATCGCGCAGGATCCCAGGGTTATCGGCGCCCCGCGCCGCAACTTGAGGGGCGGCGCCCTGTCAGCGCGCGGCGGCGAGCTGCCGCAAGGCTTCCGCGGTGGCCGCGTCGGCGGGGAAGAACGATTCGATGGCCAGCTCGGACAGCGTGACCTCCACCGGCGTGCCGAACAGCGTGGTGGTGCCCAGGAAGGACAGCGTGCCCGCGGGCGTGACGAGCTGGAAGGGCACCACGACGCCGGCATAGTCCGGCTCGGCGCCGGTGGGCGGCGGTGTGCTGGCCGGCATCGGGTAGTCCTGCACCTCGGCGAGCAGGGCGGCCAGCACCGGGTCGGCGGTGAGCTGCACCTGGTGGTGCAGCCTCGCCAGCAGGTGCGCGCGCCACTGGGCCAGGTTGGCCAGCCGCGGCGCCAGCCCCCTGGGGTGCACGCTCAGGCGCAGCACGTTGACCGGCGGCTCCAGCAGCGAGGCGTCCACGCCTTCGAGCAGCAGCGGCACCACCGCGTTGGCGGCCACCAGGTTCCAGTGGCGGTCGATCGCGATGGCCGGAAAGGGCTCGTGCGCGGCCAGCACCAGGTCGATGGCCTTGCGTGCGGCCTGCATGGCCGGGTCCGACAGCGGCCGCTCCTGGAACACGGCGGCGAAGCCGGCCGCGGTGAGCAGCACGTTGCGCTCGCGCAAGGGGATCTCCAGACGCTCGGCCAGGTGCAGCAGCATCTCGCGGCTGGGCTGCGAGCGGCCGGTCTCGACGAAGCTCAGGTGGCGCGTCGAGATGTCGGCTTCGAGCGCCAGGTCGAGCTGGCTCATGCGGCGGCGCTGGCGCCATTCGCGCAGCATCACGCCAACGGGTTGGGGGCCGTGGGGGTGGTTCATGCGGGCGACGATATCGCAGCGCCGGCCGCGCCTCCATTACGTGGGAGGTAGCGCCGCGGCGTCGCGCACCCGGGGCATCGGCGAGGCGACGAGCGCGAGCAGCACGGTGGCCAGCAGCGCCAGGCCCATGCCGCCGAACACCTGTGCCGCCGACACGCCGCGCAGCAGCCAGCCGGTGGCCGCGCCCGCCAGCGGTGCCAGGCCCATGAAGATGAACATGAACAGGCTCATCGCGCGGCCCAGCAACCGGCGCGGCACGCGCTGCTGGATCCAGGTGAACACGCTCACCTGGATGAACCCGCCCAGCAGGCCGATGGCCAGCAGCAGCGTGGCCGCCTGCCAGCTCGCCTGGGCGGCACCACGTGCGGCAGCATCGACGTGCCGGCCGGGATGCTGATGCGGTGGCCACGCCGGTGCCGGCGGCCAGCGCATAGACCATCCACAGCGACAGGCTGCCCGCGGCCACCAGCGCGGCCAGCACACCCAGCAGCACGGTGTTCACATGTTTGGTGAGCATCAGCACGCGCTTGGGCGAGTAGCGGTCGACGAGGGCGCCGCCCACCAGCAGCAGCAGCGCCCGCGGCACGCTGATGACCGCCAGCACGGTGCCCAGCACCAGCGGATCACCGGTCGTGCGCAGCACGAGCCACGGCAGGGCCACCAGCGTGAACTGGTCGCCCAGCATCGAGATGAATGCGCCGCCCATCCACCAGTGGAAGTCGGGCCGCGCTCAGGGGCCATCAGGTCGAAGTCGCCGTTCATCCAGCGCAGCATCAGGCGCATCCACCGGTGGATCACAGGCTGGATCTGCGGCGAATCGGGCGGCACGCCGCGCTCCATGGCGTCTCGCACCGCGGCGAAGCGCGGCGCGTAGAGGCGGTAGCCGGCCTCGGAGCGGGCCGAGGGGCACAGCAGGCCGATGCTGTCGTCGTGGTGCAGGTGCGCACCGTGAGCCCGGTGTGCCGGGCCAGCTCTCCTACCTTCAGCAGCACGGTGGGGCTCCGGTTGGAAGAAGGCGCAGTCTATGACCTGCCAGGTAATCGACGCGGTGCAGCCGCCCTCCGATCATGCGTGCGAAGCCTCCCGATCGGGCGGCACATCGCAAGGAGACTGCCATGAACATGTTCCGTCCCTCCACCCTGCTGCGTCGAACCCTGGCCGTGGATGCCGCCACCGGCGCCGCCTGCGGCGCGCTGATGGTGCTGGCGCAGGGGCCGCTCGCCGATCTGCTGGGCCTGCCGGCGCCGCTGCTGCACTACGCGGGCCTCGGCCTGCTGCCCTTTGCCGCTGCATTGCTGCTGATGGCGCTGGGCGAGGCGCTGCCGCGTGCGGCGGTGTGGGTGGTGATCGCCTGCAATGTGGGCTGGGTGCTCGGCTGCCTGGGCTTGCTCGTGGGCTCGTGGGCGTCGCCCACCTTCCTTGGCCAGGCCTTCCTCGTGGTGCAGATCGTCGTCGTGCTGGCGCTGACCGAGCTCGAGTTCATGGGGCTTCGCCGCAGCGGCACGCCGTCGCTGGCGGCGGCCTGAAGGGGGGCTTGACCTGAAGGTTGATTGAGGTTGCAGACTGCCTGCCACCTCGATCGACCCTCAAGGAGCCTCACATGTCGCAAGCCGCCCGCAACACTGCATCGCTGTACCGCATCGACAGGTTCGACGTACCGGCCGCAGCGCTCGAAGCCTTCATGGAGCGCCTGCGCCAGGTGCAGCAGGCGCTCGATCCGCAGCCAGGCTGCTTGCAGAACCTCGTGCTGGCGCAGCCGGGTGACGGGGGCGACACCCGGGTGGTCACCCTCGTCGAATGGGCCAGCGCCGAGGCGGCCGCCGATGCGAAGGCGGTCATGCAGCAGCGCTATGCGCAGGAAGGTTTCGACCCGCCGGCCTTCATGAAGCGGCTCGGCGTGCGGGCGGACTTCGGCGCCTACCGCAACGCCTGAGCCGGCGGGCTCAGACCGCCAGCAGCTCCACCTCGAACAGCAGCGTGGCGTTCGGCGGGATCACGCCGCCGGCGCCGCGAGCGCCATAGCCGAGCTGCGGCGGGATCACCAGGCGGCGCGTTCCGCCCACCTGCATGCCCTGCACGCCTTCGTCCCAGCCGCGGATCACCATGCCGGCGCCCAGGGGGAATTCGAAGGGGTCGTTGCGGTCCTTGCTCGAGTCGAACTTGGCGCCGGCCTGGCCGTTTTCGTAGAGCCAGCCGGTGTAGTGCACGGTGACCTGCTGGCCGGCCTGGGCGGTGGCGCCGGTGCCTTGTTTCGTGTCTTCGTACTGGAGCCCGGATGCGGTGGTGATCATGGTGGTTCTTGGTAGTGACTGGTGACTGGTGACTGGTGACTGCTGACCAGGGGAGTGCATTGTGAACGGTTGCCGGTCTCCAGTCGCAAGTCACTGGCCACCACCCCAACGCCGTGAGCTAAGCTGCCGCCTGTTTGCCTTTCCGTTCCCCGGGCCCCCATGACGCAAGACACGCCGCCTCCCGAACATGACGCGCTGCAGCCCGGCACCCGGCTGGGCGAGTTCGAGATCCAGCGCGTGCTCGGCGTCGGCGGCTTCGGCATCGTGTACCTCGCCTTCGACCATGCCCTCGAGCGGCTGGTGGCGCTGAAGGAATACATGCCGCAGGCGCTGGCCGCGCGAGGGCAGGGGGCTTCGGTGTCGATCCGCTCGACCTCGCATGTCGAGACCTTCGGCGTGGGCCTGCGTTCCTTCGTCAACGAAGCCAAGCTGCTGGCGCGCTTCGACCATCCGTCGCTGGTGAAGGTCTACCGCTTCTGGGAAGACAACGGCACCGCCTACATGGTGATGCCCTACTACCAGGGCCGCACGCTGCGCGACGTGCGCAAGAGCATGGAGCAGCCGCCCGGCGAGGCCTGGCTGCGCGACCTGCTCGAGCCGCTGCTGGGCGCTCTCGACGTGCTGCACAAGGAACAGGTCTACCACCGCGACATCGCGCCCGACAACATCCTGCTGCTGGCCAACGGCCAGCCGGTGCTGCTGGACTTCGGCGCGGCCCGCCGCGTCATCGGCGACCGGACGCAGACGCTCACCGCCATCCTCAAGCCCAACTTCGCGCCGATCGAGCAATACGCCGAAACGGCCGGGTTGCGGCAGGGCCCCTGGACGGACCTGTACGCGCTCGGCGCGGTCATGCACTTCTGCCTGACCGGCCGGCCGCCCACGCCGGCGGCGGCGCGGGCCGTCCACGACGAGTTGCCCACCGCACGCAGCGTGGCCGCCACCCTGGCCAGCGAAGCCCATCTGCACTACAGCGACGCCTTCGTCGGCGCCATCGACGCCTGCCTCACCGTACGCCCGCAGGGGCGTCCGGAAAACGTGGCCGCTCTGCAGGCGCTGCTGCGCGGCGAAGGTGCGCAGCAGGCAGGCCAGGCCGCGTCACCCACGGCCGCCTATGCACCGACGCAGCCCTATTCGCCGCCGCGCCCGGCTGCGCCCGCCGAAGCGGCGCACGAGGCCACGGTGGTGGTGCCGCGAGCCCCCTCCCAGCCGCAGACGGCTTGGGCACCGGCAACCGGGGCGCCGCCACTGGAGTCCGCCAGGCCCCCCGCCGAGGCGTCGGCCGGCGGGCGCCGCCGCTGGCCCCTGGCCGCTCTTGGCATCGTGCCGATCGTGTTTGCCGGCCTGCTGTGGTACGTGACGTCGAAGCCGGAGCGTGGCCCGGCCGAGGTGCAGGCGGCTGCCTCGTCACCCGCCGCCTCTGCGGTGGCGATGCCGGCCTCTGCTGCGCCGGCGCAGACGGTGGCTCAGGCGGCCAGTGTGGCCATGGTGGCAGCTTCGCAGGCCACTGCCGCCAGTGCGGCGGTCGCCGCACCTGCCTCGGCTGCGACGCCCGCGCCCGGCACGTTGCTGGCCGCCGCGGCGCCCACGCCGCGGCCGCGCGCGAGGCCGACCCATGAGCCGTCCGGCGCACGAGCCGAAGGCGGCGAGCCCGAACCGGCACCCCGGCGTACGCCGCCGCAGCAGCAGCAGCAGCGGGCAGAAAACGCCGCCGTGCACACGCCGGCGCCACAGGCCGGCCCGCGCAGCCCGCGCGAAGCCTGCGGCAGCCGCGTGCTGCTGGCGCTCTTCCTGTGCATGAAGCGCGAATGCGAGAAGCCGGAATTCGCCCACCACACGCAATGCAAGCGGGTGCGCGAACAGGAAGAAGCCAACCAGCGGGCCTATCAGCCCTGACGGGTCATTCGCGCGAGAGGAACTGCTGGAGTTCGGGGGTCCTGGGGTTGCCGAAGAGTTCTTCGGGTGGGCCGATCTCGTGGATGCGGCCGGCGTGCATGAAGACCACGCGGTCGCTCACCTTGCGGGCGAAGTTCATCTCATGGGTGACCATCAGCAGCGTCATGCCGTCGTCGGCCAGGCTTTCCACCACCCGCAGCACCTCGCCCACCAGTTCGGGGTCGAGCGCGGAGGTGATCTCGTCGCACAGCAGCACCGCCGGCTCCATGGCGAGCGCGCGGGCGATGGCCACCCGCTGCTGCTGACCGCCCGAGAGCTGCTCGGGCAGGGCGTCGAACTTCTCGGCCAGGCCCACCCGCGCAAGCAGCCGCTTGGCCTGCTCCTCGCCCTTGACCGGCAGGGTCTTCCTCACCAGCCGGGGCGCCAGCATCACGTTGCGGCCGGCGCTCAGGTGCGGGAACAGGTTGAAGCTCTGGAAGATCATGCCCACGTGCTGGCGCAGCTCGCGCATCGCGCGCGGGTTGCCGTGCTCGAGCGCCTGACCGTCCACGCTCAGCGAGCCTTCGTCGAAGCTCTCGAGCCCGTTGATGCAGCGAAGCAGCGTGCTCTTGCCGGAGCCGCTCTTGCCGATGATGGCAATGACCTCGCCGCGGGCGACCGTCAGGTCGATGCCCTTGAGCACCTCGTTCTGGCCGAATCGCTTGCGCAGCCCGCGGATCTCGACGATGCCCGGCGTACGGGGGGCGGGCGCCTCAGCGGCGAGCGACATGCAACTTCCTTTCGAGCGATCGGCTCCAGGCCGAGATGGGGTAGCACAGCACGAAGTACATGAGTGCCACGCAGGCGTAGACGGTGAACGGACGGAAGGTGGCGTTGGTGATCATCGTGCCGGCCTTGGTGAGCTCGATGAAGCCGATCACCGACGCGAGCGCCGTGCCCTTGATCACCTGCACGAGGAAGCCCACGGTGGGCGGCAGCGCCACCCGCAGCGCCTGCGGGCCGATCACGTAGCGCAGCTGCTCGCGCAGGTTGAGGGCCAGCGCCTGTGCGGCCTCCCACTGCCCGCGCGGCACGGCGTTGACGCAGCCGCGCCAGATCTCGGTGAGGAAGGCGCTGGTGTAGAGGGTGAGGGCCAGCGCCGCGGCGACCCAGGGCGACACGTTGATGCCCAGCAGCGCGATGCCGAAGTAGGCGAGGAACAGCTGCATCAGCAGCGGCGTGCCCTGGAACAGCTGCACGTAGCCGGCCACCAGCGGCTCGGCGCCGCGCAGCCTGGCCACCCGGGCCACCAGCAGCGCGAGGCCCACCAGGCCGCCGCCGAAGAACGCGATGAGGGAAAGCCCGACGGTCCAGCGCGCGGCGAGCAGCAGGTTGCGCAGGATGTCCCAGAGGCTGAAGTCGACCATGGTGTTGTGTGTCCCTTCAGCGGCCGAACAGGAAGCGCGGCCCGGCCCAGTTCAGCAGCTGGCGCACCAGTACCGCGAGCGCGAGATAGAGCGCGGTGGCCACGATGAAGGACTCGAAGGCGCGGAAGTTGCGCGACTGGATCAGGTTGGCTGCGTACGACAGCTCCTCGGTGGCGATCTGTCCGCACACCGCCGAGCCCAGCATCACGATGACGATCTGGCTCACCAGCGCGGGCCACACCCGCTTGAGCGCGGGCGGCAGCACCACATGCCTGAAGAGCTGCCAGCGGTCGAGCGCGAGGCTCTGGCCGGCCTCGATCTGCCCATGCGGCGTGGTGGCGAGCCCGGCACGCACGATCTCGGCCGCATAGGCGCCCAGGTTGATCACCATCGCCAGCACCGAGGCCAGCTCGGGCGAAAGCTTCACGCCCAGGCTCGGCAGCCCGAAGAACAGGAAGAACAGCTGCACGATGAAGGGCGTGTTGCGGATCAGCTCCACATAGGTGCCCACCAGCGCGCGCAGCCAGGCCGGCCCTTCATGCCGGGCCCAGGCGCAGGCCACGCCGAGCAGCATGCCCAGCGCGGCCGACACGGCGGTGAGCGCGAGCGTCACCGCCATGCCCTTGGCCAGCAGGGGCCACTCGGCCAGCACGGCCGCGAAGTCGAAGCTGATGCTCATGCGCCGGTACTGCTAAAGCCAGTGGCAGTGGCCAGGGATGGTGGTCGTCATCACTGCGGCAGGTCGCCCGCGGGGCGGCCGAGCCATTTGCCGGCCAGCTTGTCGAGCTCGCCGGCCTTCTTGGCCTCGGCAATGATCTCGTTGACCTTGGCGCGCAGCTTGTCTTCACCCTTGGCCACGCCGATGAAGTTGGGCGAGTCCTTCAGCACGAACTTGAACTCGGTGCCAAGCTGCGGGTTCTTGGCCATCAGGTTGCCGGCCACCGAGGCGCCGGTGGCGATGAGCTGCACCTGGCCCGACACGAAGGCGGAGACGGTGGTGTTGTTGTCCTCGAAGCGCTTGATGTCGGTGCCGGACGGCGCGATCTTGGTGAGCTCCATGTCCTCGATGGCGCCGCGCGTCACCGACACGCTCTTGCCCGCCAGGTCGGCCGCGCTCTTGACGGTCGTGCCCTTGGGGCCGAACACGGCCTGGAAGAAGGGCGAGTAGGCCGCGGTGAAGTCGATCACCTTCTCGCGCTCGGGGTTCTTGCCGAGCGTGGAGATCACGAGGTCGGCCTTCTTGGTCTGCAGGTACGGGATGCGGTTGGCGCTGGTCACCGGCACCAGCTCGACCTTCACGCCCAGCTTGGCGCCGATGAGGTTGGCCATGTCGATGTCCAGCCCCTGCGGCTTCAGGTCGGTGGCGACGAAACCGTAGGGCGGAAAGTCGGTCGGGACGGCAATGCGGATCAGCTTGTCCTTCAGCACGTCGTCCAGCGCATCGGCGCGGGCGGCAGGGGCGGCAACAAGGGCAAGGGCGGCCAGCAGGCCGGCAAGCAGGCGGGGTCGGTTCACGCGTGTCTCCTGGAAAGGGGCGGGCATCGGGCCCGGCTCCTCAGTGCAGGTTGCATGCCAGGCTTGTATGCAAGGCATCGCTCGATTCCGGTGCGCACCGAGCCGTCGCATGCCCGCATTTGTGACGGCCATCGCACCGACATGGTGCTTTATGACCGCGAGCGGCGCAACGTGCGCACCTGCAGCAGGGTGAGTTGCAGCAGCTTGGCGTCGCTGCTGGCGCGGTGGCGCTCCAGCCTCACCTCGTTGGCGATCTCCTGCTTGGTGGCATGCCAGACGGCCGCTTCGTCGTCGCTGAGCAGGCCGCGCAGCGTGTCGATCCGGAACGACGGGCTTTCGCCCACGCCGTCATACAGCCTGGCCAGCCAGGTGTAGTCATGCGCCCAGCCGTCGGAGTACACGGTCTGGCGGCCGAGCAGCCGGTTCAGCTCGCGGGCCACCAGCACCGCGTCGCGCCCATGGTCGAGCAGCGTGGCGCGTTCGATGTGATGCATGCACTCGGCCGAGGCGTCCCAGTGCTGCCAGTGCGGCAGCGGCTTGATCAGGCTGCACCAGCAGCGGCCGTCGGGGAGCGCCAGCCCCACCTCGATCGGGTAGCTGTCGCGGCCGAATCCCGAGGCCTCGACGTCGATGACGGCGGGTGCGAGATTGGGGGCAGCAAACGCAGCGGCGAGCGGCAGGGCCATGGTGGGTGCGGGCAGGAGCCGGCCAGCATAGCCCCGCGTGCGCGTGCCAACAACCGCGGCCGGGGCAGGGTTGTGGGCTGGTTCAGCGGCTGGTTTCGCGGCTGGGCCGGGCCGGCTTGTCGCGCATGCGGCTGAGCTGCAGGGTGGCTTCGTGAAGCAGCCCCTGGGTGAGCACCGGTGCCGGGTTTTCGCTGGCCAGCAGCACCTGGCCGCCTCGCGTGATGCGCGCCTTCACCACGATGCGCGCGTCCGCGCCCTCGGGCAGCGGCGCCGGCCCGCAGGGCAGCTCGAAGCGCAGCGGCACCTGGGCCTGGCCCACCGCGCGTCGGTGCTCGGCCAGCACCTTGGGCGGCGTGCCGGGGCTCGACAGGTCGAGCAGCTGCACCTGCAGCTGGTCGCCCGGCAACAGCGCCAGACGTTCCCGATGGTTCACGCTGCCCTGCACCCGGCAGCTTTCGAGCAGCGGACCGCGGCCCCACAGCTGCAGGCCCGACCGCAGGCCGTGGGCGGCCGCTTCGAGTTCGACCTGCCCGGCCGGCGGCGGCGACAGCGTCGGTTCGGAGGCGGCACCTTCCGGCGTGCTCGCGCTGCCCGCGGGTGCGGCAGGTGCGGGGGGCAAGTGCATGACGTAGGTCCACGTCGGCGTGCGCAGCACCGGCTCACCGGCTGCCGCGCCGCTGGGCGACGCGGCCAGGGCCTCCCAGTCGGGGGTGCCGAACACCAGGAGCCGCGCCAGCACCTGCGGCGCACCGGCCGCGGCGGCGGGACGGGCGCTGTAGCGCGCAAGCACCTGGGCGCCGGGCTGCGCGGCCTCGGCGGCGCGGCCTTGCAGCAGCGTCTCGTCCACCCGCTCTTCGGTCCAGGCCGGCGGCAGCAGCCACTGGGTGCGGGTGCGCCGGTCGATCAGCACGCGTTGCGTCAGTTCGGCCCGGCAGCCGGTGAGGGCCGGCCGGCCCTTGCGTTCGAGTCGCGCCTCGCCGCCCTTGCCCCACCACGACCACAGCCCGTCGGTATAGCGCGCACCCGAGGCCGAGCGCACCAGCGGCAGCCGGTGGGTCTGGGTGCCGTCGTGCACCCAGGCGAGCGCGCGGCCCGGCTCGCGGGCGCTGTTGTCGTACAGCACCACCACCTGTTCCTGGCCGCTGCAGCGGTGGGCCACCTGGGCCGACGGCGCGGCGGCCGCAGTGCCGCCGATCGCCAGGCACGGCAGTGCCAATGCGGCCAGGCGTTGCTGCAGCGACGTGAGCATCGGGTGTCTTTCGGGTGGCAGGAGCCGGCCATCGTACGCCGTGGCTTGTCGCGCCGGAGACAGGGCGGGTGCGGGGCGTTCCCATGGCGCCCCGGGCGGCGCTGCGGTACACCGGTCTGCCCTTGTTTCTTCCGGAGCCGCTGCATGCCCGTTCCCGCCGATCGACCGCACCTGCGCCACTGGCCGCAACGCCTGCCCAGGGAACTGGTGGTGCCCGACACCACGCTGTGGTTCAACCTCGAGGTCGCGGCGCGCCGCTATCCGGACAAGACTGCTTACCTCTTTTTCGGCCGCTCGCTCGGCTATGCCGAACTGCAGCGCCAGTGCGAGGCCCTGGCCGGCTGGCTGCAGCAGCATGCCGGCGTGAAGCGCGGCGACCGCGTGGCGCTGTACATGCAGAACTGCCCGCAGTACGTGGTGGCCTACTACGCCATCCTGCGTGCCGACGCGGTGGTGGTGCCGGTCAACCCGATGAACAAGGCCGAAGAGTTCGGCCACTACATCACCGACCCGCAGACACGGGTGGCCATCTGCAGCGCCGACCTCGCGGCCAATGTCGCGCGGGCCAACGAGGCGCTGCCGGCCGGAGACCGCCTGCGCCACCTGCTGGTGGCCCGCTATGCCGACGCACTTCCCGAGCAGTACGAGCCCGGCCTCGCGCCGCCGGCCGCCATGGAGCAGTGGCTGCGGGCCGAGCACCCGCTGCCCCTGGGCGCCACCCGCTGGGCCGACGCGCTGGCCGCCCGGATGCAACCCGGGCCGCACCAGGCGCGGTCCGACGACCTGGCGATCCTGCCCTACACCTCAGGCACCACCGGGCTGCCCAAGGGCTGCATGCACAACCACCGCACGCTGATGCACAACGCGGTGGGCGGCGCCTTGTGGGGCCATGCCAGCGCCGAGTCGGTGAGCCTGGGCGTGGTGCCGCTGTTCCACATCACCGGGATGATGTACGGCATGCACTGCGCGCTGTGGTGCGGCAGCACCGTGGTGCTGATGCCGCGATGGGACCGCGAGCTCGCCGGCGCCCTGATCTCGCGCCATCGGGTGACGCACTGGACCTGCATCCCCACGATGATCATCGACCTGTTCGCAAGCCCCAACTACCGCAGCTTCGACCTGTCGAGCCTGCGCTACCTGAGCGGCGGCGGCGCGGCGATGCCGCATGCGGTGGCCGAGCGTCTGCAGGCGGAGTTCGGCCTCACCTTCGCCGAAGGCTACGGCCTCACCGAAACCGCAGCGCCCACCCATGGCAACCCGCCCGAGCGGGCCAAGCTGCAGTGCGCCGGCATCCCGCTGTACGGCACCGACTCCCGTGTCATCGATCCGGTCACGCTGAAGGAGATGCCGGTGGGCGAGGTGGGCGAGATCGTCACCCGCGGGCCGATGGTGTTCGAAGGCTACTGGCGCCACCCCGAGGCCACCGCGGCGGCGTTCGTCGAAGTGGACGGCGAGCGCTTCTTCCGCACCGGCGACCTGGGCCGCATGGACGATGAAGGCTACTTCTTCATCACCGACCGGCTCAAGCGCATGATCAACGCGAGCGGCTTCAAGGTGTGGCCGGCCGAGGTGGAGCTGCTGCTGTACAAGCACCCGGCGGTGCAGGAAGCCTGCGTGATCGCCACGCAGGACGCCTACCGCGGCGAGACGGTCAAGGCGGTGGTGGTGCTGCGCCCCGAACAGCGCGGCCAGGTGTCCGAGGCCGACCTCATCGACTGGTCGCGCGAGCAGATGGCGGCATACAAGTACCCGCGGGTGGTGGAGTTCGTCGATGCGCTGCCGAAGTCGGGTGCGGGCAAGGTGCTGTGGCGGGTGCTGCAGGAGCGCGAGCGCTCCGGTGGCGCGGGCACCTAGAAGCCGGCGCCCGGCTGTGCCAGGTAGGCCAGCTCCTCCGGGGTTGAGGCACGGCCCAGCACGGCGTTGCGGTGCGGAAACCGCCCATACCGGCGGATCACGTCGTGATGCCGGTGTGCATAGTCGAGGTGGCCTTCGAAGCGGGCATCGGCCGCGGCCAGCGCGGTGAACAGCGCCACCGACCGCTCCTGCATCGCCAGGTCTTCCGCATGCTCGAAGGGCAGGTAGGCGAAACAGCGCCACACCGGATGCAGCTCGCGGTCGAGCCCCGCGTCCGCCAGCTGCCGTGCAGCGGCCAGCGCCAGGGCGTCGCCCGCAAAGGCCCGCGCCGAGCCGCGAAAGGCGTTGCGGGTGAACTGGTCGAGCACCACGATGCGTGCGAGCAGGCCCTGCGGCGTGGCATCCCAGTCGTGCAGGCCGCCTGCCAGCGCGGCTTCGATGGTGGGCCCGAAGCGGTCGCGGATCTGCGCATCGAAGGTGTCGCTCTTGCGGAACCAGGCATCGCGCTGTGGGTAGTCGGGGTCGGTGCCGAACCAGAAGTCGGTCACCGCGGCGGCGTTCGAAACGGGGGTGTGCATGGTCATGGGCGGCGATCGTGCCCTCATGCGGCCGCGCCGGCAGCCGTGGGGCTTCTCCGGACGAGGCCTCCTGCGGTAGGCTGCGGCCGATCAAACGGGACAGCTCGCGCTCGCGCCCCTGCCTGCCTGGAAGCCTAGAAGCCCAAGGAGAACCAGCATGACTCACCGCGGAAGTTGCCATTGCGGCCGCATCGCCTTCGAGGTGGACGGCGAGCCGCAGGGCGTGATCTCCTGCAATTGCTCGATCTGCCAGCGCAAGGGTTCGCTGATGTGGTTCGTGCCGCGTGACCAGCTCCGGCTGCTCACACCGGAAGAGAACGCCAGCACCTACACCTTCAACAAGCACGTCATCAAGCACCGCTTCTGCCCGTCGTGCGGCATGCATCCCTATGGCGAGGGCACCGACCCCAAGGGCAACCGCATGGCGGCCATCAACATCCGCTGCCTCGAAGACATCGACCTCGCCAGCGTGCAGGTCACGCCGTTCGACGGTCGGTCGAAGTAGCGCGGCCGATGAACGTCGACTCCCCGCGCTTCGAGGTCTGCGACCAGCCTCCGAAGGAGGCCCTGGACGCGGTCGACGCCGGGCTCGACGGCTACAACTTCGCGGCCGCGCCGCTGGGCGAAGTGCGGCCGCTGGCGGTGTTTGCCAGAAGCGCCGGCGGCGAGGTGGTCGGCGGGGCCGTGGGCCGCACCTGGGGCGGCTGCTGCGAGCTGCTGCAGCTGTGGGTGCACGAGGCGCACCGCGGCTCAGGCGTCGGATCGCGGCTGCTGGCGGACTTCGAACGGCATGCCGCGACGCGAGGCTGTTGCATCTACTACCTCACGACCCTGAGCTTCCAGGCGCCGCAGTTCTACCGCCGCCATGGCTACGAAGCCCTGGCGCAGATCTCCGGATACCCGCAGGGCATCGTCAAGTACCTGATGCAAAAGCGCGCCCTAACCCGCTAGTGCAGGGCAGCCGCGGCGCCGCCTCTTGCCTTCGCCCCCAGCCCGAACAGCTCCGCCAGCGCCTGGCGGTACTGCGCCTGTCCGAGCGCATTGGTGTTGTGGTGCGAGCCGCCCTCGATGAGCAGCCACTTCTTCTTCTCGGCCTTCACCTGCTCGAACAGCTGCTGACCGAGCTCCGGCCGGATCAGCCGGTCGGCGCTGCCGTGCACCACCAGCACCGGTGCCTTGACCTTGGCGATGCGGCTGGCCGAATCGAAGCGCTGCGTGATGAAAGGACCCAGCGGCAGCCAGCCCCACTTCATGGTGTCGAACACGGCAGGGATCGAGGTGAACGTGCCTTCGAGCATCAGGCCCTGCAGCTCGTTGCCCGCTTCGCTGGCCAGTTGCACCGCGATGGCGCCGCCCAGCGAGTGGCCGAAGATATAGCGCCCCGCGGTCGGGTGCTTCTGCGCCAGCCAATCCCAGGCGGCGCGGGCGTCCTCGTAGGCCATCAGTTCCGAGGGCAGGGCCTCGGTGCTCCTGCCGAAACCCCGGTAGTCGATGCCCAGCACCGAGAAGCCCAGCTCGTGCATGCGGCGCATGCGCGGCGCGCTGCCCCGCACGTCCCAGCGTGCGCCGTGCAGGTACAGCAGCACCGGGGCGTCGGCGTTCTGCTGCGCAAGCCACAGGCCGTGCAGGCGCGCCGGGGTGCCCGAGGCCGCGGAATGGAAGTCGATCCACACGTCCTCCATGCCTTCGGCGGCGCTGGCGCCGGCCCGCCAGGTTTCCTTCGAGGGCTGGAAGATCCACTTGCGCTGCTGCTCCTCGAACGAGCCGCAGCCCAGCAGCGCTGCGGTGGCCAGCACGGCGCCCAGTCCGGCCCGCCACAGGGCGGCCGGCGATTTCCTGTCCTTCGTCATGGAGCTGCAAGATCGCGCGCCCGCCCGAAAGTTCAAGGCGATCAGGGATTTCTTTACGTGCCAGGCACGGCAGACGCCCACAATGCAGATATCCCGCAACGCAGCAACCGGAAGGTCGCACCATGAACGACGCCACCAAGCCAGGAGCCACCGAGGATGTTCAGGAGATCTACCGCCTGCTCAAGCGCGGGCTGGGTCATGACCTCGTGAACGACGTGAACGTGTTCGAGCT
Source organism: Methylibium rhizosphaerae (assembly GCF_006386545.1). Lineage (GTDB taxonomy): Bacteria > Pseudomonadota > Gammaproteobacteria > Burkholderiales > Burkholderiaceae_C > Pseudorivibacter > Pseudorivibacter rhizosphaerae. Next base: position 1,258 of record NZ_SWAR01000027.1, on the reverse strand, counting down.
GATCCAGATCGCAGCGCGAGACGGGCACAAGGTGCTGGAGCAGGAGCTGCGCGAATGGCAGGCGCCGTGCGATCCGAATTCTTCCGGCTTGCCGAGCACCATCGCGCCCACCCGCGGGTTCAACCGCGAACACGTCAAGCACCGATAGGCGGCTGTCAGCGGCTGTCAGCCGCTGCCGACAGCCGGCCGGCCGGCTGCCCTATGGGGCGCGGCCCGTGCGCACAGGACACTGCGGGCATGCCCACCGTCACTGCAGGAGTTCGCCATGTCCGCTCGCCAACCCGCCGGTCCGTCCAACCCCGACACTCGCAACTCGCCGCCCGAACGCCCGGCTCGCTCGCCGATACTCGACAACGAACAGCCGGAGCAGGCCTTCGAGGAAGACATCCCGAAGGACGATGATGGCAACGAAGCGGAAGACCCGCACCGATCCGACTGACGCTTGACGCGTGACGCGCAAAGGAGGACCCCATGTCACCCACCGCCGCAACCCGCCCGCTGCTGGCCGCCACCGCGTTGGTGTCGGCGTTGCTCGTGGGAGGCTGCGCCTCGACGCGGCTCGACGCGCAATGGGTCGACCCCCAGCTGGGGGGCACCGCCTCGCTGCGCGGGACGAAGGTACTGGTGGCCTGCGAGGCCTTCGAAAGCGTGGTGAAGCAGATCTGCCAGGACCAGCTGGCGGCCGAAGTGGTCGCGCGCGGCGCCGTGCCCGTGCATGCCTCCAAGGTCGTCAACCCGGAGCCTGGCCGTCCGCTGCCGGCCGAGCAGTATTTCGCGGCGGCCCGTGAGGCGGGTGCGAAGGCGGTGCTGTCGGCCACCGTCATGCTGGCCGCCCGCGATCTGAGCCCCGGCATGTCGATCGGGATCGGCGGCTTCGGCATCGGCACCGGCCGGGTCGGCGTGGGAGGCGGTGTGTCGGTGCCCATCGGCGGCGGCCAGCCCACTGCCGGCTACGCCACCGACAACCGCATCACCGACGTGGCCAGCGGCCGGCTGCTGTGGACGGCCAAGGCAAGTACCCCGCCTTCGGCCGACATCAATGCCCAGCTCGGTTCGCTGGCCAAGACCGCCTTGGGCGCAGCCGAGAAGGCAGGGCTTTTCTAGTCCACTGCGTCAGTGAAATGGCCCCCCCGCGGGGGCCGACAAGGGTGCAGGCGTAGGCGCGGTGCGCAGCCCAGGCTGGACGCCTGGGCAAGCGGCGCAACACCCGCATGCGCCCTTGCCGGCCCCGGCCCGCAGGGTGAGTGCCTGCCAGGGG
>NZ_SWAR01000026.1 GCF_006386545.1 Methylibium rhizosphaerae | reverse complement strand
CGAGGGCGAGCAAAGAACTCGCCCTCAGCCTGCGGCTTCGGAGCTCAGACAGCTTTGCTCGACCGCTTCGCGGCAACCCTCGGGCCGCGACGCTGCGCAGGCGGCACAGACGGGGCCCCGTTTTACGAAGTGACCGACGAGCCGGCCTAGGGGCCGGCTACTTCGCCGCATACCGACCCGTCCGTTCGCCCTGAGGTATCGAAGGGCTCCGGTGGTCTGAAGCAGCAGAGCGAGAGAGAGACGACTTGAACCAGCACGACAACACCTACGACTACATCGTCATCGGCGGCGGCACGGCCGGGGCGCTGATGTGCAACCGCCTCAGCCAGGACGCGAACCGGCGCGTCCTGCTGGTGGAGGCGGGCGGGCGCGACAGCCACCCCTGGATCCACGTGCCGGTGGGCTACCTCTACTGCATCGGCAACCCGCGCACCGACTGGCTCTACCAGACCGAGCCCGACGCCGGCCTGAACGGCCGTTCGCTGCGCTACCCGCGCGGCAAGACGCTGGGCGGCTGCTCCAGCATCAACGGCATGATCTACATGCGCGGCCAGGCGCGCGACTACGAGCAGTGGGCGCAGCTCACCGGCGACGACACCTGGCGCTGGAGCCACGTGCTGCCGGCCTTCAAGCAGCACGAGGACCACTACCTCGGGGCCGACGAGCTGCATGGCGCGGGCGGTGAATGGCGGGTGGAGAAGCAGCGCCTGCGCTGGGACATCCTCGACGCGTTCGCGCTGGCTGCGCAGCAGGCCGGCGTGCCGGCCAGCGCCGACTTCAACCGGGGCGACAACGAAGGCGTGGGCTACTTCCAGGTCAACCAGCGCGGCGGCTGGCGCTGGAACTCCGCCAAGGCCTTCCTGCGGCCGACCTGCTATGCGCGGCCGAACTTCACGCTGTGGGTGCATGCCCGCGTGACCCGGCTGCTGTTCGACAGCACCGGCAGCGGCGACGGCCGCCCGCGCTGCACCGGCGTGCGCGTCTGGGACGGCCGGCAGATGGTGGACGCGTTCGCCAGCCGCGAGGTGATCCTGTGCGCCGGCAGCATCGGCTCGCCGCAGATCCTGCAGCTGTCCGGCATCGGCCCCGCGGCGCTGCTGCGCCGCCACGGCATCGGCGTGGTGGCCGACCTGCCCGGCGTCGGCGAGAACCTGCAGGACCACCTGCAGATCCGCGCCGTCTACAAGGTGCAGGGGGCGCCCACGCTGAACGTGCTGGCGTCCTCGATGCTGGGCAAGGCCCGCATTGCGCTCGAATACCTGTGGCGCCGCAGCGGCCCGATGAGCATGGCGCCTTCGCAGCTGGGCGCCTTCACCCGCAGCTCGGCGCAATATGCCTGGCCCAACATCCAGTACCACGTGCAGCCGCTGTCGCTCGACGCCTTCGGCGAGCCGCTGCACCGCTTCCCGGCCTTCACCGCGAGCGTGTGCAACCTCAACCCGACCAGCCGCGGCACGGTGCGCATCCGCAGCCCGCGTTTCGAGGACGCGCCGGCCATCGCACCCAACTACCTGAGCACCGGCGAAGACCGCAAGGTCGCCGCCGACTCGCTGCGGGTGACGCGCCGCATCGCGGCCCAGCCGGCGCTGGCGAGATACCGGCCCGAGGAATGGAAGCCGGGGCCGCAGTACGAAAGCGACGAAGACCTGGCGCGCCTGGCCGGCGACATCGCCACGACCATCTTCCACCCGGTGGGCACCACCAAGATGGGCGCCGACGGCGACCCGATGGCGGTGCTCGATTCACGGCTGCGGGTGCGCGGCGTGTCGGCCTTGCGGGTGGTGGATGCGGGTGCGATGCCCACCATCACCAGCGGCAACACCAACAGCCCGACGCTGATGATGGCGGAGAAGGCCGCCGGCTGGGTGCGTGAGGAGGCCCGCTCAGCGCGCGCCGCGCCGGTTCGGGAACAGGCGTGACGCCTGCCAGACGTGGAACGTCAGCGGCTCGGACACGGCGAGCGTGCGGCCGTCGCGGTCGACCAGCCGGACCTGCAGCGTGTGTTCGCCGCGCTCGACGCCGCCGAGGCTGAAGTCGGTCTGCGCGCCGCGGGCGGCCAGCCGGCCGTCGAGCCAGACCTCGACCGACTCGCCGCGCGCCGGCTCTGGTGCCGCGGCCACCCGCACTTCGACGTTGCCGGCGTTGTCGTGCAGCGTCTCCTGCGCGCCGGGCGTGACGATGCCGATCTGCGCGGCGGCGGCCGCCCCCGCGACCAGCAGCGCCAGCGCGGCCAGCACTGCCGACGCCGCACGCAGAGTGCGTCTGCGACTCGTCGATCGGTGCAAGTGCCGGGCAAACATGGGCGCAAGCCTATGCCGCGCCGGATAGCCCCACCGGCATTGCGCACTTGAGGCGCGCGCTTCGCGGGCTCAGTCGAGCCAGGCCTTGATGCGGCCACCCAGGGCCGTGCGGCTGATGCCGTAGCGGTCGTGCAGCGTCGGCAGGGCGCCGGCATCGAGAAAGGCGTCGGGCAGCCCCGCGAGCTGGAAGCCGGCGGGCTGCACCCGGTGCCGCAGCAGCGTGCTCGCCACCGCCTCGCCCAGGCCGCCCACCACCGAGTGGTTTTCGGCCACCACCACCAGCCGGTGCCTGTAGCGCACCGCCTCGACGATGGCCACCTCGTCCAGCGGCTTGATGGTGGGGCAATGCAGCACGGCGACACCGATGTTGTCGGCCGCCAGGTCCTGCGCCACCTCCAGCGCCCGCATGGTGAGGATGCCGCTGGAAATCACGAGCACGTCGGCGTCGTCGCGCAGCAGCTTCGCCTTGCCGAGCTCGAAGCGGTAGTCGTATTCGTCGAGCACCAGCGGCACGTTGCCGCGCAGCAGGCGCATGTAGACCGGGCCCTTGTGCGCCGCGATCTGCGGCACGGCCTGCTCGGTGTCGAGCGCGTCGCACGGGTCCACGATGGTGAGGTCCGGAATGCCGCGCATCATCGCCAGGTCCTCGGTGGCCTGGTGGCTGGGGCCGTAGCCGGTGGTGAGGCCGGGCAGGGCGCAGCAGATCTTGACGTCGAGGTTCTCCTCGGCGATCACCTGGTGGATGAAGTCGTAGGCGCGGCGCGTGCCGAACACCGCATAGGTGGTGGCAAACGGCACCAGCCCTTCCTTGGCCAGGCCGCCGGCTGCGCCCATCAGCAGCTGCTCGGCCATGCCCATCTGGAAGAAGCGTTCTGGAAAGGCCTGCGCGAACAGGTGCAGGTCGGTGTACTTCGCCAGGTCGGCGGTGAGGCCCACCACCTCGGGGTGCGATGCGGCGTAGTCCACCAGCGCCTTGCCGAACGGCGCCGCCTTCACCCGCTGCCCTTCGGCGGCGATCGAGGCGATCATGGCCGAGGTCCTGAGGCGAGGCTTCTTGTGTGCGACGGCGGTGTTCATGCGTGTGCTCCTTCGGTCTGCCGGGCCCGGTCGAGCACCTCGATGGCCTGCTGCCATTCGGGCGGGTCGACCCGGATGAAGTGGTTCTTCTCGCGCTGCTCCAGGAAGGGCACGCCCTTGCCCATGAGCGTGTCGAACAGGATCACGCGCGGCCTGGCTTCAGGGAGCGAGCGTGCGGTGTCGAAGGCCTGCAGCACGGCCGGCAGGTCGTTGCCGTCCACCCGCTGCACATGCCAGCCGAAGGCGGCCCACTTTTCGGCCAGCGGCTCGAAGCCCAGCACCTTGCTCGAAGGGCCGTCGGCCTGCTGGTTGTTGACGTCCACCAGGCAGACAAGGTTGGAAAGGCCGTGGTGCGCGGCCGCCAGGGCCGCCTCCCAGGTGGAGCCCTCGTCGAGCTCGCCGTCGGACATGGAGTTGTAGACGAAGGCCGGGTTGCCCTTGTGCCGCAGGCCCAGTGCCATGCCCACCGCGATGGGCAGGCCCTGGCCCAGCGAGCCGCCCGAGATTTCCATGCCGGGCGTGTAGGTGGCCATGCCCGACATCGGCAGGCGCGAGTCGTCGCTGCCGTAGGTCTCGAGTTCGCTCTCCGGCACGATGCCCGCCTCGATGAGGGCGGCGTAGAAGGCGATGGCGTAGTGGCCGTGCGACAGCAGGAAGCGGTCGCGGCCTTCCCATGCCGGGTCGTCGGGCCGCAGCTTCAGCGCATGGCCGTAGGCCACGGCCAGCACGTCGGCATAGCCGAGCGCCTGGCCGACATAGCCCTGGCCCTGCACCTCGCCCATGCGCAGCGCCAGGCGCCGGATGCGGTAGGCGCACTGGGCCAGCTCGGCCAGCGCGGCGGGGGTGGTCGTCATGAAGGTTCTCCTGCAACGAAGGGGTTCGCGAGGCGTCAGCGCAGGATGCTGGCGGGCACGTAGGACACGAGTGCCAGCACGCCGAACGCGACGAGATAGAAGGGGCCGAGCTCACGCACCGTCTGCCCGACCTTGACCCGGGCGAGCGCGCTGGTGATGAACAGCGTGGTGCCCACCGGCGGCGTGTACAGGCCGATGGCGAGGTTCACCACCATCATGATCCCGAGCTGGGTCATGTCCATGCCGATGCTCTGGGCCAGCGGCACGAACACCGGCGTGAGCAGCAGCACGGCGGCAGGCAGGTCGATGAACATGCCGAGGAACAGCATCAGCAGGTTCATCAGCAGGATCACCAGCCAGGCGGCATGCACGTTGTCCTGCACCCATCGGGCGATGCCCTGCGGCATCTGGTCGTAGGTGAGCAGCCAGCCGATGGCGGCCGAGGCCATGATGACCAGCAGCACCACGCCGGTGGCGAGGCCAGCATGCTGGATTGCATCGTTCAGCCGCTTCCACGACAGGTCTCGGTACACCAGCGCCGACACCAGTCCGGCATAGAGCGTGGAGAGCACCGCCACCTCGGTCGGCGTGGCGATGCCGAACCGCAGGAACACGATGATGAGCACCGGCAGCAGCACCGCGGGCGACGCATACAGCAGGTGCCGGCGGAAGGCCGAGCCGTCGAACGCCGCCGTGTCGCGCGGGAAGTTGCGGCGCCGGCCGACCCACCAGCACATGGCCATGAAGCCGCCGCACATCAGGAAGCCCGGCAGCACGCCGGCCACGAACAACGACGCGATGGAGGCGTTGGACGTGAGCGCGAACAGGATCATCGGAATCGACGGCGGGATGAGGATGTCGATGGTGGCCGCGGCGGCCAGCGTGGCGGCGGAAAACGCCGCCGGGTAGCCCAGGCGCTTGTGCCAGGGGATGAGCAGCGAGCCGATGGCCGAGGCGTCCGCCACCGCGGAACCCGACACGCCGCCGAACAGGGTGGACGACAGCACGCCCACCTGGGCCGGCCCGCCGTGGAAGCGGCCGATCAGCGTCGACAGCACACCCACCAGCGCCTCGCCGAGCCGGCCGCCCATCATCAGCGTGCCGGTGAGCATGAAGAACGGAATGGCGATGAGCGGGAAGCTCTGCACCTGGGCCACCATCTGCTGCACCAGCAGGTCCAGCGGCACCCGGTCGGTGCTGGCGGCGGCGGCCAGGGCGGCCGCCAGCAGGGCATGGGCGATCGGCATGGCGATGACCGCCGCGCCGAGGAACACGAACAGGATGACGAGGCTCATGGCGATCTCCTGGGGGCGTGGCGTTGCATCACCAGTGGGCGACAGGTACGTGCGGCTCGCCCGGGTGTGTCTCGACCGCAGGCCGCGCGTGCCAGGCGGTCCAGGCCGACTGCAGCGCCAGCACCGCGAGCAGCGCCATGCCGGCCATCACGCAGCCGTAGGTGATGGAGCCGGGCACCTGCAGGATGGGCGACTTCTCGTCGTGCACGATGTCCAGCATGCGGAAGGTGGCCCATGACAGGGTGGCGTACAGGCCCGCCACCACCAGCCAGCCCAGCACCGCTGCGGCTCGACGCAATGCCGCGGGCAGCGCGTCCATCAGGAAGGTGGTGGTGATGTGGGCGCCGTGCGCGGCGGCGAGCACCACGCCGGCCATCACCAGCCAGGGGAACAGCAGCTCGGGCACCTCGTTGGCCCACTGCAGGCTGGTGCCGGTGGCATAGCGCAGCACGGTGTTGGCCGCCAGGATCACGAAGATCACCGCCGTGCTCAGCCACAGCACCATGCGGCACAGGCCGATGACGCAGCGTTCGACAACATTCATGGCAGTCTCCACAGGGCAGGGGCGAGGCAGGCGCTCCTACCTGGCGGCGCCGGCGCGGGCTGCGGCCACGACCTTCTTCACGTACGGGCCGATCGGCAGGGCCAGCCACTTCTCGGTCACCGGGGCGGTGGCCTTCTCGAAGGCGGCCTTGTCCACCGTCGTGACCTGCACCCCCTTGGCCTTGAGGTCGGCGAGCGTCTTGTCGTCCGACTCCTGCGACAGCCTGCGCTGCAGCGTGGTGGCTTCCGCGGCCGCTTCCGTGACCGCCTTGCGGTCGGCGTCGGACAGGCGGTCCCAGCTGCGCTTGCTCATCAGGAAGGGCGTCATCTGGAACATGTGGCTGGTGAGCGCCAGGTGCTTCTGCACCTCGTACAGCTTGCTGGCGTGGATGTTCATCAGCGGGTTCTCCTGCCCGTCGACCACCCCCTGCTGGAGCGCCACGTACAGCTCGGCGAACTTGATCTGCTGCGCCTCGGCGCCCAGCGCCTGCATGATGTCCACCAGCACCGCGTCGGGCGGGGTGCGCATCTTCAGGCCCTTCATGTCCTCCACCTTGGTGATCGGGCGCTTGCTGTTGGTCATGTGGCGGATGCCGTTGTCCCAGTAGCCCAGCACCACGAGGCCCTTGTCGGCCGACTTGTCGGCGAGCTCCTTGCCGAGCGGGCCGTCGAGCAGCCGGAAGGCCTGGGCCGAGTTCGCGAACAGGAAGGGCATGCCGTAGGCGGCGTATTCGGGCACGGCGGCCGACACCGCGCCCTGCGAATTGGCCGACAGGTCGAGTGCGCCGGTGCGCAAGGCGGTGAGCATGGCGGCGTCGTCGCCCAGCTGGGCGGACGGCGCCACCTGCACCTGGATGCGGCCGCCGCTCCTGGCCTTGGCCACCTCGGCGAACTTCAAGGCCGCCTCATGGCGCGGGTTGCCGGGCGCCGCGCCGTGGCCGAGCGTGAGCTTCACCGCCTGCGCCTGCACGGCCAGCGGTAAGAGGGCGCCGGCGGCGAGGGCCAGCACGGCATGGGTGAAGGTCTTGCGTTGCATGTCTCGTCTCCTCTTGGTGTGTGGGTGCGGTGCTCCGGCGGCAGCGGTCAGTGGATCAACATGCCGCCGTTCACGTCGAGCGTGATGCCGGTGCAGTAGGCCGACAGGTCGCTGGCCAGGAACAGGCAGGCGCCGGCCACGTCGCCGGCTTCGCCCAGGCGCGCCAGCGGAATGGTCTGGGCGATCTCGGCCTTGCGCTCCTCGGTGAGCTTGCCTTTGCTGATGTCGGTGGCGATCAGACCCGGCGTGACGGCATTGACGCGGATGGCATCGGCCCCCAGCTCGCGCGCCATGGCACGGGCCAGGCCCAGCACGCCGGCCTTGGCGGCCGAATAGTGCGGACCGCCCAGGATGCCGCCGCCTCTTTGCGCCGACACCGAGGAGATGCAGACGATGGAGCCGCCGCGCTGCGCCTGCATCACCGGGATGACGGCCTGCGACATGAGCAGCGTGCCGCGCAGGCTGACGTCGAGCACCGCGTCGTAGTCCTGCGCGGTGATCTCGACGGTCTTGCGCGGCTGGGTGATGCCGGCGTTGTTGACCAGCACGTCGAGGCGGCCGAAGGCTTTCAGCACCGCGGCGACGGCGGCCTCGCAGGAGGCCTTGTCGGTCACGTCGGCCTCGATCCCCAGGTGGCCGGCACCGAGCTGGGCGGCGGCCTGCGCCGGCTCGGCCCGCGGCAGGTCGAGCACCGCCACGCGCGCTCCGTGGGCCGCCATCAGGCGGGCGGTTGCGAATCCGAGGCCGTTGGGGCCGGCGGCGCCGGTGATCACGGCGACCTTGTCCTTGAGCAGCATGTGGCGGGCTCTCCTGGTGAACGCTTTGCGGCGTTGGGTTCGTGGGTTTCGTGGGGTGCGAGCAGATCTTCGGCGCCGCCCGCCATGACGACAAGCGAAGTCTTCTCAACCTAAGATGACGATCCGTCATCTGACGCGAGGGTTGTCCCCATGGCTTCCGTCCCGCCCATTGCCAACCTGCTGGCCTTCGAAGCGGTGGCACGCCGCCGCAGCTTTGCGCTGGCCGCAGCCGAGCTGCACCTCACCGCCTCGGCCATCAGCCACCAGGTGGCCCGGCTGGAGTCGCAGCTCGGCATGCGGCTGCTCGAGCGCAGCGCTCACGGCGTGAGGCTCAGCGCGGCCGGCGAGCAGTACCTGTCCCGCGTGGGCGGTGCGCTCGCGGCCATCACGGCCGCCACTGAAGACCTGCGCCAGGGCATGAGCAACAGCCTGTACGTGCATTCGGCGCCCAGCATCGCGAGCCTGTGGCTGATGCCGCGCCTGCGCGCGTTCGCCGAGGCCCACCCCGACATCGCGCTGAACCTGTCGGCGGCGCACACGCACAGCGACTTCGCGCTCGGCCAGGCCGACATCGACATCCGCTATGGCGTGCCGCAATGGCCGGACCTCGTGGTCGAGCCGCTGTTCGAGGAGCGCATCGTGCCGCTGGCGAGCCCGGCCTTCATCCGCGAGCACCGGCTGCGGCGCCCCGAACGCCTGCTCGAGGTGCCGCTCATCCAGAGCAACGTGAGCGTGGTGCAGTGGCCCGACTGGTTTGCCGCCTTTTCGGACAGGCGGGCTCCCGAGCGCTTCGCGGTGCGTTTCGACCGGGCGCAGATGTCGCTGGACGCGGCGACGCAGGGCCTGGGCGTGGCCCTCGAAAGCGCCACCATCGCGGGCCGGCACCTGGCCGAGGGCAAGCTCAAGCCGGTGTTCGGCCTCGATCGCGCCATCCGCCTGAAGGCCCACTTCGCGGTGTATCCGGCGCGGCATGCGAGGCGGCCGCCCGTGGAGGCTTTCCTCGCCTGGCTGCACCGAGAGGCGGCCAAGGGTAGCCGGTAAAGTGCGGCGCGCCATCCTTCACTCGAACACCATGCCGCTGTCGCCCTACCTGTCTGCACGCCCCGAAATCGATCCCAGCGTTTTCGTCCACCCCTCGGCCCAGGTCATCGGCGACGTCCACATCGGCGCCGACAGCTCGGTGTGGTGCAACACCGTCCTTCGCGGCGACGTGAATCGCATCGTGATCGGCGAGTGCACCAACATCCAGGACTTCGCGATGGGACACGTGTCCCACAAGCATCTGGGCAAGCCCGAAGGCAGCCCGCTCCTCATCGGCAGCCACGTGACCATCGGGCATTCGGCCATCCTGCACGGCTGCACCATCGGCGACGAATGCCTGATCGGCATGGGCACCATCGTGATGGACGACGTGGTGATCGACGCCCGCGTCATGGTCGGCGCGGGCAGCCTGGTCACGCCGGGCAAGCACCTGAAGAGCGGCTGGCTCTACATGGGCCGGCCGGCGGTCGCGGTGCGCGAACTCACGGCCGACGAGATCGCCTACCTGCGGTACTCGGCGGAACACTATGTGAGGGTGAAGGACAACCACGCGGCCGGCTGACCCATGGCGGCGGCGCAGCTACAAGCGGCTGGCGCCTTCGTCGAAGTTGACCGTGCTCGCATGCCGGTCGAGCAGCTCCGCGATGCGGCGCCGGTGCCGCCAGCCCCTGTATGTCTCGGAGGTGGCCACGGCCGCCAGGAGGGAGAGCGCCCCCGAGGCGAGCAGCCCCCAGGCTAGCCAGCGCACCATCGCGTACACACCGATTCGAGATGCACGGTGAGGGCCCCGAGGTGGGACACCGCCGCCGCGCTGTTGCCGTGTTCCGTGGCCAGCTCCGACAGGCGTGCCACCTGATAGAGCATGCCCACCGCGGCCTTCAGCTCGAGCGAGACGGCCAGGTCGTGTTTCGCCAGGCGCTGGACCACCTCGCGCAACTCGGCGGTGCTGTGCTCCATGACGCGCGTTTCATTGACCGGCCGTGGGGCGCGCGATCGGCGCCTGCCGATCGACGAATCGGCAGGGCGCCGGCGTGTGCGGATGATGGTCGAGCAAGGCATGGCTGTGATTGGGACCCGGGTGCAGCGGCGCCATGGGCGTCGATGCGAAAGCGGGTGCTGCATGACGAACAGCGGCAAATCTACAGAGGAAGCCGCTGCGTGACATGCTCGAGCGGTGACGAAAGCCTGACGCGAAACTCACGAAGCTCGCGCGGGCTTCAGCGAAGCCGTCGCCGCGGTCGCCGCTGCAGCGGGAGCCGAAGAGCCGTCAGGCGTTCGGCATCCGCTCGAAGGCCGGCACCGAGGGATCCATCGCGTCCCACTTCGGCCCGCGGATGCTGTAGGTGAGGGCCTGCGGCGCGAATAGGCCAGGGTCGTCCAGGCTGCCCGCATGCACCGCGATCAGATCGGGCGACGCGGCAAAGCTCAGCAACACCGGCGTGCCGCACACCGGGCAGAAGGCGTGGGACTTCACGTTGCCGCTGTCGGCCGCGATCTCCCAATGGGTGGTCTCGCCGGTGATCGCCATCTCGGCGCGCGCCGGAAAAGTGAGGTAGGAGCCGTGCCCGGTGCCGCTGCGCCGCTGGCAGTCGCGGCACTGGCAATGGTTCTGGAAGATGGGTGCATGCCGGGTGCTGTAGCGGACGGCGCCGCAGGCGCATCCGCCGCTGTAGGTGCGGGTCATGGCAGCTCCCTCAGGCTGCCTGCAAGGCCGACTTGGGCTTGGCGAAGACGTCAATGCCCCGGCCCGTTTCGAGCAGCGACTTCAGGCTCGACAGCACGATCGGCCAGCCCTGCTGGATGCCGCGCGCCATCGGGCTGCCGGCCTGCAGCTCGTCGTGCGTCACGGTAAGCCGCACCATCTCGTCGTAGGCGGTGATGTCGAAGCTCACCCGGCTGTAGCTGGCCGGGTCGTCCGCCTTGGACGGGCTGGCCCAGCTGATGACCAGGCGCGTGGGCGGCGACGACTCGACCACCTTGCCCACCACCTGCACGGTGCGCTGCTCGTCGGCGCGCACATGCTGCCAGGTCGATCCGGGCTGCCAGTCGGACACGTTCTCGTGGCCCCAATAGTGCCGCGCGATCTCGGGTCGGATGAGGGCCTCGAACACCTTCTCGGGCGTCGAGCGGATGTAGGTCACGTAGACGAAGCTGGTCTGCTCTGTGGTCATGGTCACTTTCCTTCCAGTTCCTTCTTCAGGTCGTGCAGCAGGCTGAGCCGCTGACGTTCGAACTTGCGCACCCACCGCTCGTAGACCTCGTGCAGCGGCACCGGGTTGATGAAGTGCAGCTTCTCGCGGCCGCGCCACACGGTGCTCACCAGGTTGGCCGCCTCGAGCAGCCCGAGGTGCTGCGTGGCCGATTGCCGCGCCATGTCGAGGTGCTCGCACAGCTCGCCCAGCGTCTGCCCGTTGCGCTCGTACAGCAGGTCGAGCAGCCGCCTGCGCGTGGGGTCGGCCAGTGCCTTGAAAACCTTGTCTTCGTCCATCTGTCCGGTGAATGCGTGAAGGCATGATATGCAGGCAAATGCCTGCATGTCAAATCGGCCGGCCCATCGAGGGGCCCGGTGTCAGGTCGTGGCCGTCAGGCCAGCCACTGCCGCAGCAGGCGGTACACCTCGGGGCTGGACAAGAGGTCGAGGTGGCCCGTGTCACGAACCACTGCCTGCCGCTGCGGCGCAAAGGCAAGGCGGCGGCCGGGGCTGCGATGGCGGCCCAGCGCACTGGCCACCGAGACCAATCCGTCACCCAGCAGCCGGGACTTCAGGTTGCCGGCCTGCGGGCCGAGGCTCGCCGCGATGGCGAAGCAGCGGGTGCCGGTTGGCAGGCCGACGTGCGGGCATGGATCGCGGCCGTCGTGCGTCGCCGGGCCGCTCACGATGTTGCCTTGCCGAAGGTCCTTGATGCCCGCGCTGCGCACCTTGCCCAGGCGCGCCAGCGGCGCTGCATAAGGCGCGGCGCCGAGCAGCAGGTCGATGCCGTGTCCGGCCCGTTCGAGGGCGGCGCCCTGGTGCGGCGTTCCGAGGCAGACCAGGTCGTTCACGCGGGCCGGCCAGCGCAGCCCGCCGCGCTGGAGCAATGCGCCATGGTGGATGGCGCTGCGTGCGACCAGGCCGCCCATGCTGTGGCCCACCATGACCAGACGCTCCACCTCGACCGGCCAGGCGTCGTACAGCCGCTCCATCAGCTGCGCCAGGATGCGGCCGTTGGTGGATACGCTCAGGCCGCTGTTGTAGTGGAGGTAGACCGGCGTGTAGCCCAGCTCGCGCGCCAGCGCCTCGCCATGGTCGTGGCCCGAGCGCTGCCACTGCAGGTCGTTCATGCACAGGCCGTGGAGCAGCACCAGCAGACGGGGGGATGCACCGCCCAGGCCGGAACGCAGCGCCGGGCGTTCGAGCGGCAAGGGCAGGCCGGCACGCCGGAACGCCATCGTGATGGCCAGCGGGTTGTCAGTGGCGGCGAGGTGGTCGCCCAGCACGCCATTGAGCGCTGCCACCACCGCTTCCCGCTCGGGGCGGGGCGCCTGGCGCGGGTCCGAAGCGAGCAGCACGGGCGCCAGCCAGCCGAGCAAGGCCTCGGCGCTGCCGCCCACCAGACGTGTGACGCCGCGCACCGTCTCGTACACCAGGCCGGTGAGGCCGCGGGTGCGTTCAGCCGCGGGTGCGGCGCCTGCGGAGCCCCGCGGTCGTGGAGGGTTGATGATGCCCGCATGCATCGCCTCGACCAGGCTGGCGAGGCCCGCCACTGCATCGGTGGTCAGGCGCGCGGCGCCTCGCAGATCGGCGGCTTGCAGGAGCGGTTGTGCCATGGGCCAGTGTGGCACAGGGCTGGTGGCAGTCATCCGGTGCGCTTCGCGCGCCCCTTGACCTCTCCGAACAGGTCGAACAGCTGCTGCGCCGCCGGTGACAGGGCGCGCCCCCGCCGGCGGATCAGCCCGACCATGCGGGTGACCACCGGGTCGACCAGCGGCACGCTCACCAGCAGCGGATGCTCCGGCCCGGGCATGGCCATCGCCGGCACGGCGGCCACGCCGAGGCCGGCCTCCACCAGGCCCAGCGTCGTGGTCACGTGCTGCGCCTCGTAGATCGCCTGCGGCCGCCCGGCCAGGCCGGCCAGTGCCTGGTCGAGCAGCACCCGGTTGCCCGACGTGCGGCCCACCGAGATGAAGTCGTGCTGGCTGAGCTGCGCCCAGCTCACCCGGCGCAGCTTCGCCACCGGGTGGTCTCGGCGGCAGGCGGCGACGAAACGCTCCTCGACCAGCGGCTTGAACTCCAGGTCGCCTTCCTGGGCGCCGATGAAGTTGAGCCCGAAGTCGGCCTCGCCGCGCGCCACCGACGCCAGCACCTCGTTGGCGCCGGCGTCGAGCACCTTGACCCGCACCTTCGGGCAGCGCTCGTGGTAGCGGCGGATCACCTCCGAGAGGTAGTAGTACACCGTCGAGGGCACGCAGGCCACCGTGACCTCGCCCATGCGGGTGGCGGCCACGCCGCGGATGCCCAGCAGGGTGGAGTCCAGTTCGTCGAGCAGTTCGCGCACCTTGCGCTCGAAGTCGCGGCCCACCGCGGTCAGCGTGACCCGTCGGGTGGTGCGCTCGAGCAGCCGCACGCCCAGCGCCTGTTCCAGCTTGTCGATGCGGCGGCTGAACGCCGGCTGCGACAGGTGCACCTGCTCGGCAGCCTTGCGGAAGTTGCTCAGCTCGGCCACCGCGCGAAAGGCCAGCAGGTCGTTCAGGTCGAAGTTGATGGCCATGGAGGGCTCCGGTCAATTGATGCTGAGTGTGGATCAATTGATATCAAAGATGCAATTCACAAAGGAAATGCCGGCGCCGAAGATGAAGCCATGACACAAGCCATCCCCTGCGTCCTGATGCGTGCCGGCACCTCCCGTGGCCCGTTCTTCCTGCGCGAATGGTTGCCGCAGGACGAAACCGAGCGGGACCAGGCGCTCATCGGCGCGATCGGCGCCTCCGACCTGCTGCAGGTGGACGGCCTGGGCGGCGGCAGCACGCTGACCAGCAAGGTCGCCATCGTCTCGAAGTCGTCGCAGCCCGGCTGCGATGTGGACTACCTGTTCGCGCAGGTCGGCGTCGGCCAGCAGTCGGTGGACACGCGGCCCAACTGCGGCAACATGCTCTCGGGCGTGGCGCCCTTTGCCATCGAGCAGGGGCTGGTGGCGGCCTGCGATGGCGAAACGACGGTGCGGGTCTTCAACGTCAACACCGGCTCGCGCATCGACGTGACGGTGCAGACGCCGGGCGGGCGCGTCGTGTACGACGGCGACACCGGCATCGACGGCGTTGCCGGCACGGCAGCCGCCATCCGCCTGAACTTCCTCGACGCCTGGGGGGCGGTCACCGGCTCGGTGTTCCCGACCGGGCGCCGCATCGACATCGTGGACGGGCTCGAGGTGACCTGCATCGACGCCGCCATGCCGCTGGTGATCCTGCGGGCGCGCGACCTCGGCCTGACCGGCCGCGAGGCCCCGGCGGCGCTGGACGCCGACCTGCCGCTGATGGCGCGCATCGAGGCCATTCGTTGTGCCGCCGGCCGCGCCATGGGCCTGGGCGACGTGTCCGGCAGCGTGATTCCCAAGCCGGTGATCGCCAGCGACGGCGACGACGACAACAGCATCACCTCCCGCTATTTCACGCCGCGCCGCTGCCATGCCTCGCATGCGGTGACCGGTGCGATCGGCGTGGCCACGGCCTTTGCGCTGCCGGGCACGGTGGTCAGCGGTGCCGAGGCCGCCGGCGGCACGCGTGCCATCTCGGTGCTGCATCCGCAAGGCCGCATCGACGTCGAAGTGACCATCGAAGGTGCCGGTGCCGACGCCCGCATCGAACGCGCCGCGCTGGTTCGCACCGCCCGCAAGATCCTGCAAGGCGAGCTGCACATCCCGCCTTACGTGTTCTCGAAACCGTTGCCGCCGAACCTCCCCGAGGCGACGACGCCCCCCCTGGAAGGAGACAAACCCATGAAGCGCCTGATCGCTCCCGCCGTGGCCGCGGCAATGGCCGCCAGCACTCCCCTGGCAATGGCCTACCCGGACAAGGCCATCACCGTGGTCGTGCCCACCGCCGCCGGCGGCGGCAACGACGCGATGGCACGCACCATTGCCCAGAAGCTGGGCCCGCTGCTCGGTCAGACGATCATCGTCGACAACCGGGCCGGCGCCAACGGAGCGATCGCCAGCGAGTTCGTCGCCCGTGCACCGGCCGACGGCCACACGCTGATGTTCGGCTACATCGCCACCCACGCCATGAATCCGGCGCTGCAGAAGCTGCGCTACGACCCGGTCAACGACTTCGCGCCCATCGGCCTGGTGGGCTATTCGCCGACGCTCATGGTGGCCAACGCGACCGTGCCGGTGAAGGACGTGAAGGACCTGGTGGCGCAGCTGAAGGCCAAGCCCGACAAGTACGCCTACGCCTCGGCCGGCAACGGCACGGCGCCGCACTACGCGGCCGAGCTGTTCAAGCTCAGTGCAGGCGTCGTGATGCTCGGGGCGCCGTACAAGGGCTCGGCGCCGGCCGTCACCGACACCATCAGCGGCCAGACGCAGTTCATGTTCCCGAGCCTGTTCACCGCCCTGCCGCACGTGAAGGCCGGCAAGCTGCGCGCGCTGGCGGTGGCCGGGCCGAAACGCTCGGCGCTGCTGCCCGACGTGCCGACCTTGAAGGAAGCCGGCGTGGAGGGTGTGGAGGTGCAGCAGTGGTATGGCTTCTTCGCGCCGGCCAAGACACCCAAGCCGATCATCGACCAGCTCAACAAGGCCCTGAACCAGGTGCTGGCCGACAAGGACATCGTCAAGCGCATCGAGGACCATGGGGCCGACGTGGAGACCAGCACCCCCGAGCAGTTCGGCGCGCTGGTGAAGAGCGAGATCGCGAAGTGGAAAGGGGTGGTGCAGCGTGCCAGGCTGACGGCCGATTGATCCACCCGGAGTGCGCTGATGAACACCTCCCTCGACGACCTGCAGGCCTGGATCGGCCGCAGCGAGACCGTGCAAGACCACATCGGCGCCACGCCGGTGAAGGCCCTGAACGCGACGCTCGACCATCCGGCCATCGAAGTGCCGGCCGGCACGCCGCTGCCGCCGCTGTGGCACTGGCTGTACTTCCTGCCGCTGCACCGGCAAAGCGACATTGGCGCCGACGGCCACGCCCGGCGCGGCGGTTTCCTGCCGCCGGTGCCCCTGCCGCGGCGCATGTGGGCCGGCAGCCAGTTCGAGTTCCGCGCGCCGGTGCGGGTGGGCGATGCGGTCGAGCGCAGGTCGTGCATCGACGACGTCACCCTCAAGCAGGGCCGCACCGGCCCCCTGGTGTTCGTGAAGGTGCGCCATGAAGTGCGGTGCAATGCAGCCGCGGAGCCGGCCATCGTGGAGTTCCACGACATCGTGTACCGGGAGGCCCGGCGGCCGGGCGACGTCGAGCCACCGCCGCAGCCGGCCGACACCGGCGCGCCCTGGCAGCGCGAGATCGTTCCCGACGACGTGCTGCTGTTCCGCTACTCGGCGCTCACCTTCAACGGCCATCGCATCCACTACGACCGCCGGTACGTGACCGAGGTCGAAGGCTACCCGGGCCTCATCGTGCACGGACCGCTGATTGCCACGCTGCTGATGGACCTGCTGCGCCGCCACCAGCCCGACGCCCAGGTGACGGGCTTCCGGTTCAAGGCGGTGCGGCCCACCTTCGACCTGCACCCGTTGCGTGTCAACGGCCGCCGCGAGGGCTCGCAGGTGAGGCTGTGGGCGCAGGACCATGAAGGCTGGCTGACCATGGACGCCACCGCCACCCTGAAGGACTGAGCCGATGAGACCGCTGCAGGGCATCACCGTCGTCACCCTCGAACATGCGATCGCCGCGCCGTTCTGCACGCGCCAGCTCGCCGACCTGGGCGCGCGCGTCATCAAGATCGAGCGCCCTGGCGTGGGCGACTTCGCGCGCGGCTACGACCAGCGCGTCCGGGGTCTCGCGTCGCATTTCGTGTGGACCAACCGCAGCAAGGAGAGCCTGACGCTGGACGTCAAGCATCCGCAGGCGGCCGAGCTGCTGGTGCGGCTGATCGTCGACAAGGCCGACGTGGTGGTGCAGAACCTCGCGCCGGGCGCGGCGGCGCGCCTCGGGGTTTCGTTCGAGGCGCTGAAGGCGCGCCGGCCCGACCTCATCGTGTGCGACATCTCGGGCTACGGCGACGACGCCGTGAACCCCGGCCCCTACCGCGACAAGAAGGCCTACGACCTGCTGATCCAGAGCGAGTCCGGTTTCGTGTCGATCACCGGCACGCCCGACGAGCCGTGCAAGGCCGGCCTGTCCATCGCCGACATCGCGGCCGGCATGTATGCCTACACCAACATCCTCGCCGCGCTCCTGCAACGCAATATCGACGGCCGCGGCCGCCGCATCGACATCTCGATGCTGGAGGCCATGGGCGAGTGGATGGGCTACCCCATGTACTACGCGTTGGACGGCGCGCCGCCGCCGCCCAGGGCAGGGGCTGCGCACGCCACCATCTACCCTTACGGCCCGTTCCCGGCGGGCGACGGCAAGACGGTGATGCTCGGGCTGCAGAACGAACGCGAATGGCTGCAGTTCTGCACCAAGGTGCTGCGGCGGCCCGAGCTGGC
Organism: Methylibium rhizosphaerae; assembly: GCF_006386545.1. GTDB lineage: Bacteria > Pseudomonadota > Gammaproteobacteria > Burkholderiales > Burkholderiaceae_C > Pseudorivibacter > Pseudorivibacter rhizosphaerae. The sequence goes on along the minus strand of NZ_SWAR01000026.1, from coordinate 68,947 downwards.
CGATGACGAACGCTTCGCCGGCAATGCGAAGCGCACGGCGCACCGCGAGGCCTTGCGCGCGCTGATCGTGGAGGCCTTTGCATCGCTGTCGGCCGAGCAGGTGCAGCAGCGCATCGAGGAGGCGCAGATCGCCAGCGCGCAGGTCAACGACATGGCGGGGCTCTGGGCGCATGAACAGCTGAAGGCCCGTGGCCGCTGGCGCGAGGTCGACTCGCCGGCCGGGCCGCTGCCGGCGCTGCTGCCGCCCGGCTCCTGGGACGACGGCGACCCGGTGCTCGAGCCGGTGCCGGCACTCGGCGCCCACACCGAGTCGATCCTGGCCGAGCTGGGCGTCGATGCGGCGGGCCTCGCCGCGCTGCGGGAGGCGCAAGCCATATGAACAACGCACCGCGCAGCTACCTGTTCGTGCCTGGCGACCGGCCAGAACGTTTCGGCAAGGCGCTGGAAAGCGGTGCCGACGCGGTGGTGGTCGACCTGGAAGATGCGGTGGCGCCGCCGGCCAAGCAGGCGGCACGCGAGGCGGTCGCGGCACTGCTCGCACAGGCGCAGCAGCCCGAAAGGATCGTGGTTCGCATCAACGACGAGGCGACGCCCTGGTTCGAGGCCGACCTCGCCATGCTGCGCGAAGGTGGCGCCCGGGCGGTGATGCTGCCCAAGGCCGAGCGCGCGGCCAGCCTCGACATCCTGCGTTCGGTTTGCCCCGGCATCGCGGTGCTGCCGCTCATCGAAAGCGCGCGCGGCGTGCTGGCGGCCGAAGCGCTGGCGGCGACGCAGGGCGTGGCGCGGCTGGTCTTCGGCACCGTCGACTTCGCGCTCGACATGGACCTCCAAGGCCCGCTCGCGGCCACCGTTGGCCTCGACTTCGCCGCCGCCAGGATCGCGCTCGCCTCGCGTGCCGCGGGCCTGCTGCCGCCGGTGGCCGGCGTCACGGTGGCCATCGACGACGAGGCCCGGCTGCGCGCCGACATGGAACGCGCCCGGGCGCATGGCTTTGGCGCCAAGTTGTGCATCCACCCGAAGCAGGTCGCGCCTGTGCATGCGCTGCTGGCGCCGAGCGCTGACGAGCTGGCCTGGGCGCACCGGGTGCTGGCCGCGGCCGAGGCGGCGGGCGCCGGGGTAGTGCAGGTCGACGGCCGCATGGTCGACAAGCCGGTCATCGAACGTGCCCGCCGCCTCGTGCTGCGCAGCGCCTGAGCCAGTACCACGCAACCCCGACACACGTCCCGCAAAGGAACAACCATGGCCGCTTCCATCATCGACTCGTCCATCTTCCAGGGCATCTTCACCACCGACGCGATGCGGCATGTGTGGAGCGACGAGAACCGCACCGCCAAGTACGTCGAGATCGAGCGGGCCCTCGCGATCGTGCAGGGGCGGCTCGGCATCATCCCGAAGGAGGCGGCCGAGGAGATCGTGAGCCACTGCCGCATCGAGGAGATCGACATGGCACGGCTGCGCCAGCAGACCGAGCGCATCGGCTACCCCATCCTCGGCGTGGTGACGCAGATCAACCAGCTGTGCCGCGACAAGCTCGGCGAGTTCGTCCACTGGGGCGCCACCACCCAGGACATCACCGACACCGCCACCGTGCTGCAGATCCGCGAGGCGCTGGCGCTGGTGGACGGCGAGCTGGAAGCCATTGCCCGTGCGATGGCCAGGCTGGCGAAGGAGCACCGTCTCACGCCGGTCATCGGCCGCAGCAACCTGCAGCAGGCCATCCCGGTCACCTTCGGCTACAAGATGGCCGGCCTGCTGTCGGCGATCCTGCGGCATCGCGAGCGCCTGGCGCAATTGAAGGAGCGGGTGCTGGTCGGCGAGTTCGCGGGCGCCGCCGGCACGCTGGCCTCGCTGCAAACCGGCGCGATGGAAACGCAGGCCGGCCTGTGCGCCGAACTGGGCCTCCAGCAGCCCACCATCGCCTGGCACACCATCCGCGACAACATCGCCGAGACCGGCGCGCTGCTGGGCCTCATCGGCGGCACGCTCGGCAAGCTCAGCATGGACGTCAAGCTGATGATGCAGACCGAAGTCGCCGAGGTGTTCGAGCCCTACCACCACGGCCGCGGCAGCAGCAGCACCATGCCGCAGAAGCGCAACCCGATCGCCAGCTGCTACATCCACGCCGCCATCAGCGTCGTGCGCCAGCATGCCGCCGCGCTGATGGACGCCATGGTCGCCGACCACGAGCGCTCGACCGGCCCGTGGGAGATCGAGTGGATCGTGCTGCCGGAAGCCTTCTGCCTGATCGCGGGGGCCCTGAAGCAGTCGCGCGCGGTGCTCGAAGGGCTGGAGGTGGATGCGGGCGCGATGATGCGCAACATCGAGATGACCGGCGGCCTGGTGATGAGCGAGGCGGTGATGATGGGCCTGGGCCCCTACATCGGCCGCGAATACGCGCACGACCTGGTGTACGACCTGTGCCGCGAATCGCTGGCGAAGCGCACGCCCCTGATCGACCTGCTGGAAGCGCACCCGGAGATCCGCCGCCACGTCGGCCGGGCCGAGCTCGAACGCATGCTCGACCCGGCCAACTACCTGGGGCAGTCGGGTGTCATGGTCGATCGGGTGCTCGAACGCATGGGCTGAGGCCGGAAGATCGTGCGCGCGCGCCTACGGCTGTGGCCTGCACGGCACGTCCACGTGCTTGCAGCCGATGTCGTAGAGCAGCGGTTCGTCGGCCATGTTCGTGTCGCCGTCGGCAAAGCGGGCCACCAGCCGCATGCGCCGTCCTGGTTCGTCGTAGCTGTACGGCGTGCCGCGCGGCGTGCTGGTCACGGGCTGTTGTTGCGGCGACAGGAAGGGCGACAGCCGCGCAGGCTGGCCGGCCGGCGCCGGGGCGATGTGGAATCCCTGCGTGCCGGTTTCACCTGCATGGCAGCCGGTGCAGCTGCCGAGCGCGAAGCTGTGGACCTGGGCTTCGCTCAGCGACCTTCTCGTGCGCCAGACGCTGGCCGCGGTGAACCGCGCGAACTTGGCCCGCAGCTGCGTGTCGCCGTTGTCGTCCACCTGGTCGTAGGGCAGCCTGCCGCAGATCGCCTTCAGCTCGGCGAGCTCGGCGTCTGCGAGGTTGCGCTCGCCCAGCGTGTAGCGCCATGCCATCGACTGGGTGCTGCTCCACCATTCCTCCGCGATGCGATCGGCGAGCGTGACCGACCGGCTGGCGCAGTCGAACGGTTCGCGCCTGAGCTTGCGGGTGCTCAGCATCCAGTTGTCGTTCAGGTAGAACTCGCGGTACTCGAATTCATCGGTCGGTCCGCCTTGCTGGTCGCCGCCGGCGCCCAGGCCGACGCGGACCCGCTCGCCGGTGCGGAATGCCAGGTTGTGCGAGGCATTGGTGCTGGCATTGATGAGGGCGCGGTCGAATCGCACGCCGTAGGCCGTCCAGCTCAGGATGTTGCGCAGCAGCGCGACGTACTCCGGCGAGTTCAGCGGGTGGGCCGACAGCTCCTGCCACACCTGGGCCCACAACTGGCGGCGCTGGCGCCAGTCCTCTTCATCGACCGGGCCGTTGGCAAACACGAAGCCGTTGTCCAGGGTGATCGCGCCGTTGGCGCCTCTCTTCAGGGCCGGCAGCCGGTATTCCGCCGAGATCGTCATCGGCACCGGCGAGCCGTCGGGCAGCGTGCGGTCCACCGCAAACACGAGGCGTGCCTCGCCGAACCACCGGCGTTCCGCGCCGCCGAGGATGCCGCCGCCGCGCATGTCGAAGTCGCCGGCCAGGTCCAGCCGGTTCACCACCGCGATCAGGCGGAACGGCTCGATGCCCCGGTCGGGGTCGAAGGCGCCGTCGGCCAGGATCATGTTCCGGAAGGTGTTGTAGATGACCGGCACGGTGCCGACCTTGGAGACGTCCGGGTCGTCCGCGCTCAGCGCGTTGTGCGTGTCCACGTCGCGCGCGCCTCCCTTGAACGGGTGCAGGGCGAAGAACTTCGGGTCGCGCTGCTCCTTGCCCCAGTCCGGGTGGTCCAGCGCCAGCTGGTTCAGGTTGCGGCTCACCGCATACAGCAAGGCACCCAGCTTGAAGTCGGGCGCGATCCTGTCGAGCACCTGCCGGTCGGTGATGACGAAGCTGCGCTCGTATGAAACGGCAGGGGCGGATGCGGCGAGCGACTCCTTGGCCTGCTGGGCGCCTGCGGCCTGCGCATGCTCGTCCGGCGATGACCCGCCGCATGCGGCGAGCATCAGGCATGGTGCTGCCCAGGCGCACAGCGCCGCCCTGAATCGCGAGATCCTTCCTGTGGTCATGGCTTCCTCCTGAAGTGCTGTTCGAACTTGGAGGCGACATGGTTGTCGAACCGCGCGGCGGGTGGTGCCGCCAGCCTGGCAGGCTGCAGTGCGGGCCGGTTGAACAGCGGTTTTTCAGGCTTGAACGGTGGCGGCGTTCAACCGCGTGGGGCCGGGCGGGACGGCGCCCGGCCCGCAGGAGCCGGCGTCTTGTGCTGCTCCCAGTCGATCAGCTTCAGCTCCCGCGCCCGCACCACCGCGCCCACGCGCGTGCTCGCGCCCAGCTTGCCGAAGATGTTCTTCACATGCCACTTCACCGTGGTGAGCGAGATCTGGGCGCGGGTGCTGATCTGCTGGTTGGTGAGGCCCTGGGCGAGCAGCATCAGCACTTCGAGTTCGCGCGCGGTCAGTGCGTCGGCCGCGCCGGCGGCGGCCCTGGCGTCGCCACGCCCCAGCGCCGCACCGAACACCCGCAGCACCCGCTCGGGCATGAGCCGCCGCATCTGCGGCACCTCCAGCGCGGCCACCAGCACCTGGTGGAAGCGCGGGTTGTCGTCGAACCAGCTGCGCGAGGGCGCATGCCCGCGCGCCCGCACCAGCGACTGGTGCAGGCAGCGCAGCGCCTCGTCCCGGGCTCCCGCATCCCACAGGCAGCTGGCCAGCGCCGCCTCCACCGCGTGCAGCCGCAGCATGTGGCCGGCGGCCTGGGCGCTGTCGCGCAACTGCTCGAGCACGGCACGCGCCTCGTTGTGCCGCCATTCGTGCGACAGGATGGCCGCCAGCGCCATGCCGCGCCGCTCCCAGGCTTCGTCGTAGGGGCGCGGCTCCGACCATTCCGAGGCGTCGTGCACGCCGAATTCCGCGGCGCAGCGGCGCGCCTGGGCGTGCTCACCCATCGCGAGCCACAGGCGCACCTTGTCGGCGCACACCTGCGCCGCAAAGCGCCGCTCGCGGCTGCCTTCGAGCACCCCATGCAGGAAATCGAGCAGGCGCATCGCGCCTTCATGGTCGCCGTCGGCCGCGCGCACGCGCGCCAGCGTGCGGGTGGCCGTGGCAAGCGTTTCGTAGGTGCCGCCGGCTTCCAGCAGCGGCAGCACCTCCTCGCAAAGGCTGCGGGCCTCGGCCAGGCGGTTGGTTTCGTAGCGCACCAGGGCCAGCGCGGTGGCGGCATTGGCCCAGGCGGCATTGCGCGGGCCGTTGCGGGCGCCGGCCCACAGCTGCTCGACCCGGCGCGCCGCCGAGCCGAAGTCGCCCTTGGCGCGCTCCACCAGGGCCAGCACGCTGCTGGCATAGCCCACCCCGTAGGGGCTCATCGGCGCAAGGATCTCCCTGGCGCGCATGGCCTGGCGCCATGCGGCGTCGAAGCGGTTGCGGCAGAACATGGCATAGGCCCGGCTCACCAGCTGCAGGCCGCGCAGGCCGGCCTCGGCGTCGCCGTCGTCTGCCATCGGGGCGTCCTCGGGCAGGGCGTCGGGGTCGCCGCTCAGCACCTGCAGGATCTGCTGCAGCGTGCGCAGCTGGAAGGCCGATGGCACGCCGGTGCGGCCATGCGCCTGCTCCAGCAGGCGCAGCATCGCGCGGGCCTGGTCGAAGCGGCGGCTCAGGGTCAGGCAGGTGGCATAGCTCAAGCCGAGTGCGGGCCGGGTCGCGAACTGCTCGCGCGGCAGCTTCTCGCACCAGCGCACCACCTCGGCGATGTCGCCCACCTCCTGCCAGCGTTGCGCGGCACGCTCCATCAGCTCGGCGCACCAGCCCGGCCGGCCGCCGGCGAAGGCATGCGGCAGCGCCTCGGCAAAGCGCTGCTGCCCCGCGTACCAGCGGCTCGCGCGCTCGTGCAGCACCCGCTTGCGCGCCGGGTCGGCGGCGAGGCGGCTGCGCAGGAAGTCGTGGAACAGCGGGTGGTAGCGGAAGGCGAGGCCGTGGTTGTCCTGCGCGGTCACGAACAGCTGGGCGCGCTCGAGCTGTTCCAGCACGGCCTGCGAGCCGTCGCGGGCCAGCAGCGCGTCGCACAGCTCGCCGGTCATGAGCTCGACCACGCTGGTGGCCACCAGGAAGTCCTGCAGCCGCGGCGGCTGCTCGCGCAGCACCTCGCCGTCCAGGTAGGTGGCCACCTCCACATGCGCTCCGTCGAAGTCGGCCTCGGGGGCCGCCGGCGCCCCGTGGCGGCGCGCCATCGCCAGCAGGCCGAGCTTCACGCCCGCCGCCCATCCGAGCGTGGTGTCGATCAGGTGCTCGGCCTGGGCCCGGCCGGGCGGCTCGTCCATCAGCTTGCGGCCCAGCTGGACCACCTGTGCGGCATCGAAGGCGAGGTCGCCGCCGTCGAGCACCTCCAGCTGGTCGCGCAGCCGCCATGCCGACAGGTGCAGACCCGGCAGGCAGCGCCCGGCCAGCACCCAGTGCACGCCAGGTGCCGAAGCGGCCAGCAGCGCATCCACCAGCCGCAGGCACTGCGGGTCCTGCACACGATGGAAGTCGTCGATGACGAACAGCAGGTCGCCGCCGCGCTGGGCGAGCAGGGCCGCCAGGGCCTGCTCCGGGCCGTCCTGTGCCGGCAAGCCCGGGGACTGCGGGTCGGCCTCTGCCAGGCCGGCGAGCAGCCGGGCGGCCAGGGCCCTCGGCCCCACCGGCGCTTCCGGCCCTTCCACTGAAAGCCACACCGCCAGCCGGCGCTGCCGGCTGTGGCGGAACCACTGGGTGAGCAGCGTCGTCTTGCCGGAGCCGGCCGGAGCGGCCACCACCACCAGCCGCAGCTTGGAGGCAGCGTCCAGCCGCGCCATCAGGGCAGGGCGCGTGACGCTCGAAAGGGCCAGCAGCGGTGGCTCGGTCTTCATCTCTGCGTCGCGGGCGAGCGGAAGTGCAACCGATCGTGTCCGAGCCGGGAGGCGCAGGGCCGCCGGCCGGGGTGGGGCGCGAGTGTAGCGGAGGCCTGCGGCGGCCACGGCCGCTTGCGCAGACGACCACCGCCGGGCTCGGGCGCACGCGCCGGGCCCCTCCCTTGGGAGGGGGCGCCGCCCGGGGCCCCTCCCTACGATGCCCGCCGGGCAGCCGAGGCGCCATGCGGGCGCCCCGGTCGCACCCCACCACAAGAGAGACAAGGAGACACCATGCACGCGCTACCCACGCCGCGGCGCCGGGGCTTCGCCTCGGTGAACCTGCTGCTGCTTCTGCTTCTGGCCCTGGCCGTTGCGCTCGGGCACGACCGGGCTGCCGCCCAGTCGCCTTCCTTCGTGCAGTTCGAAAGCGGGCCGGTGCGGCCGATGGCCCTGTCGCCCGACCGGAGCCGGCTGTTCGTGGCCAACACGCCCAACAACACGCTGGAGGTGTTCAACATCACAGAGGCCGGACTGCAGCTGGCCGCGCGGGTGCCGGTGGGGCTGGAGCCGGTGGCGGTGGCTGCGCGCAGCAACACCGAGGTGTGGGTGGTGAACCACCTGTCCGACAGCGTGAGCATCGTCGAGCTCGGCGGCACGCCGCGGGTGGTGCGCACGCTGCTGGTGGGCGACGAGCCGCGCGACGTGGTGTTTGCCGGCAGCCCGGAACGGGCCTTCATCACCACCGCGCACCGCGGGCAGCACCGCAGCGACGCGTCGATCGCCGGCGTGCCCGGCGCGGGCGACCCGCAGCTCACCACGCCCGGCGTCGGGCGGGCCGACGTGTGGGTGTTCAACCCGGCGAACCTGGGCGCCGCGGTGGGCGGCGTGCCGCAGCGCATCCTGAGTTTCTTTGCCGACACGCCACGGGCGCTGGCGGTGAGCCCCGACCGCTCGACCGTCTACGTGGCGGCGTTCAAGTCCGGCAACCAGACGACTTCCATCCTGCAGCCGCTGGTGTGCACAGGGTTCAACCCGAACCTGCCCTGCATCGGCGAGAACGGCAAGATCATGCCCGGCGGCAACCCCGGCCCGAAGACCAACTTCGAAGGCAGGAAGGCACCCGAGGTGGCCCTGATCGTCAAGTACAACAAGGCGAGCGGCAAGTGGGAAGACGAGCTGCGGCGCAACTGGAACAACGCGGTGCAGTTCCGCCTGCCCGACCTGGACGTGTTCGCGGTGGACGCCAACTCGCTGGCCACCAAGGCCGCCCACTCGGGCGTGGGCACGGTGCTCTTCAACATGGTGACCAACCCGGTGACCGGCAAGGTGTACGTGTCCAACACCGAGGCGGTGAACGAGGTGCGCTTCGAAGGCCCCGGCACCTATGCCGGCCACACGGTGCAGGGCAAGCTGGCCCAGACGCGCATCACGGTGATCTCGGGCAGCACGGTGGCGCCGCGGCACCTCAACAAGCACATCGACTATTCGAAGCTGCCGGGCAATCCGTCGTTCGACTGGACGATGAAGCAGCATTCGCTGGCCACGCCGCTGGACATGGCGGTCACCGCCGACGGCCGCACGCTTTACGTGGCGGCCTTCGGCTCCAGCCGGATCGGCGTGTTCGACACCGCCGAGCTCGAGAACGACAGCTTCAACCCGCGCACCGCGAGCGCCCGCTACATCGAGCTGGGCGGCGGCGGCCCGAGCGGCCTCGTGCTCGACGAAGCCCGCGGGCGGCTGTACGTGAGCACGCGGTTCGACAACGCGGTGAAGGTGGTGGACCTGGCTTCCCGCGGCACCCTGGCGTCGGTGGCGATGAAGAACCCGGAGCCTGCCTCGGTGGCCGCCGGCCGGCCGTTCCTCTATGACGCGCGGCGCTTCTCGGCCAACGGCGAGGCCTCGTGCGCGAGCTGCCACATCTTCGGCGACATGGACGACCTGGCCTGGGACCTGGGCAACCCGGACGACCGCGTCACCAACAACCCGATCACCAAGAACCTCGCGTCGCCCACCGAGATCGCGCTGGGCAAGATCCTGTTCGGCGTGAAGTCGCCCATCAACGGCAGCGACAACGCCAACGAGTTCCATCCGATGAAGGGGCCCATGACGACGCAGACGCTGCGCGGCATGCGCAACTCCGGCGCGATGCACTGGCGCGGCGACCGGGCCACCGGCCTGTTCGGCAGCAGCGGCACCGACAGCGTGCTGTCGTTCAAGAACTTCGCGGTGGCCTTCGAGGGGCTGCTGGGCGGCACGGCGCCGCTGTCCGAAGCCGAGATGCAGAAGTTCGCCGACTTCCAGATCCCGGTGATGATGCCGCCCAACCCGATCCGCGCGCTCGACAACTCGCTCACCGCGTCGCAGCAGCGGGGCCGCAATTTCTACGTCGGCTCACGGCCTTCGGACGGCATCGACCTCGGGCCGCTGGGCAGCTTCGTGTCGGGGCAGACCGCCTTCAACTGCGAGGGCTGCCACCGGCTCGACCCGGCCAGCGGCTTCTTCGGCACCGGCGGTCGGGCCAGCTTCGAGGGCATCACCCAGATCGTGAAGATCCCGCAGCTGCGCAACATGTACCAGAAGGTCGGCATGTTCGGCTCGCCGAAGGTGAACTTCTTCGGCGCACCCGACACCGGCTTCGTGGGCGACCAGGTGCGAGGCTTCGGCTTCGTGCACGACGGCGCGGTGGACACGCTGTTCCGCTTCTTCACCGCCAAGGTGTTCAACCCGCAGCTCACGGTGGGCTTTCCGATCATCAACCCCGACGGCACCCGGCGCGACGTGGTCGATTTCATGATGGCCTTCGACAGCGACCTGGCGCCCATCGTCGGCCAGCAGGTCACGCTGACGAGCAGCAATGCGGCGGCGGTGTCGGCCCGCATCGACCTGCTGATGCAGCGCGCGCGCACGCCGTTCACGTCGAAGGAGCTGGGCGGGGCGGTGACGGAATGCAGCCTGGTGGCGCGGGTGGTGGAAGGCGGGGTGTCGCGCGGCCTCGTGTACGACGGCGCGCGCCGCGTGTTCGTGGCGGCCGACGGCAGCCAGCGCAGTGAGGCGGCCGTGCGAGCAATGGCATCCACGCCCGGCCAGGAGGTCACCTACACCTGCACGCCGCCCGGCTCGGGTGCACGCATCGCCTTCGATTCCTGAAGGCCGGCATAGGCCCGGCTGCCGCCGTCGCCGCTGCGCGCGGCGGCCGGCCACAGGGCCATCCGCTCGTGATGCACCGGGGCAGCACCTTCCACCACACCGGGGAGGTGCTGCCTCGTTCGCACTTCCTGCAGACACTGTCGAAGAAAAGCCATGGTGCCTCCCACAAGAGCCCGGCTGGACCACGAGACAAACTTAGTCCACCGCTCGGGCGAAGGCTCCCTCCCATCAGGGGGGTGAGATGACTTTCGGTCAGCCGCTTCGAGCAATGCTCCACAGGTTGGCGTCGCGAGGCCCCGAGATGAGGGGCTTTCTGGGGATGCGCAAAACAGGCCGCGACCCCTACATTGGGGGCGGGCGAAGTTCGAAAGGATGACGCCCCCTGCTTTTCCTCCCTGAGCAGGTGCCTCAGCGTGATGACAGCGATGAGGCATTCAGCCTCGGCTTCCTCGTGAAGCCGGGGCTTTTTTGTCGCACCCGGCGGCCGTGCTCAGCGCGAGGCTGCGGCGCCGTTCAGCGCCGCGGCGCCGGCTTGCACCTGCTGCTCGAACCAGCGGGTGAACAGCGGATGCGGCGCGAAACCTTCGCCCAGCTCGAACGACAGTCCTTCGAGGAAACGACGCTCCGGGCCGGTGCCGTTGGTGCGCGCCGGGATCACGATCGCGCGGCCGCCGTCTTTGCCGGCTTCCTGCACCATGTCGCGCACCCGCTGGATCCACGGCGCCCGCTTGTCCGGCCAGTCCTCGCGCCAGGTGGCATGGCGGATGGCGCGGAAGGCCGGCGCGCCGGGGGCGGACTTCATCTGCGCCGCCAACTGCTCCAGGATGCCGACCCACTGCTGGTTGCGCTGGTCGCTGCCGGTGCCGTGAGCCACCAGGATCACGGTTTCCTTGCGCGGATCGCGCGACAGGGCGCGGGCGCGCTCCAGCAGGGTGGCGGCAAACAGCGGGGCGGCTTCCACGCCGCCGACGGTGGTGAGGGCCAGCGGGGTGCTGATGCGTGCGGGCGGGTAGGCGGCATCGTGTGCGCCATGACCATCATGGTCGCCGCCGTGGCCGCCGCCATGGCCGCCATGCCCACCATGGGAATGGCCGGCAGAAGGTGCGGCAGCCGACTCGACGTCGCTGCCGATCATGCGTTCCACGTCGCCCTTGAACGACGACTCGAGCCCGAACACCCGCACGATCACCGCGGCCCGCGCGCCGCGCTTCTCGAGGCGGCGCACGGCCCGCTCGACCAGGGGCTGGTCGGCCATCGAGAACACGTATTCCATCGGGTAGCGCGATTCGAGCGGTGCCACGGCCTGTCGCATCGTCTCGTTCCAGTGGTAGTCGGAGCCGTGCGCGAGCAGGATCACGCCCAGCTCGTTCGCTGCCAGCGTCGCGTGGCGGTTGGCCTCCCGGGCCATCCAGGTGGCGAGCCATTGCTCGGGCCCGCGGCGCGACTGCAGCAGCTCCGCGCCCTTGGGCAGCTCGCTCTTCAGCTCGGCATCGAAGGACATCATGCCGTCGAGCCGGCGGCCGAAGTGGAAGGGCACCACGACCACGCGGCCCGCGCCGCCGGCAGCCGCGGCGTCCTGCAGGGCCTTGCGCGAGGCGGCGCGCAGCGCTTCGCGCTCGCCGCCGCGAGCGTCGGTCCACACCACCGTCTGAACCTGCGCGAAGCCGAATCCTTCGCTGGCCTGCTGCGCAATGCGCTGCCAGTCCTGCGCGACGGCACGCCGGGCCGCGGCATTGGCTTCGGTGGTGTAGCCCACCACCACCACCCGGGCCTGTTGCGGGTGGTGCACGGCGCGCAGTTGTTCGGCCAGCGCCTCGACCGCGAAATAGCTGTCGCCGAAGGGCTGCGCCAGCTCGGCGGGCAGCGGGCCCTTCGCCAGCAGCGGCTTCACCTGCTGCCACTTCGCGTCGGCGCCCGACATGAACACCGGCAGCACCACCAGCCGCTTCGCGCCGCTGGCTGCCAGCCGACCGACGGCCGCGTCGAGCGTGCCCTTGGTGCGGTCGTCGGTGGCGATCACCAGTTCCGCAGGGCGGCCGGCCGCAAAACCGTCGAGCGCGTCGCGGATCTCTTCATTGCCCTGGAAGCCGCGGTCGGCCGCCACCGCGAGGTAGGCGGTGTCCGATGCCGCGGCGCGGGTCGTTGGCGAAGGCTGGGCGTTCACGCCGGCGGTCGCGGTGCACAGGCCGATCGCCAGTGCCGGCAGCCAGCGGGGCCAGCGCAAGGGAGAAGGCAGGTTCATGGGGTGGCTCCTTGTCGTCGTCCAGGGTCAGAAGGTTTGTTCGAGGCGCGCTGCCAGGTTGCGCCCGGGCTGTGAATAGAAGTCCACGCCGGCCGGGCTGCGCGCATCGGCCTGGCGGATGTCGCCCCACAGCCAGTACTTCCTGTCGAACAGGTTGTTCACCGACAGCGAGACGCGCGAGCCCTTCCAGGGCCGCCACCAGGCGCCCAGGTCCACCACGCCGTAGCCGGCCGGGCGGAACCAGGGGGAGGGCGTCGTGCCGCTGTTGTCGTTGACGCGCTTGACCCGTTCGGCCGCGCGCAGGCGCGCCTCGCTGCCCCAGGCAACCGCTTCGTGCGCAAGCCCGAGCGACAGGCGCGCCGGCTCGATGGTGTCCAGCGGCTGACCGGTCTGCTGGTCGCTGCCGCGTGCGATGGCCACCGCACCGTCCAGGCGCCAGCGCGGCGCGAAGTCCCAGGCCAGGCGGGCTTCGGCGCCGTGGATGCGCACCTTCGACAGGTTGACCGACATGAAGGTCGAGCCGAGCCCGGTGATGCAGTTCGGGTCGGCCGGGCAATCGAGGCGGGCGGTGGCGATGAAGTTGCGATACCGGTTGTCGAAGGCGGCCAACTGGCCGCGCAGGTTGTCGGTGCTGAAGCGCAGGCCGAGCTCGACGCTGGTGCTGGTCTCCGGCTCGAGCGCGGGGTTGGGGCTGGTGCCGTAGCTTTGCGCCGGGTTGCGGAAATGCCCGTTCACCTCCTCGTAGCTGGGCGCGCGAAAGCCGCGCACCAGCTGGCCGTAGCCGGCCAGCGCAGGAGTGAATTGCCAGCTGGCGGCGATCTTGGGCGACAGCGCGCTGTCGGTCTGCGACACCGCCTGCTTGCCGATGGCGCCCAGCACCGCCTGCGACAGCGCGTCGCCGATGTCGGGCCGCAGCGCGCGCCAGTCATAGCGCAGGCCCGGCGTGAGCGACAGCGCGCCGCCGGCCAGGCCGTCGATCTCGTCCTGCACGAACAGGCCCACCGTGTCGGTGTGGCCGGGGGCGAAGTCGCGCAGCGGAAAGCTGTCGCCGGCCAGCGTGCTGGTGGTGGTGCCGGTGGTCAGGTTGCGCACGGTGGCGCCGCGCTGCTCCTCGGTGCGCACCCGCATCGCGTCCACGCCCCAGGTGAGCAGCTGCCGCTCCCCCAGCCCGCTGTCGAACTGCAGGCTGGCGCCGGTGGAGCGCTGGCGGAACAGGAAGTCCTGCCCGATGAGGCAGTTGTTGCCGGTGCCGCTGGAAGCGGAGCAGCCGGCCGAGGTGTTGGTGCGGGTCTGCTCGTTGAGGTTGTAGGTCTTCGCGTCCTGCACGAAGAAGCGGGCGTCGAGCCGGTCGTACCAGCTGCCGGCGCCCGGCTTGTGTTCCCACTCGATGCTGGCGCGGGCGCGGCGCGCGCTGTCGGCGCCGGACATCGCGGTCACCTTGGGCAGCGAGGACGCGAGGCGCAGCACCTGGACGTCGGCGTCCTGGTCGCGCGCTTCGGCGGTGAGCACCACGCGGTGGCCGGTCGCCGGGCGCAGCACGAACTTCGCGATCGCTGCGCGGTCGCGCACGTCCTGCGGGTTCGGCGTCGTGCGGCCGGGCGACACGGTGTCGACGTTGCCCTGGTTCTCGAACCCGTGCGCTTCGGTCTGGGTGTAGCCGAGCAGCCATTCGGCCTGTTCGCCGCGCCCCGCGCCCAGCACGGTGCCGGTGCGGCCACGGTTGGCGCCGGTGTAGCCGGCGGCCAGCCTGCCGCCCAGCGAGGCGCCGGCGGCCAGCAGGTCGGTGGGGTCGAGGGTCAGGTAGCCCACCACGCCGCCGATGGCGTCGGAGCCGTAGAGGCTGGACGCCGGGCCGCGCAGCACCTCCACCCGCTTGAGGAACTCGGTCGACGTGCCCAGCGGGGCATTGAGGGTGAAGTTGGTGGGGCCGCCGCCGTTGAAGTAGCTGGGCAGGCGGATGCCGTCCACCAGCTGCAGCACCCGGTTGTCCTCGATGCCGCGGATGTTGGGCCGCGTGGCGCCGAAGCGGCGGGTGTCGCGGGCGAAGGCGAGGTCGGGTTCGTTCTCGAACAGCTCGGTCTCGTCGGCCGGTGCCCGGCGGTCGAGCGATTCGCGGGTGATGCGGGTGATGGTGGCGGGCACCTTGTGCGCATCGGCCTCGTTGCGGGTCGCGGTGACCACGGTCTCGGCCACCGCCTCGGCGGCCTCCACGGCAGGCGCCGGCTGCGCTTGCGCGAGCGCTGAGCCGCCGGCCAGCGCCGCGGCCAGCGCACTGGCATGCAAGGCGCGGCGCGAGGCACGGGCGCGGCGCTGCTGGGCAATGGACAGCGCCAGCCCTGGCTCCAGGTCGGCCAGCAGCAGGCGCAGCATGGCCTGCGGGATGTGCCGCTGCCAGCGGTAGCCGTCATGCGCGCAGCCGACGAAGGCCGGGGCTCCGGCGAGCAGCTGCTCGCGCAGCGAAGGCGCCAGCTCGAAGCGCAGGAAATGCACTGCGCTCGGGCGGCCGAGATGGCGGTCGGGCAGGTCCTCGTTCGCCTGCGCATGGCACCAGCTCTCGCCCTTGCAGCCGACGTACAGGCGGTGCGCCGCCTGGTTGAGCGCGGGCAGCTCGCTGGCACGCCGGGCGGCATCGGGCAGCTCGATGAGCAGCGTGGCCTTCCATTGCCGGCCGTCCGGCAGCAGGTGGGCGTAGGCGGCCGTCTCGTGGGCGATGCCGGCCGCGTCGCTGATGCGCTCGGCGCGCAGCACCTCCTGAATCTGGTGATGCACCGTCCAGGCGTCTTCGAACTGCAGGCGCATCGCCGGCCCGAGCGACAGGCTGCGGGCGCGGCGATGGGCCATCAGCTCGTGGCGTGAAGGCGGCAGCGGTTCAGAGGGAGAAGAAGAGGAGGTCGCGTCCTGCAGGCGGTTTTCCAGCACGGGGGTGGTCCCTTGAAGGGCACGGTGCTGGCTTGCGGCTGGCTGGTGCGTGAACGGAGGAGGGTGATCGGAGCGGCACTTTAATGCGAACAATTCTTGTTTGCAAGAGAGTGCAACAAGCTCAGTGCCACCAGTCGAGCAGCGCATCGCGCGCCTGCAGGCTCCAGTAGAGGCATTGCGCCGCCAGCAGGCCGGCCTTGCCGTACACAGGTTCGAGCCCGTAGGCCCGCAGGCCCGCCGGTATTTCTTCTTCCCGGGTGATGGCGCGGGCCAGCACCTCGCCGCCCAGCGTGGTGGGAGCCACGCCGTGCCCGCCGAAGCCGTAGGCGTACCAGAGGCCGTCTTCGAGCTGGCCGATCTGCGGCATGCTGTGGCGCCCGTAGCTCATGAGGCCGCTCCAGGCATGCGTGACCTTCACGCCCTCGAGCTGCGGGTACACGCGCAGCAGGTCGTGGTAGAGCAGCCGCTCGATCTCGGCCGGGCTGCGCTGGCGGATCGACATGCGCCCGCCCCACAGCAGGCGCGTGTCGGTCAGGGGCCGGTAGTAGTCGAAGGCGAAGCGGGTGTCGAACACCGCGGCGTCGGTGCGTATCGCGTCGGCCAGCCGCGCGCCGAGCGGCTCGGTGGCCATGACGTAGGTGGCGATCGGCAGGGCTGCGCGGGCGAGCGGCCGGCACAGGCCGTCGAGGTAGCCGCCGGCGCAGACCACGACACGGCGGCAGCGCACCGTCGTGACCCCGGTGTCGACTTCCCACTGGCCGCCCGCGCGGCGGATGTCGCGCACATGGGTCATCTCGTGCAGCCGTACGCCGGCGGACAGCAGCACGCGCGCAAGACCGAGCGCGTACTTCAGCGGGTTGAAGTGGAAGGCGCCGGTCTCGTGCAGCCCTGCGTGGTAGCGCCGGGTGCGCAGGCGCTCGCGCAGCTCCTCGCGAGGCAGCCACTGCCAATGCAGGCCGAATTCTTCGCGCATGAGCCGCTGCAGCTCGTGCAGGGAGTGGTCCTCGTCGAACCAGCTGGCCACGATGACGCCGCCGTACACCGCGTCGCAATCGATGGCATGCCGCTCGATGCGGCTGCGGATGCATTGCACCGCGGCCTCCGTCATCCGGTAGAGGCGGCGCGCTTCTTCGCGCCCCACGCGACGGTGCAGCTTCGCCGCATCGAGGCTGAAGCCCCCCGAGACGAAACCGCCGTTGCGCCCCGATGCACCAAAGCCGATGGTGCGTGCCTCCAGCAGCATGCAGTCGCGCACGCCCCGCTCATGCAGGCCCAGGGCGGTGGCCAGGCCGGCGAAGCCGCCGCCCACGATCACCGTGTCGGCCTCGGCCGCAGCTTCGAGCGGCGGCAGGCGCAGACCGGGCGTGGCGGTGGCTTCGTAGTAGGTCGTCATGGCAGGCACCGCGTTTGCTCGGCGACGACATGGACACCCATGACAGACATGCAAGCTTCGACGGGCGCCTGGTGATGCTGGGGTTCGGCAGCATCGGGCAGGCGGTGCTTCCGCTGCTGCTGCGTCACATCGACATGCGGCCCGGGCAGATCGAGATCCTCAAGCCGTCGAAGTCCGGGCTCGATGCCGCCGCCGAGTACGGCGTGCCGCACACCGAGCTGAAACTGAGCCGCGACAACTACGTGGCCGAACTCGAGCGCAGGCTGCACCCGGGCGACTTCCTTCTCAACCTGTCGGTCGACGTGAGCAGCGTTGCATTGATGCAGTGGTGCCGCGAGCATGAGGTGCTGTACCTGGATGCGGCCACCGAGCCCTGGCCGGGCACCTACACCGACCGTTCGATGCCCGCCGCAGAGCGCACCAACTACCACATGCGCGAACAGGCGCTGGCACTGCGCCGGCCGGGTGAGCGACAGCCCACGGCGCTCATCACGCTCGGCGCCAACCCCGGCCTCGTGTCGTTCCTGCTGAAGCAGGCGCTGCTCGACCTTGCCGGCCCGGGCACGTCGGCGCCGGCCGACCGCCAGGCATGGGCCAGGCTCGCGCAGGACCTCGGCGTGCGGGTGATCCACGTGGCCGAGCGGGACGACCAGGTCAGCGCCACCCGCAAGCAGGCCGGCGAATTCGTCAACACCTGGTCGGTGGCGGGTTTCGTCTCCGAGGCCCTGCAGCCGGCCGAGCTCGGCTGGGGCACGCACGAGCGCCACCTGCCGCGCGATGCCGGGCAACACTCGCAGGGCTGCCGGGCAGCCATCTACCTCGAGCGGCCCGGCGCCGCCACGCAGGTGCGCACCTGGACGCCGCTGGCCGGGCCCCAGCACGCCTTCCTGGTCACGCATGCAGAGTCGATCTCGATCGCAGACCACTTCACCCTCGGCGACCCGGCGCGGCCGCAGTACCGCCCGACGGTGCACTACGCCTACCACCCCTGCGACGATGCGGTGCTGTCGCTGCACGAGCTGGCCGGGCGGCAGTGGCGGCTGCAGAAGGACAAGCGGGTGATGCGCGACGAGATCACCAGCGGGCGCGACGAGCTGGGCGTGCTGCTGATGGGACACGAGCGCGGCGCCTACTGGTACGGCTCGCGTCTTTCCACCGACGAGGCCCGCGCCCTGTGCCCCTACAACACCGCCACGTCGCTGCAGGTGGCCGCACCCATCATGGCCGGCGTGGCCTGGGCGCTGAAGCACCCTTCGCAGGGCATTCTCGAGGCCGACGACCTGCCGTTCGACGAGATGCTGGCGATGACGCGCCCCTACCTCGGCGAGGTGGTTGGGGTGTTCTCCGACTGGACGCCGCTCGAACACCGGGAAAGCCTGTTCAGCGAACCGATCGACCCCAGCGACCCGTGGCAGTTCTTGAACTTCAGGGTGGGGTGAGATGGGTTTCTGCAGCTGAGATTTCATGGTCGGACCGGTTGGGGCGCCTGGTCGGTGGCGCGGCAAGTCACGCTCCCAATCCTTCCGCGGCAGCCGCACGCAGGACTTGCTGCCCTGGCGTTCGCCCGGGCTTCCAGCGGGACAGCTGATCGCGCATCGGAGAAGGGGGCGGGCTCCATGGTGACTCGTCCGCAAGCGAAGTGCCGCCGGAGCAGGCAATGCCGCGCACGAGAGCGGGCAAGCGCCTTGCCTGCGCAGTTCGGGCGACCGGGAGGTTGCATGCTCAAGCCAGTCCTGTACCTGTTTCGTGGCAGCAACGCGACCAGCCGCGCCATCGGCACAGTGGGCGGCCTGCTGGTGCTCGCCGTGCTGGCCGGCGCCTTCCTGTCGATCTGGCGCTTGCGGGAAGCGGCGGTCGACTCCACGCGGCAGCAGGTGCAGGAGCGGGCCATGGCCGTGTCTGCCCATGCCTCGCAGGTGCTTTCGACGTCGTGGTTCATGGTGGGCAACCTCGTTGCGGAGATCGAGGGCGGCGGGCCGGCCACGAGCGCTGCACTGCGTGAGCAGCTGTCCGGCACGCACACCTTCGAGCGCCTGCGCGCCCGTGAGCAGAGCTTTTCGGCGATCGACGTGGTGGCGGTGTTCGATGCCGAAGGGCAGCTGGTTGCGTATTCGCGCGGCCATCCGGCACCGGTCATCGACATCCGCGACCGCGAGGCCTACCTCCTTGCCAGCGCGGGCCCGGCCAGGACCTTCATCGCCGCGCCGGTGCGCAACCGGGCCACGGGGCATTGGACCTTCTACGTCGGGCGGCGCCTGCAGAACCGCGCCGGCGAGTTTCTCGGCCTGGCGCTGGTGGGGCTGTCGGCGCAGCACTTCTCGCGCTTCTACGAAGACATCCGCATGGCGGGTGCGGCGTCGCGGGCGGGTGCCGGCGACGAAGGCTCGGCCGTCACCTTGCTGCGCGAAGACCTCGCGGTGCTGGCTCGCGGCCCGTTTCGCGATGCCGCGATGGGCGCGAGGATCGTGCCCAGGCGAGCGATCGACGGCGCGCCGATCGCGCCGGCCTCACCTCAGGCCGTTGCGCTCAAACGCTTCACGCCATGGGATGCCGCCGAGCCGAACGGCGGCGTCATCTCCAGCGCGCGGCGGGTGGACGACTTCCCCGTGCTGGCGGCGGTGGCGGTGCACGAGTCTGTGTACCTCGCCGGCTGGCGGCAGCAGGCCACGGCCATCGCGGTGCTCGCCGGCGTGACGACCCTGTGCCTGGGCCTGGTGTTCCCGTCGCTGGCGCGTTCGCTGCGCCGCCGGGAGACGCAGATGGTCGAGAGCCAGAGGTTGCGCGAACAGGCCGAGGCGGCCAACCGCGCCAAGTCCGAGTTCCTGGCCACCATGAGCCACGAGATCCGCACCCCGATGAACGGCATCCTCGGCACCGCGGACCTGCTGGCACGCACGCCGCTGGACGAGCAGCAGCGGCACCTGACCCGGACGCTGCTGTCGTCCGGCCGGGTGCTGCTGGGCATCATCAACGACATCCTGGACCTGTCCAAGATCGAGGCGGGCGAGCTCCAGCTGGCGCCGGCGCCGTTTTCCCCGGCCGAACTGGCGCGCGGCGTGCGGGACCTGTTCGCCGGCTATGCGCTGAAGAAGGGGCTCGAGCTGCGGTTGGCCTTGCCGGAGGACTTGCCGCCAGTGGAGGGGGATGCAGGCCGGGTGCAGCAGGTGCTGGTCAACCTGGTGAGCAATGCCATCAAGTTCACCGATTCGGGCGGCGTGACGATCTCGATGCGAAGCGAGCCGCGCGAGGCCGCACAGGTGCTGCTGCACGTGGAAGTCACCGATACCGGGGCGGGGGTGCCCGATGCGGCGCGCGCGCGCCTGTTCCAGCCCTTCAGCCAGGCGGACGGCACCGTGGGACGCCGCTTCGGCGGCACCGGCCTGGGCCTGGCCATCTCGCAGCGGCTGACCATGCTGATGGGCGGGCGCATCGACTATGAGAGCACCCCAGGAAGCGGCAGCCGCTTCTGGTTCGAGCTGACGCTGCCCCAGGCCGATGGCGACCCGGCCGGCCTGCCCGTCGGCGAGGACGCGCTGCTGGAGCGGTTCGCCAATTCGGGAGCGGCGCCGTTGTCCCCGTCGCCCGAACGTGGACATGACGGCCGCCACGTGCTGGTGGTGGAGGACGACCCGGTCAACAGCATGATCGCCGAGGCCCAGCTGGCGGCGCTGGGCTGTTCCTGCGACGTGGCCGCCGACGGTGAGGAAGCACTGTCGCGCCTGCGGCAGCAGCGCTACGACCTCGTGCTCATGGACTGCATGCTGCCGGGCTTGTCGGGTTACTCGGTCACCCGGCAATGGCGTGCCGAGGAGGCGGACGGAAAGCTGCGACGCACGCCGATCGTGGCACTTACCGCGAACGCGCTGTCGAGCAACCTGGATCAGTGCTCCCTGGCCGGGATGGACGACTACCTGACCAAGCCGTGTTCGGTGGACAAGCTCGACGCGGTGCTGCAGCGCTGGTTCAGGAGCGCGCCGCTCAAGCAGCGTGATGGCTGAGGAACAGCGCCACCGTCTCGGCCGCCAGCCGGCGCTGCTCGCGCGGCGGCAGCCTGGGCTGGCCCATCGCCACCTGCGGCCAGAAGGCCGCGCCCTTGACCAGGCTCTCGAGCTGCTGCACCGCCAGGGCCGCATCGCACCGCTTGAGGCGACCGTCCTTCTGTGCCGCGCGCACCCAGGCGAGCATCCCGCCTTCCTTCTGGCCGAGCCGGCTGACCATGTCCTTGGCGCGAGCCGGTGAATGGATGGCGGCCGAGATCGCCACGCGCGCGAGGTCGAGGAAGTTGTCGTCGGAAATCAGCGCGATCTTCTGCATGACCAGCTCGAGCAGCTGCTCGTCCAGCGGCGCATCGGGGCGGTAGGGCAGGTCCATCCGGCTGGCGCTGCTTTCCCACAGCACCCGCAGGATCTCGGCGAAGAGCTCGTCCTTGCTGGGGAAGTGGTTGTAGAGCGTGCGCTTGGACACCTCGGCGCGCGCGGCCACCTTGTCGACGCTGGTGGCGTCGAAGCCGTTGGTGCGGAACTCGGCGATGGCCGCCTGGACGATGGCCTCGCGCTTGCGGTCGGTGAGTCGTTGCTGTTCGGTCATTAAGAGAATATTACACCGGTCAGTTTACTTTTTGGCGATCGGTGGCTACACTGCAAAACTACACCGTGCAGTGTAGTTTCTGCGCTTCGAGCACAAGAGCCGAAAGCCCCCCGATGCCCTCGATGAATCGCACGCTCGTCCGCACCCTCTTTGCCGGAGTCCTCGTCACCATGGCCACCGCCTCGCTTTGCGCCTTCAGCCGCACCCCTGTCGCCTCTGCCGACTTGTCGCAGGCGCGCGACGGCAAGTATCACAACGTCGTGCCGCGCCAGGCTCCCGGCTTCACGAAGATGCTCGCCATCGCCTGGCGCGTCCTCACCCGCAAGCCCGACACCACCGTGCCGCGCGGGCCGGTGCCGGTGCAGCCGCTGACCGCCGCCGCGCTCGCCGATGCGCCCGATGCCAGCCTGTTCCGCCTGGGGCATTCGACTCTCCTGCTCAAGCTGCGCGGCGAACTGTGGCTCACCGACCCGGTGTTTTCCGAGCGCGCCTCGCCGTTCCAATGGATGGGCCCGAAGCGCTTCCACGAGTCGCCCATCGGCATCGACGAGTTGCCGCCGATCAAGGGCGTGATCCTGTCGCACGACCACTACGACCACCTCGACCATGCAGCCATCATGAAGCTGGCGCCGAAGGTGGACGTCTTCATCACACCGCTGGGCGTGGGCGACCGCCTCGTCGACTGGGGCGTGGACCCGGCCAAGGTGCGCCAGCTCGACTGGTGGCAGGAGACCTCGGTGGCCGGCGTTCGCCTCGTCGCCGCGCCGGCGCAGCACTTTTCGGGTCGCGGGCTCACCGACGGCGACCGCACCTTGTGGGCGTCGTGGGTGATCCTGGCCGATGGGCTGCGCCTGTTCTTCAGCGGCGACACCGGCTACCACGCCGACTTCGCCACCATCGGCGAAAGGTTCGGCCCCTTCGACGTGACCCTGCTCGAGACCGGTGCCTACGACGAGCAGTGGCCCGACGTGCACATGCAGCCCGAGCAGACCCTGCAGGCGCACCGCGACCTGCGGGGCCGCTGGCTGATGCCGGTGCACAACGGCACCTTCGACCTGGCCATGCATGCCTGGGACGAGCCGTTCGACCGCATCGAGGCGCTGGCAGCAGCTGGCGGCATCGCGCTGGCCACGCCGGCAATGGGCGAGCGCCTGTCGCTGCGGCAGCCGCATGCCGGCCAGCGCTGGTGGCGCGAACTGCAGCCGGCCGCCGCAGAGGTGCCGCCGCAAGCTGCAGCCGAAGCGCGCCTGTAGCCCGCGCGACGGCGGGTAAGAGTCGGGTAAGTCGGAGGCGCGGAGCATCGCGCCTTTCAAACACCCCGACGAGGAACCCCCCCATGCCCGCGTGCCCAGCCGCTGCCCGATCCCGCTCTCGTGTCCCGGCGAGCGCCCCCCATCCGGCCCGTCTCTGCGTGCTCGCAGCCGCACTGGCCGGCGGCGCTTGCGCCTTCGCCCAGCAGCCGGACGGCGACGGCCCCGGGTCCGGTTCGTCCTGGTCGCTCGGCCTGGGCGTGATGAGCGTGCAAAAGCCCTATGCCGGCATCGACCGGGAGAGCAAGGTGTTGCCGCTGCTGCGCTTCGAGAACGAATACCTGGAGATCTTCGGGCCGCAGATCGGCGTCAAGCTGCCGAGCCTCGCCCTCGGGGAATCACAGCGGCTCGAGTTCAGCCTCGTCGGCAAGTACGACGGCAGCGGCTACAAGGCCGACGACGCCCTCATCCTGAGCGGCATGAGCCGGCGCAAGGGCGGCTTCTGGGCCGGCGCCAAGGTGGAGTGGAAGAACGACGTGGCCGACCTGAGCGCCGAATGGCTCGCCGATGCCTCCGGCCACAGCAAGGGCCAGCAGTTCAGCCTCGGGCTGGAGCGCACCTGGCACTTCGGCCGGCACCTGATGCTCACGCCTCGCGTGGCAGCGACCTGGCAGGACAGGAAATACGTCGACTACTACTTCGGCGTGCGCGACAGCGAAGTCGCGCCCGGCCGCCCGGCCTACGCCGGCAAGTCCGGCACCGGTGCCGAGGTCGGCCTGCGGGCGGTCTACCTGTTCGACCGGCAGCACTCCGTGTTCGTCGACGCGGCCGTGTCCAGCCTGCCGAAGGCGGCCAAGGACAGTCCGCTGGTGGATCGCTCGAACGACAATCGGGTGCTGCTCGGATACACCTACCGCTTCTGATGAGCCGAATACTCCTGATCGAGGACCATGAACGGCTCGCGCAGCTGATACGAAAGGGCCTGGTGGCCGCCGGCATTGCCGTCGACGTGAGCAACCGCATGGACGCCGCCTGGGCTGCGGTGCAGCAGATGCCCTACCAGGGCCTGGTGCTCGACCGTGGCCTGCCGGACGGCGACGGGCTCCAACTGCTGCAGAAGCTGCGCCGCGCCGGCTTCCTGGTGCCCTGCCTCGTGCTCACCGCACGCGATGCCTTGCACGACCGCGTGGAAGGCCTCGACGCGGGCGCCGACGACTACCTCCCGAAGCCGTTTGCCATGGACGAGATGGTGGCGCGCGTGCGGGCGCTGCTGCGGCGGCCGGCGGAGGTGCGCCCGCTCGACCCAACGCTTGGCGACCTGGCGCTGCATTCCGCGGCCGGGCTGCTGTGCTGCGGCGAGGAGAAGGTGACGCTGCCGCCCGCGGAGCTGCACATCATGCTGCTGCTCATGCGCAGGCCCGAGGAGGTGGTGCGCCGCAGCGCGCTGGAGGCGGCCGCCTGGGGCCTGAGCGAGGCGGTCACGCCCAACGCGCTCGACGTGGCCTTGCACCGCATTCGCCGCAAGCTGCTCGCCATCGGGTCGCGCCAGCGGATCGTCAACATCAGGGGGCTGGGGTATGCGATTCGCCAAGACGGCCCGGTTCAATAGCCTGCGCCTGAAGATCCTGCTGGCCTACCTGGCCGGCACGATGCTCAGCATCGTGCTGCTGGTGGCGGCCGCTGCCCTGCTGCTGCAGGGCGACATCCTGGCGCGCGTGGACCTGGCGGGTGCCTCCGAGGACCTGGCTGCCATGGTCCGGTTCGACGACCAGGGACGACCGGTCGGGGTGGATTCAGACGAGGACGATTTCGCCTGGGTCTTCGAAAGCCTGCGGCGCGAGGCCGCCTATCGGGTGCTGGACGACACCGGCACGGCGGTGCTCCTGTCGCCTGCCGGCGCGGCGTTCTGGCCGACCAGCGGCGACGGCGTGCGATTGGGCAAGCTGCGCTTCGACTTCGAGCACGACGGCGCGGCCATGTACGGCGCCACCCACCCGTTCCAGCACGGCGGGAGGACCTGGTATTTCCAGATCGCCGGGAGCTCGCGCTTCATGACGCTCCTGCACCGTGTGGCGCTGCCGCTCGTGGTGGCCGGCATCGCGGTGTTCGGGCTGGTGCTGCTGGTCACCTTCGGCCTGTGCGCCTACTTCACCCTGCGCTACACGCTCGCGCCTCTTCGAGAGGTGTCGGAGTCGGCGGCCGCAATTTCGCCTCGCTCGCTGCATGCGCGCCTGAAGACGACGCAGATGCCCGCCGAGATCGCCCCGCTGGTCGACAGCTTCAACCGGGTGCTGGAGCGGCTCGAGCGGGGCTACCGCGTGCAGCAGGAATTCCTCGGCAACGCAGCCCATGAGCTGAAGACGCCGCTGGCGCTGATCCGCGCCCAGATCGAGTTGCAGGACGCCGGCCAGAACGAGCGGGCCTCGCTGTTGAGCGACGTCGGCTACATGAGCCGGCAGGTGCAGCAGCTGCTGCTCCTGGCCGAGGCCAGCGAAGCGCACAACTACAAGATCGCGGCGGTCGGCGTGCGCGAGGTCGTCGAAGAAGCCGCCGCCTACCTGCAGCGCATGGCCGAGTCGGCGGACGTGCGCCTGCGGGTGAGCGCGACGAGCGACAAGGTGGTGTGGAGCGCCGACCGCGGCGCCTTGTTCACGCTGCTGAAGAACCTGCTCGAGAACTCCATCGAGCACGCCCCGAGGGGGAGCGTGGTCGGTGTGGAGGTCGACGGCGGCATGCTCACCGTGCGCGACCGGGGGCCTGGCGTCGATGCCGAGCTGCTGCCGCGGCTCTTCGAGCGCTTCTGGCGCGGCCAGCACCGCCGTGACCGCGGCGCCGGGCTGGGCCTGGCCATCTGCCAGGAGATCGCCCTCGCGCACGGCTGGAGCCTCACCGCCGAGCGGGCCGAGCCGGGGCTGCGGTTCCGGCTGTCGATGACGAAGACGGCCGCGTAGCGTCGCCTCAGCCGACAGGAACTGACGCAGCGTGGCGGCTGCGGCATCGCATCGTCATGGCTTCGTCATGGGTTGGGGTGATGGGCCGGTGGCATATCCCTTGCGGCGGTACGCAGCCAAGCTTCGAGCACAACCATGAACAGAACCTTTCGTTGCGTCCTGGGTGCCACCGCCTTGAGCCTGCTGGCGGCATGCGGCGGCGCAGACGGCAACAACACCACGGCATCGCAGTCGCAGTCGCAGTCGTCTTCGCCGACGCCGACGCCAACGCCAACGCCAACGCCAACGCCAACGCCAACGCCAACGCAGGCGACCCACACCAGCAGCGGAGGCTTCGCCGGCAACGTGACGGGCGGCGCCTCCGCCACGCCGGTGACCGTCACCACCGCAGCGCAGATGCAGGCGGCCATCGACGCCTACTCCGGCACGGGCGGCCTCGTCATCCGCTACAGCGGCAGCTTCGACTTCTCGACCATTCCCGACCCGTGCGCCCAGTGGCAGAAAGCCGCCGGCGCCATCGTGGAAATCAAGAACAAGAGCCACGTCACGATCGAAGGCGCCGACGGCTCGGCCGCGAACTTCGGCCTCGCCATCAAGGCGGAGTCGACGAACATCATCATCCGCAACATGACCATCGGGCTGCTGCCCGGTTCGATCGATGCGATCGGCATCGAAGGGCAGGGCGGCAAGTTCCCGAGCCACATCTGGGTGGACCACAACACGCTGTTCAGCAGCATGCAGGAGTGCTCCGGTGCCGGCGACCTGGAATTCGACGGCCTGGTGGACAACAAGGCGGGTGCGCATCACATCACCTACTCGTACAACCACCTGCACGACCACCACAAGGTCGGCCTCATCGGCTCGAGCGACAGCGACGCCGGCGACCGCTACATCACCTTCCACCACAACGTCTACCAGAACGTCGGCTCCCGGCTGCCGCTACAGCGCGGCGGCTACACCCACCTCTACAACAACCTGTACAGCGGCGTGGCCGCATCGGGCGCGAACATCCGCATGGGCGGCTACTCGCTGATCGAAGGCAACCACTTCGAGAACGCCCAGAACCCGGTGACATCGCGCGACAGCTCGGCGATCGGCTATTGGGAGCTTCGCAACAACAACATCCGGACGCCGGCCGATTTCGCGACCTACGGCATCACCTGGGTAGCCAGTTCCTCGTCGCCGTCGCGCGATGCCACCGACTGGGCGACGACCGCTGCCTTCCCGGTCGCCATCGCGTACGAGTACTCGGTGCAGGCACCGGCCTGCGTGAAGGCGAAGCTGCCGTCCGTGGCCGGAGCCGGGAAGGCCCTGGCCACCCTGAGCTGCGACTGACGACCGGCGTGCCGCCCCGGCGCGCGGCTATGATCCGCCCTTCGAGACCAGGCCGGCGTACGACGCGCCGGTCCGGGCCGAACCAGGGGAACTGTGCATGCGGCTGTCGGATTTCATCCGGAATGACATTGACGCCATCCTGGCCGAGTGGGAAGCGTTCGCTGCCACCTTGCTCCCGGCTGCGGCAGGGTTGAATTCGCTCGCGCTGCGCGATCACGCACCGCACATCCTGGAGGCGGTGGCAAAGGACCTCGACACGCCCCAGACCGCGCTGGAGCAGTCCGAGAAGTCGAAAGGGCGCGCACCCGTGATCGAAGGGGCACCGGAAACGGCCGCCCAGACGCATGCGGTGCTGCGTGCTCGCAGCGGCTTCGACATCAACCAGCTGGTGGCCGAATACCGAGCGCTCCGCGCGAGTGTCCTGCGCCTGTGGATCCACGCCGGGCCGCTGGATGAATCGGGCATGGAGGACGTCATCCGGTTCAACGAGGCGATCGACCAGGCGATCGCCGAGTCCGTGGGGCACTTCCATGCACAGGTGGAGCAGGCCAGGAACCTGCTGCTCGGGATGCTCGGGCACGACATGCGCAGCCCGCTCAGCACGATCGTGGCGACGGCGTCGCACCTCGCCGCCCTGAATGCTGGAGATGCAGTGTCGGCGGCTGCAGCCCGCCTCATCCGAAGCGGCGAGTCGATGCGTGCCCTGGTCGACGACCTGGTGGATTTCAACCGTACGAGGCTCGGCCTGGGCATCAGGATCACGCCGTCGGACGTCGACCTCGCGGTCCCGGTGGCCGACGAACTGGAACAGCTGCGCGGTGCCCACCCGCACCGGGAAATCAGGCTGGCGGTGCAGGGCGACTGTCGCGGCCAGTGGGACGGTTCACGGCTGCAGCAGTCGCTGCGCAACCTGGTCTCGAATGCCATCAAGTACGGCGCGCCCGGCAAACCGATCCAGGTGACGCTCGTCGGTGAAGAGGCCGAGGTCCGGGTGGAGGTCACCAACAGCGGCCTGCCCATCGACCCGGCGACTTCGAAGGAGCTCTTCGATCCGCTCAGGCAAGGTGCGGCGCCGGGAGATCCGAACGAGCCGGGCAGCCTGGGCCTGGGGCTGTTCATCGTGCGCGAGATCTCGCGCGCGCATGGGGGCGACGTCGAGGTGCGCTCCAGCGACGGCGAGACGACCTTCTGCCTGCACCTGCCCCGCCACAGGTCGCCATGAGCGGCACCCCACGGGGCGAGGTGGCTCATCGACAGCCATCTCTCGACCGCTGCCTGAACATCCCTTTCGTCTGAACCCTCCGCGCTTTCCCCTTCAGCTTTCGCTCTCCAGAATGCTCCACCACATCTCGTTTGCCGTGGCCGACCTCGAGGCCAGCGGCGCCTTCTATGACGCTGCCCTCGGTTCGCTGGGATATCGACGCGTGTTCGAAGACGACACGGCGATCGGCTATGGGGTCGAAGACGGCGAGGACCAGTTCTGTCTCAAGCTTCGCTCTCCTGCCGTGGCGCCCGGGCCTGGATTTCATCTCGCCTTTGCGGCACCCAGCCGTGTGGCCGTCGACCGCTTTCACGCCTGCGCGCTGGCCCTCGGCGGTCGAGACAACGGCATGCCGGGCCTGCGACCCGACTACGGTCCGAACTACTACGCAGCCTTCCTCGTCGATCCGGACGGCCATCACATCGAGGCGGTGACCAAGGCCTAGGCTTCACTCGCCTGGCCGGACCTTGCGAAACGCGGCCGGCGGCCGGCCCAGCAGGCGCAGGAACGATCTGCGCATGCGCTCGGTGCTGCCGAAGCCGCATTCGTCTGCGATGCGCTGCACCGAGGGGCTGCCTCCTTCCAGCGCAGCACGTGCGGCCTCCACGCGCAGGCGCTCGACCGTCTGCGCGGGCGTGGCCCCGGTCTCGGTGCGAAAGCAGCGCGCAAAGTGGCGCGGGCTCATGTGGACACGCGCGGCCAGTTCCTCCACCCGATGGTCGTGCCGCAGCTGGCACCTCACGTGGTCGAGCAGGGCGCTGAAGCGGCCTTCCGGGCGCTGCAGGTCCAGCAGCGGCGAGAACTGCGACTGCCCGCCAGGGCGCCTGCGTTCCACCACCAGCTGGCGTGCCGCTTCACGTGCCACCTCTTCGCCGTGGTCGTGTGCCACCAGCGCCAGGCAGAGGTCGATGCCGGCCGTCATGCCGGCGCTCGTCCAGACTTCAGGCAGGCGCTGCGAGTGGCTGCGCACCGCGGGCTCGTGCACGTAGATGCGATCAGGCTGCAGGCGCACGGCGGGAAAGTCGCTTGCGAACTGGCGGCTGCGGGACCAATGGGTCGTGGCGGTGCGGTGGTCGAGCAGTCCGGCGGCCGCCAGCAGGAGGCTGCCGCTGCAGATGCTTGCCACGCGCGCACCCGCCCGGGCGGCGCGCTGCAGCCACCCGACGAGCCGTGCGTCGCGGCATGCCGCATCCACGCCGTCCCCGCCGATCACCATCACGAGGTCCAGGTCGGTCAGCCGGCGCGGCAGCGGCTGCACCGGCCAGGCGACCCCGGCTGAACTGGGCACCGCGGGCGGGTTGCTGGCCGCCAGGCGCCAGGTGTAGCTGCCGGGCCGTTCCAGGCGCGCGACCTCGAAGACCGCCATCGGGCCCGCGAGGTCGAGTTGCTGGAAGCCGGGGAAGAGCACGAATGCGATGCGGCACGCCATGCCTCCACTATGCCGTGTCCGGCTGTCCGACGCCATGGCAGAAAAGGTGGGAACTGCGTCATGGCTGCCAATGCGTGTACAGGGCAAGCTGCAGCCTTCTGAATCAACGCATGGCATGGAGGCCACACCAGCATGAACGTCGGCATCGTGACTTTCGACGAGATGGAGCTGCTCGACATGGCGGGTCCGTACGAGGTCTTCACCACCGCCGCGCGGGTGCACGGGCGCAGCCAGCCGCCGGGAGCGGCGTCGCTGTTCACGGTGTTCACCATCGCGCGCGACGCGCGGCCCGTGCGAGCCCGGGCCGGCCTGCGCATGCAGCCGGACCACCTGCTGCGCGACCACCCGCCGCTGGACTGCGCCATCGTGCCCGGGGGCGTGGTCGACGCCGAACTCGGCCGGTCCGACCTGATGGACTGGATCGCGGGCCAGGCGCGGACCGCGCGCATCCTCGCGTCGGTCTGCACCGGCTCGCTGCTGCTGGCGCAAGCCGGCGTGCTCGACGGCCTGGCGGCCACCACCCACTGGGAGGACGTGGCAGCGCTTCGTGCCCTGCGGCCGGGCCTGCAGGTGCGAGACGACGTGCGCTGGGTCGATACGGGCGCCATCGTCACCTCGGCCGGCATCTCGGCCGGCATCGACATGAGCCTGCACCTGGTGGAGCGCCTGCACAGCCGCGAGCTCGCGGTGCGCACCGCGCGGCAGATGGAATTCGACTGGACGCCGGCGTCATGAGGATCGGCGACCCGGGGCAGCACCTCATCACCATCGCGAGCCGGCCTGACACCGTGTTCGTGGAAGGCCATGGCTCCTGGCTGATCGACGAGGGCGGCAAGCGCTACCTCGATCTCGTGCAGGGCTGGGCGGTCAACAGCCTGGGACACAGCCCGCCGCTGGTGGCGCAGGCGCTGGCAGCGCAGTCGAAGCGGCTGCTGAACCCGGGCCCTGCGTACTTCAACCGCCCGATGCTCGACCTGGCGCAGCGGCTCGTCGAGGTGAGCTGCTTCGACCGCGTCTTCCTGGCCAGCTCAGGCGCCGAGGCCAACGAAGGCGCGGTGAAGCTGGCCCGGCGCTGGGGCAGCCGGATGCGCGGCGGCGCGCACGAGATCATCGGCTTCGAGCACGGCTTCCATGGGCGAACGCTGGCGATGATGAGCGCTTCCGGCAAGCCCGGCTGGAGCGAGCTGTACCCGCCGATGCCGGCGGGCTTCGCGAAGGCGCGGCTCAACGACATCGCCTCGGTGGAGCGGGCCGTCACGCCGCGTTCGGTGGCCGTGATGATCGAGTTCGTGCAGGGCGAGGCCGGCGTGAACCTCGCGGACCCCGGATTCGTGCGGGAGCTGCGTGCGCTGACCCGCGAGCGACAGCTGCTGCTGATCGCCGACGAGGTGCAGACCGGCATCGGCCGCTGCGGCCATGCGTTCGCCTACGAGACGTTCGACGTGGAACCCGACGTGATGACGCTCGCCAAGGGCATCGGCGGCGGCGTGCCGCTGGCGGCACTGCTGTGCAAGGAGCGCTTCAACTGCTTCGAGCCCGGAGACCAGGGCGGCACCTACTGCGGCAACCCGCTGATGGCCGCCGTGGGGCTCGCGGTGGTGAACGAGGTATGTCGCGAGGAGTTCCTGGAGGGTGTTCGCCGGCGCGCAGAGCGGCTCGCCGGCGGCCTGCAGGCCGTCGTCCGCGACCACGGGCTTTCGGGTGAGCGGGGCGCGGGCCTCCTGCGGGCGCTGGTGCTGCCGGCTGACCGGGCCGATCGGGTCGTCGAAGCCGCGCGTGCCCTGCAGCCGGTTGGGCTGCTGCTCAACGCGCCGCGCCCGAACCTGCTGCGCCTCATGCCCGCCTTGACGATCACCGATGCGGAGGTCGACGAGGCGCTGCGGTTGCTTCGCGCAGCGCTGGCGCAGGCCTTGGGGCCGGGCCGTCGCTGACCCCGCTCAGCGTTACTGCTGGCGAATGGAAGCCAGCTGCCGCATCGCACTCGATTCCTGTTCGATCGCCTCGTTGAACCGGTCGAGTCCGATGGTGTTCAGCACGCGCTTGAACTGCGTGACGACGCCGGCCTGCATGGCAGACAGCCTCAGGCAGGCTTCCATGGAAGCCTCTTCCAGTTGCCCCGCCGGCACGGTGGTGTGGATGAGTCCCCATTCGACGGCCTGGCGCGCGCCGAACTCCTCGCCCAGCAGCATCAGCGCCTTCGCGCGGGCGAGGCCGGCCGCTGCCGGCAGCGTGGCCACGAGGCCCGCGGTGACGAAGACGCCAAGAGACGCCTCGGGCAGCTTGAACCTCGTGTCGTCGGCGGCGATCACGAGGTCGGCGTCCATCGTCCACTCGAGTCCGGCGCCCACCGTCCATCCGTGCACGGCGGCCATGACCGGCCGCGGGTGGTTGACGATGGCTGACGCAACGGCTTGAACCAGCTCGAGATCGCGCGCGGTCGGTGCGGCGCTCACGTCTCGTCCGGCGCAGAAGGCCCTGCCATTGCCGCGCAGGCGGATCACCCGGACGGCCGGGTCAACGCAGGCGGCCTGCAGCGCGTCGAGCAGCGCGGCCGCCAGCTCGTTGTCGATGGCGTTGAGCTTCGCCGGCCGGTTCAGGGTCAGCGTGAGCACGCCGTCGCGGAGTGAGGAGAGCAGGGTGGCTTCGGACATGCCGGTAGCGTAGCAGCGGGGCCTGCGGTTGCCGGGCACGCAAAACACCCGGGCAGCCGTTGCTTTCGTCTGATATTTCCATTAGCATCAAAATATGGAAGACAAAGAAGTCGTTCGCTCGCTCGCTGCGCTTGCGCACGGGCACCGCCTGCAGATCTTTCGCGCGCTGGTGGTTGCCGGCGCGCGCGGCATGACGCCGGGGGTCATGGCAGAAGGCTCCGGCATTGCGCCGGCCACGCTGTCCTTCCACCTCAAGGAGCTGATGCATGCCGGGCTGGTGACGCAGGAGCGGCAAAGCCGCAACCTGGTCTACCGGGCCTCGTTCGAGCACATGAACGAGCTCCTGGGGTATCTCACCCAGAACTGCTGCCAGGGCGAAGCCTGTCTCCCCGCGACCTCAACTTCCTGCAAGTGCTGAAGAAGGAATCCACGATGAAACGCTTCCATGTCCATGTGCACGTCGAGGACCTCGCCCAGAGCGTGGTCTTCTACTCCAGGCTCTTCGCAGCGGAGCCGACCCGTCTGGAGAGTGACTACGCCAAGTGGATGCTCGAAGACCCGCGGGTCAACTTTGCGATTTCCACGCGCGGCGGCAAGCCGGGCGTCGACCACCTGGGCTTCCAGACCGACGACGCGCAGGAGCTGGCCGAGCTGAAGGCTCGCGCACAGACCGCCGACATGGCGCTGTTCGATGAAGGCGCGACGACCTGCTGCTACGCGCAAAGCGAGAAGCACTGGGTGACAGACCCGCAGGGCATCGCGTGGGAGCACTTCCACACGCTGGCCGACATTCCGGTGTTCAGCGAACGCGACGCCCCGCCGCGAGCCGCGTCCGGTTCTGCCTGCTGCACGCCCACGACACGAGGCAAGCCCGTCGGCATTGCAGTGACGGCGGCCAAGCCGTCCTCCTCCTGCTGCTAGGGCCCCTGCAATGGCTCAAGGATCTCCCGTGACCACCAACGTCCTCATCCTCTGCACCCACAACTCGGCGCGCAGCGTGCTCAGCGAGGGCATGCTCAATCACTGGGCCGGGCAGCTCGGCAAGGACGTGCGGGCCTTCAGCGCCGGCAGCGCGCCCAGCGGCCGCATCAATCCGTTCGCGCTCGAAGCGCTCCGGAACGCGGGTGTCGACACTGCGGGCTACCGCAGCAAGAGCTGGGACGAGTTCAGCGCCGAGGGTGCGCCGCCGTTGTCGATCGTGATCACCGTGTGCGACAGCGCCGCTGCCGAGCAGTGCCCGGTGTTCTTCGGCGGCCCCGGCGGTCAGCCGGTGAAGGTGCACTGGGGCTACCCCGACCCGTCGAATGCGAGCGGCGGCGACGAAGCCAAGCGCCGGGCATTCGAGCTCACCCGGCAGGCCATCGGCTATCGGATGCTGCAGCTGCTGGCGCTGCCGCTGGCAACGATGGACCGCCCCGCGCTGCAGGCCGCGCTCTCCGCGATCGGCCGCAGTTGAAGGTGCAACAGATGAACACGGCCACCCTGCCTGCGCGCAACGCTGCGGCGTCCATGAGCGTCTTCGAGCGCTACCTCACCGTCTGGGTGTTTCTCTGCATCGTCGTCGGCATCGGGCTGGGCCAGGCGTTGCCGGCACCGTTCCAGGCCATCGGCCGCATGGAAGTGGCCCGGGTGAACATTCCGGTCGGCCTGCTGATCTGGGTGATGGTCATCCCGATGCTGTTGAAGGTGGACTTCGGTTCACTCCACCAGGTGCGCCAGCACTGGCGCGGCATCGGCGTCACCCTCTTCGTGAACTGGGCGGTCAAGCCCTTCTCGATGGCGCTGCTGGGCTGGATCTTCGTGCGGCAGGTGTTTGCGCCCTGGCTGCCGGCTGCCCAGCTCGACAGCTACATCGCCGGCCTGATCCTGCTGGCGGCCGCTCCCTGCACCGCCATGGTGTTCGTGTGGAGCCGGCTCACCAACGGGCATCCGCTGTTCACCTTGAGCCAGGTGGCGCTGAACGACACGATCATGGTGTTCGCCTTCGCGCCCATCGTTGCCTTGCTGCTCGGACTTTCGTCGATCACGGTGCCGTGGGACACGCTGCTCACGTCGGTGGTGCTGTACATCGTGATCCCGGTGTTCATCGCCCAGGTGTGGCGCAAGCTGCTGCTGGCCAGGGGCCAGGCGGCGTTCGACGCGGCACTGGCACGGATCGGCCCGTGGTCGATCACCGCCTTGCTCGCGACGCTGGTGCTGCTGTTCGCCTTCCAGGGCGAGGCCATCCTGAAGCAGCCGCTGGTGATCGCGATGCTGGCTGTGCCCATCCTGATCCAGGTGTTCTTCAACTCGGCGCTGGCCTATTGGCTGAACCGCCGGCTGGGTGAATCGCACAGCGTGGCCTGCCCGTCCGCGCTCATCGGTGCGAGCAACTTCTTCGAGCTGGCGGTGGCCGCCGCCATCAGCCTGTTCGGCTTCGAATCGGGTGCCGCACTCGCCACGGTGGTGGGGGTGCTGATCGAGGTGCCTGTCATGCTGCTGGTGGTGCGGCTGGTGAACCAGAGCAAGGGCTGGTACGAAGCGGGCGCGCGCGGCCACGCTGCGGCAGGGCGCACATGAACCTTTCCTGCGACCCCCCGTCCCCCGGTGCGCTCGAGCCGGCGCTTGCCACGCTGAACAGCGAGCGCCTGAACGCCGAATGCTTCTGCGTCAGCCTCAACGGTGACGCGCTCGAACAGGCCTTGTCGGCAGCTGCCGCGGCGACGACGGGACTCCACGAGCTGCTCCGGCAGCGCTGCCCGCATGTGTTCGCGGCACGCCCGGTGTTCGTCTCCCCGGCGCACAACCAGCGCATCGCGGCATTGATCGAGGCCATCGAATCGGTCGTTGCCTTGCCGGCCTACCGCAAGGAAGTGCTCGAGCGCTCACCGCAGATCGCCCGTCACGACGCCGGCGGCGCGCGCGGCGTCTTTCTCGGCTACGACTTCCATGCCACCGAGGCCGGCGTCGGCCTCATCGAGATCAACACCAATGCCGGCGGTGCCATGCTCAACGCGCTGCTCGCCCGCGCCCAGCGCGCTTGCTGCACGCCGATCCAGCGCCTGCTGCCGCCGGTTGCCCTGGCCGATGCGTTCGAGGCCCGCATCGTCGCGATGTTCCGGCGGGAATGGGCGGCCAGCGGCCGCAGCGGCCCGCTGCGCGGCATCGCCATCGTCGACGAGCGGCCGGCGGATCAGTACCTCTATCCGGAGTTCCTGCTGTTCAAGCAGCTGTTCGAGGCGCACGGCATTGCGGCGGTCATTGCCGATCCGTCGGAGCTCCAGCTGCGAAGCGGCGTGCTGTATGCCGCAGAGCAGCCGATCGACCTCGTCTACAACCGCCTGACGGACTTCTACTTCGAGGCCGAGGGCAGCGCCACCTTGCGCAAGGCCTACGTTGAGCGCGCGGCCGTGGTGACGCCGCATCCGCAAGCGCATGCGCTGTATGCGGACAAGCGCAACCTCGCGTTGCTGACCGACCCGTCGCAACTGCAGCGGCTCGGTGTGCCGCAGCCCACGCAGGCGGCACTGCTGGCCGGCATCCCTCGCACCGAGATCGTCGACGGTGCCAATGCCCCGCGCCTGTGGGCCGGGCGAAAGCGGCTGTTCTTCAAGCCGTATGCGGGTTTCGGCGGCCGGGCGGCCTACCGCGGCGACAAGCTCACCCAGCGCGTGTGGCAGGAGATCCTGGCCGGCGGCTACGTCGCGCAGGCGCTGGTCCCGCCCGGCGAACGCCGGCTGCACGAGGGCGATCCGTCGCAGGTGCTCAAGTTCGACCTGCGCAGCTATGTGTACGAGGGCCAGGTGCAGTGGGCCGCGGCCCGGCTCTATCAAGGCCAGACCACCAACTTCCGCACGCCCGGAGGCGGGTTTGCTCCGGTGTACGAAGCGCCGGACCTCGCCGGCAGCCCATCGGCATCGCTCAGGCAGGAACGCTCACGCGATTCAGGCTCTGCGCAACGTGCCGGCCAAACATGCGCGCGGTCTTGATGTCCCCAGGCACGAACGAGTCCGCGGGCGCCGAGTGCCCGGCCTGAGCCATCAGCCCCGACCAAGAGCCCAGGCGGTTGGCCGCCTCGTCGTAGGGCACGCCGCTGTGCTGCTCGGGCAGGATGGGGTTGCCGACCCACAACATGCCGTGCTGCATGCTGAAGACGAACATGGACAGCAAGGTGGACTGCTTGTCGCCCGCAGGCAGCGACGACACGGTGAAGCCGGCCGCCAGGCGGCCCTTCAGCTGCTGGGTGCGCCACAGCCGGCCGGTCGAGTCCATGAAGCTCTTGAACGGGCCGCTGACGCCGCCCAGGTAGGTCGGCGAGCCGAAGACGAAGCCGTCGTATTCGACGAGCTCGTCAGGCGCTCGGGCGATGTCTTCGGCCTTGAGCAGGCGGGTATCGACCTCCTCGACGTCCTGCGCGCCGAGATGCACGTGTCGGGCAATGTGTTCGGTGTGGCCGTGTGCGCTGTGATAGACGATGGCGAGCTTGCTCATGCGGGGGCTCCGGGAAGGTGAGTGGGTGAGTGCGGGACGCGCGACCTACGCAACGAGGCCGGCAAGTGCTGCGGCCGCCAGGTAGAGACCGGTGCCGAACACCGAGTGGTTGGCCAGGCTGCGCAGGCAGTTCTTCAGGGGCGTGGTCGTCTTCGTGGCGAGGAAGCCGGAACCCATCGCCGGCTGCATCACGAACCAGGGGGCGGCCACCGTCGCGATGCCGACGGCCAGGGCCGGCGCGAACGTCGGCCGCTCGAGCCAGCCGGCACCCTGCAGGGCGACCAGCACGGCGGCGTAGGCGATGCCGACCAGGTAGTGGGTCAGCCAGCCAAGGACGAGCTCGTGGCGAACGGGCGGCGCCTTGGCGATGGCGGCATGAGCGAACCGGCCGCGCGGCATGTGGCCGACCCATCGACCCACCATGGCGAAGCTGGCGGTCGGCACGCCCAGTCGCGACAGGCTGGCGAGCCAGGCGTCCATGAGGGCCGTGGCGCCGATACCGACGAGGGTGACGTGCGCGATGAGCAGGGAAGAGGGCATCAGGACTCCTTGAAACCGTTGACTCGTCGATGTGTTCAAGGCATGGTAGAAGTTGAAGTCAACTTCAAGTCAAGCGGTTTCGCATGGACATCTCGGAAGTCGCAAGGAAGTCGGGGGTGGCGGCCTCCGCGCTGCGCTACTACGAACGCAAGGGCCTCATCCGCTCGCTCGAGTCGGCAGGCGCCCGCCGCAAGTTCTCACCGGCCGTGCTGGACCAGCTCGCCCTCATCGCGCTGGGGCAGGCGGCCGGGTTCTCGCTCGATGAAATCCGCGCGATGTTCACGCCAGGGGGTGAGCCGAACATCGACCGCGCCATGCTGGCGGCCAAGGCCGACGAGCTCGAGCGGATGGTCAAGCGGCTGAAGGCCATGATCGAGGGCTTGCGGCACGCCGCGGCGTGCCCTGCGCCGAGCCACGCGGCGTGCCCGTCGTTCCAGCGGCTTCTGAAGGCGGCTTCTGCCGGGGCGCTGGAGAAGCGGCAGCGGCAACTCGCGCCTTCCGGCCGGAAGCCGTAGCAGGGCCGCGGTGGGGCAGAGCGGTGCGCGGTGTCTTTCGGCGGCTCGGCCCGGCCCCACAGTCGGCGTCAAGCGTGCTCGTCGTCGCTTCCTGCGGAGGACTCGCCGATCCAGCGTGCGCGGGAGGCCTTCAGGTGCGACAGCATCGCCGCCGTGGCCTCCTGCGGGTCGCGTGACTCCAGGGCCTGGCAGATCCGTTCGTGCTCCTGCAGGGCCGATTCCCAGGTCCGCGCCGTCTCCGAGTGGCGTGACATGCGCGAGGAGATGGCGCCATGCCGGCCGTCGAACAGTTCGCCCACCAGTCGAGCGAGGATGGAGTTGCCGGTCAGTTCGGCGATGGCCACGTGAAAGCGGCGGTCTGCGTCCACCGGCGACTGGCCGCGTTGCACCTCGTGCCGCATCGCGTCCAGGCAGGCTCTGACGCGTTCGACACCCTGCCTGTTGGCGCGGGCCGCGGCGAGTGACACGACCGACCCTTCGAGCACTGCACGCGCCTGCATCAGTTCGCTGGGGCTTTCGCCGAGGGACTGCACATCGGTGTTCGATGGTTCCGGCGCCGCGCAGACGTAGACACCCGAGCTCATCCGGATTTCGATCCGGCCCTCGATCTCGAGGGCGATCAGGGCCTCGCGCAGCGACGGCCTGGACACGCCCAGCTGCGAAGCCAGTTCGCGCTCGGGCGGCAGCCGCGATCCGGGCACGAAGCCGTTCTGCTCGATGACGGCCCGGATCTGGTCGGCCACCTGCTGGTAGAGCCGACGCGAGTCGCCGGACTTCGAAGTCGACGCCATGGAAGTCATCCGTTGGGTACAAAAGTGGTCAGGCCAATTCCTCGGCGGAAGGATACCCTCGGCCTGACCAATCCGCGGATTGCCGTCATTCGGGTTTGTCTGGTAAGGCCAAGTCGGTCTCATTGATATATTGGTCTTACCAATTGAGGGGCCCCTCGACCCATGTCTTCTGCCCGACAAGCCGACCCCATGCCTGCGCCGCTGCTGCGGCTGGCCGGCATCCGCAAGGCATTTGCCGGCGTCACCGCGCTCGACCAGGTCGACTTCGACGTCCGGGGTGCAGAAGTGCATGCGGTCTGCGGCGAGAACGGCGCGGGCAAGTCGACGCTGATGAAGGTCATGAGCGGCGTCTACCAGCCCGACGCCGGGACGATCGACTTCGAGGGGCACCGCCAGGTCTTCGCTTCACCGCGCGTGGCCGAAGCGCACGGCGTGGTGATGATCCACCAGGAGCTGAACCTCATACCGCACCTGTCGGTGGCGGAGAACATCTTCCTCGCCCGTGAGCCGAAGCGCGGCTGGTTCATCGACCGCAAGCGCCTGCATGCCGATGCCCGGCGCTGCCTGGCGCGCCTGGGCGTCGAGATCGATCCCCGGCTTCCAGTGCGCGGGCTCCCGGTCGCGCAGCAGCAGATGGTCGAGATCGCCAAGGCGCTGTCCATGAATGCGAAGGTGGTCATCATGGACGAGCCCACCTCCTCGCTGACCGAGGCGGAGACCGGCCGGCTGTTCAAGGTCATCCACGAGCTGAAGCGTTCCGGCGTGGGCATCGTCTACATCTCGCACCGGCTGGACGAGATGGCGGGCATCGTGGACCGGGTCACGGTGCTGCGCGACGGCCTTCGCATCCGCACGATGAATTTCGCGGACACCTCGGTCGACGAGATCGTGTCGCTGATGGTGGGGCGCTCGATGGAGGAGAAGTTCCCGCCGCGGCAGCGCGTGCCGAGCAGCGAGGTCCTCCTGTCGGTGCGCGAGTTGCAGATCAAGGATGTGTTCGGCCCGGTGAGCTTCGAGCTGCGGCGCGGCGAGGTGCTCGGGTTTTCCGGCCTCATCGGCGCCGGCCGCACCGAGGTGGCGCGCGCTGTGTTCGGCGCCGACCCGGTCGATGGCGGCAGCGTGTCGCTGTGCGGCCGCGAACTCGCCATCCG
The DNA here is from genome assembly GCF_006386545.1 of Methylibium rhizosphaerae. Classification (GTDB taxonomy): domain Bacteria; phylum Pseudomonadota; class Gammaproteobacteria; order Burkholderiales; family Burkholderiaceae_C; genus Pseudorivibacter; species Pseudorivibacter rhizosphaerae. The sequence goes on along the minus strand of NZ_SWAR01000026.1, from coordinate 29,278 downwards.
CTCACCGAGGGACGCCATTGCCCACGGCATCGCCTACCTGTCGGAAGACCGCAAGGCGCAGGGCCTGGCCATCGGCATGACGGTGGCGCAGAACATCACCCTGGCCAACACCGGCGCAGTGTGCGGACGCGGCGGGTTCATCCGCTTCGACGAGGAAGCGGCCACCGCCAGGCGTTTCATCGACACGCTGGGCATCCGCACCTCCGGGCCGCATCAGATCGCACGGTTCCTGTCCGGCGGCAACCAGCAGAAGGTGGTCATCGCGAAGTGGCTGTTCCGCGAGGCGCGCGTGATCTTCTTCGACGAGCCCACGCGCGGTATCGACGTGGGCGCCAAGTACGCCATCTACCAGTTGATGGACCAGCTCGCCGCGCAAGGCATCGGCGTGGTGCTGATCAGCTCCGAACTGCCCGAGATCCTGGGCCTCACCGACCGCGTGGCGGTGTTCCACGAAGGGCGCCTGATGCGCGTGCTGCAGACCGCCGACACCACGCAGGAAGAGATCATGCATTTCGCCTCCGGGCGCAACGGCGCGGGGTCCGCGCGGCCCGCTTCCCAAGAACAGACAGCCGTCTCTCCATGACCGACCGCCAGAAAGACCTCTTCCAGAAATTCGCCGCGCTCGCGAGCCTGCTGGCGCTGACCGCGGTGTTCTCCGCCGTCAGCCCGGCGTTCTTCTCGCTCGGCAACGGCATGACGGTGGCGCTGCAGGTCACGTCCATCGCCTACCTGGGGATCGGCGCGACCTGCGTGATCATCACAGGCGGCATCGACCTGTCGGTGGGTGCCGTCCTTGCGCTGTCGGGCGTCGTGGCTGCGCTGCTGGTGAAGGCCGGCATGCCGGTGTGGGCCGGCATGTCCGGCGGCCTGCTGGTGGGCGCGCTGTGCGGCGCGATCAACGGCCTGTGCGTCACCTGGCTCAAGCTGCCGCCCTTCATCGCGACCCTCGGGATGATGCTGGTCGCCCGCGGCGTGGCGCTGCAGATCACCGACGCCAAGGCCATCGGAGGCCTGGGGGACGGCTTCGCCGAACTGGGCAACGGCTCGCTGTGGCGCGTCGCGAAGGTGGGCGACGACGGCTTTCCGGACGTGCTGTTTCCCGGCATCCCGTACCCGGTGCTGCTCATGATCGTGCTGGCGATCGCCGTCGCGGTGCTGCTCAACCGCACGCAGCTGGGTCGGCACCTGTATGCGGTGGGTTCCAACGCGGAGGCGGCGCGGCTGTCCGGCGTGGATGTGCGCGGCGTCACGCTGTTCGCGTATGTGCTGTCGGGCACGCTCGCCGGGCTCACCGGCTGCGTGCTCATGTCGCGCCTCGTCACGGCGCAGCCCAGCGAAGGGCTCATGTACGAGCTCGATGCGATCGCGGCGGCCGTGATCGGCGGCACCTCGCTGTCGGGCGGCGTGGGCAGCATCTCCGGCACGCTCATCGGCGCCTTCGTCATCGGCATCCTGCGCAACGGCCTGAACATGGGTGGCGTGTCGGCCTTCGTGCAGCAAATCATCATCGGCCTGGTGATTCTCCTCACGGTGTGGATCGACCAGATGCGTCATCGGCGATGAACCTCCCCGGCGGGATGACCGGGACTGCGAGACAAGTGTCTTCAACAAGAGGATTCGAGACATGAAAAAGCTTCTGACCACGTGGTTCGCATCGACGCTGCTGCTGGCGGCGGCGTCCGTCACCCCGGCCATGGCCGCCGACAAGGAGATCGCCGTCATCGTGAAGACGGCCAACTCCGACTTCTGGCAGAACGTCAAGAAGGGGGCCAACGACGGCGTCGCCGGACTCAAGGGCTACACCGCCAGCTTCCAGGGCGCGGCGTCGGACACAGACCTCGCGGGCCAGGTCGCGCTGGTGGAGAACGCGGTCAACCGCAAGGTGGCGGCGATCGTGCTCGCGCCCTCCGACCCCGATGCGCTCATCCCCGCGATGAAGAAGGCCTGGGAAGCGAAGATCCCGGTGATCCTCATCGACTCCGCGGCCGGCAAGGCAGGAGAGAGCTATTACCAGTCCTTCCTCGCGACCGACAACGAAAAGGCCGGCGAGCTCTGTGCGCAGGCGCTGATCGCCAAGGTGGGCACCACCGGCAAGATCGCGATCATGTCGTACACGGCGGGCTCGGGTTCCGAGATCGGCCGTGTCGGCGGCTTCCGCAAGTACATCGAGAAGCACTCCAAGCTGCAGGTCCTGGGCCCGTTCTACTCGAACTCCCAGATGGGCACGGCCCTGAACCAGACCACCGACGTGCTCGCCGCCAACGCCGACCTCAAGGGCGTCTTCGGCGCCAACGAGCCGACCGCCATCGGCATGGGCCGCGCGCTGGTCCAGGCCGGCAAGGCGGGCAAGGTGGTGGCCATCGGCTTCGACGGCAACAGCGACCTCCAGGGCTTCGTGAAGGACGGCACCCTCGAGGCAATCGCGGTGCAGAGCGCCTACCAGATGGGCAACCTGGGCGTGAAGACCGCAGTCGAGGTGATCCAGGGCAAGAAGGTGCCGAAGTTCCGCGACACCGGCGTGGTGATGGTCACCAAGAAGAACATCGATTCGCCCGAGGCGAAGAACGTTCTGTACTGAGCAGAGGGGCCACGACCGATGTCTGCCGTGCCGCGCGTCGACGCCCACCAGCACTTCTGGCGCCTGGCCGACCGGCAGGGGCACTGGCCGCCGGCCGAACTGGCCGCCATCCATCGCGACTTCCTGCCGGTCGACCTGGAGCCCTTGCGCCGGCAAGCCGGGATCGACGGCACGGTGCTGGTGCAGACGCTGCCCAGCGAGGACGACACACGCTGGATGCTGGACCTGGCCGACCAGCACCGCTTCATCTGGGGCGTGGTGGGCTGGACCGACCTGAAGGCGGCGGATGCGCCCGAACGCATCGCCGCCCTGGCCGCCCGTTCGAAGCTCAAGGGGCTGCGGCCCATGCTGCAGGACCTGCCGGATGACGACTGGATCGCCGATCGCGCCGTCGACGGCGGCGCCCGCGCGATGGTGCAGCACGGCCTCGTCTTCGACGCGCTGGTGCTCACCCGTCACCTGGAAGCGCTGCACGGCTTCGCGGCACGCCATCCCGGCCTGCGGATCGTGATCGACCACGGCGCCAAGCCTCCCATCGCGAGCGGCGAGCTGGAGCCGTGGCGCAGCCGCATGGCGGCGCTGGCCGCACTGCCGCAGGTGTGCTGCAAGGTCTCGGGTCTGCTCACCGAAGCCGGCCCGCGCCGCAGCGCCGAAGCGCTGCGCCCCTATGTGCATGCCTTGTGGGAGCTGTTCGGCCCGCGGCGCCTGCTGTGGGGGAGCGACTGGCCGGTGCTGCGACTGGCCGGCCACTACCCCGACTGGCTCGAGATGAGCCGGGCCTTGTTCGCGGCCATCGATCCGGCGATGTCGGACGCCGACCGGGCAGACCTGTTCGGCGCCAACGCGATGCGCCTGTACGGGCTGTTCGCCACGCGCTGACGACTGCGCCCGCGTCCTGCCTCATCACCACTCCATCCCATGCTGACCGTCATCTGCGAATCACCGAGAAACCTGCAGGCGCTGGAGCGCCCGCGGCCTGAGCGCGCGCCCGGGGACGTCCTGCTGCGCGTGAAGCGGGTCGGTGTGTGCGGCACCGACCTGCACATCTTCACCGGCCACCAGCCGTACCTCGCCTATCCGCGCGTCATGGGGCACGAACTGTCGGGCGTGGTGGAGGAGGCCGATGCCGACAGCGGCCTGACGCCGGGCGAGCCCGTCTATGTCATGCCCTACCTGTCCTGTGGCCGCTGCGCGGCCTGCCGCCAGGGCAAGACCAACTGCTGCGTGAACATCCAGGTGCTGGGTGTTCACCGCGACGGCGCGTTCACCGAATACCTCACCGTGCCGCGGCGCTTCGTCGGCAAGGCCGAAGGCATCACGCTGGACCAGGCTGCCATGCTCGAGTTTCTTGCCATCGGTGCGCACGCGGTTCGCCGCGGCGAGGTCGCCGCCGGGCAGCGCGTGCTGGTGGTCGGCGCCGGGCCGATCGGCCTGGCGGCGATGATCTTCGCCAGGCTGCGCGGCGCCACGGTGACCGCCATCGACGGCCGACAGCCGCGGCTGGACTTTGCGCTGCGGCACGTGGGCGTGGCCGCCGCCGTCCCGCTGGGGGAGGGCGACGAGGCCGAACTGGCGCGGCTGAGCCAGGGCGAGTTCTTCGACGTGGTGTTCGACGCCACCGGCAACGCCCAGGCCATGGAGCGCGGCTTCCGCTTCGTTGCCCATGGCGGGCGCTACGTGCTGGTGTCCATCGTGCAAGGCGACATCCGCTTCTCGGACCCCGAGTTCCATCGCCGCGAGACCACGCTGCTGAGCAGCCGCAATGCCACCACCGAGGACTTCGAGACGGTGATGCAGGCGATGAAGGCAGGCCTGGTGCCCGATGCCGCGCTGGCCACGCACCGGCTCGCGCTGTCGGAGGTGCCGCAGCGCTTCCAGCGGCTGCTGGATCCGGCCGAAGGCGTGATCAAGGCCATCGTCGAGTGCTGATCGAAGCGGAAGCGATGAGCGCCGGCCATCCCATCCTGCAGTTCGGCACCAGCCGCTTCCTGCAGGCGCATGTCGATCTCTTCGTCAGCGAGGCCGCCGAGCGCGGCGAGGCCCTGGGCGGCATCACCGTCGTCCAGACCACCGGCAACCCGGTCAGCACCCGGCGCACCCAGGCCCTGGCGCGTGCGGAGGGCTTCGAGGTGATCGTGCGCGGCCTGGCGGACGGGCAGCCGGTGGAGATGCGCCGTACCTGCCGCTCGGTGCGCGAAGCCTTTCATGCCGGCGTTGACTGGCAGGCCGTGCGCGAACGCGCCCGCGGGCCGGTGCAGGTGATCGTGTCCAACACCGGCGATGGCGGTTGGGCCCTGTCGGCCGCCGACGGTGCCGCGCTGCTGGACCGTGCGGCGCCGGCACCGGCTGGCTTTCCCGCGAAGCTGCTGGTCCTGCTGCACGACCGCTGGCAGGCACGGCCCGATGCCGGCATGACCCTGCTGCCTTGCGAGCTGGTGTCGCGCAATGGCGCCCGGCTGCGCGAGGTCGTCCTGCAGCTGGCGCGTGACTGGCAATGCGCGCCCGCGTTCATCGACTGGATGGAAGCCCGGGTGGTCTGGGCGAACTCGCTGGTGGACCGCATCGTGTCGGAGGCCCTGGAGCCCGTCGGCGCGGTGGCGGAGCCCTACGCCTTGTGGGCCGTCGAAGCGCAGCCGGGTCTGACGCTGCCTTGCGTGCATCCTGCCGTGGTGGTGACCGCCGACCTCGGGCGTTTCGAGCGGCTCAAGCTCTTCCTGCTCAACCTCGGCCACACGGTGCTGGCCGACCTGTGGATCAAGGGCGGGTTCGGCTCCGACATGACGGTGCTGCAGGCGATGCAGGAGCCGGCACTGCGCCAGCCGCTCGAAGGCGCCTGGCAGCAGGAGGTGCTGCCGGTGTTCGACGCGCTGGGGGAGGGCGACGACGCGCGCCGCTACCTCGCCGGCCTGCGGGACCGCCTGCTCAATCCGTTCCTCGCGCACCGACTGTCCGACATTGCGCAGAACCATGAGCAAAAGAAGGCGCGCCGACTTCAACCCCTGGTCGAGCTGGCGCGCCTGCACCTGCCCGAACTGGCGCAGCCGCGCCTGCAGGCAGCGCTGCTGCCGCCGCACTGAACATGGAGCCTTCGATGCAACGCATGGGCATGGTGATCGGCATCGAGCCGGACCACATCGCCGAATACAAGCGGCTGCACGCCGCCGTATGGCCGGCCGTTCTGGCGCGGCTGGCCGCGTCCAACATCCGCAACTACACCATCTTCCTGCGCGAGCCGGAGAACCTGCTCTTCGGTTACTGGGAATATCACGGCAGCGACTACGAGGCGGACATGGCCGCGATCGCCGCCGACCCGGAAACCCGCCGCTGGTGGACCTTCTGCAGCCCCTGCCAGCGGCCCTTGCCCAGCCGCTCGGCCGGTGAACACTGGGCGTCGATGGAGTGCGTGTTCCATGTCGACTGACCGCCCGCCCGTGCCTGCGCTGATCGTGCTCCACCCTGCTGACAACGTTGCGGTCGCACGCGTCGCACTCGCGCCGGACGCGGACATTGCATCGACCGGCGGCACGACGATTCGAGTGAAGGACCCGATCGAGGCGGGTCACAAGATCGCGCTGCGTCCGATCGCGCGCGGCGAGGCCGTGCTGAAGTACGGTTTGCCCATCGGCATGGCAGCTGCCGACATCCAGCCCGGCGAACACGTGCATGTGCACAACGTGGGCATGGGTCAGTCGCTGCCGCCGCGCGCCGCGGCCGGCGGGCAGGCGGCGCACGTGGCCGCCGGCGAACACGCGAGCTTCGAAGGCTACCTGCGCCCCGATGGCCGCGCCGGAACCCGCAATTACATCGGCGTGGTCTCCTCGGTGAACTGCTCGGCCACGGTGTGCAAGGCGATCGCGCAAGCCTTCAGCGGCCCCGCGCTCGCCACGCTGCCCGGTGTGGACGGCGTGGTGGCCATCACCCATGGCAGCGGCTGCGGCATGAGCGATGGCGAAGGCCTCGAGCTGCTGCGGCGCACGCTGCGCGGCTATGCCGCCCATCCGAACTTCGCCGCGGTGCTGGTGGTGGGGCTGGGCTGCGAGGTCAACCAGGTCGATGCACTGGTCGAAGGCCTGGATGCCACCGCACGCGAGCGCATCCGCATGCTCACCATCCAGGATGCCGGCGGCACGCGCGAGGCGATCGATCTCGGACAGGCGCTGGTGCGCGAACTGGCCGTGCCGGCGGCACTGGCTCGGCGCACACGCCTGCCCGTCTCGCACCTGGTGGTCGGCCTGCAGTGCGGCGGCTCCGACGGCTACTCGGGCATCAGTGCGAATCCGGCGCTGGGCGCGGCAGTCGATCTCCTGGTGCGCCATGGCGGCACGGCCATCCTGTCGGAGACGCCGGAGATCTATGGCGCCGAGCACCTGCTGACCGCGCGCGCCGCATCGCCCGAGGTGGCGCAGCGGCTGATGTCGCGGCTGCAGTGGTGGGAGGACTACGCCGCGCGCAACGGCGCCGAGATGAACAACAACCCCTCGCCGGGCAACAAGGCCGGCGGCATCACCACCATCCTGGAGAAGTCGCTGGGCGCGGTGGCCAAGGGGGGCGGCAGCACGCTGATGGACGTGGTGGAGTACGCGCAGCCCGTGCAAAGCCGCGGCCTGGTGTTCATGGACACGCCGGGCTACGACCCGGTGTCGGCCACCGGCCAGGTGGCCGGCGGCGCGAACCTGATTTGCTTCACCACCGGCCGCGGGTCCACCTACGGCTGCAAGCCCGTGCCGTCGCTCAAGCTCGCCACCAACACCGCGATGTACCGGCGCATGAGCATGGACATGGACTTCAATGCCGGCGAGATCATCGACGGCACCCTTGGCGTGGCCGAGGCGGGCGAGCGTATCTTCCGGCTCATGCTGGCCGTGGCATCGGGCCAGCCCACCCTGAGCGAACAGCACGGACTGGGCGACAACGAGTTCGTGCCCTGGCAGCTGGGGGCGGTGATGTGACCCGGGCGCCCGCGTGAACAAGGGGAAATGAGCAAGCAATGGATCTGCATCTCAAGGACAAGGTGGTCATCGTCACCGGCGGCGGTGCCGGCATTGGCGCCGCGATTTGCCGGCAGCTGGCCCGCGAGCAGGCCATTCCGGTGGTGTTCGACCGGCACGCGCTGGAGCCGGCCATCGAGCAGGAGTTGCGCGTGCTGCAGCCGCGCTTCGCCTTCTTCCGGCTCGAGATGACCGACGAGTCCGCCTGCCGCGACGCGGTGGCGCAGACCGTGGCCCGCTTCCAGGCCATCGACGGGCTGGTGAACAACGCCGGCAGCAACGACGGCGTGGGTCTGGAGGCCGGCTGCGAGGCGTTCCGGCGCTCGCTGGAGGCGAACCTGGTGCACTGCTACCTGATGGCTCACCTGTGCCGCGAGCAGTTGGTCGCACGGCAGGGGGCCATCGTGAACATCGCCTCCAAGACCGCTCTCACCGGCCAGGGCGGCACCAGCGGCTATGTGGCGTCGAAAGCCGGGCTGCTGGGGCTGACGCGTGAATGGGCGGCTGCGCTGGCGGGGCAGGGCGTGCGGGTCAATGCGGTGCTGCCGGCGGAGGTCATGACGCCGATGTACCGGCGCTGGATCTCTTCGCGCCCCGATCCTGAAGCCGCGCTCGCCGGCATCGGGCGCCGGATTCCCCTGGGCCAGCGGATGACCACCGACCAGGAGATCGCCGACCAGGTGGTGTTCCTGCTGTCGGACCGCGCGTCGCACACCACCGGCCAATGGCTGCATCCCGACGGCGGGTACGTGCACCTGGACCGCGCATTGCCGTGACGCCCGACGATTTCCAGGGAGCCCTCCCATGCGCCTGAAAGGCAAGACCCTCCTGATCACCGCCGCCGGCCAGGGCATCGGCCGCGCCAGCGCCATCGCCTGCCTGCGCGAGGGTGCGCAGGTCATCGCCACCGACGTACGCGCCGACCTGCTCGACACGCTGGTCGGCGAGGCACCCGGCATGCGGACGAAGGTGCTCGACGTGCGCGATGCGTCTGCGGTGGAGTCGCTGGCCCGGGACCTGCCGGCGCTGGACGGACTGTTCAACTGCGCCGGCTTCGTGCACGAAGGCACGGTGCTCGACTGCGACGAAGCGGCCTGGGACTTCAGCCTCGATCTCAATGTCAAGAGCATGTACCGCATGACCCGCGCCTTCCTGCCCGGCATGCTCGACAAGGCGGCTGCGGGCAGCTCGCCGGCCATCCTCAACATGGCCTCGATGGCGTCGTCGATCAAGGGCTTCCCGAACCGCTTCGCCTACGGGGTCACCAAGGCGGCGGTGATCGGCCTCACCAAGGCGATCGCGGCAGATTTCGTTGCGCGGGGCCTGCGCTGCAACGCCCTGTGCCCCGGCACGGTCGATACTCCGTCGCTGCGCCAGCGCATCGCCCGTGCACCCGATCCGGTGCGGGCCGAGAAGGACTTCATTGCCCGCCAGCCCATGGGCCGCCTGGCCACCGTCGACGATATCTCGCCGATGGTGGTGTACCTGCTGAGCGACGAGTCGCGCTTCGTCACCGGCCAGGCCGTGCTGGTCGACGGCGGGGTCACCATCTGAACTTGCTGACCTGCTGAACCTGCTGAACTTGCGACTGAAAGGACGCTTCCCTTGAAACTGCTCCGCTACGGCCCCCGGGGCCAGGAAAAGCCCGGCGTGCTCGATGCCGAAGGCCGGGTGCGTGATCTGTCGGCCGTGGTGCCCGACCTTGCCGGCGAGGTGCTCACCGCGCAAGGCCTGGCGCGGCTGCGCGGCATCGACCCGGGCTCGCTGCCGCTGGTGGACGGCATGCCGCAGCAGGACCTGCGGCTGGGCCCGTGCGTGGGGCGCACCGGCAAGTTCATCTGCATCGGCCTCAACTACGCCGACCATGCGGCCGAGTCCAACATGCCCGTGCCCGCGGAGCCGGTGGTCTTCGGCAAGTGGACCAGCGCGATCTGCGGCCCCAACGACGACGTCGAGATTCCGCGCGGTTCCACCCGCACCGACTGGGAGGTGGAGCTCGGCGTGGTGATCGGCGATGGCGGACGCTACATCGACGAAGCCGACGCGATGAACCACGTGGCCGGCTACTGCGTGGTCCACGACGTGTCCGAGCGCGAGATCCAGCTCGAGCGCGGCGGCGGCCAGTGGGACAAAGGCAAGGGCTGCGACACCTTCGGACCGATCGGCCCCTGGCTGGTCACCGCCGACGAGGTGCCCGACCCGCAGCAGCTGGACCTGTGGCTGGAGGTCGACGGCCATCGCTACCAGAACGGCAACACCCGCACGATGGTGTTCGGCGTGCGGCAGCTGGTGAGCTACCTCAGCCGCTTCATGAGCCTGCAGCCCGGCGACATCATCGCCACCGGCACACCGCCCGGCGTGGGCCTGGGGCAGAAGCCGCCCAAATACCTGGTCGCGGGCCAGACGGTGCGCCTGGGCATCCAGGGGCTGGGAGAGCAGCGGCAGCGGACGGTACAGGGCTGAAGTGAACCACCCCCGTAGCGGCTTCGCCGCTCCCCCTCGAGGGGGCGACGCCAGCGGACCGGCGAAGCCGGATCCGCGGCGTCCGCTGGGTTGTGCTGGGTTCGTGCAATCGGGGTGCCGCTTCGGCGCCAGGGAAAACTGAGATGACCACCATCCGCTCGCTGCGCGTCGAGGACGTGCGGTTCCCGACCTCGCGGCTGCTCGATGGTTCGGATGCCATGAACCCCGACCCGGACTACTCCGCCGCCTATGTCGTGCTGGAGACGGACCAGCCGGGGCTCGAAGGCCACGGCCTCACCTTCACCATCGGCCGCGGCAACGAGATCTGCTGTGCCGCCGTCCGCGCGATGGAGCATCTGGTCGTGGGCCTGACGCTGGAGTGGATCGCCGAGGACATGGGCCGCTTCTGGCGCCACGTCACCTCCGACAGCCAGCTGCGCTGGATCGGCCCCGACAAGGGCGCCATGCACCTGGCCACCGGCGCCGTCGTGAACGCGGCCTGGGACCTGTGGGCCAAGGCGGCCGGCAAGCCGGTGTGGCAGCTGGTGGCCGACATGAGCCCGCAGGAGATCGTGCGGCTGCTGGACTTCCGCTACATCACCGACTGCATCACGCCGCAGGAGGCGCTGGCGCTGCTGAACCGGGTGGCGCCCACGCAGACCCGGCGCCGGGCCGAACTGCTGGCCAGCGGCTACCCCTGCTACACCACCTCGGCAGGCTGGCTGGGCTACGACGACGAGAAGCTGCGGCGCCTGGCGCAGCAGGCCGTCGACAGCGGCTTTCGCCACATCAAGCTCAAGGTCGGCCGCGACCTGCATGACGACATCCGTCGCCTGCGCATTGCCCGCGAGGTGCTGGGGCCGGACCGCGAGCTGATGATCGACGCCAACCAGGTGTGGGAGGTGGACCAGGCCATCGAGTGGCTGCAGCACCTGGCCTTCGCGAAGCCCTGGTTCATCGAAGAGCCGACAAGCCCGGACGACGTCGAAGGGCACCGCCGCATCCGCATGGCGATGGACGGGAAGATGCAGGTGGCCACCGGCGAGATGTGCCAGAACCGCATCGTCTTCAAGCAGATGATCATGCGCGGTGCGATCGACGTGGTGCAGATCGATGCCTGCCGCCTGGGTGGTCTCAACGAGGTGCTCGCGGTGATGCTGATGGCGGCCCGGCATGGGCTCAAGGTCTGCCCGCACGCCGGAGGTGTGGGCCTGTGCGAGTACGTGCAGCACCTGTCGATGATCGACTACCTGTGCATATCCGGCAGCAAGCAGGGCCGCGTGATCGAGTACGTGGACCATCTGCACGAGCACTTCATCGACCCTTGCATCGTGCGCGACGCGGCCTACATGCCGCCGCAGCGGCCGGGCTTCTCCATCGAGATGAAGCCGGCTTCCATCGAGCAATACCGCCGGGTCTAGGCCTGCGCCCCCAGGGACCCAAGCGTGAGGCTCCAAATAGCGTTAACAGGCCCTAGTTGGCCGGTGTCCTCAGTTCGTGCCCTCTGCAAAGAGGCGCACGAAGTCCAGCGACGACACGACCCCCTCGAGCTCGTTGTCCCTGGCCACGACCACGTGATGAACGCAGCTGTCCAGCATCATCCGCGCGACCCGTTCGGCAGGGGTGTCCGGCGTGACCACGATGGGCCGGTAGGTGCACAGCTGCCAGGCCCGGGTGTTCCTGGCGTCCTGCCTGCGGACGTGAAACTGGAGGACGTCGGTGCTGCTGATCACGCCGATCACGGCCGTGCCGTTGCCTTCGACCACAGGCACCCAGTGCAGGTCGCGAGCGTTGAGCAAGGTTTCGACCTGCTCGACGGTGTCGTCCATGCTCACGCGCCACACCTGGCGCGTCATCAAGGCGGAAATCGGCTGGCCCATGGTCATGGCTCCTTGTGTTCCTGTGGCGTGGGCGGCGTGCGCGGCGCCCGGCCGAGCCGGGCCTCCACCGCCAGCACATCGCGCGTGGTCCTGAGCAGCGTGTCCGGCGTGACGCTCATGGAGTCGATGCCCAGCTCCACGAGGTATTGCGCCATCTCGGGGTAGTCCGAGGGCGCCTGTCCGCAGATGCCGACGTGCCGTCCGTTGCGCCGGGCACCCTCGATGGCCCAGCGCAGCATGGTCATCACGCCTGCGTCCCGTTCATCGAAGTCGAACGACAGCAGGTCGGAGTCGCGGTCCACGCCGAGCACCAGTTGCGTGAGGTCGTTGGAGCCGATCGAGAAGCCGTCGAACAGCTTCGCAAAGGCGTCGATCTGGACCACGTTGTTCGGGATCTCGCACATCACGTAGATCTCCAGGCCGTTGTCGCCTCGCTTCAGGCCGAGCTCGGCCATCCTCGCCAGCACCCGTTCGGCCTCGTCGACGCGGCGGCAGAACGGGATCATCAGCTTCACGTTGGTGAGGCCCATGTCGTCGCGCACACGCTTCATCGCCGCGCATTCGAGTGCAAAGCCTTCGGCATAGGCGGGGTGCGCATAGCGGGAGGCACCCCGGAAGCCGATCATCGGATTGGCTTCGTCCGGCTCGAACGCCCGGCCGCCCAGCAGACTGGCGTACTCGTTGGTCTTGAAGTCGGACATCCGCACGATCACCGGCTTGGGGTGGAAGGCCGCGGCGATGGTCGCCACCCCCTCGGCCAGCTCGCGCACGAAGTAATCCGCCGGCCGCTCGCAGCCTCGGGTGAGCTGCGCGATCCGGGCACGCACCTGCGCATCGTCGATGCGTTCCGGGTGCACCAACGCCATCGGATGCGCCTGGATGTGCTCGGCAACGATGAACTCCATGCGCGCGAGGCCTACGCCGTCGTTGGGCAGCATCGCCGTCTGGAAGGCGACATCCGGATTGCCGAGGTTCACCATCAGGTGGGTCTGCGGTCGCGCCAGCGTGGTCACGTCGGTGCTGATCCTGCTGAACGGCAGTTCGCCCGCGTACACCCGGCCCTCGTTGCCTTCGGCGCACGAAACGGTCAGGGCATCACCGGTGCGGATGGCGGCCGTGGCGGTGCCGCAACCGACCACCGCCGGAATGCCGAGCTCACGCGCCACGATGGCCGCATGACAGGTGCGGCCGCCGCGGTTGGTCACCACCGCCGCTGCCTTCTTCATCACCGTGCCCCAGTCGGGCATGGTGGTGTCGGCCACCAGCACCTCGCCCGGCTCGAAATCGCCGAGCTGCGACACGTCGGCCACGACGCGCGCACGGCCGGTGGCCACCTTGCCGCCCACCGCGCGCCCGTGCACGACGGGTTTGCCGTGCGGGCCGAGCCTGTATTCGTCCACCAGCCCGAGCGGGCGCTGCGACACCACGGTCTCGGGCCGGGCCTGCACGATGTAGAGCTGGCCGTCCAGTCCGTCCTTGGCCCATTCCACGTCCATCGGCATTGGGCGGCCGGCCTTCGCGCTGTAGTGCGCCTCGATGCGCAGCGTCGCGTCGGCCAGTGCCATCACGTCGGCGTCGGCCAGGCAGTAGCGTTGCTGGTCCTCCAGGGGCGTCGGCACATTGCGCGTGGTCTCGCGCCCGGCCCCCTTGGAATAGACCATGCGGATCTCCTTGCCGCCCAGCCTGCGCCTGAGGACACACCGGCTGCCCTGGCGGAAGGTCGGCTTGAAGACGTAGAACTCGTCCGGGTCCACCGTGCCCTGCACCACGTTCTCGCCAAGGCCCCAGGCGCCTGTGACGAGCACCACGTCGCGGAAGCCGGTTTCGGTGTCGAGCGAGAAGCACACGCCGCTGGCGCCGCGGTCGGCCCGAACCATCTTCATCACACCTACCGACAGGTGCACCTTGAAGTGGTCGAAGCCGTGCTCCACGCGGTAGGCGATCGCCCGGTCCTTGAACAGGCTGGCGAAGCACAGCCGCACCGCATCGAGCAGGCGCGCCTCGCCCGAAACGTTGAGGAAGGTCTCGTGCTGGCCTGCGAAGCTGGCCGTGGGAAGGTCTTCCGCAGTGGCCGAGCTGCGCACGGCCAGGCTGAGCGCATCGCCGTATTCGGCCTTCAGCCGGGCATGGGCGGTCTTGATCTGCTCGACCAGCGCCGGCGGCAACGGTGCGGCATAGACGATCTCGCGCGCCTGCTGCGCGCGACGCGCGAGGTCGTCCACATCCGTCACGTCGAGGCCGTCGAGTGCCGCATGCAGCCGCGGCCAGGCATCGGCCTGGTCCAGCACATGGCGGTAGGCCTCGGCGGTGATGGCAAAGCCATCGGGCACACGCACGCCCTCCCGGGTGAGCTCGCGATACATCTCGCCCAGCGAGGCGTTCTTGCCGCCGACCAGCGGGACGTCGGCCACGCCCAGCTCGGAGAACCAGCGGATGAATGGACGGGGCGTTGCCATGTGGACCCCTAGCCGGCGGTCTTTTCGCGGCGCACCTGGAACCGGCCATCGAGCACTTCCATCAACCGTGTGATGCCGGTGTATTCGAGCTCGCTCATCGGCAGCATCGCGGCACCGACGAAGCCCTGCGCCCGCATGTCCATCGCCTTGGCGGCAACGCGATGGCGCACCTCGTCCCAGAACGGGTGCGCAAAGCAGTCGAGCAGTTCGGTGAGGCGTCCGCCATGCACCGACAGGGCTGCGCAGCTCACCAGCGGCGGGCCGTCGAAATAGCTGGTGCCGGTGTTCTGCGGAACCGGCATCAGCGGCATGTTGTGCGAGCCGCGCATGCCGCCGGCCACGAAGTGCCCGATCGCGAAAGGTGCCAGCACCTCGCCCGTGGCCGGAAAGTTCATCTGCGTGCGCACCAGCATCACCGGGTCGTCCTTGCCGGTGTACTTGCCGGCGATGTTGTGCAGCCGGGAGGTGGCCACGGCCGCCGCCTGCTCGCCCGTCGCGCGCGAATGCACCGACTCCACCACATAGCGTTCCGGGTCGCGAAGGAGCGCGGCGATCTCGTACAGCTGCTGCGGCGCTTCGAGGGTGATCACGCGATCGCCCTCGGTGTGGTTCACGTCCATGATCGTGAAGCGAAAGCCCTGGCTCATGGCCGGCGACAGCAGCAGGCCGGGGGTGGACATCGGATCGGCGAACGCGAGATACAGCGGCAGGTTGAAGGCGCCGGGGTCGGTCTTGTCGGCTGCGAAGAACAGCACCGGCTCGCTCGGCCGCTCGTCCATCTCGATTTCGGCCACGGCCGGGCCCATGCCCTTCACGTTGCCGGAGAACGCGTCCTTCAGCAAGTCCTGGCCTGCGCCGTAAAGACCCTGCTCGCGTGCCACGGCCGTGCCGGCCACGAAGGCGTCCCAGGCCAGCTTGTGGATGCGCGCATCGCCTGCGCCGCATCGGTGCGTCATCAGGATCGCGATGTCGTCGCCGGTGTGGGTCACGCGGTGGTCGACCAGCAGGCCTTCGCCTTGCTGCTTCACCCGGGCGCGCACGCTTTCGAGCAGGGCGTGCGATGGCGCGATGTGCCCGCCGATCGAGCCGATGTCGGCCTTGATGACGGAAAGGGTCATCTTCATGGTGTGTCTCCTGTGCTGTGCCGCGGCCGCGCGCTATGCGTTCTCGCGCGCCTGTTCGCGCTCCACCTGCCGCGGTGCCACGCGCGACAGGGCGGTGAGTTCCTGCCCGAGGAAGGCGCTCACGTCGTCGGCCGTCACGATGCCGATCAGCAACCCATGCACGTCGACCACCGGAAGCCGCCGGATGCCGTGCGTGCGCATGTTCCAGATCACGTCGAAGGCGGTTTCCGAGCCGAAGGCGGTCACCAGGTTCGGCTGCATCATGTCCTCGGCGACGAAGCGTTCCGGATTGAAGCCGTTGGCCATCACCCTCACGGCCAGGTCGCGGTCGGTCACGATGCCCACCGGCCGCACGCCGCCGTCGTGGTCATCCACCACCACCACGTCGCCGACGTGCCGGTCTCGCATCGCCCGCGCCAGTTCGACCGCCGGCGTGCTGCGCCGGCAAGTCACCACCGAGCGTGTGCAGAAGTCGCTCACATGCATGGTTTCCTCCACCAGGGCGGTGTCACCCTTCGACGTTCACTCTAGGAAGCGCGGCCTGCAGCGCGTTGCGCTGGATCAATCGCCCGCCACCGCACGGCCGCGGCCGGCTGCCCCGCGCGTGGGTTGATGCGTGTCAAGCGGGCGGCACATCGCGCGGCGCACGCTGCGGCTTGCAGCAGGAGCCTTCCCATGAGCATTGCCACCTTGTGCCGCCGCGACGTCGTCACGGTCGACCAGCACCTTCCCCTCTCGCAGGCCGCGCAGCTGATGCTCGACAGGCACATCGGCGCGCTCGTGCTGACGGCCGAAGACTCTCCCGGAGGAACGCGGGTGGCCGGTGTCGTGACCGACCGCGACCTTGCGATCGAAGCACTTGCGCGCAAGCTCGATGCGGATACCACCACCGTCGGCCAGCTCAACAGCGGCCGGCCGGTGGCCGTGCCCAGCGACGCCGGTGTCGAGGAGGCCATTGCCACCATGCGCGAAGAAGGCCTGCGACGCCTGCTCGTGACCGACGAGCGCCGCGAGCTGGTGGGTATCGTCACGTTGGACGACCTGGTCGAGGCGCTGGCCGCCCAGCTGTCGGACCTGGCAGCGGCGCTGCGCGAGGGCAGCCGGAAAGAGGCGGCAACCCATGTGCCGCAGTCTTCCCAGGCCGGGACCGTGCCGGCCCTCACGGTGCCGGGCACCGCGCTGGCGAGCCGCTGGCGCCAGATCAGCGAGCCCTGAGCGGCCCGCATCAGCCCCATGGCCTCCGTCAGCCTGCGCAAGCTGTGCAAGCAGTTCGGCAGCAACACGGTGCTGCGCGACGTCGATCTCGAGATCGCCGACGGCGAGTTCGTCGTGATGGTCGGCCCCTCCGGCTGCGGCAAATCCACGGTGCTCAATTGCATCGCCGGGCTGCAGGAGGTGACCAGCGGCGAGGTCTGGATCGGCGGCCGCCTGGTCAACGAAGTGCCACCCAAGGACCGCGACATCGCCATGGTGTTCCAGAGCTATGCGCTGTTTCCCAACATGGACGTGCGCCACAACATCACCTTCGGCATGGAGATGCGCAAGGTGCCCAAGCCCGAGCAGGAAACCCGTCTGGCCAAGGTGGCCCAGCTGCTGCAGATCACCGACCTGCTCGACCGCCGGCCGGCGCAACTGTCGGGCGGGCAGCGCCAGCGGGTGGCGATGGGCCGCGCCATGGTGCGCGAGCCGGCGGTGTTCCTGTTCGACGAGCCGCTGTCGAACCTCGACGCGAAGCTGCGCGTGCAGATGCGCGCCGAGCTCAAGGCGCTGCACCAGCGACTGCGTCAGACGGTGGTCTATGTGACGCACGATCAGGTCGAGGCCATGACGCTGGCCGATCGCATCGTGGTCATGAACGCCGGCCGCGTCGAGCAGGTGGGCACGCCGCTCCAGCTGTACGACAGGCCGGTCAATCAGTTCGTGGCCGGATTCATCGGTTCGCCCGCCATGAACTTCATCGCCGGCACCGTGCAGCGCGCCGGCAGTGACTTGCAGCTGGTCACTCGCGAAGGGGCCCGTTTCCCGCTGCCTCGTGTGGAAGCCTCCGAAGGCTCGCAAGTCACGCTGGGCGTGCGCCCCGAACACCTGGCGCCGGCCGAAGCGGGGCCGGTGAGCCTGAAGGTCGACATCGTCGAGCCCACGGGCGACATGACGAATCTATACGGTCGCGTGGCCGACGAGCTGGTGTGCGTGTGCGTGCACCACCGCCTCGCAGTGACGCCCGGGCAGACCGTGATGCTGCAGTGGCCGCTCGAGCATGTGAGGGTGTTCGATGCACAAGGCCGGCGGCTGCCGGTGCAAGGCGAGTAGCCACAGCCAGCCGATGCCGCACCCCCGACCGCGGCCGTTGCGTGCCGCCGGTCTCGCCGTCAGTCGTGCCGGATCGCCCTGACCGGGTCGAGCGCGGCGGCTCTCGCGGCCGGCACCAGCGACACGAGCACGCTGGCCAGGAACAGCACGATGCCCGGCGGGCCGATGTGTCCGGGAAGCAGCTTGGGATGGACGACGCCGGTGAGGCCGGGAATCGCGGAATAGCCCTGGAAGAAGCCGGACAGGTCGATGCCCACCCCGCCGAACCAGAGCACCAGCGCGGTACCGGCGCCGTAACCGATGAGCGACGCCACCACCATCAGCACCACCGTCTCATAGACCACCATGCGCTCGATCGCCCGCGCAGGCGTGCCGAGCGCCATCATCACGCCGAACTCCCGGGTGCGTTCGGCCACCGCCATGAAGACGGTGTTCATGATGGCGATCGCGATCACGAGGAAGGCGATGGCCAGCACGATGTTGCTGATGACCCGGTTGAGGCGAACCATCTCGTCCACCTGCGGCAGCAGCTCCTGCCATGGCACCAGCTGCAGGGCCGGCAGCGCCAGGCGCTCGCGCAGCGACTGCAGCTGGCCGTCCATCGCCGAGCGGTCGCGAAGTCGCAGGTTGATCGTCGACACGCGCGATCCGAGCCCGAGCAGTGCCTGCGCCGACCCGATCGTGACGAAAGCGATGGCGCCGTCGAACGAGCCGCTTTCGGTGGAGAAGATCCCGCCGATGCGCAGCGCCGCCGTGCCGAGCTCGCCGTCGGCCGCCTGCGCCATGAGGACCACCTTTTCGCCCAGGCGCACACCCAGCTTGTCGGCGAGCTTCCGGCCGATCACGATCTCGCGGTCGGTGCCGGCGGCCAGGGCGCGGCCTTCGACGATGGTGCGGTGGATGAAGGTGACTTCCCGCTCGGCCTGAGGGTCGATGCCCAGCACCAGGACGCCCTCCGACTTTGCCGCGCTGCTGACCAGCGCCTGCGCCTGCACGCGCGGCGCTGCGCCGGCGACCTCGGGCGACGCCCGCAGCGAAGCGAGCACCGCATCGGCATTCCCGATCGCCAGCTCGGGCGCGTGCTCGCGTCGGAACCCCTTGCGCTCCAGCTGGACGTGTCCGGTGAGGTAGCGGGTGGAGTTCTCGACCAGTTCTTCGCCAAAGCCGTCGAAATAGCCGAACAGGAAGACAAAGGCGAGGATGCCGAACGCGGTGCCCCCGGCCGTAATGGCGGTGCGGCGCGGATTGCGCAAGATGTTGCGTGCGGCGATCAGCATGAAGACGGGCCAGGCACGCGACGCCTGCCCGCTGCCATGCGCAGCACGCTGCCTCGGCGTGGCGATGCCCCGGATGGCGGCCACGGGCTCCAGCAGCGCAGCCTTGAACGCAGGGTACAGCGCGCTCAGGCAGGCGGTGGCGAAGACGACCAGCGACACCATCGCGCTGCGGTCCGGCCGAACGACCGGGAACACCACGTTCTCGAGGCCGGGCATGGTGCGCACGGCCGAACCGAAGGCGCCGAGGTCGATGCCGGTTCGCGCGAACAGTGCGCTCACAGAGAGCCCCAGCAGGTTGCCCGCTGCGAGGCCGACGGCACCGAGGATCATCGCCTCGAGGAGCACCATGCGCAGCAGTTGCGAGCGGCCCGTCCCCAGCGCCAGCATGATGCCGAACTCGCGCGTGCGCTCCAGCACCGCCATGAGGACCGGGTTGACGACGGCGGCCGCAACGATCCCGAAGAAGACGGCAAGCACGACGTAGGCCATCACCTCATGGAAGCGCGCGCTGACCGCCACCATCGGCAGCAGCCTTGGCCACGCCAGCACCTCGTAGCGCTCGCCCAGCGAGACGCCGATCCGCTCTCGCACCTGCTCGGCGTCATCCCGGTCTCGCAGGCGCAGCGCAATTGCCGTTGCGCCCTCCGGGGCGGCGTAGAAGCTGCGTGCCGCCGTCAGCGGCAGCACGGCGACCAGGCCGTCGAGGTCGTCGATGTTCGTGCGGAACACGCCGCGCACCGTGAATCGGCCACTCGCGATGGAGCCGTCGTAGGCCTGCCCGACCAACAGCAGCTCGCCGCCCGCGGCCAGGCCGAGCGATTCGGCCAGCTGCTCCCCGATCAGCACGCCGGAGTCGGCCTCGTCGCGAAGCGGCGTGCCGTCGACCACGGCATGGTGCAACCGCGTCACCTGTGTCTCCTCGTGCGGCGCAATGCCCACGAGCATCACGCCGCGCGACTTGTCGCCGCGGCTGGCCAGCGCACGGCCCTCGAGCCGAAGGCTGGCCGCGGCCACCGCCGGGTCGCCACTCACGCGCCGCAGCGCCTCGGAGGCGTCGGCCATGGTGCGCTCCAGCGTCGGGTCGTCGTGGTAGCCCTCGAGGTGCACCTGCAGGTCGCCGGCCAGGTAGCGCGTGGTGTTGTCGATCATCTGCTGGTTCATGCCGTCGATGAACGCCCACACGAAGGTCAGCGCGGCCAGGCCGATGGCGATCGACGCCACCGTGATCGCGGACCGGCGACGGTTGCGCTGGACGTTGCGCCACGCCAGCCGCGCGAGCATCAGCCGGGTCTCCTCTCGTCGGACTCGATGCGGCCGTCACGCAGCCGGATGACTCTGCGCGCGCGCTCGACCACCATCGGATCGTGGGTCGAGAACACGAAGGTCACGCCTTGCTCCTCGTTGAGCCGGCGCATCAGGTCCATCAAGGCGGCGCCGGCCTTCGAATCCAGGTTCGCGGTGGGTTCGTCCGGCAGCACGATGGTCGGCTCGGCGGCAATGGCGCGTGCCACGGCGACACGCTGCTGCTGCCCGCCGGAGAGTTGGGAAGGCCGGCGGTGCTCCAGGCCTTCGAGGCCCAGCGCCTTCAGCAGGGTCATCGAGCGAACCCGGCGCTCGGCCTGCGGTCGCCCCTGCAGCAGCATCACGAACTCCACGTTCTCCAGTGCCGACAGCACCGGAATGAGGTTGAACTCCTGGAACACGAAACCGATGTGACGCAGCCGCATTTCCGAGAGCGCGGCCCGGCGCATGCTTCCGACGTCGATGCCGGCCACCCAGATGCGGCCTGCGGTCGGCGAGTCCAGGCCGCCCATCATGTTGAGCAGAGTCGTCTTGCCGGAGCCCGAGGGGCCGACGAGCACGGCGAAGTCGCCGCGCCGGATCTCGAGGTCGATGCCGTCGAGCGCCTGCACGGTGATGGCGTCCTGGCGGTACTCGCGCGTGAGACCTTCGATGCGCACGATGAGCTCGTCCGTCATCCGCGTGCGGTTGACATCGATCGCGGAGGGTCTGTCCATGCCAGCAAGATAGAAGGTGGCCGGCCTGCCATCCTTGAGCGGCGTCAAGTCAGAAGAACCACTGCAGCTGCAGGTACAGCACGCGCGGCAGGGAGGAGAGCTCGCTGCCCGGGCGGCCGCTGAAGAACTGCGCTCCCACGGTCAGGTCGAGGTTCTCTCGTGGCGACCAGGTGAGCGCGGGCCGGTAGTAGCGGCTGCCGTCCTCCAGGTTGGCCACCAGCTCGTGGTACGTCGTCCACAAGGGTGTGAGCTCGTAGCGCACCGCCACGCCGGCATGGCGCCTGCGATCCGGCACGGCGGCGCCGTCGTTGAACAGCTCGCCGCTGAGGGTCACGGTGTTGGCGAACGCGTGGTCGGCGCCGAGCAGGACACGCGTGCCACCCCCCGGTCCCCAGGCCCGCGTGATCTCCGCGCGCACTCCGGTGGCGCCGATCTGGCCGGCCAGGTCCAGGCCGGCAACCGTGTCGCGACGGAACCGGCCCGCCACCACCGAGAAGTCCAAGCCGCCTCGGTTGTCGTGCCACATTGCGGCGAAGCTGGCATCGCGACGCAGGTGGTGCGGTGCCAGGACGACGGCGGCGCGTGAGACGGCCCCGAGCTTGTGCTCGACCAGGATCGCGTCGACGCCAATGCGCTCCTCGCGCTCGAGGGCCGTGGGAGACGGCGGGTTCAGGATGTCCAGCGGGCTCCAGAAGCGCCCGGTGCCCCAGGCGATGCGCTGGCGGCCGAAGCGCACGTCGGTGTCGCCGAACGACCCAGCGATCGACGCCCGGTGCAGGCGGTGCAGACCGTAGGCGTGCCCGGAGTCGAGGTAGTTCGCCTGGGCGTGCCACCAGGTCGGCGGCTCGCGCTCCTTGGCGGCCCGGAAGTCGCCGGTGCGCAGGTAGTCGCCCAGCAGCAGCTCGTTGTCGTATTGCACATCGACGGAGAGCCTGTCGGAGATCGGCCCCTTCAGCTCCAGGCGCAGGCGGCCCAGCCCGAGCGTGTAGCGATCGTGCGGCGGCACGATGCTGCGCGAATCGATCAGCAGGCTCTTGAAGTACCCGGAGACCGACGGCGGCGCCTCCTGGGCCTGGGCGCCGGCGGCCGCCGCCACAAGCGCAGCCGCCCAGGCGCCGCGTGCGAATCGCTCAGCGGCGCTGCAGGTGACGCTGCGTGAACACTTCATCGTCCAGCGGCGCGTTGAAGACGGCGTCCATGAGCTGCACCGTGGTCGCGTGTCCTGCCTTGGCGACAGGGCGCATTTCCCATCGGGTGGGCAGGCGGCGCCCGCCGACCTCTCGCACGTCGGTGAAGGTCATCACGCGCACGAGCTCCCCGCGTTCGTCGAAGTACTCCTGCCTGAGCGGGATCGAGTCCGACTTGCGCACGAAGTAGACGACGCGCCCCCACACCACGGCCGCATCGGGCCTGGGCGTGGCCACGACCCGGTGCACCGGATGGCCGTCGACCGGCGGCGCATCCGCGATGTCGTGCGTGTAGTCGTCCAGGATGCTGCTTTCCTTCACCAGATCGTCGTTGGTGAAGTCCGAGCCCATCCAGGGCTGCAGCATCATCGACGGCGGGACCTTGATCGTGCGCTCCACGCTCGGCAGGTAATTCCACATCTCGTTGCCGATGCGCAGCGAGCCGATGCCTGCTTCCTTGGCCGGCGCATCGATGCGGATGAACGTGCGCTTCGGGCGGTCCATCCAGACACGCAGCGCCAGCGTGCGCTGCCAGCGCGGCGTGACGATCTGCATTTCGTAGCGCCCCTGCAGCGTGCGGGCCCACAGCAGGTTCTCCACCCGCTCGAGCACCTGCCGCCCGGTGGGCTCGTCGCCCGCCCATGCAGGCAGGCACAAGGGCATGGCAAGCAGCACCGCGGCGATGAAGCGGCGGAGGAAGGGCAGTCGGCACATGAAGTCAGGGTAGGCCCGGCGTCGGTGACGGGGTTGACATGCATCAATGCCGCGGCCGGGAGCATGGCTAGTCTTGAACGCACTTCAGCGACCAAGGAGCCACGACATGAGACTGCAGACGCTGCGACATCGACTGCTCATCGAACTCGCCGCCGTCGCGATATCGGCCATGGCCATCGCATGGTCCGGCTTCGCCCAGGCGCAGGCACCGGCCGCCCAGAGCTCGAGCGAGCGCGGCGTGACGGTGAAGGTCACTCCCAAGGCCATTGGGCCGGGCGCCTCGGAATGGGAGTTCGCCGTCGTACTCGATACCCACAGCGCGGACCTGAGCGACGACCTGGTGAGCACGGCGGTGCTGGTTGTCGATGGCACCGAAGTGCGACCGGTCGCGTGGACCGGCGCCGCACCCGGGGGCCATCACCGCGAGGGCACGCTCAGGTTCCCTGCAGTTCCGCAGGCGCCGCAGGTCATCGAGCTGAGGATCCAGCGACCGGGCGAAGCCTCGGCGCGCGTGTTCCGCTGGGATGGCGCGGCGCTGCGCTGACTCATGAACGCCATCGCTATCGACATCGAGCAATCGGTCGACCCGTGTGCGGGATGACGGCGGCCTGGTCGTCATGCGCGCTGGGGCCTTCCTGAAGGTGGTGGTGTTGGATCGCCACGCCGTGTCCACATCGCAGCCCATCGGCTTGCGCGGCATCAACCCAGTACCTGCGCGCCCCCGCGGCGTCGGCAGCCTTGCATGGCTGCTGCTGCCGTGCCTGGCCAGCGGCTGCGCGAGCCTGCTGCCGCACGGCAGCATCCGCACGGCGTCGCCTTTTGCGAGCTTCGACGAGGCGCGCGCGGCCATCGAGCGGGTGGTGCCGTATCGCACCCGCACGTCCGAGCTGCGCGAGCTGGGCTTCGATCTGCACGACAGCGCCAACATGCGCGAGGTGCCTTACCCGGAGGTGGTGGCCAGGATCGCACCCAACCCCAGCATCCCGCTCGACCTGCTGGATGCCGGCATTCGCGACTGCATCGTTGCCCGGCAGGCCTGCCGGGCCTACGAGTTCAAGCTCAGCGAGCAGACACGCCAGCGCACGGGGGCCTTCCTGCTCGACTTCCTCAACTTCCGGCGCACGACCTTGGTGACGGGCTGGCACTTCGAGGGACTGCTGATCGTGCGGGACGACCTGGTGCTGTTCCGCAACCACGGCGGGGAGCCGCAGGTCCAGCGCACCGAGCAGCAGAGCAACCCGCTCGGGCCGCTGCAGCCGGCCGGGGAAGCCTCGGGCGGGCTGCTGCTGCGGTAGACGGCACCGGCCCGTCCCTGTGAGCGGGTTGCACTGGCGTCACCGGAGGTTTACGCGTTGTTCCACGTTGCTTCGCATCCGTGCGTGGCTGTTTGCAGGCGAGGCCTATGTTGTCTTCATCGAGTCGACGAACATGGAGCCCGCAATGAACGCTTCGACCATGGCTTCGCAAGACGGCCGGCACTACGAGCTGCGGTTCCGCTCGCTGTTCGACGCGGGGCGCGCCTACACCTTCCCGTGCGACGCAAGCGGCCAGGTCACGATGGACGCGCTGAGCGAGCGTGCGCTGTGCAACTACCTCTACGTGCGGGCCATGATCGGCCGAGAGTACCGATTTCCCCAGGTGGAAGCGGTGCTGCAGTAGCGTCTGTCAGGTGCGGTGCAGGCGCACGGGCGGCACCTGCACCGCGCGGCGCCGTCGCACGAGAATCGGTGCGTTGCTTCACATCAAGGTGTGGGTCGGCGCGAGGCACAGACTGCGGCCGAGCGCTGGCTCGCTTCAGGGGCAGGCCATGTTCGACGTGCAGGCAGGCAGATGACCCAACCGTCCCCCTTCGATCCGTGGCTGTGGAGCGCCAGGGCCGGCGAGGTGGCCGGCGCTTGCGCCGGCGGCGCTCGCATGCTCGGGGCGCTGCAGGCCAGGCGCCTGGCAACGCTGGTCGACACGGCTCGTCGCGATTCACCGCTGTTCCGTCGCCTGCTGAGCGGCGTCGACCCGTCGAGGCTGCGGCTCGAGGACTTGCCGGTCACCCGCAAACCGGAGTTGATGAGCTGCTTCGACGAGTGGGTTGCCGACCCGCGACTCACGCTCGACGGCTTGCGGCGTTTCACCGCGGACAGCCGGCGTATTGCGCAGCCGTATCTTGGGCACTACACCGTCTGGCAAAGCTCGGGTAGCACGGGCGAAGCAGGCATCTTCGTACAGGACGGCCTTGCCATGGCGGTGTACGACGCACTGGAAGCGCTGCGCCGGCCATGGTCAGCCAGGCGCTGGCTCGACCCGTGGTATCTCGGAGAGCGCATTGTTTTCGTCGGGGCCACAGAAGGGCATTTCGCTGGCGTCGTTTCGATGCGGCGGCTGCGGCGGCTCAATCCGGCGCTGGCCACCAGGCTGAGCGAGCTTTCGTTCCTGCGGCCGACGCGAGAGATGGTGGCCGAGCTGAACGCCATGGCACCGACCATCCTCGCAACCTATCCGAGTGCGGCCGTGCTGCTGGCAGAGGAGTTCGCGGCAGGTCGCCTGTCGGCGCGACCGCGGGAGGTGTGGACCGGTGGCGAGACCCTCACGCCGACCATGCGCCGGTTCGTCGAGCAGACCTTCGACTGCCCGGTGATCGACAGCTACGGCGCATCGGAGTTTCTGGCGCTGGCGTCGCAGTGCCGCTGCGGCCGGCTCCATCTGAACAGCGACTGGGCCATCCTGGAGTCGGTGGACGAGCACGGCCGCAGCGTGCCTTCGGGCGAGCTGGGCACGACGACATTGCTGACCAATCTGGCCAATCGGGTGCAGCCGCTGCTCCGCTACGACCTGGGCGACCGGATCGCCGTGCATGCAAGCCCCTGTGAATGCGGCTCGCCGCTGCCTGCCATCGACGTGGTCGGGCGGCATGACGAGATGCTGTGCCTGGGCAGCGGGGACAACGTCGTCCGGCTGATGCCGCTGGCTCTGTGTACGGTGCTCGAGGACGACGCGGGACTGTTCGACTTCCAGCTCGAGCAGCTGGGCGCCGCCGAGCTGCAACTGGCCACCGGCGCACAAGGCGAGGCGGCGCTGGCTTCGTTGGGCCGGGCCAAGGCCGTGCTCGGCGGCTACCTGAAGGCCCAGGGACTTCGGCGGGTGCGCATCGTCTGCCGGGCGGGTCATCCGCCCCGGCGAGGCGCAGGCGGAAAGGTGCAGCGCGTGATCGGCCTGGCAGAGCGCGCGCGCAGGTGACGCAGATCAATCCGGCTGGCGCAGTCGCCGCCTACGCTGGCCCCATCACACACCTCACCAGGAGCTGCCCCCATGCTTGCAGGCCATGCCCCATTTGCCATTGCCGTGCTGTCCCTGGCGCTGGCCGGATGCGCCGGCTCGGGTGCGCGCAGCGGCCCGACGCGCGCCGAACTCGGCCGGCAGGAGTTCGACAGGAGCTGCGCCGGATGCCACGGCGTCGACGGCAAGGGGCAGGGAAGCCTGGCAGGGCAGTTGCAGCAGGCTCCACCCGACCTGACCCTGCTCGCGCAGCGCAACCAGGGTCTGCTGCCGGCGCGGCGGCTGTACGAAGTGATCGACGGGCGGGCGACGGTGGCCGCGCACGGTCCGCGCGAGATGCCCGTATGGGGCCAGGCCTACCGGCTCGAAGCGGCCGACGAGTGCCGCGGTCCGAACTGCCGCCCCGAGAGCTACGTGCATGCGCGCATTGCGGCGCTGGTCGACCACGTCGGCCGGCTGCAGGTGAAGAAACCGGCGCGCGAGCTGCGCACCGATTGAAGCGCTGGAGGAGCACTGCCGTGCTCACTCGACCTTCACGGTGCGCAAGCGCAGCGCGTTGCCGATCACGCTCACCGACGACAGCGCCATGGCCGCCGCGGCCACCACCGGCGACAGCAGCAGCCCGAAGAACGGGTACAGCACGCCGGCGGCCAGCGGGATGCCCGCGACGTTGTAGGCGAAGCTCAGCACCAGGTTCTCGCGGATGTTGCGCATGGTGGCGCGCGAGAGGGTGCGCGCGCGAACGATGCCCATCAGGTCGCCCTTGAGCAGCGTGACGCCGGCGCTTTCCATCGCGACGTCGGTGCCGGTTCCCATGGCGATGCCCACCGTGGCCTGGGCCAGTGCCGGTGCATCGTTGACGCCGTCGCCCGCCATCGCGACCACGCGGCCTTCGCCCTGCAGGCGCTTGACCACCGCGGCCTTGTCCTCGGGCAGCACGTCGGCCACCACCTCGGCGATGCCCAGCTGCCGGCCCACCGCCTGCGCGGTGGTGGCGCCGTCGCCGGTGAGCATCACCACCCGCACGCCGGCGGCCGCGAGCGCCCGCAGCGCCTCGGGCGTGGTGGCCTTGATCGGGTCGGCGATCGCGACGAAGCCGGCAAGCCGGCCGCCCACGCCGACGAAGATGACGGTGGCAGCCTTCTGGCGCTGCTGCTCCGCGGCGGCGTCCAGAGCCGACGTAGCGATGGCATGCTCCGCCAGGAACCTCGCGCTGCCCGACACGATGCTCTCGCCGTCGACCGTTCCGACCACTCCCTTGCCGACCGGCGAATCGAAGTCGGTCACCGGCGACAGGGCCAGCCGGCGCTCCTGCGCATCCATCACGATGGCCATCGCCAGCGGATGCTCGCTGGCGCGCTCGACGCTGGCCAGCTTGCGCAGCACCTCGTCGGCCGTGAAGCCGGCGGCGGTCTCGATGTGCACCACCTTCGGACGGCCTTCGGTCAGGGTGCCGGTCTTGTCGACCACCAGGGTGTCGACCTTCTCCATCTTTTCCAGCGCTTCGGCATCGCGGATGAGCACGCCGTGCTGGGCCCCCTTGCCCACGCCCACCATGATCGACATCGGCGTCGCCAGGCCCAGCGCACAGGGGCAGGCGATGATGAGCACCGCCACCGCGGTGATGAGCGCATAGCTGAACGCCGGCGACGGACCCCAGGCCAGCCAGGCGCCGAAGGTCAGCGCGGCCACCAGGATCACCACCGGCACGAACCAGCCGGCGACCTGGTCTGCCATGCGCTGAATCGGCGCGCGGCTGCGCTGTGCGGCCGCCACCATGTGCACGATCTGCGACAGCAGGGTGTCGGCGCCGACCTTCTCGGCGCGCATGACGAAGCCGCCGGTCTGGTTCAGCGTGCCTGCGGTCACCTTCGAACCCACGGCCTTCGCCACCGGGATGGGTTCGCCGGTGACCATCGACTCGTCCACGTTGCCGCGGCCGTCGGTCAGCTCGCCGTCCACGGGCACCTTCTCGCCGGGGCGCACGCGAAGCAGGTCGCCCACCTGGATGGCGTCGACCTGCACCGTCTCGTCGGAGCCGTCGGGCCGGACCCTGACAGCCGTCTTGGGCGCCAGGCCGAGCAGCGCCTTGATGGCGCCGGAGGTCTTTTCCCGGGCCCGCAGTTCCAGCACCTGGCCCAGCAGCACCAGCACGGTGATGACGGCGGCCGCTTCGAAATACACGGCCACCGCGCCGCCGTCGCCGCGCAGCTCGGCCGGGAAGGCGCCCGGTGCGAGCGTCGCCACCAGGCTGTACAGCCAGGCGGCACCGGTGCCGAGCGCGATGAGCGTGAACATGTTGAGGCTGCGGTTTTGCAACGAGGCCAGCGCGCGGGTGAAGAAGGGCCAGCCGGCCCACAGCACCACCGGCGTGCCGAGCAGCAGCTGCACCCAGTTCGAGGTCTGCGGTGCCATGAGGTGGTGGATGTCGAACAGGTGGGCGCCCATCTCGAGGGCGAACACCGGCACGGTGAGTGCGGTGCCGACCCAGAAGCGGCGGGTCATGTCGCGCAGATCGGGGCTCTCGCCCTGGTCGGCGGTGGCCACCACCGGTTCGAGCGCCATGCCGCAGATGGGGCAATGGCCCGGGCCCATCTGCCGCACCTGCGGATGCATCGGGCAGGTGTATTCGACCTGGCCCGCTTCGCCCGCACGCGATGCCGGCTGTGGCGCGGCAGCCGGATGGGCTGCATGGCCGTGGTCGTGGTGGTCGTGGTGGTCGTGGTGGGCAGCATGCCCATGGTGGGCATGCTCGTGGTGCGCATCGGGTGTCGGCATGGGGGCTCCCGTTGTTGTTGTGCTGCAGTCTGGACCTTCACCTTGTGGGAAGGTCAAGGGGATTCCCTGCCGCCGGCCGAGGCATCGGCGCCGATGCCCGGCCGGGAGCGCCGGTTGCTAGGGCCTGTTATTGAGCAGGCGGGTAAATGTCTAACAACCGGTCAGGCTGCCGCGTACCGAACATGAGGCGCTCCAAACAGGTTGGCGAGAACTGCCGGCTGCTTCTGCCGGCGGTGCA
>NZ_SWAR01000025.1 GCF_006386545.1 Methylibium rhizosphaerae | reverse complement strand
CGAGCTGTTCGTGCAACGCTACAACGCCGACGCCACGCCTTTCCAGTGGGTTGCCACCGCCGACTCAATCCTGCAAAAGATCGAGCGGATCGCGAAACGTATTTCTGCGACAGGACACTAGGGGCCGGAGGCCGGGGCCGACGGCGGCGACGCGGCCGGCTCGCCGATCATCACCGCCTCGCCGTCCTGGCCCGTCAGCACGCCCTGGCCCATCGGCGGCGGCGCTTCATCGGTGGGCACCGATGCGGCGGGGTCCGGCTCGACGGCCCAGCCTTCACCCATGGGTTCGGACGCGGCCGGGGCCGGGCGCGCCGGTGGCGGGAAGGTGGCCTGCGCATCCACCAGCTCGGCCTTCTGCACGCGCCGGAAGAAGTCGCCCACCAGCAGGATGGCGTTGTGCCCGCCCTGGCCCCAGTAGGTGCTGCGCATGGTCACCCGCGAATCGTTGAAGCCGACCCAGGCGCCGGCCACCAGCTTCGGGTGCATGAGGATGAACCAGCCGTCGGTGTTGTTCTGGGTGGTGCCGGTCTTGCCTGCCACGTCGGCCACCACGCCGAAGCGCGTTTTCACCTGCGTGCCGGTGCCGCGGTTGACCACCCCGCGCAGCATGTCGATGAGTTCCACCGCCGACTCCCTCGACATCGCGGTGCGTTCCTGCGGGCCGAACTCGGCCAGCACCTTGCCGTGATGGTCGGAGATCCGGGTGACGAAAAGCGGCAGGTGGTGGCGGCCTTCGGCTGCGATGGTCGCGTACACGTTGACCATCTCCAGCAGCGTCACCGGGCTGGTGCCCAGGGCGAGCGAGGGCACCGGGTCGAGCCGGCTTTCGGTGACGCCCATCGCCTTGGCGAAACGCACGACGTTGTCGACGCCCACCTCCTGCATCACCTGCGCGGTGATGGTGTTCTTCGAACGCACCAGGCCTTCGCGCAGCGTCATCGGTTCGCCGCTGGTGCCGCTCATGTCGGTGGGGCGCCAGACCCGGCCGCCGGGCAGCGGCACCTCGATCGGTGCGTCGACGAAGGTCCGGTCCGGCGCAATGCCCTGCTCGAGCGCCGCGCCGTACACCACAGCCTTGAAGGTCGAGCCCGGCTGGCGCTCGGCCTGCGCCACATGGTCGAACTGGTCACGGGCGAACTCCCGGCTGCCCACCCAGGCCTTCAATGCGCCGGTGGTCGGGTCCATCGCCACGAAGCCGGCTTCGAGCCGGGTCTTGGCGGCCCGCACCCGGGTCATGAAGGCCGCATCGGCCGACAGCTTGTCGAGGGCCGCCTCGGGGGTGGCGCCGGCAGCCACCGCCTTCCGGAACTCCGCCGTCTCGCGCACCGCTGCCGCCAGCAGGCCCGGGCGCGCGGCCCAGAAGTGGGCGAACGGCTCGCCTTTCGCGCGGGCGTAGCTGCGCGGGTCGCTCGATGCCGAGCGCAGGCTGCGCTGGCTCCATTCGGCGTCGGCCACCTGCTGAAGCAGGTCGGCCTGCTGCTCCACCGCCTGCGTGGCCGCCTCCTGCAACCGGCGGTCGATGGTGGTGTGCACCACCAGGCCGTCGCGGTAGAGGTCGTAGCCGTGCTGCTCGGCCCAGTCGCTCAGCCACTTGCGGGCGAACGCCGCGAAATGCGGCGCTGCGCCCAGGGCCTCGTCCTGCAGGTTGAAGTCGAGTTCGAGCGGTCGCTCCTTCAGTCGCTCGAAGTCGGCCTGGGCGAGGTCGCCCGACTTCACCATCTGCGCCAGCACCACGTTGCGGCGATCCAGCGCGCGCTTCGGATGGATGACGGGGTTGTAGTAGTAGGTGCCCTTGAGCATGCCCACCAGCGTGGCGGCCTGCAGCACGTCCAGCTCGGCGGCGGTCTTGTCGAAGTAGGTGCGCGCGGCCATCTCGATGCCCACCACGTTGTAGAGGAAGGGCACGGTGTTGAGGTAGGTCTCGAGGATCTGCTGCTTGCTCCAAACCTTTTCGATGCGCCGGGCGGTGATGATCTCCTTGACCTTGCGGGTGGGCGTGCGCGAGCGGCCGATCTCCTCCGGGAACATGTTGCGGGCGAGCTGCTGCGTGATGGTGGAGCCGCCCTGCGTGTCGCCGGTGACGGTGTGGACCACAGCGCCGAGGGTGCGCCACAGGTCCACGCCGTCGTGTTCGTAGAAGCGCCGGTCCTCCGTCGCGATGAGCGCCTTCACGACGTGGGGCGACACGCGGTCGAGCGACACGTCCTGGCGCTGGCCCCGCCGGTAGGTGGCCAGCACGTTGCCTTCGCTGTCGAGCAAGGTGCTGGGCTCGGCCGCCTGTTCGGCACGCAGGTCGCTCGCGTCGGGCGCCGAACAGGCGGCCAGCAGCAAGGCCAGCGCAACCGCGGCCAGCGCGGTGGTCAGGGAGGAAGAAGCTGGTTTCATGCACTCATGTTCGCAAAAAGGCGCGGCGCCGAGGGGTGCTCGGTCGGCAGCTGTGACCCCGCGCAGCAGGATTTACCGCAGTTTTCGTAGAGCCGCCGCATCGCCAGCGGGCCCCAAAGCCGTGCCGATACCCCAGGCACATGCCTTGCCCATTAACTCGCATATCCCCATCACGCACACACGGAGCAGGCCATGCAACAGGCGGAGGAGCGGGAAGCCCGGGCCACGCAAGCCTACCTGGTGGCCACGACGCTGGGCATTCTTTGCATCGTGCCCCGGCCCTTCCTCGACAGTGCGTTCGGTGCGCAGGTGAGCTTCCTGCTCGTGATGCCGGCGGTCGTGGTGGCCGGCTGGTGGGGTGGAGCAGGGCCCGCGGCGGTGACGGCGGTGCTGTCGGTAGGCGGCACGGTGGGCTTCTACCTCGCACGCGGCGGCTCGCTGCTCGATGCCGGCGCTGCCGGGACCCTGATCTTCATCCTCATGTCGATGACGTGGCTGTGCTGGTTCGGTGCACAGCTTCACCGGCTGAGGCTGCGCAGCCTGCGCGAGCAGGCGCCGGCTCTGGAGGCGCTCGACGGCGCACCCGCTGCGGCGGAGGCCACCGTGTTCGAGCTGAACCAGCAGCTGCGGGCCGAGCAGGCGCGCTTCGAGGCCGTGCGCCGCACGCACGAGGCGGTGATCGCCAAGCTGGGGCACGAACTGCGCACGCCGCTCAACACCATCCTCGGCTGGGCCCGGCTGCTCGACGCCGACCCCGTCAGCACGCCGGCCGTGCGCCATGCCGCCGAGGTGATCGCGCGCAATGCACTCCACCAGGCCGAGCTCATCGACCGCCTGTTCGACTTCCACGGCGTGCTCAACGGCAGCGTGACGGTGGAGATCCAGCCGGTCGATGCTGCGCAGCTGGCCGCGAACGCCGTCCAGGCGGTGGCGCAGCGCGCCGACGCCAAGCAGGTGGCCATCGGCAACACCGTCCCGCAGGGGCACAAGGTGCTGGCCGACGCCCGGCGGCTGCAGCAGATGGTGGAACAGCTGCTCGACAACGCGGTGAAGTTTTCGCCGGCGGGCGGCAGCGTCAAGCTGGGCGGCGAGGCCCGGGAGCGGGCGTTCGTCATCACCGTCGAAGACAGCGGCGAGGGCATCGCGCCCGAGTTCCTGCCGCAGGTGTTCGAGCGGTTCCGCCAGGCCGACGATTCGGCGACCCGCCCGCACGGCGGGCTCGGGCTCGGCCTCACCGTGGTGAAGGCCTTGGCCGAACTGCAGCAGGGCCAGGTGCGGGCGTTCAGCGAAGGCAGCGGGCGTGGCGCCCGCTTCGAGATCGAGCTGCCGATGCCCGAGGCCGCGGAAGCGCCGGCGGAGCAGGCGCCTGAAGAGGCCGGCGGCGGCTGGTCGCAGGCGCTGGCGGGGCAGCGCGTGCTGGTGGTGGACGACGAGGCAGACGGCCGCGAGCTGGTCTGCGAGATCCTCACCCGGCACGGCGCCCAGGTCGACGTGGCGGCCGATGCCGAGGCGGCGCTGCGCTGCCGTGCCCATGCGCACTACGACCTGCTCGTCTCCGACGTGGCCATGCCCGGCATGAACGGCTACGACCTGCTGCGGCAATGGCGGCGGCGCGACGGCAGCGGCCCCCGCCGCGCCATCGCGCTCACTGCATTCGCCGGCGCGCAGGCGCGCCAGCTCGCACACGAAGCCGGTTATGACTGCCTGCTCAACAAGCCGGTGGAGCCCGGCGAACTGGTCCGCGCGGCGTGCGCCCCGCATGCCGCAGATTCGCGGGCGACCGCGCGAGGTGCCGTCTGGGCCGGCAAGGGCAGGACGGCGCTGCAATGACGCCACCCGACCCAGCCGGGCCTTCCGGCGACAGCAACTTCGACCTGAGCGATTTCTTCACCAAGGCTGCGCGCCGCATCCAGGCCGAAGCCCGCCGCCGCGGCGTGCTGCTGCTGTTCGACTACGAAGGTCCGCTGGTGACCGTGCGTGCGCCGCAGGCCGCGCTCGGCACGCTGCTCGACCAGGTGCTGCTGCATGCCGTGTCGCTGGCTCCGCGCGGCAGCCACCTGTTCCTGCGGGCCAAGGTGGACTGCACACCGCAGGCGGTGTGCTCGATCGATGCCCACGTCGTGTGCGGCAGCATCGACCCAGGGCAGGCCACCGAGCGGCAGGCGCTGGAGTCCATGGAGGGAGTGCAATGGACGGTGCTGCCCTCCGAGGTCGGCCAGGAGTCCCTGGCGCACGGCCGTTGTGACGCTGCACGAGCCCGCCTCATCGTGCATGCCGTTCCACCGGACGGCACGGTGATGCGCCTGCAGACCCAGGTGCAGGCGACCGAGCTCCACGACGATGTGGCAGCCATCGATGCGCGCGGCGCCCGCGCCTGGCTGATCGCGCACCCGTCGTTCGCACATGAAGCACTGGCCCGGCGGCTGCATCGTTTCGGTTGGACCACGACCCTGTTCCCCGACGTGTCGGAGGCGGTGCGGCGGCTGCTGCCCCTGGGCGGCAACGCGTCGGCGCCGGCATTGGTGCTGGCCTCCGAACAGTTCGGCGTGTCGCTGCCCGACCTGGCGGTGCTGGTGCGTTCGCTGCCCGCCACCACCTTGACCGTCTACACCATGCCCACACCCGACCGCGGGCGCCTGCGCGAACTGGGTGTGCAGGTCGAGTTGCGCACGCCGCCCTTTGCACCGCGCGAACTGGCCGAGCTGACGTTGGCGGCCCTGCAGCGACAACATCCGCCGCCGACCGGCCACACGCGGCCCACCCCCCTGGGCATGAGCGGGCGCAAGCATGTGCTGGTGGTCGAGGACAACCCGGTCAACCAGATCCTGGCCCGCGAGATGGTGCAACTGCTCGGCTTCGAAGTGGACGTGGTCGACTGCGGCGAACGGGCGCTGGAGTACTGCCGCCACCACGCGCCCCATGCGGTGCTGATGGACCTGCAGATGCCCGGCATGGACGGCTTCGAGGCGACGCGCCAGCTGCGCCAGCTGCAGCGCGACGGCACGCTGCCGCCTTTTGCCATCGTGGCCGCCACCGCCAGCACGGCGGTGCGTCAGGACTGCCTGAGCGCCGGCATGGACGGCTTCATCGCCAAGCCCATGAGCCTCGTGGAGCTGGGCGTGCTGCTGCGAGAGTCGGTGGGGTGACCGGGCTGCGGTCAGTGCAGCGGGGCGTGGTCTTTCGAGTAGATGCGCAGCAGCGTGTGACGGCCGCCCGGCGCGGACAGCATCTCGACATGCGTGCCGGCCGACTTGCCGCCCCATGACACCATCGCCGGCGACTGCTGGCTGGGGGGGCCGTAGGTGCGCTTGAATTCCGCCACCATGTCTTCACGCGCGGCGTCGGCTTCGATCATCACGAGGAACAGGCGGTCCTGCTGGAAGCAGTAGCGCACGTCCTTCAGCTGGCTGTCGCCGAACATCATGTTTTCGCGCTCGCGGCGGTAGCAGCGCAGCTCGCCCTGCGAATGCACCAGCTTCGCCGTGCCGAGGCTCGAGGCGTCATCGCCCCAGGCCACGCCGCGAAAGCCCCGAAGCTCCAGCGCTTGCGCCGCCATGCCAACGACGCCGAGGCAAAGCGCCACGACCAGTTTCGAGAAACCGCTGGCCTGCTGGTTCTTCATGTGGCAACTCCCGGGGCTGTTGTCGATGAGGAGCAGTCTGAGACCTTGGTCAACATCGTGTCAATTCGTAACTCAACCGGCACGCGGCCCGGAACGTGCAGTGCTGCGCACAACCCGCCGAAATGACGGTTTTTGCTACATCGCGTATCAGTTCGTAAGACCGATCAAGGTGCAGCAGGCCGGCGTCGAAGACGGGCTGACGCTCGAGCGTTTGAGCGTCCTATTCATACAAACATTGGGAGTCGTGAAATGAAGCGCAGAACCTTGGTGTTCGCCAGCCCTGCCGTACTGGCGGGCGGCGTGATTGGCGGCCTGTCGCTGACTGCCGCCGCGCAGCAGCCAGTGATCCGTTTTGGTCAGTCAGCGTCCTTGTCCGGCGGTCAGGCCGGCTATGGCAAGGACGTCCGGGACGGCATCCTCGCGGCGTTTGCCGCCGCATCCAAGACCAGCGGAGCCCGGTTCGAGCTCACCACGCTCGACGATGGCGGCGTCCGCAACCGCTGCGCGCAAAACGTGCAGAACCTCATCGATTCCGGCGTCACGGGCATCGTCGGCCTCACCAGCGGCGCGGGCGCCGAGGCCGCGATCAGCGCGGTCGAGAAGGCACAGATCCCCCTGCTGGGCACGGCAAGCGGCAACATGGGCATCCGCGCCGCGGGCTCGGCCCCGGCCTTCCACGTGCGCGCCGGGTATGACCTCGAATACAGCCGCATGGTGTCGTACATCAAGGACTTCGGCCTGCGTCGCGTGGGCGTGGTCTACCTCGAAGATACCTCGCAGGCCAATCTCGACGCGATGAACCAGGCCCTCTCGGGCATGTCCATCACCCCGAAAGCCACGCTCACCATCGACCGCAACGCGGCGTCGTTCGACACGGTGGCTGCTTCGCTGCTCGAAGCCAAGCTCGACTGCGTGCTGTTTACCGCCAACGCGGGCCCGGTGGCTTCGATCATCGACAAGATGAGCGCCGCCAAGTACCCGGGGTTGTTTTATGCCTCCTCGTTCGCCGGCCAGAGCCTGGTCGACACGCTGGTGGCCCGCAAGCAGAGCTGCGTGATGAGCACGGTGGTGCCGCGCCCGAACGCGGCCGGCGTGGGCGTGGTCAACCGCTGCCAGCAGGACCTCGCGGCGCTGGGCACCGGCGCGAAGATGGGCATGACCACCCTCGAGGGCTACATCGCCGGGCGCATTGCCGTCGAGGCGGGCCTGGCCGCGCTGAAGAGCGGCAGCCCGACGCGCGCGCGCCTGCGCGATGCGCTGGCCGGCCTGCGCAGCGACGTGGGCGGCTACCGGGTCGACTTCGCCGCCAGCAACGGCGCAGGGCAGGGGTCGCGCTACGTCGACCTGATCGCCATCGACCGCTACGGCCGCCTCGTCGGGTGATCCACGGGCTCCGCGAGCGCGTCCTTAGCCGAAGACGCGCTCGCGCCGGCACATCCATCGATAGCCCGAGCCGTTGAGCGTCACGCGCATCGGCCGGCCTGTCGAAGGAGCCTCATACAGCGTGTCCGACAGCAGGTCCACCAGGTCGTGCAGGTCGGCATCGCCGACCTCCACCTCCACCGGCTGCTGCGCCAGGTTGGCCAGCATCAGTACCGTGGTGGTGTCAGTGTCGTGGCGCAAGGCCAGCACCTCGGGCCGGTTCACCGCCACCGCGCGGCAGCGGCCATGCCCCAGCTCCTGCAGGCCTTGACGCAGGCGCGCCATTTCGCCGGTGCGGGTGAGCAGCGAATCGTCGCCTGCGCGTTGCGCGAACACATTGACGCGCTCGTAGCCGAAGGCGCCTCCGCTGATGGCGACCGGTGCGGCCGGCGCCGCGGTACCTGCGAACTCGGAGAAGCCGGCGTTGCGAGCGTCGGACCACTGCATCGGCGTGCGCACCGCCAGCCGCTCGGGCAGCGACAGGTCTTCGCCCATGCCGATCTCCTCGCCGTACCGGATGATCGGCGTGCCCGGCAGCGAGAACAGGATGGCGTGCACCAGGGCCAGCCGCTTCGCGTCGCCCTTGAGCATGGGCGCCAGCCGCCGGCGGATGCCGCGGTTGTAGGCCCGCATCTCGGGCTGCGGTGCAAACGCCTGCATGACTTCGTCACGCTCGGCCTCGGTGAGGCGGCCCAGGTCGAGTTCGTCATGGTTGCGGATCCAGATCGCATAACGCGCCGGCTGCGGCGCTTCGGGCTGTTGCGCCAGCGCCCGCAGCAGCGGCTCCGCGCTGTTGCGGGCCAGTGCGAGGAACAGGTGCATGTTGATCCAGAAGTTCAGCAGCAGCGTCAGCCGCTCGCCGCCCGGGCCGAAGTAGTCGCCGAACTGCTGCGGCGGCACGTTCACCTCGCCCATGAGCACCGCGCCCGGCCGGCGCAGCACCATGAAGTCGTGCATGTCCTTGAGCAGCCAGAAGCCGCCATCGCGCGGGTCGGCGAGGCGGGCCTGCTCGACCATGAAGGGCGCCGCGTCGATGCGAAAGCCCGAGACGCCCAGGCGCAGCCAGTAGCGCATCACGCGATAGAGCTCCTCGCGCACCCGGGGGTTGGCGAGGTTCAGGTCGGGCTCGTGCGCATAGAACACGTGGCGGTAGTACTGCTGCGCCGTCTCGTCCCAGGTCCACAACGCAGCCTCGATGGGCGGGAAGGCGGGCTGCAGCCCGTTGTCCGGCACCTGTGGCGTGTCGGACCAGATGTAGTAGTCGCGATAGGGCGAGTGGCGGTCGCTGCGCGCCTGCTGGAACCACGGGTGCTGGTCGGAGGTGTGCTGCATCACCAGCTCCACCAGCACCTGCAGGCCCAGCTCCTCGGCCTTCTCGAGCAGGGCCACGAAGTCGGCGACGTCGCCGAAGCGCGGGTCGATCTGCAGATGGTCGGCGACGTCGTAGCCGCCGTCCTTGTGCGGCGACAGGTAGAAGGGCATCAGCCACACGCAGGTGACGCCCAGGCCGCGCAGGTAGTCCAGGCGCTGGGTGATGCCGCGCAGGTCGCCCCAGCCGTCGGCATCGGCATCGCGGAAGAGCGCGGGGTCGATCTGGTAGACGACGGCGTTGCGGTACCAGTGGGGCGCCATGGGTTCGCAGCCCTAGAGCGCCAGCGGCTCGAGCAGCAGGGCCTGCTCGGGCGCGAGCCGACCGTCGAACCGGTGACCGGCACCGTCGGGGCGGCTGGACAGTGCCACCCGCCAGGCGCCTTCGAGCACCAGCTCGCGCGGCTCGTCGGCGAAGTTGACGCAGACGGTGCGCACGTCGCCTTCGTGTTCACGGCGCCATGCCAGCACTTCGGGCGGCGAGTCGAGTTCCTGCCAGCTGCCCCAGCGCAGCGCCGGGCTCGCGCGCCGCAGCCGCAGCAGCTCGCGGTACAGCTGCAGCATCGAATCGGGCTGCCGCTCCTGCCGCTCGACCGACAGCTCGTTCGCGTCCGGCGGGAACGGCAGCCACGGCGGCACGCCGTGCCAGCCGTGCGGCGCGTCGTACTCCCACGGCAGAGGCGCCCGGCAGCCGTCGCGTCCGCCCGGGTCCACCCGCTGGTCGTGGCCGACCTCCGCGTTCTCGAGGCCGAGCTCCTCGCCCTGGTAGAGGAAGGGCGTGCCCCGCAGCGTGAGCAGCAGCACGGCGGACGCGCGTGCACGACGCATGGAGCCGTCGTAGCGGGTGCGGTGGCGTTCGTTGTCGTGGTTCGACAGCACCCAGGTCGGCCAGGCCTCGGCCGGCCTGAGCAGGGCCTCGACCTCGCGGACGCAGGTGCGGAACAGCACCGGATCCCACGGCGCGTCCAGCGGCGGGAAGTTGAACGACATGTGCAGTTCGTCGCCGGCGCCGTAGTACTGCACCACGCTCGAGGTGGCGCGGATGTTCACCTCGCCCACCAGCACGCGGTCGCCCGGGTAGCTTTCCACCAGCTTGCGGATGCCGCGCAGCACCTCGTGGCTGTAGGGCTGGTCGTTGAAGTCCGACAGCGGCTCGCCGGCCAGGCAGCGCGGGTGGTCGGCGAAGGTCGGGTCCTTGCCGGTGCAGTGCGCCACGTCGATGCGAAAGCCGTCGACCCCGCGGTCGAGCCAGAACTGCAGCACGCGGTGCATCGCAGCCACCACCTCGGTATTGCGCCAGTTGAGGTCGGGCTGCTGCGGCAGGAACAGGTGCAGGTAGTACTGCTGAGTGGTCTCGTCCCAGGTCCAGGCACTGCCGGCGCCGAGGGCCGCACGCCAGTCGTTGGGCTGGTCGCGCCAGATGTACCAGTCGCGCTTGGGGCTGCAGCGGGCCGAGCGCGACTCGATGAACCAGGGGTGCTGGTCGGAGGTGTGGTTGGGCACGAAATCGATCAGCAACTTCATGTCGCGCGCATGCACCTCGCGGATGAGGTTGTCCGCGTCTTCGAGCGAGCCGAACAGCGGATCCACGTCGCAGTGGTCGCTGATGTCGTAGCCGGCATCGGCCATGGGCGACCGGTAGAAGGGCGACAGCCAGATCGCGTCGGCGCCGAGCTTTGCGATGTGGTCGAGCTGCCGCATCAGGCCGGTGAGGTCGCCGACGCCGTCGCCGTTGGCGTCGGCGAAGGAGCGCGGATACACCTGGTACACGACGGCGCCTTTCCACCAGGGGGTGTGGGTGAGGTCCATCCCCTTGGGGCGGCAACGGCCGTGCCGCCGGATGAAGCGGCTAGAGCCCCGACGGGTAGGTTTCCGGGGCCTCGGGCTCCCGCCATGCAGGCCCGCGCTCCAGCGGTTCGACCGCGCGGGTGGTGTCGAAGTGGAGCAGGGCGTCGAACTGCCGCGGCAGCTGCGCCGCGAAGTAATGGCTGTAGCGTTCGGTGTCCGGGCGGTAGAGCACGCCGATCGCACGTTCGAGCCGGCTTTGGCTCAGGGCGTCCACATGCCGCCCGGTGCCGCGCAGCGGCAGCAGGAAACGCTCGATGCCGGCGGCATGCATCACCGCCTCGTAGCTGTCCGGGCGTGACGGCCGTACCTGCTTGCGTTCGGCCGGGCCGTCCCAGTCGGTGGCGGCGGTGACGCTGCCTTGATGGGTGCTGAAGCCCACCAGCACCGCATCGTCGCCATGGCGTTCACGCACCAGCTGGCCCACGTTGAGCTCGCCTTTGCGCTGACCCATCTCGGTGGCGCGGGCGTCGCCGATGTGCGAGTTGTGCTCCCAGACCACCAGCCTCGGCCGCCTGCCCATGCGCGCGGCGAGGTGGCCCGCGATCATGCGCAGGGTCTCGGCCATGTGCATGTCGCGCAGGTTCCACGACGACACGTCGCTCAGGTACATCGAGCGGTAGTAGGCCTCCGCGTTCTTCACGAGGCGGGCGTTCTGCTCGGCAGCGAATGCCTCTTCGGCATCGGCGCCGGCCACCGAGGTGGCCGCCGCAGCCCGCCGCCGCATGTCGACCAGCACCGCCACGACCTCGTCCTCGCAGCCCTTTTCGCTGCTGCCCAGGCCCGCCATGAGCCCATAGGTCCGGCTGTCGTGGCCGAAATGATCGAAGCACGAGTAGCGCTCGACCGCGCGCCGGGCCGCGGCCGGGTCGGCCTGCCCGAGATGACGCAGCACGGCCTGCATGGAACTGCGCAGGCTGTAGAGGTCGAGGCCATAGAAGCCGGTGCGCAGCGCCTCGGGGCGGCGCGCGTTGAAGTCGCGCTGCCAGTCGATGAACTCCACCACGTCGTGGTTGCGCCACATCCAGTGGGGAAAGCGGCGGAAATCGGCGAGGGCGCCTGCCGCTGACAAATCGTCGCCTCGCCCGCGCACGAAACGGTTCA
This sequence comes from Methylibium rhizosphaerae, assembly GCF_006386545.1. Classification (GTDB taxonomy): domain Bacteria; phylum Pseudomonadota; class Gammaproteobacteria; order Burkholderiales; family Burkholderiaceae_C; genus Pseudorivibacter; species Pseudorivibacter rhizosphaerae. Next base: position 77,824 of record NZ_SWAR01000025.1, on the reverse strand, counting down.
CCCGCCATGCATCAGGCCAGTCGCCTTCGACTGCCACCCCATCGAAGCCCTTGTCGGTGATGAGCCGCTGGGTGATGCGCGCGCGCTCGCGATAGAACTCGTGGCTGCCGTGCGTGGCTTCGCCCAGCAGCACGTAGTGCGCCGCACCGATGAGGTCCATCAGCACGGCATGGTGGTCGTCACCGGCAACAGGAATCGCCGCCACCCGCACGGCGTCGACCGTGGAGCCGTCGGGGAGGGCGGGTTCACCCATCGTGCGATGGCCTGTGCGGGCGGCGGCGCGGGTAGATCTTGCAAGCCCATTGAAGAACTTGCCGCGCCGCCCCGGTGCCTGGCCTCAGTGGGACTGTGAATGCGCGCCACCCGGCGTGGAGATGCCGGCTACTGCGCGGCCCGCCTGCCGGGCGCCTTGCTTGACCGCCACGTCGCCCAGCGAAACGATGCCCACCATGCGCTTGTCGCGGTTGAGCACCGGCAGGCGGCGCACCTTGATGTCGCCCATGTTCTGCGCCACGTCGGAGATGTCTTCGTCTTCGAAGCAGTACATCACCTGTTCAGACATCACCTCGCGGATCTTGGTGTCGGGCCCCAGGCCCGCCGCCACCGCCCGCACGGCGATGTCGCGGTCGGTGATCATGCCCACCAGCCGGTCGTTCTCGCCGATCGGCAGGGCGCCGATGTCGTGCTCGGTCATCAACTGCGCCGCTTCGCGGATGCTGCGATCCGGATGGGCCAGGCAGACGTCGTTCGTCATCGCTTCGCGCACTTTCATAGGGAAACTCCTTGTTTGAACGAATGCGGCCGCGGCGATCCGCGGCCCTCTCGCCTCATGGCCGGCAGTCGGCGTGCCCGTGCCGCTGCGACGCTTGAGCGCCGTGGTGCACCGTGGCAGGATCGCGCCGGTGACGAACACCCCCTCTGCAGCGCAGCACCTGCGCGACCTTGCAAGGCTGCGACGCGTCCGCGACCGGATCGACCGGGAGTACGCACAGCCGCTGGACGTCGAATCGCTCGCCCGTGGCATCCACATGTCGGCCGGGCACCTGAGCCGCCAGTTCCGGCTCGCCTACGGCGAGTCGGTGTACTCGTACCTGATGACCCGGCGCATCGAACGCGCAATGGCGCTGCTGCGGCGAGGGGACCTGAGCGTCACCGAGGTCTGTTTCGAAGTCGGCTGCTCGTCGCTGGGCACCTTCAGTACCCGCTTCACCGAGCTGGTGGGGGTGTCGCCCAGCGTGTACCGCCGGGAAGCGGCAGCCCAGACGCAGGGCATGCCGGCCTGCGTGGCGAAGCAGGTGACGCGACCGATCAGGAATCGAGAAGCGCCGGTCACGGGGCCGCCCATAGACTGATGTCCACCACGAACAACCTCTCTCTCTCTCGAGGAGATCACCCCGTCATGGACATCACCGTTCACGCCACCTTCCTGCCACACACCGACCCGGACGTCTCCCTGGCGTTCTATCGCGACACACTCGGCTTCGAGGTGCGCAACGACGTTGGCTACAACGGCATGCGCTGGGTCACGGTGGGGCCCGCCGGCCAGCCTGACATCAGCATCGTGCTGTACCCGCCGCAGGCGAGCCACGGCATCACCGAAGAAGAGCGCAACACCATCGCCGAGATGATGGCCAAGGGCACCTACGCCAGCATCGTGCTGGCGACCCGCGACCTCGACGGTACGTTCGAGCGCCTGCAGGCCCGCGACACCGAGATCGTGCAGGAGCCGACCGACCAGCCCTACGGCGTGCGCGACTGTGCCGTGCGCGACCCGGCCGGCAACATGGTGCGCATCCAGCAACTGCGCTGAACCGAACCCGATGAGCAGGAACCCGACGACCCGAAAGCCGCCGTCGGCCGCGATGCATGCGGCCGATGCCCACGACCGGATCCGCGTGTTTGGCGCGCGGGTGAACAACCTCAAGGACGTGAGCCTGGAGATCCCGAAGCGCCGGCTCACCGTGTTCACCGGTGTCTCGGGTTCCGGCAAGAGTTCGCTGGTGTTCGACACCATCGCCGCGGAGTCGCAGCGGCTCATCAACGAAACCTACAGCAGCTTCGTCCAGGGCTTCATGCCCACGCTGGCGCGGCCCGAGGTCGACGTGCTGGAGGGCCTGACGACCGCGATCATCGTCGACCAGGAGCGCATGGGCGCCAGCGCCCGCTCGACGGTGGGTACGGCCACCGATGCCAACGCCATGCTGCGCATCCTGTTCAGCCGGCTGGGCCAGCCGCACATCGGCCCGCCCAGCGCCTTTGCCTTCAACGTGCCGTCGGTCAAGGCCACCGGCGTGATCACCGTCGAGCGCGGCGAGAGCCAGGCGGTGAAGCAGACCTTCACCCGCGCCGGCGGCATGTGCCCGCGCTGCGAGGGCATGGGCTCCATCAACGACATCGACCTCGCGCAGCTCTATGACGACAGCAAGTCGCTCAACGAGGGCGCGCTGTCGATCCCCGGCTACAGCATGGAGGGCTGGTACGGCCGCATCTACCGCGGCTGCGGCTTCTTCGACCCGGACAAGCCGATCCGCAAGTACACCAGGCGCGAGCTGCACGACCTGCTGCACAAGGAGCCGACCAGGATCAAGGTCGATGGCGTCAACCTCACCTACGCCGGGCTGATTCCGTCGATCCAGAAGTCGTTCCTCTCGAAGGACGTTGACACCTTGCAGCCGCACGTGCGCGCCTTCGTGGAGCGCGCCGTGACCTTCACCACCTGCCCGGACTGCGGCGGCACCCGGCTCAGCGAGGCGGCCCGCTCCTCGCGCATCGGCAAGGTCAACATCGCCGATGCGTGCGCGATGCAGATCAGCGACCTGGCGAAATGGGTGCGCGGGCTCGACGAACCCTCGGTGGCGCCGTTGCTGGAGGCACTCGGGGCGACCCTCGATTCCTTCGTGGAGATCGGCCTCGGCTACCTGAGCCTCGACCGGCCGACCGGCACGCTGTCGGGCGGCGAAGCGCAGCGCACGAAGATGATCCGCCACCTCGGTTCGTCGCTCACCGACGTGACCTACGTGTTCGACGAGCCCACGATCGGGCTGCACCCGCACGACATCCAGCGCATGAACGAGCTGCTCCTGCGGCTGCGCGACAAGGGCAACACGGTGCTGGTCGTCGAGCACAAGCCCGAGGCCATCGCGATTGCCGACCATGTGATCGACCTCGGGCCCGGCGCCGGCGCGGCCGGCGGCGCCGTGTGCTTCGAAGGCAGCGTGGAGGCCTTGCGGGCCAGCGGCACGCTCACCGGCCGCCACTTCGACGATCGCGCCTCGCTCAAGAAGAAGCTGCGCAAGCCGGCCGGCCAGCTGCAGATCCGTGGAGCGAAGCTGCACAACCTGCGCGACGTCAGCGTCGACATCCCGCTCGGCGTGCTCGTCGTCGTGACCGGGGTGGCCGGCTCTGGCAAGAGTTCGCTCATTCATGGCTGCCTGCCGGCATCGGCGGGCGTGGTGGCGGTCGACCAGGCGCCCATCCGCGGCTCACGGCGCAGCAACCCGGCCACCTACACCGGGCTGCTCGACCCGATCCGCAACGCATTCGCCAAGGCCAACGGCGTGAAGCCCGCGCTGTTCAGCGCCAATTCCGAAGGCGCCTGCCCGAGCTGCAACGGCGCCGGCGTGATCTTCACTGACCTGGGCCCGATGGCCAGCGTCACCACCGTCTGCGACGAGTGCGAAGGCAAGCGCTTCCAGGCATCGGTGCTGGAGCACCGCCTGGGCGGCCGCGACATCAGCGAGGTGCTGGCGATGCCGGTCACCGAAGCCACCGAGTTCTTCGGTGCCGGCCCGGCCAAGGTGCCTGCGGCTCACGCGATCCTGCAGCGCCTGGCCGACGTGGGCCTGGGCTATCTGAGCCTCGGCCAGCCGCTCACCACGCTGTCGGGCGGCGAGCGCCAGCGGCTCAAGCTGGCGACGCACATGGGAGAGAAGGGCGGCATCTACGTGCTCGACGAGCCCACCACGGGGCTGCACCTGGCCGACGTGGAGCAGTTGCTCGGCCTGCTCGACCGGCTGGTCGATGCCGGCAAGTCGGTCGTCGTCATCGAACACCACCAGGCGGTCATGGCACATGCCGACTGGATCATCGACCTGGGCCCGGGGGCCGGGCATGAAGGCGGCAAGGTCGTGTTCGAAGGCACGCCCGCACAGCTGGTGGCGGCCCGTTCGACACTGACCGGCCGGCACCTCGCCGACTACGTGGGAGCCTGACGAGCGAGCGGCGCCGCTCGCCGGTGATTTGTCGCGAATTTCGTGCGCACCTCCTTCCCCGCGTCCTGCAAGATCGCGGGCTCGACGAGGAGGGGTGTTCGATGGGGCTGGCGAGGGTGGGGCGGCTGCTTGCATGGGCCGCTGCGGGACTCGGCGCTTGTTGTGCCGCGCAGGCGGCCTCGACCGTGGCGGTACCGCCGCAGCCAGGCGTCGAAGCGAGCGTTTCTGCGGACGTGCGTCAGGTGACGCACTGGGTCATGGAATCAGGCGACAACGGCGGGCTGCCATTCGCCGTCGTGGACAAGAAGGCCGCGCAGCTGGTCGTGCTGACTCCTCACGGCAGCGTGCTGGGCGCCACACCCGCCCTGGTGGGTGAGGCCGTGGGCGACCATACGGTGCCGGGGGTGGGCGACAAGCAGCCTTCGCAGGTGTTGCCGCACGAGCGCACCACACCCGCCGGGCGCTTTTTCTCCGAACCTGGCAGCAACCTCACCGGAGAGCACGTGGTGTGGGTCGACTACGACTCGGGCTTCGCCATCCACCGCTTGCGGCCGGGCGCCAGCCTGGAACACCGCACGCAGCGCCTGTCCACGCCCACGCCGGACGACAACCGGGCATCCCTGGGCTGCGTGGTGGTGCCCGCGTCGTTCTATGAAGCGGTGGTGATGCCCGTCCTCGGCGGGCAGCGTGCGGTGGTGTATGTGCTGCCCGAAACCCAGCCGCTGAGCAGCATGATCGGGCCGGGTGCCTCACGGCTGGTGCTGCAGCAGCCGCCTGCGTCGAAGTTGCGCTGACGTTCCTTCTGAAGGCGACAGCAGCGAACGCGGCCCACCGGATGCGCTCACGTTATTTGACATAATGCACATTGTAGCGTTTCCAGAGGCCAGGCCGCGACAGGAACGGCCGTTGCTGAAGCCACTCAGCACCTCCAGCAACCCACACGCCATGCAAGCCCACAGCCCCCATTCGTCCCGCGGCAACTACCCCAGGCTGGCCGTCGAGCTCCTGATCGACTTCGTGGTCATGTACCTGGTCATGTACACGATGATCGCGACGGCCCGGCATTTCCGCCTCAACATCAACAACCTCTACATGACGCTCATGATGGTGGCGCCCATGGCCATCGTCATGCTGGTGTCGATGCGCTCGATGTTCCCCAGCAGGCGTGCCAACCTGGCACTGATCGCAGCGGCGCTCGCCGTCTTTGCGGCCAGCTTCGTGGCCATGCGCACCCAGGCCGGCGTCGACGACGAGGAATTCCTGAGGGCGATGATCCCGCACCATTCGGGCGCCATCCTGATGTGTCGCGAGGCGCAGATCACCGATCCAGAAATCAAGGCGCTGTGCGCCGAGATCATCAAGTCGCAGACGCAGGAGATCGCGCAGATGGAGGCGATGCTCAGCCGCCGCTAGCATCCTGTCTCGAGCTCCTTCGCCGCCGCAGCGCCCACACCACCAGCGTGCCGCTCGCCAGCATCAGCACGGCCGGCGGCTCCGGGATGGACGACACGATGAACATGCGCATGCTGCCGTCCTCCATCACGGCGGTACCCGCGAGCTGCCCGACGTCGTTGAGGGCCATGTGCAAGCCCAGCGTCTCGACGCTCGCCACGTCGTCGAACGAAGCCAGCATCCAGCGCGTCAGGTCGATCACCTGGCCGTCGACATAGACGAACACATGCCGATCGGTCGTCCCGTCCGGGACGAAGGTGCCCGCGACGATGCCCTGCTCGGTCAGATGGGTGGCATGCACATCACCGCCTGCCAGTGCGTTGAGGTCGATGACCGATCCGTGGCTCATGAGAAAGTGCGTCCAGCGGCCGTCCGGCGTGGTGGCAGAGCCCAGCATCTCGCCCGCATCGTTCATCTGGTTGAGCCAGGCTGAAGGCCAGCCCGGCGGAGACAGGTCGCTGACAACCCCCTGGTGCCAGATGGCGCCCTGGTGCCGGCCATCAGGACGCTCGTAGGAGAAAAGGACGCGGCCGTGCCGGTCCATGTCGGCGACATGGCTGGTGGGCGACTGCGGCATCAGCAGCGTCATCTGACCGTCGCGCTGGAAAAAGGCCTGGCGCGTGGGGTCGCCGGCCTGGGCAAGCTCTCCGGCCACGTCGCCGCGGTCGTTCAGTGCGTAACCAGCGGCCCCCAGCATGCCGGTGACCGGACCGACCGGAGTGATCTGTCCATCGGCGATCAGGAACGAATGCGTGTTCGGCTCGATGCTCGACGCCAGGATCTGCCCGCGTTCGTTGAGGTGGCGAGTGCCCGCACGGACGCCGGGCACGTCGTACCGGGTCAGCGTGCCGCCGCTGTACAGGAACACGTCGTCACCGATCCTGCCCGCGATCTGTCCGTGGTTGTTGATGGCCGTCGCATCGCTGCCCATGCCGAGTATCGGGCTGAGGTCGGTCAACATGCCGCTGCCGTACAGGAACGCGCGAGAACTGCCGCCGTAGGCGCCGCTGGGGTGCAGGCCGATGAGCTGCCCTCGATCGTTCAACGCGTTGAGCACCAGTCTGCCCTCGCCAAAGGGGGGCAGCCATTCGACCCGCCACTCGTCGGCGGCCGCCCCGCCGCCGGCCACCAGCGCCAGCAGCAGCACGCCCGGCTTGCGCGGCCGCAGCCATCGCCAGGCCAGCAGACACAAGCCGGCGAACAGCAAGGCCCAGGCGGCAGGCTCCGGTACGGGCGTCAGCAGCAGCGGAGCCCCCGCTCCGCCATACAGCGTGTTGAGCAGGATCTGTCCGGCGTCGTTGAGCCGCTGGTTGAACGAGGTGAAGTAGGGATCAGCGGCCCCGTCGCCCAGTTGTCGGTTGATCAGCCCGGTGATGTCCGTCACGACGCCGTTGTCCCAGAGTTGGATGCGCCGGCTCTGCGGGTCGTCGAAGAGTTCGACCAGGTACAGGACCTGGCCGCGGTTGTTCAGGTCGACGATCCAGCTGGAGTCGCGCTCACCGAGGCCGGGCGTCAGGTTGGTGAAGCTGCCGTTGTCGTACAGATACGCGTGCGAGCCGAACGACACGTACATGTCCGCTGCGGCCTGACCTCGGTTGTTGACGAAACGGACATGGCCCCACCGGGAGCCGCCCAGCTCGGTCATCTCGGCACCGTCGAGCAGGACCGCCTGTCCCTGCGCGGGCATGCCGATCGCACCGGCGTCGTAGATGCCGCCCACCAGGCCATGGTCGTTGAGCGACTCCCCGCGCACGCCTTGCCGGGCACCGCCCAGCCGGGTCGTCGCGCCGCGGGTGTCGAGGTAGCTGGCACCGGTTCCGTCGGCATAGAGCACCTGCCCGCGGTCGTTGATGGCCACGGCCTCCGAATCGGTGCCGAGCAGGCGCGCCCTGCCGCCCTCATACACCATGGCCTGCCGTCGACCGTCGAGGCTGTAGCCGTTGGCGATCGCCGCCCCCTGCCGGTTCATCGCCAGCGCGGACACGTTCCAGCCGGGTGGTGCGTCCAGGGCGCGAGCCTCGCCGCCCTGATAGATGGTGAGCCCGGTCCCGCCGGCGAAACGATGGCCGGCGAGGATCTGCCCCGCGTCATTGAGGTCGACCGCCCTGCCGCCCTGCGCACCCGGCGGGCTGGGGAGCAAGCGGGTCGTCGTGCCGTCGAACCACACGGGCAAGGTGTTGCGCACCTCGTCAAAGACCCACCCCGCCACCTGGCCACGGTTGTTGAAGCCCAAGCCCGTCCAGCCCGGCTGCTCACCGACGGTCGGCAGCCTTTGCACCGTCCACTCGGGCGGAGGATCTGCAAGAACGACAGGGGCTGCTGCCCACACCATGCAGCAGATGGCGGCTGCGAAAGCCGCGCATCGGGGGCGTGCGAAGGTTCGCATGATGGTGGTCTCCCTGGGTGACAGCCACTCTGCGAAGCACTTTAGGCGCCGGGGGACCCCGCATCTGTAAGTGGCAATGCCCCCTTACGTTTGCGTGCAACGCCTTCCGGCGAAGCTCGGAGCGGCTACCGCTGGTGAAACTCGAAGTCGGGCGGCAGCCGCGCGATCGACAGGCTGATGAGCGCAGCAACCTGCCGCGCCAGCGCGTGTTCCGCAGGCGTCCACCGGCGGCATTCGTTGACCTGCTCGATGCACAGGACGCCGAAGGCCTTGCCGTTCGCCTGGAATGCCACATCGAGCAGCGACCGCACGCCGTGCGGGACGAAGTACGGCTCCACCAGCCCGCGCAGGTTGGGGTCGCTCAGCACGTCCGAACTGGCATAGACGCCCCGCTTGAGCAGCTCGCTGAAGTACACGTCGAATTCGTGCTCGCGCAGCTCGGCCCTTCCCTCCTCCGAGCCGCGCGCCTCGGAATGCATGCCCACGCAACGCAGCACCAGGTTGCCCGGCTCGCCGGTGAAGCGCCAGAGGCTCGCCTGCGAGCAGCTGAAGCCGCGTTGCAGCGCCTCGCACAGGCCCGCCCGGAACGTCTGGATCGAAAGGTCCTTGCCCACCAGTCCCGCGCCCAACTGGCGCACGGCGGTGCGCAAGGTTTCGGCTCGTTGTCTGTTCGGCATCGTGGTCGTCGACGACGTGGTGTTGGCGCGCTCCGGGCCGATGCTATTCGAGCGGCGCCAGCCGGCCGAGTGCCGAGCTGCCGGCAAGCGACATCACGCCAAACAAGTCACGCTTTCACGCCCCGGGGTTCATTGCTGAATCGGCAACGCTGGATTGGCGATCGGCCCGTTTATCGCCAAGGCAGCCAAACATAGAGTGTGCGCACTGCACAGTTTCGTGCCGATGCGGACGTGCGGTGTGGTTGGGCGCAGTGCCTCCAGGCACGACCGGGTTGGTTCCGGACGTCCATCGCGGCATCGGCACCGTCAACGGGTCGCACCCAGCGGGGTGTGACCCGTTGACACCTACCTACCTCGACTCAAGACGCCGCGAGGCCGTCGAGCAGCCGGCCCAGCTGCACCATGTCGGCCGGCTTCACCAGGTGGGCGTCGAAGCCCGCATCCAGGCTGCGCTGGCGATCATGGTCCTGCCCGTACCCGGTCAATGCGATGAGCCGGCAGCCCGCCGCGCCCAGCCTCGCTCGGATGCGCCCGGCGAGTTCATAGCCGTCCATGCCGGGCAGCCCGATGTCGAGCACCGCGACCTGCGGTTCGAACTCGCCGGCCAGCGCCAGGCCGTCCAGCGGATCGGTGGCCACGCAGACGCTGTGGCCCAACGCCCGCAGCACGTCGGCCAGTGAGTCACCCGCATCGCGGTTGTCGTCGACCACCAGCACACGCTTCGCCCGGACCTGCGCCGCCAGCGGGTTGCCCGGGGCATCGGCAGGCGTCGCATGGCCGAGGTCCTGCGCGGTCGTGCCGGGAAGTCGGATGGTGAACGTGCTGCCGCGGCCCGGTCCTTCGCTGCGCGCATCCACTGTGCCGCCATGCAGCGTCACCAGGTTCTTCACCAGCGCGAGGCCGATGCCGAGGCCGCCTTCCGCGCGGTCGGCATCGCGATGCCCCTGCACGAAGAGGTCGAAGATGCGAGGCAGCAGGTCGGCGGGGATGCCGATGCCGTTGTCGGTGACGCTGATGAAGACGTCGCTCGCGTCGCGCCAGGCGCTCAAGGCGATGTGTCCGCCGATCGGCGTGTAGCGCGCCGCATTGGTGAGGAGGTTGGCCACCACCTGCGCCAGCCGGACGCCATCGCCGCGCCATGGCATCCCCTGTCTGCTCACGTCGATGGACAGCTGGTGGTTGCGCTGCTCGAGCAGCACGCTGGCCATCTCGACGGCCTTGGCCAGCACGTCGGCGATCTCCAGGTCTTCGCAGCGCAGCTCGACCTTGCCGCGGGTGATCTTCGACACGTCGAGCAGGTCGTCCACCAGGCGGATCAGGTGGTCCACCTGCCGCTGGATGATCGCCTGCTCGCGGTTGGTGCCGGTGTCGCCGCGCAGCCGCATCAGCTGCAGCGCCATGACGATGGGTGACAGCGGGTTGCGCAGTTCGTGGCCGAGCATGGCGAGGAACTCGTCCTTGGCGCGCGACGCCGACTCGAGCTCGGCCAGCATCCGGGCGCGCTCGCGGTCGGTGTGCTCGAGCACCTGCCGCGCCCTCACCTGCTCGGTGATGTCGACCGCGATCACCATCATGCCGAACACGCGGCCGAGCGAGTTGCGTACCGGCTCCAGGTGGAACCGGAAGTAGCAGTCTTCCGGCGCCGCGCCATCGCGGCGCGCCAGCCGCACCGGCGTTTCTCCGGTGATGTGGCGCCTGCCGCTGGCGTAGACGGTGTCCATCGCCAGCACCAGCGCGGAGCCGGCCTGCTCCGGAAAGGCCTCGAGGTACGGGCGCCCTGCCACGTCATGGCGGCCCAGCACGTCGCAGAACGGCTTGTTGGCCAGCTGGAACACGTGCGCCGGACCCGCCAGCACCGCGGCGGCCACCGGAGCCTGGAGCAAGAGCTTGTCGCGCTCGTTGTGCGCGCTGGCGCGCAGCCGCGCTGCCTGCACCCGCACCAGCGCCAGGCCAAGGTTGGTGGCGAATTGCTCCAGGAAGCTGCGGTAGGCGTTGTCGAAGGGGAGCTTCGGGCTGAGCCCGAACGCGATCGCATCGCCTTTGCGGTCTGTGCCGCCGGTGGCGCTCACCACATACATCGACCTCGACGGGAGCCCGGATTCCTCGGGAAGGTCGACGTCGACCCCCCGCGCTGCGAGCGGACGGGCGCTCTTGCCCTCGCGCACCTCAGCTGGCGTTCTCAAGGCCCGCCACACCGCTGCGTCGACCTGCTGGCCGCAGGCTTCGTCCAGCCCGCTGGCGTGAACCTTCAGCGCAGGTGCGTCGCCGGCCTGGCCGGCGTAGATCACCGAGAAGGGGATGTCGGCCTTCGCCTCTTCGAGCACGCGGCCCGCCTGCCGGATCACCTCGAGCGCGTCGGCACAGCCCACCGTGGCCTCGACGACCAGATGCAGGGCCCGCTGGCGGCGGTCGGCCAGCACGCGTTCGGTCGTTTCGGTGCAGACGATCAGCGTCCCGGCGATCGCGCCGGCTTCGTCGAACACAGGCGACGGCCCGTAGCTCCAGTAGACGTCTTCGACCCGGCCGTTGCGCGAGATCGGCACGAGGCGGTCTTCGCTCCAGGAGGACTTGCCGTGCCGCATGACTTCGTCGATCTGGGGCCACACCAGCGGCCAGATCTCGCGCCACGATTCGGCGGCCGGCTGGCCCATGGGCGGCGGTTCGCGCTCGTGTCCCAGGCTCGGCAGGAAGGCGTCGTTGTAGAAGCGCAGCAGCTGCGGCCCCCACAGCAGCAGCATCGGATGCTTGGAATGCAGCAGGATGCCGAGCGTGGTCTTGAGGCTTTGCGGCCAATGGGCCAGCGGGCCCAGCGGCGAGGCATGCCAGTCGGCGCCGCGCATCAACGCCTTCGCAGTGCCCTCCCCCTGCAAGAAATCCGGCACGCCTTCGGCTGCATGCCGTTGATGCGATATCCCTGCTCCAGGCATATGCCCTCACTCCCCCCGCTGCATCCCGTGCTGCCCCTTGATGCGAGGCATGCAGATGGCGACTCTAGTCCAGACCCGGGCGCCCACTCCGGTTGTTACATGCAGGTGAAGGCGCAACGTGTCGCGCAAAGAACGCTGGCTGCCGAGAACTCTTGCCGGGAATCGCGCGGTTTTTGCGTCCGGTGTGTCGCAGTGGCTTTTGCAATGCCCAGGGGCGGCCGATGATGGACAGCATGGACGCCACGGAATGGATCGACCGCTGCGCAGCGAAGCTCGACGAGCTCTGGCCTCGCGATGCCGGCGTTGACGTGACACAGCTCACCCTGGAGCTCTGGCGTGAGCGGCGCTGGCGCCTCATGGAACCGGAGGCCGCTGCCGCCCTGTGGACGACCTTCGCCAAGCCGCCCGAGGTTCCCGCGAACCAGGGCCTGGTGCGCTACTGAGCAGCACCCGCGGCGCCGTCTAGAAAGGCGCCGGCAGCATGCGCAGGCCGAGCCAGATGACCACGATCACCGCGTTCATCGGCACGCTCAACGCGCCCGGCACATAGAAGAACGCCGACAGCACCGGCGCGCCGAGCACCAGTTCCACGAACCAGCCCACCCCATAAAGCACTGCGCCGCTCCAGAACCAGCGGCGCATGTACGTCGGCAGCCATCGGGCCTGCTCCTGGTTGTGGCGCCAGGCGGCGGCGCGCTCGAACATGTTGCCGCGATTCACGTCGCGGAACAGCCAGCTGAAGAAGAAGTAGCGGTACAGCAGCATGGCCCGGCATCCGCCCGGTTCGGACGAGCCTCGCGCGGCTACTCGAGGGTGAAGCCGATCTTGAGCGACACCTGCCAGTGCGCCACCTTGCCGTCCACCACGTGGCCGCGCGTCTCGGTCACCTCGAACCAGTTGATGTTGCGCACCGTCTGGTGGGCCTTTGCAATGGCTCGCTCCACCGCATCTTCGATGCTCTTGGTCGACGAGCCGGTGAGTTCCAGCAGCTTGTAGACGTGCTCGCTCATGGTGTTCTCCAGCCTGGTGGGGAGGAAGGTGCGGGTCCAGCTTAGGCCTTTCCCGCGGCCGCCACAACGCCACCACCCCTGGCACCAGGGCCGCTCCATTGGGTGGTGGCGCCGGGCTTGACGGAAAACTAAGATGCGCCGGGTTCGAGCGTCTCACCCCACGAACCGACAACCACGACGAGGAGACTCACATGATCAAGGCGGGTATCGATCAGGCTGCGCTGATCGACATGTTTTCGCAGGCCAGCGCCAAGCAGGGCGAGGCGCTGCGCAAGGCGGTGGGTGAGGCCACCCTGAAGGCGCTGCAGGGGCGCGAGCTGACGCTCGAGAACATCCGCAAGGTGCTCAAGACGGTGACCCAGGCCGCGTCGACCGGGGTGCTGCAGAACGTCAGCCCGTCGGTGGATCCCGAGGCGCTGCTGTCCAAGGCCATCGCCGGCATGGACGGTGCGCTGCTGCAGGCGGTCGAGGCCAACCGCCGCGCGCTGCAGCAGTTCGTCGACCAGGGCGTGGGCCTGCAGGAAGAGCGGCTGCGCGGCGCCTTGAAGGACCTCGAGAAGCTCGAGGACGTGTTCGTGTCCACCGTGAGCAAGGCGGCACAGGCCGCCGGCGAGCAGCTGCAGGCGCCGTGGAGCCAGGTGCTCGAGTCGATGCAGCTCAAGGGCACCGTCTCCGGAGCCCAGGCGTCCGACGCTGTGGAGCAACTGATGACGCAGGCACAGACCGCCCTGCGCGACAGCCGCCTGATGGGCGCGCGTGCCGCGCAGGCGCTGATGGACAGTTATGCGGCCCTGGTGAGCGGCGTGCTCATCGGCATGTCCGAAGGGCTCCAGGGCAGTTCGGAGCCGTCTGCCGGCCGCACGCGCAAGAAGTGAAGTCGACCCGCCGCTGACATGCCCGAAAACCGGTCCCGCACGTTCACGATTTGTCGCTTGCCATTCACGATCGGCGGACTAACATCGCCCCTCCCACGCGCCGGTGCGACAGGCGCGAAGGCGGCAGCAAGGGCTGCATTGGCTGTTCGAGGGAGGTTCGTTCGCTGATGTGCTCCGTGGACAACGCATCGTTTGCGCCGGCAGCGGGGGCCCGTGCCCCCGGTGCCGTGACGCAGCTGCTGCACAGCTGGTCGCAGGGCGACGAGGCCGCGCTCAACCGGCTGTTGCCGATGGTCTACGACGAGCTGCGCCGGCTCGCGCACAGGCACCTGCGCCAGGAACGCACCGGCCACACGCTCGAAGGCACGGGCCTCGTGCACGAGGCCTTCATCCGCCTGGCCCAGCAGGGGCCGGTGCGCTGGGAATCCCGGGCGCACTTCTTCGGCTGGGCTTCCACCCTCATGCGCCACATCCTGGTGGACCATGCCCGGGCACGCCTGGCCAAGAAGCGCGGCAGCGGCGCGCCGGTGCAAAGCCTCGATGCGCTGCAGGAAGCCAGCGACACGGCAGCCCCTGCCACGCCGCCTGCCGCGCTGCAGACCGACGCCGACGAGCTGCTCGACTTCATTGCGCTCGACCATGCCTTGAAGCGCCTCGAAACCCTCGATGCCCAGCAGAGCCGGGTGGTGGAGCTTCGCTTCTTCGGCGGCCTGAGCGTCGAGGAAACCGCCGAGACCCTGCAGATCTCGCCTGCCACCGTGAAGCGCGAGTGGGCCACGGCGCGCGCCTGGCTGTTGCGCGAACTCGGCCACGTACCGCCTGCCGGCGAATGACCCGGCCCGGCCCTCACGGCCGGCGCAACGGCCCTGACACACGGGCGTAACGTTTCCGCTTGCAACAGCTGAGCCATGCATCAGAGCTTTTCCGCTTCCAGCAGAAGAACCAGGGAAGGCGAACGCATGGACCCACAACGCTGGCAGCAGGTGAAGCGCCTGCTGGCGGACTGCCTGGAGCTGCCGCCGCACGAGCGCAATGCTGCGGCCTTGCGCCTGTGCGGAGACGACGCGGAGCTCGGGCGCGAACTGCTGTCGCTGCTGGCCGCCTCGGCCTGCGAAGACGCCAGCCTCGACGCCATGCCGGCCGCGCGGGCGCTCGAAGCCCTGGATGCACTGGCCGGCCGCCGCGCCGTGGGACGGCGCTTCGGGCCGTGGCGCGTGGTGTCGCTCATTGCCGCCGGTGGCATGGGCGAGGTGTACCGAGCCGAGCGAGCCGACGGCCAGTACGAGCAGGAGGCTGCGCTCAAGCTGATGCGGCCCGACATGGCGCCGCAGGTGCTGCTGGCGCGGTTCCGCGCCGAGCGACAGATCCTCGCCAGCCTGGACCACCCCAACCTCGCCAGGCTGCTGGACGGCGGCGTCACCGAAGCCGGCCTGCCCTACTTCGTGATGGAGCTGGTGCACGGGGAGTCCATCGTGGCCTACTGCGAGCGGCTGCAGCTGTCCGTCGATGAGCGCCTGCAGCTGTTTCGCACCGTCTGCCAGGTGGTGCACTATGCCCACCGCCAGGGGGTGGTGCACCGCGACCTGAAGCCGTCGAACATCCTGGTCACCGCCGACGGTGTCGTGAAGCTGGTGGACTTCGGCATCGCCAAGCAGCTCGAGCCGTCGGGCCAGGCCGCCGAGCGCACCGCCACCGTCTACCGGGCGCTCACGCCCGAATATGCAAGCCCCGAACAGCTGCGCGGCGCACCGGTCACGCCCGCATCCGACATCTATTCGCTCGGCGTGGTGCTGTATCGCCTGCTGGTCGGCGCCAGCCCGCACGCCGGCACGGCGGCAGACGCCTATGCGCTCGCGCGCTCCATCGTCGAGACGGAACCCACCCGCCCGAGCGAGGCGGTGAAGTCGGTGCAGCCCGGCGCACGGGCCCTGCGCAGGCGTCTGAAGGGCGACCTGGATGCCGTGCTGCTGATGGCCTTGCGCAACGAACCCCAGCATCGCTACCCGAGCGCCGAGGCCCTGGCCGACGACGTGTTCCGGCATCTCGAAGGCCTGCCGGTGCAGGCCCGCCGCGGCGCCTGGAGCTACCGCGCCGGGCGCTTCGTGCTGCGGCACCGGGCCGCCATGGGGGCGGCACTGCTGGCCAACCTGGCGCTCGTCGCGGGGGTGAGCTTCGCGGCCTACCAGGCCTACGAGGCCAACCGGCAGCGCGAGCGGGCCGAGCACCACTTCGCCAGCGTCCGCAAGCTGGCCAACGTCTTCATCGCCGACGTGCACGACAGCGTGCGCGACCTCCCCGGCACCACAGCCGCCTTGCAGCTGATGGTGCGCACGGGCCTCACCTACCTGCAGCAGCTCGATGCCGAGCACCGGGACGACCCGGCGCTGCAGGTGGAAATCGCGCAAGGGCTGCGCAACATCGGCGACATCCAGGGCCGGCCGTATGCGCCCAACATCGGCGACACCGACGGCGCTCGCGACAGCTATGAGCGCGGCATCGCGCTGGCGAAGCAGGCCCTCGAAGGCAGCAAGGCACCGCCCGAGGTGCGCCTGCGTGCGCAGGAAACCCTGGCCCTGCTCTACCAGCGCAAGGGCGGCCTGCTGGGCGCCCAGGGCGAGGACGCCCAGGCTGAACAGTGGGCCTCGCAGGCGGTGGCGCTGATGGATGACCTGGCATCGCGCAACCCCTTGAGCCGCGAGCAGCAGCTCACCCACGCCACGATGTACGCGCAGCTCGGCCAGATCGTGCGCTTCCTGGACAAGCCGCAGGCCTTCTTCAGCGCCTCGGCCACGGCCCAGCGCATCTACCGGGCGGTGCTGGCGCAGGCACCGGAGGACAAGGTCGCCACCTCCGGGCTCGCCAACACCTACCTCGAGCAAGGCAGCTACTACTTCGACCGGGACACCGAGCCGAAGACGGTGGACATGGCCGTGCAGTCGTTCCAGCAGGCACTGCAACTGCAGGAGCCGCTGGCCGCCCGCCACCCCACCGATGCGCGGGTGGTTCGCAACCTGGCGGCCCACCATGCCAACCTGGCCGCGGCGTTGATGCGCACGCCGCGCCTGCACGAAGCCGCCGCCGCCTACCGCCGCTCCCAGGACCTCATCGCCGGCCTGAGCGCACAGGACCCGGGCAACGCGCAGCTGCGCGCCGAACTCGCCATCGTCACCGGCTCGCTGAGCCGCGCGCTGCTGGCCAATGGAGACGTCGCCGGCGCGGTGGACAGCGCGCAGGCCGCCATCGATCGCTACGCGAGCCTGCCGGAAGGGTCCCGCAGCTTCATGAACACCCGCTACAAGCAGGGCGTGGCCCACTACCTGCTCGGGCAGGCCCTGCAGGCCCGGGCCGACCGGAGGGGCCTCGCGGCAGCACAAGCCCGGGCCGACCGCGCCGCGGCCTGCGCGAGCTACCGGCGCAGCCTGCCCATCCTCGAAGAGGTGAGCAGCCGCAACGGCCTGAACCGCACCGACGTGACACCCGAGACGGTGCAGCAGGCGCTGCGGCGCTGCGGCGCGGACGCTGCCGCGGGGGCGCGCGGATGAAGGCCATGCAGGACACGGCCCGCTGGGAGCGGGTGAAGGCGCTGCTGGCGCAGGCGCTGGAGCAGCCGCTGCGCGAGCGCCAGGCCTTCATCGAGCAGGCCTCGGCCGGCGACCCGGCGCTGCGCGCCGAACTTTCCACCCTCGTGGCAGCCGCCGGTGCGGCGGGCGGCCTGCTCGACGACCCGGCCGCCGACACCCCCGGCGAGGCGCCGCCGTGGATCGGCCGCCGCGTCGGCGCCTACCGGCTGCTGTCGCTGCTGGGCAGCGGCGGCATGGGGCAGGTTTACCAGGCCGAGCGGGCCGACGGCCAGTTCCAGCAGCAGGTGGCGGTGAAGCTCATGCGGCAGGGCTTGGACCGTGCCGGGCTGGAGGCGCGCTTCAAGGCCGAACGACGCATCCTGGCCAGCCTGGACCACCCGCACCTGGCCAAGGTGATGGACGGCGGCATCACCGACGACGGGGTGCCCTACTTCGTGATGGAGCTCGTCGCCGGCGAGCCCATCGATGCCTATTGCCACGCCCGCTCATTGCCGGTGGAGGAACGGCTGCGCCTGTTCCGCACGGTGTGCCAGGTGGTGCACTACGCGCACCGCCAGGGCGTGGTCCACCGCGACCTGAAGCCGGCCAACATCCTGGTCACGCGCGACGGCGTGGTCAAGCTGGTGGACTTCGGCATCGCGAGGCAGATGGCGGCGCCAGGCACTGAGACGGCCGCCATGCCGCGAGCGATGACCCTCGAGTACGCGAGTCCGGAGCAGGTGCGGGCCGAGCCGGCCACACCCGCCAGCGACGTCTTTTCGCTCGGCGTGGTGCTCTACCGGTTGATCAGCGGCACCAGCCCCTACCCTGCCGACGCCGCCGGCAGCGACTACGAGCTGTCCAAGGCGATCTGCGAAACGGAGCCGGCCCCGCCGAGCCACAGGGCCGCCGGGCGGCCGTTGCGAAAGCGCCTGAAGGGCGACCTGGACGCCGTCGTCCTGATGGCGCTGCGCAAGGAACCGGCACACCGCTACCCCAGCGCGGACGCCTTCGCCGACGACCTGTTCCGGCATCTCGAGGGGCTGCCGGTGCTGGCCCGCCGTGGCGCCTGGAGCTACCGGGCCGGGCGCTTCGTGCTGCGCCATCGCGCGGCCGTGGGGGCGGCGCTGGTGGCCAACCTGGCGCTGGTGGCGGGCTTGAGCTTCGCCGCCTACCAGGCTTATGAAGCGACCCACCAGCGCGCGCGGGCCGAGCGCCACTTCGCCAGCGTGCGCAAGCTGGCCAACGTGTTCATCTTCGACGTGTACAAGGCCATAGAGCGAGTGCCCGGCTCGCTGGCGGCGCGCAAGAAGCTGCTGGACACCGCCATCAGCTACCTCGAAGAGCTGCGGCCAGACGCCAGCGCCGACCCGGCGCTGAAGCTCGAGCTCGCGGCCGGATACCGCCAGGTGGGCGACATCCAGGGCGCCTCCAGCATGTCCAACTTCGGACAGCGCCCGAAGGCGATGGAAAGCTACCGGCATGCGCAGCAGCTGGCCAGCGCCCTCGCCGTGCCGGGCAGCCCCCACCGCCTGGCCGCCATGCATGAACTGGTGCTGCTGCACACCCGCATCGGCGGCCTGCTGGACGACGAGGCCAAGTTCACCGAGGCGCAGGCCACCCACGAAGAAGGAGTGCGGATCGCACGCGCCCTGATTGCAGCCGCGCCGGAAAACGCCGCCTACCAGCGCGCGCTCGGCAACCAGTACATCTACCTCACGCAGATGTACTTCCACAACGACGACGACGCCCGCTTCCACGAAACCTCGAAGCTGGCCGAGGAGCAGCTGAAGGCGGTTCTCGCGCTGATGCCGCACGACGTCGACGTGGTGGCCAACCTGGCCGCGGTGTACGGCCTGCGCGGCCTGCAGCTCATGGGCGGTGACCTGGCACCCGAGCAGCAGGCCAGGGGTCTGGTCGAGATCCGCAAGGGCATCGCCGCGATGGCGCCTGCCTACGAGCGCAACCCCGACCACCTGGTGCTCGCGCCCAACTACGCCAAGATGCTGAGCCACGCCGGCGACGCGCTGCTGCGCATGGGGCGCCGGACCGAGGCGGTGGAGTTCCAGCGCCGGTCGCTGGAGATCGAACAGCGGCTGCTGCAGCGCAGTCCCAACGACGTGCGTTCCATCAAGGGCGTGGGGGAAGCCCAGGCTTCGCTGGCCGAGACCCTCATCGACATCGGCGATGCCGAAGGCGCGGTGGCCGCCGCCGAAGCCGCGGTGCGGGTGCACGAACGGCTGCCGCCGACCGAGCTGCAGAGCGTACGCACCCAGTACTACGTCGGCTGGGCCCTCTACGTTGCCGGCAATGCGCTGCAGCTGCGTGCCCAGCAGGCTCGCGAACCGTTGCGCCGCCAGGCCGATCTGCGCTCGGCCTGCCAGCGGTGGCGCGAAGCACTGCCGGTCCTTCAGTCCAACCATGAGCGGCAAGCCATTCCCGACGAGCGCGACGGCCCGCAGGTGGTGCAAAAGGCGCTGAAGCGCTGCGCCTGACGCAGGGTTCGATCAAGAACGCGCGTTCGGACAACGACCCGTCCGCACGCAGGCGTATCGAACTGCAACTCCGTGAGCTTTTCACGTTTCGATTTCCGCATTCAGGGATATCGAGCGTTGAAAAGCGACAGGAGGTCGCCGTGGGAATCGTCATGTGGTACGACGCGGTCCTGCCCCAGCGGCAGATGGCTGCTGCACGCAGGACCGTTGCATCGACAACCAGCAAGCCCGGCATGAGGACACCTTCGCCGGTGATGCTGCACGAAGAGCCCGCGTCCGCGGGCCTGCCGCCGGGCAGCGTGCCGGCACAGCCTTCGTTGCTGGCATCGCTGCTGGCCGCCGAGAGCATCACCGAGCGCCGCCGGGCGGTCAGCACGCTGGTGCATTCGCTGGGCTTCGAATGGCTGGGCTATGGCCGGCTCATCCAGCTGGGCACCCATGCGGTGCCGCTGTCGTTCTGCACGACCTATGCCGACCGGCGCTGGGCCGAGCGCTACTTCGGCGAGGGCTATCACGAAGAAGACCCACGCCTGTCGGTCGCGCTGCGTTCCAGCCTGCCGGCGGTGTGGTGCATCGACCAGCTGGCCGCCCAGGCGGCCGGCAGCGTGGCCGAGTCACGGCTGCGGCGTTTCGTGGCCGAACTGGCCGAGACCGGCATGCGCAGCGGCGTGCTGTTCGCACTGCCCGCAGCATCGGGCCCGGAGCGCCACTTCATCAGCCTGCTGTCGCGCACGCCCGGAGCGGCCTGGATGGGCGATGGCCTGCTCGGCCAGGTGCTCACGCTGTCGCTGTGCCTGCACGAGTTCTACACGCGCTATGCCGGCGCGCCCCAGGCGGCCGAAGCGCCCGCCGCGCAGCAGCCGAAGCTCACGCCCATCCAGCGAGACATCCTGGTGTGCGTGTCGCTGGGCATGGGCGACAAGGAAATCGCCGCGCGGCTGAACCTCACGCTGCACAACGTCGACTACCACATGCGCCAGCTGCGCCGGCGCTTTGCGGTGCGCAACCGGGTGCAGTTGATGCAGGCGGCGCAGAACCTCGACATCTGAGCACAGGGCCTGTTAACGCTATTTGGAGCCTCACGCTTGGGTCCCTGGGGGTGATCCCAGGAAACGGGCGCCCTCCGCGTTGCAAATGCTCAGCGGGGGAGTCGCCCCGCTTCCGCTTTGCGCCTTGATGGCGCCCGTTTCCTGGGTCACGTGAGGCTCCAAATAGCGTCAACGGGCCCTAGGCCGCGGCCTCGATGGCCGCGTTGACCAGCTGTACGCGGTTGCGGGCGGCGAAGCGCCTGCGCAGCTGGCGCATGTGGTAGTCCACCGTGTGCTCCGACAGCTTCAGGTGATAGGCGATCTCCTTGTCGCTGCGGCCCTGGATCAGGTAGTTGAGGATGTGCTGCTGAGTGCGCGGCATGCCCGCGCCGGTGCCGGGCTTTCCGGTCAGCACCGGGCTGCGCTGCGCCAGGCACTCGTGCACGCTCAGCGCCAGCGTGAGCGCCTGGCCCAGCACGCTGTCGACGATCCACTGCCGGTTCGGCGAACTCGACATCAGGCTGATGACCGTGCGCTCGTTGGCGCGCGTGGGCGATGCCAGGCTGAAGAACACGCCGCTCCTGATGCCGCTGTCGCGGAAGTCGTCGAGGAAGCGCCGGCGATGCGGCGTCGATCGCACGCTGTTGACCGAAGCCGCGAGGTGGTCGATGTCCCACAGCAGCGGCAGGCTGGAACACGGCGCGTCCTGGTGACGGGAATCCACCTCGTAGTAGCGCTCGTCGAAGTAGCGGCGCGTCCACGCCGGGTGGCCATAGCTGGTGAAGAAGCTCTGCGGCAGCGAACGCGAGCGGTGCTGGCACACCGTGCCGTAGCCCAGCCACTCGAAGCCGATGGCGTGGAGCATCGCGCGCACGAGGCGCTGCCGCTCCTCGCCGCTGCTGGCGCTCAGCAGGTCGTTCACCACGCTCGGCATGCGAGGCAGTTCGGTGCCGCCGGGCGGCGGCGACAACAGGTCCTGCTCCGCGTACAGCACCGGCGCCGCCGATGCGCAGAGGGTCATGTCTTCGCCATGCATGGCTGCCTGCCTTTCGGATGGTTCAGAAGAACAAGGTTCAGCTCCGCACCGCCACGACGGAGACGCCGTGGTCGGCAAGGTGGAGGCTCACCGGCGCGCCTCGCGACAGCGGCTGCTTCACATCCGGCGAGACGACGAAGATGTCGCCCAGCAGGCTGCCGAGGGTGTATTCCATGACGCTGCCCACGTAGGTCTGCTTGACGACCCGCGCCGCCAGACCGGAGTTGCTCACCGGCCCGATGACCCAGGCTTCGGGCCGCACCGCGATCTTCACCGGCCCGGGTTGCACCGGTGTGGCAGGCCTGATGGAGAGCGAGCCGAGCGACACCTGCCCGTCGGGCTGACATACGCCGTCGAACAGCATCGCCTCGCCCATGAAGCCGGCCACGAATTCGGACTGCGGCGACTCGTACAGCTCATGCGGTGTGCCCGACTGCGCGATGACGCCCTGGTCCATCACGATGATCTGGTCGCTCACCGCCAGGGCCTCGCTCTGGTCGTGGGTGACGTAGGCCACGGTGAGCGACAGGCGCTGCTGCAGCGAGCGGATCTCCTCGCGCATCGAGCGGCGCAGCCTGGCATCGAGGTTCGACAGCGGCTCGTCGAACAACAGCACCGCCGGCTCCAGGGCCAGCGCCCGGGCCAGTGCCACCCGCTGCTGCTGGCCGCCGGACAGCTCGCTCGGCATGCGGGCGTCGAGACCGCGCAGGCCCACTGTCTCGAGCATCACCGCGGCCTTGGCACGGGCCTGGTCCACCGCAAGGCCCGACATGCGCAGCCCGTACGACACGTTCTCGATGACGTTCATGTGCGGGAACAGCGCATAGCTCTGGAACACCAGGCTCACGTTGCGCTGCGCCGGTCCGAGGGTGGTGACGTCGCGGCCGTCGATGAAGATCTGCCCCGACGTGGGCGACTCCAGCCCCGCGATCATGCGCAGCGTGGTGGTCTTGCCGCAGCCCGACGGCCCGAGGATGGTGGTGAGGCTGCCCTTCTCCACACCGAAGCTGATGTTGCGAACGGCCAGTGGCGCATCCGCTGAGCTGCCGTAGCGTTTGGAGACGTTGCGGAATTCAATGCCGTACATCGTTGTCTTTCCTTCCTGGGAGTCAGTCAGAGTGCGCGCTGCGGCGCGAGCGCCGGCTGTGCCGGGGCGGTTTCGGCCGCCGCCGCCTCGCGCCGGCCGAGCTTGCGGTCGCCCACGATCCACTGGATGGCGGCCGTGGCCAGCGCCATCAGCACGATGAGCGCGGTGCTGTAGGCCAGCGCCACGCCGTAATCGCCCTGCCCGACGCGGCCGATGATGAAGGTGGTGGCCAGTTCGGTCTGCGCGGTGACCAGGAAGATCACCGCCGACACGGTGGTCATGGCCCGCACGAAGCTGTAGATCAGGGAGGCTGCCACTGCCGGCTTCAGCAGCGGCAGCACCACGTTCCACAGCGTGCGGGCGGTGGAGGCGCGCAGCATCAGCGAGGCCTCGTCGAGCGACTTGTCCAGCTGCCTGAAGGCGGCAGAACCCGCCCGCACGCCCACCGGCAGGTTGCGGAACATGAAGCACATCACGATGATGAGCCCGCTGCCGGTGAGCTCGAACGGCGGCACGTTGAAGGCGAGGATGTAGCTCACGCCCAGCACCGTGCCCGGAATGGCGAATGCCATCAGCGCCGAGAACTCGAAGGCGCCCTGCCCCCGAAACTGCAGACGCGCCAGCAGCCAGGCGATCAGGAGGCCCAGCCCGGCGGTCAACGGCGCTGCGGCAGCCGCCAGCTTCACCGTGGTGAACAGGGAGTCCCAGGCAATGCCCTGCCAGATGAGCGAGCCGCCCTCGACGGCGATGCCGAACGCGTTCTGGAAGTGCGCCAGCGTGGGCGAGTAGTTGCGCCCCCAGGTCTGCACGAAGCCGCCGCTGAAGGCGAACAGGTAGACCACCAGGGTGAAGGCCAGCCACGGGATGGCCACCGCCAGCGCCACGCGGCGCAGGCCGTCGGGCAGCCGCATCGAGATGCCCGCATCGCCCTTGCCCGACACGGTGGTGAAGTTGCGCTTGCCGAGCACGCCGCGCTGCAGCGCGAACACGCCCAGCGCGAACAGCGTGAGGATCCATGCGAGCGCCGCGGCACGCCCCTGGTCGAACTGCGCGCCCACGATGGCGAAGAAGATCTCGGTGGAAAGCACCGAGAACTGCCCGCCGGCCACGATGGGGTTGCCGAAGTCGGCAATGCTCTCGATGAAGCCCACCAGGAAGGCGTTGGCCAGCCCCGGCAGCATCAGCGGAAAGGTCACATGGCGGAACGTGCGCCACGGGCTCGCGCGCAGCGTCTGCGAGGCTTCCTCGAGCGAGGGGCTGATGCCCTGCACCACGCCGCGCACGATGAGGAAGGCAATGGGCGTGAAGGCGAACAGCTGCGCCAGCCACACGCCGAACCAGCCGTAGAACCAGCGCCCCGGCGTGATGCCGAAGGCCCATTCGAGGAACTGGTTCACCAGCCCGGCGCGGCCGAACAGCAGGATGAGCCCGAGGCCCACCACGAACGGCGGCGTGATGATGGGCAGCGGCGCGAGCAGGCGCAGCACGCGCCGCACGCGCGAGTCGCTGCGGTCTTCGATCAGCGCGAGCAAGGTGCCCAGCACCGTGGTGCTGGCGCCGGTGAGCACCGCCAGGAACAGCGTGTTCCAGGCCACGCCGCAGGCCGCGCCGGTGGTCACGCAGCCCAGGCCCCAGATGCGCTCGTTGGCGATGCGCGACCAGCCGGCGGTGAAGCTCCACTGGCCGCCCTCTTCGACAAACGCACCGGCCAGCGCGCGCATCACCGGGAAGGCCACGAACAGCAGCAGCAGGCTGCCGCTGGCGACCACCGCGCCCGAGACGAACAGGTCGCCGCGGAAGGCGCCCAGCCGCGCCAGGCCGAAGGCGATCTGCAGCAGCAGCGCGGCCAGCACCAGCGTGGCACCCCAGCCGAAGCCGGGTTGCGTGGCCGGCTCCGCCCCGGCGAACCAGGGGGCCAGCCAGGCGATGCCGCCGCTCTGCAGCCCGATGGCAAAGCCCTGGGCCAGCAAGGCGACCAGGCCCAGCACGCCGCTGGCCAGCAGCACCTGCCCCTGCATGCGGCCCGGCGCGAGCGCGGCCGCGGCCAGGCCGACGACCAGCGCCGCAGCGCCCCAGACCAGCCAGCCGCGCCGATGCAGCAGCACCTGGGCCAGTGCCGAGGAGGTGTCGTGGCCGCCCGCCAGCTCACCCGGGCGGAGGGCCAGCAGCCCCTCGGGCAGCTGGTACCAGGGCAGCAGCACAAAGGCGGCCAGGCCGAGCAGCGCCCAGACGACGATGGCCTTGTTGTTGCGAAAGTCCATGGCGTGATTGCCTTCTTCTCTCTGTCTCTGAGTTGCTGCGCCGCGTCCAGCGGCTGCAGCCCCGGCGGACGCCGCGGATCCGGCTTTGCCGGTCCGCTGGCGTCGCCCCCTTGAGGGGGAGCGGCGAAGCCGCTACGGGGGTGGTCTACATCACCGAGGCAGCGAGTTGACCTCGCGCTCCCAGCGCTCGATCAGGCGCTTGCGCTCGGCCGACTTGCCGTATTTCGCGTAGTCGTAGTGGATGAACTTGATGGTGCGGAAGTCGGGGATGCGGCTGTCCAGCGGCGTGTTCTTGTTCGACGGCAGCTGGAACTGCTTGGCCGCCACGCCGAGCTGCTGCGCATTCGGCGTGAGCGCCCATTCGTAGAACTTCTTCGCGTTGTCGAGGTTGCGCGCGCCCTTGATGATGGACATGGAGCCGATCTCGGCGCCGGTGCCTTCGCAGGGCGTGGAGGTGGCCACCGGAAAGCCCTGCATCTGCTCGCCGGGGGCGTCGTGCACGAAGCTGATCGACACCGTGGTCTCGCCGCGTGCCGCCGCCTTGATGGGGCCGGTGCCGGAGCGGGTGTATTGGCTGACGTTCCTGTGCAGGCCCTTGAGGTACTCGTAGGCCTTGTCCTCGCCCATGAGCTGCACGATGGTGGCGATCATCGTGTAGGCCGTGCCCGAGCTGGCCGGGTTGGCCACCTGCACCTCGCCCTTCAGCTCGGGGGCCAGCAGGTCCTTCCAGCACCTGGGCGCGGCGAGCTTCTTCTTGGCCAGCAGCTCGGTGTTGAAGCCGAAGCCCAGCGGCCCCGAATACACGCCCACGGTGCGCCAGCCCGACTGCTGCGCCTGGGCCTGCGCCCACGGGTGCAGCTGAGGCAGGCTGGGCGACTTGTACTCCAGCGTGAGGTCCTGCTCGGCGGCCTGCAGGTGCGGGTCGCCGGTGCCACCGAACCACAGGTCGGTCTTCGGGTTGGCCCGCTCGGCGATCAGCTGCGCGAGCGCTTCGCCGCTGCCGCGCTTGAGCACGTTGACCTTGATGCCCGAGCTGCGGGCGAAGGCCGAACTCATCATCGAGCACCATTCGTCCTGCACCGAGCAGACGACATTGAGCTGGCCGGAGCCTTGGGCCTGGGCCGCCGAGCCGGCGGCGAGCAGGGCGACTGCGGCCGCCGCCGCTCGATAGCTGCAGAGATTCATCGAACGTTCTCCTCGTGTACGGAATTCGAAGAAAGGCACGCCCCGCATGCGCCGCTTGCGGGCATGCATCGGGCTGCGAAACAGGAAACGGTGTGTCGTCGTGTCAGGGCCCCTGGCCCCAGGTGACCACCGCATCGACGCCGATGACCTTGTCACCGTCGATGCGGTTGAACAGCTCCATGGTGGCGCCCATCGCGTCGGCGATCTGGCGGCAGATCGACAGGCCCAGGCCCACGCCGCCCTTGGCCGACGAAAACGGCTGGAACAGGCGCGGGCGGATCTCGTCGTCGAGCCCCGGGCCTTCGTCCCACACCACCAGCTCGGTGACGGCTGCGTAGGTGCGCAGCAGCACGCCCAGCCGGCCGGCAGGCTGCGTGTGTGCAATGGCATTGGCCAGCAGGTTGCGCACCAGCTCGCCGAGCATCACCGCATCGGCCGGGGCCTGCGCGCCCTCTTCGCCCTCGAGCGCGAAGTCGAGCCGCTTGGCGGCGATGAGCGGCGACAGCTCCATCACCGCCTCGCGTGCGACGCCCCACAACCCTACCGGCTGCAGCTGCCCTGCCCGCTTGATCTGCTCGAGCTTGGTGAGGCTCAGCAGCTGGTTGGCCATGCCGCTGGCGCGGTCCACCGTGTGCAGCATCTGCGGCAGCACCTCGGCGGGGGGCACGTCGCCCGCAATGGCTGACTGCAGCTGCGTGCGCAGCACCGACATCGGCGTGCGCAGCTGATGCGAGGCATCGGCCAGGAAGCGGCGCTGCTGCCCGACCCATTCGCGCTGGCGGCGGTGCAGGCCGTGCATGCGCTCCACAGCCGGCAGCAGCTCGGCCGGCCCGTCGTAGGCCGCGGCATCGGTCTGCGGCGAGCCCAGCGCTTCGCGTGCGCGGTCGAGCCAGCGCAGCGCGAGTGCCACGCCGCTGGCCACCACCACGGTCATGGCCGCGGCCAGCGCATACACCCACAGCAGCGGCTCGCGCGGCAGGTCGCCCAGCGACGGAAAGCGCAGCGCCAGCGGCTCGGCCGACTGCACCATCACGCTGGCGGCGTCGTCCGGCGCCCGGCTCACATGGCGCACCGCGGCGGCCGCCCGCACCAGCTTGCCGTGCAGGTGGGTGACGTAGAGCTGCGGCGTGCCGGTGGACGCCAGCGAGGCGCTCCACGGGTAGACGGCAAGGCCTCGCTCGCCGGCGATCCATTCACCGTTCATGTCGCTCACCCGGTAGTGCGTGGACATGAAAGCAGGCTCGGCGCCCGACAGCACGCCCGACTGCGAAAGCACCGCATGCCGCGGCTCGGCCGCGCTGCCGCTGGAGCGGCTTTGCACCACCTCGGCAATCGCGGCGCGCAGCCGCTCGTCCTGCGCATCGGCCGCCTGCACCGCAGTGGCAAGGTAGAGCACGAGCGTGATACCGCCCACCAGCAGCCACAGGCCGCCCAGCAGCCACACCAGCAGGAAGCGCCGCAACGACCGGGCGCGCAGGAGCCAGGCGTGCCATGTGAGCATCACCTCGCAGCCTGCGCCACTGCGCTGGCGTCGTCGCACAGCAGATAGCCGACGCCGCGCAGCGTGAGGATCTCGACGCTGGCGCGCTGCAGCTTCTTGCGCAGGCGGTGCACGATCACCTCGATCGCGTCCACATGCGTCTCGTCGTTGTCGCCGAACACCGCGATGCGCAGCTCCTCCTTGGGCACAACGTGGTCCACCCGGGACATCAGGCTCCTGAGCAGGTCGCCCTCGCGCGGCGACAGGTCCAGCGGCACCTCGTTGTTGTAGAAGGCGTTGGAGGCCGGCTCGTAGCGCAGCTGGCCGCAGCGCAGCTCGCCGTCGCGGCCCAGCCGGCGCGTCAGCGCCCCCAGCCGCGCCACCAGCTCGTCGAGGTCGAACGGCTTGGCGAGGTAGTCGTCGGCCCCCGCATTGAGCCCGGCCACCCGCTCGCTCACCGCGCCGCGTGCGGTCAGCACGAGCACCGGCACCCGGCTGCCGTCGCTGCGCAGCCGCTGCAGCAGTTCCAGACCGTCGAGCCGCGGCAGCGTGAGGTCGAGCACCAGCACGTCGAACGGCTTCTTGCGTGCCGCGGCAAGCGCCTCGATGCCGTCGGCGCAGCACAGCACGTCGAAGCCCCGGGCGGCCAGGCTCTTGCCCAGCACACCGGAAAGATCGAAGTCGTCCTCAACCAGCAGCAGTTTCATGCCGTGCATCGTGCCACCGTGCATCCGGTTGCGAACCGGGACTTGCACCACGGGGGGTTGCAAGCCAGCCGAAAGCAACGCCGGGTGAAAGCCAGCTTGCAATTCGCTGGCGCCGGCGTAGCGGGTAGATCCGTTTGTTGGCCCTCGCGCATCCATGAAGCATTGCCGCGCGCCACACAACAGAGAGCGCGAACGGCAATCGCCCTGCCGCACAGCGGGGCCCATCCACGGAGACTTCATGAGAACCAGCCTCACCACCTTAGCACTGGCAGCCTGCGCGCTGCTTGCATCCCATGGCGCGCATGCGCAGTTCACCCTCTACGGCCGCGCCAACGTCGACTTCGAGAAGACCCGGCTCGGCGGCACGCCGGCGGCCGACGCCTTCGGCGGCAACCAGCGCGTGTCGAGCAACTCGTCGCGCTTCGGGCTGCGCGCGGCCACCGAGATCGAAGGCATCAAGGTGTTCGCCCAGCTCGAGTCCGGCGTGAGCTGGGACGCCGGCGGCGACACGCTGGCCGGGCGCGACACCTTCGTCGGGCTCGAGGGCGTGTTCGGCAAGTTCCGCCTCGGCAAGATGGACACGCCGATGAAGGACCTGGGCGGCCTCACCGACCGCTTCAAGGGCACCGGCATCCAGGACGACGGCTCCATCGCCGTGCTGGGCGGCTCGAACAACGGCTTCGGCCGGCGCCAGAGCAATTCGCTGCGCTACGACTCGCCCGATTTCGCCGGCTTCGGCGCCGCCCTGCAGTACGGCCTCGACAACGAGGACAAGGGCTCGGGCGAACAGAAGAAGCTCGTCAGCCTGTCGCTCACCTGGCGCATCGCCAGGCTCAAGGCGATGGCCGCATGGGAACAGCACCGCAACTTCAACGCCACCGGCTTCAAGGACGACGCCTGGCGGCTGGGGGCCAACTACGACTTCGGCTTCCTCAACATCGGCGCGGGCTTCAACAAGCTCAACTACGAGCTGCCGGTGGGCACCGCGAGCCGCAAGTACGCCACCGTGACCGCGGCCGTGCCGGTGGGCAAAGGCGCCTTCAGCCTGCGCTACGGCCAGGCCGGCGACGTGAGCGGCTCGGCCCCGGCCGGCACCACCGTGGTGGGCGCCGACGCGGCCGCGCTGTTCGTGGGGGCCGAGTCGGGTGCGCGCCAGATGACGTTCGGCTACGAGCACAACCTGTTCAAGGGCGCCCAGGCCTACGTCTACTGGACGAAGATCAGCAACGACACCAACGCCAACTACCGCTTCGGCGTGAACCCGCTGAACGTGGCGGCGGCCGGCGCGGGGGCGGATCCGTCGGGCTTCGTGATCGGCATGCTGTACGACTTCTGATCAACAGAGGCGCCGGCAGTGCGCTGCCGGCGCCTCTGTTGCAGCGCCTGCGTCACGCGGGCACGGATGCGGCATGCCCGGCGTCACTTCAGCCGCTCACCCGCGTCTCTCCCACCTTGACCTTCCAGCCCTCCATCAGCGTGTCGGGGTCGCCGGCGACGTTGCTGACGACGCCGTCCATCAACCGCTTGTCGAACCGCGGGTTGAGGTTGAACAGCTGCGACAGCGCCTCGTTCGCCACCCGGTTGCGGCCGCCCTCCTGCCTGGCCTTGTCGAGCTCAGGTCCCGCCAGCAGCGTGGCCGCGTTGTTCTCTGCGATGCCTCTCAGCGTGCCGGTCTTCGGGTCGCTGCCATCGACTGTGACGTAGATGGGCTTGAACACTGGCGGGTGCGGGTCGCGGCCAGGTGGCTTGTCGCCGGTGCCAGGGGTAGTGGCCGACGGGCTGGGCCTCACCGTCGGTGCTGTCGTCACCGAGGGGCTTTGGGTGGCCGACGGGCTGTTGGCCGGGCCGGGCACGGGCATTTGGTCGGCTGGCTGCTGCAGCCAGTCCTTCACCCCGCTGGCCGCCTGCTTCAGCCCCCAGACCGTCCACTCCACGAGGTTCTTGGCGTTGTCGTCCTTCTTCGGCGCGAAGAAGGCGTTGTAGACCGCCGGAGCGACCGGCACCAGTGCGATGGCCCCCACCGCGCTCCACTTCAGGATCTTGGTGGCGGTGGGCGCGGCGCCGTTGCGCAGCGCCGGAATCTGCTGGAGCCCCACCCATGCCACGGTCAGCCCGGCTTGCGTGTAGGAGGCGTATCCGAGCAGGGGGAGTCCCGCTTCCTGGAGGCCGACGCCCACCGCGACGGCTCGCCCAGCGCTGGCGAGGCCGAAGAAGTCTCGCCACTTGTTCCACTTGTCCTTGTCGATCTGCGCGTTTGTGAGCTCCTTGTCGAGATCCGGGTCCGCGGCGCGCGTCTGCTTCTCGTCGAGGCCGCTGGCCTTCATCGCAGCCTTGAGCTTGGCCTTCACGTTGTCCAGGTGGTCCACCTTGATGTTGTACTTGTAGTTGGCCCACAGCGAGCCGCCGGCCAGCAAGTCGGCAAAGTGCGCCACACCGGTCGTGACGGAGCTGATCCGCATGGGCTTGAAGAACCAGCCCACGAACACGTTGGTGCTTGCCACCAGCGTGGCGCGACGGCTGGTGAGGCCGAGCCGGGAACTCGGCGCGTTGGTGCTGCCGGCATTGCCTTCGGCGGCCTGAGCGCTCACGTATCCGGGCTTCTCGGGGTCGGCCGCCACCTCGAGCAGTGCCTTGTACAAGTCGCCATGCGCGCGACGCAGGTCCTGCCGCTCGTCGACCCGGCGTTCGAACGCCTTGCGCACCTGCGGGAACCGGCGCAGCAGCCGCGCCTCGGGCGAGTTGTCCTTCGACGCCGGATCGGCTGCCCGGGCCAGCTCGCTGCGGTCCATGTTGCTCAGGCGGCGGAGCAGCTCCTGGCGGACCACACGGGTCTTCTGGCCGAACATCCCGTCGCGCTGCCGGAAGCGAACCAGCTGGATGAAGTCGCCCACACCCGGCTCATCCAGATAGCGCTTTGGCGCGAGCGCCACCTCGTCTGGGTGCTGGATGGTGTCAAGCCGGAACCGGCTGGCGGAAGGGGCGTCGTCACCCATGGCGCCGAGCTTCTGCCTGAAGGTCTCAGCCACCTCTTGGACCTTCCAGATGCTGGTGTACAGCTCATCGATCTTCGAGCGCTCCATCAGGTTGTCGCCGCGCCAGCCGGAACCCCTGGTCACCTTGCCAATGAGCTTTTCCGCCAGGCCCAGGTTGCCCGTCGTGGCGGCGGCATACGCTTCCTTGCTCCGCTGAGAAGCAGTGAGGTAGGCGCCGCGCCCGAAGCTCGACAGCGGCTGCGTGGCGTAGCTTGCGCCGGGATGCTTGAGGGCGGCTGCGGGCCATGGCAGGAACGGCGCAACGCTCTCCGCGGCGATCCGGGCTCCCGCCGCCCCGTAGGTGAACACCTTCGCGCGGATCTGTTTTTTCTCGCCTGTTCTCCTGTGAGTCGGTGTGTGCGTCAACACGCCCTTCACGGCTTCCTTCCACGTCGCGGCCACCTCGGTCGAACGGCCGAGTTCAGTGCCGTGGCGCGTGTTCGGGATGCCGATCGGCAGCTGCGTGCCGTCGCGGCCCACGTGCACCGCGCCGACGATCTCCGAGCTGTCGAACTGCTGGCGCCTGCGCGGCAAACCCTTGGCCGCATCGGGCACCAGCCGGTGCACCCAACCGCCACCGTTTTCCTGGGCAGCCTTCGCGGCTGCCGCATAGGTCTCATAGAGTTTTCGACCCTTCACGCCAGCGCCGCTGAAGATGGTGTCGTGGGGGCCCACGTTCGAGACGACGAACTTCACGCGCGAGTTGATCTCCGGCTCGTCGGTGAGGCTCTTCAACACCGCGGCCTCGTCGGCGGAGGTCTTCAGTGGCGGCACCTTCGAGCCGGGCTGGGCCGCCAGCTGCTGGCGGTGGATGTATCCGTCCGCGCCTCGTGCCACATCGTCCCAGGTGCTGCGACGCCGGCCGAACGAGGTGGGTTGCAACGCATCGCCTTGCGCATCGAATCCGGGCTTGCCTGCATTGGAGGGCAGCCCTGAGACCCATCCCTGCGGCCCCTGCGCCGGCGCATCGTGCGGCGAAGTCGCAAGGAATCGCCGCAGCTGCGGCCCCGACATCACCGTCATGTCCACCGGCGGCCTGCCGCCCTGGTGCGTGACGATCACATGCACATCCGCTGCGTCGAAGCTCCTGACATGGCGACCGGCCTGCGCGTCGATCACGTCCACATCATCGCCACGCCGCACGAAGTTCACGATGTGCAGGTCGGCGCCGTCGCCACCGCCCATCGTGACGAAGCCGCGCGAGCCTTCAGGCAGCGTCGCGACATGTGCCAGTGCATCGCCAGAGTTGCCGAAGGCGGCGGTGGGGGCGTCGCCGTACAGCGCAAACACCTGCGCCAGCGTCTTGGCGCCAGAAGGCACGGCCTGCAGCAGCGTGCCAGGCGAACTCATCATCCGATCGAGCGTCACCGCGCTGTTGATGCAGTTGGTGTCCGAGCGCGTTGGGTTCACGCTGCGCGCCATGGCATGTTCATCGCCATGCGTGATGCGCCACGGCTTCGCGCCTTCACCGTGCGTTCCCGTGGCCCGCGGGCGCTCAAACGCCACGCGGCTGGCGCCGGGCATCCGGAGGGTGCGCTGGTACTGCAGCGGCGGATGGTACGGATCGGCGGCTGGGCGGAAATGAAGGTTGGTCGCGTCGGGGTAGCCCGCTTGGATGTGGCCATGCACCTGTTGCATCGAGTGCGCCGCGTTGATCTGGTGCGGGCCCACCAGCGTCGGAAATCCCTCGTGCCCTTCGCTGCTCAAGCCCAGCGCGCGTGCGAACTCGATCTGGTGGTAATAGGCGCGCGCTTCCAGGTCGCCGCCGAACACCTCACTGCCGCGCTGGTGCACGCCGCTGTCCACCACCTTGTCGCCGACGCGGATCTGGTAAGGGCGCCCGATGTCGAGCTGTGTCAGGTGATCCAGCGCATGCGTGCCTTCATGCACGGCATCGAGCAGCAGCGCCCATGGGTCGCTGTCGCGGTTCAAGAAGATGCGGTGGCCACGGGCGAACGCCAACGGCACGTCCGTATCCTGTGTGCTGCGCGCACGCTGGAATTCCGGCGCGCTCAGCAAGTTGAACTCGATGTCGCCGTTGTCGAGGGCCCGCGCGATACGCGTCGACTGCGGGGTGACGCCTCGCAGCGAGTTGGCGAAGTCGGCAACCGTGTCCAGCTGCGGCGGGCGCGACGGCCGGATCTGGTAGGTCTGCGGGCGCGGTGTGACCAGCGGCGTCCAGCCATTGATCTCCACCGGCGTCCCCGCATGTTCGAGCCGCCGCCAGGCGGCGAGCACCTGGCGCTGGAAGAGCTCCGGCATATGGGTGGAGGTCATGCGGACGCTCTGCGGTGTGCCATAGAGCGTCTCGACCGCTTCGAGGTGCTGTTGCGGCGTGGCTTGAGGCGCTTCTTCTCGCATCACGTGCAACAGCTCTTTCCGCATGGCCGGATGCAAGGCCGCGCGCAGCAGCGTGTCGTCAAACCAGCCGGGTTCGGATGGCGCCGCGTCGTTGCTGTCGCGCGCCCTGGCCGCGAGCGTGACTTCTTCTTGCCGCGATCGCCGACTTGGGCTGCGCACAGCAGCCCCAGGCTGGTTGGCTCCCGCAATCTGGTCGGTGTGGACGCGCGCATGCGGGTTGCGCAGGTCGCGGTGCGCGGAGATCGCGCGCACCGTACCTTCGCCGGCGAGCCGCCTGGACGATGGTCTATCGTTCGGCGGGCGGCCGTGATCTGTCGTGCGCTTGAGGCTTGTGGTGTTCAGATCTGAAAGCACGATCCTGCTGCCTTCATCCAGGGCGGCCGGCTTCACAACCTTGATGGATGAAGTCCCCTCTGGCGCCTGCTTCCACCAGGAAGGCCGCTCGCGCAGCGGGGCCAGCGGGTCGGGTGTATCGGATGGCTTGCCGGCAGGCAACTGCCCCGGCTTGCCCGAAGGCAACGTGTCGGTCGGCAGGCTGAAGTCGTCGCGGCCTCTTGCTGCAAGCGCAGGCACTGCTTCGGGTTCGCCCATGGCGCCATTGGCAATGGGGCGGCTGACCGGCGCCGTGGCCGAGGTGCTTGCCGGTGCGTCGCGAAACGCCCCCTTGACCGAGTTGTGTGCCTGCACGTAGCCCTTGGCAAACACCGGCGACGCAAAGCCCGCT
Organism: Methylibium rhizosphaerae; assembly: GCF_006386545.1. Taxonomy (GTDB): domain Bacteria; phylum Pseudomonadota; class Gammaproteobacteria; order Burkholderiales; family Burkholderiaceae_C; genus Pseudorivibacter; species Pseudorivibacter rhizosphaerae. Next base: position 43,330 of record NZ_SWAR01000025.1, on the reverse strand, counting down.
GCATTGAGCCCCAGCATCGCGATCTGCTGGTTGCGCTCGCTGGGCGACATGTTGTCCCAGTTCTGGATCAGCTGGCGCACGCCCTCTTCCATGGCGACGCCGCTGCCCACGGCCAGCGGCTTGGCGGCGGCCTGCGCCGGCTTGCCCCAGGCCGCCGCACGCTGCGCATACGCGACGCCCTGCTGCAGGTCGGCGGCCTGCTGCGCCGTGAGCCTGGTGACGTCGGCCACATCGCCCACCCGGTCGAAGGCTGCCTTGGAGCGCAGCGCCAGCATCGTGGCGCGGCCTGAGGCGCCCACCACCGGGACGCTCAGCGCCGACAGCCCGAGGTTCAGCCAGTCCATGCGCGCCTGTGCGTTGGTGAAGGGGTTGACGCTCTGGCCGTGGTCGGCCTGGCGCTGGAGGCTCTGCGCCGAGGTGACCACGCCATAGGTACCGGCCGCCACCAGGCTCACCGAGGCGACTGCGATCGCCGCCCCCGGCACCGACAGCGTGCCCATCGATCCCACGGTGAGCACCACGCCCGCCACCAGCCCCACGCCGGCGACCACGTAGTCGATCTTGGAGACGCGGCGGAAGGTTTCCCAGCCGGTCTCGGTGCGCGCATCGGCCACCAGCAGCTTCACGTTGCCCTTGTCGTCGAGCGTGAACTTGCCGTCCTCGGGCATCACCAGCTTCACGTCTTCGACCGGCAGGCTGTTGTTGGCTCGGTAGTCGTCCAGGCTCTTGTATTCCCAGCCCTGTTCGTCAACGTACTTGACCTGTCCGTTGTCGCCCTCGACCTTGAAGATGGCGGTCTTGACGATGCCGCCGTTCTTCTCGTCGAGGCCGTAGACCACCGGCAGCACCGTGACCTTGGCGTCGTCGCCGCCGAGTTCGATGATCTTGTCGACCACGTTCCCGCGCAGCTCCTTCTGCTCCTTCACCAGGTTGCCGTAGAGGTCCTGCGTCTTCGTGAGCTGCTGGTTGTAGGCCGGGCTGTTCGGGTCGAGCTCCACGCTGGGCTGCCAGCCCAGCGCCTGCGACACCAGGTTGCCCAGGTGGGTGCGGCCCTGCATCGTGATGGCCTCGCCGCCGTACTGCACGTAGTGGTCGTTGATGACCGACTGCGCCATCACCTGCGGATTGCTGTCGAACAGCCTGTACAGCGCCTGCGGGTCGTTGTGCTCGCCGGGCTTGAGGTTGTGCGAGATGAAGGCCTGCTCGTCGGCGCGCGCGCCGGCGTTGGCCGCCTGGCCGCGCTTGACGAGGTCGTAGTCGCCCTTGGCCTGCTGCAGCGCCTTCCAGGTGTCGGAGCTCTTCTCGGAGCCGGCGAGCCAGGGGTTCTCGCGCTTCCAGGTGTCGTGCGCGGCCTGCGCCGTGTCGACCGTGCGCTGCGCCCGATCGGTGTGCAGCTTGTCGCGCGCGCCCTGCCAGTCCGTGATGGCCTTCAGGGCCAGGTCACGCTGGTCGTCGGCCTTCTCGCCGGGCGGCTTGGCGTAGCACATCGCATCGGGGCGGCCCGCGCGCTTGTTCGCGTCGTATTCCTGTCGTTCCCGGTTGCTCGACTGCCATAGAAGCACGGCGTCGACGGCCGCCTGCTCCTTGCGCGCGATGTCCTCGAGCGCAATCGCTTCGTCGAGCTTGGTCTTGAGCTCTGTGCGGTCGCCCGTGCCCTGGTCGTAGTTCTGCTGCGCCAGCTTGCGGGCGTCGGTGGCGTCGGTGAGTGCCTTGTCCACCTGGGGCTTGCGCTTGGCCAGGTCGTCGGTGAGCAGCAGGGTCGGCCTGGGCTTGCCGTCCAGGCCCAGCACCGGGGGCGGAGGCTCTGCAGGTGGCAGCGTCTGGCCCTTGAGCTTCAGGTCATCGAGGAACTTGGTGCGGCCGACGTCTGCCTCGTAGGCCAGGCGCTTGGTATCCCAAAGCTTCGCGGTCACGCCGTGCATCTCGAACTTGTCGCTGCGGGAGGCCACCATGCCGGCGCGGCCCGCGGCGACATAGGTCTTGAAGCTGACGTAGTACTTGCCGTCCTTGTGCTCGATCTGGGTGCCGTCCTTGAGCTCCCAGGTGCCGTCGGGCTTGATCTTCGTGCCGTCGCTCAGCACGCGGGTGCCGTCGTCCTCCTTCTTGGCAGTGCGCAGCAGTTCGTCATAGTTGGACGGCGGCTTCACGTCATAGGTGGGGTCGAAGCCGGCGGGCTGGTCCTCGAGGTTCGCAGCGAAGTTGTAGCCGCCCCGCGTGTAGCCTTCGTTGGGCTTCACGAAGCCGAAGTTGTCGTACTGGTTCTGTGCCGCGTCTGCGCGGTAGCGGGTGTCTGCCTGCTTGACGAGGCTCGCGTCATTGTCGACGGCCAGCTTGAGCTGGTCGTACTTGTCGAGCGCGGCCTGGTAGGTCTGGTCCTTCTTGACCTTGTCGTCGCCTTTGGCGTTCTGCCATTCGGTGCGGGCCGTCTCGACCGTCTGTTCCTGGGTCTTGAGCAGCTTCTGGTTGTCGCCGAGCCGGGTGCGCGCCGCCTTCACCTGCTCGGGTGAGAACTCGGGCGGCTTGAGCGCATTGGCGACGGCGGTACGCGCCTTGTCGCGCAGGTCGTTCACCCGCTGTTGCGCCTGAGCCTCGGTCATCGTCGGGCATCGGCTTGCCGAGCCCGGGTTCTGGATCTCGACCAGGTCGCGCTGCGCCTGCCGCAGCTCCTTGATGGCCTTCAGCGCGTCAGCCATGCCCTGGGCCTGACGCTGCAGCTGCAGCTTCCCCCCGAGGTCGGCTTCCAGTTCGGCGATCGTGTCTGCCGAGGCTCCGTACCTGCGCGCCGCGGTCAGCGCGCTCTGTGCCGCGGTCACGCCGTCGTTGGCATCGGTGAGCTTCTTGTTGATGTCGCCTTCGGCACCCAGCCAGGCCTGGCTGTCGAGCCGGCCGGGAGTCTGGCCGTCGCCGGTGCCGAACATGTCCTCGAGCGTGAGCTTGAGCTTGGCCTGCGCCTGGTCTGCAGCCAGCTGGGCGCCGCCCACCGTCTTGCCGTCCTTCTGCTCGCCGTTCACGCCTACGTGTGCTTCCCATAGCTGAGCAGTCACAGGGTTGAGCTCCTGCTTGCTCTGCGTGCCCCGCGGCCCGGACGTCACGTAGTACCACTTGCCGTCGATCTTCTGGACGTTCTTGCCGGCGTCGGTGCCCGGCGTGGCCCAGAAGGTCTTGTCATAGCCGTCGGGCGTGATGGTGCGGGTGGTCTTGGTGCCCCGGTGGTTGTACTCGACTTCCTTGAGCTGCGGCTGGTTGCCCTTCTCGGCTTCCCACGCGGCCGTTGCATCGGCCAGGTTGCCCTTGGCATCGAACAGCTTGAGCTTGGCCGAGGCATCGTCGCGCAGGTCGTGCGCGAGCGTCTGCTCGTCAATGGCGCCGTCGAGGAGCTTCTCGGCCTTGGCGATGGCATCCTTGTCCCCGCTCGCCTTCGCCTTGGCATAGCCGGCCTGCGCGTCGCGCACCTTGATGTCGGCGATGTCGGACTCGTACTGCGAGTCCGTCGCGTCGCCCTGGAGCTTCAGGCGATCGGCCTTGGCCTGCGCGTCGTCGGCTTCCTGTCGCAGGCGCTTGGCCTCGGCGCGCGCGTTCTCTCGCGCGGTGACCTGGGAATCGGTGGAAGCCGACTTGAAGTTCTTCGCATAGGCCTCTGCCGCGTCGGCCTTCTCGTCGGCGGTCTTGGCATCCTGGCGAGCCTTGTCATAGTCGGCCTGGGCGGTCTTGCGTGAGTCGTACTGCTCCATGCGCAACTGGCGCGCGGCCGGGCTTTCGCCCTTCACTTCGGACTTCGCCGCGTTCAGCGACTCATCGAATGCCTTGGGATCGAAGACGCCGCCGTCCTCGAGGCGCTTGCGGATGGCAGCCGCCTGCTCGTCGATGGCGGTGTTCACATCGCCCCCCTTGGCCTGGGCCGTGACCCCCGCCGTGCGCATCTCCTGCTGCGCGGCATCCAGCCACTCGCCTATGGCCTTGTTCGCCTTGTCCTCCTGCTCCTTCGTCGGCTGCTCGCCACGCATCAGCGCATCGAACGCGGGCTTGGCCGCCTCCTGCGCCTTGGTCTGCAGGTCCTTGGTGCGCGCCGAGGCACCGTCGAGCGCCTGATCGCCCTTCTGCTCGGGCGCCTCGTACAGCGCCACCACCTTCTTGGCCAGGCCGACTTCCTTTTCGGCGGCCTGCGTGCCTTCCGATGGAGCGGTCGGATTGCGACCCTGCTGCGCGTCCTGCAGCTTGCTGTCGAGCAGCAGCTTCTCCTTCTCGGCCAGGCTTGCCTTCGCCTCCTTCTTCAGCGCCTCGGTCTCCTTGGCCTGGGCCGCATCGCGCAACTGCTGGAGCTCCTTGTCGTCCTTCTTCTCTGCGCGCGCGGCATCGGCGGCGGCCTTCTTCGCCTGCTCGGCTTCGCGCCTGGCGGCCTCGGCCTGGCGGCGGGCTTCCTCTGCCTTGCGCCGCGCCTCCTCGGCCGCTCGCCGGGCAGCTTCTTCGGCACGACGACGAGCCTCCTCGGCAGCCCTCAGTGCGGCCAAGTGCTCCGCAGCGGCTTGCGACTCAGGGCTGGGCTTGCTGACGGTTCCGGGTCCCATGGTGTTCGTCCTCGATCGTGTTGGTCGGGTGCGCTCCAAGAGCGCTATTCCTGCCCCTGCGCCCAGCGCAGCAGCTTGGCCACCGGCGCGTACAGCGCGCGCGGAATGGCCTGGTCCTGCGGAACTTCCTCGTAGAGCCGCTCGGCGAGCTGCGGCTCGAATTCGGTGGGGATCAGCGCTTCGCTGGAGATGCGCCGGATCTGGGCGGCGATGTCGCCCTCGCCCCGAGCGATGACCCGCGGCAGGTCGTTTTCGCCGAGGTATTGCAGCGCCACTGCGGTGCGCGCGGAATGGATCACCGCCGAGGCCATGCGCACCCGGTCGGCCAGGGTGAAGTACACCGCCTCGAAGTGGGCCGAGCGGCGCCGCGAGCGGTTGATCGGGTCGCCCTCCACTTCCTTGTGCTCCTGGCGCAGGTCCTCGATCGACATGCGCTGCTGCTTCATGAATTCGTAGTGCTCGTGGGCGTAGTCGAGCAGCGCCATCACCACGTAGATCACGACGGCCCAGCCGAACATGGTGAGCACCATCTGCGCGCCGGCCGAGAGCATGGTCGCCGGCCTTGCATACCCGAGCTTCATCGCCGGGTCCACGTAGGCACGCACCACCACGTACATGAGCGCGGCCAGCAGCGTGGTCTTGAGCAGCATCTTCAGCAGATTGACCAGGCTGCGCGTCGAGAAGATGCGCTTGAGCCCTTCGCCCGGGTTCATGCGGTTCACGTCGGGCTTGATGCGTTCCCACGCGGCCACGCCGCCCACCTGGAACAGCGAGCCCAGGATGCCGGCCACTGCCACCACCGCCATGATGGGCAGCGTGCCCCACAGCAGCGTCTCGGTGGTGTGCAGCAGCAGCTCGCCGAAGCGGTCGTCCGGCCGGGTCAGCAGCGTGGTGCTGGTGGCATGCAGCCACAGCTCGCGCAGCAGCGTGAAGATGAGCCCGCCCCCCAGCCACAGCATGATCACCCCGACCGCGAACACCGTGGTGGAGGCGACGTCGGAACTGAACACGACCTCACCCTTCTTGCGCGCGTCGCGCAGGCGCTTGGGGGTCGGGTCCTGGTTCTTTTCTGCCATGGCGCTACAAGGTGGCCCGCAGGAAGTCGAGCACACCGTTCTCCGGCCGCAGGAACTGCTGCAGCGACTCGTAGACGAAGAACAGCAGCAGCACCATCATCAGCGTGGCCAGCAGGCTCTTGAGCGGCTGCGAGAACACGAAGACGTTGAGCTGCGGCGCCACCCGGCTGATGAGGCCCATGCCCAGCTCCACCAGCATGAGCACGAACACCACCGGCGCGGCCAGCTTCACGATCCACAGGAACAGCGTGTCGCCCTGGCGGATGGCGAACTGCTCCAGCACCGCGCCCACGCTCGGGAAGAACGAACCCACCGGCCAGATGCGATAGGAGTCGACCACCACCCCCAGCATCGCCAGCAGGCCGCCGGCCGAGACGAACAGCGTGATGACCGTCCAGCCGAGGAACTCCCCGGTCGGGCCGTTCTCGTGGCCGGCCACCGGGTCGAAGAACGACGCGTTGCTGGAGCCGGTTTGGAAGTCGATGAGGTCGCCCACGCTCTGGATGGCCCAGATGAAGATGCCGAATCCAAGGCCCAGCAGCAGGCCGATGAAGGCCTCCTTGCTGGCGATGAGCACCCAGGTGCCGATGTTCACCTCGGGCAGGTTGCCGGCCACCGGCGACATGAAGATCGCGAGCATCAGCAGCAGCCCGTTGCGCACGATGCCGGTGATCATGCTGCCCGACAGGAACGGCACCACCGCGAAGATCGCGAACAGCCGCGGCAGCGTCAGCACCACGGCCGAGAACATGCGTTCCAGCGCTTCGAGTTCGATGGTGGTTTCCACGGCGGCAGCCCCGGCGCTACGAAATCCGGCGCGACGACCAGGCCACCGACGCGACCTCCTCGGCCACGGCCTCCTGCCGCGCCTCCTGCAGGCGGCGCTGCTGCTGCAGCCTGCGCTGCTGCATCTGCCGCGCCTTCTCGACTTCGCCGGCGGCCGCGCGCATGCGCTGCCGGCTCTCCTGCAGCACCTGCTCGCGCTGCTGGTGCAGCCCTTGCGCCTGCGCAACGCCGGTGGCCGCGGTGGCGATGTGTGCGTCGAGCGCGCCGCTCCAGGCGCTGGCCTGGCGCAGCTGCGCCACGCTGCAGGCGCCGCCCGACAAAGCGCCGGTGGTGGCCTGCCAATGGGCGGCCTTGGCATCGATCTGCTGCTGCAGCTGCGCATGCGCCTGCTGCAGCGATGCCAGGCTTTCGTCTGCCGCGGCACGGTCGCGCGCCACCGCCTCCATGGCGGTGCGCTTCTGCCGTTCGCGCACTTCGATGAGGAGTTTCCAGTCCACCGCCATGGATCAACCTCCGAAACCTTGCAGTTGCGCCACCGTCGCGTCGAACGGTTGGGCCGACTCGGGCGCCTGCCGCAGGAAGTCGAGCATCGCCGCACGCATGCCGATGGCGCGGTCGGCCTGTGCGTCGCTGCCGGCGCGGTATTCGCCGATCTGCACCAGCAGCTCCATCTCCTGGAACTTCGCCAGCAGGCTGCGGAAGACTGCCGCCGTGTCGCGGTGCGCGCGCGACGCCACCAGCGGCATCACCCGGCTGATGCTGGCCAGCACGTCGATGGCCGGGTAGTGGTTGCCCGAAGCGAGCTTGCGCGACAGCACGATGTGCCCGTCGAGGATGGAGCGCACCTCCTCGGCGATCGGGTCGTTCTCCTCGTCGCCTTCGGTCAGCACCGAGTAGATCGCGGTGATGGAGCCGGCCTTGCCCTGCCCCGCCCGCTCGAGCAGCTGCGGCAGCATCGAGAAGATCGACGGCGGGTAGCTGCGCCGCGTCGGAGGCTCGCCGCTGGCCAGGCCGATCTCGCGCTGGGCCCGGGCAAAGCGGGTGAGCGAATCCACCAGCAGTAGGACCTTCTTTCCCTGGTCGCGAAAGTGCTCGGCGATGGTCGTGGCCACGTAGGCCGACTTGATGCGCTCCATCGGCGGGCGGTCGGAGGTGGACACCACCAGCACCGATTTCGCCAGGCCCTGCGGCCCCAGGCTGTGCTCGATGAACTCCTTCACCTCGCGGCCGCGTTCGCCGATCAGCGCGATCACGTTCACGTCGGCCTGCGATCCGCGCGCCAGCATGCCCAGCAGCGTGCTCTTGCCGACACCCGGCGGCGAGAACACGCCCACCCGCTGGCCTTCGCCCAGCGTGAGCAGGCCGTCGATGGCGCGGATGCCGGTGGCCAGCGGCGCGTCGATCATGCGGCGTGCCAGCGGGCTCACCGGGTCGCGGTGCACCGGCATCTGCGCCAGCGTGGCAAGCGGGCCGTGCTCGTCGATCGGTTCGCCCAGGGCATTGAGCACCCGACCGAGCAGCCCGACCCCGACGGGGCACACATGGCCGCGGCCGGTGGGCACCACCTCGGTCAGCGCCGAGATGCCGGTGGTGGGCCCGAGCGGCGTGAGGATGGCTGTGTTGTGGTGGAACCCCACCACTTCGGCCAGCAGCGGCGGCTCGCCGGGCGTGACCAGCTCGCAGAGTTCGCCCACGTGGGCCTGGATGCCGGAGGCGTCGATCAGCATGCCGACCGCCTTGCTCACCCGCCCGCGCATGCCCACCGGCGTGATGCGGCCGAAGGCCTGCTCCAGGTCGGCAACGATGTTCAGTGCGGCATCGGAGATGGGCTGGTTCATGCAGACTCCAGTCCCGAGCGCTGGACGGCGCGGCGGAAGGCTTCCAGCTGGGCGTCGATGCCCAGTTCGAGGGTGCCTGAGGCCGTGTGCACCACGCAGCTGCCCTCGGCCAGCGTCGCATCCGGCTGCACGGCCACGTTCATCTGCCAGTTGGCCTCGTCGCGCAGGCGGGCCAGCACCTGCTGCATGGCCTGCTCCTGCGCGGGCGCCACCCGCACGGTGATGAAGGGCTCGGTGCGCACCAGCGTGTCGACGCGGCGCAGCGCGGCCTCGAACAGCCTCGCGGGTTCGGCCTCGGCGATGAACTGGCCGACCGCCCGCACGACGATCTGCGCCATCGACGCCCGCAGCGCATGCAGCTGCCGCTCGGACGCCAGGGTTTCGGACACCAGCCGCTGCGCGTATTCGACGCGTGCGCGCTCGAGCCCTTCTTCGTAGCCCTGGCGACGGCTCGCTTCGGCCTGCTGCGCCGCCTGCTGCACGATGCGCCTGGCCTCGCCGCGCGCCGTTTCGACGACCGCGGTGGCGTCGAGCAGCGCCGCGTATTCGGCCTCCTTGAGCACCTTGCGCTCCGAGAGCAGCTGCAGGTTCTCGGTGGTGATCAGAAAAGCCAGTCCCATTGCGGCAATCTTTCCGGAACGATGCACGAGAGCACCAGCTCGCCGAGCTGGCGCTGCTGGCGCGATTCGAGCGCCGGCACGCGGTAGGTGGACACGCGGCGCGGCAGCTTGTGCTGCACCCGCTGCAGGACGGGTTCGCCTTCTGCGGCCATGAGGCCCAGCAGCAGGCGGTAGCCGCGGGTGGCGACCACATGGCCGGCGCCTGCCGGCCGGTCCTTCAGGACCTTGGCATCCATGCGGATCTCGGTGAGCTCGGGCACCCGCTCGAGCACGAAATCGAGGGCGTCGTCGCCCAGGCGGCGGGCCTGGCGGCGCAGCTGCGAACTCAAGGCGCCGCGCTGCCGCAGCAGCGGCAGGTGGGCGCACAGGCCGCAGTACAACGCCAGCCGTCGCAGCGAGCCGGCATCCAGCAAGGCCAGGCGCTTGCCGCGCGAGTCGAAGTTGAAGTCGCCGGGGGCGCCGCTCGCTGAAGACCGCATCAGCAGCTGCGACAGCACCGCGCGACCGCGCTGGCCCAGTCTCGCCGGCACGCGGTGGCGCGCCGGCCAGTCGGCCGGCAGCCAGCTCGGGTGCAGGTCGGCCTCGGGATGCAGGTTGAAATGCGTCACCAGCCGCACCAGGTCCATCGGGCCCGGTCCGCTGGCGTGGGCTGCCGACGGATCAGTCACCACCGCGCACCTCGCTTCTCCCTCTCCCTCTCCCGCGAGCGGGAGAGGGCTGGGGTGAGGGTACGGTTGGCCAGCCCTCATCCCCCGCCTTCTCCCGCGAGCGGGAGAAGGAGCCCAGGCGCTGCAGTCTCGCTTTCATCTCACCGCCGCAGCACCTGGCGGCGTGCCCAGGTGCGCCAATCCAGCCCCTGCCGGCGCAGCAGCGCGGGCAGCACCATGAGGCACACCGCGGCCAGCAGCAGCAGACCCAGCAGCACCGCCGCCGCGCCGGGCGACAGCATGCCGAGGATCATCTGGCCGCCGTTGCGGCCGTCGGCCTCGCCGCTGGCGGCGGTCGCGCGGCGCGCCTCGAACAGCGACAGCGACACCTGGTCGTGGGTGAGCCCTTCGATGCTGTGGGCCACCATGTCCTTCACGGCCGGCGCCAGCAGGCGCAGGTCCACGTCGGGCCGGTGCTTGATGAACACCGCCGCTGACGAGGGGCGGATGCGATCGCTCAGCGGGTCGTTGGCCGGGATGACGACGTGCACCCGCGCGGCGACTACGCCGTCGACGGTGCGCAGCGTCTGCGACAGCTCCTGCGACACCGCATAGATGTAGCGCATGCGCTCCTCGGAGGGCGTGGAAACCAGGCCCTGCTTCTGGAACACGTCGCCCATGCTGGCGTAGCGGTCGTGCGGCAGCCCCTGGGCCCGCAGCACGTCGAGTGCGGCGCCGAGTCGGGCTTCGTCCACCTGGACCTGCCAGTTGCTGCCTTCGATGCGTTCCTTCGCGGCGTCGATGCCTTCGGCCGACAGCGCCGCGACGATCTCGTTGGCTTCCTGTTCGTTGAGGCCGGAATACAGGCCCACCTTGCAGCCCGCCAGCGCAAGCGCCAGCGACAGTGCGAGAAGCGGCTTCAGCCAGCTGCGTGCGTTCATGGCGGACCTCACTGCTGGTTCTTCAGCAAGGTGCCGAACAGGCCGGTCGCAGCGCTGGCGAGGCCGGTGGAAATGTGGAGCTTGGCGAACATCGTGTGCGCCTCCATCGAATGGTCGGTCAGCGCAAACATGGTCTTGATCGGGTCCGACAGGTCCATCGACTCCAGCATGCTCCGGCGCATCTCGTCATACGAGCGCACGTTGCCCGACAGCTGCGCGGCGAGCGCCTTGGCGGCGTCTCCCAGCGTGCTGGGGCCGCCCGTCACCGAAGCCGGGGGCACCTGCATGCCCTGCATCATGTTGGCGAACAGCTTGGTGTCGGCCGCATCGAAACGCTGCGAAGCCGCTGCCGACTGCGGCTGCTGTTGCGTCGCTGAGATCTCTGCCGGCTTGGCGGCGGCCAGTGCAACGGGGTCGGTCATGGTTCACCTCTTCACTGCGCTTCACTGCTTTGAAAAAAGGCGGCGGGCGCCCGGACCGGGCGCCGCCGCTGCACGCGTCAGGACGACTTGGCGGCCTGGCGGATGTCGTTGCCGGTGGACTTGGCCACTTCGCCGCCGGCGGCGGCGGCACCGTTGACCGTGTGTGCCGTGGATGCAGCGCCCTGGATGCTGGTGGACGCAGCCATGCTGGCGGCCATCAGGCGGGCGTTGTCGGCCGCGGCCTTGTTCATTTGCTCGATGGATGTGTCGACGCTTGCCATGTGTTTCTCCTAGCGATGTTGATTGGGTGAGTGCCTGAGGGTCTCCCTGCCGGCTCGTGGCGAGCCGCCGGGGAATTCCACGCGGCGGAGGCACCGCCGCATGAAACGGGGGAGCAGGCTGGTGCGGAGGGGCTGTGCTGCTGCATGCCGTCACCTCGCCTGCTGCTGTTGTTGTGCCTGTGGCTGCTGCTGCGCCTGCTTCGCATCGGGCGCGCCGCTCACCACCAGCCCGTCGGGGTCGATGCGCTTGAGCTCGGCTCCCGAGCGCAGCACCGAGCCTTCGTAGTAGCGGCTGCCGTTGGACAGCTGGATGTGCCGCAGGCCGTTGCCGTCGTCGGTGATGCTCACCATGCGCCCCGGCAGCACGCTCTGCCAGGCGCCCCATTGCGCCTGCAGGTCGGTGCTGCGTTCGCCTTCGGGCTTGGGCCGGTAGACGACCTTGTCCGACACCAGCACCGCCGGGTGCAGGTCTTCGCCCAGGCGGCGGATCTTCTGCCGCACGGTTTCGTCTTCGACCGTGCCCGACAGGACGAGCCGCCCCTGGCCCGCATAGGTGACCGCCACGCCGGGGTCGCTCACATAGCGGCGGGCATGCTCGACCATCTCTTCGGCGGCATGCACGTTGACGCTGACCTTGCGGCCGAACGGCGTCATGGCCTGCTGCAGCGCCTGGCGCCGCTGGCGTGATTCGACATAGCCCTTCACCGAGAGCTGCCCGCCCGGTGCCGCCAGCACCTCGACCTCGGGATACGGCGCCAGCGCCTTCTCCACCTCGGCCAGGTTCACGCTGCCCGAGCCGTTGCCCGACGGGCTGCCCGCGCCCACCGCCACCGCGGCCAGCCCGGCCAGGGCCAGCGCCGCCAGTGCGCCGCCGGCCCAGTAGCGGTACCTGGGCGTCGATGCGAGGGGCTGCGGCGCCTGCACCTCGGTACCCGGCAGCACGCTTTCCGGGCCGGCGAACATGCGGTCGTCCGGCTCGGCGGCAGCGGCATAGGTGCGGTCGAGCTGGAAGTCGATGCTGCCCAGCGAGACGATGTCGCCGGCCACCACGCTCTTGCGCTGCTGCTTCATCTCCTCGCCATTGAGGCGCGCCGATGCCGTGCCGACCTTCTGCATCGTGACCACGAGTTCGCCCACGGTGAACACGAGGTGGCGCGGCAGCACGTCGCCGCCGGGCAGCATCACTTCGCATTCGCCGCCCGAGCCGAGCACGTTGGCGCCTGGCTTGAGTGCGATGGTGCGGCCCTTGACCGCGCCGCTCAGGAAGCGCAGGCACCAGCCCGGGTTTGCTTGCGGTTGGTCCACGTCAGCCTCCCGGGGTGGGCTTGGCAGCCAGCGATGCGGGCGTCACCAGCCGGGGCGTCAGCAGGTAGAAGCGCTCCATGTTGACCCGCTTCTTCTCGCTGTACTTGAACAGGTTGCCGACGATCGGGATGCTCGACAGCACCGGCACGCCCGACGTGGCGTTGCTCTTCTCTTCGGACGAGTAGCCGGCGATCAGCAGGCTCGTGCCCTCGTCCACCAGCGCCTGGGTGTTCACCGTGCGGCGCCGCACGATGGGAATGCGGTCGACCGCCTGCTGGCTCAGGTCGCCGTCGACGATGTCGATGGACATCATCACGCCACGCGAGGGCTGCTCGTCGATGATGAGCGGCGTGACCCGCACCGAGGTGCCGGCCGTTACGCTGAACAGGCCCGCGTCCTGGAAACCGTCGACCCGAACGTAGAACTCCGACAGGTTCTCGAGGATCGCCTCGGTGTTGTCCAGCGTCATCACCTTGGGACGCGCCACGAAGTTGGCGTCGCCCTTCTCGGCCAGCGCACTCACCCGGGCCAGCAGGTAGTTGCGGATGTCGTTGCCGATGGCCGCGGTGAACACCATGCCCAGCGGTGTGGTCGCGCCGGTGGTGCCGCCTTCGGTGGTGGCGCCGTTCCAGGTGAGCGGTCCGCGGTCGCCGCGGCCGGTCTGCAGGTCGCCGTGGCGGCCATGCCAGCGCCAGTCCACGCCCAGGCTGTCGAGCGTGTCGGTGCTGATGTCCATGATGGTCACCTCCACCTCGATGAGGCGCGGCCGCACGTCCATCGACTCGATGAGCTTTTCGTACTGGCGCATGCGGTCCGGCAGGTCGCGCACCAGCACCGCGTTCAGCCGGGTGTCGGCCTGGAACTGCGGCAGCTCGTTGCTGCCGAAGCTCGGCCCGCCGCCTTCGTCGGCGCTCCCCGACCCGGCGGCCGGCACCTCGACCTTGGGCGCGTTGATGGTCTCCCCGGTGCGCAGCTTGAGCTGGCGGGTGGGACCCACGTAGAACGGTGCGTTGGCCGCGCGGCCGTTGCTGCCGCCGTTGGCGCCGCCCTTGCCGTACAGGCTGCGCAGCACGTTGGCCACGCCCGGGATCACCGTTTCCTTGCCCGAGCGATTGATCTTGAAGTCGGCCGCCCAGGCGTACTTCAGCGGGAACAGGCGGATCTCGGCGCCGTCGGCCAGGGCCGCGCGCTGGTCCACCAGCCGCACCGCCTGGCGCACCATCTCGACATAGCGGCGCGGACCGGACACATAGACGCTGCCTTCCCTTTCGCTGATGGTGAGCGGGTAGCGGTTGTCGGAGATCTTCAGCCGCGCCAGCGTCTCGGCAATGCCTCGGGCACTGCCGGTGGCGATGGGGAGCACGTCGCTTTTCGCATCGCTGGCGAGGTCCACGAACAGAAAGGCGCCGTCGTAGTACCAGGTGAGGCCGTTGGTGGCGCACACGCTGTTCAGGATGCTCTCGGCCGAGCCGTTGAACTTGCCGCTGATGACGCCGCCGATCTTGCCGTCGACCACCGCGGTGGTGCCCTGCGAGGCGGCCAGTTCGCGCAGGAAGTCAGGCAGCGCCTTTTCGTTGGCGATGATCTGGAACGGCCGGCCGCGCCACTGCAGCTCGGCCCCGGTCGCAGCCGGCGTGCCGGCGATGCACAGCGCCGCGGCGCACAACCACAGGAAGGTTCGCAAACGGGAGAAACGCGCGGGCACGGCCATCATGGAAGCTGGGTCAAGGTGTGGAAAGCGCGTTCGGCGAAGCGCATCACGTCGCGGCCCATCCATCCGGCGGTGGCGATGATGGCGAGCATCACCGTGATGAGCCGGATCGACTGGCCGATGCTCTGGTCCTGGATCTGCGTGACGGCCTGCACCACCGCCACCAGCAGCGCGGTCAGCGTGGCCACCGCCACCACCGGCAGCGAGATCCACAGCACGATGAGCAGGCCTTCGCGGGTGATGTCGAGGATGTTCTGGGGGGTCATGTCAGCACCCTCCTCATTGCGCCTGCGGGTTGGTGACCCACCCGACGGGCTGCAATGCGACGTCCTCGTCGACCTCCTGGTACGACAGCACCGGCAGTTGCGGCGCCACGGGCTCCAGCAGGGTCTTCACATAGCGGCGCACGTCCGACGACACGATGGTCACCACGCGCCCGGCGGTGGAGCCCAGGATGCGGCGCACCTGCTCGCGGATGTCCTGCGTGACCGCCGGGCTCAGCAGCAGCAGGTTGCCGCGCGGCGAGCGCTCGATGGCGTTCTGCACCCGGTCGATCAGACTCGACTCGAACAGGATGGCCTCCAGCTGCCGGTTCGCGCCGACGTAGCGGCTGGTGATGTAGCGGCCCATGTCGATGCGCACCAGCTCGGTCAGCGCAATCGCGTCCTGCTCCTTCGGCGCCCAGATCGCCAGGCTTTCGAAGATGGCGTGCAGGTTGCGGATCGGGATGCCTTCCTGCAGCAGGCGGCGCAGCACCTCGGCGATGCGCTGCGCGGAGGCCACGCGCGACACCTCGGCGGCGAGCTCGGGCGCGTCGCGCTGCACCGCGTGCAGCAGCTTCTGCACTTCCTGCAGGCCGATGAGCTGGCGCACATTGCGACGCACCGTGTGGTCCACGTGCAGCGCCACCACCTCTTCGTTGTTCCAGGCCTTCACGCCGGCTTCGGCGCTGCGCACCCACACCACGCGCGGGAACGGGCCGAACGGCTCCGCCACCTCGGCATTGGCCGGCGGCGCCGCCGCTTCCTGCGGATCGAGCAGCAGCCAGCCGGGCCTGAGCGCGGCTTCGGACACGGCCACGTCGTGCACGAGCACCTGGTAGCGGTCGCCTTCGAGCTTGTCGGCATAGGTGACCTGCAGGCGCGGGAACACCGGGCCGAGGTCAGCCTCCACCGTGGTCTTCACGCGGGCGAGGTGCTGGTCGAGGACATAGCGGTCGACGGCGCCGCGCAGGCTGGCCGACAGCTTCACCGCCAGCGGCGCAGCGATGGCGTGGTCGTTGCCGCCCTGCTCGGCCTCGTCGTCCTCTTCGCCGGTTTCCCGGTGGGAGATCCAGGCCGGCGTGCGACGGCGCTCGCGCATCCTGCGCACTGCAAAGGCGGTGAGCAGGATGCCGCCGGCGAGCAGGCCGAACACCCACTTGGGGAAGCCCGGCACGACGAGAAAGCTGGCCACTGCAAGGCCGGCGATCATCAGCGCGCGCGGGTGGGCCAGCAGCTGGGTGCCGATCTGGCGGGCCAGCTGGGTGTCGCGGCGGTCGCCGGTGGACACGCGGGTGATCACGATGCCGGCGGCGATCGACACCAGCAGCGACGGGATCTGCGACACCATGCCGTCGCCCACGGTGAGGATGGCATAGCGCTGCAGCGCGCCGCCCACGCTCATGTCGTGCATCAGCGTGCCGATGGCCACGCCCGCCAGGATGTTGACCAGCGCGATGATGATGCCGGCGATGGCGTCGCCCTTGACGAACTTCATCGCGCCGTCCATCGCGCCGTGCAGCTGGCACTCCTGCTCGAGCATCTCGCGGCGCTTCTGCGCCTGCGTGGACGACAGCACGCCGGCGCGCACGTCGGCATCGATGCTCATCTGCTTGCCGGGCATCGCATCGAGCGCGAACCGCGCCGCCACTTCGGCCACACGCTCCGAACCCTTTGCGATCACGATGAACTGGACGATCGCGATGATGAGGAACACCACGCCGCCCACCACCACGTTGTTGCCGACGATCAGCTTGCCGAAGGTGTCGATGATGTGGCCGGCATTGGCCTGCAGCAGGATCAGCTTGGTGGACGCGATGTTCAGCGCGAGCCGGAACAGCGTGGTGAACAGCAGCAGCGACGGGAAGGTGGACAGCGACAGCGCCGACGGCACGTACATCGCCACGATGAGCAGCACCAGGCTGATGGCGAGGTTGCTTGCGATCAGCAGGTCGAGCAGCGGCGTCGGCAGCGGCAGCACGAACAGCGCCACGATCGCCACCAGCAGACCCGCGAGCAGCAGGTCGTTGTGCCGGCCTGCAGTGCCCAGCAGGTCGCGCAAGCCACCGCTGTATTGAAAGGACCTCGCCTGCGTTGCCATCGTCTTGTGTTTCGTTGCGGCTCAGATGACGAGACACCGGCGTGCGGCACGCACCATGCGCACCGGGCCGCTGCCCGTTCGTCGATGCGGCGGACTCTAAGACTCGCGATGTAAGGGCATCAACCACGAGTTCTCGTAGGTCGGCAGGCCGATGCGGCACCGGGCCACTACGGTTTTGCGTACTTCCTCGTGCGCGGTCCTTTCGTTACGCTGCCCGCGGCCATCACACCGTCCAAGACGTGCCGAATGCAGCAGCCACAAGACTCCGTGATCGAACTCGGTGAATCGAGCGCGCTGCAACGCGCCGATGTCGCAGCGGTGCGCGCGCTCAACCGTCTGTATGGCAGCGCGCCTTCTTTCGAATTTGCAGCGCGTAGCAAGAGTTACCGTCTGCATTGGGGCTGCGAGGCCGACCGCGATGGCGGCGCCTGCGACCTGTATCGCTTCCGGCTCGGCACGCATGCCGGCCGCATCGGGCTCGATGCCCCCAGCGTCGAGGCGCTGCTCGGCGAGCGCCGGGCCGACCTGCTGCCGCGCGACCTGCGCTACATCCTGCTGGCCGATGCACTGCAGGCGCCGATCGATGCGCTGGAGAAGGCCTTGCGCCTCCACTTC
Source organism: Methylibium rhizosphaerae (assembly GCF_006386545.1). Lineage (GTDB taxonomy): Bacteria > Pseudomonadota > Gammaproteobacteria > Burkholderiales > Burkholderiaceae_C > Pseudorivibacter > Pseudorivibacter rhizosphaerae. Next base: position 26,162 of record NZ_SWAR01000025.1, on the reverse strand, counting down.
GAATGGGCGCCTCCGGAAGCCGAGCCAACGCCTGCACTCCTGCAGCCGCTGCACAGCGCGTTCTTCACCGCTTCGGCCGCCGACGGTGCGCAGCCGCTGCAGGGCTTCGTGGAGTTCGAGAACCCCGCATCGCTCGATGCCCTGCTCCCCGCGCTGGCGCCGCGCGCCGCGGCCGCACCCCCCACCTTCGACCAGCTGCGCCTGCCGGTGAACTTCCTGCTCGGCAGCACACAGATCCGCCTGGGCGAGGTCAGCAGCATCCGCCCGGGCGACATCATCGGCATCGAGAGCTGGGGCTCTTCCGGGTCCGCGCTGGTGGTCACCGCCGACCTGGGCGGGACCGCGGGAGTGCAGCTCACGGGCCTGGCCGAAGGTTCACGCATCACGCTGCAGTCATCGAAAGACAGTTCCATGAACCGAGACACGCCCCCGGCATTGGCCTCCGATGCCGACGCCAACCTGCCGATCGACCGCCTCGACGCGCTCGAGGTGAACCTGCGGTTCGAGGTCGGCGACCTGTCGCTGTCGCTGCGCGAGCTGCGCAACATCCGCGCGGGCCATGTATTCGACCTGGCGCAGCCGCTCAACCGCTGCCCGGTGCGCATCGTGGCCCACGGCAACGTGCTCGGAAAGGGCCACCTCGTCGCCGTGGGCGACCGGCTCGGCGTGCGCGTGTCCGAGTTCGCCCCGAGCGAGATATGAGGTACTCCCCGTGCCTGCGCCCCTTGTGCGAGGGGCTGTCATGAATGCGTCGCTGCCCGAGCCGATCACCCTCGTTGCGCTCATCGTCGCCTTCGGCGTGGCGCCGTTCGTGGCGCTCATGGTCACGAGCTACACCAAGCTCGTGATCGTGTTCGGCCTGCTGCGCACCGCGCTGGGCCTGCAGCAGACGCCGCCGAACATGGTGCTCAACGGCATTGCCATCGTGCTGACCGTCTACATCATGGCGCCGGTGGGCATGGACGTATCCGACGCGCTGCGCAACCGCCAGTTCGGGGCCAAGGGCGAAGGGCTCAACGACATCATGGCGGTGATCGATGCGGCCAAGGCACCGGTGAAGGAATTCCTGCAGAAGCACACGCAGGAGCGCGAGCGGCAGTTCTTCCTGAAGTCGGCCTCGAACATCTGGCCCAGGGAGCGTGCCGAGAAGCTGCAACCTGACGACTTCATGGTGCTGGTGCCCAGCTTCACCTTGAGCGAGCTGACCCGGGCCTTCCAGATCGGCTTCATCATCTACCTGGTGTTCGTGGTGGTGGACCTCATCGTGGCCACCGTGCTGCTCGCGCTGGGCATGTCGATGATCGCGCCCACCACCATCTCGCTGCCGTTCAAGCTGCTGCTGTTCGTGATGCTCGACGGCTGGACGCGGCTGGTGCACGGCCTCGTGCTGTCGTACCGCTGAGGTTCGCGAGGCACAAAGAAAAACGGCTGCCATTCGCATGGCAGCCGCCTGAAAGGACGCGGTTCCCAACGACGTCCATCGCTTGTCTCTCGCCCCCTCAACGGGCGTCCCTCCCATCAACCCGGCGCTCGTCCGCCGGGCAAGCAACTCTTATTCAGCGAAATTGTCCTGTGCGTCGTCATCCATGCCGGGGTCGGCATCCACCGCCGAGTCGTAGCGCACGATGTCGGCGTTCGAAGCGGAAAGCTTCGGGATGATCGGCTTGTCCAGCGGGCGGCAGATGCGACGCTGCAGCCGGCCCAGCCGGTCGGAGCGCTCCATGGCCTGGAAGACTGCTTGCGGATTCATCATCAGCGCAAACGGGTCTGCTACAACGACTTGAGACTGCTCCAGCGTCTGGTCCATGTTGTCCTCCAAGGGGTTGGGCCTGCCGATGGAGAGAACTGTAGGCGCGGGCCTCTAGACCCGGTAGTCAGGGGCCCGCCAAAGCGCGTGTACGAATTCGCCTGACAAAGCGTCGGTCGGACGAGCGGTCGCCCGTCAGCCTCGAATGCTCGCCGCGCTGTGGCGCGGCCGTGGATTCAGCGCCTGGAATCAGCGCTTGGAAGGCGGCGGCGACAGGCGCTTCACCAGGTAGGCGCGCCCCACCTGCTCGGCATGGTCGGCCGCGGTGAGGCCGACATTGCTGCGCGCGGTCAGGCTGGCGCCGCGTGCGAGCAGCAGGTCCACCGTGGCCTCGGTGTCGAAGCGCACGGCCATCATCAGCGGCGTGGCGCCGTTGGGCGCCCGCGCATCGATGCGGGCGCCTGCGGCCAGCAGCAGGGCCGTGACCGTTTCGCCGCCACCACTGGCCGCGTAGTGCAGCGGCGTCCAGCCTTCGCGGTCGAGCGCGGCGCCGCGGTCCATGAGGCGCTTGCACAGGTCGATGCGGCCGCGCAGGGCGGCCATCATGAGCGCCGTCTCGCCGGCCTCGTTGACCGCATCGACATCGAGCTTCGGGTGCGCGGCCAGCACATCGGCCACGTCGTAGGACTCCGCCTTCAGCGCGACGTAGAGCGCGGTCTGCCCCTTCTCGCGCAGGTTCGGATCGGCGCCTGCGGCCAGCAGCTTCGTCACTGCCGGGGCGTCGTCTCGCATGACGGCCCTGAACATGTCCACGGACACGTCCGCCCTTGCGACAGAAAGTCCAATTGCGACAAATAGATAGAGTAGAAATCTAAAGTTTTTCATCGCATCGGTTCAGGCGTTGTTCAGAGCGCCTTCGGGGAACTTCAAGTGCTTCATGAAGTTCGTTCAGGCGCCGTTCAGCCGGCTGTCGGGGCCGGCGCCACCTTGAACAGCCGCTCGAAATTGCGGCTGGTTGCCTCGGCGACCGCCTCAACCGAGCAGCCCTTCAGCTCGGCCAACTGGTGCGCAACATGCGGCACGTAGGACGGGTTGTTGGTCTTGCCGCGGTACGGCACCGGGGCCAGGTAGGGGCTGTCGGTTTCGATCAGGCAGCGCTCCAGCGGCACCTCCTTGGCGACCTCGCGCAGCTCCAGCGCGTTCTTGAAGGTCAGGATGCCGGAGAACGAGATGTGAAAGCCCAGCGCCAGCGCGGCGCGTGCCACCTCGCGGGTCTCGGTGAAGCAATGGAAGACGCCGCCCGCCGCCCCCGGGCCGCCCTCGCCTTCCTGCTGGAGGATGGCGATGGTGTCCTCGCTGGCGCTGCGGGTGTGGATCACCAGGGGCTTGCGGGTCGCCCGCGCCGCGCGGATGTGCGTGCGAAAGCGCTCACGCTGCCACTCCATGTCGGCGACGCTGCGGCCGTTGAGGCGGTAGTAGTCCAGGCCGGTTTCGCCGATGGCCACCACCCGCGGCAGGCTCGCCAGCTCGATGAGCCCTTCGAGCGTGGGTTCGGTCACGCCTTCGTTGTCCGGGTGCACGCCGGCGGTGGCCCAGAAGTTGTCGTAGGCCATGGCCAGCCCGTGCACCTCGGGAAACTCTTCCAGGGTCGTGCTGATGCACAGGGCACGGTCGACCCGGGCGGCCGCCATGGCCTCGCGGATCTCGGGGAGCCGGGCCTTCAGCTCGGGGAAGGTCAGGTGGCAGTGGGAATCGACGAACATGGCCGCAACGCTATCAGCCTTGCGGCAGGGGAGCCGCCGGGCGCGGGGAGGTCAGATGGTCTGCGTGGGCTTGGACGACGAGATCGAGGTGCCCAGGATCTCTTCGATCCGCACGCGCAGCAGGCGGGTCTTCTCGTCGGTGGGAAACCTCACGCCCACCCCCTGGGTGCGGCCGCCGGAGGCATTGGGCGGCGTGAGCCAGGCCACCTTGCCGGCGACCGGGTAGCGCTGTGGGTCTTCGGGCAGCGACAGCAGCAGGTAGATGTCCTCGCCCAGCTTGTAGTCGCGCGTGGTCGGCACGAACAGCCCACCCTCGGTGAACAGCGGGATGTAGGCGGCGTAGAGTGCGCCCTTCTCACGAAAGACCAGCTGGATGACGCTGGGCCGCGACGCGGTCGCAGCGGGGGCGGCGCCAGTGCTGGGGCGGGCTGTGATTTCGCTCATGCGGTCGAGTGTAACTTTGGCGATGTCCGGGACAGGGCCTGTTGTCCGCGCAGGATTAACGCTTCCAGCTTGAGTCCTGCGTTCCACGGATGTTCCGCATGGCGTGCGGCCTGGCGCAGCTCGGCGGCCCATTGCGTGAGCTCTGCCACGTTGTGTCCGGCGCCGACGCTGCCTGCCGGGAAGTAGCGCGGTGCCGCGCCGTGCGCCGCCAGCAGCGCGTCGTGGCAGAGCTTCTGCAGCGACTCCACCACCAGCGGGAGGGGCCAGCCCGAAAGCGCCGAGGCCTCGCCTCGCGTCACCAGTGAAGGCAGCTTCTTCCAGACGGCGGCGTCCAGCCCCAGCGCGGCCCGGTCGACGACCGACAGGGGCTGCCCGCCGGCAGCAGCCAGCATCAGCTCGGGCTCGGCGACGGACTGCTCAGCCAGCCAGGCCAGTGCCAGGGCCGGTTCGGGCAGGGCAAGGCGCACCGACTGGCAACGGCTGCGGATGGTCGGCAGCAGGCCTTCGGCGTCACCGCAGCTCAGCACGAAGCGGGCAATGCCGGGCGGCTCTTCGAGCGTCTTGAGCAGGGTGTTGGCCGAGATGGCATTCATGCGCTCGGCCGGATGCAGCACCACCACCTTGGCCAGGCCGCGGGCGCTGGTCTGCTGCGAAAAGGCCACCGCAGCGCGCAGCGCGTCGACCTTGATCTCCTTGCTGGGCTTGGCCTTCCTGCCTTCGCCGTCGGTGGCGGGCTCATCGGACTGGCCGAGCCCGAGCGCATCACGCAGCGCCTCGGGCACCAGCACCAGCAGGTCCGGGTGGCCGTGGGTGTCCACCAGGTGGCAACTCGGGCAGGCGTCGCAGGCGACGGCGTCGCTGCGCCGGTCCGCCGGGGTTTCGCACAGCCATGCCTTGGCCAGCGCCATGGCGAACTCGAACTGGCCCACGCCTTCGGGGCCGTGCACCAGCAGGGCGTGGCCGCGCTGCGTGCGCAGCGCATCGGCCAGCGGCTGCTTCAACCAGGGCAGCGCCATCACCATCCCCGCTGCGCCAGCACGCGCTCGATCTGCGCCGCCACCGCCTCGACCGGCTGGCTGGAGTCGATGCGGGCGAATCGCGCCGGTTCGGCCTCGCTGCGGGCCCGGTAGCCTTCGATCACGCGCTGGAAGAAGGCTTCGTCCTGGCGCTCGAAGCGATCGGGCGCGCGGGCCTGCACCAGGCGTTGCGCCGCCACCGCAGCCGGCAGGTCGAACCACAGCGTGAGGTCCGGCTGCCGCAGTCCCGACGGGCCCTGCTGCACCCAGCGTTCCAGCACCGCCAGCAGCCCGAGATCGAAGCCGCGGCCATGGCCCTGGTAGGCGAAGGTGGCGTCGGTGAATCGGTCGCACAGCACCACCGCGCCACGCGCCAGCGCCGGTTCGATGACCTGCTGCAGGTGGTCGCGGCGGGCGGCGAAGATCAGCAGCGCCTCGGTCAGCGGATCCATCGGCTCGTGCAGCACCATCTCGCGCAGGCGCTCGGCCAGCGGCGTGCCGCCCGGTTCGCGGGTGCGCACCACTTCCAGCCCGGCTCGCTGCCAGCGCTGCGCCACCGCGTCGATGTGGGTCGACTTGCCGGCGCCGTCGATGCCCTCGAAGCTCACGAAACGGGACACCCCGCTCGCCCGGTGCGGCGCGCCGTTCGTTGCGTCGCTCACTTGCCCTGCCCTCGCTGGTACTTGTTGACGGCGCGATTATGGGCATCGAGCGTTTCGCTGAATTCGCTGCTGCCGTCCCCCCGCGCCACGAAGTACAGCGCCTTGCTGGGCGCCGGCCGCACCGCGGCCAGCAGCGAGGCCTTGCCCGGCATGGAGATCGGCGTGGGCGGCAGCCCGGGCCGCAGGTAGGTGTTGTAGGGGCCGTCGGCCTGCAGGTCGCGCTTGCGCAGGTTGCCGTCGAAGCGCTCGCCCAGCCCGTAGATCACCGTCGGGTCGGTTTGCAGCGGCATGCCGATGCGCAAGCGGTTGGTGAACACCGCCCCCACCAGTGCCCGGTCGGCCTCGCGGCCGGTTTCCTTCTCGACGATGGAGGCGAGCGTGAGCGCGTCGTCGGCCGCCTTGAGCGGCGTGTCGGGCGTGCGCTGCTCCCAGGCCTCGGCCAGGCGCTGCTGCATCGCGTGCATCGCACGGCGCAGCACGGCGATGTCGGTGCTGCCCTTGCTGTAGGCATAGGTGTCCGGATAGAAGCGGCCCTCGGGGTGCACGTCGGGCAGGCCGAGCGCCGCCATGATCTGGGCATCGCTCATGGCGGCCGTGGTGGGCCTGAGGGCGTCGGCGCGCGCCAGCTCGACACGGAACTGGCGGAAGGTCCAGCCCTCCAGCAGCCTCACCGTCGCCAGCGACTCGTCGCCCTGCACCATCTTCAGCAGCAGCATGCGCGGCGTGGTGCCCTCGGTGATCTCGTAGCTGCCCGCGCGGATCTTGCGAGCCTGGCCGGACCATCGGAACCAGTGGTACAGCAGCGGCGCCGGCGTCTGCACGCCGGCGGCCACCCAGCCGCGGGCGATGTCGCGCGGCAGCTCGCCAGGCTCGATGGACAGCTCGACGGTCGGCGTGGCCAGCGGCAGCGGCCGGTTGAGCCACCACCAGGCGGCGCTGCCGGCTGCCACCACGGCGGCCAGCAGCAGGATCACCAACGACATGAATGCTTTGCGCATTGCCCTCTTCTCGAACGGGACGGATGGGGCCTGATGATAATGAGCCCCATGAATCCCCCCCTGATCCTCGACGGCGCGGTGCGCCTTTCGCACTGGGGCGTGATCCGCGCCCAGGGTGACGATGCTGCGTCCTTCCTGCATGGCCAGCTCAGCAACGACTTCGCGCTGCTCGGCCTGTCGCAGGCCCGGCTGGCCGCCTACTGCTCGCCCAAGGGGCGCATGCTGGCGAGCTTCGTGGCGTTCAAGCGCAGCGCCTCGGAGCTCTGGCTGGCCTGCGACGCCCAGGTGCTGCCCACCGCGTTGAAACGGCTTTCGATGTTCGTGCTGCGGGCCAAGGCGAAGCTCACCGATGCCGGCGCAGAGCTCGCGGCGGTCGGCCTGACCGGCCCGGGGGCCGAAGCCTGGCTGGGCGACAACGCACAACTCGCGGTGTGGGGCAAGAACGACGCGGGCGAAGCCAGCATCGTGCGCCTGCCCGACGCCGCCCTGCCGGACGGCCGCCTGCAGCGACGCTTCGTCTGGGTCGGACCGGCCGCGGCTGCGGCCACGGTGGAGTCCGCGCTGCCCGCCTTGCCGCTCGCTCGATGGCAGTGGCTCGAAGTGATGAGCGGCGTGGCCGCCATCCTTGCGGCGACGGTCGAGCAGTTCGTGCCGCAGATGCTCAACTACGAACTGGTCGGCGGCGTCGATTTCAAGAAAGGTTGCTATCCCGGCCAGGAGATCGTCGCGCGCAGCCAGTACCGCGGCACCATCAAGCGCCGCGCGGCCATCGTGCATGCGACCGAAGAGCTCTCAGCCGGCATGGAGGTCTTCGCCAGCAACGACCCGGGCCAGCCGGCCGGGCTGGTGGCGCAGGCGGCCCCTCATCCGCTGGGCGGATACAGCGCCATCGTCGAGCTCAAGCTCACGGCGCTGGAGGCGGGCAGCCTGCACCTGCGCGGCGCGGAAGGGCCGGTGCTGAGCGTGGGCCGGCTGCCCTACAGCGTGCCGGTGGACAGCACCGCGGCGGCCTGACCCCTCTTCGATACCGGGCCTGCGGAGGCTCCTTGCGCGAGCTCTACATCTACTACCGCGTGAACCCGCGCGATGAAGGCGCGGCGCTGCAGGCCGCGGCTGCCATGCAGCATGGGCTCGTCGAGCGCCACGCCGGCCTGCAGGCGCGGCTGCTGAGGCGGCCCGACGCGGCGGCCGGCGGCCAGCAAACGTGGATGGAAACCTACGCGCTGCCCGGCCAGGGTGTGAATTCCGCACTCGAACACGAGATCGAGCAGGCCGCGTCTGCCTGGGCGGCATACATTAGCGGACCTCGACACTGCGAGGTTTTTGTTCCATGTGTCTAGTGGCCCTGGCGATCGACCAGCACCGGCGGTTCCCGCTGGTGATTGCCGCCAATCGCGACGAATTCTTCGCCCGCCCGGCTGCCCGCCTGGCCTGGTGGTCGCAGGAGCCCGGCCTTCCAGAGGTGCTGAGCGGACGCGACCTCGAATCCGGCGGCACCTGGCTGGGCCTCACGGCCGCCGGCCGCCTGGCCCTGCTCACCAACGTGCGCAATCCGGCCAGCAACGATCCCAAGGCGCCCTCGCGCGGTGCCATCGTGCCGACCTGGCTGCGCGGCGACGTGGCGATGGACAAGTTCTGGATGCGCACGGCGCTGTCCGGCTACAACGGCTTCAACCTCATCGCCGCCGATTTCGCGCGCGGCGAGTGCTTCTGGGCGAGCAACACCCACGGCTTGCCGGTGCGGCTGGAACGCGGCGTGTACGGCCTGTCGAACGGCGCCCTCGACACGCCCTGGCCCAAGGTCACCCAGCTCAAGAGCCGGCTGCAGGCCGCCGTCGAAGGCAGCGATTCGGTAGACGCGCTGGCCGACCGCCTGTTCGCCGCACTGGCCGATCGCACGCTGGCCGCCGACACCGAACTGCCCGCCACCGGCATCCCGCTCGAACTCGAGCGGTACCTGTCGGCCGCCTTCATCCGCACGCCCGACCATCGCTATGGCACCCGCTGCTCCACGCTGGTGATCACCGAGCGGGTCAACAAGCGGCTGGTGACGCATGTGCTCGAGCGCACCTTCAACCCGGGCCCGGGGCTGGCGTTGCTGCGCCGTTCCACGCTCAGGGACTGGCCGCCGCGCTACACCGAAGGCCTGAAGGCGGCGGCGGCCGAGGTGGAGGCGGTGTCGGAGTCCACCGTCGAAGACGGCGGCGGAGGCAGCGCCACGCCCCCCGTGCCGGTGAAGGCCCAGCGTGCCCGCGGGCTGCTGCGGCCCATAAAGCCGCGGCGCTGAGCGCGCGAGCTTTCAGGCCTTGAGCAGCAGGCACACGGCCCGCGTCTCGATGGCGCGGCCTTCGCCCACCGGGCCCATCTTCTCGGCCGTCTTGGCCTTCACGTTCACCTGATCGACCGCGAGCCCCAGCACGGCGGCGATGCGCTCGCGCATCGCGCCGATGTGCGGCGCCATCTTGGGTGCCTGGGCCACGATGGTCGAGTCCACGTTGCCGATCTGCCAGCCGGCGGCGCGCACCGCGCTCGCCGCCTCGGCCAGCAGCACCGCAGAGTCGGCGCCCTTGAAGCGCGGGTCGGTATCGGGAAAGTGCTTGCCGATGTCGCCCAGGCTCGCCGCACCCAGCAGCGCGTCGGTGATCGCATGCAGCAGCGCGTCGGCATCGGAATGGCCCAGCAGGCCATGGGTGTGCGGGATGGTGATGCCGCCCAGGATCAGCGGCCGGCCGGTGACGAGGGCATGGGTGTCCCAGCCTTCGCCGATGCGGATGTGGGGGATGGGGGTCATGGTGTCTTTTGGGTTCTGGCCTGCCAGGCTTGCGGTGCTCTGCGGTGGTGAAACACCGCGATCACCAGTAGATGCTCTTCCACCGCGCGGTAGATCAGAACGTATGGAAAGCGTCGAAGGAGAACCCTGCGACAGTTGAACGGGACGGCCTTGAAGGACTCCGGAGATCGAGCAGCAGAATCCACTGCTGTTTCGAGCGCTCTCGCAAACTCGAACCCCAGGCCCGGTGAACGCTGCTCATACCATGCCTGGGCTTCCAGAGCATCGGCTTGTGCCTCCGGGCGGAACGAAACGAGCACTCAGGATTTCCGCTGAAACAGCGCGTCGCGAACTTCGGACCAAGGCACGGCCTCAGGGGCGACGTCATGCGCGGCAAGGCGCCGTTGCAGTTCGGCTTCCTGCTCTGGTGTCAGTCGATACGCTTCCGACGCCTGATCAACGGCCACGCTGTCCCACAGGTCTTCCGCCAGCTGGATCCGTTCCGCGATGGAGAGCTTCTTCAGTTCGGCAATGGTGATCGTCATGCGCGACCTCCGGACGAGACGATGCCCTGATTGTCTCGCAGCAGCCGCTGCGCCAGCTCGAAGTCCGCCGGCCAGGTGAGCTTGAAGTTCTCGTAGGAGCCGACCACCAGCTTCGGCCGGTGGCCCAGGGCTTCGATGGCGCTGGCTTCGTCGGTGACCGCCTCGCCCGCATGCGCCAGCGCCGGCTTGAGCAGGCCGATGCGGAACATCTGCGGCGTCTGGGCGGCCCACTTGCCGGTGCGGTCCACCGTGTGGTCCACGCGGCCCGCGGTTTCGTGCTTCAGGGTGTCGGGCAGCGGCAGCGCGAGCAGGCCGCCGACCTCGTCATCCATGCAGCCGTCGATCAGGCGATCGACCCACTCGGGCCGGATGAGGCAGCGCGCCGCGTCGTGCACCAGCACCCAGTCGTGAGGCTGTGCGCCACGCGCGAGAAGTTCGTCCAGCCCGTTGGCCACCGTTTCCGCCCGGGTGGCGCCGCCCGCCCGGGCCACCCAATCGGCGGCAAAGCCGCTCACGTGCTGCTCGAACTGCGCATCGTCGGGCGACAGCACCACGAGGGTGGCTTCGAGCCTTGCCACCTTCGACAAGGCGGCCAGCGTGTGCGCCACGACGGCGCGGCCGGCCACCAGGTGGTATTGCTTGGGTCCGTGGGTGCCGGCACGCTGGCCTACGCCGGCGCAGGGCACGAGGGCAAAGCAGCGGGGCCGGGTGCCGATGGCGTAGCTCGGCTCGGTGTCGTGAGGGGTCATCGCCGCGATTCTAGAATTGGCCCCAATCACACGCCCCTCGGCACGCGCCGCGGGGCGCTCTGTATTTGTGCCGCCGCTTCATCACTCCATGCAGTTGCCCACCATCGCCCCCGGCAAGCGCTTCACGCTGCCCCGCCCGATCGGCTCGGCCGATGCCCTGTTGCTGGCTCGCTTCGCGCAGGCACGCGCGGCCGACCGGCAGCTCACCGCCGTCGTGACCGCGGAGCCGGCCGAAACGCAGCGGCTGCAGGACGAGCTGGCGTTTTTCGGACCGAACCTGCGGGTGGCCGTGTTCCCCGACTGGGAGACGCTGCCCTACGACACCTTCTCGCCGCACCAGGACCTGATCTCCGAGCGCCTGGCCACGCTGTGGCGCATCCGGCAGGGCGAGGTCGACGTGGTCCTGCTGCCGGCCACCACCGCCCTCACCCGCCTCGCGCCGCCGTCGTTCCTGGCGGCCTACACCTTCAACTTCAGGCAGAAGCAGAAGCTCGACGAAGCGGCGCTCAAGGCGCAGCTCACGCTGGCCGGCTACCAGCATGTGAGCCAGGTGGTCTCGCCGGGCGAATACGCGGTGCGCGGCGGCCTCATCGACCTCTTCCCGATGGGCTCGCCGGTGCCCTACCGGGTGGACCTGTTCGGCGACGAGGTCGACTCCATCCGCACCTTCGACCCCGACTCGCAGCGCAGCCTCTATCCGGTGCCCGAGGTGCGCCTGCTGCCCGGCCGCGAGTTCCCGATGGACGAGGCGGCACGCGCGGCCTTCAGAGCCCGCTGGCGCGAGAAGATGGAAGGCGATCCGACCAAGGCGCGCATCTACAAGGACATCGGCACCGGCATCGCCACTGCCGGCATCGAGTACTACCTGCCGCTGTTCTTCGACGAGACGGCCACCGTCTTCAGCTACTTCGGCGAACGCGCAGTCATCGCGCTGCATGGCGAGATCGACGAAGCGCTCAAGCGCTTCTGGGCCGACACGCGTGAGCGCCACAAATTCCTGCAGCACGACCCGGAGCGGCCGGTGCTGCCGCCCGAAGACATCTACCTGCGGCCCGAAGACTTCTTCACGCTGTGCAACGCCCATGCGCAGCTCGCGGTGCGCGGCAGCGAGCCGGTCGAGTGGGCCCGCCCGCTGCCCGATCTGGCCGTCGAGCGCGGTGCACAGGAGCCGCTGCGCAAGCTCGAGGCGCACCTGGGCAAGACCGAACACCGGGTGCTCCTGGTGGCCGAAAGCGCGGGCCGGCGCGAGAGCCTGCTGGAGCTGCTGCGCGACCACCGGATCGAGCCGCCCAGCGTCGACAGCCTCGACGCCTTCCTCAAGAGCGACCACCGCTACGCCATCACCGTGGCGCCGTTCGCCGGCGGATTCTTCTGGGCCGAAGAAGGCGTGCAGCTGGTCACCGAGACCGAGCTGTTCGATGCGGCCCCCACCACCCGCCGGCGCCGCAAGCAGGAAGCGACCAGCGACGTCGATGCGCTGATCAAGGACCTGTCGGAGCTGAAGGTTGGCGACCCGGTGGTGCATGCCAACCATGGCATCGGCCGCTACGTCGGCCTCATCAACATCGACATAGGCGACGGGCCCAGCGAGTTCCTGCACCTGGAATACGCCGACAAGGCCACGCTGTACGTGCCGGTTGCACAGCTGCATCTCATCAGCCGCTACACCGGCGTGAGCGCCGAAGAGGCGCCGCTGCACAAGCTCGGCTCCAACCAGTGGGACAAGGCCAGGCGCAAGGCGGCCGAGCAGGTGCGCGACACCGCCGCGGAGCTCCTCAACCTCTATGCCCGCCGCGCCGCCCGGGAGGGTTTCGCCTTCCGCTTCTCGGCGCAGGACTACGAGGCCTTCGCCGCGAGCTTCGGCTTCGAGGAAACGCCGGACCAGAACGCGGCGATCCACGCGGTGATCCAGGACATGATCAGCCCCAAGCCGATGGATCGCCTGGTGTGCGGCGACGTGGGGTTCGGCAAGACCGAGGTGGCGCTGCGGGCCGCCTTCGTGGCCGTCACCGGCGGCAAGCAGGTCGCGCTGCTGGCCCCCACCACGCTGCTGGCCGAGCAGCACTACCAGAACATCGCCGACCGGTTTGCGCAATGGCCGGTGAAGGTGGCCGAGATGTCGCGCTTCCGCTCGGCCAAGGAAGTGAAGGCCGCGCAGGAAGGCATTGCCGACGGCAGCATCGACATCGTGGTCGGCACCCACAAGCTGCTCAGCCCCGACACCAGGTTCAAGAACCTGGGCCTGCTCATCATCGACGAGGAGCACCGCTTCGGCGTACGCCACAAGGAGGCGATGAAGGCGCTGCGCGCCGAGGTGGACGTGCTGACGCTCACCGCCACGCCCATCCCGCGGACGCTGGGCATGGCGCTCGAGGGCCTGCGCGACCTCTCCGTGATCGCCACCGCGCCGCAGCGCCGCCTGGCCATCAAGACCTTCGTGCGCAACGAAAGCACCGGCACCATCCGCGAGGCGGTGCTGCGCGAGCTCAAGCGAGGCGGCCAGGTCTACTTCCTGCACAACGAGGTCGAGACCATCGAGAACCGGCGTCAGAAGCTCGAGGAGCTGCTGCCGGAGGCCCGCATTGCGGTGGCCCACGGCCAGATGCCGGAGCGCGAGCTGGAGCGGGTGATGCGCGAGTTCGTGGGCCAGAAGCACAACCTGCTCCTGTGCTCCACCATCATCGAGACCGGCATCGACGTGCCCACGGCCAACACCATCGTCATCAGCCGGGCCGACAAGTTCGGCCTCGCGCAGCTGCACCAGCTGCGCGGACGCGTAGGACGTTCGCACCACCAGGCCTATGCCTACCTCCTGGTGCCGGACGTGGAAGGCCTCACCAAGCAGGCCGCGCAGCGGCTGGAGGCCATCCAGAACATGGAGGAGCTGGGCTCGGGTTTCTACCTCGCCATGCACGACCTGGAGATCCGCGGCGCCGGCGAGGTGCTGGGCGAGAACCAGAGCGGCAACATGATGGAAGTGGGCTTCCAGCTCTACAACGAGATGCTGTCCCAGGCGGTGCGCGACCTGAAGGCCGGCCGGGAGCCCGACCTGCTGAACCCGGTGAACAGCGCCACCGAGATCAACCTGCATGCGCCTGCCCTGCTGCCCGACAGCTATTGCGGCGACGTGCACACGCGGCTGTCGCTCTACAAGCGCCTGGCCACCACCGACAAGATCGACAAGATCGATGCCATGCTGGAAGAGATCGTCGACCGCTTCGGCAAGCTGCCGCCGCAGGCGCAGACGCTGTTCGACACGCACCGCCTGCGCGTGCTGGCCCGGCCCTACGGTGTCGTGAAGATCGACGCGGCGCCGCACATCATCAACATCACCTTCCGGCCCAAGGCGCCGGTCGATCCGATGCGCATCATCGAGCTGGTGCAGAAGAACCGCCACATCAAGCTGGCCGGCAACGACAAGCTGCGCATCGACAAGTCCACTCCCGAAGCCAAGGACCGGGCGCAGTTCGTGCGCGACGTGTTGCGCTCGCTCGGCAGCCCGGTCGCCGAGGCGGGCTGAACGGCCTGCGGCAGCGCCCTGCTATGCCGCCCAGGCGGCATGGAAGCCGAACGGCACCACCTGGGGCGCCTGCAGCAGGGCCAGGCACTGCATGCTGCGCGCATCGATCACGCCCAGCTGCGTGGCGGTGTCGCCGTCGGCCAGAGTCGGCACCAGCAGCACGCCGTCGTCCTCCGCCGTGCCGCCCGGCCTGGGCACGAACAGCGGCTCCAGCTGCACCGCATCGCCGCGGCACCATTCGCGCCACTCGCCCGACTCCAGGTCGAGCCGCACCGTGCGGTCGAAAAGCGCCGGCCGGGTCGCGTCGGTGCCCGCCCCCCAGGTGACCGAGGCCCGGGCCCTGCCGTCGCGCTGGGGGTGGACCTGCGGCAGCTCCAGCGCGGAGCCGAAGACCTCGGCTTCGGCGGTCTGGCGCCCCGGCTTCATGCGGTACCGCAGGAGCCTGGGCACGCAAGGGCCTTGCCCCTGCCGCAGGGCGTCCAGGCGCAGGTCCTCCAGGACGCGGGCATCGTCGAACACCGGCATCTCGAGGACGATGTCCTGCCCGTCGTTCCAGGCCTGGATGGCGTGGAAGCCCAGCATCGGGGCAATGTCCCAGCTGCGCACCGAACCGTCGTCCAGCGATATCGCATGCAGTCGAGAGCCGCTTGCGGGCTCCCAGCGGAAGTTCCGGATGTAGGCCCGCCCGGTGAACAGGAACGACAGCGGCATCGCGCGCAGGGCCGTTTCCCAGATCACCGCATGGCTGGGCGTCATGGCGAAGGCATGCGTGTAGCCGGCCCGGCGCACTTCGAGACTGCCGATCACTTCACGCCGCCGGGTGCCGGCACGCATGCGTATGAGCTTGTAGGTGCATTTGGGGCCGAGGTGGATGCCGACGTTCCAGTAGTCGCCGCGCTCGTCGGTGCGGCCATGCGCAGACATCAGCTGCATCTGCACGCCGTCGTCGAACCGCAGGCGGCCCATGGTGGCCAGCGTGTCGGGGTCGAAACTGGTGAGGTGCGGCGTTTCGGTGTTGGCCACCCAGCGGTCGCCGATGTGCGACATCACCACCGCGGGGTTGTCGGTGATCGGCGGGTTCTTCAGGTGCAGCATGCGCCTGAAGAATCCCATCGGGTTGCGCGTATCGAAGGCGCCGAAGGCCGGGCGCCCGGCAGCCATGCTGCGGGTGTAGTCCTCGCTGCGAGCGAAGCGGCTGCGGTAGCGCACGCGGCCCGGCCCGATCTCGATGCGGTGGAACATCGCCAGCCCGTCGAACCAGTGTTCGTAGCCGCCCTGGGGCAGGCTCCACAGCGCCGGGCCGTTGAGCAGCAGCCGGCCCCGCAGCCAGTCAGGCAGCCGGCCCTCGACGTGCAGGTCGCTGTCGTCGATTTCGCGGGCGGTGGAGGCAAAACCGCGCAGCCGCCCGGACGCATCCGCGGGCCTCTGCGCAACGGCAGGTTTCAGGACGGCAGCCATCAGATTCTCCCTTTGCCTTTTGTTGCTTCGTCATGCACCTTGCCGGGTCGGCCCGATGGCACGAAGCTTGATACGGCTTCGCACATCCTCACCAAAGGGAGTCGCACATGTCAACCGGTCATCTGCAACCGCGCCTGAACGCCTGGCACCTGTGGGGCCTCGCCGTCGGCCTCGTGATCTCGGGCGAGTATTTCGGATGGAGCTACGGCTGGGCCAGCGCCGGCACGCTGGGCTTCCTGGTCGTGGCGGTGCTGGTGGCGGTGATGTACACCACCTTCATCTTCAGCTTCACCGAGCTCACCACCGCCATTCCGCATGCCGGCGGGCCCTACGCCTATGCCCGCCGGGCCTTCGGGCCGAAGGCCGGCTTCCTGGCCGGCTTCGCCACACTGGTGGAATTCGTCTTCGCGCCACCGGCCATCGCCATGGCGATCGGCGCCTACCTCGCGGTGCAGTTCCCGGGCGTGAACCAGAAGGCCATGGCCTGCGGCGCCTATGTCGTCTTCATGGCGCTCAACATCGTGGGCGTTCGGACCGCGGCCACCTTCGAGCTGTTGGTCACCGTGCTGGCCATCTTCGAGCTGCTGGTGTTCATGGGCGTGGTGGCGCCCGGGTTTTCGCTGGCCAACTTCGCAGCCCACGGCTGGGCCGGCCAGGACAGCTTCTCCGGGGCGGCGGTGGCCGGCATGTTTGCTGCCATTCCCTTCGCCATCTGGTTCTTCCTCGCCATCGAAGGCGTCGCCATGGCGGCCGAAGAGGCCAAGGACCCGAAACGCACCATCCCGGTGGCCTACATCGCCGGCATCCTCACCCTGGTGGTGCTGGCGCTCGGCGTGATGCTGTTCGCGGGCGGCGTTGGCGACTGGCGCACGCTGTCGAACATCAACGACCCGCTGCCGCAGGCGATGAAGGCCGTGGTCGGCGCCGACAGCGGCTGGCTGCACATGCTGGTGTGGATCGGGCTGTTCGGCCTGGTGGCCTCGTTCCACGGGATCATCCTCGGCTACTCGCGCCAGATCTTCGCGCTGGCGCGCGACGGCTACCTGCCCGGCTGGCTGGCGGAGATCCACCCCCGCTTCGGCACGCCCTACCGGGCGGTGCTCGCCGGCGGCGTGGTGGGCATCGCCGCCATCTTCAGCGACGAATGGGTGAGCTTCGGCGGGCAGACGCTCACCGCCAACATCGTGACCATGTCGGTGTTCGGCGCCATCGTGATGTACATCGTGTCGATGGCAAGCCTGTTCGCCCTGCGCCGCAGGGAGCCCGGGTTGGCTCGCCCCTTTCCCGCCATCGGCTACCCGGTGTTCCCGGCCATCGCGCTGGTATTGGCGCTGGTGTGCCTGGGCACCATGGTTTGGTTCAACCCGCTGCTGGCCGCGGTGTTTGCCGGCCTGCTCGGCCTGGCTTACCTTTACTTCCTGTCCACCGCCCGCCAGCGGCTCACGGCGAGCGATCCGCTGCCGGTCGAAGAGGCGGTGATCCCCTAGCTGCGGAAGGAAGCCATGCGCTACCAGCACACGATCGGCCCGGCCACCTGGCAGTTCAAGGACCTGAAGGAGGTGATGGCGAAGGCCACCCCCTTGCGTTCGGGCGACCAGCTGGCCGGCATCGCCGCCGCCACGGCTGCCGAACGCATGGCCGCGCGCATGTGCCTGGCCGAGCTGCCGCTCGCGCGCTTTCTCGAAGAGGCCCTGGTGCCTTATGAAGACGACGAGGTCACGCGGCTCGTCATCGACGGGCACGATGCCGCCGCCTTCGCGCCCGTGGCCCACCTGACGGTGGGTGACTTCCGCGACTGGCTGCTGTCCGACCAGGCCGACGCCGCAGCGCTCTCGGCCCTGGCCCCGGGCCTCACCCCGGAGATGGCGGCCGCGGTGAGCAAGCTCATGCGCAACCAGGACCTCATCCTCGTGGCGCGCAAATGCCGCGTCGTCAGCCGGTTTCGCAACACCATCGGCCTGCCGGGGCGCCTGTCGGTGCGCCTGCAGCCCAACCACCCGACCGACAGCCCGCGCGGCATCGCCGCCTCCATGCTCGACGGCCTGCTCTACGGCGCCGGCGATGCGGTGATCGGCATCAACCCGGTGAGCGACAGCCTGCCCTCGCTGGTGGAACTGCTGCGCCTGCTCGACGAGGTGATCCGGCGGTTCGAGATCCCCACGCAAAGCTGCGTGCTGACCCACGTGACCAACACGGTGCAGGCCATCGAGATGGGCGCCCCGGTCGACCTGGTGTTCCAGTCGGTCGCCGGCACCGAGGCGGCCAACGCGAGCTTCGGCATTTCGCTGTCGCTGCTGCGCGAGGCGCGCGAGGCCGCGCTGTCGCTCAGGCGCGGCACGGTCGGCGACAACGTGATGTATTTCGAGACCGGCCAGGGCAGCGCGCTGTCGGCCAATGCCCACCACGGGGTGGACCAGCAGACCCTGGAAGCCCGTGCGCATGCGGTGGCGCGGGCCTTCTCGCCGCTGCTCGCCAACACGGTGGTGGGCTTCATCGGCCCCGAATACCTCTACGACGGCAAGCAGATCATCCGCGCCGGCCTCGAGGACCACTTCTGCGGCAAGCTGCTGGGCGTGCCGCTGGGCTGCGACGTCTGCTACACCAACCATGCCGAGGCGGACTCCGACGACATGGACACGCTGATGACGCTGCTGGCCGGCGCGGGGCTGCCCTTCCTGATGGGCGTGCCCGGCGCCGACGACGTGATGCTCAACTACCAGAGCACGTCCTTCCATGACGCGCTCTACCTGCGGCGCCTGTTCGGCCTGCGGCGCGCGCCGGAGTTCGAGGTCTGGCTGGAGCGCATGCAGATCGCCGACCCGCAAGGCGAGCTGTGCCCCGTCGAGGCCGGCCACCCCCTGCTGCAGCAGATCAACGCCCTGAGGCTCGCGGCATGACGGCACACAAGCCGCCGGTCACTCGCGACCCATGGGCCGCGCTGCGGGCCCACACGCCGGCGCGCATCGCACTCGGCCGCGCGGGTGCCAGCCTGCCCACAGGCGAAGTGCTGCGCTTCGGCCAGGCCCATGCGCTGGCGCGCGACGCGGTGCACCTGGCGCTGGACGTGCCGGCACTCGAAGAGGCCTTGCGCAGCGAAGGTTTCGCCACCTGCCGGGTGGCAAGCGCGGCACCCGACCGCGCCACCTACCTGCTGCGGCCCGACCTCGGCCGCCGGCTGGACGAGAGCAGCGCGGTGCGTCTGCAGGAACTGCAGGCGGGCGATGCACTGCAGGGCTGCGACCTGCTGCTGGTGGCGGCCGACGGCCTTTCTTCGCTGGCGGTGCAGCGACATGTCCTGCCGCTGGCCAGGGAAGTCCGTGCACGGGCGCCCGCAGGCTGGCGCATCGGCCCGGTGGTCATCGCCACCCAGGCCCGCGTCGCGCTGGGCGACGACATCGGCGCGCTGCTGCGGCCGCGCCTGGTGGCCATGCTCATCGGCGAACGGCCCGGCCTGAGCTCGCCCGACAGCTTGGGCATCTACCTCACCTGGGCTCCGCAGCGCGGTCGCACCGACGCACAACGCAACTGCATCTCGAACGTGCGGCCCGAAGGGCTGGCCTACGACAAGGCCGCTGCGAAGCTCTGGTGGCTTTGCACCGAGGCGCAGCGGCTGCAGGCCACCGGCGTGGCACTCAAGGACATGAGCGATGCCCCGGCCCTCGCGGCCGGCGACGCCCCGTAAAATCCGCGCCGCCATTTCCCGCAGCGCCCTTCCGTCCATGACCCTGTCCCTCCGCCCCGGCCTCGTGCTCCAGGGCTTCACGCCGCCCCTTCCGCTGAGCGACTTCAGGCTCGTCGCGTTCGACATGGACTCCACGCTCATCAACATCGAATGCGTGGACGAGATCGCCGACGCCGCCGGCCGCAAGGCCGAGGTGGCCGCCATCACCGAAGCCGCGATGCGCGGCGAGATCACCGACTACAAGGAAAGCCTGCGCCGTCGCGTGGCCCTGCTCAAGGGCGTGCCGGTGTCCGCCATGCAGCAGGTCTTCGACCAGCGCCTGCAGCTCAACCCCGGCGCCGAAACCCTGGTGCGGGCGCTGCAGGCCGCCGGCCTGAAGACGCTGCTCGTCTCCGGCGGCTTCACCTTCTTCACCGACCGCATCCGCGACCGCCTGCGCCTGGACTACACCCGCAGCAACGTGCTCGAGAGCGCCGACGGTGTGCTGACCGGCCGCATGCTCGACCAGCCCTGGGGCGACATCTGCGACGGCGAAGAGAAGAAGCGCATGCTGCTGTCCACCTGCGAGCAGCTGGGCATCTCGCCGCTGCAGGCCATCGCGGTGGGCGACGGCGCCAACGACCTGCTGATGATGGGCGCGGCCGGCCTGTCGGTGGCCTACCACGCCAAGCCCAAGGTGCGCGAGCAGGCCATGGTGGCCATCAACGACGGCGGACTCGACCGGCTGCTCGAAGTCCTGGAATAGCGCCCGCCGCGCAGGCGCCGCTACACCAGCGCCGGCATGGGCCTGCCGAAGTACCAGCCCTGTCCGATGTCCACCCCCAGCTCCCGCAGCTTCAGGTACTGCTCGGCGCTTTCCACGCCTTCGGCCACGCAGGCGATGCCGAAGCTGCGCGCGATCGACACGATGGCGGTGACGATGGAGCAGCCGGCTTCGCCATCGATGCGCCGCACGAAGCTCTGGTCGATCTTCACCGCGTCCACCTGCAGCCGGTGCAGGTAGGCAAGCGATGAATAGCCGGTGCCGAAGTCGTCGATCGCGATGCGCACGCCCAGTGCGCGCAGGGCGCCGAGCGCGGCTTCCAGCCGCTGGGCATCGGCCGCGAACACGCTTTCGGTCACTTCGACCTCCAGCCGGTGGGCCGAAAGCCCGCTGGACTGCAGCGCAGCCGACACGTCGCCCGGGAAGTCGCTGCGCAGCATCTGCACCACTGACACGTTCACGCTGACGATGGGCGCCACCTCGCCCGGCCATCCCGCCGCGGCGGCGCAGGCCTGTCCGAGCACCCAGCGGCCGAGCCCGATGATCGCGCCCGATTCCTCGGCAATGGGAATGAACTCGGCCGGCGCCACCGTCCCGAGCGAACGGCTGTTCCATCGCAGGAGCGTCTCCATCGCATGCAGCCGCCCGTCCCGCAGCGAGGTGAGCGGCTGGAATTCGAGGCGGAACTCGCGATCCGGATTGGCGCTGCGCAGCGCCTGCGCGATCTCGTAGCGGCGCTGCGAGCGCTCCGCCAGCGCGGCCTCGAAGGGCCGCACGCAGCCACGGCCATCATTCTTGGCGGCGTACACGGCCATGTCGGCGCTGCGGACCAGCGCCTGCGCGTCGTCGCCGTGCTCGGGGTAGCGCGCCACGCCCACGCAGGCGTCGATGCGCACGCTCTGCCCGCCCACGTTGAGCGGTGCGCTCACGGCCTGGCGAAGACCTTGCGCCAGCATGAGCAGCGCGGCATCGTCCGGCGCCCCGGCGACCACCGCCACGAACTCGTCGCCGCCCCAGCGACCCACCAGGCCCTGCGTGCCGAGTG
This sequence comes from Methylibium rhizosphaerae, assembly GCF_006386545.1. Lineage (GTDB taxonomy): Bacteria > Pseudomonadota > Gammaproteobacteria > Burkholderiales > Burkholderiaceae_C > Pseudorivibacter > Pseudorivibacter rhizosphaerae. The sequence goes on along the minus strand of NZ_SWAR01000025.1, from coordinate 5,000 downwards.
CCGACTTCAGCCGCTTGGACACCTGCCGCAGCACCACGTCGCCCGAGAAATGGCCCATCGCGTCGTTCACTTCCTTGAAGCGATCGAGGTCGATGAACAGCACGCAAGGTCGCCCGCCCGCGGTGATGGCCGACTCCAGCTGCTGCAGGATGGCGTCCCGGTTCACCAGCCGGGTCACCGCATCCTGGGTGGCCAGCTCTGCCAGCCGCGCCGTGGCGCGTTCGCGCTCCTGCAGCAGCTGTTCGAGCTGCAGCACCCGCTCGCGCGCCTGCAGGGCCCGCGACCTCGCATCGAGCAGACTGGCGTTGGCGGCGTCCAGCCGGCGCCGCAGCTTGTCGTACCGGGCCTGGACCTTCTGCGCATTGCGGTGCGTGAGCGCGTGTCTGCGAGCCAGTCGCCGTTCGAGCGCGGCACGACGCAACCATTGCCGCTGCCACAGGAAGGTGGCCGCCAGCAGGCACAGCAACCAGGCCAGCCACACAAGACGTGCCTCTTGTTCGCGCCAGGGCTGCAGCCACAAGCTCACGGCCGCTGCTCCGCAGGCGCCTGTGATCCACACGGGCGACGCCCGCTCGCCGGGCGGCGTGCCCGGCCCCATGCCGGGCTGGCGGGTGGATTTCGGGATGTCGCTGCGGTGGGTCACTTCGGCGGCCGGGCGGCCTCCTTGCCTGGGCCCGGCCACTATCACCCGACACGCTTCCCTGCAGCAATGGCCTCCCCCATCGGCAGGCGACCATGCCGGTACTTGTTGGCGCTCGCCGCGGCCGTGCGGGCGGATCAGAGCACGCTGGGCGCCACCACCATGCCGTCCGCGTCGGCGTACAGCCAGTCGCCCGGGCGCACCCACACCCCCTGGACCTGCACCGGCACATCACGCTGGCCGGTGTTGCGCTTTTCGGTGGGCAACGGCATCAGCGCCAGCGCGCGGATGCCGACGTCGGCCGACGAGATCTCGGCGACGTCGCGCACGCAGCCGTCGACCACCAGGCCGACCCAGCCATTTTTCGCCGCCGAGGCGGCCAGGTTGCCGCCCACCAGCGCACGGCGCAGCGAGCCGCCGGCATCGACCACCAGCACCCGGCCGCGGCCCGGCTCCTCGACGGCGGCCTTGACCAGGGAGTTGTCTTCATGGCACTTGATGGTGCTCACCGGACCCGCGAACTTGCTGCGCCCGCCGAAGTCGCGAAACACCGGCGGCAGCACGCGGAAGGCGCCGCTGCCGTCGTTCTTGTGCAGGTCGCACAGGTCGCAGGTCGAGAAATCGTCGGTCGCTTGTGTCATGGGAGGCTTTCGTTCAGGGGGCCGCAAGGCCGGGTCAGGCGTTCTCGATCTTCTTGATCGGCGGCTTCACGTCCTCCAGCCGCGGGGGCAGCATCACCTGGTGCTCGCGGGCCGCGTTGAGGATGATCGAGGTGGAGGTTTCGGTGAGGATGCAGAACTTGGTCACCACCGCATCGAGGTGGGCCACGTCGATGACGGCGATCTCGAAGATCCAGCTGTCCTCGCCGGTCACGTTGTACGCATTCACGACCTCGGGGGTCTGCTGCAGCAGCTTGATCACTCGTGCATAGTCGGCCCGCCCCACCCTCATGAGCGCGCGGATGCCATAGCCCAGCGCCGCGAGATTCACCGTGGCCCGGTAGCCTGTGATGACACCCGCCGCCTCGAGCTTGCGCACCCGCTCGGTCACCGCCGGCTGGCTCAGGTGCACGCGGCGGCCGAGTTCGGCCATCGAGAGGCGGGCATCGGCCTGCAGTTCGGCCAGGATGCGGGTGTCGTAATGGTCGAGGGTGGAGGCGCCGTTCATGCTCAAAGCCTAGCACCCGGATTGCCGTTGATTTCAAACTGTTTTCGCATGACATCCTTGAGTCTTCTATCGCTGGACGAGCGCTTGTTTTTTAGGATGCCGGCATGAATTCCGTCGCTTCCGCCGTCATCGCGCCCCGCAGCGGGCTGTCGCCGCTCGTCATCGCCTGCCTCGCCGCCACCTGGCTGGTCTGGGGCTCCACCTACCTGGCCATCAAGTTCGCGCTGGTGAGCTTTCCGCCCTTCGTGCAGATGGGCACCCGCTTCCTGGTGGCCGGGGTCCTGCTCATGGCCTGGATGCGGTGGCGCGGCGCACCGTGGCCGACCGCTGCGCAGTGGCGCAACGCCCTGCTGGTGGGCGCCCTGATGCTGGGCGGCGGCATGGGCGGCACCGCCTATGCCGAACAGACGGTGGGCTCCGGCCTGGTGGTGGCCTTCATCGCCATCGTGCCGGTGATGATGGCCGCCGGCCAGATGCTGTGGGGCGTGTATCCCAGCCGGCTCGAAGCCGCCGGCATTGCCGTCGGCCTGATGGGCGTGCTGCTGCTCACCCAGGGCGCCGGCTTCCAGGCATCGACTGCCGGCCTCGTGGCCATCGCCGTGGCCTGCCTCACCTGGTGCACCGGCAGCCTCATGAGCCAGCGCGGCTTCGCGCTCGCGCCGGGGGCGGTCGGTTTCGCCAGCGAGATGATCTGCGGCGGCCTGGTGCTCATGGGGCTGGCCGCCATCGACGGCGAATACCCGGTGCTGGCGGCGCAATGGCCGCCCGAGCCGAGCGCGGTGCTCGCCTGGCTCTACCTCGTGGTGTTCGGCTCGCTGATCGCCTTCAACGCCTACATGGTGCTGCTGGCGCGGGCCTCCGCGGGCCTCGCGTCCAGCTACTGCTTCGTCAATCCGGTGATCGCCATGCTGCTGGGCGTGAGCCTGGGCGGCGAGGTCGTCACCGGTTTCGAATGGCTGGCCGCCGGCGTGGTGCTGGTCGGCGTGGTGCTGCTGCTGGCGGGCCGGGCGCGATGAGCGTCAGGTGACGATGCGGCCGGCCTCGATCCGCACCTGCCGGTCGCAGCGCGCCGCGATGCTGCGGTCGTGCGTCACCAGCACGAGCGTGGCGCCCTCCTCGCGGTTGAGCTGGAACATCAGCGCCATCACCGTTTCGCCGGTGGCGAAGTCCAGGCTGCCGGTCGGCTCGTCGGCCAGCAGCACGGCCGGCTTCACCACGAACGCACGCGCGAGGGCCACACGCTGCTGCTCGCCGCCCGACAGCACCTTCGGGTAGTGGTTGAGCCGCTCGCCCAGGCCCACCCGCTGCAGCATCTCGGTGGCCTGCTTGCGTGCGTCGTTGCGGCCCTGAAGTTCGAGCGGCAACATCACGTTCTCGAGCGCGGTGAGGTTGCCCAGCAGCTGGAAGCTCTGGAACACGAACCCAACCCGCTCGGCCCGCACCGCGGCACGCGCGTCCTCGTCGAGGGCGAAGATGTCGGTGCCGCCCAGGCGCACCGTGCCGGTGGTGGGCGTGTCGAGCCCGGCGATGATGGACAGCAAGGTGCTCTTGCCCGAGCCCGAGGCGCCCACGATGGCCACCGATTCCTGCGGTGCCAGCGAAAAGTCGATATCGTGCAGGATCGTCAACACCCCGGTGGAGTCGCGCACCTGCTTGGTGACTCGCTCCACGGCAATGATCGGTTCACTCATGTCGTCTGCTTCTCTTTCGTCGGCTCGGCGGATGCGCCGGCACTTTATCCTGGGCGTTTTAGCCGCGGGTTATGCCGCTGCGCTGCCGTCAGCGGCCGTCGCCGCGCAGGCCGGTGCCGGGCGCACGTTGCTGGTCGTGGGTGACAGCCTGTCGGCCGAATACGGCCTCAAGCGCGGCACCGGCTGGGTGGCGCTCATGGAGCAGCGCCTGGCGCGCGGCAAGCAGGCCGTCACCGTGGTCAACGCCAGCGTCAGCGGCGACACCACCTCGGGCGGGCGCTCTCGGCTGCCCGCGCTGCTGAAGCAGCACCGGCCGAGCCACGTGATCATCGAACTGGGCGGAAACGACGCGCTGCGCGGCCTGCCGCTGTCGATGACCGAGGCCAACCTCACCGAGATGGCGCGTGCCGCCAAGGCCGCCGGGGCGAAGGTCATGCTGGTGGGCATGCAGCTGCCGCCCAACTACGGCCGCCAGTACGGCGAGGACTTCATGGCGCTGTTCGCCAAGGTGGCCAAGGCCGAAGGCACGGCGCTGGTGCCCTTCCTGCTCAAGGGCCTGGCCGACGCGCCGGACTCGACCGACAAATGGTTCCAGCCGGACCGCATCCACCCGCGCGAAGAGGCGCATCCGGTGATGCTGGACAACGTGTGGCCAGTGCTGTTGCCCTGGCTCAAGTGACGCGCACACCCGCGCGGCGGGTTCAGCGCTTCGGGCCCGGCGGCACGAACGGGAACATGTTCTCGGCCTGCTTCTGCATCTGCTCCTGCATCTGCACGAACAGGTTCTTCGACTGGTCGAGGTAGTTGCTCATCAGCCCCTGCATCATCGGCGCCTGCAGGTTCATGAACTGCGCCCATGACTCGGGGCTGAAGCCCTTGCCGCCCACCAGGCCGCCGGACTGTTCGGCGAAGCGGTTCTGCATGTCGATGAAGGCCTGCAGGTTCTTCTCGAGGTAGGAACCCATCAGGCCCTGCATCGTGTGGCCGTAGAAGCGGATGATCTGCGCCAGCATGTTGGTCGAGAACATCGGCACGCCGCCGGTTTCTTCTTCCAGGATGATCTGCAGCAGGATGCTGCGCGTCAGGTCCTCGTTGCTCTTGGCGTCGCGCACCACGAAGTCGCTGCCGTCGAGCACCATCTGCTTCACGTCGGCCAGCGTGATGTAGCTGCTGGTCTTGGTGTCGTAGAGGCGCCGGTTGGGGTACTTCTTCAGCGTGCGCTGCACGGTGCCGGCGCTCTTGGCGTCGGCACCGGCGGCGGGCTCGGCGTCGGAACGGCGTTTGGCCTGGGACCTGGCCTGCGTCATGCAATGGCTCCTGTAGGAAGAGCCCGCATTCTAGGTAGCGCTACGCGGTGCGGCGCGAGGGGTTTTCCCCCGTCAGAACGCCGCGATGCCGGTGATGGCGCGCCCGAGGATGAGCGCATGCACGTCATGGGTGCCCTCGTAGGTGTTGACCACCTCCAGGTTCACCAGGTGGCGCGCCACGCCGAACTCGTCGGA
>NZ_SWAR01000024.1 GCF_006386545.1 Methylibium rhizosphaerae | reverse complement strand
TTGCCGGGCAGGACCTGAGCCTGGTGGCCCAGGGCGACGTGCAGCTCACGGCCGCCCACACCTACAGCAGCGTGAGCGGCGAGACCACCAGCTGGTTCACCCACGCGGGCGGCCTGCAGGCCAGGGCGGCCAACGGGCCGCTGTCCTTGCGCGCCCACACCGACGCCCTGGAGCTGCTGGCCGACCAGGACATCCAAGTCACCAGTTCCAACGACGAGATCCGCATCCTGGCCTCCAGCGCCATCACGCTCACCGCCGGCCAGGCCCAGGTGAAGCTGGAGGGCGCCAACATCGACTTCGTGTGCCCGGGCAGCTTCACGGTGAAGGGGGCTACGCATGATTGGGGTGGGGGTGGGAGTGGAAGCGCGCAGTTGCCCACTTTGCCGGACAGCCGGGCCAAGGTGTTTCACGAGCAATTCCAGGCCGTCAACAGTGTGAGCGGACAACCTGTGGCGGACATGCCCTATCGCGTCGTCTTGGCGAACGGCGAACAGATCACCGGGCGAACGGACGAACAAGGCAAGACCATGACCATCGCGACCGCCGACCCGCAGGGACTCAAGCTTTACTGGGAACCCTCCGAACAGTCGGATGACGCGAGCGATGCGCCTGCGGCGGAGGGCTGCTGAATGGCCACGAGCGCAAAACCCGACGCAACCAGCCAAACGAAGCCCAACAACCCGGCGGGCGCAACGCAAGTGCCGGTCACCCCGAAGCGCAAGGTCACGTACGTCTTCAACGCAGCCTCCTCCAAGACCCTGAGCATTCCGTACGCCATCGCCGTCAACGGCAAGGCGCAGCCCGCGTTCGATGCGAAGCCCAAGCGGGTCCGCGGCCTGGGCGGAAAGGTCGTGGCCTTCGTCGACCAGGGCGAACGGGTCGGACTCTTTCTCAACAGCGATGCACACCCTTCGTACCGCAAGGAGCTGGTTTACGAAGTGACCGCCGGCGAGCGAGACATCGTCGTCACGATCACCGAGAAGGCCGGCAAGCTCAAGGATGCAGACACACCCGTCCGCAAGAAAGACAAGGACGAGAAGGCAGAAGCTGCAAAGCCCGCCGACGAGTACACGGCGCCTCTGACCGGCGACATCTGGATGAGGGTGTCGCACAAGTACACCGCCGCCGAAGCCAGTGCGCTGATGCCGCAAGACACGAGCGCGGAAGTAAAGGCCGCAGTCGAAAGCATCTACAACGGACTGAAGACCGCAACGCTGGTGCTGTCCATTCCGGCGCGCCCCGAGAAGGCCGCGATGACGCTCACGGTCAAGTTCGAGGACGCCAACAATCCGAAGGACAACATCACCAGCTATGCGCTGCTCACCGACGGGCTGACGCGCGTGCATCCCGCCGGCTACGTGGCCCTTTTCAACGCGGCCATCGAGAACGAGATCACCTCGCTGAACGTCACATCTTGCTGGCGCCCCATGCTCGGCTCCATCGCTCACCGCTCGGGGCTGGGACTTGACGTCAACTACGTGGGCAAGACAAGGATGAACCGCCAGGAGCTGCGCACAGCGCTCGAAGGCAAGAAGCCTTCCGGCAAGGGCAACGGCAACGACGCGGACAACGTCACCGACGCGGAGGTCACGGCGTTCAAGGAGTACGAAGACGCGATCGTGGCGAGGAAGAAGGCGGATGCGGAGTTCGCCGCTGCGACGAAGGCGGCAAAGCAACCAAAGCTAAGCCCGGCGGAGAAGGCGCTTGCCATCGAAAGATCGAAGGCCACGCGAGAAGCGGCAATTGCGGCAGCTGAAACAGAGTCGCAGAGGGAGGACAAATGGAACAGCACGCGAGATGCCTCCGAGCCCGCGACGGCGAGAGTGTTCCGAACATCTCTTCTCAAGTGCGTCTGCGTGCAGCAGCTGTTCGACCCGTGGCTCATGGATGACAACACGCACGACAAAGTTGCTCCGAAGGCCAACATGCAAAGAGGCATCAAGGAGTCCAACGAGCGGTTGCATGCACACCACTTGCACATCACAGTGAGTGAACCGGGAATCCTATGAAGGCAATAGCTCTGGCCGTCATATGTGGCCTCCTGTTGACGTCGATCTCCGCTTGCGCGCAACCGAAGCTGGATGTGCCTGAGGCCTCATCGCCATCGGCCGAGGGAGCAAGGGGGGGATCGCGTTCCCGATCGCACGCGTGGATCGATCGCCCCTGGGAGGCTCGCTACTTCCTCTTTGTGGATGCCTCAGACATGTGGAAAAGCCGTCAAGCCCGGGCGGCGAAGAACAATGCTGCGGAGGGCGCCAGCTACTTCTGGTGGTACGAGTTCTTCGACCCCGTCGCAATCGTTGCTGCCAAACCGTCCGAGTTCTTAGGCAGCCAGGACTTCGCCGTGGTGGCCATCGAGTTCGACAAACAGGGTTTTGTGACCACAAAGCATTCGCACAAGGGCCTCCTGCGCGGACGACTCAATGAGTCGCTCAACATCACCCTCTCTGCCGGCGAAGAACCGAACGCACGTCTCTATAAGCTGGGCAAATGGTTCACAGGGCTGGGGGATGTCAGCATCCACTGGGCGCCCGGGCTGTGCAGCGTCGGTCAACAGCCAGATGCAGCACAAGTGCGCAGCGACACGTACTTGTACGGACGCCTGTTCAAGGCCACCGAATTCAGCACCACGTTTGGCTGCCGCGAATGGGCCTACCAGCTCTACGACGATGAGCGGCCCTACATCGACGTGACGAGCTACGTGCCCAAAGGCAAGACCTTCGAGCACGGCAGCTACATCCGCGAGTTCATCGGCTGGGCGCGCTTTGGCGACAAGAAGCCGGTGATCGGCAAACACGAAGACGCTTGGTATTGCCTGTACGACTGCCCCGGTGGCGAAAGGCCCGGCAAGATTGCCGACATCCAGGCATGGGCCGTACGCAACGGCTGGGCAGCACCCAGGCCGCCCACAAAGGCGCCGGCTTTTCCCGATCCACCCGCCAAGCCAGGTACCTATCCGAAGTAGGCGCCGTCGCGGAATGATCATTCGCATGACCCCCAGCCGCATCGAGTTCGAACTCGATGGACTCTCATACACGGTGCAAGGAGAAGCCCTGAAACCCTGACCATGGTCTGGACTACGTCATCTACGCTGATGACGTTCGCCTGACGGACCCAGCGAGAAAGGGCGAGCCCATCAATCGCGACATCAGAGCAAGACTACTCGCCGGCATAAAGGATGAACTCGCAAAGAAGGGGACACGTTTCGAAGTCGATGGGGATGATCCGTCCGCCGGCCATTGACTTGGCAGCATCCCCAGCCAGCGTACCGGCTCGCCAACCCCGCCCCCGCGAAGGCTGTTGGTTCACGCCGGCCAAGGCCGGCAGCCGCCGCTTCTTCGTTGTCGGACAGCTGATGCCCGCCTTCACCACCGACTACGGCGCCACCATCTGGCAGTGGGACGAGCAGCAAGGCTGACCGCTTGCCTGCTCGTTCCGAGAATGACCGCAGCCGAAAGCCCCACCTCACAAGCCCTCGCACTCCTCGGCGCACCGCCGAACGAGCCGCCAAGGCATGCCATCTGCACGCCCGACGGCCGGTTTGTCGCGGTGCTTTCGAATGCGGCGCGAACCTACGTGGTGGACCTGCTGACCCGCCGCTATCTCGTCGAGCCTGGCCACAGCCCCCGCGGCTTCGAGACCCAGACCCTCGTGCTCGAAGGCGAAACCCGCTTCGATCCGTTCCCCACCCACTGCGAGCTTTACAGGATCGATCTGGTGTCCAACCGGGCGCAGTGGCTAGACTTCCCGGTCTCCGACTACGCTTGAGCGTTCCGCTCTTTCACGCGCGTCCATGATCGCCGGCACCCTACTGCCCTCTTCCGTCCTCAACGAGCTGCGCGCTCGCTACGCCGAGCCGCAGCGCCACTACCACACGCTCTCCCACATCGAGCACCTGCTGGCCCTGCTCGACGAATACCGCGCGATGCCGCGCGACCGGCGGCTCGTCGGGCTGGCCATCTGGTTCCATGACGCGATCTACGAGCCCAAGCGCACCGACAACGAAGCGCGCAGCGCCGAGCTGGCGCGGGGCGTGCTGAGTTCGCTGTGCGAGCCGGCCGCCACCATCGAGGCGGTGGAGCGGATGGTGCTCGCCACCGCCGGGCACCGCTGGACCGACGGGCAGGCCGACACCGCGTTCTTTCTCGACCTCGACCTGGCCATCCTCGGTGCCGAGCAACCCGCCTACGACCGCTACGTCGAGCAGGTGCGCGCCGAATATTCCTTCGTGCCGGGCTGGCTGTTTCGCTTCAAGCGCGGCCACCTGCTGCGGCAGTGGCTGGCGCGGCCGGCGCTCTATTTCACCGAGCTGCTGCGTGAACGTTTCGAGGCCGCGGCCCGCGCCAACATCGCGCGCGAGCTCCAGGCCCTCTAAGATCGCCGATCCTCAACCCCTGGCGGCCGCTTTTTCGCACCGCCGTGCAACCGGAGAAAACCATGGCAGAAGACCGCCGCACCGTTCAAGACATGCAGGAAGCCAAGTACCCGCGCCGCAAGCCGAGCGGCCAGCGCCGCAGCCAGGAGCGCGGCTCGCACACCCGCAGCAAGAAGAACCCGGGCAAGCGTCCGCACCAGGGCTAACGAAAGCCCTGCCCGCCCCGCGGCCTGCTCGCTCGCTCAGTGCCGCGTGGCCGAGGACGGGAACAGCCGCTGCGTCAGCGTGCGCTCGTCCAGGTGCACGAGGTCCTTGTCGAGCTCGTCGACCACCACGTCCTTCACCTCGGGCTGCAGCTGCTGGCGCAGGCGGCCCAGGAAGCGCGGCGCCGCCACGATGCGCAATTGCTCGTAGCGGTGCTTGCGGTGCGCGTCCACCAGGCGTTCAGCCACGCGGCGCGCAAACAGGTCGGCTTCCTTGTCGAGTTCGTCGGTGCGCGGCGGCGCGGTGCCGCTGCCCGGGCCCTGCTGGCCGCTCGGGCTGTGAAAGCGCCCCTGCGCATCGCGGCGCAAGTCCGCACGGTCGGCGTGCGCCGCGGCATCGGTGAGTTCTTCCACGTCGCGCAAGTCCTGACCGGCTTCGCGCAACTCCAGAAAACGGGCACGCCCCTCGTCGGCCACCACGACCCACATCGTCTGCATGGCAATCTCCTTGTCGGTCCCAGACCTTCCAGGAGCGGCAGATTCGGTGCCTGCCCCGGCCTCCGGCGGGCTATCGGAGCCGCTGGACGATGGTCGCGGTGGCCATGCCGTGGCCGATGCACATGACCTGCAGGCCGAACTCGCCGCCGGTGTGCGCCAGGCCCTGCAGCATCTTGGCCATGAGCCCGGCGCCGGTGGCGCCCAGCGGGTGGCCATGGGCGATGGCACCGCCCCAGGGGTTCACCCGGGCCATGTCGGGCTTGAATTCGCGTGCCCAGGCCAGCACCACGCTGGCGAAGGCCTCATTGATCTCCACCCAGTCGATGTCGCCGATCGCGAGGCCCGCACGCTGCAACGCCAGCGTGGTGGCCGGAATGACGCCCGACAGCTGCATCACCCGGTCGGAGCCGACCACCACGCGCGCAAGAAAACGGGCCTTCGGGCGGAAGCCGTCGGCGCGGGCGATGGTTTCGTCGGCCACCAGCACGGCGGCGGCGCCATCGGAGATCTGGCTCGCGTTGCCCGCCGTCACCACGCCTTGCCCCGGCGCACGCAGCGCGGGTTGCAGGGCGGCCATGCGGGCCTCGTCGATGGTGGCGCGCACGCCTTCGTCGAACCCCAGCGTCACAGCCTGGCCTTCGGCATCGACCCCCGGCGTGGGCAGCAGCTCGGCCTGCAGCCCGCGTGCCTCGAAGGCCCGGCGGTGGCTTTCCTTGGCATAGGCATCGAGCTCGCTGCGCGACAGGCCCCAGTGCTCGGCCAAACGTTCAGCACTTTCCACCTGGTGGACGAGCGGGTGCAGCGCCAGCAGCGCCGGGTTCAGCATGTCGAAGCCCTGGTAGTTGCCGCGGCCGAGCGTGAGGTCGGTGAACATCGGCACGCGGGTCATGTGCTCCACCCCGCAGCCCACCGCATAGCGCACGTCGCCGGCCGCCACCGCCTGCGCGGCAAAGTGCACCGCCTGCTGCGCCGAGCCGCACATGCGGTTGAGCGTGACGGCCGGCACCGCCACCGGCCAGCCGGCCAGCAGCACCGCCTGGCGGCCGATGTTGGCGCCCTGCTCGCCGGCCTGGCTCACGCAGCCGGCCACGACGTCCTCGACCTTGCGGGCTTCGAGCCCGGTACGCTGCAGCAGCCCGTTCAGGGTGTGGGCCAGCAGGGTGTCGGGCCGGGTGCCCGCATAGGCGCCATTGCGCCGCGCAAACGGCGTGCGCACCGCTTCGAGAATGACCATCTTGGGTAGTGACCTGTGATCAGTGACTGGTGATCAGGACCATACCGAGCCGGCATCACCCGCGCCACTGTGTCTTTCACGAGTCACCAGTCACTGGTCACCAGTCACCACCTCCTCAGAAGGTTCTTCCGCGGTCCGGGCCGCGCGGTGCGAGCGACGGCGCCCCCTGCGGCGGCACATGGTGCTCCAGCCGGTCTTCCAGCTCGCCGATGTAGGCCGACAGCGAATTGCCGGTCTCCTCCAGCGCCAGCCGCTGGCGCTGTTCGAGCTGCTCCATCCGCTGCAGCAGGCTGGCGCGCGACTCGGCAGAGGCCTGCACCACCCGCTGCAGCTCGCTGGTCATGAACTCGCGCAGCTCGGTGAAGCGCGAGGCCTCGGCCTTGTCGGCCAGCTCGCGCTGCGTCTGCAGCTCCTTGCCCAGCCGGCGGCTTTCGAGGAGGGCCACGCCTTGCAGGTACACCACCGAGGCCACATAGGCCATGCCCAGCAGCGCCACCAGCACGAGCATCACCAGCGCCGGCGAGGCCTGCACCGTGGTGAAGCCGAGCGACAGCGTGGTGGTGGTGGCGAAGGCCGGCCAGTTGAGCAGCGCGAACAGGCCGGTGAACAGCAGCAGCAACAGCACGGGGAGGACACGGATACGCATGGCGGTCTCCTTGGGGTCGGGGGGCTTGCTGCCGCTGCGGCAAACGCCGCGCCCGCGGGCAGGAGCGGTTCTTGCCCGCACGCCCTCCATGGACTGGACTGTCACGCTGTCGCCCTGGCTCAACCCCGTGATTGCCGCGCTGATCGGCGTGGTGGCCGCGCTCGTGGTGCACCGCATCGGCCGCGCGGTGCTGTACCGCGTGGTGCGCTTCTCCACCCTGTTCACCCAGGTGGTCCGCCACTGCGAGCGGCCGATGCAGCTGGTGCTGCCCCTGCTGGCATTGCAGGCGGTGTGGCAGGGCGCGCCTGACGACCTGCGCGGCATGGCCAGCGTGCGGCATGTGAACGGGCTGCTGCTGATCGCAGCGCTGGCATGGCTGGCCATCGGCGCGGTGCGCGGCGTGGCGGCCGGCATCATCGAGCTGCATCCGGCCGACGTGGCCGACAACCTGCAGGCCCGCCGCATCCACACACAGACGCGGGTGATCTCGCGCATCGTCAGCGGGGCGCTGCTGGTGGCGGGGCTCGCCTTCATGCTCATGACCTTCCCGGGCGCCCGGCAGCTGGGCGCCAGCCTGCTGGCATCGGCCGGCGTGGCCGGGCTGGTGGCCGGCATTGCGGCCAAGTCGGTCTTCAGCAACCTGATCGCGGGCCTGCAGATCGCCCTGTCGCAACCCTTGCGCATCGACGATGTGCTCATCGTCAAGGGCGAATGGGGCCGGGTCGAGGAGATCACCGGCAGCTACGTGGTGATGCGACTGTGGGACCAGCGCCGCCTGATCGTGCCGCTGCAGTGGTTCATCGAGAACCCGTTCGAGAACTGGACGCGCACCAGCGCCGAGCTGCTGGGCACGGTGATGCTGTGGGTCGACTACACGCTGCCGGTGGAGCCGCTGCGTGCCGAAGCGCAGCGGCTGTGCGAGGCGGCGCCGCAGTGGGACGGCCGCGCCTGCTCGGTGCAGGTGGTGGAAACCACCGAACGGGCGATGCAGCTGCGGGTGTTGGTGAGCGCCCGGTCGTCGGGCGACGCCTGGGACCTGCGGTGCCTGCTGCGCGAGAAGCTGATCGAGTTCATCGCCCGCGAACACCCGCAGGCCCTGCCGCGGGTGCGCACCGAGGGCGAAGGCACCGGCGACAAGACCGCGGCGGCGCCATCACCGGCCGAGTCGGCCTAGGCTCGCACCAGAACAGGAGGGCCCCATGACCGACACCGTCTCACGCCGCTTCACCCTCGCGGGCCTGGGCGGCCTGGCGCTGTGGCCGCTGCCGCGCCCGGCCGGGGCACAGGCGCCGGCAGCGCCGGCAGCCCGCCTGCAGTCCTGGCCGCTCAACACGCCCCGCCCCACCGGCATCCACGACGTGGCGCCGGCGCCCGACGGCGGCGTGTGGTTCACCGCGCAGCGCAGCGGCCAGCTCGGCTGGTTCGACCCGGCCACCGGCCGCTCCGAGCTGCTGACACTGGGGTCGCGGTCGTCACCGCATGGCGTGATCCAGGGCCCCGACAAGGCGGCCTGGATCACCGACAGCGGCCAGAACGCGATCGTGCGGGTGAGCTGGCCGCAGCGCGAACTGCGGCTGTATCCGCTGCCCGACGGCAGCCCTTACGCCAACCTCAACACCTGCGCCTTCGACGGCGACGGCAACTTGTGGTTCACCGGCCAGAGCGGCGTGATCGGCAAGGTCGCGGCCCGCACGGGCGAGGTGACGGTGCAGGACGCGCCGCGCGGCCGCGGGCCCTACGGCATCTGCACAACGCCCGCGGGCGACGTCTGGTGGTGCTCGCTGGCCGGCTCGTTCATCGCGCGCATCGACCGCGCCAGCGGCGAGTCGGCCATCGTCGAGCCGCCCACCCGCAGCCAGGGCGCCCGCCGGGTGTGGAGCGACAGCCGCGGCCGCATCTGGGTGAGCGAATGGAACAGCGGCAACGTGTCGGTGCACGACCCCGCGGCCGCCACGCCGGCGCAAAGCTGGCGCACCTGGCGCCTGCCGGGGCGGCGCCCGCGCACCTATGCCGTCTACGTGGACGAGCGCGACATGGTGTGGCTGAGCGACTTCGGCGGCAACGCGGTGCTGCGCTTCCACCCCGAGAGCGGCCGCTTCGACAGCTTCGTCTTCCCGCGCGAGGCGGCCAACGTACGGCAGATCCTCGGCCGGCCCGGCGAGGTGTGGCTGCCCGAGAGCGGCACCGAGCACATCTCGGTCATCCGCACGGTCGCCTGAGACGCCCGCAACTCCCTCGCGAATCTCATTGCCACGGCGGCACCGTGTCGCTATGTTGAAGTCACGCGCCGCGCGACCGCCGGCGCTGCCCACCCATCCATCGATTGCAACGAGGAAGGACACCGTCATGAGCCATCTGCCCGGCAAGTTCATCTGGTTCGAGCACACCTCGAACGACATCGCCCGCGCGCGCGCGTTCTACGAGCCGCTGTTCGACTGGCATGCCGAGGCCATGCCGATGGGCGGCCAGACGTATCACATGATCCATTCGAGCGCCAACAACGGCATCGGCGGCTTCGTCACCGCCGAGCCCGGCGAAAAGAGCCGCTGGGTTTCGTACGTGAGCGTGGCCGACGTGGACGCGAGCCACGCCGCCGCACTGCGTGCCGGCGCGAAGTCGCAGCAGGCCCCCACTGACTACCCGCCAGTGGGGCGCGGCGCCGCCATCGTGGACCCGACCGGCGCGCCGATCTCCCTGTGGAAGAGCAACGAGGGCGACCGCGCCGACGTGCAGCAGGTGCCCGACGGCGAGTGGTGCTGGAACGAGCTGTGGACCCCCGACACCCGGACCGCGCTGGCGTTCTACGAGAAGGTGTTCGGCTACCTGCACGAAACCATGGACATGGGCGAGCAGGGCCCGTATTACGTCCTCAAGACCGCCGATGGCCAGTCGCGCGGCGGCCTGTGCACCTCGGCCCAGCCCAGCGCACCGCCGATGTGGCTGCCCTATGTGAGCGTGGCCGACTGCGACGCCACCGCCGCCCAGGCGAAGAAGCTCGGCGCCCAGGCGGTGCTGGTGCCGCCCACCGACATCCCGGACATCGGCCGCTTCGCCATCCTTGCCGACCCGCTGGGCGCGGCGGTGGCGGTGATCAAGACGGTGCCGATGCGGGGGTGAGGGGGCTGGCTGCAATCTGCCCGAGGCGCCACAGGAGGATCTCGATGCGCTCGCCCTGCGATTCATCCGGCATCACCAGGCCGGGCAGCGCATCCCGGAAGGCGCCCGAATCGAGCAGCGCGCCGCACTGCTGCGTCAGGTAGGCACGCATCTCTTGCGGCGCCTGCGCAATCTCGCCAGCCAGCTCGGGCCGGCCGTCGAGCACATTGATGATGTCCTCCAGATCGTGGCTGCCGAGAAAGTCGCCGCGGCCACGATCCAGAAAAGCCTCGAACTTTGTTGCCACGAAAGCCGGCGCCGCGATAAGTCGAATGACTGCACCTCCGGGAAGCTGGTACGGCTGTGCGGTCTGGACCACCAGCGGATACCACCGGTTGGCAAAACCGAGCACCCGGGCGTCGGTGGGCATGAGGTCAACCTCCAGCTCACCGTAGAGCCAACGACAGATCGGCGCGTCGCGCGCCATGTCCCGCTTGAATCCGAGCTCGGAGAACTCCGCCTCCAGCCGGTGGTAGCCGGCGAGCGCCACCACCTCGGCCAGGAGATCCACGTCGTAGGTCACACGGGCCGGCGCCGCGGCGGCGTCCGTGAGCAGCAGACCAGCGGCACATCCACCGACAAACACCAGCCGCTCGCACAGTGGCCCGAGGGCACGGGCCACCAGCTGCACCTTCGCGAGATTGGGGTCGTGCGTCCAGTTCATTCGAAATAGGGCTCGATGAGTTGCAAGGCCGCCTCGCGCTCCCTTGCCTGCCCCGCACGAACGGCATCGAACAACGACAACAGGGCATGAAGCTTCTCGTCTCTGAGCGCCGCTCCTGGCACCGCCGGATACAACGGCGCGAGGCTCAGGCCCCGCACTGTGCCCTTGGCATAGGGCCATACGGGCGGCGGATCGCCGGAAGGCGCGATCCGGGTGTTCAGCGGCGCGGCCGCGTAGCCGGTGGGCACGCCTCGCGCCAACGGCCCCCACACCGGGGCAAAAGCGTACTTGGCGCCATGAATCAGGAATTCCCGCAGAGGCGCCTTCAGAACCACGGGCCGGCGCTCCTGCAGCGACACCAGGCGAGCAGCAACCGCCCGCTTGAGTGAGGCATGTACGGCGGATACCGCCATGCCGGTTTGATCGGCCAGGCCTTGGTAGTTGTGAGAGCCGCTGCCCCTGCTCAGCAATGCAAGCAAGACGTACAGGTCCTGCGGTTTCAAAGCCGACTGTCGGTTGCTCAGAGCGGGCATTTCTCTTTTCCAGAAATGAGAATGGAGCCCCATTATGCCTAGCTGACGCGCGGCCATTCTCATTTCACGAATGGCGAATGAAGCATCCGCGAGCAACGCGATGCGAGGTCGCATCGCTGAGCCAGCCTTGTTCCAACAGGGCAAACCACAACGTGGTGGAATCCACCGTCCGACCCTCCTGCCGCGAAGGAAGCCGCCATGCTCGACGCCATCGAACGCGAAACCGCTGCCCACCCCACTGCCAGCGTCATCGTGCTGCACGGCCTGGGCGCCGATGGCAGCGACTTCCTGCCGATTGCCGACGAGCTCGACCTCACGGCCGCGGGCCCGGTGCGCTATGTCTTCCCGCATGCGCCGGTGCGGCCGATCACCCTCAACGGCGGCTACAAGATGCGCGCCTGGTACGACATCCTGAACGACGACCTCGTGCGACGCGAAGACGAAGCCGGGCTGCGCGCTTCGATCCCGCTGGTGCAGCAGTTCATCGACCGTGAACGCGAGCGCGGTGTCGCGCCCGAACGCATCGTGCTGGCCGGGTTCTCGCAGGGTTGCGCGATGACCTTGCTCACCGGCCTGCGCTACCCCGAACGGCTGGCCGGGCTGGTGGGCCTGTCGGGCTACCTGCCGCTGGCGGCCAGCACCGCGGCCGAGCGCAGCCAGGCCAACCTGTCCACGCCCATCTTCCTGGCCCATGGCCGGGCCGACCCGGTGGTGCACTTCCAGCGGGCGCTCACCTCGCGCGATGCGCTTCGCGAGCTCGGCTACAGCGTCGAATGGCATGAGTACGACATGCCGCATTCGGTCTGCGCGCCCGAGATCGCCGACCTCAACCGCTGGCTGCTGAAGGCTCTCGCCTAGACACGCCGGGCGTACCAGCGCACCCGCGCCTGCTGCTCCAGCTGCTGCCGCGCCGCCTCGCGCGGCAGCCAGCGTTCATGGCTCGCGGCGGCACGCGACAGGAAGTCCAGCATGCCCACGTGCCGGCGCAGCACCCGCTGCTGCCGGTGCTCGATCAGCGGGTTGAAGATGCCGTGGCGCGAGAACAGCTGCCGCGGGTTCTTCTTCACCCACAGCCACGATCCCATCTCCAGCGTGAGCGGCAGGAACACCCGGCCGGGCTGCGCCACCGCCCGCAGGTACAGGTAGTCCCACAGGTCGCCATGCGCCAGGTACTGGCGGCTCTGCGGCTCGAACACATAGCGGTGGTGGGTGTGGGTCGCATCGAGGATCTCGTTGAGCGCGAACATCTCGGCCAGGTGGGCGATCGGCCGGGCGGTGTGCGCATAGGGAAACCAGATGCGGTCGTGCACGCCGAAGCCCGAGTGGCAGTCGAGCGCCACTGAAAACGGCCGCGCCAGCAGCTCGTCCTCGACCACCCGGCACAGCGCGGCGCTTTCGGCTTCCATCGGCGCGTCCTGTGCGCCCCGGTACCACGGCAGCCCGGCCGACAGCCGCTGGCCGCCGATGAGAAACGGCACCCGTTCGGCCGAACTCACCGGCGCATTGCGCATCAGGTCCACCCCCTGCGGATTGGCACGGGTGCCGCGCCACAGTCCGCCCGGGTTGACCAGCGGCATGAACACCAGCCGCATGCCTTCGAGCTGGCGATGCAGCAGGCTGTCCCATTGCAGGCGCTTCACCAGGCTGCGCAGGTAGGCGATCACCACTTCGGCGCCGATGCGTTCGAGCCCATGCACGCCGCCGAAGAAGCCGGCGGCCGGCACGTCGGGCGACGGGTTGCCCAGCGCGATGGCATGCACCGGGAAGCGGTGACCGCCTACCGCGACCTCGCACACGACACGCGCGTCGAGCGCGCTGCCGCCTTCATGGATGAGGCGTTGCAGCTCGGCCAGCTCGGGCAGCACAACGGGGGGAATCGTCACGGGCCGGCAGGGTAACCCGGCTTCGTGACACAGAAGCGTCACACAAGCGCCTTACGGTGGCCGGCCATGAACACCCAGCCGATCCGCCGCTTCATCACCCACCCCGCACTCGCGCTGGGAAGCACCGTGTTGTGGGGCATGGTCGAGTGGTGGGCGCTGAGCCGGGCGCGCTGGTCGCAGCGCCGCACCCGGCTGCACTGAAGCGAACGCAGCCGCCTAGCACGGCGGCGCTTACCCCTGCCGCACACGGCCACGGGCCCCGTCACTACGATGGCCCGCCATGACGACCCCTTCGAAACTCCCGCTTTCCGTCCTCGACCTCGTGCCGGTGGGCTCGGGCACCAGCGCGGCCGCCGCGGTGCGCCGCTCGGTGGAGCTGGCGCAGCTGGCCGAACGCCTGGGCTTCGTGCGGCTGTGGTTCGCCGAGCACCACAGCATGCCGGCGGTGGCCAGCGCCGCTCCCGAGGTGCTGATCGCGCACGTAGCGGCCCACACCCGGCGGCTGAATGTCGGCTCCGGCGGCGTGATGCTGCCCAACCACCCGCCGCTGCGGGTGGCCGAAGCCTTCCGCACCCTCGAAGCCCTGCACCCCGGCCGCATCGACCTGGGCCTGGGCCGCGCACCCGGCTCAGACGTGCATGCCACCCGCGCCTTGCGCGCCGCCAACGGCGAATACTTTCCGCAGCTGCTGTCGGAGCTGCTCGGCTGGTCGGGGCCGCATGAAGCGCCTTCGTCCGCGCCCGAACTCATCGCGATGCCGGCCGATGCCGCGCTGCCGCCGGTGTGGATCCTCGGCTCCAGCGGCGCCAGCGCCCGCATGGCCGGCCAGGCCGGTTTCGGCTATTCGTTCGCCAGCCATTTCAGCCCCACGCCGGCCGCGCCGGCCTTCGACGCCTACCGCGAAGCCTTCGTGCCGTCGGCCCGGTTCGCCAAGCCGCACGCCATCCTGGGCGTGTCGGTGTGCTGCGCGCCCACGGCCGAGGAGGCCGAACACCTGGCCAGCGCGATGGACCTGGCCTGGGTGCGCATCCGCAGCGGCGTGTTCGAGCCGCTGCCCAGCCCCGAGGAAGCGCGCGGCCGCGAATACAGCCCGGCCGAGCAGGCGCTGATCCGGCAGTTCCGCCGGCTGGTGATCGTCGGCACGCCGGCCCAGGTGCGCGAGCAGATCGAGGCGAAGGCGCAGGAATGCAGCGCCGACGAGGTGATGATCGTCACCAACATGCACAGCCACGCGGCGCGGCTGCGGTCGTACGAGCTGGTGGCAAAGGCCTTTGCCTGACTGAAGGGCTCAGGCCGCCCCCTGCCCGCCCAGCCAGCGCCTGAAGGCCTCCAAGGCCCGGCCGGCCGGCCGCGCACCCGGCCAGCACAGGTGATAGCCCCGCTCGATCTCCACCGACTGCGGCACCGCAATGGCCACCCGGCCGCCGGCCAGGTCGGCTTCGATCAGGCAGCGCTGCACCACCGCCACCCCGAGCCCGGCCGCCACCGCCTGCACCAGCAGGCCCACCAGCTCGAAGTCGGCCGCGGCCTCGAGCTCGCCGGTGGGGCAGCCCACGCCTTCGAACCAGCGCTGCCAGTTGCCGGGGTAGTGGGTATGGAACAGCAGCGGCCGCTGCAGCAGGTCGGCCGGGGCCTGGATCTGCGGCAGATCCTGCGGCCGGCAGATCGGCACGATCTCGCGGCCGACGATGTATTCGCCCTCGATGCCGCGCGGCCAGTGCGAGCCGTCGCCGATGCGCACCCAGGCGTCCACGTCCGGCGCATCGAGCGGGTCGTCGCGCCGGTAGGGTGCGAACGACAGCGTGACTTCAGGATGCCGCGCCTGGAAGTCCGGCAGGCGCGGGATGAGCCAGTGACTGAACAGCGTGGGCGGCACCGACAGGCGCAGCGCATGGCCGCGCTTGCCGCCGCCGGCGCGGCTCATCAGCGCGCCGGAGGCCGACTCCAGCGTGGCCAGCGCCGGCTCCACCGACTCGAGGTATTCGCGCCCCGCTTCAGTGAGTTCGCTGTAGCGCCCGCGGCGCACCAGCAGCGCGAGGCCCAGGTGTTCCTCCAGACGCGCCACTGCCCGGCTCACCGCCCCCTGCGTCACGCACAGCTCGTCGGCCGCCCGCGAAAAGCCGCCCAGCCGGGCGGTAGCGGCAAAGGCGTGGAGTTCGTGCAGGGAAGGCGATCGGATGCGCATGGGCGGCAACTATGACGGCTCCTCATAGTTGCCGCCCATTTTGTCGTTTTGGCGCCGCAGCCCCGCCACCCAGAATTCCTGCGCGCACCCACCCCGCGTGCAAGAACCCCGGAAGGCCCCATGAAAAACACCCGCCGCCTGATGATGCTGGCCCTGGCCGCGGCCAGCCCCCTGCTGAGCCTGCCCGCAGCCGCGCAAGCCCAGTACCCAGACCGACCGGTCAAGCTGATCGTGCCGTTCGCGGCCGGCGGCTCCACCGACATCGTGGCCCGCCTGCTGGCCGAGAAGATGGGCCCCTTCCTCGGCAAGGCGGTGGTCATCGACAACCGCGGCGGCGGCGGCGGCACCATCGGCGCCGACGCGATCGCCAAGGCGGCGCCGGACGGCTACACCATCGGCATGGCCACGGTCAGCACCCACGGCTCCAACCCGGCCGTCTACAGCAAGCTGCCGTACGACGCGGTGAAGGACTTCGCGCCCATCACCAACGTGATGTCGGTGCCCAGCGTGTTCGTCGTCCACCCCAGCGTGCCGGCCAAGACCATGAAGGAGTTCATCGCGCTGGCCAAGCCGGCGCCGGGAAAGTACACCTTCGCGTCGCCGGGAAACGGCTCGCTGGGTCACGCAAACATCGAGCATTTCATGTCGCTTGCGGGCATCGAGCTGCTGCACGTGCCCTACAAGGGCGCCGGCCCGGCCACCAATGACACGCTGGCGGGCGTGGTGAACGCGATGACCGACAACCTGCCCTCGGCGCTGCCGCATGTGAAGGCCGGCAAGCTGCGCGCGCTGGCGCTGCTGGCGCCGCAGCGCAGTGCACTGCTGCCCGACGTGCCCACCTATGCGGAGCTCGGCGTCACCGAGATGAAGGAAGGCGGCTGGTTCGGCCTGGTGGCGCCCGCGGGCACGCCGGCGGCGGTGATCGCCAAGCTGCACGACGCGGCGCACAAGGCCATGGCCACGCCCGAGTTCAAGCAGCAGATGGCCGCCATCGGCGGCGTGCCGATGGCCAACTCGCCGGAGCAGTTCGCGGCGCAGATCAGGCAGGCCATGGACAAGTACCGCGGCATCGCGCAGCGGGCCAGCATCAAGCTCGACTGACCCAGGACTGGCCCACCGATGAATTCCCCCGGTTCGATGACCGGCTCCGCCACCGCGGGGCCGGTGATGGTGGCGCGTGCCCTACCGGGCGCGCGCCTTCCCATCGTCTGCGACTCGCCGCACAGCGGCACGGTCTACCCCGAGGACTTCGACGCCAGCGTGCCGCTGGCACTGCTGCGCCGCGGCGAGGACACGCATGTCGAAGCCCTGTGGGCCGACGCACCGCGTCACGGCGCCACGCTGATCGCGGCCACCTTTCCGCGCACCTACATCGACCCGAACCGCTCGCTCACCGACCTGGACCCGGCGATGCTGTCGGCCCCCTGGCCGGGCGAGGCGCTGGCGCCCGGCCCGAAGTCGAAGCTCGGTTTCGGCCTGGTGTGGTCGCGGCTGTCGGCCGAGCGGCCCATCTACGAGCGGGCGCTGTCGCCGGCCGAGGTGCAGAGCCGCATCGACCGCTGCTGGCGGCCCTACCACGCGGCCCTGCAGGCGGCCATCGACGAAGCGGTGCACACCCACGGCTGTGTGTGGCACCTGAACCTGCACTCGATGCCCAACGACGCCTACGAGCGCCTGGGCATCGTGAGCGACCACCCGCTGGCCGACTTCGTGCTCGGCGACCGCGACGGCAGCACCTGCGAGCCGGGCTTCGTGCAGCTGGTGGCCGAAACCCTGCGCGGCTTCGGCTACACGGTGGCCATCAACGACCCCTACAAGGGCGTGGAGCTGATCGGCCGCATCGGCCAGCCACGGCTGCATCGCCACAGCCTGCAGATCGAGATCCGCCGTCCGCTCTACATGGACGAGGCCAGCCGCGAACGCAATGCCGGCTTCGAGCCGATGCGGGCGCACCTGTCAGCCCTGATGGAGCGGATCGCGGCCCACGTGCGCACGCGGCTCGACCGCTGAACGGCACACCCGCGCCCGGCTTCAGCCCTTGCTGTCGGCCGGCGGGCGGGTGTCTTCCCAGACGTCCTGCTCCCAGCTGTCCTGGACCAGCGTGTTGCCCAGCCCGAGCAGGTCGCGGGCATGCTGCAGCGTCCACATGCCGGCGCGCGAGCGCCGCGGATGGTTGGGCTGGCGCTCGAATTCCCAGGCGAGGTCGACCAGCTCCTGCAGCGTGGACGCGTTGCTCACGCGGCTGTAGAGCTTGGAGCCGAACGACGGCGGGTCGTAGTGCAGCGTCTGCCGCAGCAGCTCGCGCACCTGCCCGATCAACTGGTCCTCGGCACTCTCGGTGGACTCGGGTGCAGACGGCACGGGTGGTGGCGGCGCCGGCTTGGGCGTGCGCGCAGCGGCGGCCTTGGCCGGAGCGGCTCGCTTGCTCTTCGGTTTGGCGGGCGGTGCCTCAGGCGGGGCCGGCTGCGTCACCTTCACCGTCGCGGCGGCCTTGGGGGCGGGCACGGGAGGGCTCGGCTGCCTGACGGCGGCGGAGCCCTTGCGCGCGGCGGTCGACTGGGTTCGCGGCGTGCTGATCGAACCCACCAGCTGGGCCAGCGCTTCCACCCGGCTCGACGACAGCAGGTCCGGCTCGGCCACCGGCTCCGGCGGCTGCGGCTTCGGACCGGCGGGCGCCGGGGCGGCTTGCTTCGGCACCGGCGCGGGTGCCCGGGGTGCAGGCGCGGGGGGTGCAGGCGGTGGGACAGGAGGCTGCACAGCCACAGCAGCGGGCTGCACCGCGGGCGGCGGCTCGGGTGTCGGAGCAGGCGCGGGCACCGGCGCCGGCACCCTCACTTCGACGTCGGTCACCCGCAGCGCGTCGAGCGCGCCCGGCTCGGTGATCACCGGCTCGGGGGCCGCCGCATCGGCCGGCAACTCCACCATGCCCAGGCGCACCAGTTCCTCGAAATGGCTGGTCTGCGAGCCGGCCTGTTGCGCCAGGCTCAGCACCTCGGACAGCGGCCGGCGGCCGTCGATCAGCAGCAGGATGGTGCGGTATCGCTGCCCCAGCCCGTGCTTGCGCAGACGCAACTCGTCATGGCCGAGCGCCGTCTTGGTCGGTACGTTGGGGACAGGCATGAGGGGGTGGGCACGAACTTCCGCCGCCCATTGTGGCGCGCCGGCGCCCTGTGTTGGGGATTCAGGAGGCTGCCGCTCCGATGGGCGCGCCGCTGCGAGCGCCCAGCGGCGCCCGGCCGGCGCCCGGGCGTGCATAACGCGCCACACATTTGCCCAGTCCACCGCGCGGCGCGCGCTGCAGTGCAGCAAGCAGGCCGTGGGTGACGCCCGCCGGCGGCAGGTCGTCGGCGAAGCGGCGCTCGACATCGCGCTGCATGCGCAGCAGCAGGTGTGCCGTCACTTCTGCGTCGGCCAGCGCCCGGTGGGCGCGGCCGGATCGCGGCAGGCCGTGAAAGTCGGCCAGCGTGCCCAGCTTGTGGTTGGGCGCCTCGTCATACAGCCGGCGCGCCAGCAGCAGCGTGCAGGCGAAGGCCGGCTCGGCCTGATGCGGTGCCTCGCAGCCGCAACGCTGCAGCTCGGCCTGCCAGAAACCGCGATCGAATGCAGCGTTGTGCGCCACCAACGGATGCGTGCCCACGAACTCGGCCGCCTCGCGCATCACCTCCCCGGCCGGCGGTGCGTCGTCGAGCATGGCGTTGCTGATGCCGGTGAGCCGCTCGATGAACGGCGGCACCCAGGCGCCGGTGTGCATGAGGCTCTGGTAGCGGTCGACGATCTGCCCGTCGCGCACCAGCACGATGGCCACTTCGGTGGCGCGAGCGCCCATCCGCGGCGACATGCCGGTGGTTTCGAAGTCGATGACGGCAATGGTTTCGGAGGGCGTGTCGGGCTGCATCGCGGCGCATTGTCGGACACGGCTGGGTATGCCCCTTGCCGCCCTCCTGATGCAGCCACCGCGAAGGAAAGGAACCACCATGGACGCGCACCAAAGGCCGGCCCGCGACACCGCGCCCGCCCCCACAGCCGACATGCCGCTGGACTGGCACCAACACCGCATGGTCCATGCGCTGGGCCCATGGCCCGACGCACGTGCCTATGCCGACGAGGAAGACGAGGCCCGGCTGCGCATGAACTTCCCCGAAGCGCACGGCAGCCCTGCGCACGACGACGAGCACGAGCACTACCGCCGCTGGCGCGAGGCCTACATGAGCCGCCTCGACGAAGACTACGACGTGTGGCGCCGCGACCGCTTCTCGAGCGACTTCGAAGGATGGCGCCGCGACCGCGTCCAGGAGGTGCGCGATGCGCAGGCCGCCACCCCGGCTTCGGCGCAGCAGCTCGGGGCGCGGCCGGAAAGCTCGGAGAGCGAGCAGAACCACACGCTGTTCGAGCGCTCGTGAGGCGTGCGCCGGGCCACCTCTTGACCCTGCCCCGGCGCCCGGAATCGAAGCCTGCATACAGTCCCGCCCATGACCAACCGACTCTCCCACCCCAAGGAAAAGCTCAAGTTCGTGCTGCTCGAGGGCATCCACCCCACCGCGGTCGACGCGCTGCAGAACGACGGCTACACCCACATCGTGACCTCGCCCAAGGCACTGGCCGGCGATGAGCTCGCCAACGTGCTCGCCGATGCGCACTTCGTGGGCATCCGCTCTCGCACGCACCTCACCGCCCAGGTGCTGGCCGCGGCGCCCAAGCTCACCGCGATCGGCGCGTTCTGCATCGGCACCAACCAGATCGACCTGGGCACCGCGATGCGCCGCGGCATCCCGGTGTTCAATGCGCCGTTCTCCAACACCCGCAGCGTGGCCGAGCTGGTGCTGGCCGAGATCATCATGTTGATGCGTGGCATCCCGCACAAGAACGCGGTGCTGCACCGCGGCGGCTGGGTCAAGAGCGCGGCCGGCTCCTACGAGGTGCGCGGCAAGACGCTGGGCATCGTGGGCTACGGCCACATCGGCACGCAGATCGGCGTGCTGGCCGAGCAGCTGGGCATGCAGGTGGTGTTCCACGACGTGGAGGCCAAGCTGCCGCTGGGCAACGCCCGCCAGCTCGCGTCGCTGAAAGAGCTGCTGCAGGCGGCCGACGTGGTGAGCCTGCACGTGCCCGAGACGCCGCAGACGCAGGACATGATCGGCGCCGAACAGCTGGCGCAGATGAAACCCGGCAGCCACCTGATCAATGCGTCGCGCGGCACGGTGGTCGACATCGACGCCCTCACCCGGGCGCTGGAAGACAAGCATCTCGCGGGCGCCGCCATCGACGTGTTTCCGGTCGAGCCGCAGGGCAACGACGCGGCCTTCGAATCGCCGCTGGTGCGCTTCGACAACGTGCTGCTCACGCCGCACATCGGCGGCTCCACCGCCGAGGCGCAGGCCAACATCGGCCGCGAAGTGGCCGCCAAGCTCATCCGCTACAGCAACAACGGCTCCACCGTGTCGGCGGTCAACTTCCCTGAAGTGGCGCTGCCCGAGCACACCGGCCGCTGCCGGCTGCTGCACATCCACGAGAACGTGCCGGGCGTGATGGCGCGGGTGAACGAGCGCTTCTCGGCCGCCGGCATCAACATCGCGTCGCAGTACCTGCGCACGAACGAGGAGGTGGGCTACGTGGTGATCGACGTGGACAGCACGGCGAGCCAGGTGGCGCTGGAAGAGCTCTGCGCGGTGCCCGGCACCATCCGCTGCCGGATTCTCTATTGACCACCCCCGTAGCGCCTGCGGCGCTCCCCCTCAAGGGGGCGCAGCCGGTTCCGCGGCTGCCGGGCCGATCGCCGCGCCCTTGCGGGTGCGGCTCCTGATGGCCTGAACGCCGTGTGCGTGGCGAGGAGCGGCGGCTCTTGGTGGCTCAATCGGGTCCTACCCGCGTCAGCGCCTTCACCAGGTCCGACTGGGTGATGATCCCCACCAGCCGGCGCTCGGCGTCGATGATGGGGATGTGGTGGTGGCCGGTGTCCGAGAACATCGGCACCAGTTCGGCGATGTGGCGGTGGGCGCTGGCCACGCGGACCTGGCGCGTCATGATCTGGCCCACCACTTCGGGCTTGCTCGAGTGCGTGGCGCGGGTCCAGCGGATCAGCCGGCGCAGCTTGTCTTCGAAACCCTCGTGGAGGTCGAGCTGCGCCTCGCGCATGAAGTCGGCCAGGGTCACGATGCCGACCACCCGGCGCACCGTGTCGACCACCGGCAGCGCCTTGATGCGCCGCTCGCGCAGCAGCGCCCAGGCGTGCTGCAGCGGCGTGCCGTATTCCACCGTGGCGAGGTCGCGCGACATGATGTCCTCGCAGCGGATCTCGCCCAGCCGGCGCCGGTAGGCCCGCAGCTCCGCCTCTTCGAGCAGCGCGCGCAGGTCGTCGCGCGGCACGTCGAGCACCTGGTTGTAGCGGGCCAGCACCGCGTCGAGGTCGGCTTCGCTCACCAGCGCGCGCTCGGGCTTCGTTGCGGTGGAGCTGGCCAGCTGCGCATGCGGGTAGCGCCGCCGCGTCGCGTTGTTGTAGGCCACGCCGGCGGCCACCAGCAGCAGCGAATTGAGCAGCACCGGAAACAGCGCGAACCGGAAGTCCGACACGCCGGCCATCACCACCAGCAGGGCCGCGGCACCGCCGGGCGGGTGCAGGCAGCGCAACGCGAACATCACGCCGATGGCCAGGGCCACCGCCAGCGCCGCGGCCAGCTCGGGCGGCGCCACCCAGCGCACGCAGGCAATGCCCACCAGGGCCGAGATCGTGTTGCCGCCCACCACCGCCCAGGGCTGGGCCAGCGGGCTGGCCGGCACGCCGAACACCAGCACCGCGCTGGCCCCCATGGGTGCCACCAGCCACGGCAGCTCGGCCCAGCCGGCGCCGGCCAGGTGGCACAACACCGCGGTGATCAAAACGCCCAGGCCGGCGCCGCACACGACGCGCCAGCGCTCCTGGGCGTTCACCGCCATCGGTGCGGGGCGGAAGGCACGCAGCCAGCCGGCCAGGTACTGCCATGGGGCTCGTTGGGAAGCGGTGCTCATCGCGGCGGGCAAAAAGCCGCGATTCTTCCACTCATCGATGGGCCCTTCAGCGTGGGGCCATCACGGCGCGGCAAGCTCGAAGCTCGCCCGGAGCCCCTGTGTCGCAGAAGGGGCCACCCACACGTCGAACAGGCCCGGCTCCACGACGGGCTGCAGGTCGCGGCCGATGAAGGCCAGGTCGGCCGACCGCAGGGTGAACTCGACCTCGGCCGACGCACCCGGCGCCAGCCGCAGCTTGCGAAAGTCCTTGAGCTCCCGCACCGGCCGCGTGACGCTGGCCACCCGGTCGTGCACGTACAGCTGCACCGTCTCTTCGGCCTCGCGGGCTCCGCGGTTGGTGATGCGCGCCTTCACCTGCAGCGTGCCGCCCCACGGCAGCCGCGGGTGGCTCAACTGCAGCGCCTCGTAGTCGAAGCGGCCGTAGGTGAGGCCGTGGCCGAAGGGGTACAGCGCTTCATTCGGCGTCTCGATGTAGCGGGTCTTGAAGTCGGAGCCCGGGTCCTGCGGCGGCAGCGGCCGGCCGGTGCGCCGGTGGGCGTAGTGGTAGGGCACCTGCCCCGCCGCCTGCGGAAAGCTCACCGGCAGACGGCCTGAAGGGCTGACGTCGCCGAACAGCACGTCGGCCACCGCATGGCCGGTCTCCAGGCCGAGGAACCAGGTCACGAGCAGCGCCTGCGCGTCACGCACCGCGCCTTCGAGTGCCAGCGCGCGGCCGTTGCGCAGCAGCACCACCACCGGCTTGCCGGTCGCGGCCACCGCCTCGGCCAGCGCCTGCTGGGCCGCAGGCAGCGTGATGCCGGCGCGCGAACGTGCCTCACCGGACATCTGCGCGCTTTCGCCCAAGGCCAGCAGCACCACGTCGGCCCGGCGCGCGGCCGACACGGCGGCGGCGATGCCGCCCGGCAGCGGCTCGTTCACGCCCGAGCCCTTCACCACCTTCAGCGTCGACGGGTCGCTGAGTGCGTCACGCAGCCCCTGCGCCAGGCTCACCGGCGCGGCACGGCCGGGAAACAGCGTCCACGGCCCGAACAGGTCGGCCGCGCTGCCGCCGTCGGCCTCGTCGGCAAACGGGCCGATCAATGCGATGCGCAGGCCCGCCTTGGGCAGGGGCAGCAGCCCGCCCTGGTTGCGCAGCAGCACCACCGACTTGCGCGCCGCCTCGCGCGCCAGCGTGCGGTGTTCGGGCCGGGCGGCCGGCTCCGGCGCCTCCAGCCCGCGAAACGGCTGCTCGAACAGGCCCAGCCGCTTCTTCAGGCGCAGCACGCGTCGCACCGCTTCGTCGAGCCGCGCCGCCGGCACCTCGCCGCCTTGCACCAGCGCCGGCAGGTGCAGCAGGTACAGGCCGCTTTGCATGCTCATGTCCACGCCGGCCAGGAAAGACAACCTGGCGGCCTCGCGCCCGTCGGCCGCGAAGCCGTGGGCGATGAGCTCTTCGTCGGCGGTGTAGTCCGACACCACCACGCCGTCGAAACGCCATTCGTCGCGCAGCACGCCGGTGAGCAGCTCGCGGTTGGCGTTCGACGGAATGCCGGCCACGTCGTTGAACGAGGTCATCACCGCCGCCGCGCCGGCCTCCACCGCAGCCTTAAACGGCGGCAGGTACACCTCGCGCAGCGTGCGCGGCGACAGGTCGGCGCTGTTGTAGTCGAGCCCGCCCTCGGCTGCGCCATAGGCGGCGAAGTGCTTGGCGGTGGAGGCGAGGCCGCCCTCGCCCGACTGGAAGCCGCGCACCCGGGCCTGCGCCAGGCGGCGGGCGAGCAGCACGTCTTCACCGGCGCCTTCGACCCCGCGGCCCCAGCGGGCATCGCGGGCGATGTCCACCATCGGCGCGAAGGTCCAGTGAAAGCCGTCGGCCGCCGCTTCGAGCGCCGCGGCACGGGCGGTGCGCTCGGCGAGGTCGGTGTCCCAGCTGGCCGCCTCGGCCAGCGGCACCGGAAACACCGTGCGGAACCCATGGATCACGTCAGCCGCGAACAGCAGCGGGATGCCGAGCCGCGACTCGCGCACCGCCAGCTGCTGCGCCCTCCGCTTGGCCGCCTGCCCGGCGCCGTTGAACAGCCCCGTGACGCGGCCGGCGCGGATGTCGGCCTCCTGCTCGGCCAGGCTGCGGATGTGCAGCGCCGGGTTGGACAACGCGCCGCTCGCCGGCGCGTACAGGTTGAGCTGTCCGGCCTTTTCTTCGAGCGTCATGCGCGCCAGCAGCGCCTCGATGTCGGCGTCGTCCGCAGCAGCGGCCGCGCTCGCGCACCACACGCTGCAGCACAGCGCCGTCACCCCCAGGGCCATCACCAAGCCTCGCATGCTTCGCATAGGCCCGCGACGCTAACTCATTCCAGCACGTCGTAGATGCGCAGGATCCAGGAGACCTGGTAAACGAGGTTGCCAACGGCAAACGCGGCATGGAAGCGCTCGCTGCGCACGAAGGCCGCCGCTGCACAGAGCACCAGGTACGCCGCGATGCGCACCAGGTACTCGGTGCCCTGGGCCTCCAGGTAGGCCCTGCCCTTGATCGCCGAGTCGATCACGTCGGCGGCGAAGGCCACCGCCAGCAGGCCGAAGAACCAGCGCCGGCGCGAATAGAAGTAGTCGCGCCAGCCTGCATAGTCGGACACGTCGTCGGGAAACAGCAGCGAGCACAGCAGGTAGTACAGCGCTGCATAGGCCACGATGAAGAAGTAGACCTCGAAGCGCCACACAGCCACCCGCGCCAGCGAGAACTGCCACCACCAGAAGTGCATGAGGGTGAGCAGCATCGACAGGCCCCACAGCAGGTGCACCCAGTACAGCCGCGTGCGCCCCGGGTGCTGCACGATCCGGGCTGCGCCGCTGAGCAGGCGCGCAATGCCGAGGCTCACCACCATGCTGAGCACCATGCGCAGGTGGGTGAAGAGGCTGGGGTCGGCGGCGTGAACCGCGGTGTGGTCGTCCATGTCGCTTCCTTCCGGTGCCGGGTTGCGGCAAGGGCCTTCGCCCTTGCGCGGCCGGGGCTACCACGCGGCGCGAAGATCGTGCGCCTGCCCCCTCGTCGTTGCCACAGGAGCGTAACCCCATGAAGCCCAGAGTCAGTGTCATCACCCTCGGCGTGGACGACCTCGAAAGAGCCCTCGCCTTCTACCGCGACGGCCTCGGCCTGCCCACGCAGGGCATCGTGGGCCGCGAATTCGAGCACGGTGCGGTGGCCTTCTTCGACCTGCACGGCGGCACGAAGCTGGCGTTGTGGGCCCGTGCGGATCTGGCCCACGACGCCGGCCTGCCCCGGCCACGCGCCCGCCCCGAGGCCCACTTCACCCTGGGCCACAACGTGCGCAGCGAACGGGAGGTCGAAGCGGTGATGGCCCAGGCGCAAGCGGCAGGCGCGCGCATCGTGAAGCCCGCCGGCAAGACCTTCTGGGGCGGCCATGCCGGCTACTTCGAAGACCCGGACGGCCACCTGTGGGAGGTGGTCTACAACCGGGACCTGCTGCCCGAGGACTGACGCGCAGCCGCGGCGCTGCTGCGGCCGCGCTTCGCCGGACCAGGCTGCGGGCGCTGCGCATGCTGCTGCGGCATGCGCAGCGCCGGGTGGTCGTGCATTGCACCGGCCACGTAGTCCACGAACGCGCGCACCTTGTGGGTCAGGTCCTTGCGGTCGCGGTAGCAGGCGTGGAAGTCGAGCGGTGCGCCGTCCACCTGGGCCGCGCCCTTGGATGACAGCGAACACGGCAGGAACAGCGGCACCAGGAGGCTGCGCTCGATCAGCGGGTTGGCGATGAACACGCCCAGCCGGGTGATGCCTGCGCCTGCGACCGCCAGTTGCGCCAGCGTGTCGACGTCGTTGGTGACGATGGTCGGGTTCAGCATCGGCTCGAAGCGCGTGCCGCCGCGCACGAACCACCAGCGCAGCAACCGCCCGTCGATCGGCAGGCGGAACAGCAGGCAGGCATGCTGCGCCAGTTCCTCCGGCTGCTGCGGGGTGCCGGCCCGTGCGAGGTAGGCCGGCGAAGCGCAATACACCACCGGGATGGTGGCAATGCGGCGGGCCACCAGCCCCGGCTCCAGCTGCTCGCCGAAGCGGATGCTGACGTCGATGTCCTCCTTCACATGGTCGACGCTGCGGTCGGCCACCACCAGCTCGAGCGACACCCGCGGGAAACGCTCGGTGAAGGCCGGCACCAGCGGCGCCAGCACATGGCGCGCGAAGGCCACCGAGCAGGCCACCCGCAGCCGCCCCTGCGGCTCGCCGTGCAGCTCGGTGACCGCCGCCTGGGCCAGCTGCAGCTCGCGCACCACGCCGCGCACCCGCTCGTAGTAGAGGGAGCCGCTTTCGGTGAGCGACAGGCGGCGGGTGCTGCGCACCAGCAGCCGGGTGCCCAGTTCCTGCTCGAGCCGCGCGATGTTCTGGCTGGCAGCCGCGGCAGTGATGCCCAGCTGCCGTGCCGCCGCGGCGATGCTGCCGCCTTCGACGGCCTTCACGAAGCTGTCGATGCCGCGCAGGGTGTCCATGAGGTGCCTTTCGAATCGAGCGAAGGATTCGAAACTTTAGCTTTCGTCTGAAGCAGGCGCCGCGCGGCTACCGGCCGGCTCCTGCGGTTCCTAAAGTGCCACTCCATGGCGCACCCGATGCGCCGCACCGAAACACACAGGAACACAGGACCCTGAACATGACACACGACACCGCCCTTCGAACCGCTGCCCCCGCGGCCACCCAGCCCCGCAGCTGGAAGCTCGAGCCCCGCTACACGCCGGTGGCCTTTGCCTTTTTCATGTCGGCCATCATGGCCTTGCTCATGTGCGCCGTGATCGTGGGCGCCAACAGCGGCATCGATGCCGGGCTGCCCGCGCGCGTGCTGCACGCCTACGCGCTGGCCATGCCGGTGGCCTTCGTCTGCGTGCTGATGGTGCGGCCGCTGGTGCTGAAGCTGGTGGCGCTGACGGTGCGCAAGGCCTGACGCGGCGGCCTCAGCGCCGCACCTCGAACACCACGTTGAACGGCGTTTCGGCTGCGCGCCGGAAGTGCGTGAAGCCCGCCTTGCGGAACACGTCGGCCAGCCGCTTCGGCCCGGCCTGCGCCCCGAGCACGAGCCTGCCGCCTTCGGCCACCGCATGCGCGCAGCAGATCACCGACGAAGCCGCGTAGTACAGCTGCCCCACGGTGGAGAGGTTGTCTTCCACCCGGTCGTGAGCGAACGGCTCCACCAGCATCACCGTGCCACCGGGCGCCAGCACCCGGGCGGCATGCCGCGCCGCGGCCACCGGGTCGCCCAGGTCGTGCAGCGTGTCGAAGAAGCAGATGAGCCCGTACTGCTGGTCGGGGTAGTCGGTGGCACGGGCCAGCGTGAATTGCGTGTGCTGTGACAGGCCGACGGCGGCGGCATGCCGGCGCGCCGCGTCGAGCGACGGCTCGTGCGTATCGAAGCCGTGGAAGCGCGAACGGGCGAACGCCTCTGCCATCAGCAGCGTCGAGTGGCCGCGGCCGCAGCCCACGTCGGCCACGGCGATGCCGGCCTCCAGCGCGGCCACCACGCCATCGAGGGCGGGCAGCCACGACGTCACCAGCTGGGCTCGGTAGCCGTTGCGATAGAAGCCCGCCACGCCGCAGGCCATGCGGGCGTCGTGTTCGCCCCAGGCCACGCCGCGGCCGGTGCGAAACGCCTCCAGCGCCTTCGGCTCGTCGAACCACATCGCAGCCGGCACCTCCCAGGCCGGCGGCAGGTAGACCGGGCTGGTGTCGTCGGCCAGCACCATCGCCTGCTCGGACGAGAGCTCGTAGGTTTCGCTCACGGCGTGGTAGTTGACGTAGCCGCCGGCGGCCTGGGCGTTGAGCCACTCCCGCACGTAGCGCTCGGCGCAGCCTGAACGGGCGGCCACTTCCCTTGGGCTCAGCGGGCCGGCGCCTGCCATGGCCTTGTAAAGGCCCAGCTTGCTGCCCAGGCTGACCATGACGCCGGCGTAGCCGGCGGTGAGGTCACCGATGGCGCGGGTGACGAACGCCTCCAGCCGGGCCGGGTTCAGTGCTGAAGCAGGGGTGTTGTCGATGTCCATGATGAGACTCCTCGGGCTGGTTCAGCGGACCTTGGGCAACGCCTGCGACACCGCCTTGCCGATGCTGCGGCCCTGGCGACGCCCTTCCTCGATGGCATGGCGGAAGTGGATGCCGGCATACAGGCGCGACAGGCCGTTTTCCTCGGCCGCCTGCGAGAAGCCGCGGTAGTGGCGCGTGACGCCCGGCAGCGTGAGGCTGGTGAGGCCGTAGCGCACCCGGTCGCCGAAAAGATCGATCAGCACCTCGGCCGCGGCCCAGCCCAGCACGGTGTGCGTGGAGGGGTAGTCGGGCACCGGCGGCGTGACCAGCAGCGGCTGCCAGGAGGCATCGGGCTCGGTGGTTGTGTTGCCATCGTTCGCCGCCGCGTGGATGGCGGTGACCGGGCGCCAGAAGCGATGCTCGTACTTCTCGCCGAAGCCGGCGATGAAGCCATCGGCCATGGCGAAGTGCACCAGCGCGAAGGCACGTGCGGCCTCCCAGGCGTCGAGGCGGCGCTCGCGAACCACCGCATTGGCGATGCGGTTCCACCCCAGCGGCGAGTCCTCGTACCAGAACTTCGCGATCTCGGTCTGCTCGGGCGTGCGCGTGCGGCTGGCCACATGGCCGATCTCGCGCACCTCCTCCACGTCATGGGCGTACTGTTGGCTGGACAGCGGCAACGGGCCCTGGAGCGTGTGCTCGGCCAGCTTGATGGCGAACGGCGCCACGCGGCCCCAGCCGGGTTGTGCGGCAAAGGCGAAGGGTGCGGTGAACTGGTACTCGCCCGCGCCGGCATTCGGCACATACGGCGGTTGCGCAGCACCGGCGGCGCCGTCGGCGCTGCGGCGGTTCAGCGTGGCCCAGGCTGCGGCCTGGCCGGCGGCAAGGCCTGCGGTCTTGGCCGGTCCGTTGCGCACGGCGGCAAGCGCCTGACCATAGGCCTCTTCCACCAGCACGGCCTGCTCGGGCAACAGTTGCACCAGCACCTCGCGCGCCGCGGCGGCCACCGCGGCTTCCGGCGAAGCGCGCGGCGACTTCGGCAGGCCCGGCGTGTACGACTCGTAGCGCCGGTCGATCGCATTGAGCGCGTCATGGATCGACGCATGCAGGATGGAGAAGGTGCGTGACTGCGCCATCGGGTTGGTGCCCTGGCTGGGGGTGAAGGCCCGCTCGGCGATGGAGTTCCAGTGCACCACCGCATTCGGGCGGCGCTGGTGCGCGAGGTCGAAGCCGCGCGCGGCCATGAAGCTGTCGTCGGCCTGGGCGGCCGCGGCCAGCACGAAGCCGGCGCCGGCCGCGGCCGCCAGCCGGGCGAGCCAGCGGCCCAGGCCGCGGCGGGAGGGTGACGACAACGATGATGTCGTCATCGTGATGCTGGGAAAGCGATGCATGAACGTCCTCTCGGTCGATTGCGTTGAAAGAGGCGCTCATCGTTGCGGCGCCGCCCGGTTCACGGCAGAGCCGAAATCGCCCAAGATCGGTTCATTCGTGCCAACCCCCTAGCTCGCAAGCCATGCCCGCTGCCCGCCCGTTGCCGCCGACCACGCGCCATGTGTCGCTGCTGGCCGTACCCGATGCCGTGGTCTCCACGCTGGCCGGCATCTACGACGTGATGAACGCCCGCGCGGTGCTGGGCACCAGCGCCATGCCACCCTCGGCCGCGCCGACGCCGCCGCCGACGTTCCGGGTCGAGATCGTGGGCGAGTCGGTAGGGCCGCTGCAGCTCGCCAGCGGCGTGCCCATTCATGTGCAGCGCTGCATCGACGAGGTCGACACGAGCGACATCGTCATCGTCCCTTCGATACTGCTGCGCGGACCCGAGTGGCTCAAGGGCCGCTATCCGAGGCTGGTGGAGTGGCTCGCACGCATGCATGCACAAGGCGCGCTCCTGTGCTCGGCCTGCTCGGGCATCTTCCTGCTGGCCGAGACCGGCCTGTACGACGGCAGGGACGCGACGGTGCACTACGGCTACGCACGCGAGTTCAGGGCGGCCTACCCGCAAGTGCCCATCCACCCCAAGCGCGTGCTGGTGGTGTCGGGCCAGCGCGAGGAGCTGGTGAGTTCGGGCGCCTCGACCACCTGGCACGACATGGTGCTCTACCTGATCGCCCGCTTCGCGGGTGCCACCGACGCACAGGACATCGCGCGTGCCTATGCGCTGCAGTGGCACCAGGACGGCCTCGCGCCCTACATCACCTTCGAAGGGCGGCGCGACCACGGCGACGCCGAGATCGAGGCCGCGCAACGCTGGCTGAGCCAGCACTTCGCGGTGGCCAACCCGGTGGACGAGATGATCCGCCGCAGCAACCTGGCCGAGCGCACCTTCAAACGCAGGTTCACCACGGCCACCGGTCTCTCGCCCATCGACTATGTGCAGAGGTTGCGGGTCGAAGACGCAAAGCGCCGGCTCGAGCGCACCGACGATTCGGTGGACGAGATCAGCTGGCGCGTGGGGTATGAGGAGGCCGCGTTCTTCAGGCGCCTGTTCAGGCGCATCACCGGCATGGCTCCCGGCGCGTATCGGAAGCGCTTCCGGATTCCGGAGTTTGCGAGGCCTTGAACGTCAGAGCGCCTTGCTGCTGCTCCGACATTCGACCACCCCAGGGGCGCCTCGGTCAGGCTTCCTGAGCGCGCACGGCACCCTTCGACTTCGCCAGCGACGTCTTGGAAGCCTTGGCAATCATCTGCTGGTAGATCTGGTCGACGGCTGCGTCGTGCTCGGCCAGCTCACCTGCCACTTGGGTGCTCACGCGATCGGCACTGCGCCTCACGCTCACC
The DNA here is from genome assembly GCF_006386545.1 of Methylibium rhizosphaerae. Classification (GTDB taxonomy): domain Bacteria; phylum Pseudomonadota; class Gammaproteobacteria; order Burkholderiales; family Burkholderiaceae_C; genus Pseudorivibacter; species Pseudorivibacter rhizosphaerae. The sequence continues at coordinate 59,163 of NZ_SWAR01000024.1, read as the reverse complement.
GGCAGGGCGTCGAGCGCTCCGGAGCGCGCACAGGCGCTGAGGACGCCAGCAGGGTCGAGAAGGGCAGCGAAGGGATTGGGAGTCGTCGACATCGGAATTCAAAAGGTCTGGGATACGGGGTCTGCGGCAAGAAACGACGATCGAATCGTCGATAACGATCACACGTCGATATTCGCCGCCCTCAAGGCGTTCGTCTCGATGAAGTCCCTGCGCGGCTCCACCTCGTCGCCCATCAGCATGGTGAACACGCGGTCCGCCTCGATCGCGTCTTCGATCTGCACGCGCAGCAGGCGGCGCACGGTCGGGTCCATGGTGGTTTCCCACAGCTGCTCGGGGTTCATCTCGCCCAGGCCCTTGTAGCGCTGGCGGCCCACGCTGTTTTCGGCCTGCTGCATCAGCCAGGCCATCGCACCGCGGAAGTCGGCGACCTGCTGTTCCTTCTGCTTTTCGCCTTCGCCCTTCCTGACCACCGCCTCGGCGCCGATCAGGCCCTTGAAGGTCTTGCCGGCACCGGCCAGGGCTTCGTAGTCGGCACCGTGCACGAAGTCGGCGTTGATCACGCTGCTCTTGATGTTGCCGTGGTGCTTGCGGCTGATGCGCAGCATCTGCTTGTCGATGCGGGCGTCGTATTCGGCGCTCACCTTGGCGTCATGCAGAGCCGCCTGCATCGCGGCAGCCGAGGCCTGGGCCTGCTCGGGCGTGTCGAGGTTGATCTCCAGGCCGTCGGCCATGGCGCGCAGGGCTTCGCCGTCCATCCAGTTGGACAGGCGGTCGATCACGTTCTGCGCCAGCACGTACTGCCGCGCCAGCTGCTCCAGCGCCTCGCCCTTCAGCACGCTGTTCGTGCCCACGCCGGTGTGCAGTTCGGCATCGGCAATGGCCACGCGCAGCAGGTAGGCATCGAGCTCATGGCCGTCCTTCAGGTACTGCTCCTGCTTGCCGAGCTTCACCTTGTAGAGCGGCGGCTGGGCGATGTAGATGTGGCCGCGTTCCACCAGCTCGGGCATCTGGCGGTAGAAGAAGGTCAGCAGCAGCGTGCGGATGTGCGCGCCGTCCACGTCGGCGTCGGTCATCACGATGATGCGGTGGTAGCGCAGCTTGTCGGGGTTGAAGTCGTCCTTGCCGATGCCGGTGCCCAGCGCGGTGATCAGCGTGAGGATGGCCTCGGAAGACAGCAGCTTCTCGTAGCGGGCCTTCTCCACGTTCAGGATCTTGCCGCGCAGGGGCAGGATCGCCTGGAACTTGCGGTCACGCCCCTGCTTGGCCGAGCCGCCGGCGGAATCGCCCTCCACGATGTAGATCTCGCACAGCGCCGGGTCCTTCTCCTGGCAGTCGGCCAGCTTGCCGGGCAGGCCCAGGCCGTCGAGCACGCCCTTGCGGCGCGTCATCTCGCGGGCCTTGCGTGCCGCTTCGCGGGCGCGGGCGGCCTCGACGATCTTGCCGCAGATGATCTTGGCGTCGTTCGGGTTCTCGAGCAACCAGTCGGTCAGCAGCTTGCTCACCACGTCTTCGACCGGCGCGCGCACTTCGCTGGAGACGAGCTTGTCCTTGGTCTGGCTGCTGAACTTCGGCTCGGGCACCTTCACGCTCACCACGCAGGCCAGGCCTTCGCGCATGTCGTCGCCGCTGATCTCGACCTTGGCCTTCTTGGCCATCTCGTTGTCTTCGATGTACTTGTTGATCACGCGGGTCATCGCCGCGCGCAGGCCGGTCAGGTGGGTGCCGCCGTCACGCTGCGGGATGTTGTTGGTGAAGCAGAGCACGCTTTCGTTGTAGCCGTCGTTCCACTGCATGGCGACTTCCACGCCGATGGTGGTGTTCTGCTCGCTCACCCGTTCGCCCATGGCATGGAAGATGTTGGGGTGCAGCACCTTCTTGCCCTGGTTGATGAACTCGACGAAGCCCTTCACGCCGCCCGAATAGGCGAAGTTGTCTTCCTTGGCGTTGCGCTCGTCGACCAGCTTGATCTTCACGCCGTTGTTCAGGAAGCTCAGTTCGCGCAGCCGCTTGGCCAGCACGTCGTAGTGGAAGTCGACGTTGGTGAAGATCTCCTCGTCGGGCGAGAAATGCACCTCGGTGCCGCGCTTCTCGGTCTCGCCGATCACCTTCATCGGGCTCACTTCGAAGCCGTCGCGCTGCTCGAGCACGCGGTCCTGCGGCACGCCCTTCTTGAACTCGAGGTAGTGCACCTTGCCGTCGCGGCGCACCGTCAGGCGCAGCAGCTTGGACAGCGCGTTCACGCAGGAGACGCCCACGCCGTGCAGGCCGCCGGAGACCTTGTAGCTGTTCTGGTTGAACTTGCCCCCCGCGTGCAGCTCGGTCAGCGCGATCTCGGCCGCGCTGCGCTTGGGCTCATGCTTGTCGTCCATCTTCACGCCGGTGGGGATGCCGCGGCCGTTGTCGATGACGGAGATGGAGTTGTCGGTGTGGATGGTGACGACGATGTCGTCGCAGAAGCCGGCCAGCGCCTCGTCGATCGAGTTGTCGACCACCTCGAACACCAGGTGGTGCAGGCCGGTGCCGTCGGAGGTGTCGCCGATGTACATGCCCGGGCGCTTGCGCACCGCTTCCAGGCCTTCGAGGATCTGGATGCTGCTCTCGCCGTAGCCGGCGGACTGGTCTTGTGCAGGCTTGTTCTCGGGTTGCTCTGGCTGCTGGTTCTGGTCGGTCATATCCACTCACTTGCCGGGCCCGCGATCGCTCGCAAGCCCATAAGAAACGCTGAAGCGGGCCGCAGCCCGCTTGGGATTCAGTCCTTCAAGACTGATCCGGGAGGTCAGATGCGCATCGGCATCACGACGTACTTGAAGCCACCCTGTTCCGGAATGGTCACCAGGGCGGAGCTGTTGGCATCGGCCAGCGACACGGTCACCATGTCCTGGCTCATGTTGGCCAGGGCGTCCATCAGGTAGGTCACGTTGAAGCCGATCTCGATGGTGTCGCCGCCGTAGTCGATCTCGAGCTCTTCCTTGGCCTCTTCCTGCTCGGCATTGCTGGAGGCGATGCGCAGGGTGCCCGGCTCGATGTTGACCCGCACCCCCTTGAACTTCTCGCTGGTCAGGATGGCGGCGCGCTGCAGGCTGGCCAGCAGCGGCGCGCGACCCAGGGTCACGTGGTTCTTGTGGTTCTTGGGAATCACGCGGTTGTAGTCGGGGAACTTGCCTTCCACCAGCTTGGTGACGAACTCCATGCCCGAGAAGCTGAACTTGGCCTGGTTGCCGGCAAAGCGCAGCTCGATGGGGGTGTCTTCGTCCTTCAGCAGGCGCTGCAGCTCGAGCACCGTCTTGCGCGGCAGGATGACTTCCTGCTTGGGCATCTCGACGTCGAGAGTGGCCTGGGCCAGCGCCAGGCGGTGGCCGTCGGTGGCCACCAGCGTGAGGCTCTTGCCTTCGGCCACGAACAGGATGCCGTTCAGGTAGTAGCGGATGTCGTGCACCGCCATCGCGAAGTGCACCTGGTTGATCAGGCCCTTGAGGGTCTTCTGCGGCACGCTGAAGGCGGGGCCGAAATCGGCGGCCTCCTGCACCAGCGGGAAATCCTCGGCCGGCAGCGTCTGCAGCGTGAAGCGGCTCTTGCCGCCGGCCAGGGTGAGCTTGTTCTGGTTGGAGGTGAGCGACACCGTCTGATCGGCCGGCAGCGTGCGCAGGATGTCGATGAGCTTGCGGGCCCCCACCGTGGTGCTGAAGTTGCCGGCATCGCCGTCGAATTCGGCCGTGGTGCGCACCTGGATCTCCAGGTCGCTGGTGGTGAACTCCACCTGCCCCCCGTTCTTGCGCAGCAGCACGTTGGCCAGGATGGGCAAGGTGTGGCGACGCTCGACGATGCCGGCCACGGCTTGCAGTGCGCTCAGCACTTTGTCCTGGGTACTCTTCAACACAATCATGTCAACCTCTGAAGGTAGTGGTTCTTAGTAGGGGTTGGGTGTTCTTGTGGAAAACGCCATTTTCCCTTTTTCTGTCAGGCGCTTAGCTGGGCATCAACCCTGTGGGCCGAGGCCTTGTTTTCACGGTGGGCAACCGACAACAACTTGCGAAGGACGCGCCGGCCTGTGGATGACTGGCCGGTTGTTCGAAAGTTGTCCCCAGGCTTGTCACTTGACCGAGTTTGCCCTGGCCGTGTAGCGCTCGCTCGAACAAGCGATCAGCCTTTCAAGGTTTGTTCCAGCACGTGCAGCTGCTGGTTGAGTTCGGTGTTCTTGGTGCGTTCGCCCGAGATCTTGCGCACCGCATGCAGCACGGTGGTGTGGTCGCGCCCGCCGAAGAGTTCGCCGATCTCGGGCAGGCTCTTCTGGGTCAGCTCCTTGGCCAGGTACATCGCGATCTGGCGCGGCCGCGCAATCGAGGCGGGGCGCTTCTTCGAGTACATGTCGGCGACCTTGATCTTGTAGAAGTCGGCCACGGTCTTCTGGATGTTTTCAACCGAGATCTGGCGATTCTGGATCGAGAGCAGGTCCTTCAGCGCGTCGCGGGCGAGCTGGATGTTGATGTCCTTGTGCGAGAAGCGGGCGTAAGCCAGCACCTTGCGCAGGGCGCCTTCGAGTTCGCGCACGTTGGCCCGCACGTTCTTGGCCACGAAAAACGCCACGTCTTCCGGCATGGGCGTGCCTTCCGCCTCGGCCTTCTTCATCAGGATGGCCACCCGCATCTCGAGCTCGGGCGGCTCGATGGCCACGGTGAGTCCGGCGTCGAATCGCGAGGTCAGCCGCTCGTCGATGTCCACCAGCCCCTTCGGGTAGGTGTCGCTCGTCATGATGATGTGCGCCCGCTTGGCCAGCAGCGCCTCGAAGGCGTTGAAGAACTCCTCCTGCGTGCGCTCCTTGCCGGCGAAGAACTGCACGTCGTCGATCAGCAGCAGGTCGAGCGAGTGGTACTTGGCCTTCAGTTCGTCGAAGGTCTTGCGCTGGTAGTTCTTCACCACGTCGGTGATGAACTGCTCGGCGTGCAGGTACAGGATCCGTGCGTCGGCCCGGTCGGCCAGCAGGGCGTTGCCGACTGCATGGATCAGGTGGGTCTTGCCCAGCCCGACGCCGCCGTAGATGAACAGCGGGTTGTACATGGCGCCCGGGGCGCCGGCCACATGCAGCGCGGCGGTGCGGGCCATCTGGTTGGCGCGGCCGGGCACCAGCGTGTCGAAGGTGAGGCCGGGGTTCAGCCGGTTCTGGTTCTTGGCCGGGCTGCCGTTGAGGTGCAGTGCCGGCGCCTGCGGCGCTGCCGACGTCGGCATCGACAAGGCCTGTGCCGCGCTCACCGGCTGATGGTGGTTGCCGGCCGGTGTCGCCGGACGGGGCAGCATCTCGCGCGGGGCGAGGGTCAGCTCCAGGCGCACCGGCTTGCCGGCCAGCTCGGCCAGCACCGACTCGATGCGCGGCGCGTACTGCGTGCGGATCCAGTCGAGCTTGAAGCGATTGGGCACGCGCACCGAGGCCACGGCCACGTCGCCCCGATCGCTCACGTCGGCGGCGGGCAGTGGCCGGATCCAGGTGTTGAATTGCTGTTCGGGCAGCTCGGTAGCAAGGCGCTCGCAACCGCGCAGCCACAAGTCTTCGCTCATGTTGTGGACAAGTTCTTCTCGGAGCGGCGGGATTCTACGTGCGCGCCGCCCGGGGAAAGCGGGGTTATCCACAGTTTTTTGTAGAGGGTCAAGACCCCAAGAGACCCGCAATCCGTGGTGTAAGTCGTTGACCAGAAAGGGGGTTTTTGGTGTAATCGCGGGTTTCCCGCAGGGGCGGCTTCAAAGCCTTCGAACAGGCCATGGAGCGTTTTCGAGCCTTGCGGGAATCGTCAAATAGGCGCATTGCAGCGCTGCCGGCCCTCGGCAGATGAGCTTTCCGCGCTTGAGGATCCAACATGAAACGCACTTACCAGCCCTCGAAGGTTCGCCGCGCCCGTACGCACGGTTTCCTCGTCCGCATGAAGACTCGCGGCGGCCGCAAGGTCATCGCTTCGCGCCGCGCCAAGGGCCGCAAGCGTCTGGGCCTGTAAGGCCTGGTTCGGTGCGAACCGAGCCGCTTGCCGATGTTTGCCCGGCCGCAGTCTGGGCTGACCAGCCTTGTTGCGCCGTCGGACTTCCAACGGGTACTGGCCACACGGCCGGTGGCCCGCAGTCCGCACTTCAGCCTCCATCACACCGTGTCTGAGGCCAAAGAGTTGTCAACAGGCACGGCAAGCCCGGCCGCCGGGGCTGTGGAAATTCAGCCCGGCGCTGCTGCGCAGCCATGCTGGCGGCTTGGTCTCGTCGTGCCCAAGCGTCAGGCTCGTCGCGCCGTCACGCGCAACCTGGTCAAGCGCCAGGCGCGCGAAGCCATGCGCCAGCATCTGAGCCAATTGCCGCCCGGCGACTGGGTGGTGCGCCTGCGCGCGCCGGTTGAACGGCAGCAGTTTCCCAGCGCCGCCTCCGCGGCGTTGAAGCTTGCCGTGCGCGGCGAACTCGCCAGCCTCTTCGCCGCAGCGATGGCCCGGCGGCCAGGCTGAAGCAAAAGCCCGCGCTATGCCCCGGTTCAAGCTCTGGCCTCGCCAAGCCTTGATGTGGCCGGTGCGGGCGTATCGCTTCTTCCTGAGCCCCTGGCTCGGGTCGGCCTGCCGCTTCGAGCCGACCTGCTCGGTCTACGCATTGCAGGCGCTGGAGCACCACGGCGCGCTGACCGGCAGCTACCTCGCGACGGCGCGGCTGCTGCGCTGCCACCCCTGGTGCAACGGCGGTCTCGACCCCGTGCCGGCGGCCGCGCCGAAGCTCTTTTCCCGCTTCATCACCGCGTCGCCTGGCGCGGTCAAGCTCCCCTCTCCTTCTCAAGAGTCGTCGTCATGACCGATATGCGCCGCACCGTGTTGTGGGTGGTGTTCACGATGTCGCTGTTCCTGCTGTGGGACGGCTGGAACAAGCACAACGGCAAGCCCTCGTTCTTCAACCCGGCGGCGCCGCGCCCGGCGGCCAGCGCGCCGGCCGATCCCGGTGCGGTCGGCGGCGTGCCGGCTCCCAGTGCCACCGCCCCTGCGCAGCCCGGCGCCGTGCCGGGCGCCGCCGCGGCACCGGCTTCTTCAGCCAAGGTCACGCTGACCACCGACCTGCTGGCCGCCACCTTCGACAGCCAGGGTGGCAACCTCGTGCGCCTGGAACTGCTGCAGCAGAAGGACCAGAACGACCCGGGCAAGAACGTCGTGCTGTTCGATCGTTCGCCGCAGCGCAGCTATTTCGCGCAGTCCGGCCTGATCGGCCCGGGTGCCCTGCCGAACCACCTGACGGTGATGAACGTGGTGCCCGGTGAAACGACCCTGAAGGACGGTGCCGGCAGCGTCAGCGTGAGTTTCGAGTCGCCTGAGCTGAGCGGCGTGAAGCTGCGCAAGACCTACACCCTCAAGCGCGGCGAATACACCATCGATGTGGCGCACGAGGTGGTGAACAACGGCACCGCCGCCGCATCGCCGCAGCTGTATGTGCAGCTGGTGCGCGACGGCAACCCGCCCCCCGGCGAGTCCAGCTTCTACAGCACCTTCACCGGCCCGGCCGTCTACACCGACGTGGCCAAGTTCCAGAAGGTCGAGTTCAAGCACATCGAGAAGGGCGACGCCGACTTCCAGAAGCAGGCCGACAACGGCTGGATCGCGATGGTGCAGCACTACTTCGCATCGGCCTGGCTGCTGCCGCAAGGCCCGCGCGAGTTCCGCACTGCGAAGGTGAGCGACAACCTCTACTCGGTGGCGATGGTGCTGCCGGCCAAGTCGGTTGCGCCCGGCGCCACCGAGAAATTCGAGGCGCGCCTGTTCGCCGGCCCGCAGGAAGAGAAGAAGCTCGAAGCGCTCGCCCCCGGCCTCGAACTGGTGAAGGACTACGGCTGGTTCACCATCCTGGCCAAGCCGCTGTTCTGGCTGCTCGACAAGCTGCACGGCGTGATCGGCAACTGGGGCTGGGCCATCGTCGCGCTGGTGGTGCTGCTGAAGGTCGCCTTCTACTGGCTCAATGCCAGCGCCTACCGCTCGATGGCCAAGATGAAGGCGATCAACCCGCGCGTCATGGAGCTGCGCGAGCGCCTGAAGGACAAGCCGCAGCAGATGCAGCAGGAAATGATGCGCATCTACCGCGAGGAGAAGGTCAATCCGATCGGCGGCTGCCTGCCGATCATGGTGCAGATCCCCTTCTTCATTGCGCTGTACTGGGTGTTGCTGTCGAGCGTCGAGATGCGCAACGCGCCCTGGATCGGCTGGGTCACCGACCTGTCGGTGAAGGATCCGTACTTCATCCTGCCGCTGGTCATGACTGCGTCCACGCTGCTGCAGACCTGGCTGAACCCCACGCCGCCGGATCCGGTGCAGGCCAAGATGATGTGGATCATGCCGCTGGTGTTCTCGGTGATGTTCTTCTTCTTTCCGGCCGGCCTCGTGCTGTACTGGGTCACCAACAACCTGCTGTCGATCGCGCAGCAGTGGTTCATCAACAAGCGGCTGGGCGTGAGCTGAGCCCGAGCGGGTGACGACCACCCCCTCGAGTGCGCGAAGCCTGCGCCAAAAGTCACGCGACCCCCGCGCCTGTGGGGGCGAACGGCGTTGCGCGTGCCGGCCCGTACGCGCAGCATGGAGTCAGCGGGGCCGACCCGGGGGGCGCAGCAGTCAAACGCGACGCACTCGGCTCTGGAGGTTGTCCCGGAACGTCGCTGCTGCAGCGTCCTCCAGACGTGATCAGTCACGACCGGGCACCTCCCTCCGCGCCATCTTCGGCTGCGGCGCATCGCTGACAATCCGGCGATGCTGCCGCGCCACCACGATCCCATCGTTGCCGTTGCCACCGCTCCCGGGCGCGGGGCCGTGGGCATCGTGCGCGTGTCGGGCCGCGACGTCTCGCCCGTCATCGAGGCGGTCTGCGGCCAGCCGCTCAAGCCGCGGCAGGCGCACTACCTCGCATTCCGCGACGCGCAGGGCGAAGCCATCGACCAGGGCCTCGCGCTCCACTTCCCTGCCCCGAACAGCTACACCGGCGAAGACGTGCTCGAGCTGCAGGCGCACGGCGGGCCGGTGGTGCTGCAGCTGCTGCTCGCGCGCTGCCTGGCGGCCGGCGCAGGCATGGGACTGCGGCTGGCCGAGCCCGGCGAGTTCACCGAGCGGGCCTTCCTCAACGACAAGATCGACCTGGCGCAGGCCGAGGCGATCGCCGACCTCATTGAAGCGAGCACCGAGGCGGCCGCGCGTTCGGCCAGCCGATCGCTCGCAGGCGCCTTTTCGAAGGAGATCGAATCGCTGCGCGACCGGCTCATCGAGTTGCGCATGCTGGTCGAGGCCACGCTCGACTTTCCCGAAGAAGAGATCGACTTCCTCGAGAAGGCCGACGCACGCGGCCGCCTCCGCCGGGTGGCGTCGCAGCTCGATGCGGTGCTCGACCGCGCCCAGCAGGGCGCGCTGCTGCGCGAGGGCATCCACGTGGTGCTGGCCGGCCAGCCCAACGTGGGCAAGAGCTCGCTGCTCAATGCGCTGGCCGGCGCCGAGCTCGCGATCGTCACGCCGATTCCCGGCACCACGCGCGACAAGGTCAGCGAAACCATCCAGATCGAAGGCGTGCCGCTGCACGTGATCGACACCGCCGGCCTGCGCGAGGCCGGCGACGAGGTCGAGCGCATCGGCATCGCGCGCAGCTGGGCGGCCATCGAGGCGGCCGACGCGGTGCTGTTCCTGCACGACCTCACCCGGCTGGGCCAGCCCGACTATGAAGCGGCCGAACGCGACATCGAACGGCGGCTGCCGCACGGGGTGGCGCAGCATGCCCGCATCGTGCACGTCTACAACAAGGCCGACGCGCCCGAGGCCGCCGAGCCGCCCTCGCCGGCCGAAGGCGAGCAGTCGGTGCGCCTGTCCGCCAAGACCGGTGCCGGCCTGGCGGAGCTGCGCCGCTGCCTGCTGGCCATTGCCGGCTGGCATGCCGCACCCGAAGGCGTGTTCATCGCGCGCGCCCGCCATGTGCAGGCGCTGCAGGCGGCCCGGCTGCATCTGCAGGAGGCGCAGGCCCGCCTGGCGGAAGCCGACGCCGCTCTCGACCTTTTGGCCGAGGAGCTGCGCCTGGCGCACAACGCGCTGGGCGAGATCACCGGCGCGTTCTCGGCGGACGACCTGCTCGGCGAGATCTTCTCCCGCTTCTGTATCGGCAAGTAAGGCCGGCGGTTTTCGTGCAGGAAGCCACGACGACCGGAGTTCGCCGAGTGATCAGCGGGCCGATCCGGGCACGCCGCTTGTTGTGGGCCGCACACGCGATGCCCATAATTGGGAACAAATTCACACAGCGGCCCGCGCCTCTCCGCGGCGCCGCGACACTCGAGATCGACACGATGGAACTCAACGAACTCGTCCAGGCGGTGCAGTCGCTCAATGCGGAAGATGCCTTTCGCGGGCGGCTCGACGCCCAGCAATGGAAGACGCTGGCGCAGTACCTCACGCGCCACGAGATCCGTGCCGGAGACCTGCTCATCAAGCAGGGCGACAACGACCGTACCGTGTACTTCCTCGGCCAGGGTTCGCTGCAGGTGTTCACCACCGGCGGCCCTCCCGGGTCCAGCCGCATCGCGATCCTGCGCACCGGCTCCATCTGCGGCGAGCCGGGGCTGTTCGCCGACGGGCCACGCACCGCCAACGTCGAGGCCATGACGCCCTGTGTGGTGTGGGCGCTGCGCCTGCCGCGCTTCGAGGAACTGGCCGCCCGCGTGCCGGCCGTCGCGCTCGAAGTGGCGCGTGCCTGCGCCGGCGTCATGGCGGTGCGCATGCGCGCCAACATGTCCAAGCAGATGCCGATTTCTTGACCACCCCCGTAGCGCCTGCGGCGCTCCCCCTCTAGGGGGCGACGCTGGTGGACCGGCAAAGCCGGATCCACGGCGTCCACTCCGATCGACAAGGGCCGCGTTGCGGCCCTTGTCTCTCTTCATTCGGGGTCAGTGGCCTTCGAAGCTCACGAGCGTGAACAGCGGCAGTCCTGCCGCACGGAGCCTGTCCGAACCGTGCAGCTCCGGCAGGTCCACGATCGCGGCGCCCTCGATCACTGTCGCGCCCAGCCGCTGCAGCAGGCGCATGCCGGCCATCATGGTGCCGCCGGTGGCGATCAGGTCGTCGATCAGCACCACGCGGTCGCCGGGTTTCACCGCGTCGGTGTGCAGCTCCACCGTGGCGCTGCCGTATTCCAGCTCGTAGGTCTCTTCGACCGTGGTGAAGGGCAGCTTGCCCTTCTTGCGGATCGGCACGAAGCCGATGTTGAGTTCGTAGGCGAGCACCGAGCCGATGATGAAGCCACGTGCATCCAGCCCGGCGATCACGTTCGGCCGCACGTCGAAGTAGCGGTGCACGAACTCGTCGATCAGCACGCGGAACACCTTCGGGTTCTGCAGCAGCGGCGTGATGTCGCGGAACTGCACACCCGCCTCCGGCCAGTCGGGCACGGTGCGGATGTGCTGCTTGATGAATTCGCGAGGATGCTGGTTCTTGGCCATGGCGGTCTGCCTCTTGCGCCAGTGCGCGCAAACCCCGGGATTCTGGCCTGTCCGCCCGGTGCGCGTCAGCCGGGCATCAACCGTGAAGCAGCCGCGCTTCCGCCAGCAGCAGCGCCTCGGGCTGGCCGGCCAGCACCAGCGTGTCGCCCTCGGCCAGCTCGAACTCGTGGTGAGGCTTCACGACGCGGCCGTTGGCGCGGCGGATCGACATCACGTTCACGTCCAGGCCATCGAGCGACAGCAGCGCCAGCGTGCGCCCCAGGCTGGCCGCGCCGGCGTTGAGCGTGACGCTCTGCAGGCGCGCCTGCTCGCGCTCCTCGATCGTGTCGTCGTCGGCGCCGTGGAAGTAGCCGCGCAGCAGCCCGTAGCGCGCGTCGCGCTGGTCCTGCACCACCCGGATCACGCGCCGCATCGGCACGCCCACCAGGGCCAGCACATGGGAGGCCATCATCAGCGAGCCTTCGATGGCCTCCGGCACCACCTCGGTCGCGCCGGCGGCCTGCAGCTTCTCGAGGTCGGCATCGTCGAGCGTGCGCACGATCACCGGCACCGTCGGTGCGTGTTCATGCACGTGCTGCAGGATCTTCATTGCCGAGGCAGTGTCCTGGTAGCTCACCACCACTGCGCTGGCGCGTGCGAGGCCGGCGGCCATCAGGCTCTGCAGGCGCGCGGCGTCGCCGAACACGACACTCTGGCCGGCCGCGGCGGCCTGCCGCACCCGGTCGGGGTCGAGGTCGAGGGCCATGTACGGAATGCCCTCGCCTTCGAGCAGCCGCGCAAGGTTCTGCCCTGAGCGGCCGTAGCCGCAGATGATCACGTGCGCTTCTGTGCGGATCGACTTCTTGGCAATGGTGGTGAGCGCCACCGACTGCATCAGCCATTCGCTCGAGTACAGCTTCATCACGATGCGGTTGCTGTACATCACGATCAGCGGCGTGGCGAGCATCGACAGCACCATGGCCGCGAGCACCGGGTTGCGCAGCTGCTCCGCGATCAGCTGGTTCTGCGTGGCCAGCGACAGCAGCACGAAACCGAACTCGCCAGCCTGCGCGAGGTACAGGCCGGTGCGAAGCGCCACCCCCGGGCTTGCGCCGAACAGCCGCGCCAGCAGGGTGACAAGGCCGAACTTGAACAGCACCGGCAGCGTCACCATCACGAGCACCAGCGCCCAGCGGTCGAGCAGCGCGGCCCAGTCCAGCTTCATGCCCAGCGTGATGAAGAACAGCCCGAGCAGCACGTCGTGGAACGGCCGGATGTCGGTTTCCACCTGGTGCTTGTATTCGGTCTCGGCGATCAGCATGCCGGCGACGAATGCGCCCAGTGCCAGCGACAGGCCGGCCAGCTCGGTCAGCCAGGCCAGGCCCAGCGTGACCAGCAGCAGGTTCAGGATGAACAGCTCCTCGCTCTTGCGGCGCGCCACCAGCGTGAGCCACCAGCGCATCACCCGCTGCCCACCCGACAGCAGCAGCGCCAGCACGGCGGCTGCCTTCAATGCGGCAAGCGCGAGCGTGTTGAACATGTTGCCGCCTTGCGCGCCGAGTGCGGGGATGAGCACCAGCAGCGGCACCACCGCCAGGTCCTGGAACAGCAGCACGCCCATCACCCGGCGGCCGTGTTCGCTCTCGAGTTCGAGCCGCTCGGCCATCAGCTTCACGACGATGGCGGTGCTGCTCATCGCCAGCGCCGCGCCCAGGGCGATGGCACTGCGCCAGTCGAGCCCCCAGGCCTTGCCGAAGCTGGCCATCCACCAGGCAAGGAAGGCGTTGGCCGCCATGGCCACGAGGATGGTGAACGCGACCTGGCTGAAGCCCAGCCCGAACACCAGCGTGCGCATGCTGCGCAGCTTGGGCAGGTTGAACTCGAGCCCGATCACGAACATCAGGAACACCACGCCGAACTCGGCCAGGTGCTCGATGCTCCTGGCATCGTGGGTGGCCTGCAGCACCAGCGGCCCGATCAGCACGCCGACGGCCAGATAGCCCAGCATCGGCGGCAGCTTCATGCTGCGGAATGCCACGACGCCCAGCACGGCGGCAACCAGGAACAACAGGGCGAGTTCGAGCGTAGTGGCCATTCGGCGGGTGAGTGCAAGGCCTGTGCCCAGAGATGGGGGCGCGCCTAGAATCGCCCGATCCTACCCAAGCAAGACGACGTGTCCCATCCTCTCCCACCCTTCGACGCGCAACGGGCCATCGCCCTGGCGCAGCAGACGCTGGACATCGAGGCGCAGGCCCTGGCCGAAGTGCGCCAGCGCGTGGGTGGTGCGTTTGCGCAGGCCGTCAACCGGGTGCTGCACTGCACCGGTCGGGTGGTGGTCATGGGCATGGGCAAGAGCGGCCATGTCGGGCGCAAGATCGCCGCGACCCTGGCATCCACCGGCACGCCTGCGATGTTCGTGCACCCGGCCGAGGCCAGCCACGGCGACCTCGGCATGGTCACGCAGCACGACGTGGTGCTGGCCATCTCCAACTCCGGCGAAGTGGACGAGCTCACCGCCATCCTGCCGGCGATCAAGCGCCTGGGCGTGCCGGTCATCGCCATGACCGGCCGTGCGCAGTCCACGCTTGCCCGGCATGCCGACGTGGTGCTCGACAACGCGGTGGCCAAGGAGGCCTGCCCGCTGAACCTCGCACCCACCGCCAGCACCACCGCGCAGCTCGCGCTCGGCGACGCACTCGCGGTGGCGCTGCTCGACGCCCGCGGCTTCAAGGAAGAAGACTTCGCCCGTTCGCACCCTGGCGGCTCGCTGGGCCGCAAGCTGCTCACGCATGTGCACGACCTCATGCGCACCGGCGACGCGGTGCCGCGGGTGAGCCCGGACACCGGCTTCACCGCGATGATGCGCGAGATGAGCAACAAGGGCCTGGGTGCCACCGCCGTGGCCGATGAAGCCGGCCGGGTGCTCGGCATCTTCACCGACGGCGACCTGCGCCGCTGCATCGAGCAGGGTCGCGACCTGCGTGAGCTGAAGGCCGGCGACGTGATGCACCGCAACCCCCGCACCATCCGTCATGACGTGCTGGCCGTCGAAGCCGCCGACCTGATGGAAGAGGCACGCATCACCACCGTGCTGGTGGTCGACGAACACGGCGTCCTCGCCGGCGCCATCAACTCCAACGATCTGATGCGCGCCAAGGTCATCTGAGGCACGCGAGCGACTCCGACCGACCGACCATGCGCGAGCTCCAGCCCACGCTTTCGTTCGACCCTGCGCTGCTGCTCAAGGCGCAGGGCATCAAGGCCGCCATCTTCGACGTCGACGGCGTGCTGACCGACGGCCGCATCTACATCGGTGAAGCCGGCGAAGGCTTCAAGGCCTTCTGCACCCTCGACGGCCACGGCCTCAAGCTGCTGGCGCAAGGCGGCATCACGCCCATCGTCATCACCGGTCGCGACGCGCCCGCGGTGCGCCGGCGCATGGCCGACCTCAAGATCGCGCACGCGGTGTACGGCGTGCACGACAAGCTGGCAGCGGCCCAGCAGCTCATGGGCCAGCTCGGCCTCGGCTGGCATGAAATGGCGGCCATCGGCGACGACTGGCCCGACCTGCCGCTCCTGGTGCGGGCCGCCTTTGCTGCCGCGCCGCCGCAGGCGCATGCCGAAGTGAAGGCGGCGGTTCATCACGTCACGCGGGCCGAAAGCGGCTACGGCGCGGCGCGCGAGTTCTGCGACCTGCTGCTGGTGGCGGCCGGCCGCTATGCCGAGCTGCTGCACGGCCACCTCGTCACGCTGGACGACGGTTCCACGTCGCCCAGGGCATGACGGTGCAAGACAGCATCCCGCTGGCCGAGCTGGAGCCGCTGGCTCCGCTCACGCCGCCCACGCAGCGCCGCCGCCGGGCCGGGCCCTGGCATGTGCGGGTCTGGGAAAACATTGCCGTGTCGCTGCCGGCGGTGCTGATGGCCTTGCTGGCCGCGGCCACCTGGTGGCTGGTCAAGAACACGCCGGTGCCCGACCCCGAGCGGCCGTCGGCGCCGCCGCGCCACGTGCCCGACTACGAGATGCAAAAGTTCTCGATGCAGCGCTTCCTGGCCGACGGCGCGCCCAGCGCCAAGGTCGAAGGCGAGGCGCTGCGCCACTACCCCGACACCGACACGCTGGAGATCGACGACGTGCGCCTGCGCGCGGTCGATCCGAAGGGCCTGGTTTCCACCGCCAGCGCGAAACGGGCGCTCGCCAACGGCGACATGAGCGAGGTGCAGCTGATCGGCGCGGCCCGGGTGCTGCGCGAGCCGCCCCCTGGCGCGCCCTCCGGGGAGGCGTTCGAATTCCGCGGCGAGTTCCTGCACCTGTTCACCGACACCGAGCGGGTGCGCTCGCACCTGCCGGTCACGATCATCAGCGGGCGCAGCGAGATCCGCGCCGACAGCCTCGAGTACGACCACCTGACGCAGACCGCCGTGCTGACCGGCCGGGTGAAGGGCAGCATCGCGCCGCAGGCTGCCGCACCGAAGGAAGCCGCGCCATGAAACTGGTCCTCATCACCGGCGCCTCCAGCGGCATCGGGCAAGCGCTCGCGGCGCGCTTCTATCAGGCCGGCTACCGGCTTGCCCTGGTGGCGCGGCGCACCGGCGACATCGCGAGCTGGGCGCAGACCCAGGGCTTCGCCGCCGAACGCGTGGGCGTCTACGCCGCCGACGTGCGCCAGCCCGACAGCATCATTGCCGCGGCGCGCGACTGCATCGCCAAGCAAGGCGTGCCCGACGTCGTGATCGCCAATGCAGGCATCAGCGTGGGCATCGACACCGCGGAGTACGAAGACCTCGAGGTCATGCGCGCCACCTTCGAGACCAACAACCTGGGCGTGGCCGCGACCTTCCACCCTTTCGTGAAACCGATGCGCGAGCGCCGCAGCGGCACCCTGGTGGGTATTGCCAGCGTGGCGGCGATCCGAGGCCTGCCCGGCCACGGCGCCTACTGCGCCAGCAAGGCAGCGGTGGTGAGCTACTGCGAAAGCCTGCGCGGCGAATGCCGCCCGTTCGGGGTCAAGGTCGTCACGGTGGTGCCGGGGTATGTGGCCACGCCGCTGACGGCCGGCAACACCTACCCGATGCCCTTTCTCATGACGCCGGACGAATTTGCCGACCGCGCCTTCGCCGCCATCGAAGCCGGCGCAAGCTACCGCGTCATTCCGTGGCAGATGGGGGTGGTGGCCAAGCTGCTGCGCCTGCTGCCCAATGCCCTGTTCGACCGCGTGCTGGCCGGTCGAGGCCGCAAGAAGCGCCAGGGCGAGGCCTGACGGAGGCACCCCAATGAAAAAGGCGGTGAGCCTCTCGGCCACCGCCTTCTTTCTTGCAGACTTGCCGGCTGATCAGTAGCCGCCGCGACCGCCGCCGCCGTAGCCGCCACCGCCGCTGCGGCCGCCGCCACCACCGCCGTAGCCGCCGCCACCGCTGCGACCACCGCCGCCGCCGTAGCCGCCGCCACCGCCGCCTTCGCGACGGCCGCCGCCGAAGCCGCCGCCGCCACCACCACCGCCGCCACCGTACGGACCACGGAAGCCGCCCGGACGCTCTTCACGGGGGCGGGCTTCGTTGACGACGATGGCACGGCCGGACAGGGGCTGGCCGTTCATGCCTTCGATGGCCGACTGAGCTTCGGAGTCCGAGCCCATTTCAACGAATCCGAAACCTTTCGAGCGGCCAGTGTCGCGGTCCATCATGACCTTGGCCGAGGTGACCGAACCGAACTGCGAGAACGCTTGCTGCAGCTCTTCGTCACGCACGCTGTAGGCAAGGTTGCCTACGTAGAGTTTGTTGCCCATGGATGAGCGCCTTTCCTAGAAACCTGAACAGAGAACCATGTGGAGCTCAACCCATCGGGACCTATTTCCAGAGAAGGCGCGGCTACCAGACACAGGAGCCGGATTATGTGGTAAAGCTCACGCGAGTGCGCTAGCCCGTTTGGCAACTTCGCGCGGAAAGTGTTGTATCTGCGCCGTTTCCAAAGCAGCGGTTGGGGTTTCCCCGTGGGCCCTGCAGCGCACCGCCCGAGGCTGCCGCGGTGCATCAGCGCACCTATGATGGGCGCCTCCCATGAACCCGCCCCAGTCCCTAGGCCCTGCACAGGGCGCTGCGACCTTTCGCATCGCCAGCCTGGTGCCCAGCCTCACCGAACTGCTGGTGGACCTCGGCCTGGGGCACTGTCTGGTGGCACGCACAGGCTTCTGCGTGCACCCGCGCGAGGCGCTGGCCGACGTCCCCAAGGTGGGCGGCACGAAGGACGTGAACCTCGCCAAGCTGCAGCGGCTGGCGCCCAGCCACGTGCTGGTCAACGTCGACGAGAACCGGGCCGAGACGGTGGAGGCGCTGCGTGCCTGGCCGAATCCGCCGCAGGTCATCGTGACCCATCCGCTGGCACCGGCCGACAACCTCATGCTGTTCGGCCAGATGGCCGAGGCCTTCGGTGCGGTGGCGGGCGTTGGCGAGCGGGCAGCGGCCTTGCGGCGCGAACTCGAGCACGAGCTGGCCGTGCTCCACGCGGGGCCGCCGCGCCGCGTGCTGTACCTCATCTGGCGCGAGCCTTGGATGACGGTCGCGCGAGACACCTACATCTCGCAGCTCCTGGCCCATGTGCACTGGCACACCCTGCCCGACGTCACCGGCGGCCCGCACGGGGCCGCCCGCTATCCGGTGGTCGCCGCCGATGCGCCGTGGCTCGCCGACGTGCAGGAAGTGCTGCTGAGCTCGGAGCCGTACCGGTTCGGCGCAGGGCACATGGCCGAAGCACAGGCACTGTGCCCGCAGGCCCGGGTGCTACTGGTCGATGGCGAGCTGCTCAGCTGGTACGGCCCGCGGGCGGCCGAGGGGCTGCGCTACGCCCGCGGACTGGCCCGCGATGCGCTTGCATCGACAGCCTGAGCTCGCCCCCCCGACAATCGCGCCCCATGGATCTCTACAAGCCGCTGATTGCACTCCTGGCCATCGTCAACCCGATCGGCGTGGTGCCCTTCTTCATCCACTTCACCCAGAACTTCAACCGCAAGCAGCGCCAGCGCACCATCCGCGTCAGCGCGTTCACCGCCTTCCTGGTCATCTCGATCAGCTCACTGGTGGGGCTCAAGATCCTGGGCTTCTTCAGCATCTCGCTGGCCTCGTTCCAGGTCGGCGGCGGCACGCTGCTGCTGATCAGCGCCTTGCACATGCTCAATGCGCAGCCGGCGGAGTCCAAGCCCAGCGACGTGAGCGAAGGCAGCCAGAAGGCCGATGCCGGCGACAGCATCGCGGTGGTGCCGCTGACCATTCCGCTGCTCACCGGTCCGGCCACCATCTCCACGATGGTGATCTATGCCGAAAAGACGCGGCACTGGTGGGAGCTGGGGGTGCTGGTGGGCTACGGCGTGGTGGTGGGCGTCGTGACCTTCGTGGTGTTTTCTGCCGCCGGTCGCATCGCCAAGGTCATGGGCCAGACCGGCATCAACGTGATGACGCGGCTGATGGGCCTGATCCTCGCGGCGCTGGCCGTCGAGCTGCTGTCCGACGGGCTGACCAAGCTGTTCCCTGTGCTGGCCAGCCACATCGGCAACTGAGCACCGAACGCCGGTCCCGTTCGGCAAGTTTTTCAACGAGATGTTCTCCGGGCGGCCGGCATCGGCCTGCCGCTCAGGCATGGGGCTTGCCGACTGGCGAGCGAGACCACCATGAACGGATGGAGACACCGATGAAAGACCCTGTTGCCACCCAGCGCGAGTCACGCCGCCTGGAAGGCCGCGGGCATCTGCCCTACGAGCGGGTGCCCACCTACCAGGAGCTGCTCGACGAAGCGCTGGACGAGACCTTCCCCGCCAGCGACCCGATATCCCCCACGGCGGCCATGCATGCCGAACGGCAGATCATGACCGGCCGCGACGACAAGGACTGGACGCTGGTCCCCGGCGCCGACCAGCCGCCGCCCGACCCGAACTGCAAGCGCAGCTAGCTGGAGCAGGACCCGGCGGCCTCCTACAGCAGCCGGGCCTTCAGCTGCAGTGCGAACGCGCCATCCACCGTCCCGACCGACGGGATGTAGACGAGGTTGAGCCCCAGGCGCTGCCACTGCAGCGACAGCGCCGGCACGAACGTCGGGAAGTAGCCGCCGCCCTTCATGCGCGGATAGCCGTTGACCACGCCCACGCTGGCGCCGGCATGCAGCGAAAAGTCTGCCGGCAGATCGAGGCACAGCGGCATCCAGCCCGCCTGCACGTAGTTGCTCGGGCGGTTGCGCGAGTTGCGGTAGTGGCCGGCGTTCAGTTGCCAGTCCTGCCAGTGGCCGCCGCCGTGCCACTCGAATCCGATGCCGGTGTTGTTCTGCTGGTAGCGATCGGCCCGGCGCGTGTGGTGCGACCAGAAGCCGCTGCTCAGCCACCACTGCGCAGCCCCCTCGCCGCCTTCGGCATGGGCTTGCGCGAAGCCGGCGCAGGGCGGCAGCAGCAACGCTGCGAACAACGGCAACAGGCGCAAGGCGGGCGGGTACTGCATGGCAGGGCCTCTTTGACAACACGGGACCGCGCAACCGGTTCGTGCTGCGCGTTGACCGGTGTATCGGGCGCCAGGGCAGCCGCTTGATTTCCTGTTACCCGGGGCAGCGCCATCCCGCGCAGTGCTGCACGCTCGCTGCCTCGAGGCCAGGCGCCGCCGTGACGGAATGCCGGTGCGCCTGCCGGAGCCGATAGCATCCGCGCCATGACGCCTCCTTCGCCGCCTTGCGTGCTGCTGCTCGAAGACGACCCGGCCATCGCGCGCACCGTTGCCTATGCGCTCGAGCGCGACGGGTTCGCCGTGCGGCACGTGCTGCTGGTGCGCGAGGCCGCGGAGCAGCTGCGCAGCGGAGCAGCCGACGTGGCCTTGCTCGACGTGGGGCTGCCCGACGGCAGCGGGCTCGACCTGTGCCGCACGCTGCGGCAGGAGCAGCCGGCCCTGCCCATCGTGCTGCTCACCGCACGCAGCGACGAGACCGACCGCGTGCTCGGGCTCGAGCTGGGTGCCGACGACTACGTCGCCAAGCCCTTCAGTCCCCGCGAGCTGGTGGCCAGGGTGCGCGCGCTGTTGCGGCGTGCACGCGCGACCGCCTCGCCGGTCGCGCCGCCACACGGGCTGTTCGAGCTCGACGAAGCCGGCTCGCGGGTGCGGTATGCCGGCCAGCCGTTGTCGCTCACGCGTCGCGAGCTCGGCCTGCTGCGGGTGCTGCTGCGTTCACCCGGACGCATCCACAGCCGCGAGTCGCTGCTCGACGCGGTGTGGGGCGCCGACGCCGACAGCGGCGACCGCACGGTGGACACGCACGTCAAGACGCTGCGCGCCAAGCTGCGCGAGGTGAAGCCGGAGCTCGATCCCATCGTCACGCATCGGGGGCTGGGGTATTCGCTGGAGCTTCCGGCGTCATGAAGCTGGAGCAACGGAGCGTCGCCTCGTGAAACTCGAGCAACGGAGTAACGCCTCATGAAACTCGGCGTGCGCCTGCTGCTGGGCTTCTTCCTCATCACCGGGCTCGCGGCGTTTTTCGTGCTGCGGGTGTTCGTCGCCGAGGTGAAGCCCAGCGTGCGCGAGGTGATGGAAGACGTGCTGGTGGACACCGCCAACCTGCTGGCCGAGCAGGTGGCCGACGACCTGGCCGCGCTGCCCGAGGGCGCCACGCTGGAGCAGTCGCGGTTTGCCGAGCGTGTGCGCGACTACGCCGCGCGTCCCATCGACGCAAGGATCTGGGGGCTGGCCAAGCGCAGCCTCGACTTCCGCATCTACGTCACCGACGCGCGCGGTCGCGTGGTCTTCGACGCCGGGGCCCGCCAGGGCAGCGCGGTCGGCGCCGACTACTCGCGCTGGCGTGACGTGGCGCTCACCCTGCGCGGCGAATACGGTGCGCGCGCCACCCGCGAGGTGCAGGCCGACGACCGCAGCTCGGTCATGTACGTGGCGGCGCCGGTGCGCCATGAAGGCCAGGTGATCGGCGTGCTCACGGTGGCCAAGCCGGTGGCCACGGTGCAGCCCTTCATCGACCGCGCCGAGCGCAAGATCCTGGTGGCTGGCGCCTGGCTGCTGGGCCTGTCGCTGGCCATCGGCGTGGCCGTCACCGGCTGGCTGGTGTGGTCGATCCGGCGGCTGCGGCGCTATGCACAGCAGGTCGACAGCGGCGGCCGCCGCATCGAGGTGCCGGCCCTGTCGGGCGAACTCGGCGAGCTGGCCAAGGCCATGGACGCCATGCGCACGCGCCTCGACGGGCGCGAGCAGCTCGAACACACGGTGCGTGCGCTGACCCATGAGCTCAAGAGCCCGCTGGCCGCCATCCGCGGCGCGGCCGAGCTGCTGCGCGACCCGCTGCCCGACGCCGATCGCGAAACCTTTGCCCGCCAGATCGAGGAACAGGGCGAACGCCTGCGGCTGCTGGTCGACCGTCTGCTGGAGCTGTCGAAGCTCGAGGGCCGGCGCGCGCTCGAGCATGCCGGCCCGGTGTCGCTCAGCCGCTGCGCCCTGCAGGCCTGGGATGCGCTGCACGCCCGTGCCGACCAGCGCCGCATCGGCCTGCGCTGGCTGTCGCCGCCCGACCCCGGCATCGAAGTGCACGGCGATGCCGAGCTCATCACGCTGGCGATGACCAACCTCTTCGCCAATGCCCTGGACTTCGCACCCGAGGGCAGCGAGCTGGAGGTGGCGGTGGGCTCCGACGGCAGCTTCACGCTGCGCGACCATGGCCCCGGCGTGCCCGACTACGCGCGGGCGCAGCTCGGCCAGCGCTTCTATTCGACCCCCAGGCCCGGCGACCATGCGCCCAAGAGCAGCGGGCTGGGCCTTGCGATCGTGCAGCAGGTGATGGCACTGCACGGCGGCACGTGGAGCGGCGAGCCGGCGCAGCCGGGCTGGCGTGCGCGGCTGCAGTTCACGGCGCCCTGAGCCGGCCGCTTCACGCTCGCTTCACAAACTTCGCGCTCCGCTCACGCGGCGTTGCGACGCTGCAGGCTCCAACAACTCCCGGGAGCCGGAGCGAATGAAGTCACGTCCTTACCTTTTCAAGGCGCTGGCGGTGGGCGGCATCACCTTGCTGCTGTGCGCTGCGCTGGCGCGCATCGGCGGCATCGTCGACGAACGCCAGGGCCGCCAGCATGAAGCCGAACGCAGCGTCGAAACCCGCCTGGCCGGCCGCCAGGCCCTGCTCGGCCCGGTGCTGCACCGCTCGTGCGTCGAGGAATGGGACACCACCGTCGGCGAAGGCAAGGACAGGCGCGTGACCACCGACAAGCGCGAGTTCCGCCTGTCGCTGGCGCCCACGCGGCTGCACATCGACGCCAGCGCTGCGCTGGAGCCGCGCTATCGCGGCCTGTTCAAGGTCAACGCCTATGCCACCAAGGCCACCCTGCAGGCGCAATGGGCCAGCCTTGCGCCGCTGGTGGCGCAGCGCGAGCATGCCGGCTCGCGCCTGGCCTGCGGCGAGCCGATCCTGATGGTGGCCTTGAACGATGCCCGCGGCATCCGGCTCGCCCAGGTGCGGGCCAACGGCAGCAGCCGCCCGGTGCTGCCCGGCACCTTCCATGGCAGCTACCCGCGAGGTTTCCACAGCGTGCTGGCCGGGTCGGGATCGCTGGCCGAGGCGCCGGCGCCGGGCACCGCGCTCACCGCCGACCTGACGCTCGAACTGGTGGGCACCGCAGAGCTCGCGATCGCCCCGGTGGCCGACACGACGTTGGTGCAGCTGCGCTCCGACTGGCCGCACCCCAGCTTCGGCGGGCGGTTCCTGCCGGCCGAACGCGAGGTCCGCAGCGACGGGTTTTCCGCCACCTGGCGCGTCTCGTCGCTGGCCACCACCGCCGCGCAGGACTACACGCGTGGCGCGGAGCTGTGCGCGCCCGCCGGCAACGCGGCCGCCAACCCGTACAACGTGGAACGCTGGGCCGCGGCGGCGGCCGAAGCCGCCGCCGGGCAGAAGCCCAGGGGCTGTGTCGAAACCCTCGATGTCGCCTTCATCGACCCGGTGAACGCCTATTCGCTGAGCGACCGCGCCACCAAGTACGGCCTGCTGTTCATCGCCCTCACCTTCGCCATCGTCGCGATGTGCGAGGTGCTGGGTCGCGTGAAGGTGCATCCGATCCAGTACGCGCTGGTGGGAGCGGCGCTCACCCTGTTCTTCCTGCTGCTGCTCAGCCTGTCGGAGCACCTGGCTTTCGCATGGGCCTATGCCGCGGCCAGTGCCGGTGTGGTGGCCCTGCTGGGCTACTACGGCGCGCACGTGCTGGGCGGCTGGCGTGCCGGCGGCCTGTTCGGCGGCGGGGCTGCGCTGCTGTACGGCGTGCTCTACGTGCTGCTGCAGATGGAGCAGACCGCCCTCGTGATGGGGTCGCTGCTGCTGTTCGGCGTGCTCGGTGCGGTGATGGTGCTCACGCGGCGGGTGGACTGGTATGCGCTGCTCGGGCGCGATGCCGCCGCGTCAGGCGGTTGAGGCCGGCTGCGACGCAGGCGTCTCGCGGGCCAGGCGCATCACGGTGACGCCCACGCGCAGCTGCCGCAGCGACGGCATCACCAGCGTGCAGTCCGCATAGGGCGTCGTCAGCGGTGTGCCGGCGTCCCAGCCGAGCACGGTGCCGGCTTCGGCGACACGCTGGCCGTTGCGCCAGGGCTCGGCGAACCGCACGTCGAGGCTCGCGGCAACCAGCGCGTCGGTCACCGTCAGCACCGCCTGCCGGCCCGGCGCCGGCAGGCGCCATGAGGGCGGCAAGGCGGACGGCGCCACCACTCCGCTGGCCGCCAGAAAGCGCGCCAGCATGTCGAGCGCCACGTCGCGGCTGGACAGCGCTCCGTGGTGGCCGCATTCGACCAGCAGCGCCCGCGAGGTGCCGTCATCGGCGCTGCCGAACCGGCCGTGGTCGCGCAGGCGCCGGCCGTCGCGGTGCCCGGCATCGACGATCACGCAGCGCGGCGCGCCCAGTTCGCGGGCCAGCTCGATGTTGCGCGGCAGCAGGCCGGTCAGCAGCAAGGGCTCGCCGGGCTCGTGCATCGAATGCAGGTCGAGCAGCCAGTCGGCCTGCTCCACCCACGGCAACAGCTGTCTCGCCCGGCGCCGCTCGGCACTGCTGGCGGGCGCATCGACCAGGCCCGGGCCCCACACGCGATTCAGGTCTTCATCGACAAAACGAGAAGCATCCGGCGACCGCTGGTCGAAGCGGTCGAAGGCCTCGAGATTGCAGAAGGCCAGCGTCAGCGAGCCGCGCTGCGGTCGCAGCTTCACCTCCAGCGCGGCCAGCAGGGCCCAGGCGCCGCACAGCTCGTTGCCATGAACCAGCGCGGTGACCAGCACGTTCGGCCCGGGTTGCGCCGAGGCAAAACGCCACACGCCTTCGGTGCCGGTGTTGCCGTGACGCCAGTCGCCCAGCGAGGGCACGGGCAGGTCGAACGGCAGTGGAGGAAGGGGACCTTCATTCATTGCGGATCTTCGCGAAGTCGACGATGCGGGCGTACTTTTCCTGCTCGGCCTTCAGGTAGGTCGCCAGCTGCTCGTCCGGCTTGCCTTCGGGGGGCGCCGGGCGCGCGCCGGCTTCCTCGAGCTTCCTGCGCAGCTCGGGCGAGGCCACCGCCTCCTGGAAGGCCTGGCCGAGCCGGGCGGCCACCGGCTGCGGCAGCCTGGCGGGCGCGAACAGTCCGAACCAGATGCCGATGTTGACCTTGCGGAACGACGGGTGCTCCGACAGCGCCGGGATGTCCGGCGTGGCGGGTGCGCGCCGGGCGTCGGTGGTGCCCAGCGCCGCCACGCTGCCGGCGCGGATGTGCGGCAGGCCGCTCGACAGCACGAACACGCCGAAGTCCAGCTGGCCGCCCAGCAGGTCGGTGGTGAGCGGCCCCACGCCGCGGTACGGGATGTGCACCATGAACAGCCCGCCGGACTGCTTGAGCATTTCTCCGGCCAGGTGCAGCGCGGTGCCCATGCCCGAGCTGCCATAGCTGAACTTGCCCGGGCTGCCCTTCACCACCCGCACGAAGTCGTCGAGTGACCTGACCTTCGTATGGGGTGCGGCCACCAGCACCATGGGCTGCGTGGCGACGAGGCCGATCGGCGAGAAGTCGCGCTGGCCGTCATAGGCCAGCGCCGGGTTGACCAGCTTGCTGATGGCCATTTCGTTGTTCGACGCCAGCAGCAGCTTGTAGCCGTCCGGGGCCGCCTTGGCGACCCGCTGCGCACCGATCGTGCCGCCGGCGCCGCCGATGTTCTCGATCACGACCGCCTGGCCGAGGCGCCTGGCCAGTTCCGGCGCGAGCGTGCGGGCCACCAGGTCCACGCTGCCGCCGGGCGGGTAGCCCACCACCAGCGTGATCGGCTTCGAGGGGTAGTCCGACTGTGCGGCTGCCGCGCCGCAAAGGCCGGCCGCCAGCCAGGCGGCCAGGGTGGTCGTGATCCAGGAACGTCGCTGCTGCATGCTGCCTCGCCGGGTTCAGTGGTGTGCGACCAGTGTGGACGGGCCCGGGGCGTGGCCGGTGCCGAAGCGGCACGGGAACGTGCCGAACGGGTGCCGGCAAGGCTACTGGTCGGTGGCGGCCCACACCGCTTCGAGCAGCGGCGACTGGCGCGCCCGCGGGCGGTACAGCCTCACCTGGAAATGCACCTCCTCGCTGCGAGCCCCCAGCGGCACCAGCAGGCGGTTCTTGCAGGCGGCGGCGACCATCGACCACGGCAGCCAGGCCACGCCCAGCCCCTTGAGCACGAACTCCTGGATCGCATCGGCCGAGTCGCAGACATAGCGCGTGCGCCCGGCGGCGCCGGGCATGCCGCGCTGCAGGTGTTCGCGCACCAGCGCCCCCAGCGACAGCGAGGCCGCATAGGCGATCAGCGGGCCGTCCTGCAGCCCGTGCAAAGCGCGGCCCTGGGCATTCGCGCGCGACACCGGCACCAGCCGGTCGTTGGCCAGGGTGAGGTGCCGGAAGCGCTGGCTGCTCAACCGCACCGACGTGGCCGGGTGCTCGTAGCAGCACACGAAGTCGGCTTCGCCGCGTTCCAGCAAGGCTGCCACCTCGGTCATGGCGCGTGTATGCACCTCGACCCGCTGCCCGTGCAGCGGCTGGCGCGGGCGCGACAGCCGCGCCAGCCAGTCGGCCACGAGGGTGCGCGCCAGCGTGCGCCCCGTCGCCACGCGCACCACCTCGCCCGCCAGCGCCGGGTGACGGCTGCGCAGCAGGTCGCGGGTCTGGAGCAGTCCGTCGAGCAGCGCCTGGCTCTGCTGCAGCAAGGCGAGCCCCGCGGGCGTGAGCTGCACCGGCGTGCGGCGGCGTTCCACCAGCGGCACGCCCGCCCAGGCTTCGAGCGTGCGGATGCGGCGGCCGAAGGCCGGATGCGTGACGTGCCGCACTTCGGCCGCGCGCACGAAGCTGCGCTCGTCGGCCAGGGCCCTCAGGTCTTCGAGCAGTTTCAGGTCCACGCGGGCATTGTCATGCGCGCGCCGTCCTGTGCCTCAGCGCTGCGTGCCGCGCACCGCGGCCGACACCAGGCTTTCGATCTCGCCGGTGATGCGCGTCAGCGTGTCGGCCACCACCGCGAACTCGCGGCCCACGGCGCCGGCGCGTGCCGCGCTCACCTGCGCGTTGAAGGCCACGATGCGGGCCTGCTTCGCGATGGTCTGGATGTCGGCCATCAGCGCCTGCTGGCGCTGGTGCTGCACCACCGCATGGCGCGCGGCCTCGGCTTCGTAGATCTGCGTCAGCCGGTTCAGCAGGTCGAGCATGGGGCTGCTCGAGGCCACGAGTTCCTGCTGGAGCGCTTCGGCGCCGCGCAGTCCGTCTTCGATGGCCGCCAGCGTGCGTTCAGTGAGGGCGATGAATTCGCGGATGCGCGCATCGCCTTGCAATGCACCGAAATAGGCCTCGCGAATGGCCGCGAAATGGGCTCCGGGCAGTTGCGGGCTGCCATGCACGAGGCCGGCATGGCTCACGGTGAACAGCGCCAGCGCCTCTCGTGCCGTGCTGCCGGCGCCCTGCTGTCCGCGCGCGGACAGCAGGGCCTGCAGCACGATGCGCTGCGACAGCATGCGCTGCCGTCCGGCGAGGTTGATGAGCGCGCCGAGCTTGTCGCCAGACACCTCGGGTGCGACAGGCGGCTTGCCGCTCGCGCGGGCCGCAGCGGGTGCGCCGGGGGGCGGAAGGGTCGCGGCATGCATGGCAACGGTGCAGGTGGATGGGTTTGCGCATCCCCTTGCACGATCCGTTCCCCGACGGGCCCCTGGAGCCGCCATGAGCGAAGCCGCTCGCGGCAAGCGGTACTACGTCACGCGCGAATAGGTGAAGTGGTGGCGCGCGTCAAGGGCATGTCCTTGGCATATGGCGCGGCACTGGGCGCCGATAACGTTCGCCGCGTTCGATCAACGCGGGTGGCGAGTGAAAGGCGAGGGATACATGCAGTGCAGGCGCTCGGCGGAGCGCAGCCGCGGCAGGTGTCGCCGCGGCGCTGTCAGGCCATCGGGGGAGCCCATGGGAGATGGCCTGTTGCTTGGGGGCCCGGCCTGGTAGGGGCCGGGCCCCGGAGCAAGTGCGAAGTGCGTACAGGAGCGGTCGCGGCTACGACCCCAGCCGCCCGGCCCTGAAGTCTTCAACCGCCTGGAAGATCTCCTCGTGCGTATTCATCACGAACGGGCCGTATTGGGCGATCGGTTCGTTCAGCGGCCGGCCGGCGATCAGCAGCGCCTTCGCGTCTTCGCTGGCCGAGAGCACCACGCCGTCGCTGCCGGCCGTGTTGGCCAGGATGGCCATGCGCTGCGCGCCCACTTCGGTGCGAGCCTCACCCTGGCCGACGAACACCGTGCCCCGGTACACGTACACGAAGGCATTGTGCGAAGCCGGCAGCGCCTGCTCGAAGCTCGAGCCGGCGGTGAAGTGCAGGTCGAGGTACAGCGGCAACGTCGCCTCGCGCTGCATGGCGCCCGCCACGCCGTGGCTCGTGCCGGCGATCACCCGTGCCGTCACGCCGCCGGGCGTGTCGAACTGCGGGATCTCCTCGCTTGCGATGTCGCGGTACCACGGGTCGCACAGCTTGTCCTTGCCCGGCAGGTTGAGCCACAGCTGGAACCCTTCCATCACGCCGTCCTGCTGCTCCGGCATTTCAGAGTGCACCAGCCCGCGGCCGGCGGTCATCCATTGCACGCCGCCGTTGCGCAGCAGGCCTTCGTGGCCGGCGCTGTCCTTGTGCCGCATGCGGCCGGCGATCATGTAGGTCACCGTCTCGAAACCGCGGTGAGGGTGGTCGGGAAAGCCGGCGCCGTAGTCCTTCGGGTCGTCGCTCGCGAAGTTGTCGAGCATCAGGAAGGGGTCGAGGCGGCGCTGCAGTGGCTGCGTCAGCACCCGGGTGAGCTTCACGCCGGCCCCGTCGCGCGTGGGCATGCCGGTCACCAGACGCTCGACGCGGCGGGGTGCGGTCACGGTTTCAGCGGCGGTGGTCATTCTGTCTCTCCAGTCTTCGGGGGGCGGCGGCTCGTGGCCGACCCCGCACTTCAACACATCAGGCAATCGCGGCGATGTCGCGTTGTGCGCTGGCCAGGCCAGCGTCGGCCGCTTCGGGGCCCATGTTCAGCCCTTCGGCGTAGATGAACTGCACGTCGTTCATGCCCAGGAAGCCCAGCACCATCTTGATCCACGGCACCTGGCTGTCGGCGGGCGTGTCGCGGTACTGGCCGCCGCGCGTCAGCACGGCGTAGACCTTCTTGCCCTTGAGCAGGCCTTCAGGGCCCTGCGCGGTGTAGCGGAAGGTCGTGCCGGCCCGGGCGATGGCGTCGATCCAGTTCTTGAACTGCGCGGTCACGCCGAAGTTGTACATCGGCACGGCCAGCACCAGCACGTCGGCCGCCTGCACCTCGGCAATCAGCGCATCGTCCTGCGCCACGCGGGCGGCTTGCTCGGCGCTGCGTTGCTCGGCCGGCGTGAACAGCGCGCCCAGCGCAGCTTCATCGAGCACCGGCAGCGGCCGGGTGGTGAGGTCGCGCAGCGTCAGCGTGGCGCCCGGGTTGGCGGCCAGCAGGCGTTCGCTCAGCTCGTTGGCCAGGCGGGTCGATTGGGAGCCCTGGCCGTTTTCGTAGCGGCGGGCGCTGGTATTGATTTGCAGGATGTTCATGAGGCGGCTCCAGCGGAAGAAGGGGTTGCGATGGAGTCAATGTATTTGTGCCACCCGTGTTTAAAAAGGTGGTCCAATGGATAAGTTCGTTCCATTGATGGAACAGACTGGGGCGGGCGCCGCCCCGGAGGACGCCAAATGATCGATCCCAACGACCTGGCCCTGTTTGCCCGCGTGGCCGAAGCGGGCAGTTTCACCAAGGCGGCAGAGCGGCTGAAATTGCCCAAGTCCACCGTCTCGCGGCGGCTGTCTGCGCTCGAAACCCAGCTCGGCGAGCGGTTGCTGCAGCGCACGACCCGCAAGCTCACCCTCACCGAGTTCGGCCAGGCCCTGCTCGACCATGCGCGGCAGGTGGTGGCCGAGGTGGACGCCGTGGCGGCGCTGGCCATGCATCGGCAGGCCCAGCCCAGCGGGCGCCTGCGAGTCACTGCGCCAGCCGACTTCGCGCCCGAGGTGATGCCCCGCGTGCTGGCCGAATTCATCGAGCGCTACCCGGCCATCACGCTCGAGATGGATCTCACGCCGCGCCGGGTGGACCTCATCTCCGAAGGCTTCGACGTGGCGCTGCGCATGGGCGAGCTGGCCGACGACAGCCAGCTCGCGGCGCGGCGGCTGGTGTCGATGACGACCGGCCTGTATGCCGCGCCTGCGCTGTTGGCGCGCCAGGGCGAGCCGGTGTCGCCGGAGGCGCTGCCGCACATGGACGGCCTGCTGGTGCTGTCGCGCACCGGTGAGCCCATGCCATGGAAGCTGACCCGTGGCGAAGAGCGCTGGCAAGGCCTGCCGATGCCTCGCGCGGTGATCAACGCCCCGGCCGTGCTGCTCAAGCTCGCCTGCGAAGGCTGCGGCATCGTGGCCACCGCCGAAATGATTGCCGAGCCTCACGTGAAAAGCGGTGCGCTCGTGCGTGTGCTGCCCCAGTGGTGTCTGGCCCCGGTCGATGCGTGGGCGGTGTTTCCCGGGCGCCGGCTCATGCCGGCCAAGACGCGGGTGTTCATCGACGCCGTGGCCGCCGGCATCACCGGCGCCTGCGAAGTGGCCGAGCGGCGGCGCCAGGCGCAGGCGCAGGCGCAGGCGCAGGCTGCCTGACCCGGACGAACCGGCCGCACAAAGGCAAGGGCCCCGCAGCGCACATCCGCTGCGGGGCCCGGGCGTGGTCAGCAACCGTGCTGTATCAACCGCTCACGATCTGCAGCTGGTTGTCCACACGGCTCACGCCCGAAACAGTGCTGGCGACCTGCTCGGCACGCTGCTTGTCGGCCATGCTCTTGACCTCGCCCTTGAGCACCACCGTGCCGTCCTTGCTGTCGACGTTGATGCCCAGCGTCTTGAGGTCAGGCTCCTTGATCAGCGCTGCCTTCACCGATGCGGTGAGGCTGGCGTCGTCCACCGCGTTGGCCATCTTGTCGGTCTGGCGCTCGATCGCCTGGCCGGCCTGTTCGCTCTTCTGCTCGATGGTCTGGCCAGCCTGCTCGGAGCGCTGCTCCATGCGGGCGGTGGCCTCGTCGAGCTTCTGGCCGGCGGTCTGGCCATCGTCGTCGCGGTTGTTGCAGCCGGCCAGGCCCATCAGCAAGGCCGCGCTCACGGCGCTCAGGCTGAGCAGCCGCAGTTGCTTGGTGGTCGGTTGGGACATGGAAACCTCCTGGGGTCGAGTGGAACGCTGGCGCGTCGGGCGCAAGGCCCGGTGCGCACACCCAAACCTTAGGGCCGTGCGGAACGGGTCGCCGTCATCCAGCTGCGCGTCGCCTTGTCGGCCTGTTCTGACGGCTCGTCCGGCAACACGTCGGCCGGCACCGCCGCGGTCGCGGGCAGCGACACGGTGAAGGTGGTGCCCCTGCCCTTGATGCTGTGCACCTCGATGGCGCCGCCCATCTGCTCGAGCAGCAGCTTCACCACCACCAGGCCAAGCCCGGTACCCGGCACGCTGGCGGCGGGCGCCAACCGCTTGAACGGCCGGAACAGCTGCTCCAGTTCCTGCGCGTCGAGGCCCTCGCCCTCGTCGCGTACGCTCACCGTCACCTGGTCGCCGACCTCGGCATGCTCGATCACCAGCACGCCGCCGCGGCGGTTGTACTTGCAGGCATTGCTGAAGAGGTTGACGAACACCTGCTCGAGCCGCTGCGCGTCGGCCACCACGTGCAGCGGCTGCGCGGGCAGCCCGTGCACCACCTGCACGTCATACGACTGGCGCTCCTTGTCGACGAGGCGCAGTGCCGCGTCGACCACCGGCTGCAATGCCATCGGGCGCAGCGACATCGAGAAGTTGCCGGAGTCGATGTGGGTGATGTCGAGCACGTCTTCCACCAGCCGCAGCAGGTGCTCGCCGGCTTCACCGATGTGCTGCACCCGCGCACGCTGGGCAGGCGCCAGCGGTTGCGACGCGTCGGCCAGCATCAGCTGCGAGAAGCCGAGCACCGCATTGAGCGGCGTGCGCAGCTCATGGCTCAGGCGCGACAGGAACTCGATGCGTGCACGGGCCACCCGCTCGGCTGCCGCCTTGTCGAGCGCCAGCTGGGTGTTCTGCACTTCGTCGGTCACGTCGCGCACCACGCCCAGCATGCGCGCCGCCTGCTGCACGCCGGCGTCGCGGTACAGCAGGCCGGTCACCGCCAGGTGGCGCTCGGCGCCGTCGCTCGGGCGCCGGATGCGGTAGCGCTGCTTGAACAGCTCGCCGCTGGCCACCGCCTGGGCCAGGGCCGTTCGCACCGGCATCCGATCATCGGGATGCAGCAGCTTGCGCAGCTCGCTGCGCAGCAGGCGCAACCCTTCGGCCCGGAAGTCGAAGCCATAGGCCGCCGCTGCCCGCGCGTCGAGGAACACTTCATCGCTGTCGAGGTTCCAGTCGAACAGACCGAGGCCGTCACTGGCGGTGGCCAGTGTCCAGCGCTGGTTGGCCTGGGCCAGCTGCTGCTGCGCCTGCTGGTGGCGCAGCAGCCCGCGGCGCCCGAGGGCCACACCCGCCATGGCGAGCAATGCCGCCAGCCCCAGCGTCACCGCGCACAGTAGCCACACCACGGCCCGCGAGGCGGTGCCGAGCGAGGCCGAAAAGCGCCGCTCCTGCGCGATCAGCCGCGACTCCAGCGCATCGAGCTGCGCCATCGCGTCGATCCGCTCCGCGGCGGACAGGCTTTCACGGCCATCCAGGCGGCGCGACAGGCGCGCGCCCAGGGCCACCAGTTCCGCGATGAGCCGGTCGCCCTCGACCCAGGCCTCCACCGCGTCGCGCATCAGCGGCGTGCCGCTGCAGCAGCGGTACATCCACACCATCGCCGGCACGTCGCCCGCATGGTTGCCGCCGCGCAGGAAACCGTCTCGCGCGGCGGTCAGGTCGGCCGGCCTGCGATCGAGCGCTTCCCGCGCTTCGCGGTCGCCCAGGGGGACCTCGAGTGCCTCGGTGAAACGGGCATGGGCGCCGGCGCTGCCGGTCACCGCATACAGCCGCAGCTGCGCAACGGCAACGCTGCGCCCCTTGGACCACAGGCTCTCGCCGCCGACGTAGGCCCTCACCCCGGAAAGCGCATAGAAGCCGGCCACGCTCAGCAAGGCCAGCAGCGCGGTGGCCGCCACGAAGGGACCGAGCACGCGCGCCATCGACACCCGGTGCTCGAACGCCGGAACCGGCGCCTGCGGCGCATCGGCGGCGGCGACCGGCGGGGCGGTGCGCTCGTCCAGCGGGCCGGACAGCAGCCCGCCTTTTCCCTGAGTAGTGCTGGTCACGTTGCGTGTGTCTGCGTGAAGCGCGATGAGCGTAGCGCAAGGCCCCGCGCATGTGTCAGGCAATCGCTACAGTGCAGCCATGGATGCCCCGTTCCAGTTGCCGATTTCACACCGCCGTCGCTTGCGGGAGATCTGGCGCTCCGCCGGCTGGCCCTGCCAGGACCTGATCGAGATCGACCTGCTGGCCGCTGGCCTGCTGCAACGCGTGCAGGACCCCGATGGCCGCGAGCGCCTGCGGGTCAGCGACAGCGGCGTGCAGGTGCTGGCGCACACCCTGCAGAGCAATCGGAGTGCCTTGAGCGCCCATGAGGCGCTGGTGGCCCGCGTGGCGCTCGAGATGCAGCGGGCCGGGCGCATCGCCTGGCGCGGCCTGAGCCTGCGCGCCCGCATCGAGCAGGCTCAGGCCGAGGCGGCACCCGCCGTGCTGCCGCTCGATCCCGAAGGCGCTCCGCCGCCGGACGGTGGCCGGCCGCATCGCTGGGTGATGGCCATGCCCGACGTCTACTCGATCCGCAACACCACCGTCGAGGACTACTGCTGCCCCATCGTGCATGAGGTCAAGGTGCGCCGCGCCGACCTGCAGAGCGACCTGCGCAATGCCGCCAAGCGCGCGGCCTACCTCGACCTGTGCAGCGAGTGCTGGTACGTGCTGGCCGAAGGCATTGCCGAGCCGGACGAAGTGCCGCCCGAATGCGGCGTGCTGGTCGCCAGGCCGGCGGCCGGCGGCGGCACCGTGCTCGACGTGGCGCGGCCCGCGCCGCGCCGGGCCATGCGCCTGCCCTTCGGCGTGTGGCTCGCCCTGGCCAAGGCCACGCCGGTGCCTGCGCCGCTGGACGAGGCACAAGGCTGGCTGGGCGACCCCGACGCGCTGTAGCCGGTTGCGCCGCCCCACAATCGCCCCACCGTGGACTTCCGTCACTGAAACATGAACACCTCATGGTTCACCTCGGCACGCCGCCTCACCCTGGCGGTGCTGCTCGCGACGGCGGCGCTGCCGCCACTGCACGCGGCCGCGCCTTCGGCCGGCGTGGCCTGGCGAAACGCCGCAACCGATGCCGACATCGAGCGCGCCTTCACGCTGGCCCGCAACGAACGCAAGCCGGTGCTGCTGTACTGGGGCGCCAGGTGGTGTCCGCCGTGCAACCAGCTCAAGGCCACGCTGTTCAACCGGCAGGACTTCATCGCGCAGTCGCGCGCCTTCGTCGCGATCCATGTCGACGGCGACCAGCCCGGCGCGCAGAAGCTGGGCGCGCGCTTCAAGGTGAGCGGCTACCCGACGCTGGTGCTCATGTCGCCGGCCGGCACCGAGATCACCCGCCTGCCCGGCGAGGTGGATGCCCCCCAGGTGATGGAGCTGCTGCAGCTGGGCCTGGCCGGCGGCCGGCCGGTCAAGGCGGTGCTGGCCGATGCCCGCGCCGGCAAGCCGATCGGCGCCAACGAATGGCGCCTGCTCGCCTTCTATTCCTGGGAAACCGACGAAGAGAGGCTGCTCCCGCAGGCCGAGCTGCAGCCGGCACTGGCGAAGCTGGCCGCCGCGGCTGCGGCCGGTGACGCGGAAACCTCCACCCGCCTGTGGCTGAAGGCGCTGGCGGCCGGCGAAGAGGGCAAGCCGCCGGCGTTCAAGCCCGAGGCGGCCTTGCGTGAACGGGTGCTGCAGCTGCTGGCCGACCCGGCGGCCGCCCGTGCGCAGATGGACGTGCTGAGCAACAACACCCGCCGCCTCGTGCTGGCACTGGCCAGCCCGGACGCCGCTGCGAACCAGGCCTTGCGCAATGCGTTCGACGCCGCGCTGCGGCGTTTCGAGGCCGATGCCACGCTGTCGCGCGCCGACCGCATGAGCGCCAGCATCGCCCGCGTGGAACTCGCGCGCATCGAGCTGCCGCGCCAGGAACTCCACCCCCGCCTGCCCGAGCCCTTGCTGGCCGACGTGCGGGCACAGGTGGCACGCGCCGACCGCGAGATCACCGATGGCTACGAACGCCAGGCGGTCATCACCTCCGCCGGCTACCTGCTCGGCCGCGCCGGCCTGTGGGACGAGTCCGATGCCCTGCTGAAGGCCGGCGTCGCCCGCAGCCACTCGCCCTACTACCTGATGAGCCAGCTCGGCGGCAATGCCCGCAAGCTCGGCAGGAAGGACGAAGCCCTGCGCTGGTACGGGCAGGCCTTCGACACGAGCGAAGGCCCGGCCACACGGCTGCAATGGGGCGCCAGCTACCTCGACGCCCTGGTCGACCTGGCGCCTCAGGACGGGCAGCGCATCGAGCGCATCGCCGGCCAGCTGTTCGCCGAAGCCGGCCAGCAGCAAGGCGCCTTCCATGAGCGCAATGCCAAGGCGCTGCAGCGGGTGGGCCGCAAGCTCGTGGCCTGGAATGCCGACGGCAGCCACGCGGCCAGCCTCAGGCGCCTGCAAGGGCAGCTCGACGCGCTGTGCCGCAAGCTCGGAAAGGGCGACCCGCAGCGCGCCACCTGCGAAGGGTTGCTCAAGCCGGAGAAGGCCGCCGCGAAGGGGGCCAGCGCATGAGTGCCGGGCCGAAGCTGTGGTGGGAGGACTTCGAGGTCGGCAGCGCGCATGAATTCGGCGGGCACACCCTCACCCGGGACGAGATCGTGCGCTTCGCGAGCGAGTTCGACCCGCAGCCGTTTCACCTGGACGAGGAGGTGGCCCGGCAGTCGCTGTTCGGCGCGCTGGCCGCCAGCGGCTGGCACACCTGCTCGCTGGTGATGCGCATGATGTGCGACGCCTACCTGCTCGACTCGGCGAGCCTGGGCTCTCCCGGCCTCGAGAACATCCGCTGGCTGAAGCCGGTGCTGGTGGGCGACACGCTGTCGGTGCGCATGGAAGTGCTCGAGGCCCGCGTGATGAACAGCCGGCCGACCGTGGGCCTCGTGCGCTCGCGCTGGGAGGCCCTCAACCAGCGCAACGAGGCGGTACTCAGCATGGAAGGCTGGGGGATGTTCCGGCGGCGGCCGCAGTAGCGGCGAGTGCCGGCTGCCGAGACGGCACGGTTGCCCGTTCGATGGTGCGTGTGTATTATCGCGTGTAATACACGAGGTTCTGCCCATGCGAACGATCTCCGTCCGACTCGACGATCACACCGACGCTGTGTTGTCGGCCTATTGCGAGCGCCATGGCCTGACCCAGACAAG
This sequence comes from Methylibium rhizosphaerae, assembly GCF_006386545.1. GTDB lineage: Bacteria > Pseudomonadota > Gammaproteobacteria > Burkholderiales > Burkholderiaceae_C > Pseudorivibacter > Pseudorivibacter rhizosphaerae. The sequence continues at coordinate 22,802 of NZ_SWAR01000024.1, read as the reverse complement.
TGCTCTCAAGGCGGCCATCGAGCACCTGGCCGAGTCGCATCGGCCTACTCCGGCGGAGCTCGCCGCGCAGCTTGGGCTCATTGGCGGCTTCCGCAGCGCCGAGCGCGACCTGGGCGAGATGCATTCGAAGCGCGTGAAAGAGCGGCTGCTCGCACGGCAGAAGCGCGACGCGATGCCGCCTGCGCAGGGGACGGCCGTTGGCCGCCGCGGCCCTGCGGCGCGCTGAGGTGGCGCGTATTCCCTCCCGTCTCCTGGTCGATACCGGCCCGCTGGTTGCTTGGCTCGATGCAGCCGATGCCCATCACGAACGGGTGCGTGAGTTCTTCGAGGGTTTCACCGGCGAACTGCTCTGCACATGGCCGGTGCTCACCGAGGTGTGCCATCTCGTGCCGGAGCGCATGGTGGCGAACTTCCTTCGGTGGGCGGGCTCGGGCGGGCTCACGGTCGTGGAGGTGCCGGCGGCGGTTCTGATCGGCTTGGCCGACCGCATGGACAAGTACGCCGATCTGCCGATGGACCTGGCCGATGCAACGCTGGTCTGGCTGGCCGAGTCGCAGGGCGTGCTCGACATCGCGACGCTGGATCGGCGTGACTTCGGCGTCTATCGCACCGAGCGCGGCAAGGCGCTGCGCAACGTGCTCGATGCCGGCCCGCACAAGGCACCGCCGCGGCGCAAACGAGGTTAGAAGCCTGCGGGCTTGAGCGCCACCACCTTCACCGGCGCTCCGGCCGCGTGTCCTTCCGCCAGCACCCGCGCCCGCAACTGCCCGCACCCGCCCTCCACGTCCTGCCCGGCCGAATGGCGCAGCTTGGTCAGCACGCCGCGGCGGTGCAGGTAGCGCGCCATCTCGGCCGCGCGCTCCCATGACGGGCGCCGGTACGGCAGGTCCGGCACCGCGTTGTACGGGATCATGTTCATGATCGCGTAGCGCCCCTTGAGCAGCGCGACGATGCCGTCGAGCTCCTCGGTGCTGTCGTTGATGCCTTCGAGCAGCGTCCACTGGTACTGGATCGGGTAGCCGGTCGCTCGGGCGTAACGCTCGCCCTGCTCCACCAGCTCGGCCGGGTCGATGCGCGGTGCGCGCGGCATGAGCCGGGCCCGCAGCTCGGCCCGGGTGGAGTGCAGCGACAGCGCCAGAGCCGGCTTCACCCGGCCCTGCGGCAGGCGCTCGAACACGCGCGCATCGCCCACGGTGGAGAACACCAGGTTCTTGTGGCCGATGCCGCCGGCCGTGCCCAGCAGGTCGATCGCCTCGAGCACGTTGTCGAGGTTGTGCGAGGGCTCGCCCATGCCCATGAACACCACCTTCTTCACGGCGCGCTTCGTGCGCGCCAGCACCACCTGCGCCACGATCTCGGCGCTGCCGAGCTGGCGCAGCAGGCCATCGCGGCCGGTCATGCAGAACACGCAGCCGACCGCGCAACCAGCCTGCGTGGACACGCACAGGCCGTCGCGGGGCAGCAGCACGCTCTCGACCGTCTGGCCGTCGGCCAGCGCCACCAGCAGGCGGGCCGAGCCGTCCTCGCCCGGGTGTTCGGACTGCAGCCGCGCCAGCGCGGCCAGCTCGTCGCCGAGCGCGGGCAGCGCGTCGCTCAGCTCGGCGGGCAGCAGGTGGCCACGGCCGCGCCGGCCGTGGCCTGCCGGCAGGGCGTTGGCCCACTGGCGCAGCACGCGTTCCTCATGGCAGGGCTTGGCACCGAGCGCCTGCAGGCGCTGGCGGATCTGTTCGATGCGCATCACGACTCACTCTTCGAGCCCCGCATTGTCCGTCGCCACCGGCATTTTTTGCGGCAGCGGTCGTTGCAGGTCCGTGGCAAGCGGCGTCGCCAGGCGGCGACTGCCTGCGCCGCCTGCGCCTGTCGTGAAGCGCTTCACGGGCTGGGCACACCGTTTGCGCCGGGGGATTGGCAAACCTCTCACCAACCGTTGAAGGAGACCCCCATGCGACAACGAATTTCCGAAGTGATGACCCGTGACGTGCGTGTGCTGTCGCCGCAGGACACCCTGCAGCGCGCCGCGCAGGCGATGGACGAGCTCAATGTCGGCGCGGTGCCGGTCTGCGAGGGCGGCAAGCTGGTGGGCATGCTGACCGACCGGGACATCACGGTGCGGGCCGTGGCTGGCGGCATGGACGGCGCGTCGCCGATCAAGGAGGTGATGACCGAGCAGGTGCGCTGGTGCTTCGAGGACCAGCAGGTCGACGAGGTGATGCAGCAGATGGGCGACGTGCAGATCCGCCGCATGCCGGTGGTGGACCGGCAGCAGCGGCTGGTGGGCATCGTGTCGCTCGGCGACCTGGCCACGCGGCATGCGGACGGCCAGGAGGTCGGCCACACGCTCGAAAGCATCTCGTCGCCTTCGGAGCCCGACCGTTCCACCACCGGCAACACCGGTGCGCGCAACGGGGGCAGCGTGAAGAGCGGCGGCAGCGAATCGCGGGCGAGCCGCCACCACTGATCGCCCCGGCGCCCGCCGCTTCGGGTGCGGAACCCGCCGCCGGCACCCGGAGGAGCAGAACGGCCCCACAAGTGCGGGGCCGTTGAGTACGATGCGCATCACCATGCCCATCGATCCTGCGCTGCGTTCGCTCGACACCGACATCCCCGCCTGCCCGCAGGTGCTCGTGCAGCTGTCGCTGCTCATGAACGATGAAGGCGCCAACACCCAGGCCATCGCCGGACTCATCGAGGGCGACATGGCGCTGGCATCGGCGGTGGTGCGCGCGGTCAACACCGCCATGTTCGGCCTGCTGCGCCGCGTGGAAACCGTGCGCGATGCGGTGCGCTACCTCGGCACGCGCGAGGTCTCGGCCATCACCTTCGAGATGGGCCTGCGGGCGGCGTTTCCGCCCGGGCCGCTGCTCGACGCGCTGTGGCAGCGCGCCGGCCAGCGCGGGCTGGTGATGGGCCGTGCCGCCGCGCAGCTCGACATCGACCCCTGGCTGGCCCACACCGCCGGTCTGTTCGCCGAAAGCGGGCAGGCCGTGCTGTATGCCCACGACCCCACCCGCTATGCCGCGCTGGCGGCCACCACGGCGCAGGGCAGCCCGGAACGTCTGGCCGCCGAGATCGAGGCCTTCGGCGTGAGCCATGCGGCGCTCGGTGCCGCGCTCTGCCATGCCTGGGGGGTGGCAAGCGAAGTGGCCGAAGCGGTGCTGCTGCGGCCGCTGCCGGCGGGCGGCTGGCCGGGGCAGGCTTCGCCGGCGGTGCACCAGCTGCTGGCGCTCGGCGCCGTGGTGGACGGTCAGCTGGAGAACCCTGCGCAGGGCACCGAGGCGCTCGAAGGCGTGGCGTTCGAGGCGCTGGCGCGTGGCGGCGGCATGGAGCCCGCGCAACTGCGGAACGCGGTCACGCAGGCGATGGAGCGGCTTGCCGACGCGGGCTGAGCCGACACAGGGAGCACACATGGCAACGGTTCGAGGGGGCAGCCGGCGCGTCCTGCTGGTGGTGGACGTGCAGGTGGGGGTCGTGCAGGAGGCGTGGGACGCCTCACGCGTGGTGGCCAACGTGGCCCTTGCGGTCGAGCGCGCCCGCGCCGCGGGCGTGCCGGTGATCTGGGTCCAGCATGCCGACGCCGACCTGCCCCACGGCAGCCCGGCGTGGCAATGGGTGCCCGAGCTGGTGCCGGGCGACGCGGAGGTGCGCATCGAGAAGCAGTTCAATTCGGCCTTCGAGGAGACCCCCCTCGAGGCCGAGCTGGCGAGGCTGGGCGCTGCGCACATCGTGCTGGCCGGGGCGGCCACCAACTGGTGCATCCGCGCCACCGCCTACGCTGCACTGGAGCGCGGCTACGACCTCACCCTGCTGAAGGACGCGCACACCACCGGCACCATGGAGCTCGACGACGGCTCGAAGATCGAAGCCGACACCGTGGTGCGCGAGCTGAACGTCGCGATGACGTGGCTGAGCTACCCGGGCCGCCGCAACGGCACGGCAGCGGCCGCGGAGGTGGTGTTCAGCGAGCGTTGACCTGGTCGGCCCGCAGCAATCGCAACGCTGCCGTCGCGCCGGCCGCCACGCTGTCGATCACCGGCACCGCAAGCCCTTTGCCCATCGCGCCTGCCAGCCCCGCCAGGCCGGCGCCGCCCAGCACCACACGGGCCGCTTCCGGGTGGCGCTGCAATGCCTGCTGCGCCAGCGCGTGCAGCGCGGCCGCGGTGTCGGCCGCGTCTGCCGCCGCGAGCGCTGCGCCGTCGTCGGGCAGGGTGTAGATGCCCGCCACCGCAGCGTCGAGCTGCCAGGCGCGCGCGAAGCGCCACAGCATCGGCTCCCAGGCCGCGCCGCCGGTCACGATGACGCAAGGGCCGTGCGCCTGCGCGGCCCGCAGGGCCGCCTCGGCCAGGCCGATCACCGGGCGCCCGCTCGCCTCGCGCAGCGCTGCCACGCCGGGGTCGCCGAAGCAGCCGACCAGCACCGCGTCGGCCGCGCCGTGGGCGGCCGCATCGGCCTCGTAGGCGTCGAGCACCGCATGGGCTGCCACCGCGTAGCTCGTCTCGCTCGCGATGTAGGCGGCGCCGAAACGGGCGGTCGCGGCCGATACCTGCACCGCATCGCCGGGCGGCAGGGCGCCGCGCACCGCGGCCATGAGCCGCGCGGTCACCGCCGCCGACGTGTTGGGGTTGAGCACCAGCAGGCGCGGCATGCCGGCGTCAGCCCCTGCCTGCCGCGGTGCGCCGCCGCGTGCGCGGCGGCAGCGCGGGTGGCGACAGCAGCTGCACCAGGTCGGCCACCGGTGCGCCGGGCCCGTGGAAGTGCAGGTCGCCTTCGAGCGCGGTGAGGTGCTGCTGCATCAGCCGCGCCCCGGCTTCGGCCTGGCCCCCTTCGATGGCCGCGAGCAGCGCACGGTGATCGTGGCAGCCGCAGGCCGTGTCCACCCGCAAGGGTCCCTGCCGGCGCAGCGGCGCACGTCCGTGCGGACCGCCGTAGGTCATGAGCACGAGCGACGTGCGCGACACGAGCTCGTGCATCAGCCGCTGCAGCGTGTGATGCCCCGCGCCTTCGGCGATGAGCAGGTGGAATTCGCCGGACAGGCGGATCGCCGCATGCCGGTCGCCCGCGGCATGCGCCGCCTCTTCGCCGGCGATGTTGGCCGCCAGGGCCGCGCGCTGTCCGGCGCTCGCGTGTTCGATGAACCGGGCCAGCAGCGTCGGCTCGACCAGGCGGCGCACCTCGAACACCTCGCGCGACTCCTGCACGCTGGGCTGGGCGATCGAGGCGCCGCGGTTCGGCGCCAGGGTCACGATCTGTTCGTTGGCCAGGCGGATCAGCACCTGCCGCACCCGCGTGCGCGACACCCCGAAGGCCTGGCCCAGCTTGTCTTCGACCAGCTTCGTGCCGGGTGCGAGGCGGTGGTCCATCACCGCGGCGACGATGCGCTGGTGGATCTCGGCATCGGTGATGACCACACCCCGATCGCCGCGTACGGCGAGTCGACCTTCCGGGAGGGTCGGGCCTTGCTTGGGGCGGCCCGGCGCGGCGGCCCGCCTCATGGGTGCGCCTTCCCGCGCCGGCGCAGCCAGGCGGCCGCGCCCAGTGCGATGGCGATCACCACGAACGACACCCCGGTGGTCAAGGTGCCCAGCGCGTAGATGGCCGGCGTGGTGACGGTGGTGGTGAGGCCCTGCAGCTCCAGCGGCAGCGTGTTCACGTCGCCGATGGCCTGCGACGAACGGGCGATCTCGTCCCAGCTCAGGGTGAAGCCGAACATGCCCACGCCCACCACCGACGGGCCGATGAGCGGCAGCACCACATGCCGGAAGCCCTGCCACGGCGTGGCGCCCAGGTCGGTGGCCGCTTCCTCGTAGGCCGGGTTGAAGCGGTTGAACACCGCGAACATGATCAGCAGCCCGAAGGGCAGCGTCCAGGTGAGGTGCGAGCCCAGGCCCGAGGTGTACAGGCCCATCGCGGTGGCATAGCCTTCGAGCAGCGTTTCAGCGCCCAGGCCCTCGAGCAATGCCTTCACGCCGGCGTCGATGAGGCGGAACTGCAGCGCGATGCCGAGCGACACGATGATCGACGGCATGATGAGGCTGGCCACGGTGACGTAGAACAGCGCCGAGCCCGAGGCCGAGCCCTGCAGCCCCGGCTTGCGGAAGGCGAGCCCCGCCAGCAGCGACAGCACGATGGTGAACGTGGCCACCAGCGTGCCCAGCGCCACCGAACGCCGCAGCGCCGCCCAGATGTCCACCACCCCCAGCCCTTCGATGAGCTGCGCATACCAGTGCAGCGACCAGCCGCGCATCGGGAAGGTGAGGCCGCCCTCGGGCCCCTGGAAGCTCAGCACGAAGATGGTGAGCACCGGGCCGTAGAGGAACAGCACGAAAAGCGCGAAGAAGGCGGCCAGCGGCCAGAAGGCGCGGGAGCGGCGTTCACTCATCGACAGCACCTCGACGCCATGTTTGTTGCCGCGCCGCAGGCGCTACGGGGGTGGGTCATAGCTCCTTGCGCAGGTCGACGAGGCGGTTGAGCGCCACGATGATGAGCAGCACCACCGCCAGCAGCACCACCGCGTTGGCCGCGGCGAGCGGGAATTGCAGGTAGGAGGTCTGCACCTGGATGGTCTTGCCCACCGAGGCGATCTGCTGGCCGCCCATCACGCCCACCGTCACGAAGTCGCCCATCACGATGGTGATCACGAAGATCGAGCCGATGAGGATGCCGGTGCGCGACAGCGGCACCACCACGTTCCACAGCGTCTGCCAGGCGCTCGCGCCGGCGTCGGTGGCGGCCTCGATGAGCGAGCGGTCGATGCGCATCATCGAATTGAAGATGGGCACGATCATGAACATGGTGTAGAGGTGCACGAAGGCCAGCACCACCGAGAAGTCTGAGAACAGCAGCCATTCGACGGGCTCGCTCGTGAGGCCTGCGGCCTGCAGCGTCTGGTTCACCAGGCCGTTGCGGCCCAGCAGCGGCACCCACGAGATCATGCGGATCACGTTGGAGGTCCAGAACGGGATGGTGCACACCACGAAGAGCACCGTCTGCGCGGTGAGCGAGCGCACGTGGAAGGCCAGGAAGTAGGCGATGGCAAAACCGATCACCAGCGTGAGCGCCCAGGTCACCAGGCTGAACTTGATCGTCGAGGCATAGGTCTTCAGCGTGACGCAGGGGTCCTGCAGGCTGGCGCAGCCTTCGAACAGCGTGGCGTAGTTCTGGAAGGTAAAGCCGGGGATGAGCTCGTAGTCCGAAAGCGGCCAGAAGCTCACCGCGGCGATGAGCAGCAGCGGGGCGATGAAGAACAGCAGCATCACCGCGGTGAAGGGGGTGGCCTGGAGCCAGGCGGGTGGTGCACGCTTCATGTCGGTGGTGAAGCTCGAAGCCTCCGGTGTGAGTAAGGGGCAGGCATCTGCTGTGGTCGTGGATGTCACCCGACGGGCCGCCGCGCCGGGCCGCCCCCAAGCAAGGCCCGCCCCCTCGTGGAGGGGTGCCCCGCGTACCCGCGGGGCGGGGTGTCGTCATCTAGGCTGCGACGAACTCGTTCCACTTCTGCACCATGTACGTGTTCTCGTCCATGATCGCGTTCCAGCAGGCGATGCCGCCCATGCGCTGCTCGTACGAGCCGCCGTCGCGCACCTTGCCCGCCTTCTCGAGCACCTGGCCGTTCGGCGCCTTGATGTCCTTCTCGGCGGGCTTGCCTTCCATCCAGTAGGCCCACTCGTACGGCTCCATCTTGGCCTTGGCCGTCTCGAGCACCGCGCTGTAGTAGCCCTGGCGGTTGAGGTAGGCGCCGGCCCAGCCGTCGAGGAACCAGTTGATGAACTCGTAGGCCGCGTCGAGCTTCTTGCCGCTCAGCGTGGCCGGCAGGCCGAAGCCGGCAGCCCAGGCGCGATAGCCTTCCTTCAGCGGCTGGAAGGTGCAGGCCAGGCCCTTGGTGCGCACCGCCGTCACCGCCGGCGACCACATCGACTGGATCACCACCTCGCCCGACGCCATGAGGTTCACGCTTTCGTTGAAGTCCTTCCACAGCGAGCGGAACTGGCCGGCCTTCTTGGCCTCGATGAGCGTCTTGATGGTGAGGTCGATTTCCTTCTTCGTCATGTTCCCCTTGTCGGGGTACTTGTACAGGCCCATCGCCTCCACCACCATCGCCGCGTCCATGATGCCGATCGAGGGGATGTTCAGGATGGCGGCCTTGCCCTTGAACTCCGGGTTCAGCAGCTCCTTCCAGCTCTCGATGGGCCGCTTGATGAGGTCGGGCCGGATGCCCAGCGTGTCGGCGTTGTAGACGGTCGGGATCAGCGACATGAACTGCGTGGGCGACTTGGCGAAGACCTTGGACTTCTCGCCTTCGAGGAACATCACCTTCCTGGGCGCGGTGCCCTGGTCGCCCACCTTCTTGCCGCCGACCTCGCCGCGGGTGAACAGCGGCGTGATCTTGTCGGCGTTCTTGATGCGCTTCGCGTCGATGCCCTTCAGGTTGCCGGTGGGCACGATCTTCTTCAGCGAGAAGTACTCGGTGTCGATCAGGTCGAAGGAGTTGGGCGCGGTGACGGCGCGCTTGGTCACGTCGTCGGTGTTCACCGCCACGTACTGGATCTCGATGCCGGTGTCGGCCTTGAACTTGTCGGCGATGGCCTTGTCCTGGTTCACCGCGGTGCCCAGGTAGCGCAGCACGATCTTTTCCTGCGCATGGATGGCGGGCGCGATGCCCGTGGCCAGGATGCCGGCGGTGCCTTGCAGCAGCAGCCGGCGTTGTGCGTCGTGACGGTCGGACATGGCTCTCTCTCCTGTTGAGGGGTGAACGATCGGGATGGGGCGGCCTTTCAGGCCGCGAGGCGGTGGACGTCGGCGGCGTCCCAGTGCGCATGGGCGCCGTCGCCGGGCTGCCAGGGCGCGGCGTCGAAGGCGGCCTCGCTCAGCATCACGCTGAGCTCCGGCGCCGCGGCGCCGGCGTCGAGGGTGAGCATCACGAAAGTGCCCTGGTACTCGACGTTGCGCACGGTCGCGGCAAGGCTGGTCGGCCCGGTGGGCAGGGGCGCGCGCGACAGCCGCGTCCTGTCGGCGCGCACCGCGATGCGGCCTTCGCCGTGCGGCGCCGGCAGCACGTTGTGGCCGCCCATGAAGCGCGCGACGAATTCGGTGCGCGGCGTGTTGAACACCTCATGCGGCGAGCCGCTCTGCTCGATGCGGCCCTGGTTCATCACCACCACCTGGTCGGCCAGCGCCATGGCTTCTTCCTGCGAATGCGTCACGTGGATGAAGCTCATGCCCAGGCTCTTCTGCCAGCCCTTGAGCTCGGCGCGCATGCGGATGCGCAGGAAGGGGTCGAGTGCCGACAGCGGCTCGTCGAGCAGCAGCAGGCGCGGCTCGGTGATCAGCGCGCGGGCCAGCGCCACGCGCTGCTGCTGGCCGCCGGACAGCTCGGCCGGCTTGCGCTGCGCCAGGGCCCCGAGCGACACCCGCTCCAGCAGCTCGGCCGCGCGGGCGTTGCGCTCGGCCTTCGCCATGCCGCGCATCTTCAGGCTGAAGGCCACGTTGTCGAGCGCGCTCAGGTGGGGAAAGAGCGCATAGCTCTGGAACATCATCGCGGTGCCGCGGGCCGAAGCCGGCAGCGCGGTGATGTTGCGCCCGCCCAGCACGATGTCGCCGTCGCTCGCCGCCTCGTGGCCCGCGATCATGCGCAGCGTCGAGGTCTTGCCGCAGCCCGAGGGCCCGAGCAGGCAGCAGTAGCTGCCTGCAGCCACCTTGAGGTCGATGTGGTCCACGGCCGGCGCACCGTGGCCTGCGCCGCCATAGCGCTTGACCAGGCGCACGAGCTCCAGATCGGGCCGCGCGGCCATCGCGACGGCAGGTTCCAGCGAAGCTGAGATCACGGTGACCCCTCCTGGACGTTGGCCGTTTGCAAGGCATGTGCCATGGGCCTCGGCCCTGGCCGGGCGGGTTTGCGCACCATCCGTTGCCAGATTGCATACAAAATTCGTGCGCGTTGCATGCAATTGGTGCGTCGCGCACAGCGCCCGTACAGCGGCCACGCACCCGAGCCGCGCGCTAAAGTCGCGCGCCATGCCCGCGCCCGACGCACCCGCCCTGCTGCAGCTCCAGCACCTCGACAAGCGCTACGCCAGCGGCACGCTCGCGCTGCGCGACCTGTCGCTGGCGATCGGCCGGCACGAGTTCGTGAGCCTGCTGGGCCCTTCGGGCTGCGGCAAGAGCACCGTGCTGCGGCTGCTCGCCGGGCTGGACGTGCCGACGGCCGGCCAGGTGCAGTGGGCGCCGCATGCGCAGGAGATGGGGCTGGACGTGGGCTTCGTGTTCCAGGAGCCCACGCTGCTGCCCTGGGCCAGCGTGGCCGACAACGTGGCGCTGCCGCTCAAGCTGCAGCGGCGCAGGCGCGTGGAGATCGAGGCGCTCGTGGGGCCGGCGTTGCAGGCGGTGGGGCTGGCCGACTTCGCGGCCGCCTTTCCGCGCGAGCTGTCGGGCGGCATGAAGATGCGCGTGTCGCTGGCGCGCGCGCTGGTCGCGCGGCCTTCGCTGCTGCTGCTTGACGAGCCGTTCGCCGCGCTCGACGAGATCACCCGCTTCAGGCTCAACCAGGACCTGCTGGCGCTGTGGCAGCGCGGCTTCACCGGCGTGTTCGTCACGCACAGCGTCTACGAGGCGGTGTTCCTGAGCCAGCGCATCGTGGTGATGGCGCCGCGCCCGGGGCGGGTGGTCGACGAGATCGCCGTGGACCTGCCCTACCCGCGCAACGAGGCCACCCGCCATACGCCGCGCTACGTGGAGCTGTGCGTGACGGTGTCGCGCGCGCTGCAGGCGGCCAGCGAGCAGGAGGCCGGCCAGCATGCGTGAGCCCATGCGCCGGGCGGCGCCGGTGGTGGCCGTGCTCGTGTTCCTGCTCGGCTGGGAAGGGCTGGTGCGCGCCTATGAGGTGCCGCACTACCTGCTGCCGGCCCCCAGCCTGGTGCTGGCCACCCTGTGGGCGAACTTCGGCTCGCTGATGCAGAGCTGGTGGGTCACCGTGAGCATCACCTTTGCCGCGCTGGCGCTGGCCGTGCTGGGCGGCGTGCTGCTCGCGTCGCTGTTCGCGCTGTCGCGCTGGGTCGAATGGAGCCTCACGCCGTTCGCCGTGGTGCTGCAGGTCACGCCCATCATCGCGATCGCGCCGCTGATCATGATCCTCACCGACAGCGCGCTGGCCACGGTGCTGATCTGCGCCTGGATCGTCGCCTTCTTCCCGATCCTCGCCAACACCGTGACCGGCCTGCGCAGCGCCGACGCGAACCTGCGCGACCTGTTCCAGCTCTATCGCGCGAGCCGCTGGCAGCTGCTGCGCCACCTGCTGATCCCGAGCGCGCTGCCCTACTTCCTGACCGGGCTCAAGATCGCCGGCGGCCTCTCGCTCATCGGCGCCGTGGTGGCCGAGTTCACCGCCGGCGCGGCCGGGCGAGACACCGGGCTCGCCTCGCGCATCCTCGAGGCGGCCTTCCGCACCGAGATCCCGAAGATGTTCGCCGCGCTGCTGCTGGTGTCGCTCACCGGCGTGGCGATCTACCTGCTCTTCGCAGGCCTCGCCCGCCTGGTGCTGGGCCGCTGGCACGACAGCGAAGCCGGTCCGCGCCGCTGACCACCGACGGCCGGTTCCCGGCCGTGTTTCAAATGAAATACGGCGCCTCCCAGGCGTCATGCGCCGTCGACAGGGCCTGCCAACCATGGCTCCATCGTGCTCCGGCACTTCCTGTTCAAGGAGAAAGGCCATGTCGAACCGCCTCCAGCAGCATTCCCTCCTCGGGCGGGCCGCCGCCATCGTTTCGGGGCGGCCTGCGTTCCTGGCAGCGCTGGGCTCGGCCATCGCCAGCCTGCTGCTGTCGGGCTGCGCCGAACCGGTCACGCGCACCACCCATGTGTACGAGGCGCCGGGCTACCCGTCGCGCTCGCCGGTGATGAGCACGCGTTTCGGCACCGTCGAACGCATCGACGTGATCGAGACCGAACACGGCGACAGCGGCGGCGGCGCGGTGCTGGGTGCGCTCGTCGGCGGCGTGGTCGGCAACCAGATCGGCCATGGCGCCGGACGCGCGGCGGCCACGGCCCTCGGGGCCTTCGGCGGCGCCGTGGTGGGCGACCATGTCGAGCGCAACGACGCGGCCGCCCGCAGCGGCACCGTCTACCGGGTGTTCGTGCAGTTCGACGACGGCGGCCATCGCCACTTCGACTACCGCTCGCTCGACGGCCTGCACGCCGGCGACCGGGTGCGACTGCAGTACGGCATGCTCGACCGCGCGTGAGCGACCATGGGCTTGACGTGGCGGGGCGCATCGCGCGCCCTGGCGGCGCTGGCGCTGTGCGCCTCCTGCGGCCTCGCGCTGGCCGGACCGCCCGCGCGCGCGGGCCGACTCGCCGGCCTGTGGGGCGGCGTGACGCTGCGCGAAACCCCCACGGCAGCCGCGGCCCCCGCGCTGCTCAACTGGCCGGTCGGCACGGGCAACGTGCTGGCCACCGGAGAGGCGGGCCGCGCCGAGGTGTGGATCGGCTCCAGCGCGCTGCGCCTTGACGTGCGCACCGAAGTGCGCATCGAGCGGCTCGACGACGACGAGCTGCGACTGCGGCTGCTGCGCGGCAGCCTCGCGTTGCGCACGGCCACGACCGAGGCGGTGCGCCTCACCCGCGTGGCCGCAGCCGGCGGCACCTGGCAGCCGGTCGAGCCGGGGGAGTTCCGGCTCGATGCCGCAGGCGGCAGCCGCGCCGCCTCGGCCACCGCCTGGCGCGGCTCGGTGGTGTTCGAAGCCGACGGCCCCATCGCCGGGCGCCTGCGTGTGAACGCCGGCCAGCGAGGCGAAAGCGCCGGCGCCGCCTGGCACATGGGGCCGCCGGCGGACGACGACTTCCGCCATTTCGTCGCCCGGCGCGACGCCGCCTTCGACGGCCGCATCGCCGCACGCCACGTCTCGCCCGAGATGACCGGCATCGAAGACCTCGACAGCCATGGCCGCTGGCGGCAGACCGCCGAGTTCGGCGCCGTGTGGGTGCCCTCGGTGGACGAGGGCTGGGCGCCCTACCGCCAGGGCCGCTGGCGCCGCATCGAACCCTGGGGCTGGACCTGGATCGACGATGCGCCCTGGGGCTTCGCGCCCTTCCACTACGGCCGCTGGGTGCGGTGGAGCGGGCACTGGTGCTGGCTGCCGGGCAGCTACGTCGCGCGCCCGGCCTGGGCGCCGGCCGCGCCGGTGCTGATGCAGGCGCCGGCTGCCGGCGCGCCGCCCGCCAGATGACGGCCACGATTACATCTGTCATGCGGCCCCTGCGGCATGCAACCCGCCCACAAAGCCGCCTGCCGAGCATCACTCCAACGCATCGCATCGGGTGCGTTGTCTTCAACCAAGCAAGGAGTGATGCACATGAAGTCCCGTCTCAACCAGGTCCTCTTCGCGACCGCCGTGGCCCTGGGCAGCGCTGGCGCGGCCCAGGCCGCCGAAGGCTTCTATGCCGGCGGCGCCCTGGGCACGCCCGACTACCACAGCAGCATCGCCGGCATCAGCGGTGACGGCAGCGGCGTCGGCGGCAAGCTGTTCGGCGGCTACCAGTTCACCCCCAACTTCGCGGTCGAGGCCGGCGCCTTCGACCTCGGCCACCTCGACAGCGCCAGCGGCCACGTCAAGACCTATGGCGGCTACCTCGACGCGGTGGGCAGCTACGAGTTCGCGCCGAAGTGGACGGTGCTGGGCACCGCCGGCCTGGCCCAGGCCAAGTTCAGCACCAGCAACGGCGACGACAACAGCCCGGGCGTGAAGCTCGGTGCCGGCCTGCAGTACGACGTGGCCCAAAACGTGGCGGTGCGCGCGCAGTACGACCGCTATCGCTTCAGCGATGCCTTCGACACCAAACCCAGCGTCGGCGAGCTGTCGCTCGGCGTGAAGGTCGGCTTCTGACGCAGGGCTCGCCCGCCGTTCGAAGCTCCCGGGGCGCCCGCAGGGGCCGCCCCTTTTCCGCAACTGGCACAGGAGTGATCACCATGGACACCGTTTCGCGAATCACACGTTCGATGCTCGGCGGCGCGGCCGCGCTGCTGCTGGGGGCCGCCGCATCGGCCGCACCGGCGGCGACACCGCACTACATCAACGGCGGCGTGGGCCGCGAGCAGGCGCGCGAGATGCGCCACGAAGCCGGCCGCTACGACCTGCGCATGACCTTCTCCGAGGGCCGCCACAACGCCTATGCGAGCGGCGTGAAGCTCGACATCGCCAATGCCCGCGGCAAGCGGGTGCTCGCCCTCAAGGACGCCGGCCCGCTGACCGACGTGCAGCTGCCGCCCGGCCGCTACCGTGTGCAGGCCCGCTTCGGCGACATGACGCGGGTGCAGCATGTGGAGGTGGCACATGGCAAGCCGGTGGACCTCTTCGTGCACTTCCCGCATGACGCCGCCTGAGCCTCGCGGCCCTGCCGGCGGGGCGGGGCCGCTGCGCGAAGCCTGGCGCATGGCCGCCTTCTGGCGCGGCGATCGCCGGGCCTGGCTGCAGCTGGCCGCCATCGTGGCGCTGTGCCTGGCCGCCGTGTGGATCAACGTGCGCCTGAGCGCGTGGAACAACGCCTTCTACGACGCGCTGCAGGCCCGCAAGCTCGACGAGTTCTGGCGCCAGGTGGGCGTGTTCGGCCTGCTGGCTGCCGCCTACATCGCGATCGCGGTGGTGCGCCTGGTGATGCAGCAGCGGCTCGTGATGCGCTGGCGCACCAGCCTCACCGACCAGCTGCTGGGTGCGTGGCTCGCGCCAGGCACGCCCTACCGCCTGGCCGGCGCCAGCGCTTCGCCCGACAACCCAGACCAGCGCATCGCCGACGACGTGCGCAGCTTCACCAGCAGCTCCCTCGAGCTGGCCCTCGGCCTGCTCAATGCGAGCGTCACGCTGGTGTCCTTCGTGGCCATCCTGTGGAACCTGTCGGGAAGCCTCACGCTCCCGGGACTTGGCTGGGCGGTGCCCGGCTACATGGTGTGGGTGGCTCTTGCCTATTCGGCCGCGGGCACGCTGCTCGTGCAGCGCCTGGGTGCACCGCTGGTGCCCACCAACGTGCGCCAGCAGCAGGTCGAGGCCGACTTCCGCTATGCGCTGGTGCAGGTACGCGACCATGCCGAGGCCATCGCGCTCGCCCGCGGTGAAGCAGCCGAGGGCCAGCGCCTGCGGCACCGCTTTGCGGCCATCGCCGCCAACTGGAGCGACCTCATCCGCTACACCAAGCGGCTCACCTGGTTCAGCGCCGGCTACGACCAGCTGGCCAGCGTGTTCCCGCTGCTGGCGGCCGCGCCGCGTTTCTTTGCCAACGAGCTGCAGCTGGGCGGGCTCATGCAGACCGCGCAAGCCTTCGGCCAGGTCCAGGGCTCGCTCAGCTGGTTCATCGGCGCCTATGCAAGCGTGGCCGACTGGCGCGCCACCGTGCTGCGACTGGCCGGCTTTCGTGCGGCGGTCGAGCATGCCGCGCCCCCTGCCGGCACGGCGCAGGAATCGCTGCGGCCTGCGCTGCTTGCACGTGGCCTGGCGGTGGCACGGCCGGGGGACGATGCGACGCTGCTCGAGGTGCCCGAGCTGTCGTTGCACCCCGGCGAATGGCTGCTGGTGACCGGTGCCTCGGGCAGCGGCAAGAGTTCGCTGCTGCGCACGCTGGCCGGGTTGTGGCCGGCCGGCGGCGGCCAGCTCCAGCTGCCCGATGCGGCGGTGATGTTCGTGCCGCAGCGGCCCTATCTCGCGCAGGCGAGCCTGGCCGCGCTGCTGGCCTGCCCGCACCAGCCCGGGCGCTTCAGCCGCGCAGCCATGCGGCAGGCGCTCGAACGGGTGGGTCTGGGCGGGCTCGCCGGCTCGCTCGACGACGAGGGCGCCGCCTGGGCCCGCCGGCTCTCGCCCGGCGAGCAGCAGCGGCTGCAGTTCGCGCGCCTGCACCTGCAGCAGCCGGACTGGATCGTGCTCGACGAGGCCACCTCGGCGCTCGATGCAAAGGCCCAGCAGGAGCTGCTGCGGCAGCTGCGGGACGGCCTGCCGGCCGCGGCGGTGCTGTCCATCGGCCACCGCGACGAGCTGGCCCCGCTGCACGACCGGGTGCTGTGCGTGCAGCGCGGCGTACTGCGGCCGCGCGCTGCCGCAGTGCGTTCGGTCGTGCCGGACGGGGCGCTCGCGCAATGACACCAACCTGGCGCCGCGCGTCTGCGCCGCCTCGGGGAATACACGATGGTGCCGAGGTTATGCCCCGGCGCGATACTGGGTCGCAGGGAGCGGGCGTCAGCCGTACCGGGTTGACTTCGGTGCGGCTGCGGCTTTTTGCATCACCTGTGCAAGCTTCACGATGGACCTGACCCGCTGGTTGTCGACCCGCCGCCGCACGCCACCGCACGACAGCCACCCGGGCCCCTGGAGTTCCAGCCAGGCGACCTCGGTCGAGCGCCTGCCGACGCCCACCCGCGACGGCGGGCAGGGCCTGAGGCTGTTCCGCCACCTGCTGGGCGCGTTCGCGTCGCTGCTTGTCGTGGCCATCGTGTACCTGTATGCGGCCGCGGGCCGGGTCGACTTCGCCGTGGCCCATGGGTTCGCGCTGCTGGCCGCGCTGGGTGTGCTGGTCTTCACCGTCTGCATCGCCACCGGCTTCAACCGCCGCTTCGCCGACCCGAGCCTCACCGGCGCGCAGATGATGACCTCCGGCCTCGCGCTGGCCTACCTCGCCTATGCCGCGAGCGACTTCCGGTCGCTGCAGCTGCCGTTCTACATGGTCGCGCTGCTGTTCGGCGCGTTCCGACTGTCGATCCGCCAGCAACTGGCGATCAGCGTCTATTTCGTGGCCAGCTTCGCGGCGGCCATGGCGGCCAGCGGCACGGGCATGCAAGGCATGCCGCGCCAGGGGGCGCCCAGCGGCTGGCTTCTCACCGTGCACCTCGCCCTGCTGCTGGTGCTGATGTCGCTGATCGGCGGCTACGTCAACAGCGTGCGGGCCCGCCTTCGCACCACCAACGGCAAGCTGCAGCAGGCGCTCGAGAAGATCGAGCGCATCGCCACCTACGACGAGCTCACCGGCCTGTACAACCGCCGCATCATCCACCAGATGGCCGCCAAGGAAACCAAGCGCGCGCAGCGCAACGGCTCGAGCCTGTGCGTGGCCATGCTGGACGCCGACCACTTCAAGCGATTCAACGACCAGTACGGCCATGCCGCCGGCGACGAGGTGCTGCGCATGCTGAGCCGCTGCCTGCAGGGCACCCTGCGTGAATCCGAATACGTGGGGCGCTACGGCGGCGAGGAATTTCTCATCGTGCTGCCCGAAACCACGCCCGAGCGGGCGCAGGCGCCGCTGCAGCGGCTGCGCCAGGCGATCGGCAGCGCGCCGATCGAGGGGCTGCCCGGCGACGTGCGGGTCACCGTGTCGATCGGCGTCACCGAGCACCATCGCGGCGAAGACATCCAGGCCACCATCAAGCGAGCCGACGCCGCGCTCTACCAGGCCAAGCACGAAGGGCGCGACCGGGTGGTGTGGGCCAAGGGCTAGTGCGGGCCGCCAAGGTCCCAATTCATTCACCGCGGAGGCGCGGAGGGCGCGGAGATTCGCGGAGGGAATGGAGGTCTCGCGAACAACACCCCCGTTCGCCCTGAGGTATCGAAGGGCCGCGGCGGTCTGCGCAGGGCTTCGATACCTCAGCCCGAACGGAGAATGGCTGTGCGCCACGGGCGCGATCCCGATTCATCCTCCGCGCCTCCGCGCCTCCGCGGTGAAGGTATTCGGCAACTCAGGCGCCACCGCCGGCCGTTCAGTACAGCGTCTGCACCTCGGCGTCGAACAGGTAGCCCGCGCCCCGCTCGGTGAGGATGAGCCGGGGCCGGGAGGCATCGACTTCGATCTTGCGGCGCAGCCGCAGGATCTGCACGTCGATCGTGCGGTCGTAGACCTCGGCCTCGTGCAGGCGTGACATCGACAGCAGCTGGTCGCGCGACAGCACGCGGCGAGGCGCGCCGCAGAAGGCGGCCAGCAGGTTGAATTCGCCGTTGGACAGCTCGATCGGCTCGCCGCCCTGGGGCGACAGCAGCCTGCGCGTGCGCAGGTTCAGCTCCCAGCCGTTGAAGCGGTAGGCGCGCCGGCTGCCGTCGCGCTCGGGCAGCAGCGCCTGCACCTGGTAGCGGCGCAGCACCGCGCGCAGCCGCGCCAGCAGTTCACGGTTCGAGAACGGCTTGGTGACGTAGTCGTCGGCGCCCAGCTCCAGGCCCATCACCCGGTCGGCCTCTTCGTTGCGGCCGGTCAGCAGCACCACCGGCAGCGTGCCGCGCTCGCGCAGCTGGCGGGTGAGCGCGATGCCGTCCTCGCCGGGCAGTCGCAGGTCCAGCACCACGAGGTCGATCGCCTCGCGGTCCAGCCGCTCCAGCATCTCGCGGCCGCTGGCCACCGCGCTCACCCGCAGGTCGTTGGCACCCAGGTAGTCGGTCAGCAGTTCGCGGATCGCCGGGTCGTCGTCGACGACCAGGATGTGCGCGGGCAGCGGTGCGTTCATGTCCAGACGGCAGTGGCAGCAGGGAAGCGAAGCCGCATCGTAGCGGCTGGGCGCCGCTGCGCGGCATGGCACGATCGGCGCATGGCCGCCGCCCACACCCCTCCCCCCGCCCAGCGGCTGCACCCGGCCGTGCTGGTGGTGCTGGCGCTGGCCGCCCTCATGACGCTGGCGGTCGTGGTGACGCTGTGGCACCTGCGGCGCGACACGCTGGCCATCGAGACGCGCGGCCTGCAGACCCTGGCCAGCGCATCGGCCGACGAGCTCGAGCGCGGCCTGCAGGGCGTGCTGCTGGCGCTGCAGGCGACCCGTGACGACCTGCGCGAGGCGCGGCTGCAGCCGCAGCCGGCCAGCGAGGAGGCGGCGGCCCAGCTGCACCGCCGCGCGACGCTGATCCCGCTGCTGCGCACGCTGTGGGTGGTCGACCGCTCCGGCCGCCTGCTGGCTGCGTCCACCCCCGCCGCGGTGCCGGCGATCGAGGCCTTCCATCCGGCCGCCGGCGACGACGAGGCCGACGCGGCCCGGGTCAGCGAACCCTTCGCCGACCTGGCCAGCCACGAAACTTCGGTGGCGGTGGCGCTGCGATTCGTCGGGCCGGACGGCGCCTTCGGCGGCTGGGTGGTGGCGCAGCTGCCGGCCGGCGGGCTGCTGGGCGCATTTCCGGCCGCCGAGCCGGCACCCGACACCCGGCTGGCCATCTACCGGCGCGACGGCCTGCGCCTGGCCGGCGAGGCGGCACCCGCCGACGGCCGCGAGCGCCTGGCGGCGCGCCGTCGCATCGAGGCGCTGTCGTTCGAGCTGGTGATGACCCGCGACGTGGATGCGGTGCTGGCGCGCTGGCGCGAGCTGGCCCGCATCGCCGGGGCGACCTCGAGCGGCGTGCTGCTCATCGTGGCCGCGCTGCTGTGGCGCATGCTGCGCGCCGAACGCTCGCGCCGGCTCGTGCAGCAGCAGCTGAAGGAGCGCGGCGAACATGCCCGGCGCCTGGAGCACAAGCTCGCCCGCAGCCAGAAGCTCGACGCGCTGGGCACCCTGGCCGGCGGCGTGGCGCACGACTTCAACAACATCCTGGCCGCGGTGGCCGGCTTCGGCGACATGGCGCGGCAGGCCGCGGCCGAAGGCAGCCAGCAGGCGCGCCACCTCGACCGGGTGCTCGAGGCGGCCGAGCGCGGCAAGGCGGTGGTCGATCGCATCCTCACCTTCAGCCGCGGCGGCCTGCGGCCGGCCACGGTGTTCGCGGTGCAGCCGGTGGTCGAGCAGGTGCTGGGCCTGCTGGCCGCCTCGGCCGGCGAGCGGCTGCAGATCGAGCGCGACATGGCGGAGCAGCCGCCGCTGCTCGTGCGCGGCGATGCCACCGGCCTGTTCGAGGCGGTGGCCAACCTGTGCACCAACGCCATGCAGGCCATGCCCGACGGCGGCGTGCTGCGGGTGTCGGTGCGGCCCCTGCGATTCGACGCCGAGCACTGGACCTCGCACGGCCGGCTGGACGCCGGCGAGTGCGTGGCCATCGAGGTGGCGGACACCGGCCGCGGCATCGCGCCCGAGATCATGGAGCGGCTGTTCGAGCCCTTCTTCACCACGCGCGGCCAGGCCGGCACCGGGCTGGGGTTGGCCGTGGTGCACGGCGTGGTGGCCGAGTTCGGCGGCGCGGTCGACGTGCGCAGCCGGCCGGACGAAGGCAGCACCTTCTGCCTGCTGCTGCCGCGGGTGACGGGCGTGACGGTCGAGGCGCCGCCGCCGGGCGTGGCGGTCGCCGGAGCGAAGCCCTTGCCGCCCGGCCGGGGCCAGCGCGTCCTGGTGGTCGACGACGAACCGGCGCTGGTGGCGCTCGCCGAGGAATGGATCGCCGGCATGGGTTACGAGCCGGTGGGCTTTTCCGATGCGCGGCTCGCACTGGCCGAGCTGCAGGCCGACCCCGGGCGCTTCGACCTGCTGCTCACCGACGAGGTGATGCCGGGGCTTGCGGGCACCGCGCTCGCGCAGCAGGCCCGGCGCCTGCGCGGCGACCTGCCGGTGCTGCTGACCAGCGGCTATGGCGGCCCCGACCTGCTGCGCCGCGCGGCCGCCGCCGGCGTGAGCCAGGTGCTCGCCAAGCCGCTCGGGGCGCTCGAGCTGCAGCAGGCGATCGAGCGGGCGCTGCAGGGTGCGGCGGTGCCATCGGCCTGACCGCACCGCCGGACGCGATGGCGGCAGCGCGGCGGGTTGCCTATCATCCGGGCGCATCGCCGGCCCCGCCCGCCGCTCCACCCGAGGACTCCCCATGCGTGCACCCCTGAAGCTCGTTCCCCTGGCCCTGCTGTCGCTGGCCGCGCTCGGCGCCGCCGCCCAGGAAAAGATCGTGTTCGCCACCAACTGGAAGGCTCAGGCCGCGCACGGCGGCTTCTACCAGGCGCTGGCCGACGGCACCTACAGGAAGTACGGTCTGGAGGTCGAGATCCGCCAGGGCGGCCCGCAGGTCAACAACCGCCCGCTGCTGCCCGCCGGCAAGATCGACTTCCTCATGACCGGCAACCTGCTGCACAGCTTCGACAACGTGAAGAACGGCGTGCCGGTGGTGACGGTGGCCTCGATGTTCCAGAAGGACCCGCAGGCCCTGTTCGCCCACCCCAACCAGGGCTATCGCAAGTTCAGCGATCTCAAGGGTGCGCCCACCGCCTTCATTGCCAAGGACGCGCAGTTCTCGTGGTGGGCCTGGCTCAAGGCCGACTACGGCTTCAACGACAAGCAGCTCAAGCCCTACAACTACAACCTGGGCCCGTTCCTGGCCGACAAGAAGAGCATCCAGCAGGGCTATGCGGTCGAGGAGCCGATCAGCATCGAAAAGCAGGGCGGCTTCAAGCCGCTCGTCTTCCTGCTGGCCGACCACGGCTACTCCACCTACTCCACCACCATCGAGGCGCGGCTGGACACGGTGCAGAAGAAGCCCGAGCTGGTGAAGAAGTTCGTCGAGGCGTCGATCCTCGGCTGGGTCAACTACCTGTACGGCGACCGCAAGGCGGCCGATGCGCTGATCAAGCGCGACAACCCCGAGATGACCGACGAGCTGATCGCCAAGTCCATCCAGCTGATGAAGGACCTGGGCATCGTCGACTCGGGCGACGCCGCCACGCTGGGCGTGGGTGCGATGAAGCCCCAGCGGGTGAAGGACTTCCACGACAAGATGGTCAAGGCCGGCCTCTACAAGCCCGGCGAGGTCGACCTGTCGAAGGTGGCCGTCTACGACTTCGTCAACAAGGGCGTGGGTGTGGAGCTGAAGAAGAAGCTCACGGCCGCGAAGTGACCCGATGGCGCGCGCGCTTTACACGCCTTGACATGCCGGCAGCGCGGCCGCAACCACAGGCGCTCATCGTGCGGGCCTGGCGGCCGGAGACCTGCACATGACGTACCGATTCATCGCTTCACGCTCGCTGGCCAGCGCGGCCGCCCTTGCCGCCGCGCTGGCCGCAGGCTGCTTGCCTTCGCACGCGGCCCTGGTCGAGGCGACAGCGCCGCTGGCGGCTGCCGCCCCCCGGCAGGACAGCTGGTGGGCGGCGCTGCACGAGCCGGCGCTCAACACGCTCATCGATGCCGCGCTGCGCCGCTCCCTGGTCGGCCAGGCCCACCCCGACTTCCAGGAGGAGACGTCGGCGACCCCGCTGCCGGCGCGCATTGCCGGGCTCTACCTCGGCGCCCGCGTCACGGGCGTGCGGCTCCTGATGGCTCGCGAGCTGGGCGCGAGCCTGGCGCGCCAGAAGCAGCTGCTCGCGGCCGATGGGCCGCGGCAGGTGGCGGCCGATGGGCCGCGGCAGGTGGCGGCCGACGCGCTGGCGCAACTCGACGCCCGCGCCGCCACGGCCGGGGCCCTGGTGCAGCACCTGTCCACGCAGCAGGCCCAACTCGTGCAGGTCATGGCGCGCCTGTGCCTCGTGCCGGCCGACGAGCTGGCCCGGGCGCTGGCGCCGGCGCTGTCGAACCCGGTCGCGCCCGTCGTGGTGGCGGCCCCGGACGGCGAGGCGGCGCCACCGGTGCTTCAGGGCGGCGTGCGCAGTACGGCGCTGCTTTCCGAGACGGTGGCGGCGCGGCGCCAGGAACTGGACGCCGTGCGCAAGCGTCTCTCGCTCGGCGAGGCCTCGGAGTACGAGCTGCAGGAGAGCTTCCAGCGCCTGCTGGCCGACGGCGACCGGCTGGTCACCGCCCGCGGCCTGCTGACCCTGCAGTGGATCGAACGGCAGGCCGGCGGCGCGCCGCAGGACTAGGTGTGAAGAGTCAAGAGGTTCTTTCGCGATCTCTTGATTCGGGACATGGGAGGCAAGCAGCCGATGCCGTGGTGAGGACGGTGCCAGTTGTAGAAGTGATTCCAAGCTGGCAGGGCGGC